>JAZRUI010000015.1:0-359054 GCA_045652465.1 Acutalibacteraceae bacterium | reverse complement strand
TGTTTCACCCCATGTTTTTGAACTGCCCCATATTTTGCCCCATGTTTTTCTAATCGACTTTTTTACTCATACAAACAAAAAAATACGGCGAGGTATAACCCTCGCCTAAAATATTATTTATTCTTTTTACCTCTGCGTTGGTAGTCAGCGTTGATTTCTTCAGACCAGTCTGCGCTAAGCGGTGCGCTTGCTCTGACATTGCAAACTGCTTTTGCAACCGTTTCATATAGAATATGAGTGCCTTCGCCATCTGCGTTATAGTTTACTGCGCGGTCTTTATCAATGCCGTAACGAGCTGCCGTTTCAACTGCATCGATGTTAGCACCGATAAAAAGAAATTCCCAACCGTATTTTTCTTTTTGTCGCTCAATCATCTTTTTAACCTGTTCGCTTGTGTAACGGTGGCTTGCATTTTCCTGACCGTCAGTTGTGATTACAAACATAGTGTGCTCCGGCGCACTCTCACCAAAATATTTATGGAGTTTACCGATATGATGAATCGCACCGCCAATGGCATCAATCAATGCGGTACATCCGCCAACAATATAATCTCTATCAGTCATAGACTGAATCTCACCAAGTTTTTCTCGGTCATGAACAACTTCGCTTTCGCCGTTGAAAAGAATTGTAGATACATAGCAAGGTGTATCCTCTTTCTTCTGCTTTTCAATCATCGAGTTAAAACCGCCGATTGTATCGCTCTCAAGACCAGCCATCGAGCCACTTTTGTCCAAAATAAATACGAGTTCAGTAATGTTGTTTTTGTTTGTGTTTTTCATAATAAAAAACCTCTCTTTCATTTGATGTCATCATTGTACATCAACAAAAGAGAGGTTAGGTCGCATGCCAAGCGACAAATTTATAAATTGAAATGTTGCTGAACAATATTATCCAGTTGAGCGGCAATTGATTCGAAATCACAGTTCAAGTCCAGTGTTCTTACTGTGATTTTATTACCACTCATTTGATACTCATTGTTCGGGTATATTTCTTCATCTGTCTTGGCGTAAAGGAGCATACCCGAAACCTCTCCGCCTTTGGATGCTTTATTTTTCACATAAGTGAATACCTGATACAGATTATTTGAATGCAAGGTATGAACATCGTATTGTACCTGTGTGGTGTGTGCATAATACTTTGCATCAATAATTAAGGTTTTATTGACGTCGCCTTTTTTATAGGTGAGCATAATATCGCTCTGCATGATTGGAAGCATTGCGCTAATGCCATCATCCAATGCCCACTCGATTTGCGAGGCGGATGCCGTGATTCTTGGAGAATAATGCTTCTTATAATATCCGAGAATGAATTTCTCGTATAAGTGGCACATTCTTTGCTCATCCAAAAAATCCATCATCTTTACAGAACCATCGCTCTTTGACTGCAACAATCCTTTAACAACCAAAAAACAGACTGTAATTAATAGCTGATATGTTTGATTGTTGCGGTTATAATTGATTGCCCAATTAATGGAGCGAACATCTACCGCCGAAACATCATCAAAATACACCATTAGTTTGCGAAGCTCTTTTTTACGGGATTTGGATATATCCCCTTTAAGTAGAAGCATCACAGTGGATTTTATGATTTGGTTCAATGGCGAATCTACTGAAAATTCATCGTAAGTGCAAACCATTTGACTGCGAATCATACTCTGGTTTTTGATAGATTCAGTAATTTCAATTTTACCACGGATTGCCGATATCGTATCTGTTTCAGATATATACTCACGCCCAAGACCACGTTTCAACTGATATGTGATACCACGAATTAAAATAGCAGCACATAAATCTCCGGCATTATCGAAGTCCTCAGTGGCAAGGTTTTTATAACCTTGCTCATTAAGGATTTGAAACGCATATGAAAGCATATAGTAAATATTCTTTATCGGAATCACTTAATTGCACTCCTTAAATTATTTGACCAATCTTTCACTTTAATGGGTTCATCGAACCAGTACTCCTTTAAGAGGGGCACAAGCTCGTATTCAACAATATTAGATAATACTGCATCAGTAACCTCTTCAATATTACAGAAGTAACTGTGTCCGATGCAGAAACCTTCACCGAGTGAATCGTCTGCGGCTATAACACCGTTCAGACTTTCAACACAAGCGATTAACTTGTCCATCTTATCGCTGGCAAGTTTGGTTTTATAATTGCGGAAACCAACAGAATCAAAACCAGGATTCATTGTGTAGAAAGCAAATCTTCTACGAAGTGCATAGTCGAGCATAGCAAGACTTCTATCAGCAGTATTCATCATACCAATAATATATACGTTGCTCGGAACATTGAACTTCTCATCAGAATAGAGCAACTGTAAAGAATTGCCACGCTTGTCATTTTCGATAAGCATAAAGAGCTCACCGAAGATTTTGCTTAAATTGCCACGGTTGATTTCATCAATAATGAAGAAATATTCATTTTCCAAATCTTCTCCTGCTTTTTTGCAGAAGTTATAGAAAGAACCCTTCTTGATTTCAAATCCACTACCGGCACTGGTAGGACGGAAACCTTCAATGAAATCTTCGTATGTATAGCTTTGATGGAACTGAACCAACATTACACGGTTTTGGTCTTTTTGTCCCATCATAGAATATGCCAATCTCTTGGCGGCGAAGGTTTTACCAACGCCAGGTGCACCTTGAAGAATTACGTTCTTCTTGGTGCGAATAAGGCCAACTAAGGTGTTGTAATCGGTCATATCCATATAAACTTCTTCAAGGAACTTGTCCACATCGTACAAAGGATATGTGATTTCTAAATCAGGAATTTCTCGGTCACCATCTTCAAATAAAGCATTCAATTTTTCAACATAATCGGTGTATGAAGTAATATCAGTTAAAGTCTTCATAACGGCCTGACCAGGATGGTCCCATTCACCGTTATGTGTCCAGTTCACAGTGCGAATATTGCAATATTCTTCATCTTCGTAATCAGGTGTGTATTGATAATCGCTGGTAACAATACCACGGCCAATAAGTTTGTACATACCTTTTTTAACGAAAATAACATCGCCAGGTTTAATATCGTTTGCAAACTGCCAAGTAGCATGGGCAGCATTTTTGTAAGAATATTGCTGTCCACGAGTTTCTTTGAGTTTTTGCTTCATCTCGTCCTTGCTGCTAAATACAGAGAGGTCTCCGATTTCGTGCCAACCAATAGCCATAATGCCAGCTTTATAGAATTCGTCCCATTTGCAAGCATTGTCACCAGGGGAGTAAATCCAATAACGAGTAGAATCAACATCATCATCTGCCAGTGCGGATGATGTGTTTTTCTTTGGTGTAATACCGTCAAACATATCCTCGCCAAAGGATAAATCGAATCCTTTTTCGTCTGCAAGTTGCTGACAGCATTTTCTCATACAATTGGATTTGTTTCCGGTTTGACCATAGTAATAAATAATGTTCTCACGGGTTGCAGAAAGAGCATTGAGCATCTTATCATTTCCATAATCTTTACCAATGTTTTTGATTAAACAAATGGTAATTTCAATATTGGAACGACGAGAGTATTTCTTGCCTTCAATCATATAATTGAATAAACCAAGGGTCATCTTATGAGATGTGATGCTGAAAGAAGGCACTTTTTCGCTTAATTCTTCAAGCGCTTCTTCTTCGGTAACGGTGCCGTCATAATATTTCTTACACACAGCATAAATTACTTCTTCTGCATCGAACTCACTGCCAATACGATTAGCAACACCACCATATTTAACGTCAAAGAACTCCTTAAGCATAAGAAGGTCTTTGAAATAGTAGTTTGCTCTTTCTTCATATTTGTCAGATTTGGTTTCGTTTTTAAGGAAATCTTTGATGCTTTCCTTTGCAGCTTCCATAGATTCATCAGAAACAAATACCTTCCAGAATCCAGGAATAACAGTATTATTCCAAATGTAGCAAGCATCTGATACATGAGTGCTGATGGTGTTCTCGGACCATTCAGGATGCTTCTCAATTAAATATTGTTTGTATTCGCTTCTTATTTCTTTTAATTTCTCATGTGTATCCATAATTTCCACTCCTTATCTTTTGTTCGCCCATTCAGCTTCTTTGAAACCAACTAAAACAAAATCATCACCTATGAGCAAAGGTCGTTTGACCAGCATACCGTCAGTTGCAAGGAGTTTTAGCATTTTATCCTCGCTCATTTCGGGAAGTTTATTTTTAAGGTCTAATGATTTATAAAGCAGACCACTCGTGTTAAAGAACTTCTTTATCGGTAATCCGCTTTTATTGTACCAGTCGGTCAACTCTTCAAGTGAAGGATTATCGAATTTAATATCTCTTAATTCATAATCTATTTTGTTGTCATCAAGCCACTTCTTTGCTTTTTGGCAAGTAGTACATTTAGGATAGCAGATAAACTTATACATGATTTTCTTCCTTTCAAATATCAGCAACTAAAATTTGCATTTTAAGTCCGACGCTATCAATTTTAGGGTTTTCAGGGATTGACTTAACACCAAGTTTTGCTGTTATTGCAAGACATAATGCATCTAAAATATCCTCTTTCGCTTCTTTAGGCGTAATCATAAGCAGTGATTTTACATTCTTTACATATTTTGATAATATTTTAGTTCTAAATTCAATTCCTTCTTCTGTATGCTTTGAAAATTCGAGACCTTTACCATTGTTAAGTGCCTGAAAAGCACACTCAGGATGACTCTCTAAAAGTTTATTTTTCCATTTAGGGTTATCCCGTAAATATTCATCAACTTGACGAATGCATTTAATTATCGCATAACTTTGGGGTGTAGTTTTTGCATCTAAAGATTTTGCTATATCCCAAAATTCTTTTTGATTTTCTGCATAAACCATTTGTCTGAATGGTACAGGAAAAATTGAAGATTTGCGGTGTGCATTTTTAAGATACGCCCTAGCAGACTTGTCAGGACGTTCCTCCGCTTGTTCAGCGTTCTCGGGAAGTCCGATTGGAACATCAATTAAAATAGAATCTACATTTTCGTATTTTTCACAAAGTTCTTTAATATTATCAAAAGTATTATAACGAGCAATATTATTGCCAAGTTCTACCGCAAGCCACTTACCTTTTATCCAGTCAACACCAACATAACAGTTTTCCTTTTCACCAATAAGTGTTTTAAACTTGCTTATAAACTCACTTTCAACTTCTCCAAAATTAAAAAAGTCATAATTTGGTTCAGAAAGAATTTTCGGCTCATCATCACTGATTTTCTCATCTAATAAATTTAAAAATTCATGATACAAAATAGCATCATCAATTTCAAAAACTTGTTTTATCTCTTCTTGGTTAAGTGAAGGTGTAATCCATTTATTAAATATAGTGTTTTGTAGCTTTTCTTCTGTTTCTAAATATTTAGGAAGTTGCGCTTTTATAGGGCGTGTCACATCCGAAAGATAAGCTTCGCTTGCGTCATGTAATAAACATCCCAACTGTACACGCTCGGAATATCCGCGCGCCTTTGCTTCTTTTGCGCAATTAATTGAATGTTGTGCAACTGAATAGAAGTGCTCGAAATGTCCGTTGGCACGACAAAGCAATGATAAAGCGTGAGAAATATCAATAATATCAATATCATCCGCAGATGCGTTTGTAGGATCAATATGTTTTTTAAGATATGTAGTTATATAACTCATTTTATCACCACTCTTCTAAAATTCTTCATAAAAGTCATCGTGCTCGGCACAGTATAAATCTTCATCAATAATATGTTCTATTCCGTTGTCATCGAAGAAACTTTCTTCCTCAAACAGAATTTTTTCAGTGTTTTTATTATCCTTTTCATACTTGCGTTGATTTGCATTATTGAAATCATCTCCGGAATTACTGGTATGTGTATTTCCCGAAGAGAATCCGCATAGAACTACGACAACAAAAATCATTATCACAAACAACCCCAAAATTAACAACTCCTTTGGTGATTTAGGTCTGTGATAATTATAAACTCTGTAGTGTCCGTTTTATGGGACTATAACAGTAGACATTCCAGGTTATGCTCCCAACAAGCTTTGATCAAAGGCAAACAGTGCCTTATTGATTTCAAATATATTGTAATTGCCTTTGCTTATAAAATACTCGATTATAATATCGAACTTATTGCTGTGAGAAAGCGCAAAACCTGCCTTTTTGAGCATATCTTCAGTTTCGGAAAGTGTGAGTTCAAGAGAAATAGCAAAAGCGATTGCAGTGGGTTTGCTCGGCTTATAATGCACATCACTGCGAATCTTTGAGAACAGTTTGCGGTCAATGTTAGCCTTTTTGTAGCACTCGGCATCGGTCATGCCTTTTTCGTCAATCTTGCGAAGAAGCATCTGCGAAAAACTCTCATCAATCTGTTTAAGTTTGGCATCAAGGTCTTCCTCAGCTAAGAGCGTTTTATATTCGCATATTTCATCCGCCATAATCGATTGCATCGGTGCATTCATCCGCATACTCTCACGGCGGTAATCGGTATGCTCGTCCACATAATTATCGTCTATGTACTCGGCAATGTCCGAGAACAACTTCTCGCTGATTTTGTATGTCGTCTTATCAAATATGACGATATAGACCTTCATCTCATTTTCGAGAAGAAAGTCGCTAATAACATCAATGGCCACCTTTAATGCTTGGTCTTTTGGATATCCATACACTCCCGAAGAAATGAGCGGAAAAGCCACAGTTTCGCAGTTATGTGCCTTTGCAAGTGCCAAAGACTCACGATAGCAAGACTCAAGCAAAGCCTTTTCTCCACGCTTACCGTCCTCATAAATTGGACCGACGGTATGTATTATATATTTTGCGGGAAGATTATATCCACCAGTAATCTTTGCCCTGCCGGTCTTGCAACCGCCAAGAGTTTTACATTCAGCAAGTAACCCTGGCCCTGCGGCATAGTGAATCGCACCGTCAACACCGCCACCGCCCAAAAGCGACTCATTGGCAGCATTAACGATAGCATCCACCGTCATTTTAGTTATATCATTTCTTACAATTTCTAATGGCATAGAATCCCCTATACATTCATAATTTTTTTGAACGCTTCATAATTTGCAACTTCGCGTTCGGTATGGTAAACAGCATATTCAATCGTGTCAAAGTATCCGAGATAATCTTGCATTACATTGTAGAAAACCTTTGCTACAATCTCAGGCGGATTTCTAAATGCACCGCAACCAAAAGCACCGAGAATCAAAACTTCATTTTCGTTTGCTAGAGCCACTTCAAAAATACGTCTGATTCGAGAAGTAAGAAGCGTTGCCAACTCGGCAGGCGTAACTTTTACCTGTTTATATCCTGCGTGAGGATTCATAGGATTACTTGGTCGCTCACGAAGATTCGGCGCCGCACAAGTCAATATATTTACCCTCCACCATTCATCTCTTGGTAAAGGTTCGGGGAAATTAGTATCGCTCTTAAATACGCACACATTAGGTGTATAGATGCAATCATTGTTGTAAATCGGGTTAGCCGCCTTGCGATGCGGAGCATAAAAACTTGTCCATAAATCTTCGTTTTTAAGGCACGGGTACAGAGTCGTGCAACGGCAAATACATTCTTCCTGTGCCGATGAGCCATTAACTACGCCGCCACCGGGATTAGTAGCCGAAGCAAAGTTTAAAACACATACTTTCTTGCCCTGCTTCGCATACACTTCCGCAGCCTCAAGCGAACGTTTACCGCTAACGACAATTTTTGCTTTATCTGTCTTAGGTTGTTCTGAAAAATTGACTGCTGATTTTTCAGGGATAAACACCTGGTTTTGAGTTGATTCTTGAACGATGTCAATTAACTCAGAATCAGATTTATATCTATGTTCGGTATCACGGAATATCTCCGCATTTTTAGTTCTTCTATCTATCATTTTACCAATTCCTTATTAGACAGGTGGGAATTTTTGCGAGAAATATTGAGCCATGTACTTAATCGTGTACAATTATTTGCTCAAATTCATCATTTTGTTTGATTATCAAAGTCTTTTAACAATTTAATTAATCTTGCTTTTATATTTTCATATTCTGTATTAAGTTGTTGCTTCGCTGTTTCAGTTAATAATGATGTGTGACCAACGGCATCACGCATCGGTTTATACACAACTGCAGAACGGCTTAAACCAGCTTCTTCTGTTTTATTTACTTTATCTATCCAATTTGCCAAATGTGTCATATCAAGATAAAATGTCGGGCTTTCTGATTGGCGCACCATATAACTAATGTTCGCTTTTTCTTTGTTATTATTTTCCGCATTTTTCCATCTATCAGCCTCCTGCAAAGCCTCTTTGCTTAATTCTAATTTAACATAGTCAGTATATTTTCTTAAAAGATTTTCAGAAATAAAGCATTCGGTATATGATGGAATATTAAATTGAGATTCTTCAGATAGTTCTTGAACCCATTTTTCGACTTGTCCACCCTTTTGGCCAAAAGTTTTACTGCCTGCAAAATCTTCTAATGTGCTATTATATAACTCTTGTGCCTTTCTGGCTTTTCTTGTGATAATAGGGTTATCGGGATCTCCATCATCACCTTGTTTCCTTCTAAGCTTGTCCCAATCATCCATGATTTGTTTAAATAATTTTTCAACTTCTGCTAAAAAACCTTTGAATAACGGATCGTCAGAAATAACACCTTCTCGGCTACTAGTAAAAACATCTTTTGAGTCGCCTGTATCAAGGGCATCGTAATGGATTTGCCCATATACATAGTTTTCTACGATTCTTGCCGTAGGGATATGTCTTAAAATATCTTTTTCTCTTAAACGGCCATTTACAAATAAGTCTATTGTTACTTTTTCCTGTGTTCCTCTAATTTTAATTTGAGATGGCTTTTTTACAGATGCAATGTATCCTTTGATTGGAAGAGACGAGTCTAGTTCCGTCGTTTCTTGAAGATTATTCATTGAGTTAATTAGCGGATCGTTCATTCCGTTAATCTTCCATAAAAACTGTGTATTGCTGGAAAATTCGACCAATAAATTTTCTGTAATTTCTTGATCGTTTATATATATGTGAAAGTTGTTATCTAATAAAGCAAATCTGAAATACAAAGCCACTGCTTTCTTTATATATTCAACTGTGTTAAATATTCCACTATTTACGGAATCAAAATATATTAGTGTACCATGAGATATTTTATTCATTTGTTCTGAAAAATCTTTTTCCAGTATTTCAAGTTTATATTCTTGAGAATTCAGGTCATCGCTAATAGCTTTATCCAACCCAGAGTTGTCAATGATCCCACCTATTAGATCAGTGTCGACTGTCTTTGTGGCGATATGTATTCTTTCCGCACATGATAGCAATGCTAATTTACCTATGCCTTTTCTGCCGATAAAAGGGCGCCCTGTATTTGTTTTATAACGGCCTCTTTTTCGTTTTGAATAACCTATTTTCAAAAATTTATTCTGAAAATCTTCAGGAGTCATACCCGTTCCGTCATCAAGTATACACATAACATTATTATCTCTGTCAATCTGTATCCATACATTTTTGGCATCGGCATCCCATGAATTAGAAATTGCTTCACCAATTACTGTGATAACATTTCTATACAGGTTTCTTCCCAGATGATTTAACACACTTAACGATATATTAAAGTTGAATTGATCCATTGATTTTTAACCTCCTATAATTCCACTTGATATTCCTGAAGATGATTAAGTATGGAAATACCGATAATCTCTCCTAACCTTACAGGCACTGCATTTCCAATATGCCTAGCAATGTCACCAAAAACAAATGGAGCATCTGGATTTATAAAATTATAAGTAATTGGGAATGTTTGTAATAATGCACCTTCACGTAAAGATAAAGCTCTATCTTGTTCAGGGTGTCCATATCTACCGGTTCCATAACTGTAAAACTGAGTTGTAATAGTGGGACCTATTTGTTCCCATGTCATACGACCATATACAGAACTATAAGTTTGACCACTTGCTTTTTTATGACATTCACATCTAAGTTCTTCTGGCCAATCTCTCCAAGTACCACCAGGAATAGACGCCCTTATTCTTGCTAAATTTTTCTCAGACAATGCCGATGAACGGTGCATTGGATCATTTGGATCTACAGTTCCTGCCTCTAATGGCGGAAGATTTCTAATATGGTCACTTACATGAACATCATTACGATTATGAGTAGGAGGAATTATCCTTATAGGACCAAGTAACGATCCCACAAGAACAAATCTTCTCCTCGTTTGAGGAATACCATAATCAGGGCAAAAAATCACTTTTGAATCTATGTTATACCCATTTGCACTCAAAATTTCTAAAAACTGATTATAAATTGTAGTTTCGCGAATTTGTGGCACATTTTCCATTGAAATTATCGTTGGTTGTATTTCTTCAATTAGTCTGCCAAACTCAAGCAACAAATCATATTTTTCATCTTTCGTATTAGCATCTCTCAACTTAAACCTCATTTGAGAAAAAGGTTGGCAAGGGGCGCATCCAACCAATATTTTAATTGCATCGGGATTATATAATTCTTGTACTTCATCGCCAGTTACCTCTCTAATATTGCGCATGTTATAGTTAACATTATTATTCTGTTCATATGTAAATTGACATGTAGGGTCAATGTCAAAACCTGCAACTACATCAAGTCCCGCATCTAGTAAACCTCGAGTAAGGCCACCTACACCACAAAACAAATCTACTACCTGAGCTGGCATAATGTTCTCCTCCTAATAAACTTATATTTTCAATATTCACACATTAAATCAAAACGCCATCACAATGATCTATTTCATGCTGAACAATCTGTGCTGTCCAACCGATAAAAGTTTTAATACGAGTTTGAAATTCGGCGGTTTGCCATTGTACTTTGATAGATTGATATCGCTTACACGGGCGGGGACCTCCAATAAGAGAAAGACAACCTTCCTCGGTATCATATGGTCCTGATTTCTTGATAATCTCAGGATTAAACATCGTCATATATGTACCTTCGTTATCAAATACAATAATGCGCTTGTGCAAGCCAATCATATTCGCTGCCATACCAACGCATCCATCTTTGTTGGCAATCAGCGTGTCCAACAAATCCTGAGCAACTTGCAAATCATCCTTTGTCGCCAACTCCGACTTTCTCGCAAGAAAAATCGGATCGTGTATCACTTCTTTAACCATTCCTGACCTCTTTTTATCGTTTCAAAAATATATACGTACTGCTATTATTAAAAAGGCAAGTCACTATAATTATCCTTTTTAACTTTTATTAATTCGGAAATATATCTGTCGTTTTCTTGAAAGAGTAACTTTTTTAAAGATTCGCAAAGAGCATACTCTCTAGCGTTTCCGTGACTTGTCCATTCATTTTCATAAACAAACCCGTTCTCTATAAAATAGGATAAACATGTTCCATAATTTTCAGAAAGAGTAGATAATATTAAACTATGTTTGCTTTCCCATTCTTTAATATGGGCAACCTGCTCATCTGCTTTCCATCTTGAACCAAAATAAGAAACTCTTTCGTCTATTATATATGCCAAAAACAGTTTTATATCATCGACTAAAGCCCCACACTCCCATAATTTATTGAAAGCATCTGAACTTTTTTTGGTATGTTTTTTTACAGCCAAGCGTAAAACTTCTTTTTTCTCTTGAGAACATTTCGAGTGTTTTCTAAATGTTTTTATATCTAGCTCTAATTCGTCATTATTTAAGGCTCCATTACCTATGCAAGATAATAAATCAAAAGCATTATCTATATCAATATCATATATTTCGTTATTTTGTAGCCATTTACTGAACGAGATTTTTTTAATTTTCCGAGTGTTTCTTTCAGCAATATAATATAGGAGAACTTTTTCGTCATCAGTAGTAACATCATCTATTTCAACTTCAACCTCATTAGAAATAGTAGCTTTTCGTCTACCTAAACAAGCCTTATATTGGCTTTCAAGTTTTTGTCTTGCTGTAGTTAACACGGTACCTTTTGGCTGTTTTATATTTAAGACATCACATACAATATCGCAGATATGAGCTACATCTGTTTCTACATCAAACCTTCGTAATATATTATAACTATCTAAAAAACCTATCATATTGTTTTGAGAAATTTCAGGAAGTCCAATTGTAATTATAGGCGTTTTTTGTATCCAAAAGACACCCGCTTCATTAAGACAGTATGCACTTTTATAATAGTCTGAAGATAAAATAGCAATATTAAGGCAACTATTCAGAAGAGATTCTTTCACTTCCTTTGGTATATTTTCATTCACATCATTTCCAGGCAACGATGAACAAAAAACCTTATCTCTCGGCACACCAATTGCAAAAAGAAAATCTGCAAGTATATCAGCAAAATCTTTGTCAATCACTCTATGGCTTATAAATATTTTGCTAGTCGCTTCTTTTACAAGTTTAGATAACATTTCAACTTTTTTCTTTGTCTCAAAATAAGTTCTGCCTTTTTGCTCAATTCTACCGTTGTATGGCAAATTATCTGCCCATTGAATTTTCGAAATATACCCTTCATCAATTAATCGTTTGATTTTCGCACGAAGTATCTCACTATCTAACCCTTTAACAGATTGGAACTTTTGTCTTAATATTTCAGGATATCCATTCTCATTTTCGATAATTTCTTTTAATAATTCTTCTGTTTCAAAATCTAACATAATATACCTTCTTAATTTCTTCTGCAATTCTTCTTATCACTGGTACAACTACACTATTACCAATCTGCTTATACGCATCCCTTAAAGTAATTGTTCGTGGGAACTTAAACGTTTTTGAAAACCCCTGGAAATCAAGACACTCTTGTATCGTTAATTTACGCACTCCATAATCATCAAGCACAAGAGGAACCTGATTTGCTGTTATTCCCATTGAAGCTGTTAATGTCGGGCACATATAATTCTGCGTTATTTTTATACTATCACGATAAACACGGTATATGGAATCTCGTTTTGTGACAATCTTTGATGCCTTTTTATAAAAGTCGTCTTCCACAGAATAATAATATATATCATGCCTTTTTTGTTTTCTATGCAAAACCTCTTCAATGGTAATACCTAAATCCATTTTATCGGGGAATTGAAACAGGTCACAGTCCATTTGCTCACGAAAAGCTACAATATATATTCTATCTCGAATTTGGGGGATTCCACCATATTCTGACGCACGTAAAACTCTGTACCTAATAGAATAATCAAGTTCTGATAAAACGTTGTGGATGAGATTAAAAGTTTTTCCGTTATCGTGTTCCATAAGATTTGGAACGTTTTCAAGAAATAAAAATCTGGGTTTATAAGCACTGATAAATTTCTCTATTTCATAGAAAAGATGACCTCGTTCATCACTAAATCCTTGCTGCTTACCCGCTACCGAAAATGGTTGACACGGAAATCCAGCAGTTATTATATCTACATTACAAAGCTCCGATGGATTAATAACTCTAATATCCTCTTCAAATAACAAAGTGTCTTTTAAATTATGTCTATATGTTCGACAACATGCGGCATCATTTTCAACAGCCCACTTGATCTCAAATCCAGCTTGCTGAAACGCAATATCGATGCCTCCTATTCCCGAAAATAAACTACCAACCTTTAATACCATTTGCACTCAATATTAAGTACAGACGACGGTGTGGAAATAAATTGAACATCAAATTTCAAACTTGGTTGAACCAGTGTGCTTGCACTGTGAATTCTAAAACTGAAAGCCCAACCGTTGTCCATATAGATTTCCACTGTGGTGTTGCTGTTTTTCTTAAATCTCATGGAAATTATTTCTGTTGGAAGTTCAACTGGCAAAACCTCGAATTCAGATTCTTTTTCTGTGCTAGGTTGATTTAACGAACCATGAAGATTAAAAGTATGTATTAATGTCATTCTTTTATTATCATGGCTAACTATTTTGTGGTAATCTCTAATTCCTACTAAATATTCAAACATTTTTACTGCAATAGTGGAATCTTGATTATATGTCCTATATACTTCATCTAAAAAAGCCTGAAGTAAAGGAACATAAACATCACCTTCTTTGTCATCCAAATCAGACCATGCCGTTTTCCTCTTTTGTTCGCGTTTCAGAGAATCAAAAACTGGTGCAATATCATTCCAATATTGATCGCTGCAAGGAATACCATACCATTCTTCACCAAAATCCAACACATGGCTTAAACGACTATGTTTTACGGCATCATGATTATGCTTTATACTTAGTCCAATTTCCCAATTAACATCATCTCTGCGAATAACTATATCTCGAACATCGCCACTTTCTCCAAATTCATCTTTTTGAAATTCAAGAAGTAAGATATCATCAGAATTTTCTTCCATCATCGGTTCTAATTCAATAATTGTATTTACAGCAGCATTAGCTGACATCGTATATATTTCTCGTTTTTCCTCACTTATTGCATTCCACGCTCTCTCGTTGGCATCATAGCTTGAATTACATACTATTCCTGTTTCACGTAATGAATCAAGAGTTTCAAATAATGATGTCATCCAAGCATATTCATAGGCTCTTCCTTGGTTATTACTATTAGCGCTCATTTTTCTTTTCTCCTTATTTTTGTTGGCTTTGTTTCTGGATTTCACATTGTTACTATTCAGAACTTTTTTAATTGCAAGTGCAATTTCATATGCCATATTTACTGGAACTGCATTTCCGATCATTTTATAAGCATCATCAATTTTTGAGTATATAAACTTAAAGTCATCTGGGAATCCTTGAACCCTCGCAACTTCTCTAACAGTCATTCTTCTGTATAAATATTCTTGCCCTTCTACAAACCTGCAATCGTTATGACCATGCTTAATCATTTTAGGAGCCTGAGGATGCAATTGACACTGACGACCTGATGCTTGAACAGTAAATGCCTGTTCGTCCCATGATTTCACTCTATTTCTACTCATGAAAATTGGAGAATATGAGCCTGTAAAATATTCATTGTTATTGATCGCTTCTGGATTATGTTTATTCTTCGGAGCACTTGGAATGGCGGTGTCTTGCAAATCCCAAATAATATCTTTTAATGTGATTTTTTTGTTGTCTTTTTGAGTTGATCCTTTGGGAAATTCAAAGCTAATATTAAGATCTTTCCTAAAGCCAATATAAAATACTCTTTTTCGTTCTTGAGCTACACCATAATCTTTTGCGTTAGCCATTGTAATAGAAACATCGTAACCACAATCCTCAAACATAGAAACAATATTCTGAACGGCTGTTGAGTGTCGGTCTGCAAGCATTCCGCTTACATTTTCTGCAAGAAAGAATTTTGGTTGCTTATCTTTTAAAATACGAATATATTCATAGAATAACTGACCTCTTGCATCATCAATACCCCGTAAAGAACCTGCTTCCGACCAACTTTGGCACGGTGGTCCACCAATAATTCCATCTATATCATCGGGAAAATCCTCTTCTTGTATATTACGAATGTCACCCTTGATTAACTTTGTTTTAGGATGATTTGCTTCGAAGGTATCCCAAATAGTCTTATCAAATTCATTAGCAACAGGCACCTTGAATCCGGCTTTTTCGAAACCTAAATCAAGACCACCACATCCGCTAAACAAACTAATTACTTTCATAAAGAGTCTCCTTGTATAGAATTTTTTAAATTTTTAATGTTTTGTCCTATGTTTAAGTCATATTAATGACCATTTTAAGCTTGTCCGTTTCTCTAATTGTATCATCGATTTCCAATCCGATATCCTTAGAATCTTCTTCTGAAATATGCAGTATATCTTTTCGATTTATCTGCATGTTCTTTATACAAGCAACCTTAGTAATTCCATCAGCTTCATATATTATGTAATCACCTATGGATATTCGTTTGTTTTGGTTATTAAAACAAACTATTCGATTATCAATGATTTTTATTGGTTGTTGATTTTCAAACAATGGATAATCAGAATTCAAATCAAACGCGCTACATACACATAAACGGTAAATACACCCACATATCATTCTAAGGAAAGGAATTATCACATCGTTGATCTCGCGAAAAGTAATTCTATCTTCAACATTCCAACTGTGGGCTACCGAATTTCGTTGTTCTACCAAAGTTTCTATTGGTAAGAAAAAATCTTCTTTGTTTCTCGCACGTTTTGTATTAAATTCTAATTCGTCCATACCATTTCCCAGATGAAAATTTTTGAACATATAAGAATCCAAAACTTTATCTTTTGAGTTTTCTATTCCTAAAACATTTATTAAATCAAATATTTCTTGCACATGAAGATTGCCAGAATGCGCTATTGCAAATTTCTTACTCATTGAGCCAGATAAATTAGATTGGAGAAGATCATTATAATTAGATACTTCTTTACTTAAATCTAAATCTATTTTATTAAATCTTTGCGGATTGGTCAGATATTCGCCAAACTTTGCACGATATTTCTTTTGTAATTTTTCCGGGAGCTGATCGTATGCGGCAGTGTTTTCTAACATAATATCCAAATATACACCAAGCAGATTATCAATATAATTTTCATAACAACCATAAAGACTAATAATTACTGCATTGTATATAACCTGCGAACCACTTAAAGATTTAAGAAAATTTATATAATCAAGCGTTTCGTGGTCTGGGTTAGACAAAGATCGTTCTATTTTTTCAATACAAGTGTTTTTATCTGCTTTTTTCAAAAGAACTTGAATTTCTTTAACTCTTGATAAAAACACCTGATATTCTATTAATAGTCTTTTCATTTTATCAAACTTCTTATAAATTCATCTAATGCCTCGGCACGTTTTTTGATATCTTCTTTGGACTGATGTTTACCATCAAATATGCGTTGTTCTATTCCTTCGTCGTCAATATAGGTTGCAGAATTATAAAATTTTTGCAACTCAACAACATTGTTTTCGACGTTGGTATCATTGACTATTATGTCATCTTGAGAAAGAACCATCATCATCGGATCATAAATCATACGAGCCGGCGAAGACCATTTTTCCTCATTGCAATATTTAAATGCTTTATCGCCAAACAATGCATTCGCTTTTCTTAATGCAGAAATAAAAACATCACTTAACATTTTAATGTTTTCTTCACTATATTGGTTTAATGCATATAAAGTATCATCTAAAACCTCAGACAACGAATAATCAAAGTCGTCAATATGTCTCATAGCAAAATAACGCAAAACCAATTCCACGTCATACATGCGCTTATAAAGAGCATTTCGCTCAAGCTTTTTTTGAAGTTTTTCATTTTCAATTTGGTCTTGTAAATCATAATCAGTTTCATCAACACTAATTTCGGCAGGTATCTCCCAAAGCGTCTTAAACAAAACAGTGTTGGACAAAGATTGACACATTTCATTACCAATGCCATTATAAATGGCATTTCTTATTTCTTGAGGCATTAATTTAACGCCACCAGTATTCAATCTTTCGAAAACTAATCTCTTGATTCTATCAGCTCGTTCTTCTGAAGCAGCTGATTCTTTTAACAGAGTTATCACTTGAAGCTGTCTTCTATCAATTCCTTCGCGAATTTTATTAGGCAAATCTTTATATTTTTTTCCTTCAAGTTCCTTCCACTCTTCAAGTCCTGAAAGTCTATACTGGTTGTTATAAAAGTCAATTATTGCAGTCAGGCGTTGCAAGCCGTCCATAACCTCATATTTGTCATAGTCATATTCATATAGAAAAATAGGAGGAATTGGGATATTAATTATTAGAGATTCAATTAATTTTGATCTTTTTTTATTATCCCAGGTAATTCTTCTTTGATAATCAGGTGTCAAATTGTAATTGTCTTGTAAGAAAACATCTTTTATCAAACCCACTTTGTAGGAACCGGTTTCGGTAACTACTCTGGAATATCCTTTTTCATATTTTTCATTGATATCGTCAAGTTCTTTACTCATAGGAACACTAAACCTCTTAATCGTATTAATTTCAAAATCAAACCTTACCTTATTCATTATGCTTATATCTCCTTTATCTATTCCTTATTTTAAACTTGTCATTTACGAACAAAAATAATATCTCTATGATAATCTAAATGTTCTATCATTTTTGAAGACATTTTCAAATCATATTCGATGTCTGTAGATAAATGAAGTTTATTTTTATCCTCGTCCGAAAGTTGTGACGAAATAATCATATTACCTTGATTGCTGAATGTAATCAGACCGTAATCAAAGAGTTTGTCATATGTCGGGCTTAATAAAAGACCGTTTTCTTCACTTAATCTTTCCTCGTTATTGCTTACAGCCCAAGGTTTTATATGACTTGCTACCAAAAGCTTTTTGGCAGAAACGCCTGTAATAATACACGCACCTTTATATTTATCAATCAAACGCTTTCTAAAGAGACCCTGACCGACTCTTGATTTAACGATGGCTGTGCGTTCGGTTTCGGCGAGGGTTGCATAACCTGAAATCGCCTTCTCAACTTCTGCCTGATCTACAACTTTATCCGAAGTTGCAGTTCTGAATAAGCGGTATTGTTTTAATGCATTGCTGTACATGTTGTTTCCTGTACTATTTTTTGAAGTAAAGTCGGGGTCTTTCAGGATAATAGGCAAATATATATCGCACTGTAACTCTGACATAGCAAACAAATCAACAGGAATAATACCTTTTTGGTACATTTCTTTTGAAATGGTATTTACAGCATGAGAGTATTTATAAATCGAACTGTCGCTCAGTGATGTATTGTCTTTAATCCACACGGATAAATCATCAATAGTAATCATAAATAACGCACTCCTTCTATCAAGTTTACAACATCTAATGTACGATAAACAGTACTTTACTTATTAGGCACAATTTCAACAATATCATCCATTGTGCAATCAAGTGCTGAACAGATTTTAACAAGCACATCGCTGGAGACAACGGCACCATCTTTGCCCATCTTTGTAATGGTAGCGATGCTGATTCCTGCTTTTTCAGCGAGTTCTTTCTTTTTCATGTCGCGGTCAATTAAAAGTTTAAATAACTTTTTATAACTTGCAGCCATAATACACCTCAAAATAGTTATAATTTTCACATTGTATCATTGCTTTGTATTATAACACAAAACCCAACAAACCTCAACAGTTTTCAGCACAAAAATCGTGCGATTGCAGTATTTTTTTAATGATATAGCAAAACCTCGGCAAATTTGTCGAGGTTTTTGGGTTAGCCGTATATTTCTAAGTCTTGATTTGTTTCAAATCCGTGAAAGAGGAAGTGGATTTTGTCGATGCGTTTATTGATATGCCAATGGCCGCAATACCACGCTTTATAATCAACCGATCCCTCAATTTTGTCAAGCCATTCTTCTGTACTTGTATCAACTGTGCTTTGGTCTATTCCAGGCAAGAATGTTTCTATCGGCTCATACTTAAACGGACAAGTATGAGACAGGATAACATCAAAATCTTTTTCTTTTATCTGTTGCTCAACATACTGTTTAATTTCTTCTGACGGCTGTTCGTCTTCCCACCAACCGTAACCACGGCTTAGTCGGTAGAATTTATCAACGCTGTATGCACCGCCGATTACAAGATGCTTTGTGTCTTCAATATTAAAAATCTCACCGTCTTTGGCAAAGAGAATATTTGGATATTTTTCCTCATACCAAACTGTGCCGCCGTTCCATACCTTTGTTTTATATGTAGGAATATTCCAAGGGCGCATTTCGTGATTGCCGTGTATGCAAAAAATGGTCGGTTCAAGTTTAGCAAATGCCTCTTTGAGTTTATTATCCCTTATGTCACCAAAATAGTTTGCACCTACATCACCTAGGATAACTATCGTATCATCCTTAGTCGGTTTAAAGCGCATACAAAAGGTTACGATTTCAAGTGTTGAGCCGTGTATATCGCCTGTATAATAAATCAATTTTTGTCACCTCTTTATCATTTATAATTATACCATAAATCACGCCCTTTTTCTACTCTTTTGTAGGCAGAACGATAATTTGTTTGCCTTTCTTCACAGCATAATCAAGGGCGATTTTGGTGCCGCTTTTGCGGGTGGTTGGGGCGTTAGGTTCGTCGTAGTAGACTATGCAATAATGGCTTTTATTTATCATTTCGTAATTGCGTTCCACGTAGGCTGCACGGCCTGAGCTGCGTATATGTTCAGGATAGTAAGTATCCTCGTAACTCTCTAAAAGATAGTTTGTATATTGCTCGTTTATATCCGGATATTCTGCTCGTACATAGATTCGTTTTATGTGCGGGTATTTTTCTTTTAGTTCAGTCACGAGTTCAAGGCACAGGCTATTAAATCGGCTCTTGCTCCCGAAAAGAAATGTATCGACTTTTTCGTCCACAATTAGTCTTTCGATAATTTCAATAAGTTTTGATTTTAGTTCCTCAGTTTCGTTAATAGTTCTATGACCGAAAAAGCAGGCAGTATTTTTTATAGGCATAATCCATCTCTCACTTTATAGTGCAAATGCACTTTGATTTTTGCATTTTCTCTTGTAATTATACTTTTGCTCTAAATATTAGTCAAGTGCTCTATCGTGTATACGGTCAAGCAAACAAGGAAAAAGTATAATTATATGTAGAGAGGATGGTGTCTATTTTATGAGTAAACAAATAGATTTTAAGAATAGAGACAGATTCATTCAGTTAGGAATTGCTATTGCAGCTTTACGCAAAATGCGTGGTATGTCACAGGAACAACTTGCAGAAAAATCGAACGTTAGCCGTTCACATATTAGTGCTATTGAAGCACCTGGCTTAGTTCGTCCGTTTTCATTAGATGTATTCTTTAATATCGCTGATGCATTAGAAGTAGACCCTGCAGATTTGATCAATGCAACAGTATTCCCTGATAAGATTTTGAAAAACAAATAATTTTGTGTACGAAAAAGCTCTCTGTTTCGACAGAGAGCTTTACTATTTAGTGTGGTGTTCGTATATCCTCCGCTGAATTGGAAAGAATATCTAATACCAAATAAACGGAGGTAAGTTTATGTTTAAACACGAAAAGATGTTATTTCATCCTGTAGCAGTAGAGAAACCAAATCCGCAGTATGCGGCACTTTTGCAGGAACAACTTGGCGGCGGTAACGGTGAGCTTAAGGCGGCTATGCAGTATATGTCGCAGAGTTTTAGAATCAAAGACCCTGAAATTAAGGATTTGTTTCTTGACATTGCCGCCGAGGAACTTGGCCATATGGAAATGATTGGGCAGACAATCAACCTTTTAAACGGTCACGATGTTGATGTGGAAAAGGTGCCCGCGGGAGAAATTCAGACCCACGTTCAACTTGGTCTGAACCCTGGTCTTATCAATGCTTCGGGTTATTCCTGGACAGGCGACTATGTAACGGTTACGGGCGACCTATGCGCAGACCTCTTAAGCAATATCGCATCCGAACAACGAGCAAAGGTTGTTTATGAATATCTCTACCGCCAGATTGATGACAAAAAGGTGCGTGAGACCATCGACTTCCTCTTAAACCGTGAAGAAGCGCACAATCAGATGTTCCGCGATGCCTTTAACAAGGTACAGAATTCAGGCTCTAACCGAGATTTCGGCACAACAAAGGCTGCTAAAATGTATTTTTCAATGTCGGATCCCGGTCCTAACGCATTTGCTACAGGCGAAACCGAGCCTGTTTCATTTAATAAATAAAGTAACAACCGCTGAAGTTTTACGCTTCAGCGGTTGCTGTTTTGATCGATCTTTAATATATTTATCTTTTCTTTTTTAAGTAAGAATGCGAATGCGCCGAGAGAAACAAGGCTATCAAAGGCATTGCCAATGCCGAAAAGCAAAGCAATTCCGATAAGTGACGGAGTCCAGACGCCCGTAGTGTAAAGCACAAACGCTATACCGTAATAAATCGCATTGGTGACCACCGATTCAAAAAGCATATAGTTTGTTTTGCCGAGTCCGTAGAATATAGAGTCGAACACATTTTGGAAAGCGTAAAGTACATAAAAGCCAACGAGAACAAACACAAGGTTAAACAGTTTATCCACGTCAGTAAACTGCAAAACATTTGCCATAAACGGTTTCCAAAGCGGTATGCTAACAAGCCACAAGGCTGAAATAATTGCAGTTATTCCAAAATAGCCAAGGCTATTTTTACGTACATTTTCTTTATCGGTTGCGGTTTCTTGTTTGATAAGTTCGCCCAGTTGTAAAACAGGAAGCAGTAGCCAACCCCAAATAAAGTTATTTGCCACCCAATAGGTACCTTGCTCGCCAACAACATTAACCATTCGTGAAATCATAACCATATAGGCAACATTGCGAACAAGGGACTCAAGTCCTGAAATACTACCAATTTTTATAAACTCTTTAACCCATGCGAAGTTTAGTTTTGATCTGTCAAAAACATTGATGTTTTCTTTTGATAGTAACACAAGGGATACAATGAGTAAAACAATGTTTACTATAATATTTGAGTATCCTATTCCGTTTACACCAAGGTTATGTGATATTGGGAGTGATGATACGAGGAAAGTATCGCAAACCAAACTAAGTATAAGTCTAGCAAAGGTTAAAATGTAAAGATATTTACTTTTATTTATGGTTACAAGTGCTACAAGCACAAACTGTGAAAGAATTAAAAAGATATTTGCAACACTCTCAATGCGGATGTATGTAGTCGATGCGTCAATTATAGACTTGTCAGTTGCCATAAATGATAAAAGAGGTTTTGCAAAACAAATGATAACCGCTGACAGCACTAGATATATGCCGAGTGACATTATTAGTCCTGTTTTCACACGGTTGGTAAACTCTTTTTTGTCGGTTGCCACCTTGCCTACGAAATAAAACAACGGCAAAATAATTGCCTCGTTTATGATTTCATAAAGCAGATTTACCCAAGACAGTTGTCCTGCGATTGAGAATGAATATTCTCCGGGAAGTGAACCGAGAAGAAACACACGTACAGTTGTGTATACGGTTGGTGCAAGTCCTAAAATAAGGAGTGCGAAATAGAGTTTGTAGTTGATGTTTTGTAATGACAGTTTCAGTTTGGAAAACATAATGTTACCCCTTTACTCAATATTAGTAAAAGGACAAAAGAAAAGCATCTGCACGAATGCGCAGATGCCGAAAACTAAGACAATAATCCCGTAATTGACGAGTCTGCGACCATAAGTGCATTTTGCCGGAAGATACCGCAAGTCTGTCAGGTTTGCGGTAAGATTCCCGATTGCAAAAGCAACCGCCTAAAGTCACTATTTACATTTCTATTATATCAATTTACCACAACGCAGTCAACTCTAAGATTATATATCACCACATAACTGCTCCGCCGTTGAGGAGGGGTGCGTGTCTTGGGTTGAACATCAAGTTACAAGAGAGTGCGATTAAGAACACGAGCGTGAAAAAGCAGAAATTGACAATAATTATTTTTGACATTTTATCCTTTTTGGCGGTATCGGTAAATATGACATAGTAGATAAAGCCGACAATGGCGCAAAAGATAAGAGAAAAGCCGAAAGGTCGGCGGAAATAGATGGCGTAAAGCAAGCCCCAAAAGCAGACCGCGGTCAGCATAAGATAGACAAGGAATCTTACCATTTTTGATTTTGCATCTACTAAGACGAGAACTGCGGGAATATACAACATCAAAAGTGCAAATCTCATCACAATGGCATCGTCAAGATAGATAAATATGTAACCGGTCATTATTCCTGCTACAAGTTCGATTAGGTATGTACAAACCATACAACTATTACTGCGGGACACGGTAGATTACCTCGCTTTCGATTAGATTTCGGCAGGTCTTATCGGGGAAATACGGTATGTATTTGGTGATTTGCTTTTGGGTTATACGGTTTTCGTTGATATAATCAGCGATTAGTTTTCGTTTATACTCGTCAAGGGTTTCTACATCAATACCGTTCATTAGTTCCAAAAAGCATAGAACAGAGGCGTTAAACTTATCGATTTTAGTTCGTGGTTTATGTAACAATAATCTTTTACCACAAATATTTACCACTTTGCTTCTTTGTGTTTCATTGTTAGAATAAATTTCTATTGTCTTGGGATTGACCTTTGACAAACCAAGTTGATATAACAAATATTTGCCAGAAAAATAGCCCTGTACATTTTCGTTATCTTTAATATATTTCTTTTCGATAATCTTCATCGGGTCAAATGGTACTATACCGAATTTGTTTTTCTTGGGTACATAATATACATCTCTTTCAAGATGTACTACCTCGCCCTTTTGACAGAGTTCAACTATACAATTATATTTCCAAGTTCGTGAAAAATCTTTGTATTCAATTTCCGAAATTCTAAAAGGTTGATTATACCCAAAAGTATGTATTAAATACTGTAGCATTAATTTTACCTCCTTTTTTGTGGACTACTTTATACATAGTGTGTTTATTTCAGTCCACTGTTTTTACATATTTTTGTGCTTTAAAAATCTATTAAAAGTGCTCTAAACCCCCCTTAAATACTGGATTTGTGTGTAGAAAAAGACCATACCCTCTAACTTTGGGTATGGTCTTATTTTAACATCATCAGGAGCCATGGCGGCGCCCATATTGTTTTGGTCCTTAACCCCTAAATCGCAAATCTTGCCGACCGTTGCCGAATGGGCATAAACTGCGCCCCTATCCCCCAGCAAGACGGCTCCGCTTCCCGTTACTGTCCATTGGGCGGTTTGAGGGCGCTGGGAACCATATTCGAGCGGAAAACGGTATTGCCGTTCAGCCGAACAAAAATGCGATGAGGTTACGGCAACGGCTCGCTTTGCCGCGGCGCTATCAACATAAACCGCAGCGTTTAAAAACGAGAGCGCCATGGTTGAGCAGGCGCCATAGAGCCCCAAAAACGGGATATCCAAATCCATAACGCCGAAGCTGCTGCCGATGCACTGGTTTAAAAGGTCGCCCGCGAAAATCATATCGACCTCCTCGGGATTCACGCCCGCCTTTTTAAGCGCACCCAAAACCGCGCGGCGCTGAAGCTCGCTTTCGGCGCGTTCAAATGAGCCGAGTCCCAGCGCTATATCATCATTTATTTCATCGAATTCCTTTGCGAGCGGACCCTCGCCCTCTTTCTTACCCACCGATGCATAAAACCCCTCGATGCGCGGGCAGTTTTCGAAAATTATGCTTCTTTTTCCCAATCGTTTCGGCATAAATATCGCTCCTTTTTTTAAATTATTGTGTGCTGAAACGATTGGTAATATCCGCAAATGATATCTTGTAACATTATTTTTGATGGTGTATAATAAGGGGTAGTGAGGTGGTTTTTATGGCGCTCATGGTTCCTTCTTATTATGATGAGTTCAAATGCATCGCTGACCGCTGCAGCCATAACTGCTGCATCGGCTGGGAAATTGATATTGATGAGGAAACTCTCGCTCTTTATGAGGGCATTTCCGGAGAGCTCGGAGGGCGGTTGCGCGAAAATATTTTGCAAAGCCCTGCGCCTCATTTTGTTTTGGGGCAGGATGAGCGATGCCCCTTTTTAAACAATAACAATTTATGCGATATTATAAGCGAGCTTGGCGAAAACGCAATTTGCAACATTTGCCGCGACCATCCGCGCTTTATAAACGAGTTGCCCGACCGCGATGAGATGGGTCTCGGGCTTTGCTGCGAAGAGGCGGCGCGCATTATTATCGCAAGAAAAGAAAAAGCAGACCTCCCCGATTATGCGGGAAGCGATAAAATAATGCTGTTGCGCGAGGAAATTTTTAGCCGCCTTCAAAACCGCGAAAAGGGCATTGAAGAGCGCATTTTTGATGCTTTCGCGCTGTTTGGTCGCGAGGCTCCCGACCTTGATATTAAAGATTGGTGCAGGCGGCTATTATCGCTTGAGCGGCTTTGCGATGATTGGGGCGAGATGCTGGAAAACACCATTCGCGCTCTCCCCTGCGACCTCGCGGACTTTGACCGCCATATGAGCGATAGGCTATATGAATACGAGCAGTTTTTGGTTTACATAATATTTCGACACTTCGCGGTTGCGCCCAATATGGAGGAGGCGTTTAGCCGTTTATGCTTTGCGGCTCTCGGGTTTTACATCTTGCGCGCAATGGGCGCAGCGATTTTTGCGCTAAACGGCGAATTCACGGTAGCTGACCAGCTCGATTTGGTTAGAATGTTCTCATCGGAAATCGAATATTCGGATGAAAACTTATATGCAATCATTGATAGCTTTTAAGGAGAAGAATATGAAAAAGATTTTATGCTTGGGATTGGTTGTTTTGGTTTTGCTTTCGCTTGTTGGATGCGGCGGCAGCAAAGTCCTCAATACTATCACGACCGTTAAGGAGGATTCCTTCACTAATTCAAGGGTTATTCTCTTTAAGGATGAGCGCGGCGAGGTTTTGTTTTATAACAGCGATATTGAGCGCGTTTTCGCCCGCAGCAGTGATGATAACGGTTATTATATCGAGCTCGAAATGACCGATGAAGGCGCAAAGAAGCTTCGCGACGCTACAAAGAAGCTTACTGGCGAGAGCATAAAGATGTATATCGGAAATGTTCCGGTTGTTTCGGCAATGGTGGTTGCCGAAATTAAGAGCGGAAGCTTTATTTTAAGCCGCCACACAACCGAGGAAGAAATGCTGCAAATGTTTGATAGGTTGACCTAAAAAGATATGAAAACTACATTTAAAATTAATGACGACCATTTCGCGGATTACCTGCGCTTAACATATGGCGACAAGCAGGTTTGCTTTGCGGAAGAAACTACAATTGAATACGAGCCATGCGATGAACTTGAGGTTTCTATAGAGGAAATAAGCACCAATGAATACATAAAATACAAAATAAAAAGCCCTATTTTAAGCTCAATTATATGTGGATTTTTAACTATTTTAGGCAAATTGTTTGTTATTGGATTTTGGGGCTTACTTTTCATGATACTCCACGATGCACCTCTTATGGATAAGGATGAAATTACTGATTTTGAATCGTTTTCACCGTTTGAAAATGTAAAAGTTAGATTTAAAATTTTAAATCCTAATGATAAAACCGTTGAATTAAAATATACCCCCGCCCGATTTAGGAAGGGCAAAAAATTTTATTTTAAGCCCTCTATAAATATTGTGAACGAGGATATTTCGGTTTTAGAAAACACTGCAACTTTCAGTTATAAAAAGCTTAGAAATAGAGTGGCCTCAGGCTTATTCCCCATATCAATTGTTTTAATTGTTTTTTTGGGCATTTTAATATATGCTTGCAGCGCATTTATGATTAACAACTTTTCCATAAGCAGCATTCGTTTTTGGGCAATGTCGCCGGTGATTGTTGGCATTTTGGTTATTTTATGGCTATTTTTAAGAAGCGTTAATAAAACCTTTAAAAAGTGCAAACTGATTGCTCAAAATCAAATGGAAACGGAATAAATAAAAACACACCCTCTACGGGGTGTGTTTTTTTAGTTATATTTTGGGTAGTTCGGTCATGCGCAGTTTCGCGCAGCCATAAGGATACAGGATAAGTTCTTTCGGCTCGCCGAGGGGCGTTAAACTTTCGGGGGTTTTGGCGCACGCCGAATCATAGCCATCGGCAAATCCCCAGTCGATGCGAAACGCCTCGGTTTTTAGGGTTACGGGCGGGAAATTTTCGGCAAACGGAACGGCATTTATCTCCTTTTCTATTCGCTCGAGGGAATCGCTCGCAAACGCCCAGCCCCATTCGCTTTTGGGAATAAGCTCATAATCGCAATAGGGATATTTTCGCTCGACACCATTTCGCTCATATTCGAGCATTTTCTTTTCATTAGCTATCGGAGCGGAAAACACAAGCGAGCCGCACTTCGCCGCGAATAAATTATAAGGTCGGGAAACGAATTCGGGATTTACCACAAAGGCAAGATTTATTTCGCGCTTCTCCCCTTTTTTAATATCAAATATGAGTTCATCTCCCTCTTGCGGCGCGCCGTTTACCAGCAGTTGCCGCGCAAAGGAGGGAATTCTGATTTTAAAGATGAAATCGCGCTCGGCGGTTATAGTATAGCGCGCGTTGTTTTTAAAGGGATAATCGGTTTCAAGTTCAATTTTAACGCCTTTTTCCTCTAAAACGGAGGGCAGCATAACCGCATTTATTATTTCATCTTTGCTATGCATAAAGGCACAAAGCGCAAACCTTGGCCAGCCTTGACCGAAATTAGATGTGCAGCAGCCGAAATGGGGTTCAAGACCGAAGAGATGCGCCTCGCTGCTATTGGTTCTAAATAAGGACTTTCCGGGAAAGGTTATGCAAGCGATTTGGTTGCTTTGCTGCAAATACTGATGGCTCCACATATCATCGCTAATGGTTGCGGGAAGGGCGTTAAAGGCGAGCACCTCCAGCCGCTCCAGCCATTTTTTATCGCCCGTTTGGGCATATAGCAGCTCATAAGAATACATTTGCTCAACAACGCTGCAAAGCTCGGTTCCCTGAATCGGGCTCAATCCCGAAAGGCACTCATCGCCCGTAAAGGTTTCAACGGGGGTGCCGTTATATTCGCGCAGGATTGCGCGAAGGCGCTCGGCGGAATCGCTATATTCCCCGCCCAAAACCGCATTTTCCATAGCCTCATATTTAAGCATCATAGCGAGGTTCACTATATGGGTATGGAAGGTCCAAGTGTTTAGGGGGCGTTTCCAGCTTTCGCAATAATCGTTATAGTCGGCGCCCTGCTCGCGAAGGATTTTTGCAAGCTTTAGAATCCATTCATCGCTATAGCGCTCCCTTAAAAATTTAATGGCAATAAAGCCCTCAAACCAGCGAAACTTGCCCCAATTAAACAACTCAAGTTCGCCCTTTTCGAGCAAATTATAAAAGTTATGCAGGGTTTTATAAAGAGCATTCGGGATGCGCTCATCACGCGAGCATTGATAATAAACGGTTAATACCTTGGAGATGAGAAGCACCGCCCAAGTATCATAAGTTTTGCGCTTTTCGGGCGGGCAAGGGCAAATCCAGCCATCCTCCTCTTGGAATGAAAGGATTGAATCGATATATTTTTTAGCGCGCGAAATCATATCCTCATCCTCTAAAAGATAGGAAAGCGGAATGAAACCATCGAGCCAATAGGGCACTCTCTCCCAGCCCTCGCGCGAGCCTCCCAGCCAAGCGCTATCGCGAATATCGGGCCAAACTTTATCGAGATTGCCGCAAAGGCCCTCCGCTTCCATTTTCAACTGGCGATAAATCCAACCGCGAGGTTTTAATTCATTAGTGGTGTAAAACTGCCACTTTGCCACAGCGTCATCCCCTTTCGTTAGTTTTATTTTATCACACTAAATTCTCAATTTATATGACCATATTCACATTTTTCATTGACAATATCACACTGTACTATTAAAATTTTAGCGAGGTGATAAATATGGAGGGCATAAATCTTGAACGGCCTATCACATATAAATACGCTTCCCTTCGCTACTTTTTAGAGGGCGAGCATCATGTTTCGCGACTTTGCCGCGATGATGTTTTGCTGTTGGTTTTCGATGGCGTTTTGAGGTTCACAGAAGATGGAAAGCCTTATGAAATCCACAAGGGCGAATACCATATTCAGCGCCATGACAGCCTGCAGGAGGGCGCCATTCAAAGCGATGCGCCAAAATATTTATATGTTCATTTCCTTGCCGATTGGGAGAGCCAAGGCGCGATTTTAGAAAAAAGCGGCAATTTTGATTATGCTGCGCTTAAAAGCCTTATGGAAGAGATGGATAAACTCGCGCACAGCGATTCGCCTTATATTTTGCAGGCGGGGAAATTTTATGCCATTATTGCGGCGCTTCAAAAATCAAAGACGCTCTCTCCCCTCGCCAACGAAATGGCAAGCTTCATCGAAGAAAACCTCGGCGGGACTATAACCCTCGATTTACTGAGCGCAAAATTTCATTTCAGCAAGAATCATATTATAAATATTTTCAAGAAGAATTTTTCGCTCTCGCCCATTGAATATGCTAATTCTTTGCGGCTGAAGCAGGCTGAACACCTAATGGAGGCAACCTCCGATTCGCTCGAGAAAATTTCGCTCTCCTGCGGTTTTTCCAACTATTCGCATTTTTATAAATTGTTCATTAAGAAAAACTCCTGCTCGCCCGAGCGCTGGCGCGAGCAAAGAAGAATAGGATAAGAAAAAGGCTTGACCAAACGGTCAAGCCTTTTTTGCTATTTGATTTGACAAAGCCAATAGATTACTCCGTAGAGCACGCTGGCGAGGGTGCCATAAGCGATAACGGGGCCTGCGATTTTGAACATATTAGCGCCGAGCCCCAAAACCCAGCCCTCGGATTTAAACTCAATGGCGGGAGAAACAACGGCGTTTGCAAAGCCTGTTATGGGAACGAGGGTTCCCGCGCCTGCGCGCTTGGCTATGCGCTCGAAAAGATGGGTGGCGGTTAAAACTGCCGCTATAAAGATTAAGGTTACAGGCACCAGCGTTTTGGCTATCTTCTCCCCTAACTCTAAATAAAGATAAAGTTCAAGAAGCAGCTGACCGACCATACATATAAACCCACCAACCAAAAACGCCCATAAAAAATCCTTGAGTTTTGGGCTTTTGGGGCTGGCAGCTTCATATAGTTTTTTATACTCATTATTGGTTATATTCATAAAAATCAACTCCATCATTATTTTCCCGCTTTTATAAAGATAAATTCACATTCACATAAAAAAAGCCCCAACATAGTATGTTATAGAAGTTTTTACTTCAATTTTTTCAAGGAGGCTTTTTTAATGGCGGATAACAATGGCTTTAAAGAGGCGGTTTGTATTGACGCCGGCAGGGTTTATGATTCCTGCTGCGACCGCGACTGTCTTGAAGACCTTCGTTGCTACTTCACTGCCGCCGACCAGGCGCTGGTTGGTCGCGCTTTAAGCGTTCGCACGCGCAGGGCTGAGGTGCTTAATGTTTATATCGATGTTGAGCCCGTCAGCTTTAACCGAGGCTATTATTCCTGCGACCTTACATTCTTCTTTTTGGTTGAATGCGACCTTATCCTCTCGCCCCATGCCGCGCCCACAACGGTTAGAGGTATTGCATATTTCAGCAAAAAGGTAATTCTCTACGGCAGCGATGGAAATGTTAAGGTTTTCTCCAACAACATATCTCTTGAGGAAGCAATGGACTCACAGCTGCCCCGCACCTCGAACACACCGCGTTGCGTTGTTCAAAGCGTTGACCCCGTTCCCCTTTCGGCAAGAATCGGCGAAATCCGCAACTGCCACGAGAGCAGCTGCTGCATTCCTGCCTGCATTTGCCAGTGCCTTGGCGGTCAGGTTTGCACCGAATGTGAGGGCGGCACCCCCACCGTTTTTGTTACACTTGGTCTTTTCAGCATCGTTCAGCTCGTTCGAAATGTTCAAATGCTTATTCCCGTTTATGATTTTTGCATTCCCGAAAAGCAATGCGAGGACACGGCGGAGCATCCCTGCGACCTTTTCCGCAGGATTGAATTCCCGACCAATGAGTTCTTCCCCCCTGCCGAAGACCCGAATGACCGACAAGGCTTTGGCTGCGGCTGCAAATAGCTTTACCCTGCGCTGCGGGCTGCCGCCCGCGGCGCTAAACAATATTTACCGCTTGAATATAAGGGCCTTGGGAGCTTAAAATATGCTTGGAGGAGTGGCGCATATGATTATAGATTCGAAGGGGCGACAGCTCAAAATAACCCTAACCGCAACCGAAATTTGCGATTATTTCGGTAGTTTCAAAGAAATACGCTATGATAACGCCCGCTCGCGCGCGGCGCTCGGAAGCATTCTTCTCCGCGCCATGGAAAACTCGGATTTTTCGCTTTCCGCCGACAGGCTTTCCATCAAGGTTTATCCTACTCATTCGGGAGGCTGCGATATTTATTTTATCCTCGGGGGCGGGCGCAGGCTCTTAAGAAGCGACTACCCTTACATATACGAATTTGAAAACTGCGAGGATATGCTTTCGTTTTGCGAGCAAATAAAGCGCATAAAGGATGATATGCTGCTCTCAATTTACAGGAATGAAGGGCTCTATCGCATTATTATCGACAGCCGCGATATGAGCCGCCGCCTCTTAAAGCTCGGAACGGAATTTGCGGTTTCTATTATTCATAAGCGGTTTTCTCTCGCAAAAACAAAGGAGCATTGGCACAAAATTTGTGGCAACACTCCTGTTAAACAAATCATTATTTAAAGGGCTTTTATCTCCCCTATTGTTTCGGCTAAATTCTTCGAATCGAAGACATAGCTTCCAGCTACAAGCACATCCGCACCTGCGGCAACCGCCAAGGGTGCGGTTTCTTTATTTATTCCGCCATCAACCTCTAAAAGACAATCGATACCTCTGCGGGTTATTTCGGCGCGAAGTTTACGGAGCTTTTCGAGCGCCGAGGGCATAAACTTTTGGCCGCCGAAGCCTGGCTCTACCGACATGACAAGCACCATATCGCAAAACGGAAGAAATTCGAAAATTTCTTCAGGCTCGGTGCAGGGTTTGATGGTTAGGCAGGATTTGATGCCATGAGAACGGATTTGCTTGAGCGTTTCCAAAACATCGCTGCCCGCCTCAAAATGGAATCCGAGAATATCGGCACTCTTTGCGAACATATCTATATAACGGTGGGGACGGTCAATCATAAGATGGACATCCATGGGGATAGATGTATGCTTTTTAACCTTTTCGATTATGGGCGCGCCAAAGGAAATGTTAGGAACAAATATACCGTCCATAACATCCATATGCAGCATATCAACGCCACACTCTTCGAAGGTTTTAAGATAAGAATCGAGTTCTAAAAAATCGGCGGTTAAGACCGAAGGCGAAATTTTTGCCATTTTCCGTTCCCCTTTCAGTTTTCTTTATCTTAACATATTTTTTGCATCTTTACAAGAACTACTATCGCAAATATGCTTGTAGTTTTAAGGCAGTTATGATATAATCATCACAACACTTTTCAAGGAGGAAAAACAATGGCTGATATTAAGATTAAACTCTCGAGCGACAGCACAACCGATTTAAGTCCCGAGCTTTGCGAGAGATATTCTATTGCTATTAGACCCCTTACCGTTGTTATGGACGATAAGGTTTATATTGATGGCGTTGAGGCGCAACCCGATGACCTTTATGCCTATGCCGAACGCACAGGAAAGCTCGCCAAAACCGCTGCTACCAGCATTGGCGACCATATCGATTTCTTCAATGAAATGACCGCTGACGGTTCTACCCTCATCCATTTCACAATCAGCTCTTCCATGTCGGTTAATAACCACAATGCCGTTTTAGCCGCTGAAGAGGTTCCGAATGTTTATGTTGTTGACACTAAAAATCTCTCAACAGGCGGAGGACTTTTGGTTTTAGCCGCAGCCGATATGGTTAAGGAGGGCAAAACCGCCGAGGAAATCGTTGAAGCTATAAACGATATGGCCCAAAGGGTTGATGCTTCGTTTGTTGTTGATGACCTTAAATATCTTCACAAGGGCGGACGCTGCTCGGCAGTTGCCGCTATGGGCGCAAACCTCTTAAAGCTTAAGCCCTGCATCGTTGTTAAGGGCGGCGCCATGGGCGTTGAAAAGAAATATCGCGGCAGGTTTGCCGAGGTTTTGAAGACCTATGCTGATGAACGCCTTGCCGATAAGGATAACTTCGTTCTCGACCGCGTTTTCATTACCCATGCGGGCTGCGACAGCGAGATTGTTAACGATATTAAGGCACAGGTTGAGGCCGCCTGCGACTGGGGCGAGGTTTTCGTTACCCGCGCCGGCTGCACCGTTTCGGCTCACTGCGGAAGAGATACCCTTGGCGTTCTCTTCATTAGAAAGAATCCCATAGAGTAACAATTAGGTTATCTCCCTCATAGGATGTTGTGAGGGGGCGCATTAGGGATTCCCGCTATATCGGCGATAGCCATGGTCTATCCACAGAGTACCGATATGCCCCGTTAATATAAAAAGCACTCCGAAAAATCGGAGTGCTTTATTTTTTTATTCTTCGGTTTTGGGAAGCATACGCTCATCGGCAAAAACATCATCGTCTTCGTATTTGGGCATATATTCCTCGGGCACCGGGAGGCCTAAATCAAGGCGCTTTTGGATATCCGCATCGGGATGCTCTTCATAATACGGGTCGATCATAAACTTGCGGATGCAATCAAAAATCGTGAACTGAATTAAGAATGCGCGGAAGCCGGGATAGATTAAGAATAAAAGCAGGCTTCCTATCATGCTGCCGAAGGGCGGCATTAGCATTAAAACGATAAGCAACACATCGAAGGCAAGCAACACGAAAAACAGCAACATATTGCGCCAAAAATTCAGGAACACAAACTTAAAGCAGTTTTTATAAATTTGCTTGATGGAAAGGCCGAAGGTTATTATAAGCATGGGCATATAATAGGTCATAACCGTGAAGGTTATAAAGCAAAACAGCATTACACCCGTTAAAACGGTTGCCATGGTGCCCTTGGATGCGAAATAATACCAAAGCGAATAGATGATGGTTGCGGTTATGAGCAGGTTTAGAATGCCTACTATAAGGCTTTGGAGCCAGTTTTTCTTGATGGTATCGAAGAAGTCCTGCCTGCCGAAGGAATGCTTCTCGCGGGCAAGGCTGCGGGTTACATGGGCGATACCTGCGTTTGCCATGCCATATGTAACGATGGGCAGGCACATTAAAATATAATAGAAGGTTATGTTCATCAGCTTCCAAATATTGCGGAAATAAATCTCAAAGAAACGGATAAATGTTTTCTTTTTCGGTTCTTCCTTGGAAACGCCGGGACCTTCCTTTTCATAGTTGATTTTGAAAAGACCCATTATTTTTTCTCCTTAACATAAACGATTTTATTTTTTATGGAAATCTCACTGTTGCCGAAATAATAACCAAGCGCTGCTGCAAGCGGGATAGGCACTAATGTTAAGAGCAAGAGAGCCAATCCGCCAATCGAGATTCCCGCAACATTCGCCGCCGAGCCATAGGCTGCGCTAACCAAGGGGAAAAGATAATAGTTGGCGATTTTGAAAATACCATAAATTCCCGGCCAAAAGGTTGAAAACTTATTGATAACAAGCAAGATATATAAAAGAGCGAAGGGCGAAACCGCCATTAGGCCAACCTTCAGTCCCTTCAAGCGGTCGCGCGCGCCGCCGCCATAAACCGAGCGGTTGTTATCGCTGTCGCCCGCTTTCCAAAGGGTTGAATAAACCAAAGCGCAAAAGATTGAAATGGAGCAAAGCATAGTTAGTGCTTTAACAACGAAGGAGGCAGCTTTGCCGATAGGGGTTCTAAGCTCAACCTTGTTATATTCGGTTCCTGCCTTATCCATTTCCTCTATGCGGGGGTCATCGCCGTTTTCATAATAATGGGTGTATTGTTTTACCTGCTCGCCATCAATCTCCATATAGATATCATAGCCTATGGGCTTGGTGCCTACGCCGACTGCGACGATGGTAAACGACATTTGAATAAAGAAGCACAAAAAGTTAAGTATCAACACCGATACCAAGCATTTTGTTACTAAGGGCATTTTTTCCTGCATTTTGACACATCCGTTAAATCTTATTTAATTAATCTTAATACATAATACAACAAAGTTTGTTAATTTACAATTAACAATTTTCCATATCCTCGCGGATTAGGTAGGCAGCCTTATAAATATCGCCGCCGCCCATGGTTATTATCATATCGCCTTCGCGTTTAATCTCCTTGATATGGTCGGCAATATCCCTAAAGGTTGGCAAAACAACGCAATCGCTTAATTTCTCAGCGATATGCTCGCTGGCTATGCCATAGGTGTTAACCTCGCGAGAGCCCATTATGGGGGTTAAAATAACCTTATCAGCATGGGAAAGAGCCGCCGCAAACTCATCCTTTAAGAGGGCGGTTCTCGAAAATGTGAAGGGTTGGAAAATTGCAATAACTCGGGAGAAACTTAAGCTTTTGGCAGCCTTTAGGGTTGCCTCGATTTCGGTTGGATGATGGGCATAGTCATCAAAAAGGGTTACTCCGCCGCCCTCAGCCAAAAATTCGAATCTTCTTCCCGCACCCGTGAACATCGAGAATGCGCGGTCGATATCCTCGGGAGAAACGCCCAAATCATAGGCAACCGCGAAGGCGGCAAGACCGTTATAAACATTATGCTCGCCTGGGATGCGGAGATGGATTCGGCCCAAAAACTCGCCTTTTTTATAAACATCGAATTCATAACCCGAAGCGCCGACTTCCAAATTATCGGCATAAAAATCGTTATCCTTTGAAAGACCGAAGGTTATAACCTTGGCGCCTATTCCCTTTGCCGCGCCCATCGCTAAAGCATCATCGCCGTTTATATAAGCAGTGTGGGACATGGAAATGAACTTATGGAAGGAAAGAACAAGGTTCTCCATTGTTTTGAAATAATCGAGATGGTCATCATCGATATTAAGCAAAACCGAAACATCGGGAGAGAGCTGCAAAAATGTGTCAACAAACTCGCAGGACTCGCAAACCATATGCTCGCTTTGACCGCTTCGACCGTTGGTTCCAAGCAGCGGAAGGCGACCGCCGATAACTGCTGTAGGATCAAGGTTGTTTAAATAGAGAATTTGTGTTATCATAGAGGTAACGGTAGTTTTGCCATGGGTTCCGCAAACTCCGATAACATTATCATACTTGCGGGTTAACGCGCCCAAAAGATGAGAACGCTCCATGGTTGGAATGCCGCGGCGGCGAGCCTCTTGGAGCTCGGGGTTATCGGCCGAGATTGCTGCCGAATAAACAACAAGCTCGCTATCGCCTATATTTTCGGCGGCATGGCCCATATAAACCTTGGCGCCCAGCGCGCGAACGCGCTTTAGCGGGTCGCTCTCGTTGTTATCAGAGCCCGAGAGAATATATCCCTTTCCATGCAAAATTTCGGCAAGCGGGCACATTCCCGAACCGCCGATTCCTATCATATGAATTCGCTTAACGCGTTCGATGATTTTATCTTCTTCCCTAAGCTGTTTCATAGGCTTCCTCCAAAGGAAATAATTTACCACTCTATTATATTGCCTTTTAAAGAAAAAATAAACAAAAACTTTTATATTTAATCTATATTTAATTAAAAGAGGTCAAATTTATGAGAATTTCTCTGCCGCAAAATGTTAAAAACTGCATATCAACCTTGGAAAACGCGGGGTTTGATGCCTTTTGCGTTGGCGGAGCCGTTCGCGATTTGATTATGGGGCTCTCCCCTTCGGATTTCGATGTTACAACCAACTGTCCTCCCGAAACGGTGGTTTCGCTCTTTGAGCGCACCATTCCGACCGGAATCAAGCACGGAACGGTTACGGTTATTTGCGGCGATATGGCAATCGAGGTTACCACCTATCGAACCGAGGAGGGCTACAGCGACTCGCGCCACCCCGATTCAGTTCGTTTTGTCGGCAACATTAAGGATGATTTATCGCGCCGCGATTTCACGGTTAATGCCATAGCCTATAACGAAAAGGTCGGTTTTTTCGACCCGTTTGGCGGCACCTCCGATATTGAAGAAAAGCGCCTCCGCACGGTGCTCACCCCTTCCCGCCGTTTTTCGGAGGATGCGCTTCGAATTATGCGCCTTTACAGGTTTGCATCGCAGCTTGATTTCTCGATTGATAAGCAAACCGGCGCGGCAGCCGAAGAGCTTTTGCCGCTGCTTGAGAAGATTAGCGCCGAGCGCATTTTTTCCGAGCTTACCAAAATGCTTTGCGGCAAAAACGCAAACAACGCGAACCGCTTTTTCGCGCTTGGCGGACTCAAATTTTTAGGGATTTCGGAATGCGATATAACCCCGATTTGCTCCCTGCCGCAGGACCGTTCGCTTCGCTTTGCGGCGCTGCTTATCCTGGCGGGCGCAAGCATTTGCGTTTTGGATAATCTTAAAGCCGATAACAAGCTGAAAAATGAGGTTTCTGCGCTTTGCGAAATTTATAAAACCGAGATACCCGCGCAGGGGGTTGCGCTTAAGAGATTAAAGACTCGTTTCGAGGAAGATATTTTAGAAAAAGCCTTCATTTTAAGGGCGGCGCTTAAGGGAGAAAACTTCGAAGAGCATAAGAAAATTTTAGATGAAACGCGGGATGACCCCTATAAAATAAGCCAACTTGACATTAGCGGCGATGACATTTTAAAGCTCGGCTTCAGCGGCAAGGAAATCGGCGAAATTTTTGAGCGGCTTTTATCCCTCGTTTTGGCTGACCCCGCGCTTAACACCCGCGAAAACCTACTGAAAATAATCACAAAATAACATAGAAGGTCATAGGATGTAACAGTACTTCCTATGACCTTTTTTGGTGGTGTTTTTATGGTTTTTGCGATAATAGGCGGCGATGAGCGGCAAATATTTTTAAGACAGCGGTTGCTCGCGGATGGTCACACGGTTAGAATGTGTGGTTTCGAGCGACACGAAAGCCATATTTCCTGCCTTACGGCGGGGGATGCACTCTTCGGCGCCGACTGCGTTATTCTCCCCTTACCCACCTCGAAGGACGGAAGAACGGTCTTTACGCCTTTGGGCAACGATGAAATTTTGCTTTGCGATTTGCCGAAGGCGGCAAAAAAGCGAACCCTCTTCCTCTCGGCTATAACTCCCGTTGGCGCACACAGGGAATGCGATTATTTCGCACGGGAAGAGCTAACCGTTTTAAACGCGGCGCTGACCGCCGAAGGCGCGATTGCCGCCGCCATAAACAACACAAGCCGCGCACTTTTAGGCAGCAACTGCTTGGTTGCGGGGTTTGGTAGAATCGGTCGGCTTTTATGCTCGCGGCTCGCCCCGTTTGGCGCAAAGGTTACGGCAACCGCAAGGCGCAAGGAAACGCTTTCTTGGATTCACTCTTACGGATATGAGGGCATCGACAGCGGCGATATTGAGCGCTGCGCCGACCGTTTTGATATCATCTTCAACACGGCGCCCGAAATGCTCTTCACGCCCCATATTTTAGGCAGGTTAAAGCCCTCGGCGGTTATAATCGAATTAGCCTCCGCGCCCTACGGAATAGATTTTGAGGCGGCTGATGAATTAGGACTTAAGGTTATCCGCGCGGCAGGCCTTCCCGCCAAGACTGCTCCCGAAACTGCAGCCCAAATAATTTACGACACCATTAACAACATAATAAATGAAAAGATATAGCGAAACGGAGTTTTTTTATGAACGGAATTTCTCTCGGATATGTTATGTGCGGCTCCTTTTGCACACTGCGGCGCGCTATCGACCAAATCAAAATTTTGCGCGATATGGGCGCTTCGGTTACCCCAATCATGTCGCCTATTGTTTATTCAACCGACACCCGCTTCGGCAGGGCGGATGAGAGAATAAGCGAGGTTGAAGAACTTTGCGGGCAAAAAATTATCCACACAATTTTAGATGCCGAGCCGATAGGTCCCAAAAATCTTTTTGATTTAATAATCGCCTCCCCCTGCACGGGAAACACGCTGAGCAAGCTCGCGTTTGGCATTACCGATACCTCCGCGACCATGGCACTTAAGGCGCATATAAGAAACGGAAAGCCAACCCTTTTAGCGGTTGCAACCAATGATGCGCTGGGCGCTACCGCAAAAAACATTGGTCTTTTACTTAACACAAAAAACATCTTCTTCGTTCCCTTCTCGCAGGATGACCCGAAAAAGAAGCCGACCTCCATGATTGCTGATTTCTCGCGCATCCCCGAAGCGGCGAAGGCGGCTCTTCGCGGAGAGCAACTTGAACCGATTATATACTAAAAAACGCTGTATGGAAATCCATACAGCGTTTTTGTTAAAGTTCGATTGTTTCGCCTAATGCGAAGGAATAGATAAGCCTTTGTTTAACGGGCTTCGAATAGAGCTTTTCGCAAGCCTCGGCATAGATAGAAAGCTGGGGCTCATAGCGCTCTATGAGCACATTTTTATCGCTGACTCGGTCGGTCTTGAAATCGAGAACCGAAAGGCTCTCGCCCTCATCGATGACACAGTCGATAACGCCCTGCACCACCGTTGCATCATATTCATCCGAACCTACCTGACGCTCGGTTATAAAGCGCATTTCACGATAAAGCTCCGCCTTTTGCATACGGCGGAAAAGCTCGCTATCAAAGAATTTTACAAGCTCACTCTTATGCATCGCGCCTGCCTCTTCCGCGGTTATGAAGCCCTGCTCCGTTAGGCGGTTGAGCTCGGCGGAGAAATCGGCGGCGGCAAGAGTATAATCCGCAAACTGCATAAACTTATGGGTTGCGGTTCCTCTTTGCGCGGGGGTTAATCCCTTTGATGAGAGGAATGCGGGGCGAACGCTGAAATCATAGGTTGTATCGCGTTCGGTGCTTACGATATCCGAAACCGAAACCTTCGATAGCGCGGCGGCACAATCGGCAAAGGGATAGCTAAACTCGATTTTCGAGCGAAGCTCATCGAAGCCTTCCCCTCCCGTTTCGAGTTTTTGATTGTTCACAGCCTCGGCAACGCAAGGCGCGCCAATATAAATCGAAGCGGGAGCGCTATCAACGAGCCACTCTTCAGCCACCTCGATATTAAGGACTTTATGAAGGTCGGAATATCCCCTTCCGCGAAGCAAGGCATACATAAACCAATCATAATAACTGCCTGCCGAAGAAGCGATAGATGCTCCCTCATTCATTGCATTTAAAAGGTTTTTAGCCTTTTTTTCGTGGTCCTTGGCGGTCATGGTTATCATAAGCCGCTCCTCGGCGCGGGTCAGCGCAACATAGAGAATGCGAAGCTCTTCGGATAGGTTGCGGGCGGCAACGGTTTTCGATATTGCCTCGCGCGCTACTGTATTGATGCGCTTGTTTTCCGCGATATCAAGCCCCTTAAATGCAACGCCCATATGGCGGTCCATTACAAGCGAGGCGGTGCTATCGGTTTTGTTAAAACGATGGAAGCTGCCCGCTATGATGCAAATGGGATACTGAAGACCTTTAGAGCCATGGAAGCTCATAACGGTTACTGCATTTTGAGCGGAATTCGGCTCGGGTTTATAGCCTTCGCCCATCTTCTCGACAAATTCGGGGAAACCTCCGAGAGAGCCGCCGTTTTGGGTGTAATCTCGGGCGCATTCGGAAAGCTTGAGCAGGTTGGCGCGGCGGGTTTCGCCCTCAGGCATCGCCAGCACCAAATCAAGAAGTCCCGTTTCATCATAGAGTTTTGATAAAAGGCGGTCGGTCGGCATGGTTGCCGCCATTCGGCGCCAGGCGCGGATGCGTTTTAAAAACTCCTTCGTTTTTTTGTTGCCCATTTCCTCCGATGCCAAAAGAGCGCTATATAGGTTTTTATCGCGGTCGATTAAGCGGATTGAGGCTACCTCGTTATGAGTGAAGCCGAAAATGGGAGAAAGCAAGAGCGCCATAAGCGGAACATCCTGCATTGGATTGCTTATTACCTTGAGAAGAGAAAGCACCGCTAAAATCTCGCGCGACTGCAAGAATCCGCCAACCTTTAAATCAATGGGGATTCCCGCCTTTTCCATTTCCTTGATTAGAATTTCGGCATGGCTGCCTGGCGAGCGCATTAAAATTGCAAAATCGCGGTAGGTCGCGGGGCGAAGACCCTCGCCATCACGAAGGAAGGGCTCTTCTTCCATGGTCTTTTTGATATATGCCGCTATATGCTTCGCCTCGGCAACGGCATCGGCATCATCGCCATCGCCCGTTGTCAGCAGTTCAATATCAACGGCATTTATGTTGTTTTCGGGGAATTTTGCCCTGCTTTCAAGGCGCTCATCCCCCTCGTAATCAACGCCGCCGAAACGGCGCGACATAGTTAGCGAAAAGAGATAGTTTATATATTCGCAAATGCCCCTGCGACTGCGGAAATTTGCTGCAAGAGCAATCTTCTTGCCGCCTTTTTCCTCGCTTTCAACAGGGAGATAGTTATCCTTCTTGCGCATAAAGTTTTCGGGGTTTGAACCGCGGAAACCATAAATGCTTTGCTTAACATCGCCAACCGCGAACAGCTTTTCGCCGCGGGAGGAAAGAACATGGAAAAGCATATCCTGAAGGTCGTTAACATCCTGATATTCATCAACGAGGATTTCATCAAATTCTTCCGAAAGGCTCGCCGCCTTTTCGGTTTCGTTTCCATCGGGATTGCAAAGAAGGGATAGCGCCATTTGCTCGGTGTTATAGAAGGTTAGCATATTCTTTTCGCACATAATTTCGAAAAGGCGCGCCGAAAAACGCTCGGTTATTTCAAGGAGCGTTATAACATTGGGAGCAATTTTTTCGAGATTTTCTTTTGATGCGGAATCGGCGAAAAGCTCATCCCCCTCGGCGCTTAATGCCTCGAGCGCGGGGCGCCAAAATGTATCGGCTGTAAGCTCCGCGTTTTCATACATGCTCCTGCAGCCCGCAAGCCAATGCTCGGGGAAAGGCATACTCGTGCTATACGAGAAAATTTTAAGCACCGCATCGATTAGGCGGCGGTCATCTCCCCCGCAACCGAAAATATCCAAAAGTTCGCGCATTCGCTTGGGCTCCGCGCTATAAAATTCGCCCAAAATTTCATCCATAGCGGCATTATAGAGCGGGTAGAGTTCGGTGTCGGTTATTATCTTAAAATCGGGCGAGAGCGAAAAATGCTCGAAATTTTCGCGAACCAGGTTGATGCAAAAGGTGTCGATAGTGCAAATCTTTGCCGAAGGCAGCAAAAGCAGCTGCTTTTTGAGCCTGCGGTCGGCGGGATTTTTTGCCGCCTCCTCAAAAAGGCGCTTTTCAATTCTAACCCTCATTTCGGCTGCCGCCGCATTGGTGAAGGTTACAATCAAGAGTCGGTCAACCGATAGAGGTTTTTCCTTGCGGCAAAGCATTTTAACAACGCGCTCTACAAGCACGGCGGTTTTACCCGAGCCTGCTGCCGCGGTTATAAGAATGCTGCCTTCCCCGTCAATCGCGAGTTGTTGTTCTTTGGTTGGTTCAAACATTCATATCACCGCCTTTGAGCTTTTCCAAAATTTTTTCGTTATCACATTTTTCGACCTTACGGTGGGGTTTGTTTTCGATGCCGCAAACCGATGCGAAATCGCAATATTTGCAGGCATCCTTATCAAGTCCGTCGGTCGGGTTAACCGAGATTTTTCCGGCTCTCAAATCGCGGTTCATGCCCTTTATAAGCTTCTCCATATGATCAAAAATGTCATAAAAATGCTCGGGCTCGATAAAATCGTTGCTCTTATAGAAAGCCCCATCCTTCTTGACCTTGAGTTTTGGAACAAAGCGACCGCTGTTTTCGGCATCCATCGCCGCATGGATAACGCTATCCTGCGCGATAAGTCCGTTCATACTGAAGTTATCCTTCGCGTCGGGTGCTTTGCGGGTTTCGAGATATAACACGCCCGCAGGAATGCTATTTGCAAATTTATCGCTCTTTATAACGGCATAAAGATATAAGAGCATTTGCATATTAAGTCCATAAAGGACATCGGGCAGGCGGAACCTGCGACTACCCGTTTTATAATCAACAACGCGGATATAGGCGCCGAATTTATCAACTCGGTCGATAGAGCCGTTAAGCTTTATGCTGCCGCCGTCGTTTTGGATGGTGGCACCGTCGATATAGCTGTTTTGACCGCTGATTTTGAGCTCACATTTAACGGGCTCAAATTCGTTTTGGGCAAAGTCATCGCGAATATGGCAAATAACATCGGCGCTTAACTGCTTAATGGCTGAAATGGCATACATAAATCGATTATCCGCAACCTGCTCGATGCCCGGGATGCGGGAAAGATAATCCTCGGTTATTTTATCGATTTCGGCAATTATTTCTTCATCACTTAATTTTATTATATCCTTGCCGTTTGCCGAAACGATTTTCTCTAGTGCTTCGTGAACGATGGTGCCGCGCTGAAGCGAATCGATTTCGGCGGGTTTTATAACCTTAAGCTTCATTCCATAGCTGCAAAAATAGGAGAATGCGCAGCGGAAATAGGTATCGACTCCTGTTGCGGAGAGATACATATTTTTTCCGAAGAGCTTGGTTGCGATTTCTCCGTTTAAGGCTTCTTCGCCGACATTCTTAACATTATCAATCGCCGCGAGAAGGTCTTTATAATCTTCCCTGCTTGCGAAATATTCTTCCATTCCCTTCGGGGCGGTTTCGCGGTTTCGCATAAGGACTGTGAATCCCGAAGCGGCGGTTTCGATAAGGGCGTTATCCTCTATTTTATCGCGGCAAAGCTTGCGGCTTTTGGGCAATATTTTCTCAACCCTATCGATAATACCCGAGGGTTTGGTTTCCTCTCCTCCGCCTGTGAAATACGAGAAATAAACCATATCGGTTGCGGCGCAGGCGTTTTTATAGGCGAGATATTCTTCATCGACCGAGAAGCCCAAGGTGTAGTCAAGGATGGGCATTCCCGCGCGCAAAAGCGAAATTCTCTCGCTGCCTGCGATTATGCCCGAAGGGGTTACCGTTGCGGGGAAAACTCCCTGATTCATTCCAAGCATAAAGATAATTTTCGGCTCGCGAGGCATTATGCGGTCGGCCGAGCCAAAGGAAATTTCATCAAGCTTTTGGGGAATTGCGCCAACGCTGGATGCCGAGAGGGCGAGCGAGAAAAATTCAATAAACTTTTTGGGCGCTATGGCATCATCGCCGAGGGCGATAACAAGGCTATCGAGGATTTCGGCAAGCGCCGAAAAGCCCAAGCGGTTTTGCTCGGCTTCTATTGCGGGAAGCTGCTCGCAAAGGGCGGCAAGGCGCTCGGCAACCTTTTGGGTTTCGATAAGCGCCCAAGCGGCAGCACATAACTCGCGCGCAGTTTTATTAAATGCGGCGCGAAGCGAGAAAAGCGGCTCTATTGCGCGAATGCGAAGAGCGTTTATATCCTCAAGTAAAGCCTTGTCCTCATCATCGAATTTATCAAGGCCCGAGGGACTCATTGTCCATTCCTCGCGCCATTTACTACCGCTTACCTTCCAAATATAAACATAGTTTTCGAGCATCGCGGTTTCGGTTTCGCTAAAGCCTGCAAGCTCGGTTTTAAGGTATTTCAAAATATCTTCGGTTGAGAAATTATCGGCGGCGCGAAGAGCCGACAAAAGATAAACGCTCGCGGGAAGATAAGAAATTTCATAGCGGCTATCAACATGGCAGGGCAGCTCATAACGGCGGCACATATCCTCAACCGCGTTGGCATACTGCTCGGCATGGCGCGCAACGATAAGAAAATCGCGATAACGATATCCCTTTTCGCGCACCAAGCGGCGAATTTCGGCAGCACAAAGCTCCGCCTCGCCATATTTATCAGGGGCGGAAATGATGCAAACATTCTCGGTTGGCTCTTCATATTTTTCATCGATATTGATAGAGAGACCACGCTCGAGCGCCGCAAGGGCTTGGCTGTTATAATAATTTTCGCCGAGAATTTCGGGTTTGGCAACCTCTACGCCATGTTTTTTGGCGAGTTCAATAATGCTTTTCACGGTTTTGGCAACATTCGAGAAAAGCTCGCCCTCTTCGCTTAAGGCTTCATCATAACAAAAGCTGAAAACAACATCATCGGCCTGCGAAATGATGCGCTCTATGATGCCCATTTGGGCACCTGTGAAGTTTTTAAAGGAATCGATATAAACCGTTTTTTCGGCAAAATAGGCATACTCGCCCAGTCGCCTTTCAAGCAGCGCCAATTCATCGCTCGGGTCGGAATATTTGCTGCCGATTATAGCTTCATAAAAATCGTTTATAACCGCGAGGTCGGAGAGCTTACGGGAAAGCGAGCCATCAATTCTCTCGCTCCACTGACGAAGCTCGGCTCCGCCTATGCCGCAACGCTTAAACTCATCGAGGGTTGCAACAACATTTTCGATAAAACGCATATCCTCGGCATATTTAGAGAAAAAGGAAAGCTGCTCGCGGGCGGCGAGGATGGCGCGGCTTAAGAAGATTATGCGCTCACTGTCGTTAAGGCGGCGCTGGCTTAATCCGCCCGAAAGGCGGCTGATTTCATCAAAAAGGCGGGTGAAGCTCAAAACGGGGACAACGGTATATTTGCCGTCACCTAAAATGTGCAGCAGTTTTCGCTCGCAATCAAAGCTCGATTGCTCGGGGACTATTAAAATTTGGTTTTGGTTGCCCTTGTCGGTTTCGGCCTTTATGCGGCGAAAAATGGTTTCGGTTTTGCCGCTTGCCGCTCTACCAAAGATAAACTTTAGCATAAGCTTTCCCTCTCTTTTTTTATTTCACATACATTTTAACACAGTTTATGTACTAAAAAAAGGACTTTTATCTTATTTTGCAAAAAAAGTTCCCTCAAATAATATTTGAGGGAACAAAAAATTTGCTACCAGCATTTCGAGCAAGGCGAAAGCCCTATCGAAACGGCATGGGACTTTGTTATTTCGGTTGGGTTTTTCATATTGCTGCAGGATGCTTTGCTATGATATTTAGAACCCGTTTTGGATTTCCAAACCATATTCTCCTGCGGCTCCTCGGGGGCGGGATTAGAAGATACCGCGGGTTTTTCGGAGGAGGCGGGCGCCTTGGAGCTAACCGATGCGCTGCTGCTCGCGCCGGTTGCATAGTTTATGGTTATTCCGGGCTGAACATTATAGCAATAAACATTAAAGCAAATGCCTTCGCCCTCATCTTCTATGGAATATGCCTCCATTTGAACGCCGCTGCAAACGAGGTTTTGACCCGAATAAATCGGCGTTATCCTATAGGCAACATGGTTTCCCGTTTCTTCTATGTAGTCGGCAACCATATTCTCAAAGGGAAGCATTCCCTCAACATTCATATAACGGGTGCCGGTTATTATGTTGCGCTTGTTGGCATTCTCGGCCGAAAGCTGCCAGCCGATTAGATGACAACGGTTCCAAAGATAGCCGCCCGAAACGCCATCGTATTTGGCTTGAATCCAGCCCGAGGGCTTAACCGAGCTGATGCTGCCGCGCTCCTCGCCTGCGGCGGGCATAATTTCCCTGCCGCAAACAGCGGTTGCCGCTCCGCAGCGACCGAGTGAATCAAGCGCGCTATAGTTTTCATAGGCGGTAAGGCTTAAAACGGCGGTGTCGAAGTTGGGGGTGTTGCCGTTTAGAACCGCGAAGGGACTGCCCGAATAGGCGGGGATGCTGCCGCTATCGGCGGGTTTTTGATTAGAGCCGACCGAATTAGGCTTGCTAGACTCGTGCACCTCTTGTGAAGATATTGGTTTTGAAGATTCATCGGATGAAGATACGAACGAAGAGGCGCTGTTATCCTTTGCGGTTTGCGCGCCGCCGCAGCCGCAAAGCAAAATGAGAAGCACCAATATAAGCGCTAAAAGCTTTTTCATATAGGTCATCCTTTCAACAAATCAAAACATTATGTAAACCAACAATTAATATAACGCCGTAAGAACGACATCTCCATTTGATTTAATTATAGCAAGCGGGAAAACTCCATCCGTATTGGGATTTGCGGTTTGAATAACATACCAAACCTCATCGTTTTCATTATACTGTGCGACAACGGGACACTCCTCATTGGTATTATAAACAACCAGTTTATTAAGCAGGTCTTTATCCCAAAGTTTTTTTGCTTGTTCTATGAGATACTCCTCGTTTGCTATTTCGCCAATGTTTTTCTCGCCCACAGCATATTGCTTAACCATACTTGCATTTTCGGGATTGTAAACAAATTTTTCGCTATAGTTGGCGTGGCTCTCGAGGGTGTATCCACATTCACAAAGTCCAAGCAACTTGGTTGCCGTGTTATTTTTTGTGTTAAAGCTTTTGTTGCTTGTTTGTAAGGTTATGCTTTTCCCCTCATACCAAGTATGCAGTTTGGGAGCGTTTTTATGGTTGTTTACAGGCAACGATATATTATTCACAATTATTTTATCATCAGCCACCTCATAACTGCCGCTAAAAAGCATCCAAGAATTTATATAAAAAATTTCATCTATGAAATCAACAGTTAGCAATATAGTTTCTTGCTCTATAGAAATGTTAATTGGATATATTTTACCATCTATTTGAACTGTACCCCCTACAAACTCTACTCCGTTATACCCGGCCAAAATTTGCAACTCATCACACTCAAAAACCGTTTCGTCTTTGAAATTTTTGGTTATAGCAGTTTCGGGCAAAGAATCCCCATGGCGACGATAAGGAGCCAAAATAAAGGCAACTATCAATCCACAACAAACTATAAAGGTTACAATTACGGAAAACACTTTTGCATTACTCATGATTTTTAATTCCTTCAAGTTCACAACTTAAAAAGGAGAAAAAAGAGTGTTTAATTTTTATTTTAAGCATTCTCTCCCTCCTCACATTCATAGGCGTAAATAACACCTGCTATGCCGATGCCGACAAAAACGCCGATTATCTCAGAGGAAAATAATTCCGGCTCTATGGCTAGGGCTAAAACGCCTGCTAATGTACAAACGACTCCAATCACTGTAAATATTGCAGCCGCTCTTTTTCTTCGAGTTATGGGGTTTAGGGAAACTATAGCTGCATGATTCCAAAGGCAAGAACACAACAAGAAAAGAATAACGAGCATATAGCCGAGCATTATCCCTGCGGATTTTAAGGTTTTATCGGTTAAAAACAACCATGAAAAAACAAATGTGGAAATATATATAAACCAAAGAAATGGTGCTATTTTTTTGATGTGTGCGCTCATATTCTCCTCCCTTATATTCGTTAACTTAATTATATAACAGTAGATTTTGATTGTCAAACGGGTTGTCCATCGGGGGGGCTTTTTAAAGCCCTAAAATTGTTCGGCAAAGGATTAGCGCTGCAGCCGCGGGAACGCCGCCTGCGGCGGATAGACCAACCGTATAGGCATTTATTGGTATGCCTACCCCTGTAAAGGATGCAAAGATATTAACTGCGGCAAAAGCCATTAGCCCCCAAAGGGCGGTTGAGAGAACGGTTCTTATTGGTTTTTTGGTGAGGAATGCCAATATTATGTAAACCAAGCCGTAGATTGAAGTGAGCGCTATTAGGGTTATTTTCAGCCAAAGCATAGATTTTTCTCCGTTTCGTTTTTTAAAATTCTATGCCGCTAAAATAAAAAAAGAACCGCTCTTAAAGCGGTTCTTTAGGTTTCTTATTAGGTGCGGGCTGCGAAAATATTTGCAACAACTACGAGCACGAAGAACATTACGGTTAAAATCTTGGTTAAACGAGCAAGACGAGCCTCGGCAGAACGGGATTTGTTCTTGGAGAGGAAGGTATCGTTGCCGCCGCCGATAGTGGTGTTAAGACCTGTGCGCTGGCTTTCCTGAAGCATTACCAAGAATACAAGGCCAACCGAAATGAGCAAAATTGCTACGCCTAATACGATTTGAATAGCGTCCATATTTACAACCTCCGAGAGTTAATTTGTTTTCAAGTCAAATAAGATAATATCACATATATTGCCAAATTGCAAGCATTTTTATTTGCAACCGCAGCAGCTTTCAAAAAGCTTGTCCGAATTGAGGATTTTTTTATCCGCATCCTTAATGAATGACAAGGTTATTAAGAGCTTTTCGCTGACCGTTTCGGCATAATAAACGGTTGATTTTCCGCGATTTAATGCTACATGAATGGTGCTTCTTATCATTCCGTCGGCAAGCGGGATATCGCTTTCGGGAACGATATGTTCAATTATCATCGAATCTTCCGCCAATTTAAAGACCGAATAAGCGAGCACCTCTTCCCTATCGACTGCCGCCATAACGCCGCGATTATCGTCTTGGGGTTTGCCGCACTCTTTTAGGAGCGCCGCGATTTTTTCGTTATCGGTTAAAACCTTAATTTCAAGCATCTTCTTCATCCTTTTTAACGGTGGTAACATTGGTTAGGTGGCGCATTTCCTTCTCGTTTAAGGGGCGCCATTTGCCCTGCGGCAGCATTCCGAGCTTAACGCCTGCAATCTCGGTTCGTTTAAGGCGCATAACCTCGAGTCCAACCGCCTCGCACATACGGCGAATTTGGCGGTTGCGGCCTTCATGAATTATGAAAATCAGCACGGTTCTATCCGCCTTGCGGTCGATAACATGGACATCGCAGGGGGCAGTTTTACGGTCATCAAGCATTATGCCGCTTGCGAGCTTAACCACCGTTTCATCCTTAACCTCGCCGTTTACGGTTACGCGATAGGTCTTGTTAACATAGCTCGAGGGATGGGTCAGCTTGTTGGCAAACTCGCCATCGTTGGTCATAAGCAAAAGGCCCTCGGAGTTGCGGTCGAGTCTTCCAACGGGGAAAACGCGAACGCCAACATCCTCAACGAGCTGGGCAACGCATTTACGGTCGCGCTCATCATTAAGGGTTGTTACAAAGCCGCGAGGCTTGTGCAACATTATGTAAACCTTTTCCTTGTTGGTTACAATGCGCTTGCCGCTCAGGGTTACCTTATCGCGGAAGGGGTCAACCTTATCGCCGAGATTGGCAACTCTTCCGTTAACCTTAACCCTACCCGCTAAAATGAGTTCCTCGGCCTTGCGGCGGGAGGCAACTCCGCTTGTGGACATAAATTTTTGAAGTCTTACTTTATTATCTTTCATTTTATACCATCGCCTTAAATAGCTTTTTGAAGTTTGAAAAAATTTTATAAACAGCGCCATCATTTGGCGCAGGTTTTATATCGTTTGCGGCAACAAGCGGCGAACTCGCCAAGACCTTATCGCCAATTAAATACTCTACCCTGCCGAATGCTTTTCCTTTTTCAACATTCGCATAAACAAACTGCGGCAGGATAACGCGTTTTTCCAACGCTTTATATTCCTCGTTGGAAACCGCCAAAACAAGCGGAGCGGATTCGACCAAAACGCTATCACGCTCACCGCCGACAACCGCTAAATTATATCGCTCACCGTTTAGCGCACGCTGCGATAACAGCGAAAAGCCATAATCGAGCATCGCGGCATGGTCGGACCAATCACTCGGAGCATTGAGCGTTACGGCGATTAAATATTCTCCGTCGCGGACTGCGGCGCTGACTAAACAGCGGCCTGATTTCTTGGTATAGCCCGTTTTAACGCCAATGGCTCCCTCATAGTTCCAAAGGAGCTTATTATGGTTTTTGAGGGTTCTTTTATATGGCGGGTTGCCATACTCGAGGGTTGCATATTTCGAGGCTGCCGCCGCCCTGAATTCAGGGTTTTCCATAGCATATCGCGCAAGCTTCGCCATATCGAATGCGGTTGAATAATGCCCCGCGGCATCAAGACCCGACGCGGTTACAAAATGGGTATTCTCCATGCCGATTTCCGCCGCTTTTTTATTCATAAGGGTTGAGAACTTTTCAGCGCTGCCGGCAAGAGATAACGCGACGGTGTTGGCGGCATCGTTGCCCGATGAGAGCAGCATTCCATAAAGCAAAGCGCGATAGCTCACCTTATCATTCGGCAAAAGCCCCATAGATGAGCCCTCGACCGTTACCATTTCCTCGGTTGCCGTAATAACCTTTGAGAGGTCGGCGTTTTCGCAAAGGAGAAGAGCGGTCATAATTTTGGTTGTGCTCGCCATGGAGAGCGGTTTTTCGGGATTCTTGCCCCAAAGCATTTGCCCTGTTGCGCCGTTAATCAAAACCGCGCCCTCCGCCGAAACCGAAAGCGCACTCGCGGTTACACTCGAACAAAAAAGAGCCAAACAAAGTATTACGGAAAACACCCATTTCATACATTCATCACCTATAAAAGGATATTTTCCGCAATGGCGTTATATTACTCCTCGACCTCTAAATCGGGCACTTCGGGAGTTTTTCTATCGCCAAAAAGGGATTTAATTTTATCGAAAATTTCGGGGGCTGCCTGCAAAGCGCGGTCGAGGGTTGTTACCTCGTTGTTGATGGGGATAAACTTAATGTTTCCGCCGCTCATGGCGATAACGCCCATGGGGGTTATCGAAACGCCTGCGCCGCCACCGCCGCCGAATATTTCCTTTTGATTTTTGGAGGGGAAATCGGAGCCGCCTGTTGCAAGACCGAACGAAACCTTGGAAACGGGAACTATAGTGTTTCCATCAACGGTTACGGGGGTGCCGAGAATGGTATCGGCATCGACCATTGCGCGAAGCTTTTCCATTGTTACATCAATTATGGAACCTATGTTTTTTTCGCTCATTTTGAGGAACCTCCATTAATTTTTGATAGATGGGAAGGAGTTTGAATACTGCAATTAAAAGTATTATAACCCTAATTTTGATTTTAAGATGGGCGCGGAAAGAGCATTTCTCCTCGCCGAATGCCGCAAAGACATCAACGCGACCGATTGAAATATCAACATATTCCTGCGCGAAGGATAAAAACGGATAAACAACCGAGCAAACTCCGCCATATTCTATAGCGGTTTTTGCCGCATCGGGGTTTGCAACTCGAATTTCCGCCTCGAGCTTACGAACGCGGATATGCGACAACACATATTTAATTTGCGGCATAACGCTCTTAAGGGTTTTAACCGCAAATTTAATTTTATCGCAAAAGCCCTTTGCTTTCCATTTTTTCTCAAGCGGGGTTGGCTCTTTCGGTTTTTTCTTTTTCTTGTTTTTTCGGCTTTTATCAAGCGGAATTTTTATTCCCAAGAATTTAAGAGCAACGACAAGCTTTTTATCATAATCCACACTCAAGGTTAGCGAAGAGAAAAGCAAAAGGAGAATTAAGCCTAACAGGCCTAAAATTATCCAAAGTACAGTCATAGATTACTGTTCTTCCTCTATTTCTTGTTCTTCAATGGGTGTTATCATAAGCTGCTCGCCGAGGTCAACCTGCGCGGCATCCTCCTTGCCCGGAAGGGGCGGAAGGTCCGACAGCGATGTTAGCGAGAAGCAGCGAAGGAAGTTTTTGGTTGTTCCATAGAGCAAGGGCCTGCCCGGAAGCTCAAGACGACCGCATTCCTCGATAAGGTCTTTTTCAACCAAGGTGCCGATAACGCCCGAGCAATCAACGCCGCGAACCTGCTCAATAAAGGCTTTGGTTACGGGTTGGTTATATGCGATAACCGAAAGCACCTCGAATGCCGCTTGAGACAGCGGAGTTCTACGGCGCAAATCAAAGGCATCCTTGATATACTGTTCATATTCTTCGCGGGTTGCAAGCTGATATGCACCATCGAGATTAAGAAGTTTGATTCCGCTGCCCGATTTATCAAGCTTGTCCGCAAGTTCATCGCAAAGGGCTGCGAGCTCATCAGGCTCGATATCGAAAACCTTAACAAGGCGAGCCGCCGAAATGGGCTCTCCGCCTGCGAAGAGCACCGCCTCAAGCGCGGGAAGAAGATTACTGTTCATTATTTTTTGCCCTCCTTTAAGGTTATCTCGGCATCGCCCTTATCGGTATCAACCGCTATGCGGTTTGCCTTGCAAAGTTCAAGCACTGCAAGGAAGGTTGCAACCAACTCGGAGCGACTTTTTGCGCCCGAGAAGAGCGATGACATGGTTTGCCTGCCTCCGCCGACAAGGCGGCGCATTACGAATACTATCTTGGTTGAAACCGCAACGATTTTTTTGGCAACGATGCGGGTGAAAGCGGTTACGGGAGGCGGCATTTTGCGCATTCCCCTGCCCGCGGCGGACATATATGCCGTGAAGAGCACATCGCCATCGTGCACGATTTCATAGGTGTTATCAAAATCAATTTGCGACGGTTTGCGAACATGGGTTGCAAAGCCATCTGTCATAGTCGAGAGTTTTTCAGCCATTTCGCGGCAAAGCTTATATTCGATAAGCTCGCCCGTCAGCTCCTGCTTTAACGCCTCCGCCTCTTCGCTCTTGGGAAGAAGGCTTACGGTTTTCATATAGATGAGGCGCGAAGCCATCTCAAGAAACTCGCTGGCTATATCCATATCCGCATCGCGCATCGCCTCGATTTGAGCCATATACTGCTCGAGCAGCTCTGCTATCGGGATATCATAAATATTCAGTTTGTTTCTTGATATCAGCGTTAGCAACAAATCAAGCGGACCTTCGAAGCAGTCCAGTTTATAAGAAAGCGAGGTTTCCATTTTTTCTCCTTAATAACCGAATATCGAGAAGGATATATCGGTGAATTCTACAAAGATATTATCGGCGATATCCGAAAGGATAAGACCAAAATCAAGCACATAGAAAACTACGATGAAGAGCATAAACGAATATTGCTCATAGCGCATAAGCTGATAATAATATTTATCGGGAAGCACCGCCGAGAGGATGCGCGAGCCATCAAGCGGCGGGATGGGAATCAGGTTAAAGATTCCGATGAAGATGTTGATGATTATGAAATAGTAGTAGCAATAGAAAACTATTTCGGAGAACATTCCGGGATTAAAGAAATACCATTTGAATATGGGGAAATAGAAAAGACCAGCGATAAATGCGATTAGGAAGTTCGAAAAAGGTCCCGCAAGCGCGGTTAGCGCCATTCCCGCTTTGGGATTTTTAAAGTTGCGCATATTAACCTGCACGGGCTTTGCCCAACCGAAACCGAAGAGGATTATCATTAAAGAGCCAATCCAATCGATATGGGCGATGGGGTTTAGGGTCAGCCTGCCCTGCCACTTGGGGGTTTTATCGCCGAGGGCAACTGCGGCTGCGCCATGCGCAAGCTCATGCAACGGCGACACCAAAAATATAAGAATTAAACTGGCGGCGATGGAGCCGATAACCATACTCCAACTAAACTCGCCCGCTAAAATATCAACTAGCAAACATACCACTCCAATCTATACTGCTTTATTATACTATATATTTTATTATTTTACAAGAAAAAAAGCAGCCCAATCGGACTGCTTTTTGAATTTATTCTTAATATTTTTTAACGGTTTGCTCAACGATGGAATAAAACCAGCAATAGAGCGCTTCGCCAAGCTCTTGATAGATGGGGTCGCCATCATGGGAGCAAAGCATCGCAAAGGTTTGCCCTATTCGGCGCTCAACCTCATTTCCGCGGCGGAATGCCAAAAAATAGAAGGAAAATGCGCCGTTATCGGAGGTGTAGTTATAAAGCTCGGGGGCTTCGATTTTTAATGTGTCGAGGAAGGATTTTTGAGCGATGCCCGAAACGGTATCATTTTTGCAAAACGACTCAAGCCCTACCGTTACGGCAAAGCTTAAAAGCAGCAGGCGCTGCATGGTCATATAGCTATCATCGGTTTCGGGGTCGGCAAGGGAGACGCTTCCCGCCTTTATAAACTCGCGGGCAACTGCGGCGCCTATTTTTTTGCCGAGGGATGAATCGGATGCGATTTTTTCCAAATCCGCTCCGCCCGCTATTGCATTGCGTTTGACCGATTCGGAGGGGCGTTCGCCCGCTATTTTCATATCCCTATCTTCGAACAAAATTTACTCACCCTTTTTGGTTTTATAGCTCTTTAGCGCGTTGGCCAACTGGTCGGGACAGGAGGTTGATTTGAAGCCGCAGGTTATGCCCTCAAGACGGCTTATCGCCTCATCAATATCCATTCCCGCAACCAAGGCGGTTATACCTTTGGTGTTTCCGTTGCAGCCGCCTTCGAATTTGGCGCTTACTATGGTGTTGTCCTCCACATCGAGGGTTATGCTGCGCGAACAAACACCTGTTGTTTTATATGTAAAAACCATTTTAATTATTCCTGCCTTTTTAAAAAGTTACGCTGCGAAGCTTCTCTCGCATATAATCGCTTACATCCGAGAATATCTCGCGATAGCTGCAAATGCCCTTGGGATGGGTGCATTCCGAAAGGCTATGCTGACAACGGCTGACCGCAATGGGACCGTTTATGGTTTCAACAACCGAAAGCAGCGTTATCTCGCTCGGCTTTTTCGCGAGGGTATATCCTCCCTGCGCGCCCTTATAGGATTTAACGATATCCGCCGACATTAAACGGCGCAAAATCTTCAGGGTGAACTGCGGGGTTACGCCTGTTTGATTTGCGATGGTTTTTGCATCGGTTTTTTGCTCGCACTCCGAAAGGCAAGCGACTATTCTTATAGCGTAATCAGTTTCGTTATTGAAAAGCATTTCTTATCTATCCTTGAACTTATTGCTGCGAACGGGATGGCGAAGCTTGCGAAGAGCTTTAGCCTCGATTTGGCGGATACGCTCACGGGTTACATTAAACTCGCTGCCTACCTCTTCGAGGGTGTGGCAACGGCCATCCTGAAGACCGAAGCGCAGGCGGATAACCGCCTCTTCACGAGCAGTTAGGGTTCGCAAAACATTATCAATATCCTCGTTGGTTATTGCCTTTAGAGCTGCCTCATCGGGTGCTAAAGCATCCTCATCACGGATAAAGTCCATAAGGCGGCTATCCTCCTCCGGACCGATGGGAGTTTCCATCGAAACGGGTTCTTGAGCAACGCGCATAATCTCGCGAACGCGCTCAACGGGGAGGTTCATCTTCTCGGCAATCAGCTCCTCGCTCGGCTCATAGCCGTTTTCATGGAGCAGCTGGCTTTGAATCTTCTTTAAGCGGTTGATGGTTTCAACCATATGAACGGGAATACGGATGGTTCTTGCCTGATCGGCAATGGCGCGGGTTATAGCCTGACGAATCCACCAGGTTGCATAGGTTGAGAATTTGAAGCCCTTGGTGTAGTCAAACTTATCAACGGCCTTGATTAAGCCAACATTACCCTCTTGGATAAGGTCTAAAAAGTGCATTCCGCGGCCAACATATTTCTTCGCAATACTTACAACAAGGCGAAGGTTTGCCTCGGTTAAGCGCTGCTTTGCATATTCATCGCCGTCGGAAATCTTCTCGGCAAGCTTAATCTCCTCATCGGTTGAAAGAAGCGGCACGCGACCAATCTCGCGAAGATATACCTTAACGGGGTCATCAAGCGAGGTGTTATCAAGGGTTACATCCTCAAGCTGGTCGGCATCGAGCTCTTCGAGCTTTAAATCTTCTTCGGTCGGCTCTTTATCAAAGTCGATATCAAGAAGGGGCGGCTCGCTGGTTAGCTCGTCCAGGTCATCGGGCGGAGTGAAATCGTCAAAATCGCGCTCCTCGGTTTCCTGCTCGAGGTTCTTCTTTTCTTTTTCTTCCGCTAAAATTGCGGCATCCTTTTTAGTTTTACCCATTGTTATTCTCCCTTTTGTTGTTTGCTATTTGTTGCATTTTTTGAACCCATTCATCAACCGAAAGGTCCTTATCGGGGGCGGAATTGGCCGCCATATTCTCTTCTAATATTACCTTAATACAATCATTTAATACCGTTTTCGCGTTTTTTTCGGCTAATACGCCGTTTAGGAGCGAAACGATATAGCCGAGCTCGGCAGGCGTGAATTTTTCGCCCAAGAGGGTTATATCAACCTGCGGACGGCCGGTATTAAGTATCGCGCAAATTTCCTCGAAGATTCGCCGATTGAGCGCGGTTAAAAGCTTTTCAGCCGTTAACCTTTCTTTAACCACATTATAAAAATCAGGATGTGATAAAAGAATCGCTATTAAGCTCTCCTCCGCCTTTGCGGCGCGAGGATAACGGCGGCGGTCGGGGTTAATCTCGCCGCTTTCGTAACGCGGGGTTACGATGCGGTCAAACTCCTTCTTTTGCTCAACCTTATAGTTTTTGCGCTTAATATCATTCGCCGCCTCCAACAAAGCGGTTTTTGAAACACCGTATTTATCGGCGAGGCGACCTGCATAAAGGTCAATCGTCAGCTTGTCCGAAACATTGGCTAAAATCTCGGCTGCGCGCTTTAGATACTTAAGTCTTCCGCTATCGGTTGTTACATCAATATCGGCTGCGGCGGTGAGGAGTTTATACTCGATATCGCTGACTGCGCCATCAAGCAGCGCGCGGAATTTGGCGGCTCCGTTTTTGCGGATATATTCATCGGGGTCTTTGCCATCGGGGATGACCAAAACGCGGATGTTTATGCCGCTATCCTTGAGTTCCTCAATGGTTCGGCGAACCGCCTTTTGACCCGCCTCATCGGCATCCATCGTTACAACGATTTCCTTTGTATAGCGCGAGAGAAGCTTAACCTGCTCGGCGCCAAAAGCCGTTCCCAAGGCGGCAACCGCATTGGTAAAGCCTGCCTGATGAAGGCTGATAACATCCATATTTCCCTCAACTAAAATAACGCGTTCGGCGCAATCGTTTTTAGCAAAATTGAGGGCGAAAAGATGCTGACTTTTTTTGTAAACTGGTGTGTCCTGCGTGTTAACATATTTGCCGACTGCTTTAGGGTCATCGGGTCGGGCGCGACCGCTGAATGCGATAACATTGCCGCGAAGGTTAAACACGGGGAACATTACGCGATTGCGGAAACGGTCGAAATATGTTCCGCGGGAGCTTTTAGAGATTACATTCGCCTCCAGCATATCGGGGATGCTGAAGCCCTTGGCTTTAAGATGCTTGATAAGCAAATCCCAGTTATCGGGAGCAGCGCCAAGGCCGAAGCGCTTAATGGTGTTATCGGTTAATCCCCTGCCATGGAGATAATCGAGCGCCCATTTTCCGCCCGGCGACATCAAATAAGAATAATAAAACCTTGCGGTTTCGCGGTTGATTTCAAATATTCGGTTTTTTAGCTCCTGCATCGAGTTATCATAGCCGTTTTCGGGAATCGTTATGCCCGAACGGTCGGCAAGGAGCTTGACCGCCTCGATATAATCGAGCTTTTCGATTTGGCTGACGAAGGTTATAACATCGCCGCCCTGACCGCAGCCAAAGCAATAAAACGAGCCGTTTTCGGGATAAACGGTGAAAGAAGGGGTTTTCTCGTTATGGAAAGGGCAAAGTCCAACAAGGTTTTTGCCTCTTCGCTTTAGATTAACATACTGCGATATAACCGATTCGATATCGTTGCGGTATTTAATTTCCATTTTAAGGTCTTCCGGTAGGCTTGCCAACGATTACACCTCCCAGCATTTCGGAATGCAAATATCCGAAAAGGCGGCGATAGCATAATGGTCGGTCATGCCCGAAACATAATCGAGCACGGCGCGCGCGGCTCCCTCACGCTCAAGCACCATTTTATACTCACCGCAAAGCTTTTCGGGATGAGCTGCAAAATGGGCATAAAGCGTTGTGAGTATTCCATCAACCTTGCTTTCTTCGCCTTTGGCTTTTTTATTGGTATATACTGCGGAGAATAGAAAATCATGCAAATCATCAAAATAGGCTGCGGTTTCCTCATCCATCGCTATTTCATCGCGGCTGTTCTCAATAACCGCGGTTACCATCGAATTTATGCGGGCGCTTTTGCTATCGCCCAACGCCTTTATAACATGGGCGGGCAGGTCGGAAGCGCGGATAATTCCCGCTCGAACCGCATCATCAATATCATGGTTTATGTAGGCTATTTTATCGGCTATGCGAACGATTTGACCCTCAAGTGTGTGGGCTTTTTCGCCGCGGGTATGATGCAAAATTCCATCGAGCACTTCGCTCGTTAAGTTAAGTCCCCTTCCCTCGCGCTCAAGATAGCGGCAAACGCGAACGCTTTGCTCAAAATGGGTGAATCCCTCGTCGCTGATTTTAGCGAGGGCGCGTTCGCCTGCATGGCCAAACGGAGTGTGACCCAAATCGTGGCCGAGCGCAATCGCCTCGGTTAAATCCTCGTTAAGACGCAATGAGCGGGCAATGGTTCGGGCTATTTGGGCAACCTCAAGAGTATGGGTTAAGCGGGTTCTGTAATGGTCCGATTCGGGGGATAAAAAGACCTGGGTTTTATGCTTTAGGCGGCGGAATGCTTTAGAATGAATTATTCTGTCACGGTCGCGCTGGAATGCGGTTCGAAGGGCGCAGGGTTCTTCAGGCAGTTCCCTACCCTTGGTATTTGCCGCAAGGGTTGCGCGAGGAGATAGAGTTTCGCGCTCGATGCGCTCGGTTGTTTCTCTTATTGTTGACATAGCATTCACCCCTTTATTTATGTTATTAGTTTTTTTATGCCAATTTACTTTATTTTTTTGAAAATTTTTTTAAACAGGAAGAATTTTTTCTCCCAAAACCTCGAAAAACACCCTATCAAGGAAGGTTTTTTGCAAACTATCCTCAAAATCGGCGCTCAAAGGCGCTTTTATTGCGGCGGTTAGCTCAACCTTATCGGAAAAATCGGAGGTTAGGATATTGCCGAAGCGGGATGTTATTTTTGAGAGATAATCAAAATCGGGATAGGCGCAGGTTATTTTATATTCAAGGCAACGCTCAAAGCTTTGCTTCTCGGCTGCCGCGAGCGCCTCTTTGGTTGCAGCCGAATAGGCGCGGACAAGTCCACCCGTTCCGAGCAGCACTCCGCCGAAATAACGGGTTACGACAACGCAAATATCGAAAAGCTTTTCGCCCTCGATAACCTCGAGCATGGGTTTGCCTGCGGTTGAATGAGGCTCGCCATCATCGGAAAAACGAGAAATGCCATCGCGCAAAATATAGGCATAGCAGTTATGCTTTGCATCATGATACTGCGCCTTTTTGGAAGCAATAAACTCGAGCGCCTCCGCCTCGCTTTCAACATGCTTTGCGGCGGCTATAAAGCGGGAGCGTTCAACGGTTATTTCGCCTGCCGATATGCCGTTTATTGTTAAATATGAATCCATTTTGCCGCCTCCTTTATAAATTAACATATCCCATGTTGCAAAAATGCACCATAGGGGTTTTTATCTTAAAAAATAATACCGCACCCAAACGGATGCGGTATTTTAGCATTAGTCTTCTGTGATGCCGAAACGCTTCTTGAAACGATCTACACGGCCACCTGTATCTACCAGCTTCTGTCTGCCGGTGAAGAACGGATGACATTTAGAGCAGATGTCTAAACGAATATTCTGCTTGGTCGATCTGGTTTCAAATTCAGCGCCGCAAGCACACTTTACTACTACCTTTTCATACTGCGGATGAGTACCCTGTTTCATACCGTCACCCCTTTCAAATCTCGATAACAAACTGATAATAGCACAACAAAGCGGAAAATGCAAGAAAAATTTTTAAAAATTCTAAAATATTTTGCGTTTAATGGTTTCATACCATTCCACTATTTTAAAACGAATGGTATATTTCTTCGGATTTTTGGCAACCGATGCCGAATCGTTGCGGGCGGTGTCGGTTAAATCGCCCGCCGAGCCTATGCAAATGCTCGGGAAAAGCACGCACCACCAATTCTTGCCCGCAGCCTCCCCTATTTCGATTTTAAGGGCATCATAATTGCCCGCGGGCAACACGAAATCATCATACTCCCTTGTGTCGAAAAAGGCTTTATCGACCCCAATTTTGACCGAATAGCTAAAGCCTTCATCGCGGATGACCCGCTCGGCGACTTCCTTTATTTGCGGAAGCTTTGACTCGGTTAGGCGGATGGCATCCTCAAGACTGTCGGCATCCGAAAAGAGATTTTCGCTTTCGGCTAAAATCGCATCACGGATTTTAAGCTTCAGCGCTTGGTCCTCGGCGCTATCGGAATTAGCGATAATATGAAGTCTAAAGACATTTTTCCTTAAATCCTCACAACGCGCCTCAAAGGTTACAAAGGATAATAAAATCGAAAAGATAAATGCTGCTGCCAAAGAAATGTTAAGTATTTTAATTTTGTTTTTCATTAGTTTTTGCCTTCCTTTCGGTCATAATGATTGACCGAAGGCAAAAATTTTATTCAAACACTACGCCGCTTTTTACGGTTTTGCAATAATAGACCTCATCATAGCCCTGTTTTAGTTTTTCGGCGCATTTTTTCGCCGACTCTTCATCCGCGAAAACGCCAAAAACGGTTGGGCCGCTGCCCGAAAGGCAGGCATCGGTTGCGCCGCAAATTTTGAGCGCATTTTTGATATCCTCGCAGGGGAAAACCGTTTCGAAATCATTAAAGAAGCGGTTAGTCTTACCTTCCTTCAGGGAATCACAAAAAGCATAGACCTTTTCACGGCGGTCGGCAAGACCGTTTTCATCGAGTTCTCCATACATTTTGCCTGTTGAGAGCTTTGCGCCATGCTTTATAAGCACGATATGGGCATTATAATCGGCGCAGGGGGCTATTTTATCGCCCTTGCCCTCAATGAGCGCCGTTCCGCCTGCCAAAAAGAACGGAACATCGGAGCCCAAGAGCATAGCCTTTTCGATTAACTGCTCATTATTAAATGGGTTGCCATAGAGCTTATTGAGCGCCAAAAGCACCGCGGCTCCATCGGCTGAACCGCCGCCAAGACCCGATAGAAGCGGAATTCCCTTTTCTATCCTTATCTCGGCGCCGCCAAACTCCTCAAAAAATTCCGCCGCTTTATAGCAAATGTTTTGCTCGCCGCAGGGAGAATGCTCGGAGATTACGCTTATATTTTCGGCAAGCCTTACGGTTATTTTATCATATAGTCCAACCGTTTGCATAACGGTTGAGATTTCATGATAGCCATCATCTCGCTTTTCGGGAACCGAAAGCACAAGATTGATTTTCGCGGCAGCGCGCAACGCCATTTCCTCAATCGGTTTGCGAAAACGAATAAGGGCAACCACAATCGAGCAAACATTGATAATTTCGCAAATCGTTCCGCCCTGCGAACCGAGAAACAAATGATAGGCAAGCCAAACGGGACTTACGATAAAAAGCTGAATAAGGCGATATATTTTAACGCTGCCGAATGTGAACATAACAGCGCTTGCTATTGAACCGATAACGGGAAGCAGTTCTTGAGCATCGCGGGTCATTATAACAACCGCGCCACCCGCTATTACATACAATGCGCTGAACAAGGGAGCCCAAAATTTCTTCTCTGCGAAGGTTTTGCCATCCTCTTTAAACCAATATACCGCGCAGTTGAAAAAGCCGATACCGTTTAAAATTGAGCCGCTGTAGCCACCCAGCATGAGAAGGTTGGAAAAGAACGAGAGCTTCATCATGGCATGCAGCGCGAAAAACTTTTTGCCCGAATTAAACTGAAAGGAAAGAACCGAAAAAATAAGGCCGAAATATCCAAGCGTTTGGGCTATAATTTCATACATTATTCGGCAACCTCCTCGATTATGCTGCGGAGGGCGGGAACGCCATCACCCGAGAGAGCCGAAAAAGGCACGAAATTATCGGTTTTCAAAATTTCGCGCATTCGCTCGCAAGCGGCGGCATACTCGGTTTTATTAAGCTTGTCGCTCTTGGTCAGCACAACCGTGAATGGGGTTTCGGTTTGCTTTAAAAAGTCAATCATATCAAGGTCATACTGCGAAGGTTCATGGCGCATATCGACAAGCTGGAAGGTCATTTTAATGTTTCTTCCGCTGCCGAAATAGGTTTCCATTAAGTCCGCCCAACGAAGGCGCTCGCTATCGCTAACCTTGGCGTAGCCATAGCCCGGAAGGTCAACGAGGCGGATATTTTCGAGTTTATAGAAGTTAATTGTTACGGTTTTGCCCGGCTTGGTGCTGACTCTTGCGAGGCTCTTGCGACCAATAACCTTGTTAATCAGCGAGGATTTACCGACATTGGAGCGGCCCGCAAAGCATATTTCGGGACAGGTTGATTCGGGCATTTGGTTAGCGGTTCCGAATGCCGCCTCAAATGTTGCGCTGCTATAGTTCATAATAAATCCTCCTTAAAATATGTTTTTATACTCTGCCGATTGAGCCATGCTCACATAATCATTTTCAACTAAAATAATATGGTCGGCAAGATGAACTCCCACTTGGCGGAGAGTTACGGCAAGACCTTTGGTTATTTCAACATCTATTGCCGACGGAAGCGCGTTACCACTCGGATGGTTATAGGCTAAAATTACCACCGCGGCATTATATTTTAGCGCAACCTCAATAATGCGGCGCGCACTAACACAAACGGCGCCTATATCCCCTTCGCCGATTGGCTCAAAGGCTATAATCTTTCCGCTGGGTTTAAGGCAAAGCATCGAAACGGTTTCACGGTTGCAAAATGCATAGCGTTTCAAAAGATATCTGCCAATATCATCGGAATTGGGAAGTTCATCAACCTTTTTGAGATTGTCGATAATGCTGGCGCGGGTAAGCGGGGTTAGAAGTTTTATTAAAGCGGCGGTGTTCTCGCCGACTCCCTCAACCGACATAAGTTCCTCGGTTGTTGCCGAAAGAACGCCGTTTATTCCGCCAAAGCGGTTAATGAGGCGATGCGCTAACGGATTAGTGTCGCCCTGCGGAATCGAATGGTATAAAAGCATTTCGAGCAAAACATGAGGCGGGGTTGATTCGTTTATATCTCCTGCAAAAAGTTGGGCGCGCATTCGTTTTCTATGGCCTTTATGCAGAACTGCATCTTTATTTTCTTGTCTTTTCATCCTGCACACCCTTTCTTTTTTTATTTTTTTATGTTACAATGCTTTTCGAGGTGAAAAAATGAAGAGTTTCACAATTGGTAAAAACGATGCCGGACAGCGGCTTGACAAGTTCATACAAAAGGCTATGCCTGCCCTGCCGAAATCGCTTATGTATAAATATATTCGCCTTAAGCGCATAAAGGTTGACGGCAAACGCGCCGAGATAAGCACAAAGCTTTTAGAGGGCAGCGTTGTTGACGCCTACATAAATGATGAGTTTTTCGCGCCTAAAGAGAAAAAGCTTGATTTTATGATGGCTTCCAAGGTTTTGGATATTATTTACGAGGATGAAAACATCCTGCTCGCTGATAAAAAGCAGGGGCTTTTATCTCATCCCGATGAAAACGAATACGGCGACACGCTCATAACCCGAATTCAGCGTTATTTATACGAAAAGGGCGAATATGACCCCGAAAACGAGTTGAGTTTCAAGCCCGCTCTCGCCAACCGCATCGACCGCAACACGGGCGGAATTGTTATCGCGGCTAAAAACGCCGAGGCACTCCGCATTCTTTGCGATAAAATCAAATATCGCGAGATAGATAAGTTCTATCTTGCCGTTTGCCACGGCAGCCCCAAAGAAAAAGAGGCGGTTTTAGATGGTTTTCTCTTCAAAGATGAGAGCAAAAACCGCGTTTTCATCAAGGAAAGCAAGACCGAAGAATCGCGCACCATTAAAACACATTACCGCGTTTTAAAGGAAAAGCAGGGACTCAGCCTTTTGGAGGTTGAGTTGCTCACAGGTCGAACCCACCAAATTCGCGCGCATCTCGCTTCCATCGGACACCCGCTTTTAGGGGATGGTAAATATGGCAAAAACGCCGATGACAAAAAACTCGGTTTTAAGCATCAGGCGCTTTATTCATATAAGCTGCGGTTTAATTTTACGACCGATGCGGGTATTCTCGAATACCTAAACGGTAAAACCTTTACCGCACCCAAGGTTTGGTTTGCCGAGGAACTTTTTTAAACCTCAATATTTAAAGTTTTTCCAAGATGTTCGTACTGACGGTATTTAACGCCGGCAGCATCGAACATCTTTTTTGATGCCTCAACGCTATCGGTTCCGTCATATTTATTATCGGCATAGATAATTTCCTTGATGCCGCTTTGGATTATAGCCTTTGCGCACTCGTTGCAAGGGAAAAGAGTTACATAAACTCGGCTGCCGCGAAGGGCGGTTCCGCTATAGTTCAAAATTGCATTGAGCTCGGCATGGCAAACGAACATATATTTAGTGTGGAGCGGGTCGCCTTCCCTTGCCCACGGAAATTCATCATCATGGCAATGGCAGGGCATTCCGTTATAGCCAACCGAAAGAATTTTGTTTTCATCGCTAACGATGCAGGCGCCAACCTGGGTTGAAGGATCCTTGCTGCGCTTTGCCGAAAGCATTGCGATACCCATAAAATATTGGTCCCAAGAAATGTAGTCTTCTCTTTTCATAACTATACCTCTTCTATGTTATTTTTGCGATAGAGCAATAAAAAAACTATTGAAATTACGGGGAAAACCGAGCAAACGAGGAGGGCATTTTGAAGATTGCTGCCTGCCGCTATCAATCCCGCAACCCAAGGTCCTATCGAGCAGCCTAAATCTCCGAACATAGCGAAAAGTCCGAACATGGCATTGCCTCCGTGCGGGAAGGTGTTGCTCGCCAGGGTGTATGCTCCCGGCCACATCGCACTAACGCCCAAGCCGCAAAGCGCGCACGCCAGCACTGCAATTATGCTGTTATCAATTAAGGATGCCGCGAGATAGCAGCCGAGGGTTATAAAGGAGCAGGATAAAAGCACACTTCGTATGCCAATGCGCTCGGGCAGCAAGGAATGAATGATTCGCCCGCTACCCATTAAAAAGGCGAATGCACAGGGACCCAGCAAATCTCCCTTGAATTTCGAGAGCATCAGTCCCTGCTCGGCGAAGGTTGATGCCCACTGCGACATCGAGAGCTCGGCGGCTCCCGCCGTGAACATTATCACCGCCAAGAATAAGAAACTGCGGGTTTTGACTATTTTGCCGAGGGGGGTTCGCTTTTCGAGCGGTTCATCCTCGATTATCGGAACGCGGGCAAACAAAAATCCGTTAAAGAACGGGGTTAAAGCCCAAAAGAAGGCAAGCCAAGTCCAGCACGAAGCGCCGAAAGCGAAGATTGCCCAGGTTGTTAAAAGGGCAACCAAAATTTGTCCCCAACAATAAAAGGAATGCAAAAAGGACATATAAGCCTTACCGCGGTCGCCCGAAATACGGTCGATTACGGGAGAAACGAGAACCTCGATAAGTCCGCCGCCCACGGCAGTGAACAAAACCGAGATGCAAATGCCCAAAAACGCATTGTTTATAAAATCGGGAAGGATTCCCAAAAGCACAAGACCGAAGGCGCAAAGGAAATTTGCAAGCACGATAGAACGCTTTGTTCCCAAGCGGCCTACGATTTTAATCGAGGCAAGGTCGGTTGCGATTTGCACGCTGAAGTTAAGCAAAACTACGGCGCCCAAGGCTGAATAGCTGAGCCCATAGCCGGTATTGAACATAACAAACAGCATCGGCAAAAAGTTGTTGATTATTGCCTGCACTATGTATCCTATATAGCAGGATATTCGCGTTGCTTTATAGCTCATTGTCAAGTTTTTCGATAACCTCTAAAAGTTCCATGGGGCTATCAATGATGTTTTTAGCGCCTACCGATTTAAGCAGCGCACGGTCACGGAAGCCCCAGGTTTCGCCAACTGCATTGGCGCCGCTGTTTATACCTGTTAAAATATCAACATCGGAGTCGCCCAAAAATACGCATTCTTCGGGGGCAACGCCTAATTCCTTCATAACCATTTTGGTGCTGGTCGGGTCGGGTTTTGCGGCAACGCCATCAATTTTTCCGCAAATGATATCAAAAACATTGCCGCAAAGGCGGTTAACGATAATGCGGGAAACGCCCTGGTCCTTATTGGTTACGACAGCGATTTTTAAACCGCGGTTTTTAAGCTCGGCTATTAAATCGTTAACGCCGTCATAGGCTACGGTTTCATCGCAAAAATGAATATCATAATATGCGCGATAGTCCGAGAGAAGGCGGGCAAAGGTTTCTTCATCGTTTTGGAAGATTCCGCCGGTTGCGCGCTCTAAAAGGTTTTGGATTCCGTTGCCGACAAAGGTTCTTATCTCCTCAACCGTTCTCTTTTGAAAACCATATTTTTCGGCCATAGTATTTACCGCGCTTGTTAAATCAAGCAGGGTGTTTGCTATGGTTCCATCTAAATCGAAAATTACCGCTTTAATCAAAACTAACACCACTCTAATTTAATTTTTTCACAAAGTTTATTATATAATATAATGGCCTCGCATTCAAGAAAAATATATAATATTGTCTTTTTTTAAAAAAACACTTGCAATTCGGTTGCCTTTTTGCTATTATAGTATGGCTATCGAGAAATTAAAGGAGGTGCAGTCACATGGCAAAGTGTGATATATGCAGTAAAGAAATCGCATTCGGTATTAAGGTTTCCCATTCTCACAGACGTACTAACAGAACCTGGAAACCCAACGTTAAGCGTGTTAAGGCCATCGTAAACGGTGCTCCTCGTCATATTAACGTTTGCACCCGTTGCCTTCGTTCGGGCAAGGTTGAGCGTGCTATCTAACCTTAATCTTTACAAGAAAACTACCAACAAAAGCAGCCGTTTTTCGGCTGCTTTTTTGGTTTTATAAAACTTTTTTACTTTTAGCTCTTTTACGGTGTTGACTTTTATATTGCGGGAGAATATAATACCCTCGAAAACAAGTCGTTAGAAGGTGGTTTTGTGACCAACGATTTTACAAGCGGTTCTCCCACGAAACAAATATTTTTCTTTTCTCTCCCCTTTTTGATAGGAAATATCTTTCAACAGTTTTATAATATTGCCGACACGGTTATAGTCGGTCGAATGCTCGGCCCCGATGCGCTGGCGGCGGTTGGTTCAACCGGAAGTATGATTTGGTTCTTTTGCGGTTGCATTTGCAGCATGACGGCGGGATTTGCCGCTGTTTTATCCTATTATTTCGGCGCACACCGCCCCGAAAAGGTTAAACACGCTTTTGGAATGAGCATCGTTCTTTCAACCATTTTCGGAGTTGCGATGATACTTATTTCTTCCCTTTGCGCCATGCCGATACTTAAGGCTTTGCGAACTCCTTATGAAAACGATATCATTTATATGGCATACGACTATGTCATTTGGGTGTTTATCGGACTTGTCGGCACTACTATTTTCAATCTTCTCTCAAACGCAATTCGCGCTCTCGGCGACTCAAGAACCCCTCTTTATTTCTTAATTGTTTCCTGCATTATAAATGTTGTGCTGGATATTTTGCTGATTCCCGTTATGGGAACTGCGGGCGCGGGACTTGCAACCGCGATAGCGCAGTTTGCTTCGGGACTTTTATGCCTTGTTTTCATCCTTAAAAAGAAACCCGCACTGCACATTAGAATGCGACACTTCACCCTTAACAGGCTACTTATCAGGCATTTGATTAAAGTCGGCGTTCCCATGGGCGTTCTTAATATGGTTTTATCCCTCGGCAGCATAATCATACAGTTCACAAGCAACACCCTCGGCAGCCTTTATATGGCTTCGCAAACTGCCGCCGCCAAAATTGAGCAGTTTGTTACGCAGCCGCTGCTCTCGATTGGCTCGGCTTTATCGTTCTATGTTGCTCAAAACCACGGAGCTCACAAGTTCGACCGCATAAAGCTGGGTGTTTCAAAGGCGTTTATGCTCGGTAACTGCTGGTGCGTTATTGCCACTGTTTTAATGCTTTTGTTGGGCAAGCCTTTGCTCGGTCTTATCGTTGGGCCCGATGAAACCGCGATTATTAACCACGGTTTCACCTATAACCTGATTAACACCCTATCCGCTGTTATTGTTTCTTATGTAATCATAATTAAAGCGACATTGCAGGCTTTGGGTCGCCCGACAGGCACTATGGTTTCGGGATTCACCGAAATCGCGGGCCGCGCGCTTGCCTCGCTCGGAGCGTTAACGCTCTTTGCCGCTCCCGCAAAGCAATATCTCGGAATTTGCTTCGCAAACCCGTTCGCTTGGTTCTTTGGTCTAATCCCGCTGGTTATTGACTATATAATCACAACAAGAAAATTTAAAACTCAACAATAATAAAAAGCCTTATGCAAACGCATAAGGCTTTTTTGTTATACCAACCAGTTGTCATCAATTTCGCTGCAGGAGGGGCGAAGCATCAGCTCGCTAATCGCCTCGAGCACGGGTTTATCTTCATACATAACCCTATAGCACTGCTCAACTATGGGCAACTCGGTGTTATATTTTTCCTTCAGTTTATAGGCTGCCGCGGCGGCATAATAGCCCTCAACGGTGCCGACTTCCGCAAGCGCATCCTTAACCGAGGCACCCTTGCCGAGCATTTCGCCAAAACGATGGTTTCGGCTATGCTGCGAGGTGCAGGTAACGATTAAATCGCCCATACCCGTAAGTCCTGCGAAGGTTTTTTGGCTTGCGCCCATTTTAACGCCCAAGCGAGCAATTTCGGTTAAACCGCGGGTCATAAGTGCGGCTCGGGTGTTATCGCCTAATTTCATACCGTCGCAAATGCCTGCGGCAATGGCGATTATGTTTTTAAATGCGCCGCCCAACTCAACGCCGACAACATCAACATTGGTATAAACCCTGAGTTTATTGCTGCTGAAGGCTTTTTGAACGGTTTTTGCCGCTTCTAACTCATAGCTCGTTGCAACCAGCGAGGTTTCAACGCCTCGGGAAACCTCCTCGGCATGGGAGGGACCCGAAAGAACAACGACCGATTTTTCGGGCAGTTCTTCGGAGATTACATCAGCCAGAGTATAAAGCGTTTCATACTCTATTCCCTTAGAAACATTAACAATAATTCCGCAATCCTTAACCGATTTAAGTCTTGCTGCCGTTTCGCGAACGGCAAACGAAGGGGTTGCAATAACCGTTATCTCCGAGCCTTCGATTTTAGAAAGGTCATCGGTTATAACGATGCTTTCGGGGATTTTAACACCCGGCAGCAATCGAACGCTTTCGCGCGCGGTCGCGAGGGCATTTACCTCCTCGGCAAACGGGGACCAAACTGTTACATCATTTCCGTTTTTTTGCGCGGATAATGACAGCGCCAGGCCCCAACCGCCTGCACCTAAGACAGAAATTTTAGACATTGCATTATTCTCCTTTTCTCACAACAAGTCTTTTTTCTTCTCCGTTGATAAGTCTTATTATATTGTCTTTGTGTTTTATTATTACAAACAGGCCGATAAGGACTGTTATAATAAACGCGGGTTTTAAGGGGAACGCGGGGTTAACATCCAAATGGGTAAGATAAACCATACCGACAACCGTGAAGGTTGCGGCAAGAGAGCTTACGGAAACTATGCGGAAGAAAATCATACACAGGGCGAAAACGATTACGCCCGCTATGATTGCGGGATAGCAGCAAACCGAGAAGATGCCAACGCTGGTGGCTATTCCCTTGCCGCCTTTGAAGCCGAAGAATATCGGGAAAGCATGGCCCATAATGCACAAAAGGCCGCAAAAATATGCGCCATAAACGGGATTGAGCCAAGGATGAACGCCCTGCTCAAAAACATAAGGCATAAACACATATTTAGCCAGAGCGCAGGCTGCAACGCCCTTAAGCACATCAAAAACAAAGGTTAACGCACCCGGCAAAAAGCCTGCCGAGCGCATAACATTGGTCATACCCGCGTTTCCGCTGCCGAAATCGCGAACATCCTTTTTAGTGAAAAGTTTTGAGAAAATAACCGCAAAACTGATGCTGCCGAGCACATAGCTTGACACACAAGCGCCCAACACACAAAGGATTACCTTTAAATTTTCCATAACGCTATCTCCTATTTATCTCCGCGTTCTCTTATAACGAATCTTACAGGGGTTCCTTCAAGGCCGAAGGTTGACCTGATTTGGTTTTCAAGGTAGCGCTGATACGAAAAATGGAACAGCTCAGCCTTGTTGCAGAAGCAAACGAATGTTGGCGGGCGGGTTGACGCCTGGGTTATATAATAAATCTTGAGGCGTTTGCCCTTATCGGTGGGCGGTTGAACGCGCGCCGTTGCATCCGCTAAAACATCGTTAAGCATACCCGTTGAAATGCGCATGGCATTTTGGGAATTTACATACTTGATTAGTTCAAACAAACGATCGATTCTTTGACCTGTTTTTGCCGAAATGAAGATTATCGGCGCATAGGACATAAAGGAAAAATCGTTCATAAGCTTTTTGCGGTAGCTATCCATGATTTTGCCGTCTTTTTCAACGATATCCCACTTATTAACCGCTATAATGCAGGCTTTTCCCTGCTCTATTGCAAGGCCTGCTACCTTGGAATCCTGCTCGGTAAAGCCATCGACACCATCAATCATTATAACGCAAACATCGGCGCGCTCGATTGCCATCTTAGCGCGAAGAACGCTATATTTCTCGATTTGGTCTTCAACGCGGCTTTTGCGGCGCAATCCCGCCGTATCGATAAAGTTAAACCTGCCGAATTCGTTTTCAACAACGGTATCGATAGCATCGCGGGTTGTTCCCGCCATATCCGAAACTATGGAGCGTTCCTCGCCCGAAACATTGTTAACAAGCGAAGATTTACCCGCGTTGGGCTTGCCTATAACGGCAACATTGATAAGGTCGCTCTCCTCTTCCTCTTCGATTTCGGGGGGAAGATATTTGAAGGCTTCATCGAGCAAATCGCCCGTTCCGTGACCATGAACTGCCGAAACGGCAATAGGGTCACCCAAGCCTAAATTATAAAATTCATAAAAATCGCTCGGTAATGAGCCGATATTATCGCATTTATTAACGCACAAAACGATGGGTTTTCCGCTCTTTCTAAGCATTGCGGCAACATCGTTATCGGCCGCTGTAACGCCCATTTCAAGGCTTGTTACGAAGATGATAACATTTGCCGTGTCGATAGCCAAATTGGCCTGAGCGCGCATTTTCGAGAGAATTACATCATCCGTGCGGGGTTCGATACCGCCGGTATCGATGAGCATAACGGTTCTACCCGACCATTCGGCATCGCCATAGATACGGTCGCGAGTTACGCCGGGAGTGTCATCAACGATTGAAAGGCGTTTACCTATTAACTTGTTAAAAAGGGTCGATTTTCCCACATTGGGGCATCCAACAACCGCGATAACGGGTTTTGCCATTTTATCACCTCTGCCGTTTGGCTTTTAAACTATAAGGTTTTTGCTAAATTTTCTATAAGCGAATATCCATCGCTGCCGGTTACGGTTACCTTAACCGAGAGCGCTTCAGCCAATTCATCAACCGTTACATCATCAAGGAAACGGTCGTTTTCATGGCGCAGCATTACATCGGGAATCAAAAGCTCATCGCCCAAATCCTTGCCCTTAAGCTGCTTTATAATATCGCCGCCTGTCACAAGACCTGCAACGGTTATATCATGACCGAAAAAGTCATTTTCCACCTTATATACTTTACAATTAAGATTATGCCATTTTTGAGTGGCCGTGTCAACAATATTCCGCAACAACGGATATGCCGAGACGCCCGTTACAACGCTTAAATTGCGCGCATTTTCGTGCGCGGTGGCGGACTCTATTGCATCGCGCGAATCCGAAAGCATCAAAGACCACATTCCAACGCCGTTTTCGAGTTGCGGGAAGTCGGCATAATACTCGAGGGGCGGAAACGCTCTATCAGCCATCAAAAAGAACTCATCGGCGGCGAAAACTCTACCCGTTTCGCGGTATTCATCGATGATATCGATGACCTGCGAGGCGGTTTCTTTTTCGAATTTTTGCAGTTTTTCGAGCCCCTCTCTATGCTTTGAAAGTCCAACGGGAACCGCTGCAACCGAGCGAACCGATTCCATCGCCATAAGGTCGGACAGGGAGCGTTTTAGCTCATCACCATCGTTATAGCCTGGGCATAAAACGAGCTGGCAATTCATTGAAATTCCCGCTTCATCAAACCTTTTCATAATGGAAAGCACCTCGCCTGCGCGGGGATTTTTCATCATTTTAACGCGAAGCTCGGGGTTGGTTGTATGAACCGAGATGTTGACGGGGCTGATATGCATTTTTATAATGCGTTCAACCTCGCGCTCGGAGAGATTGGTTAGGGTTATATAGTTGCCGAAAAGGAAGGAAAGGCGCGAATCATCATCCTTAAAATAGAGGGTTTCGCGCATACCCTTCGGGAGTTGATCGATAAAGCAAAAGATGCACTTGTTTTTGCAAGAACGCTGTTTATCCATCAAATAGGTATCAAAAAGCAGACCTATCTCATCGCTTTCGCGCTTTTTGACGGTCTTTTCCTTCTCTTTACCCTTTCCGTTTATGAATCTAATTTCAATTTTTTCTTCGGTTTGATAAAAGCGATAGTCGAGAACATCGGTTATATCGTTTCCGTTTAAGGAAATCAAGGTGTCCCCTGCTTTTATGCCTGCCTTATAGGCGGGCGAACGCTTTTCGACCGATTTGATAATTACAGCCATATTTCCCTCTCAGTTAAAGAAAAATAGGGGAGGAATTACCTTCCTCCCCTACTCAAACTTAAAACTAATCCTCAACCTGAACTACCTGACGATCGCCGTAGTAGCCGCAAGCCTTGCAAAGTCTGTGCGGTCTCTTGTACTCGCCGCAACGTGAGCATTTAACGAGAGCCGGAGCCTCAAGTTTCCATACGTTTGAACGTCTTTTATCTCTTCTGGTCTTAGAAGTTTTTCTCTTCGGTACTGCCATTTACTACTCCCCCTTAATGTGGTTTTAAATCAATCTAATAATTGGGCCAAGGCCTCAAGCCGCGGGTCGTGAGAGACGGATTTGCATCCGCATTTACCCTCGTTAAGGTCTTTTCCGCAGGTTGAGCAAACGCCTTTACAGTCCTCCCTGCAAAGATGCTTCATCGGCAAGAAAAGCACGATTTCATCGATGCAAAGCTGCCAAACATCCAACTGCATATCGGGGATTTCTATAATATCATCGCTCTCGCGGTCGGCCAACTGCGACACCAGCACACGCTCGATTTGAACGCTATGGTTTTTCACGGCTTCTTTTCCGCAACGGTCGCACGGGGCGGAAAACTCCACCGCGCAGTTAAGCGACACGGTTACGATGCCTGCTCGGTTAAAGACGCTGCCGTTTACCGAAACGGGCTTCTTTATCGGGCAGATACCCGAAAAATCCATATCCTGCATGTCCAGTTCGAAATCAACGGGAAGACTCGCGCCTTCTGATATAAAAATAGATTTTAAATCAAGAATCACAGTCTCACCTCATTTGTCACACCGACTATTATATATGCGCGCGGAGCGTTTGTCAAGGCTTTTATTTTTTTAATTGCAATAAAAAACGGCGGAAAATCCCGCCGTTTTTAGGATATTATGTTAGATTTTTTCGGCTGCCTTGAAAACATCGGCAGGAAGGTCGCTCTCATCGCAGGAAATAGTGAAGATAAATTCAACCTCATTCTGCTTGGAAAGGTCCTCAACACGGCCCAAAAATGCTGCGAGTTCAGCATAATCACGGGTTCCGATGCGAAGGGTTGCATCACCGAAGATATGGGTTACATCGTGGTTACCCGAGCAAATGCCGCAAAGAAGAGCATAATACTCGCCGTAGCCTGCGATATTATAGGTATTAACATCGATAAGACGGGCTTTATGACTTATGCTAAAGGTCAAGGTGTCGCCCTTTTCAACGCAAACAACATTGCCCTTGGAGGCAGCTGCAGTTTCATTTACGAGGTCGATAAGCTTTTTAGTTTTACCCGAGCCTTTGTTTCCAATAATAAGTTTTACCATATTTGTCAACTCCTTTTATATTAAACCGCCACCGGGCGGTAGTTTACCTGGATAAACGGGCTTCGAGCGCGGCTTTTTCCGCTTCGTAGCCTGGTTTGCCCAAAAGCGCGAACATATTCTTTTTATATGCTTCAACGCCGGGTTGGTCGAAGGGATTAACGCCCAACATATAGCCCGAAATTGCACAGGCTTTTTCGAAGAAATAGATGAGTCGGCCTAAATCCTCTTCGTTTGCGGCATCCATCTCGATTACGAGGTTGGGAACTCCGCCATCGGTATGCGCCAGCACGGTTCCCTCAAAAGCCTTGCGGTTTACGAAGGACATCGGCTTGCCCGAAAGGAAGTTAAGACCATCGCCATTTGTTTCCTCTTCTTTTATTATAACATCTTCTCCGCCATTTTCAATAGTAACTACGGTTTCGAATAAAATTCTTTTTCCGTCTTGGATATACTGTCCCATTGAGTGAAGGTCGGTCGAGAAGGTTACGGATGCGGGGAAAATGCCCTTGTTATCCTTGCCTTCGCTTTCGCCATAGAGCTGCTTGAACCATTCAGCCATCATAGTGAATCTGGGTTCATAGCTGACTAAAAGCTCTATTTCCTTACCCTTACGGTAAAGCGCGTTGCGAACTGCAGCATAACGATAGCAATCGTTTTCATCGATTGAGGCGCTCATATATTCCTCGCGAGCAGCGGCGGCACCAGCCATTAAGGCATCAATATCCGCGCCGCAAACGGCTATAGGCAAAAGTCCTACCGCGGTTAACACCGAGAAGCGACCGCCTACATCATCGGGAATTACGAAGCATTCATATCCGTTTTCATCGGCAAGCTGCTTGAGCGTGCCGCGAGCCTTATCGGTTGTGCAATAAATTCGTTTTGCAGCTTCTTCCTTGCCATAGCGGGTTTCGAGAAGTTCGCGCAAAACGCGGAAAGCAACGGCGGGTTCGGTTGTTGTTCCCGATTTCGAGATGATGTTAACCGAAACGCGTTTGCCCTCGCAAAGCTTTAAAATATCAGCAAGAGCGCTGCCCGAGATTGAGTTGCCTGCGAAATAGATATCAGGTGTATCCTTCGGGAGCGAGTTATATAAGGGAGAACGCAAAAACTCGATTGCTGCGCGGGCGCCGAGATAGGAACCGCCGATGCCGATAACGATTAAAACATCGGTATCCTCCTTGATGCGGGCGGCAGCAGCCTTTATACGAGCGAACTCTTCCTTATCATAGTTTTTGGGAAGATCAACCCAGCCCAAAAAGTCGCTTCCGAGGCCGGTTCCCGAATGGAGAGCCTCATGAGCGGAAACAACCTGAGTTTTTAGACCCTCAAGGTCGTTAGGGCAGAGAAAATCTTTTGCATATTTTTCTGAGAAACGAATTGCCATTTGAACACCCTTTCTTTTAAGTTATTTTACTATATTTTTATAAATATTTCAACTGAAATATTAAAATTAAGCGCCTATTTTTTAAAAAATAATTAAAAGGACACAATTCCCTTTAAAAGCCAACCGAAAACCGTTCCGATTCGGCGTTTTTTAACCCCTTCGGCGGCACTGAGCGGCACGACGCCGACCTCTTCGCCATCGAGCGAAATTATTACCTCGCCTATTTTTTCGCCCTTTTTTATGGGTGCTTTAAGATTTTCCTTCAGCATAACCTGCCGAACAACCTCGGGATTGCCCTTTCTCCACAAAACGGCGAGCGGCTCCCCTTCTTTGACCTTGAGCGACTGTTTCACGCCGCCTTTTACTTTAACAAAGGTGTCTTTTCCGAGTTCGGCGCTGACGGTTTTGAGGCTATAGTTGGCAAAGCCGAAATCAAGCAGCGCTCTCGCGCCTGCAAATCGGGCGTTACTGTCGGCACCCTTCATAACAACCGCTATCAGGGTTATTCCGTCGCGCTTTGCGGCAGCCGAAAGACAATGACCCGCAATACTCGTTGTTCCCGTTTTAAGACCTATGCAGCCATCATAAAAGCGAACGAGTTTATTGGTGTTGACAAGCTCGCTCTCGCCGCCGCGGAGGGTGTCCATCCAGACGGTTGAATACTTGGTTATAAGCTCATGCTTTATGAGCGCCGAGGACATCAGCGCGACATCATAGGCGGTTGTTAGATGCCCATCGGCATCAAGACCCGTGCAGTTGACAAAATGGGTGTTTTCCATTGAAAGCTCGGCTGCGCGCTTGTTCATAAGCTCAACAAAAGCCTTTTCGCTGCCCGCTATATGCTCGGCAACCGCAACGGTTGCATCGTTGGCGGATGCGATGACTATCGCCTTCAGCATTTCATCCAAGCTCATTTTTTCGCCCGGCTCAAGCCAAATTTGGGAGCCTCCCATGCTTGCGGCATATTCGCTCGTGTTTATAACCGTTTCAAGGGTTAGTTTTCCCTCATCAATCGCCTCCATAATAAGCAAAAGCGACATTATTTTGGTTATCGATGCGGGCGGAAGTTTTTCATCGCCGTTGCTTTCATATAATACGGTTAAGGTTTGCGGTTCGATAAGAACTGCACTTTTAGCGTTTATATCAAGGTTTCCATCGACTAACGACACGGTCGGCAGGGCGCTTAAATCGCCGAAAAGGTCGTCGCCGTGGTATTCGGTTGCGGTTCGCGCGCAGGCGCAAAAACCCGCATTTAAAGCCATTAGCGCAACAAGCACCGCGCAAATTATTTTCTTCATACAGGCACCCCCGTTTTCTTTATTTAATAACTATGCCGCGGGGAATTTTTTAATGCAAAATTTAGGTTTTTTACGATACTATTTTTGCCTTTTTTTGCATATACTAACCCTGTGAAACCCGCTAAAAATGGGCTGTTATTAACATTTCGGTTCTAAAATCTACATTTTGCATAACCGAAATGTCAAAATATGACAAAATTTACGCCTATTTGATATGTTACAATTTTGTAACCATTTTGCGCAGCAAAGCTTTTTTGTGCAACTTTCACAAAGCGAGGGGGCGTTTTTAGTTTGACAAAAACGAAAACTACCTATATAATCCCATGTGCATTGTTTTAAACCGAAAACTGCGCCCTGCGCAGTGCGCGCGTATGCGCTACCTATTTAAAAAAATAAAGGGGAAATTCAATGATTAAAAACTTAAAGTCCCGCTTCGCGGATGCGACGGCTAGGCTTTCGGCGAGAACCCGCTGCTTGATTGCCCTATCGCTCGCATCGGTGATACTGTTTGTTTCGCTTGGCTTTTCGATTAACACCGTTTCAGTCAGCACCAACGGACAGCAGGTTGTTACTCTTAAGACCATGCTCTCCGACACGGACAGTATTTTAAAGTTGGCAGATATACCGTATGACGAGGATGACCTTGTTACCGCGGACCACCGATTAGGTAAGGTTGATATTTCGGTTAGGTATTCCTTCCCTGTTTATATCACCCTCGGCAACAACACCTCTACGGTTACAACAACAGGCGCAACTGTTGGCGAGCTTTTAGACATGGCCAACATTATGGTTAGCGAAAACGACATCGTTAACTATGACCTCGACACCGAGATTAGCGCAACCACATACATCGATGTTATCGACATCGATTATATTACCGAAACCTATACAAAGCGTATTTACTATCAGGCAAAAACCGTTAAGGACAAGAATCTTCCCGAGGGACGCCGCATTGAAACAGGCGGAGTTGAGGGCAAAAAGCAGATTACCTGCAAAAAGACCATTGTTAACGGTGTTGTTACTGATGAAGAGGTTTTATCCGAGGTTGTTTTAACCCCTGCCGTTGATAAGGTTATTACCATCGGCACCAAAAAGGTTAAAAATCCTGTTAAGGACAATGTTGCAACAGGAACAAAGCCGCAGCAAAAGCCTCAAAACAATGCAGTTACCACAAGCGACAAGGTTTCGAGCGTTTCAACGCTTAAGCCTTCCAAGCCTATCGAGCTTGATTCTAACGGAAATCCCGTTAACTACTCTAAACGCTTGACCGTTCAGGCTACAGCATATCTCGCCAAGGGCACCTGTGCCACCGGCGTTAAATCGCAGCCCGGATATATTGCGGTTAATCCCAACTATATCCCCTACGGTACAAAGATGTATATCAAATCCAGCGACGGTAAGTATGTTTACGGCTATGCCGTTGCCGCGGATACGGGCGGATTTATTCGCAAGAAGCCGACAAATGTTGACCTTGCATTCCCGACCAATACTGCCTGCCTGAATTTCGGCAGAAGAAATGTTGAAATTTATATTTTAGAGTAAGCGAAAAGCCTTCCATCGAAAGATGGGAGGCTTTTTTTAGGCTGCGGCAAAAACGCGGCGGAAAAAGCGCGGGCGGGATGGCCGTTTTTTTGCATTTTGGGGCTCATTTTTGGAATAGCCTATAGCGGCGAGCATATATATTATATGTATATACATATATATCGCGGTTGTTTGGGCGGGTTTCATATTATGTAAACCACGCAAAAAAGGCTTGAAATAGCGGTTTTTCAAGGCTTTCACATTTTTAACATATTGGGGGGTAGAAAATGTTGTAAAAAATTTATAAAATTTCTTGACTTTTATAGCGTATTTGTAGTATCATTAGTGTGTAAACATATCCTGCTCGGAGTATACCCATAGTACCCCTCCGTGCGGAGAAAATTAAAGAGGTGTTTTTATGAAAAAAGTTCTCAGCATTGCTTTGTCGGTTATGCTCATCCTCAGCGCGTTTTCCGTTCTGATGATACTTCCGGCAGTAGCAAACGACGAGATACCCGATGCTCCTGTTAACCTCATCGTTAACGGCGACTTCGAAGGTATCGACACTGATGGCGACGGTGTTAAGGATAAAACCAAATACACCCAGGAAGACCAAGACGCCAGCAGTTATTCCGGCGAGTTCTGGAAGGACGCTCCCGTTGGTTGGCGCGCACACACCGCCAGCGGTAATGTTAAAACCGTTTATCCCTCCACTCTTTCGCCTAAAGGTTACCTTACCAATTACGACCACATAGCTGCAACTATCAACCAGGGTCAGGCAATGTATCAGGAAATCAAGATTGAAGCAGGCAAGACCTATACTGTTTCTGCTACAACCGGCTATCGTCCCTCTACTACTGATAGCACTGCACAAAAGGCATGGGGTATACATATGTATCTCGATGCCGGCAAGGGTCTTGAAGCTACCACTCGCCTCACCACCGAGGGTGATTGGTGCGCAATCAACAAGATGACCTTTGAAATAATAGACGACACCGGCTACTGCGGCGCAGGTGACTTTGTTACCAAGAGTTTCACTTTTGCTGCTGACGATTTCATCGCAGCTAACAACCTTACCGCAGAAGAAGATGGCAAGTATCATGCTCGTCTCGTTTTCCACAACTACACTTGGGGCGGCAGCTATAGCGGTATGGTTGACAATGTTTCTATGTATGAAATTGCAGGTACCGTTACTGCTGAGGCAGGCGGCTCGGTTAACACCGATGTTGCTTATGCAGGCTGCAAGAATACATTAGTTGCTACCCCCTTCTACGGCAACTCGTTCGCAGGTTGGTATCAGGGCGAGACCCTCGTTTCGACCAATGCTAATTATGTTGGCGTTGTTACTGACGATATCGTTGCTAAGTTCAATGTTTACAACCAGATTGCCAACGGTGACTTCGAAAGCGACAATACAATCGATATGCATTCGAATAAGTCAGCCTATTCTTCCGTTATAAAGGAAGAGGCTAACGGTAATAAGTATCTCCAGCTTAACGCTACTACTACCGGCGCTGACCTCTATGCTTGGCAGTTCCTCTTCACTCTGCAGCCGAACACCAAGTATGTTCTTTCTTATGATATCCGCGCTTCTCTTGATGCTGAGGGCAACCCCGCCAACGCTGACGGTATTGCTTTCAGAACCATTATGCTGAAGCACAACGGCAACTATGCATACACTTGGTCTGATCCGTTGTTCGCATCCACCAAACTATATACGGGTGGTAGCGCATTGGTTTACACTCAAAACAGCAATATTGACCTTCTCCCCAGTAGTGGTACTGACTTAACACCTGTTACAGGCAGCACCTCGTATCTTGGAAACTTCACCCGTGAAGACGGCGTTGAATGGGTTCATCAGTCCTTCATATTCGATACTTCTTCGATGACTCTTGCCAACGGCACTACCTTTACTGAGGCTACCGAGTATGGTTTTATGTTCGGAGCCAACGGTGCAGGAACTACAACCATAGACCTTGATAACCTTGTTATTTCCGAGGTTGTTGAAGAGAATATCGTTCATTACGAGAGCGGCGATATCGGTAACGCTTATATTAACAGAACTGCTTCTACCGCAACTCTCCCCGTTATCTATACTGCTGTTGAAAACGCTAACGGATATAAGTTCACCAATTGGACCGATGCTGATGGCAATGTTGTTTCTACCGCTAACCCCTACAGCACCTTTGATGCTGCTGAGCTTACCGCTAACTTCGAGTTCGAGAAGCTCGACCTTGGCGACAACGGCGGTTTCGAGGATAACTCTATGCTCGCAGCTCAAATCGTTGACCTTGACAAGGGCGCTTCGGCTGACTTCGGTCCCTACACCGATGCTGACAAGGCTCTCACCGGCTATGAAGCCAACATGGGCGACAAGTTCTTAAAGATTACTGCTAACCCCGATGCCGGCCATGTTGATGTTGGCTTCGCTGTTGAGGTTGCAACCGGCAACAAGTATCTTGCACATGCTAAGTTCCGCGTTCTTTCGCTCCCCGAAACCGTTAACGATGAGGCTCTCGCAACCTCTTCCCGTTTCGATGCACGCCTTGGCACTATACCCACCAGTTGGTCTGATGCTCCCGAAGGTCTTACCTATAAGGTAACCGGACGCAACGGCTATGGCAGCGTTTATAACTCCTTCAGCACCGACGGTTCTCTTTACTGCAACTGGAACGAGATAAACGACAGCTATGTTGACCTCTACTGGGTAATCGATGCTACCGCTCTCACTGCTGACTCCACCGTTTACATTCAGGTTGGTCTCCGCAACGGCGGCGAGTTCGCACTCGACAACTTCAGCTTCATTAACACTGCTGACCTCGCACCCACTATGGAAGGCGCTATGATTGATGTTGACGGCAGCACCGTTCACTATGTAACCAGCGTTGACCTTCCTGCTTATGTTTCGATGAACCGCGTAACCACTCACATGATTGCAAAGTACTACATCGACAATGTTTACACCGACCGCGCTTATGACTTCGATTTCCAAATGAAGGAATCCGGATTCGCTTCTATGCGCGCTGATGAAGAATCTAACTTCGTTATTCAGAATGCTGATGGCGATGTTATGAAGAATGGCCGCATCTACACCACTTATGAGGGCTTCGATGCTGTTACTCCCACCGCTCGCGTTCTTGCTCGTACCGATATCGAGCTTTGCGATAACTATGGTAATGGTCTTAACATTATCCTCGGCACCAACAACACCGATGCTGACAAGGCTATCGACAACGGCGTTTACAGCCGCTCGCTTACTCAGATTAAGCGTCTTGCTGCTAAGGCCTACATCGAAGGCGATGCTGATGCTGCTGCTCTTGCAGAGACCATGATTGACCCCGTTGAGGGCAAGGCTCTTTGGAACTGCAACATTGACCAGGTTTGGGCATTCGTTGTTGCTGCAAGCGAATTACAATAATTAAAGGAGGATTGCTACGATGAGAAGTTTATACAATGCTCCTGAAGCTGAGATTCTTGAGATTAAGTTGGTAACCGACATCTGCGCTCCCAGCCAGGGCGACATCACTGACCCCGGCGTTGGCGACGAAGACGGCGACGAAATCTAAGTGAATTAAAAATGGCACCCCCACGGGAAACCGTGAGGGTGCTTTTTTTAGCTAAAACGAAGATGTTAGATGCGGCAAAGAAATATAAAAAAGTTTCGCTTTAAGCGCCCCTCCTGCGGTTATGCAGGCGGGGCGTTTTTTGCGGGTTATGGCTGAAGATTGAAAAGGGGCTGGCGTAAAGTTTTTTTGAAAGAGGGCGCGGCGGGAGGAAATTTTTGAAAAAAGATGATGCGAGAGGAAATTTTTGCAAAATTTATGAAAAAAATTTGCAACCGAAAAGCATTGCGAAATTTTAGTTTTTAAAGCTTTTTTAAGTTTTCATCTCAAAAAGATGCGGCGGTCGAAAAAACGATTTTTCGGCATAAAATTTTCGAAATATTGCGCATATTCGGCGAGCGCAAAAGGCGCTTCTAAATTTTTACTTTTGCCGTGCAAATTGTTGGTATTAATATGATTTTTTCGCTCTAAATATGTGAAAATTCACAATAAAATGTTTGACTTTATAGCCTTATATATATATAATATATTATAGAATAAAACAGTGGCGGAATATGCTCATTCGTGACCGTGTTATTTTCAGCACTGCAACCGCTGTGCTGCTCTTTAATCCCCTAATAAAGGAGTGTTGCAAATTGAAAAAGAGTTTGAGCATCGCCCTCTCGCTGCTTATGGTTCTTTCTTGTGTTTCGTTCTTGTTCACAGGAATAACCGCTTATGCTGCGCAGGGCGAAAATCACACCGTTTCGACCTCGGTTGAGGCTCAAAACGGACTCTACGGCGGCGTTATCACCACCGAGGCTGACCAAACGGTTGCCTACGATGATAGCGTTACCGTTTCAGCCGAGCCCTACTACGGTAATGGCTTCTTAGGCTGGTATGAAGGCAGCGAGAAGGTTTCTTCTGACCTTACTTACACCTTCATCGTTAAGGGTGACAGAACCCTTAAGGCTAAGTTCGAAATCAACAACATGGTTGAGGACGGCGACTTCGAATCCGGTACTACTGCCGGCGAGTCCTTCTTCAACGCTGAAAAGAACTCGGCTAATGCAGGTCACAATGTTGTAATTGAGAATCCTATCACCGGCGGAAATCACGGCCGATATGTTCTCAAGGTTGACACACGCACTGCTAACAATACCAACGCTGATATTCTTACCATTCCCTTCCAGGTTAAGAAGAATACCCAGTATGTGTTCCATCTTTCCTACTATTCGGAAAATATCGATGGTACAGGTTATGTTGGTTTGCACAGTGAGAAATCTTTCTCCAATGGTTGGACAAAGAGCACCTTTGTTCCCTCCTACACCTATCACTGGCATCCTAACGGCTCCCAGAACACAGGTGCTTGGAGAGTTGATGGTGGTGTTAACGGTTCCTACGGAATTATGCGTAAACAAACACACGCTACCGTTAATGGAGGTAAAAACCAGTGGATTGACTTCTGGTTCACCTTTAATCCCGGTGAATCCGACACTGTTTTCGCCGCAGGTGAGGACACCGCTAAGATGTTCTTCCTCTTTGGCGTTAGCAACACCACTGTAAACACCTTCTATGTAGATAATGTTAGCATTACAGAGGCTAAAGAGGCTCCCAACAATGCTATTACCGCTACTGCAACCGGTGACGGTACCGTTACCGCACAGGACCCCGTTCTTGATTCTGTTTTCTATGCAAATTTAAACGGTGATAAGTCCGGTTCGGCAACCCCCATTGTTGAAAACTCTACCCGCTATTCTAATGTTCTTAACAACACCTACACTGCTAAGGCAGCTACCGGTTCCTCCTTCTTAGGTTGGTATGATGCTGATGGTAACCTTGTTTCTACAGCAACTACATACACCTTCTCTAAGAACGGCAACTACACTGCGCGTTTCGGCAGCGGCGTTGGCAACAGTGATGGCGGTGCCGTTATTGACAACGGCAACAACACCTACACTGCTAAGGCATTCTACGGTAACACCTTCCTTGGTTGGTTCGAGAATGAGGCTGCAACTACCCCCTTCTCTACCGATGATACCTTTGATGCTTCTACCGGAGCTCCCGCTTATGCAAAGTTCACCGCTATGAACCAAATTTACGATGGTGACTTTGAAACAGGCGCAGCCGACACCGCAGATGTTTACAACAATATGCCCCATTACGGCGGCGTAACTCCCCCGACCTACTCGGTTATTAATAACCCCATTAAGAAGAGCGATGAAAGCTTTGGCGACAAGGTTCTTTCGGTTCTTCCCACTCAGGTAACTACCGGCAAGCCCGCTAACGATAAGATAAAGAACCTCTTTAACTATCCCGTTAATGTTGAGCCCGGCAAGACCTACATTTGGCGTTTTGCTTATACCTTCTTGGCTAACTACGATTCCAATGTTCACTACCTCAATCTTTCGATTGATAAGGGTGACGGTCTCGCAAAGCCCGACTGGGATGGCGGTCTCTTTGAGAACTACTCTATCCACTCCCAGACCTATTCCTATGTAAATGACCACGAGAATGACCTTCTCGACAACATTTGGGAATATGAATGGGCTTGGGGTACCGGCAAAGACAAGAACTACACCGGCAACAAGCTTGCTTCGGGCGCTAACGAATGGGTTGATAACTATGTTATCTTCACCGCTCCCGAAAATGTTACCAGAGTATTCTTAACTCTTGGTACTGTTCAGAGCATTGTTTGTCCCGTTCTCTTCGACAATATGTCCTTCACTGAGGTAGCTGACGGTAACACCGTTACCTCCGTTACTGCTGATGAAAACGGCTCTGTGCTTGCAGGTCTCGACACTGCAATGCCCGCATTTAAGGCCACTAAGGCTCGCGGCACCAAGCCTGTTTTCACCGATAGCATTGATGTTACCAAGCCTTTATTCTCCTCGATGTATCTCAACCACTATGCACAGGCAGATGCAGGCTATTTCTTCGATGGTTGGTATAAGGATGGCGTTAAGATTTCTTCCGATAAGAAATTAACCGTTCTTTCCACCACCGGCGACGAATATGTTGCTAAATTCGTTTATGACCCCAACAGATACTATGCTTCTGCTGAGGTTGAAGCTGACGGCGGAGCATACGGCGGCTTCATTGACGGCGCTAAGCTTTATAACGAGCTTACCTCCGGTTCTATCGCTACCTTCAAGGTTGTTACCTATGACGGCAACAAGTTCCTTGGCTGGTATGATGGTGACAAACTCGTTTCCGAAGAGGAAACTCTCGATTATGTAGTTGTTAAGAACAGCGAGCTTGTTGCTAAGTTCGAATGCAACAACCTGGTTCCCGATGCAGGCTACGAAAACACCGATGCTTCCACCGTTGTTCTCGGCGCAGGCAAGGAATGGACCTCTACTGCTTCGGATGCATACGGTAATATTGTTAACATCGCCGCAAAGGATGGCGTTAACAGCGTTAACATCAGCTCCGCAGGCGCTGAAATTAAGCATGCTGCAGTTGCTGTTGAGGCAGGCAAGACCTATCACCTCGCATTCAACTGGATGCTCTCCAGAGCAGGCGCTGATTTTGCTATTGAATATATTAAGGTATTCGCAGCAAACGGAACCGAGCTTGCAACTACCAGCGCTGCTTTAGCTTCTTCCGAGAATTGGCAGAAGTTCTTTGTTAACTTCAACACCGGTTCTGCTACAAGCGTTTACTTCGTTATCAAGTACAAGGGCGCAGGCTCTTCGCTTTACCTTGATAACCTCACCATCCTTAACACCGAAGATGCACCCTTCACCATTAAGGCTGAGATGGAAATGGATACTATCTATCCCGGATACATCACCTCTGACAAGATTCAGTCGGCTAACTATGGCGAGGATGTAACTGTTTCGGTTAAGGGTTACACCGCTAACTTCTTCCTTGGCTGGTATATTGATGGCGTTGAGGTTTCCAAAACCGAGACCTACACCTTCAAAGCAAATCAGTTTGCTACACTTACCGCTAAGTTTGAAATCAACAATATCATTCCCGACTCCGGTTTCGAAAACTCGCAGGCAGGCTTAAGCCTTAGCGATGCTGACCTTTGGTGGGTTAACGAGACTAACAAGAACTTATTCGGATTTGATATTTGGTATGCTGAAGCTCCCTTCCAGGGCAACAATGGCTTCAACAACCCCGGTACCAAGTTCACTGTTAATGCTCATGACGGCAACAAGCTTATGCGCGCTGAGCACAGAAACAACAGCCTTGGTACCACCTTTACCGGCCTTAAGGAGAACACCAACTATGTATTCTCCTTCTACTGGCAGATTCAGAACATTGCTCCCACTGCTTACCTCTCCACCACCAAGCTCGTTGGCACACAGACCAAGGAAGAGCTCGGTGCAGGACGCGGCATTGGCATTGGTGCTACCTCGGCTGAAGGCTATCAGAAGGTTATGATTCCCTTCTTCACCGGCCAGAACACCTCGGTTGACCTCACCATTTCCTACACCGCAGGTTCGGGCAACTGCTATTTCGATGATTTCACCCTTTATGAATCTGATTACATCACCCTTATCGAGGGCGAAGGCGGTTCGATTGACACCACCTTCAACGGCGGCGTAAGCGGCCCCGCTCTCAGAGGTGAGGAAATCACCCTTAAGGCTGTTGCTGATGCAGGCTATGAGTTCATGGGCTGGTATGATTATACCGATCCCACCATCATCTTCGGCACCAACACAACCTACACCTTCAAGGCTAACGGCGCAGTTTCGATTGCTGCATTCTTTAGACCGATTGGCGATACCGATTATGACCCGTTCAACTATTTCATCGATGGTGACTTCGAGAACAATAGCATGAGCGCTCCCATCTTCGATACTACAGCTACTTGGGTTAGCTATGGTGTTATTCCCTCGTTTGGAGATATTCTCCCCTACAGCGGCGATAACTTCTTACGCTTAAGCTCGCCCTCTCAGGCAACCAGCTTCCACATTACCAACCTCGAGCCCTACACCACCTACACCGTTTCGCTGGCTTACAATGTTCCTACCGGCGTTAACTTCGAAAGTGTTTCGGTATTCGCTCGACACAAAGAATGGGAGCGCGTTGAGGAGAAGGACCCCGCAGGTGTATTCAAGCCCAACAAGATGCGTACCGCTTCTACCTCTGACCGTGTAAGCCCTGCTTGCCTTGGCTACATTTCTATTGGTGAGCGTGGCACTGAGGGCGAATGGAGAACTCTTGAGTTCACATTCACCACCAAAAACAGAACCGAGGCTTACTTCAAGCCCGGTTACGGTCGTCCGAGCAACGCATTCTCTAACGACCTCTTCTTAGATAACATTCAGATTAAGAAGACCTCCTCCGGCTACTCTGACAGACTCGCTGACGGCGACTTTGAAACCACCAGCGCAGATGGCTGGCAGGGTGCTCTTACCACCGCTACCGATGGCAGCAACAAGGTTGCTACCCTCCAGAACGGTGCTAACATCTTCCAGAATGTAATCCTCAAGCGCTACACCGACTACACCGTTTCCTTCAAGGCTCGCAGCGCAACCGGCGGTTCTTTAACCTATGGTATGACCCGCGGCGGACGCGACCTCTTCAAGGCTGACGGCACTATTGATGCATTTACTAACACTACTTGGGGCGAGGCTCAGCTTACTGCTGATTGGAAGGAATACTCCTTCGACATCACCACTCCCGACTTACTCCACTATGCCCTCCACTTCATCGGCAACGATTCTGCAGTTGAGATTGACGATGTAAAGATTGAGAAGGCTACTTCCGTTAAGGAATTTGATAAGGTTACCTTCGAGGCTATTGAAGGCAACTACATCACTAACGCTTCTATCCAGGATGCCGGCGCAACCTACAACAACGGTAGCGGTATGTGGCAGGCTAAGTATGCTCTTAATAATAAGGTTTACTCGCTCTACACTGCAGCTGCTGAAGGCGACGCTATGGTTCACAGTGGCCTCGGCTCCCTCATTATGAAGGGCTTCACCGAGCAAGAGGCTGCAAGCACCTTCACCGAGGATGAGCTTAACTACTACAAGGCCACCGGCGCTCCCCTTGTTCAGAACTTTGCTGACTGGAACATGCAGCCCGGTAAGACCTATGAGATTTCCTATTGGGTTAAGGCTGAAAAGGCCGGCACCAAGTTCACCAGCATGATTGTTGAAACCGATGCAAAATGGTATCTTGATGACATTTGCCATGATGAGATTACCGTTGGCACCGAGTGGCAGAAGGTTACCCAGAAGTTTGTTGTTGGCGAGAGCGTTAACACAAGCGGCGGTGCAATCCGTTTCTGCGTAAACCGCATTAACCCCAACAATGATAGCGATATCTACTTCGATGACATCGTTATTAACCAGACCGCAAGCACTGTTCTTAACACTAACGAGACCAACCTTTATACTCAGGATATTTCTCAGAACTACCTTGAGAACTACAGCTTTGAAAAGGCTGAAGGCAAGCTCGGCGCATTCTCGAAGGCAGCAAGCGATGCTGTTTACGGCAGCAAGATTGGCTCCTTCAAGGCCGGCGATAAGGTTGTTATCCCCGTTAACACCCGCACCGATTACAAGCAGACCTTCTCTGAGACCTATACTCTCGCTGCTTCTATCCGCGGTAATGCTTCGGCACAAGGCGGCATTTATGTAACAATTGATGCTGCAGGTAACGATGTTCTCGCTTCCTTTGAAACCGATGAGGCTGTTGTTATCAGCCCCAACACCAACGGTGCTTGGAAGCGCAGCGGATTCACCTTCGCTGATGAGCGTTTCACCACCCTCTACCTCGTAATTGAATGTACTGCAGGCGCATTCGATGTTGATTACCTTGAGTTCTTCAACTCCGACTACGGCTACAAGAATGTTCAGTATGATGAGGAAGAAATCACCTTCGACCCGAATGGCGACAAGGTTATCGATGCTAACGCAGGCGCTAAGGGCAACTACATTGCCGGCACCATCACCGGTCTTCCCAGTGGTTCTAAGCTCGTTCTTAAGGGCGCCAAGAACTACTCCGCAGAGATTGCTGATGACGGCAGCTATGAGATTAACGACATTGCAAACGGTACCTACAATATGTATGTTGCTGCAAGCGATGCAGAGTTTATGACCCTTTGGGGCGACATCACCTTTGAGGATACTGTTCTTTCCGGTCTCGCTTGCGAGCGCTTAAACGGTAATGCAATCAATGTTACCGGCATGGGCGTACGCAACGGTATCGTTAAGATTGTTGACTACATTGATGATGGCGCATATGAGTGGGCATACCTCACCGCTATCAATGAAGTCGGCGAATATAGCGCTTATATTCTCGACTGCAACTGGTACATCGAGGGTACCACAAACGAGTCCGAGGCTCTCGGAACCGTTACCATCGAACAGTTTAAATCCGGCGCTGCTACCCTCGAGGTAGCAGCGGTGGAAACCGATATGAACGGCACTAATGCTACACCTATCGTTTGCATTGCTATTATGATGGTTGCAGCAGCCGCACTTGTTTTAACCCGTAAGAAAGGAGTGAGCATGTAATGGATAACAAGAAGAAACGCATTATTGCTATAGTTGCAGCTGTGCTCGCACTTGCTGTTATCGTTGCCGCTATTTTGCTTACACTTTCTCAGTGTCAGGGTGGCAGCAAGGAAAAGGACCCCCCGAAAAAGGTTGTTATCGTTGCAGGCAACAATAAGAACCCCGATGATGAGACTCCCGATGATGAAACTCCCGATGACAGCGATCCCTTTGTAAGCGATGATATCACACTTGACCTCGGCTACAACGAGCTTATCGAGTATGAAACTCACGAGCTTATGGGAAGCGACAGCGAAGCTTACATCATCACCTCTGCCAACGGCAGCGACCCGCTTTGTACCACCTTCCGCGGTGTTACAAGCACCATTTATCACCCCTCGGAATACTTAAGCCGTGATCCTCACGAGCGTAAGTACACCGCTGAAATGCTCGACCTCGAGCTTACCCGTATGAAGAATTCCGGTATCAAATTCGTTCGTACCATGTTCTGGTCCGACTGGATGTGGACCGGCGATGAGAACAATCCTTGGAATACCGAAACCCAGACCATGCTCGAGTTCTACGAGTGGTGCAAAAAGGTTGAGGAATATGACATGCAGGTTGCACCCATGATGATGTGGAGCTACGCTGCCCTCTTCTACGGCGGCAGTGAATACCTCGTTGAGTGCGACTACATGTATCCCTATGTTTACAATGAGGATGGCTCCGTTAAGATTTCTTACGACTTCGGTAACTACCATGCTCAGATGGACCACGAGCTCCAGAACGAGCGCTTGGCTGACTGGGTTGCTACAACCGCAAAGGCTATCTATGACCACGGCGTTACCAACTTCTTCGGCTTCTTCTTCGGAAATGAGCCCCACGAAGACGGTAACACCCCCATGGGCGCGTTTGCTAAGTGGGAGGTTGACACCTTCTCTGCTTGCGAAAAGGCTCTTGCTGATGCAGGCTTCCGCAACAAGAACAACCCTGACAGATATGTAACCCTTATCGGACCCAACCAGTCCTCCCCCAACCATCCTGCCGGTCTTGCCAAATACTTCATGGAGAACGCTCCTCATGTATTTGACATCTATTCTTCTCACTTCACCAAGAAGACTCAGGCTCCTACCGATGACCCGTATGATGATGCTTCCCGCGTATTCAACGGCTATATGGAAACCATGGACCTGTTCGACCTTCGCTATGAGAAGGAATTCTGGCTCGATGAGTTCGGTTCTAACGGTGACTCCTACAGCGAAGAAGCTGACCTCGATGACCCCTGGTATGCAGTTAACATTGCAACCCAGCAAATCGCAGGCTTTAACGCCGGCGTTTCGGCTATCGAAGTATGGCAGTTCTTAGACCAGACCTGGCCTGACTACTATGGTAGCGGCGGTGAGTATGAATACGGTGCACAGCGCTCCGGTGCTGCTCCCTCGCTCTATAAGAGTGAAGTTCCGTGGTCCCTCTTCTATACCATCGCTCTCTATGGTAAGTTCACCGGTAATGCGAACGGCACCACCTATGCCACCACCGCGCTTGACGATTCTGCCGGTCTTTACGCTACAACCGTTAAGCTTGCTGATGGCGGTTGGTCGTTCCTCTTGGTTAACATGACCACCGACGAGAGAACCTTCACCGTTAACTTCGAAGAAGCAATCGACGCAACTCTCTATCGTTACATGCACGATGCCGGTACCATAAAGCCGACCACTGCTGCTAATGTTGCTGTTGCTGACAAGGGCTTCAAGAATGTTCAGAAGACCTTCACTGATACTATTCCCGGCGGCGCCGTTGTTGCTTACTCGACAATGGAATGCTTCTCGAATAAAGTGAAGTAATAAAACAAAATAAACCCCGTTGGAGAAATCCAACGGGGTTTTTCTTATCCTATTTTAACATTTGAAAACTCGGCAACCAACGAAGCTTCGGGGCAACTGAGCGATAGCGGAAGGCCTGATTCGGTTACATAAAGCGAAAACTTTTTTCCCGAAACCTCGCCGCGAAGGATGAAGTTTCCATCCTCCTTAACGGCGTTTTTGCCGCCTGTTTGAACCGAGGAAAGGATTTTATTTATGATATTGCTTGCGGTTTCCTGCGATAACGGAAGCTCGGGTTTATATTCAAGACCCATATAGTTAACGGTTAGCGATTCGCCATCATAGATAAGCCTGGTTCCCGCAACTGCCTCGGGCGCGGTTATTTCGCTCTCGAAGGTTCCTGCGCTGCCTAATTTGACGGTGCAGGCAAAGCTATAGGTATCATAGGTCACGGCGGCATCAAAGGATAGGTTGTTTAGTTCTACCTCGGCGGTTTTCTTTTCGCCGCAGCCCGCTAAAAGCAGCACACAGCAGCAAAGCATTAAAAACAGTTTTTTCATTTAATCACACCAATATAAAAAAATTAGCCGACTCGGATGAAAAATAAAACATCCTCGCCGGCTTTAGCCTTTGGCTTATTTATATTTATGTGTAACTACTGCAGGATTATGCCTCAAATTAAAAAGCATCGCGCTGAATAATTCTGGGCAAAAATACTTTTATTGCCTCTTGCATCTTCTCGTTAGGAGCGAACACAAGGGTTAAGATTTTGCCCTTTGCATCGCGGGCACGAAGGAAATAGGCGCCTTCTTCATTAGTATTGCAGCAAATGAAGGAGCGCTCGCCGAGCGGCATTCCCTTATTATAAGCGCCCACAGCCTCAACATCGGCACATTTGAATGTGCAAAGGCGGGTTCTTGAACGCTGCGCGGTTATTTTATCAATATCCAGCTCGCCGTTGGTTAGGATATATTCATATTCGATGTTAAAGCGCTGGGTTATATTAATAGCGCCATAAAACAACAAAAATGCAACCAAAACCGCGAGGGTCGGGATTATCATAAGCAGCACTGCAGTCAGCGCCATGGCAAGAAACCACACAAGGGCGCTTAAGAGAAATGTTCCGCGGGTTCGCGGCATTTTAACGATTTGTTCCTTAAAGGTATCCATTTTTATCTTCCTTTTGAAAAGTCTTTTATATATTGTAACACAACGCGTTAGAAAAATCAAAGGCTTTTACTTGAAAGTGAGCACATTTTACAGTATAATATAGATGTATATTGCTATTAGGAGTGGTTTTTTTGAAAATTAAGGATTCCTTCTTAATGAAAACTGTTGCAGGCAAGGTTATTGTTGTGCCTGTTGGCAGCGCTACCCTCGATTTTAACGCCGTTGTTACGCTTAACGATAGCGGCGCCTTCCTCTTTGCGCGTTTGCAGGAGAAGGACCAAACCGAAAACGACCTCGTTGAGGCTTTGCTCGCTGAATACGATGTTGAACGCGAAATTGCAGAAAAGGATGTTGCCCGTTTTGTTGCAAAGATTTCCGATGCGGGCATGATGGAATAAATGGAAAAGAAATCAACTGTTAGATGGATTTTCGGTTGCTTTAAGCGCTATATTCCCGCTGTTGCCGCCATTTCCCTGCTATCATCGCTCATTTCGCTTTGCTCGATTGGGCTGATTATGGTTTCGCGCAATGTGCTCAATGATGCGCAGGCAGGAACCACCGCGGGGGTTAAGCAAAATGTTCTTTTGCTTGGCGGACTAATTCTCTTGCAGCTTATCGCCAATATTGTTAACGGCGTTTTAAAGGCTCATACCTCGGGAAAAATGGATATTGCGCTTAAGTCGCGGCTTTATAAGCATCTTATTTTAAAGGATTATTCCGAGATAACAAAGATGCACTCGGGCGAGGTTGTTAACCGCTTTACGAGTGATGTTGATGTTGTTGTTGGCGGATTTTCCTCTATAATTCCGCGAACCGTTTCTATCCTCACCAAACTTATTGCGGGCATCGCCGCGGTTATTTTCCTAAACCCTGTTGTTGCCCTTGTTATTGTTGCTGTTGGCTTTATTGTTCCCCTTTTGGGACGACTTTTGAGCCGCCGATATAAATTCCTTCATAAGGAAGCGCAGCGCACAGGCGGCGTTATTCGCTCGTTTTTGCAGGAGAGCGTTCAAAACATTATTGTTATCAAAACCTTTATTGCCGATAACCCCGTTAAGGAAAAATTATCGCTCTTTATGGAGGATAATTTTAGGATAAAGATGAAGCGCAACGCCCTCTCTGTTGCAACCCACACCGCGCTTTATGCAGGTTTTTCGCTTGGATACTACGGCGTTCTTATTTGGGGCGCATTCGAGGTTGCAAACGGAAAGCTCGGCATCGGAACGCTTTTTGCGTTTGTTGAGTTGGTTGCGCAGCTGCGCCACCCGCTTCAAAATGTTTCGGGACTTTTGCCGCAATATTATTCTGCAATCGCCTCGGCCGAAAGACTCTTGGAAATCGAGGATATGCCCGAGGAAATGCCTCCCGAGCATATTGATAAAAACGAAATTTATTCCCGCCTTTTGAGCATTAAAGCCGAGGGACTCCACTTCGGTTTTAACGACCGCGAGATAATAAACGATGCTAATTTTTCGATTTCAAAGGGCTCGGTTTGCGCTATTATGGGCGAATCGGGAACGGGAAAAAGCACCTTGTTAAGGCTATTGCTCGGCCTTTATAAGCCGACCGAAGGCAAAATCTCCCTCGAATTCGAGGATGGCGAGCGAAACCTTGATTCATCCCTTCGCGGACTCTTCTCTTATGTTCCGCAGGGCGATATGATTTTGACCGGAACCATTCGCGAGAATATAACATTCCTATCCAACAACGCCACCGATGCTGATGTTGAAGAGGCTGCTAAAATGGCGGTTATTTATGATTACATAACCTCCCTGCCCGACGGATTTGATACCGTTATCGGCGAGCGCGGAACCGGACTTTCGGAGGGCCAGCTTCAGCGAATTGCAATCGCGCGCGCCCTGCTTACCGACTCCCCCATCCTTCTTTTGGATGAATGCACCTCGGCACTTGACAATGCAACCGAGCTTGCACTGCTCGAAAACCTTAAAAAGCAAAAGGACAAAACGGTTATTCTCATCACCCACCGCACTGCGGCGCTTGACATTTGCGATACCGTTTTAACGGTTGAGGACTGCAAAATAAGCTAAAAAAATAACGGTGAAGCTTTTTGCTTCACCGTTAAGTTTAAAGATTTAAACCTCTTCGGGTTCTACATAAATATAGCGCTCAATCTGTTTAGAAAATGCGGCATCATCATCGCAATATGCGACAACATTGAGCGGACGGGTTAGGTCCAAACTGAAGATACCCATAATAGATTTTGCGTTTATAAGATATTTACCCGAGGTTATATCAACATCGTAATTCTTTGTGTTTGCAAGGGCTGCAAAGCTCTTAACATCGTCAATGCTTGCGAGCATAATTTTTGCTTCAACCATTTTGTTCACCTCTAAATAAATAATACTATTTTCACATACCAAAGTCAACCATAATTTAAGGAGTAGTTATGAACGCCGCTTTCTACACATTAGGCTGTAAAGTTAATCAATATGAAACCGAATCCATGCGCGAGCAGCTCGAAAAAAGCGGTTATAACTGCGACTGCAGCCAAAAGGATGCTGATGTTTTCATCATAAATTCCTGCACCGTTACCGCCGAGAGCGACCGCAAGACCCGCCAGGCGGTTAGACGCTTTCGCAGGCTTTTGCCCAACGCTGTTATCGTTCTTTGCGGCTGCGTTCCAGCGGCTTTCCCGCAAATTATGGAGGAGCTGCCCGAGGTTGATATTATTTTTTCCAATTCGGGTGAAGGCAGCCTTGTTTCGCTTTTGGATGATTATTTTGCCCGCGGAGAAAAAATAAATGCGGTTTTGCCCCATCAAAAGGGCGAAAAATACGCCACACCTTCTATTTATGACTTTTCGGAGCGTACCCGTGCTTTCGTTAAAATTGAGGATGGATGCGACCGTTTTTGTTCCTACTGCATTATACCCTTCGCACGCGGAAGGGTCCGCTCGCGCAATTTAGAGGATATTAGAGCGGAAATAGAAACGCTTGCAGCCAAAGGCTTTCGCGAAATAGTTTTGGTTGGAATAAATCTTTCAGCCTACGGCAAGGATGAAGATTATGACCTTTGCGATGCCGTTAGCGCGGTTGCATCGGTTTCGGGCATAAAACGCGTTAGACTCGGCTCGCTCGAGCCCGACCACATAAGCGACTCGATGCTGGCGCGACTGAAGGCTGAAGAGAAGTTTTGCCCGCAGTTTCATTTATCGCTTCAATCGGGTTCGGATGCAACCTTAAAGCGAATGAACCGCCATTATGACTCGGCGTTTTATCGCGATTTGGTTACCCGCATACGCGCCATTTTCCCCGATGCCGCCATCACTACCGATATAATGGTTGGCTTTGCGGGCGAAACGGAGGAGGAATTTGCGGAATCTCTTGCATTCGCTAAGGAGATAGGCTTCGCAAAAGCCCATATTTTCAGCTACTCGCGCCGAAAAGGCACCGTTGCGGACAAACTCCCCTCTCAAATAGAAAACGCTGTAAAAGCGAAAAGAAGCCATATTATGATAGAGGCTTGCTTGGAGAGCGAAAAGGCTTTCCTCGCATCTCAGGTTGGCAAAAGCTATTCGGTTTTATTCGAAACTGAGGAAAACGGATTTTGCTTTGGCTACACCAAAAACTACTCCCGCGTTAAGGTTCCCGCGCAGGGCTCTCTTTGCGGCGAGATTGCCGATGTTTTAATAACGGGATATCAAGACGACTGCTGCATCGGCGAAATTATAAAATAAAAACAAACCCTCGATGGAATCCATCGAGGGTTTGTGCTTTAAAAAAATTTAGTTCCCGCATCGTCATTAAGATTTCGTTTGAAATCTTATGATGCGAGAACTAAATATGAATACAGAGAAATTAGATTAACTCAATAATTGCCATTTCAGCTGCATCGCCACGGCGAGGACCGGTCTTGGTGATACGGCAGTAGCCACCGTTACGGTCTGCATACTTGGGAGCGATTTCGTTGTAGAGCTTTGCTACAACAGCTTCCTTAGTAATGAAAGCCATAGCCTGACGCTTGCTGTTCAGACTGTTGTCTTTAGCGAGTGTAATATATTTCTCAGCCATCGACCTAACCTCTTTAGCGCGGGTTACGGTAGTTTCGATTTTGCCGTTTTCGAGCAAATAGGTTACCATAGCACGAAGCATAGCGGTTCTGTGGTCGCTGGTTCTTCCGAGTTTACGAGTTCCCGGCATTTATACTCACTCCTTTTATTCGTCATCACTGCTTAAGGAGAAGCCAAAGCTATCAAGCTTTGCTATAACCTCTTCAAGCGATTTGCGGCCAAGATTTCTTACCTTCATCATATCCTCTTCGGTTTTTCCGATAAGATCCTCAACCGTGTTTATTCCTGCACGCTTCAAGCAGTTGAAGCTTCTGACCGACAAGTCGAGTTCTTCGATAGTCATATCGAGAACCTTCTCTTTGCTGCTGTCACCCTTTTCAACCATAATCTTAGCACCGCTATAGGTATCGCCCGAAAGGTCGGTGAACAAATCGAGATGCTCAGTTAAGATTTTAGCTGCAAGAGATACAGCATCGCTGGCCGAAATAACACCGTTTGTCCATACCTCAAGGGTAAGACGGTCAAAGTCAATTTGCTGACCAACGCGAGTTTTGTCAACAGTGTAGTTAACCTTAACAACGGGTGTGTAAATAGAATCTACCGGGATAACACCGATAACATTCTGTGAAGCTGCATTCTTTTCAGACGGAACATAACCTCTGCCTGTATCAAGGGTAATCTCCATATTGAGCTTGCCACCCTCGCTTACAGTTGCGATGTGAAGTTCGGGGTTGAGAATTTCAACCTCGGAATCAGTCTTAATAGATGCGCCGGTAACCACACAGGGTCCCTCAGCCTCGATATAAACCGTTTTAGCCTCGTTAGAGTGAAGCTTTGCGGTAAGTCCCTTGATGTTAAGAACGATATCAGTTACATCTTCTTTAACACCGGGGATGGTGGAAAATTCGTGTACTACGCCGTCTATCTTAATAGAGGTTGCAGCAACACCAGGAAGGCTCGATAAAAGTACGCGACGAAGGCTGTTGCCTATTGTGGTACCAAAGCCGTTCTCAAGGGGTTCAAGCACGAACTTACCATAAGTGCCGTCAGGCAGTAAATCCAGCGATTCAATTCTGGGCTTTTCAATTTCTATCATTTAAAAGCTCCATTTCTCCGCGCATGTAGTTTTATTTTTCGCCGTTTGCGCGGTAACGGCGAAAAGTTATGGTTTATTACTTAGAATAGAACTCAACGATGAGCTGCTCCTCAACGGGGGCCTCAATCTGATCACGGTTCGGGAGAGCAATAATCTTTGCCTCGAGTGCTTCGCGATTTACATCAATCCAAGCAGGAACCGGTCTTGCCGAGTTTGCTTCTACAACAGCCTTAATCTTTTCACTAGCACGAGCCTTCTCGCAAATAGAAACTACATCGCCAGCCTTTACAAGGTAGGATGCGATATCTACGCGATGGCCGTTAACTTCGTAATGACCGTGGCCAACGAGCTGTCTTGCTTCTGCTCTGGAAGAAGCGAAACCAACTCTATAAACAACGTTGTCAAGACGGCTTTCGAGAATCTTAAGCAGGTTATCACCGGTGATGCCCTGCTTGCGCTCTGCCATCTCAAAATAATGATGGAACTGAGCTTCCTGAACACCGTAGAATCTTCTTGCTCTCTGCTTTGCACGAAGCTGTGTGCCGTATTCAGAGGACTTCTTGCGTCCCTGACCGTGCTGACCGGGAGCATAAGCTCTTGCGTTGAATGAACATTTTTCAGAATAGCAGCGCTCGCCCTTTAAGAACAACTTCTGTCCCTCGCGGCGGCAAAGTCTGCAAACTGCTCCGGTATATCTTGCCATTTATGACACCTCCAATTTCGTTATACGCGTCTTCTCTTCGGAGGACGGCAACCATTGTGCGGAATCGGAGTAACATCCTTAATCATGCTAACTTCGAGTCCTGCAGACTGCAACGCTCTAATAGCAGCCTCACGTCCTGCACCGGGACCTTTAACATATACTTCAACGGTCTTAAGGCCGTGCTCCATAGCAGCCTTAGCTGCAGTTTCAGCAGCGCTCTGTGCTGCGAAGGGAGTGGACTTTCTGGAACCGCGGAAACCGAGCTCGCCGGCGGATGCCCAAGAAAGAGCAGCACCGTTAGTATCGGTTATAGTAACGATTGTATTGTTGAAGGTCGACTGGATATGGGCAGCACCGCGTTCGATATTCTTCTTCTCGCGACGCTTGCGGGTTGCTGTTGTTTTACCCTTTGTAGCCATTTATAATTCCTCCCGCCTTACTTCTTCTTGTTTGCTATCGTCTTCTTGGGACCCTTGCGAGTACGAGCGTTAGTCTTGGAACGCTGACCTCTTACGGGGAGACCCTTGCGGTGGCGAGTGCCACGATAGCTACCGATTTCTATGAGTCTTTTGATATCAAAAGCAACAGAACGACGACGGTCACCCTCTACCTCGAGGTTGTGATCGATGTATTCACGAAGCTTAGATATATCATCCTCAGACAGATCTTTTACGCGGGTATCAGGATCGATACCGGTATCTGCGAGGACCTTCTTTGATGTTGTAAGACCAATTCCGTAGATGTAAGTGAGGCCGATTTCGACTCTCTTCTCATTCGGAAGATCTACACCTGCTATACGCGCCATTTATCAATGCACCTCCACTAAATATTGCACAGGTTAACCCTGGCGCTGCTTGTGCTTGGGATTTTCACAGATAACCATTACTTTTCCCTTGCGCTTAATGATTTTGCACTTTTCGCAAATCTTTTTTACAGAAGGTCTGACTTTCATTTGGATTTTACCTCCTAAAATTTACGACTACTTCGAACGCCAAGTTATGCGTCCGCGAGTCAAATCATACGGGGACATCTCAACCGTTACCTTATCGCCGGGAAGAATTCGAATGAAGTTCATACGAAGTTTTCCCGAGATGTGGGCGAGGATTGTGTGTCCTCCCTGTATTTCTACTTTAAACATTGCGTTTGGCATTGCTTCAACAACTGTGCCTTCAAGCTCTATCATATCTTCTTTTGACATATGAGTTCCTCCTCGGAAAGTTTACTGCACTCGTGCAGCGCTTTTCTAAGCGACCTGTTTGAATTCAGGTCTTGCTCTTTAATCTCATAGTTGGTAGGCGCGATGTGCTTTTTTGATTTAAGCTTCGGGCGCTCGAGCGGGCGCTCCTTACCATCGCAGAGCAGCATACTCTTCTCGGTTTCGGAGATTACCGCCATGGGTTTGCCCTTGTCGCGGCCTGCCTTTGAGAATACAACACGAACTACCATATCCGACCTCCTTAAGGAGCAACCGTCATTATTTGCGGTCCATCGGGTGTTATGGCTATTGTGTGTTCGAAATGAGCAGACAAGGTTCCGTCCGCCGTTACTGTGGTCCAACCATCCTTTAACACTTTAACATCAAAGTTTCCGGCGTTAACCATTGGCTCGATTGCCAAGGTCATTCCGGGAAGAAGGCGAATTCCCCTTCCTTCCCTGCCGAAGTTTGGAACCTCAGGTTCTTCGTGCAGTCGGGTTCCTACGCCGTGTCCGACAAATTGGCGGACAACGGAATAGCCCCTTGCCTCAACATACGACTGAACAGCATAGGATATATCGCCGATTCTGTTGCCTGGACGAGCCGCTTCTATGCCTGCGTACAGGCTCTCGCGGGTTGTGTCCATCAGCCGCTTTGCCTCGGGTGAAACATCCCCTACAGCAAATGTGGCAGCATTATCGCCGTGGTATCCCCCCAGTTCCGCGCCAAGGTCAACACTTACGATGTCGCCTTCGCGAAGAATACGCTGTTTAGAGGGTATGCCGTGAATTACTTCGTTGTTGATTGATATACAAGCTGTTGCAGGGTAGCCTTGGTAGCCTTTGAAGTTCGGAACTGCGCCCTTGCTTCTTATATACTCCTCGGCTATCCTATCAAGCTCGGCAGTTGATATGCCGGGCTGCACAGCTAAGCCAACTGTTTTGAGCGCTCCTGCCGATATAACGCACGCCTCTTTCATAAGGCTGAGCTCTCGGCTTGTTTTGAGCACTATCATAATTATATCTCCAATGCGGCAAAGGTTGCTGCGGTGGTATCTTTTACCTCTTCGCAGCCCTTAACCGAACGAAGCTTGCCCTTGGCGGCATAGAACTCCTTGAGCGGCTCGGTTTGTTCATGATAAACATGGAGACGGTCAAGAACGGTTTCGGGAGCATCATCCTTACGGAGTACGAGCTCCTTACCGCAAAAGTCGCAAATGCCTTCCTTTTGGGACTTCTTATATTCGAGATGGTAGGTTGCTCCGCAATCGAGGCAAACGCGGCGGCCCGACATTCTGGCAACAATCTTTTCATCCTCAACATCGATGGAGAGAACGGTATCGATTTCGATGCCCATATTGTCGAGTGCCTCAGCCTGCGGGATTGTGCGCGGGAAGCCATCAAGAATGAAACCGTTTGCACAGTCACTTGCGGCTAAACGCTCGCGGATGATGCCAATTACGACCTCATCGGGAACAAGCTTACCAGCATCTACATAAGATTTTGCTTTGCTACCCATCTCAGTGCCGTTTTTCATCGATTCACGGATGATGTTACCGGTCGAGATAACGGGGATAGAAAGCTTTTCGCTTATTTTTTCTGCTTGAGTGCCTTTGCCGGCACCCGGTGCACCTAAAAGTATAAGCTTCATATTATTCTCCTTAATCAAGGAATCCCTTATAGTGTCTCATAAGAATCTGAGACTCGAGATTCTGAACAGTATCAAGGGCAACACCTACAAGAATGAGTACCGAGGTACCGCCGAGCGAAATCTGGATTCCGCCGATATTACCAACGAGAATGGGAAGGATAGCAATAAGTCCGAGGAATATTGCACCCATTAAGGTAATTCTTGACAGGATTTTAGCAATAAAATCAGAGGTGGGCTTTCCGGGGCGAATGCCGGGGATTGCGCCGCTGTTTTTACGCAGGTTGTTTGCCATTTCAACAGGATTGTACTGAATCGTGGTATAGAAATACGCAAATGCGATAATGAGTACAACATAAAGAACGGCATAGAACACGCCCTGAACGCTGAAAAGAGAAAGGGCCTTATAGATTACCGATTCAGTATTGCTCATGAATGAAAGAATCATTGTGGGGAGCATGAGAATCGAGCTGGCAAAGATTATCGGCATAACACCCGACATATTAACCTTAATCGGAATGTGAGTGTTTTGACCGCCATACATCTTACGGCCAACAACGCGCTTTGCATACTGAACGGGGAGTCTTCTTTCGGCATTGGTCATCCAAACGATGAAACCGATGATTCCGAGGAAGATTGCAAGAACAGCAACAACTGCTACATATCTACCCATCTTTACATATGCCCAAAGCATTGCTGCAGCCTGGGGAGCACGGGCGATGATACCTGCGAAGAGGAGCATCGAAATACCGTTGCCGATACCCTTATTGTCGATTTGCTCGCCGAGCCACATTACGATGGCGGAACCGGCTGTGAAGCAGAGGATGATAACGGGACCTGCGAACCAAAGTGCGCCGCCCTTAACATTAAGCAATCCGCTCTTCTGCAAATAAACATAGTATGCAGCACCCTGAATGAGACCGATGATTACGGTCGCATAACGGGTAATCTTTGCGATTTGTCTTCTACCTGCTTCGCCTTCCTTGGAGAGTCTCTCAAGGTAGGGAATTGCAACAGATAAAAGCTGAATAATAATTGAAGCGTTAATGTACGGCTGAACCGACATAGCGAAGATTGCGCCGTACTCAAGTCCACCACCGGTTAAAATCGATAAATAGCTGAAGAACTGGTTAACACCTGCGTTGCCCTTAACGGCAGCGGCGAGTGCTTCAGTATTTATGAAGGGAACCGGAATAACGGAACCAATGCGGAACACTACGATAATAAGCAATGTGAAAAGAATCTTTTTACGGATATCTACAACACGCCATGCGTTTCTTAATGTTTCCAGCATATTACTTCACCTCAACTGTTCCGCCAGCAGCTTCAATCTTCTGCTTGGCAGTCTCGGAGAAGCTGAATCCCTTAACGGTGAGCTTCTTAGTGAGCTTTCCGTTGGCAAGAACCTTAACAGCCTTGTCAGCGTCCTTTACGATGCCCTTATTAACAAGAGCTTCGATGTCAACGACAGCTCCATCGTCGAACTTTTCTAAAGCAGCAACATTTATAATTGCATACTCTTCTGCAAAAATGTTGTTAAAGCCACGCTTGGGAACGCGTCTCTGGAGCGGCATCTGACCGCCTTCGAAACCGGGTCTCATACCGTGACCGGCACGAGCCTTTTGACCCTTGTGACCTTTTCCGGCGGTTTTACCGTTGCCGGAGCCATGACCTCTACCAATGCGCTTTGCCTCCTTAGTGGAGCCAAATGCAGGATGCAGTTCATGCAGTTTCATTGTTCGCACCTCCTTGCATAGTTGCGGTTAAATCTTTGAAGCGATTAAGCTTCAGTTACCTCGATGAGGTGGATGATCTTCTTAATCTTACCCTGAGTCTGTGCATTATCGGGCTGAACTGTTACGTCGCCGATTTTGCGAAGACCGAGAGAAGCGGCAGTAGCAATCTGTCCCTCTTTGGAACCGATTAAGCTTTTTACCAATGTGATCTTAAGGCTGCCAGCAGCCTTCTTTGCTTTTGTAGCCATTGTGCTGCTTCCTCCTTAACCTAAAATTTCCTTAACCGACTTATTGCGAATCGCAGCAACCTGTTCAGCACTGCGCAGCTTGGACAGACCGTCCATAGTTGCACGTACTACGTTGCAAGGATTGTTGGAACGCAGAGCCTTTGTACGGATGTCACGAATTCCTACTATTTCAACAACAGCACGAACGGGACCGCCGGCAATAACTCCGGTACCGGGTGCAGCAGGCTTCATTAAAACTCTACCTGCGCCGAATTCGCCGATTATTTCATGCGGAATGGTTGTTCCCTTAAGCGGAATCTTAATAAGATTCTTCTTAGCGTCCTCGATTCCCTTACGGATAGCATCCGGAACTTCGCCGGCCTTACCCATACCGAAACCAACAACACCGTTTCCGTCGCCAACAACTACGAGAGCCGAGAACTTCATGATACGGCCGCCCTTAACTGTCTTGGAAACGCGGTTTATGGCAACAACATGTTCCTGTAAATCTAATGTAGTTGCGTCAATGTTAGTAGCCAAAAGTATTCCTCCTCCTTTTTAGAACTTGAGGCCGCCCTCGCGGGCACCTTCGGCAAGCTCCTGAACGCGGCCGTGATAGATATATCCGCCTCTGTCGAATACGACATCGGTGATGCCCTTATCAGCAGCACGCTTAGCAATTAACTGTCCAACCTTACGAGCGCCCTCTTTGTTTCCGCCGTTCTCGCCGAAATCCTTCTCAGCAGAGTTAGCAGAAGCTAAGGTTACGCCGTTTACATCGTCGATGAGCTGGGCGTAGATGTTGCTATTGGAGCGAAATACATTCAGGCGGGGGCACTCTGCGGTGCCGCTGATCTTGCTGCGTACGCGAACGTGACGCTTAAGACGAGCCTTATTGCTATCAGACTTTGTAACCATGTCTTATACACTCCTTCTTTATTTCTTTCCGCCCTTGCCGGCCTTACCTTCTTTACGACGGATATATTCTCCGACGTACTTAATGCCCTTGCCCTTATAAGGCTCCGGCGGACGCTTTTCGCGTACTTCGGCGGCAAACTGACCGACTTTTTGCTTATCCGGACCAGAAATGATTATCAAGTTCGGACTGGGTACTTCAATGGTGATTCCCTCGATTTCAGGCATAATTACCTGGTGGGAATATCCGAGGTTCATAACGAGGTCCTTACCCTGCTTTTGTACACGGTAACCAACGCCGTTTACCTCGAGTTCTTTCTTATAGCCTTCAGTAACACCTGTTACCATGTTAGCAACGAGGGTTCTGGTGAGACCGTGCAGCGAGCGATGCTGTGCTGCATCGGAAGGACGGGTAACTAAAAGTTCATTACCCTCCTGCTTAATGGTGATGATGGGGGAAAACTCGTTTGCGAGTGTGCCCTTGGGTCCCTTAACGGTTACTTTACCACCGTCAATCTTAACCTCAACACCGGCAGGAATCTCAATAGGTTTATTACCAATTCTAGACATTCCTCAGCACCTCCTTACCAAACGAAAGCGAGAACTTCGCCGCCAACATTGGCGGTGCGAGCCTGCTTGTCTGTCATGATACCCTTCGAGGTGGAAAGGATTGCGATACCGAGGCCCTTCATAACCTTCGGCATATCTTCTACGTTAGTGTAGATACGCAGGCCGGGCTTGGATACTCTGCGGAGTCCTGTCAGTACCTGCGATTTATTCGGGCCGTACTTTAATGTTACGTGAATGATGCCCTGCTTTCCGTCTTCTATAACTTGAAAGCCGTTAATATATCCTTCGTCAAGTAAAATCTGGGCGATAGCCTTCTTTACGTTTGACGCAGGGATATCTACCGATTCGTGTTTTGCCGAATTTGCATTACGAATTCTTGTAAGCATATCAGCGATAGTATCGGTGATTTGCATGCTGTCAACCTCCTTTGCGTATGCTGTTTACCAGCTTGCCTTCTTCACACCGGGAATTTCACCCTTATAAGCTAACTCCCTGAAGCAGATACGGCAGATGCCGTACTTGCGAAGATAAGCATGCGGGCGGCCGCAGATTTTGCATCTGCTATATTCTCTGGTGGAAAACTTTGCAGGACGGGCCTGCTTGATTTTCATAGATGTCTTAGCCATAGTTCCTTCTCCTTACTTCGCAAACGGGGCGCCCATGAGTGTTAATAACTCGCGTGCTTCCTCGTCGGTCTTAGCGGTTGTAACAAAGATGATGTCCATACCGCGAACCTTATCGATCTTATCGTACTCGATTTCAGGGAATATGAGCTGTTCCTTAACGCCCATGGAATAGTTACCACGGCCATCGAAGGAGTTGGGGTTAATTCCTCTGAAGTCTCTAACTCTCGGTAATGCCATGTTGAAAAGACGATCAACGAACTCGAACATCTTTTCGCCACGGAGAGTTACCTTAACACCGATGGGCATGCCCTCACGGAGTTTAAAGTTAGCAACGGACTTCTTTGCTCTACATACAACTGCCTTCTGGCCGGTAATAAGAGCGAGGTCGCCCATAACAGCGTCAATTACCTTTGAATTTTCTTTAGCGTCGCTGCATCCGACGTTGATTACAACCTTATCAAGCTTGGGAATCTGCATGGTGCTTTTGTAGTTGTATTTCTTCATCAACTCGGGAGCAACAGAAGCTTTATATTCTTCTTTTAATCTTGCCATGTCAAATCCTCCTTACCTAAAAGGTTTCGCCGCACTTTTTGCACATGCGGTCTTTCTTGCCATCAGCATAGAGCTTATGACCTACGCGGGTGGCCTTGTTGCACTTCGGGCAAACAAGCTGAACCTTGCATGCGAGAATTGCGCTTTCGGTATCGATGATTCCCGAAGGATCACCGGCCTTGCGGGGCTTTACATGCTTTTTAACCATGTTGAGACCCTCAACAATTACCTTACCCTCTTTGGGGCTAACTTCGAGAACCTTGCCCTGCTTGCCGCGATCTTTAGCATCGCCGGTAAGAAGAACTACGGTATCTCCTACTTTTACGTGAAGTTTGTTCATTTTCGTTTACCTCCCTTAAAGAACTTCGGGAGCGAGAGAAAGGATCTTAGAATAATCCTTTTCACGTAACTCACGAGCAACCGGTCCAAAGATACGAGTACCACGGGGGTTCTTATCTTCCTTAATGATTACGGCTGCATTTTCGTCAAATCTAATGTATGTGCCATCATCACGGCGAAGTCCGCGAACCGAGCGAACGATTACGGCCTTAACTACATCGCCCTTCTTAACAGTACCACCGGGGGTGGCCTTCTTAACGGAAGCAACGACTACATCGCCGATGTTGGCATACCTCCTTTTGGAGCCTCCTAAAACACGGATGCACATAAGTTCTTTTGCACCGGTATTGTCAGCAACCTTGAGGTAACTCTGTTGTTGTATCACAGTGTTTTCCTCCTTCAGACTACTTAGCCTTTTCGATTATCTCAACCACACGCCAATGCTTATCCTTGGAGAGGGGTCTAGTTTCCATAACGAGCACTCTATCGCCTACACCGCAGGCATTGTTCTCATCATGAGCCTTAAGCTTAACTGTTTTCTTTACGATCTTGTTGTAAAGAGGATGCTTAACGTTGTCCTTAATTGCGATTACAACGGTCTTATCCATCTTATCGCTAACAACGTAGCCAGTTCTTGTTTTACGAAGATTTCTTTCGGTCACAGCTTATTACCTGCCTTTCTTAAGAATTGGCGCTGTTCTTGAGTTCAATCTCACGCATAACAGTCTTTACGCGGGCGATGTCTTTCTTTACAGCGCTGATTCTGGTCGGGTTGTCGAGCTGGTTAATTGTAAGCTGGAAACGGAGCTTGAATAATTCATCGTTTAAACTTGCCAGCTGATCTTTGAGTTCTGCAAGATTCTTTTCTCTGATTTCCTGTGCCTTCATTACTGCTCACCATCCATTTCCTGCTTAACAATAAACTTGCACTTGATAGGAAGCTTATTAGCGGCAAGGCGCATAGCTTCTTGAGCCTGTTCCTTGCTAACTCCACCGATTTCGAACATAACACGGCCGGGCTTAACAACGGCTACCCAATACTCGGGCGAACCTTTACCGGAACCCATTCGGGTTTCAGCCGGCTTCTCAGTGATAGGCTTATCGGGGAAGATTTTAATCCATACTTGACCGCCACGCTTAATGTAACGGGTCATAGCGATACGGGCAGCCTCGATCTGATTGGAAGTAATCCAAGCAGGTTCCAATGCCTGAAGGCCGAAATCGCCGTAGGTAACGGTGTTACCGCGAGTTGCTGTACCGGTTAAACGGCCGCGCTGTACTCTACGGTATTTAACGCGCTTCGGTAATAACATTAGTGGGCTCCCCTTTCATTTTTAGGTTTACGAGCATCGTGGAGAACCTCACCCTTGTAGATCCAAACCTTAACGCCGATACGACCGTAGGTGGTGTTTGCCTCAGCAAAACCATAGTCGATGTCTGCGCGGATGGTCTGAAGCGGAATAGTTCCCTCATGATAATGCTCAGTTCTTGCGATTTCAGCACCGCCGAGACGGCCCGAAACCTGAGTCTTGATACCCTTTGCGCCGAGCTTCATTGCACGTCCGATGGACATTTTAAGAGCACGACGGAAGGAAACGCGCTTTTCAAGCTGTGCTGCAATGTTTTCAGCAACGAGTGTAGCATCTAAATCGGGGCTCTTAACCTCAACGATGTTGATAACTACGGGCTTGCCAAGCATTTTCTGGCACTTCTCACGAAGCTTCTCGATTTCAGCGCCGTTGCGGCCGATTACCATACCCGGCTTTGCGCAGTGGATATGAATGCGAACCTTAGATGCATCGCGCTCAATCTCGATCTTCGGGATGCCTGCAGAATACAATGTTTTCTTCAAATACTTGCGGAGGTTATAGTCCTCTACCAATGTATCACCGAAGACATTGTCCTTTGTGAACCAACGGGAATTCCAGTTTTTGATAACGCCAACGCGGAATCCGTTCGGATTAACTTTCTGGCCCATAACTTAACCTCCTTAATTAGTCTTCACGTTCTTTAAGAACGATATTAATGTGGGATGTTCTCTTTAAGATGCGGTGTGCACGACCGTGATCCTTCGGGCGGATTCTCTTAAGAGTCGGGCCCGGGCATACGGAGCACTCTGCAACGTAAAGCTTGGATACATCCATACCGTGATTGTTTTCAGCATTTGCCATAGCGCTCTTTAAGAGGTCTGCCAAATGCTCACAGGCGGCCTTAGGTGTAAACTTAAGAATAGCCATAGCCTTGTCTGCATCCTGATTACGGATGAGATCCAAAACAATCTTCACCTTACGAGGCGATATACGGACATATTTTAAAGATGCCCTTGCTTCCATAGTTTAACTCTCCTTTCAACCGCTTACTTTGTTGTTTTAGAACCGGCGTGGCCCTTGAAGGTTCTTGTGGGGGCAAATTCACCGAGCTTGTGTCCAACCATATCCTCGGTTACATAAACCGGAACGTGCTTACGTCCGTCATGTACCGCAATTGTGTGTCCGACGAAATCGGGGAATATTGTTGAAGAACGGCTCCAAGTTTTAACAACTCTTTTTTCACCGGCTTTATTCATTTCACGGATTCTCTTGAGCAGAACGGGCTGCACAAAAGGTCCCTTTTTAACGCTTCTTCCCATTTCTTAAACTCCTTTCGTCCGACTAATTAGCATTTCTTCTCTTGACAATATACTTGTCAGAGTGCTTATGCTTGTCACGAGTCTTAAGGCCGAGAGCAGGTTTGCCCCAGGGGGTAACCGGTCCCGGACGGCCGATCGGGGATTTACCTTCACCACCACCGTGGGGATGGTCGCAGGGGTTCATTACAGAACCGCGTACGGTCGGTCTCCAACCCATGTGACGCTTACGTCCAGCCTTACCGATATTGATGTTGCCGTGTTCAGCGTTGCTTACCTGACCAACGGTTGCCATGCAATTTACGGGAACGTTACGAAGCTCACCGGAAGGAAGACGGAGAAGTGCATATCCATTCTCCTTAGCCATAAGCTGTGCCATACCGCCTGCAGAACGTGCAAGCTGTGCGCCACGGCCGGGATAAAGCTCGATATTGTGAAGGAATGTACCAACGGGGATATTAACCATCGGAAGTGCATTACCGGTTACGATATCAGCATCGGGGCCGCTAACAACGGTATCGCCAACCTTAAGACCTGCCGGAGCGATGATATAACGCTTTTCGCCGTCCTCATACTCAACGAGGGCGATGAAAGCGGTACGGTTCGGGTCATACTCGAGAGTCTTAACGACTGCCGGAATTCCGAAACGCTCGCGCTTAAAGTCGATTACTCTATACTTTCTGCGGTTACCGCCGCCACGATGGCGAACGGTGATGCGGCCATAGCTGTTACGGCCTGCATTTTTCTTTAAAGGCTCAAGCAAACTTTTCTCGGGAGCAACCTTGGAAAGACCGGAATAATCCATAGAGGTCATACCGCGGCGACCCGGGGTAGTCGGCTTATAATGTTTAATTGCCATGTGTTTCACTCTCCTATTTAGGCTTAGCGAGGCAGTTTCCTACCTCATACATCACCGGAAATCTTGTGATTTCGATTTCGGATTAATTACTTAAGTCCGTCGAAGAACTCGATGGGCTTAGAATCAGCTTTAAGCGTTACAATAGCTTTCTTCCAAGAAGAGGTGTAGCCGCTGTAACGTCCCATGCGTCTTTCTTGTCCGCGAACGCTGATGGTGTTTACCTTTGCAACCTTTACCTTGAAAAGATTCTCAACTGCTTCAGCGATAAGAACCTTGTTGGCATCTTTGGCTACCTTGAAGGTGTATTTCTTGTCAGCAATTCCGGCCATGCTCTTCTCAGTAATGATAGGAGCAATTATTACATTCTCATAGGCCTTCATTATGCATATACCTCCTCAATCTTAGCAACAGCGCCCTTAACGATTACGAGAGTATCGGCATTAACGATATCGTAGGTGTTAATGGTGTTGTACTGAGCGGTCTTAAGACCGGGAACATTTGCGCAGCTCTTTACGCTAACAGCATTGTTATCAGCTAAAACGAGAAGAGTCTTCTTGCCTGCGCCGATTGCCTTTAAGCAATCAACAACTGCTCTGGTCTTGTAGGTTTCAAGCTTGAATTCATCGAGAACGATGAGAGCCTTGTTCTGTACCTTATCGGAAAGGGCAGACTTAACAGCAAGTGCACGAACCTTCTTGTTGAGCGAGAAGGAATAATCTCTCGGCTTCGGTGCGTGAACGATACCGCCGTGTCTCCACTGGGGAGCTCTGGTGGAACCCTGTCTTGCGTGACCTGTTCCCTTTTGTCTCCAGGGCTTCTTGCCGCCGCCGGAAACCTCGGTACGAGTAAGTGTGGACTGTGTGCCCTGACGCTTGTTAGCGAGGTAATTTACAACAGCCATATGCATAACAACCACATTGGGTTCAATTCCGAATACAGCTTCGCCGAGGTTGATCTTCTCAACTTCGTTACCAGCCATATCTACTACTGCTACTTTAGGCATATTTTACACTCTCCTTCCGATTAGGCCTTAACGCTGTCAAACAGAACAACGATTCCGCCCTTGGGGCCGGGAACGGCACCCTTAACGGCAATGATGTTGTTTTCAGCGTCAACCTTAACTACATCAAGGTTCTGAACGGTTACGCGCTCAGCACCGAGATGACCGGCCATCTTCTTGCCCTTGAAAACTCTAGCAGGGTCGATAACGCCCAAAGAGCCGCCATGACGGGCAACAGGACCGGTACCGTGAGACATCTTAAGGCGGGAGAAGTTCCAGCGCTTAATTACGCCGGCATAGCCCTTACCTTTGCTGGTGCCTCTTACATCTACCTTGTCACCTTCTGCGAATACGTCGGCTTTGATTACATCGCCTACGTTGAAGGCTGCGATGTCGCTAAAGCGGAACTCACGGAGAACCTTCTTAGGAGCAACATCATTCTTTGCGAAATGTCCCTTCATGGGCTTGTTTACCTTGGAAGCCTTCATATCGCCGTAGCCAATCTGAACTGCTTCATAACCGTCGGTTTCAACGGTCTTCTTCTGGCAAACCATGCAGGGGCCGGCTTCGATAACGGTTACCGGAACTACATTTCCCTTTTCGTCGAAGAGCTGGGTCATGCCAAGCTTCTTTCCTACGATTCCTTTGTTCATTTTATTTCCTCCTTTTGGTTATTGGTTGACCACACGGGGCCAACATGACCTGTCGGCTATTAGAGCTTTATTTCAATCTCTACGCCGGCGGGGAGCTCAAGACCCATAAGAGCTTCAACAGTTTTGTTGGAAGGTCTTAATACGTCGATAAGCCTTTTGTGGGTGCGGGTTTCGAACTGCTCGCGGCTATCCTTATACTTATGAACAGCGCGAAGAATGGTAACAACCTCTTTCTCAGTGGGTAGCGGCACGGGACCGGAAACGCGAGCGCCTGTGCGCTTTGCAGTTTCAACAATCTTTTCAGCCGACTGGTCAACGAGAGCGTGGTCGTAACCCTTGATTCGAATTCTGATCTTTTCCTTTACTGCCATTACTGGTCGCCTCCTTAAATTAGTTGGCGGGCAAAACTTACACTGTGCCGTGTGTTTCTTCAAGGCACATTATAAAACCGAATGGGCTGGGGTTACAGCTGCATCCGGGTACGGCACCCACTGGGGGGTGTCGCTGCGCTGCGGTTCGCAAGTACCGCAAGGCATTTAAGTTTCATTCGCCCGGTTTTTAAATCGGACATACTCCGCAGAAATTTCCCGTCTCGAGGTCGGCCACCTCCTGCATCATCGCATATCTGCACACTTCGCGTGCCATAACATAATAGCACAAGAGGTGCATTATGTCAAGCGTTTTTTAACAAAAATTTTATGATATTTTTGTTGGATTTTTCGGGCGATTTCAGCCCCTATATATATAATGTATAGCGCGGGGCAAAAAAAGAACCCCAAACACAAAGTTTGGGGCTTTAAAATTACTCTGCTATTTCGCCTACTCCGTTTAAAATTACGCGGGGCGCATAGGGCATTTCCTTGAGGTCTTCCCTGCTTGTTACGCCCGAGAGCACCAAAACAGTGTCAACGCCCGACTCGATACCGGCTATTATATCGGTATCCATACGGTCGCCGATGATGGCGGTTTCCTTGGTATCGCAATCCAAGAGGCGGATACCTGTTCGCATCATTAACGGGTTAGGTTTGCCTAAAAAGTAGGCGGATTTGCCGGTTGCGAGCTCAATGGGAGCGACAAGAGCGCGACAGGCAGGAACAATTTGGTTTCCTTCAACGGGGCCTGTCATATCAGGGTTGGTTCCAATAAGCTTTGCGCCGTTTAAAACGAGTTTAACGGCCTTGCAAATGTTTTGATAATTATAGGTTTGGGTTTCGCCGACAACAACATAATCGGGATTAACATCGTTCATCGAGATTCCCGCATTATAAAGCGCGTTATGAAGACCCGCCTCACCAATGCAATAAACCGAGCAGCCGGGTTTTTGATGCTTCAAAAAATGGGCGGTTGCAAGGGCGCTGGTATAGAAATGGCTCTCATCAACCTCGAGGCCCATACGAGAGAGCTTTTGGCTTAATTCGCGCGGGGAACGCTCGCTGCTGTTGGTTAAGAATAAGAACTTCTTATTGTTTTTATTGAGCCAATCCAAAAACTCATGAACACCCGGAAGGAGCTGGTTACCATGGTAGATAACACCGTCCATATCGCATATAAAACCTTTTTTGGCTCTTATATCTTCAAGTGTAACCATCATTTAAGTTATCTCCTTAAAATTAATATGCCTTGCCCCAATAGAGCATCTTATCGGCCTTCTTGCCGCAGCAAACGCAGGTGTCGCCAACGCTCTCCTGCTCAAAGGGAATGCAGCGCGAAGAAACGCCTGCCTTCTCCTTTAAGGCTTCCTCGCATTCGCGGGAGCCGCACCACATAGCCTTAATAAAGCCGGGCTTTTCATCGGCAACCTTAATCATTTCTTCGAGATTGGTTGCGGTGTAGGTCATATTATTTCTACGCTCAAGAGCGGCAGCGAACATTGCATCGCGCATTTCTACTAACAGGCGAGCAATTTCCTCTTCAAGGTTATCGAGAGATACGAAATATTTCTCGCGGTTATCGCGGCGAACAATTACGCACTGATTCTTTTCGATATCCTTCGGGCCAAGCTCAACGCGAAGCGGAACGCCCTTCATCTCATATTCGGCAAACTTCCAGCCGGGGCTTTGCTCGGAAAGGTCAATCTTAGCACGGCAAACCTTGTTAAGGCGCTCATAAACCTCGGTTGCCTTCTCGATAACGCCCTCTTTATGGGATGCAATCGGAATAACAACGGTTTGGATGGGCGCAATTGCGGGCGGAAGAACAAGACCATCATTATCGCCATGGGTCATAATGATTGCGCCGATAAGGCGGGTCGAAACGCCCCAAGAGGTTTGGAAGGGATAGGAAAGCTTGTTTTCCTTATCGGTGAACTGGATGTTGAATGCCTTTGCAAAACCATCGCCGAAGAAATGGGAGGTTCCGCTCTGAAGAGCCTTACCGTCATGCATCATTGCTTCGATGGTATAGGTATCAACGGCGCCTGCAAAGCGCTCTTTTTCGGTTTTAACGCCCTTAATTACGGGAATTGCAAGGAACTCCTCGGCAAAGCGGGCATATGTATCGAGCATACGAACTGTTTCGGCCTGCGCCTCCTCAGCGGTTGCATGAATAGTGTGGCCCTCTTGCCATAAGAATTCGCGCGAACGAAGGAACGGGCGGGTTGTTTTCTCCCAACGAACAACGCTGCACCACTGGTTATAAAGCTTGGGCAGGTCGCGATAGGACTGAACTATATTTGCATAGTGGTCGCAAAACAGGGTTTCGGATGTCGGACGAACGCAAAGGCGCTCCTCTAACTTTTCATTTCCGCCATGGGTTACCCAAGCAACCTCGGGGGCAAAGCCCTCAACATGGTCCTTCTCCTTTTGGAGGAGGCTTTCGGGAATGAACATAGGCATACAAACATTCTCATGTCCTGTTTCCTTGAACATACCATCAAGTATTTTTTGAATATTTTCCCAAATGGCATAGCCATACGGACGGATAATCATACAGCCCTTGACCGATGAATAATCCATAAGCTCTGCCTTTGCTACAATGTCGGTGTACCATTTTGCAAAATCCTCATCCATAGAGGTTATTGCTTTTACCATTTTTTCGTTTGCCATAAATTAACGCTCCGATTCCTTAATAATCGGTAATATTATATATTAACTTTATAAAATATGCAATATGTTTTGAGATTTTTCCCGCAAAGGGGCATAAACTTTTAAGGTTTTTTCAAAAAAATGTTGACAAAGCGCGCCTCTCGGCATATCATTTTGGTAGAACAAATTGTTCAGCCCTTATTCGGGCTGCATTTTCAGGAGGTTTTTTTATGGTATTTGAAAAAATACGCGCTATTCTCGCAAACCAGCTTGACGCTGATGAAGACGCTATCACAATGGATACCGATATTGCTGCTGATTTAAACGCAGACAGTTTGGACGTAGTTGAACTTATAATGTCTATCGAAGACGAGTTTGAGATTGAAATCCCCGATGACAGCATTGAAAACATCAAGACTGTCGGCGATGTTGTTAATCACATACAAAACGTTCTTTAAGAAAGACTTTGCCGTCTATGGCCTGCCATAGGCGGTATTTTTTTAATGAGGAGGTGACAGCAATTGCTCGAAAGAATTTTAAAGGCTAAATATGGAATCGAGGCTTTATGCCTTGATGAAACGGTTTCAACGAATCTCGATATTAAGCGCCTTGCCGCAAACGGCAAAGAGGAATGGACAACCGTTATTGCCAAACGGCAAACGGGCGGAAGAGGAAGGCTAGGTCGCGAGTTTTTCTCGCCTGAGGGCGGACTATATATGAGCGTTTTGCTGCGCCCCTCCCTCACTCCCGAAGCAACGCTTTATATAACCACCGCTGCGGCTGCCGCGGTTTGCAGGGCGATAGATTTTGTCTTCGGCAAAAAATGCGATATAAAATGGGTTAACGATATAATTTTTGAGGGCAAAAAGGTTTGCGGCATTCTTTGCGAATCGGCTTTTTGCGGCGATGATTCTTATTCGGTTTTGGGAATCGGAGTTAACCTTTTCGGTCAAGAAAAGGGCGTTCCTTCGCAACTCAAAAATATCATGGGATTCATAAATGATGAGGCGCAGGATGATGAAAAAACAGCGCTCTTTGTTGCTAAAATTTTAGAGTTCTTTAAGGGATATTATGTTAACCTAAACGATGCTCCGCATCGCGCGTTTTATAAGGAGAATCTCATCGTTAATAAAAGCGCCGATATCATAAGCGCAAACAAAAATGAACCCTGCGAGATTTTGGGTCTCGCGGATGATTTTTCGCTCATTGTTAAAACCAAAGACGGAGAGGAACGAATCTCCTTTGGGGAGGTGAGCGTTAGGCTATGAAGACAAGAACAAGAAAGCTGACCTTAACCGCGCTTTTCGCGATAATAACGGCTTTTTTCTCCTGGACTGCCATTCCAACTCCTTTTGGCGTTCCCATAACGCTTCAGGTTTTCGGCATCGCTCTTTGCGGCTTTGCGCTGGGACTTAAATGGGGACTTGCCTGCACCCTGACATACATTATGATGGGCGCTGTCGGGCTCCCTGTTTTCACATTTTTTCAAGGCGGAATCGCCGTTTTGACCTCGGCTAACGGAGGCTTCATTTTCGGATTTATTTTGCTCTCGGCATTTTGCAGCTTAAACACATTATGTAAACTAAAGTTTTTAATGCCCGCCATAGGACTTTTGCTTTGCCATGCGATTGGCGTTTTGCAATTTTCGCTAACCTCGGGCGCTCCTTTTTTCGGCTCTTTTTTGACCGCATCGCTGCCCTTCATTTTCAAGGACGCGCTGCTCATTTTCCTCGCCTACGGAGTTCACAAAAAGATAAGATTGGAAGAATTTTATGATTAAGGTTTTGCATTTCGACAAGCAAATAATTGTTTGCGAAAAGCCGGCGGGAATCCTCTCGCAGGCTGATTCCTCGGGCGCTAAAAACCTGCCCGAAATTTTAAAAAAGGAAACTAATTCATATTATGTTGAGGCTGTGCACCGCCTTGATAAACCGGTTGGCGGCGTTATGGTTTATGCTCGCCAAAGAGAGGCTGCGGGAATTTTATCCGAAGCGGTTAAGGCGCACAAAATGCAAAAGGTTTATCTCGCGGTTGTTCATGGCGCGCCGAAGGAACCAAACGGCGTTATGAGAGATTTTCTTTATCGCGATGCGAAACACTGCAAATCCTATGTTGTTAAAAGCGAGCGCAAGGGCGCCAAGGAAGCTATTTTGCGCTATGAGGTTTTGGAAACCATAAACAGCGGAAAAGAAACCTTCTCCCTCGTTAAGGTTGAGCTTGAAACGGGGCGCACCCATCAAATCCGCGTTCAGTTTTCTTCGCGCGGGATGCCGCTGGTTGGAGATGAGCGCTACGGCGGAGCGGCTGATAAATGCCCTATCGCCCTTTTCTCCCACAAAATTGCATTCTCGCACCCGAAAACGCGCCAAAATATGGAGTTTTCGTTATTACCGCCCAAAGGATTTCCTTGGAACAAATTTAAGATATAAAAAATGCCTCCCGTTTGGGAGGCTTTTTTTATTCGACGGTTACGGATTTCGCGAGGTTTCGCGGTTTATCAACATCGCAATCGCGGGCAACGGCGGTATAATACGCCAGTATTTGCAGGGCGACGGTCATTGTTATGGGGGCGAAAATCTCGCTGATTTCGGGCAATACGATGGTGTAATCCGAAACGGCGCTGATGCTCTTTGATGCCTCGGCGGTGCAAAAAGAGAAAACCTTGGCTCCGCGAGAGGCGGTTTCTCTTATGTTGCTGACCAGCTTCTCCAAAGTTTGCGAAGCGGTTGCGATGGCGATTACGGGCACGCTTTCATCAATGAGAGATATTGTTCCGTGCTTTAATTCGCCCGCGGGATAGGCTTCGCTATGGATATATGATATTTCCTTGAGCTTTAGCGAGCCTTCCGCGCTGATTACTGCATCTATTCCCCTGCCTATAAAGAAAACATCCTCATATTCGGCTAATTTTTCCGAGAGGCGTTTTATTCTTCCGCTTAACTTGATGGTTGCGTTAATGGCCTCGGGAAGGCTATTTTCGAGCGTTTCGCATAAGTTTCGGCAGTCATCCTCGGTTATTTGCTTTTTAACGGTTGCAAGCTTTAGCGCGATTTGATAAAGCAGGGCGCACTGCACGGTGAACGCCTTGGTTGATGCAACCGAAATTTCGGGACCCGCATGGGTATATACGACATAATCGGCAAGCCTTGCGATGCTTGAGCCGACCACATTGACAATCGCCAGCGTTTTTGAGCCTGCCGCACGCGCAAGCTCGAGCGCCGCTATTGTGTCGGCCGTTTCGCCCGACTGCGAAATTAAGATAACGAGGGTGGTTTTGTTTAGAATCGGGTTCATATAGCGAAATTCGGAGGCAACATAGGTCGAAACCGAGATTCTTGCAAATCGCTCGATAAGATTTTGCCCCACGAGAGCGGCATGATAGGCGGTTCCGCAGCCTATGATTTTGATTTCGGATATATCGCCTATATTTTTATCGAGGATATCGCAGTCAAAATGCGGTATGCCATTTTTAAGGCGGGGCGTTACGGTTGACTTCAGCGCCTGCGGCTGCTCGTTTATTTCCTTGAGCATAAAATGATTATATCCGCATTTTTTAGCCGCCGATGCGCTCCAGGTTATCTCATGCTTTTTTGCGGTTATGCTGCGCTCATCGGGCGCGATGAAGCGGATTCCATCGGGTTTCAGTTCGGCAACGACCCCCTCATCGAGCTGATAATATTCCTTCGAAAAGGGCAAAATCGCCGAGATATCCGAGGCGAGAATACTTCCGCTCGGCGTTTGGGCGCAAACCAGCGGACTGCCGCACCGAATAGCATAGACCGTTTCGCGCTCTTCCTTAAAGATAACGCCAAACGCATATGAGCCGCGAAGCACCTGCGCCGCCCCTAAGAGCGCCTTAACGGGGTCGCCCAACCGCCTATAAAGGCTATCTATGAGATGGGCGGCAACCTCGGTGTCGGTTTCGCTTTTAAAGCAATATCCCTCTTTTGCAAGACCCGACTTAAGCTCTAAATAATTTTCAATGATGCCGTTATGAACAAGGGTGAGCCTTCCCGAAGAATGGGGATGCGCGTTGCATTCGTTGGGTTCTCCGTGGGTTGCCCAGCGGGTGTGGCCAATTCCTGCTTTGCCCCTGAGTTTTCGCCCGCTTTCGAGTTTTTCGGCTAAATTCTTTATTCTTCCTTCGGTTTTAACGGTTATAATCTCATCCTCAAAAACGGCAATTCCCGCCGAATCATAGCCGCGATATTCGAGCGCCGAAAGCCCCGAAAGCAGCACGGGGACAGCCTTTTTTGTTCCCGTATATCCTATTATTCCACACATTTTTAAACTCTCTTTCCTTTACAGTTGGCGTTTTATCACCTGCGCCAATTCGTTGGCGGTTTTTTCGATAAGAATCATATCATCGCCCTCCGCCATTATGCGAATGAGCGGTTCGGTTCCCGAAGGGCGAACAACTATCCTTCCGATTCCCGCAAGTTCTTCTTTGGCTTTTTCTATTGCGGATTTTATTGCCTCATCGGTATAATATCGGCGCTTGCCCTCGGCAGTTACCTTAAGGTTTAGGGTTGTTTGGGGGCATTTTTTCATTACTGCGGCAAGAGCCGACAGCTTTTCGCCCTTTCGCCGCATCAGCGAGAGCAGTTGCGCGGCAGTCAGCTGACCATCGCCCGTTGTTGCAAAATCCCTGAAAATCACATGGCCCGATTGCTCGCCGCCGAAAACAGCGCCCTCAAGGAGCATCTCCTCGAGCACAAAGCGGTCGCCAACCTTGGTTGCTATAAAACGAATATCTTGTTGCTCGCAAAAGCGCATAAAGCCTAAATTGGTCATTACCGTGCCAACTACCGTATTCTTTTGCAGGCGGCCTCGCTCCTTCAAATCAAGGGCGCAAACAGCCATAATTTCATCGCCATCGACCTCCCTGCCGTTTTCATCAATCATAAGGCAGCGGTCGGCATCGCCATCGAAGGCAACACCCGCATCAAGGCCATTTTCAACAACATATTTTGACAGCGCTTCAAGATGGGTTGAGCCACAATCTCGGTTTATATTTTCGCCATTCGGGGTTGCGCTCAAAATATGGACATTTGCGCCCAATGCACCGAAAATTTGCGCGGCGGTTGCCGAAGCGGCGCCGTTGGCGCAATCGATGGCGATTTTCAGCCCGTCGAGCGAATGGGAAACGCTGCTTTTTATATGGTCGCAATAATCATTAATCGCGCTTGGGGCGGGTTTTATTTTCCCTACCCCGCCGCCTATTGGCAACTCGGGCAGCCCGCATTCATCCAAAACGATATCCTCAATTTGCTCCTCGAGCATATCGGGGAGTTTGAAGCCATCGCCGCTAAATATTTTAATCCCGTTATATTCCGCCGAATTATGGGATGCGGAAACCATAATTCCCGCATCGGCTTTATATTTCCCGACAAGGAAGGCTACCGCGGGGGTTGGCACCACCCCTAGATTAATTACATCGGCACCAACCGAGCAAATGCCTGCTATCAAGGCTGAAACCAGCATATCGGAGGAGGTACGCGTGTCGGCGCCGAGCGCCACTAACGGTCTTCGGCGGCAGCCATCGCTAAGCACCGCCGCGGCGGCACGACCTATCTGCATGGCGCGCTCGCAGGTTAGCTCCCTGTTAGCAATTCCTCTAACGCCGTCAGTTCCGAACATTCTTCCCATAAAATCATCCTTTCAAGGTTTTTGGGCAAAAAAATATGCGTTTTTCATTCTCATTGTTTTATTTTTTGCTTCCAAAAGTTTTTTATCCAAAAAGACTTTAAAACTTTGGTTTTTAAACTCTTAAATGCACTTATAAAATCTTGCTTTCCCCAAAATCGCCGCTTTAATCCGATTCTATGAAAAAAATGAAAAAAATGAAAAAAATGCACAATTTTGGCTATAAACTTCTTGACTATTTGTGTAATATATATTATAATAAAACTTAAGATTTTAAATCTTGAAATTCAAATGGTAAATTTTTAGGAGGATGGCACTATGAAGATGCACTACAATGCACCCGAATTTGAACTGCTTCGTTTCTTATCCGCCGAAGGCGTTTGCTTTGGCGATTCGAATTTCGATGTTGACGGCGAATTCGGCGACTACGAAACACACCCCGATGAGGGCGGAGACGACATTTAAGAGGAGGCGCAAAGAAAAATGAAAAAACTTTTAAGCATTATTCTTTCGGCAGCATTGCTGCTCGGCACACTCACTGTGCTTACGCTGCTCCCCGCTTCCGCCGAAGAATGGGTTCCCGTTAATCTTGTTTATAACGGTGAATTCGAAGGTATCGACACCGATGGTGACGGCACTGTTGATAAGCATCAGTACACCGCTGATGATGCAGCCGCAAGCACCTATCCGGGCGAATTTATGAAGGATAGACCGGTTGGCTGGCGCGTTAACAGCGATATTTACAGCAACGCCAAGCCCGTGTATGCTTCTACCCTTAAGCCCGAAGGATATATCACTAATTATGCCGGTGCACAGGTTGGCGTTATCAACCAAGGCGCCGCTATGATGCAGGATATCGCTTTTGAAGCAGGAAAATACTATACCGTTTCGGCCAAGATGGGTTATTCCCCCTCTACTACCGACACTACTGCCCAATCCGGTTGGAAGATGATTGTTGGTCTTGATGCCAAAACAGGCATTGAAACTCCGAGCAACAGCAACAGCGACTACACCAAGTTCGGCGTTGTTGAAATTTGGAAATTTTCCGCCATTGAGGGAACCAATTTGTTTGGTGCCGGCGATATGGTTGACCGCAGCTTTACTTTCTCATCCGATGAATTTATTGCGGCTAACAATCTAACCATAGGCGCAGACGGCAAATATCACGCCCGTTTAATAATCTTTAACTATGCTTGGGGCGGCTCCTTCAGCGGTCTTGTTGATGAGGTTTCGATGTATGAGAGCTTGAGCCTCGGCGCAAGCGAGGGCGGTTATATTGCAGGCGATGCCGATGCAAAAGCAGGCGAAAAATACACCGTTACCGCTGTTCCCTACTACGGAAACACCTTCCTTGGTTGGTATGACACCAACGATGTTCTCTATTCCTCTTCCGCTACCATTAGCGGCACCTTAACTGAATCTCTTGTTGCTAAATTTAATGTATATAACCAGGTTGTTGACGGTAACTTCGAATCGGGAACAACCGCAGGTCAGGATTTCTTTAATGCCGAAACCCACACCCCCAGCGGCGGCAACAACACCGTTATTGCTAATCCCGTTGGCGGCAACGGACACGGCGATTATGTTTTGAAGGCAACACCTAAAGCTGCCGCTAACACCAACGCTGACCTTCTTACCATTCCCTTTACCGTTAAGAAAAACACCCGCTATGTGATGCATCTTTCCTACTATTCCGCCGATATCGACGGCACCGCCCATGTAGGATTGCACTCAAGAAAATCTTTCACTAACGGTTGGACCAAGAATACATATGTTAATAACCCCACATTCCACTGGGAACCCGAAGGCACCACCAATCTTGCCGCTTGGACCGTTTTCGGCGGCTATGGCGGCCGCTACGGTATGATGCGTGAACAAACACACGCGACCGTTGGCGCGGGCAAAAATAAGTGGATTGACTACTGGGTAACCTTTGAAACCGGCACGGAAGCCACCATTTTTGAGGATGGCAAGGACACCGCTGAAATGTTCTTCCTCTTTGGTGTTGAAAACTCCACACTCAACACCTTCTATGTTGATAATGTTAGCATTACCGAAGCTAAGGCAACCGCAAACTCCGCTATAACCGCTGTTACAAGCGGAAACGGTACCGTTACCGCTGCGCAGTTTGTTCCCGATTCGGTTTGCTATGCTGCTAACGGCGGCACAAAGGTTGGCACGGTTTCTACCGCTGTTGAGGGTTCGGTTGCTCACTCGCAGGTTGCAATCAACACCTATACCGCAACCCCCAACTCCCGCTATGAGTTTGCAGGCTGGTTTGATGCAAAGGGCAATTTGGTTTCTATGAATGAGACCGAAACCTTCTACACCGAAGGCGTTTATGAGGCGAAGTTTGCCTCCTCTCCCTATGCTACCGACGGCGGCTTTATCACCAAACTCGGCGAAAGCTATACCGCAAAAGCATATTACGGAAACAAGTTTGTTGGTTGGTATGATATCGACAACAAACTCATCACCACCTCAGCAACCTATGCCGCAACACCCGGCACTTATGCTAAATTCGAGAAGCACAATTTAGTTGATAACGGCGATTTCTCGGAAGACACCGTTAATTACTACATTCAAAACGCCAATTCCTCGGCATCCATCAAGACCGATGCTGACGGAAACAAATATTTGCGCATGGAGGCCACAACATCGGCCGCTGCGCTCGATTCCTTCCAATGGAACTTTAAGCTCAAGAAGAATAGAAGATATGTTATTTCTTATAAGTTGCGCTCGGGCATTGATGAAAACGGAAATCTTCTCTCCTCCGAGAATGCGGCATTCCGCAAGATATTCCTTTATCACACGGGCAACCATTCCTACACCTGGAGCGACCCGCTATTCGCCTATCAATATGCCTACACCGGCGGCAGCAATGGCTACTTTGCCGATGTTCCCGATTTGCTCCCCTCGGGCGGTTCCGACCTTAATCCCGCGGGCAAATCCACATCCTTCCCCGGAATCTTCGTTGATGATTTAAGCGAATGGACCAACTACTCCTATATACTTGACACCTCCTCGGTTACCCTTGCAAACGGAACCGATATCACAGACAACATCGACCTTGGTATGATCTTCGGCGCAAATGGCGCAGGCACTATGGTTCTCGATATTGATGATATCGTTGTTTCGGAGGTTAACAACGAGATTGAGGTTACACAAGCAAGCGGCGGCGAAATTTCGATTGATAGACTCGCTTCTACCGCAACCCTCCCCGTTACCTTCACCGCATCCCCCGAGGAAAATCATGTTTTCATCGGTTGGGTTGATGAAAACGGCCATCCCGTTTCTTCTCAAAACCCCTATACCACCTTTGATGCAGTTAGCCTCTCGGCTATCTTCGCCGAGTTCGACCCTGACAGCACCATATTTACCGTTAATGCCAAGGTTGAGCAGCAAAACGGAATCTACGGTGGTTATATCGTTGGCGAAAAATCGGCTTCGGGACTTTTAGGCTCGACATTCACCTTTACTGCCACTCCCTACGCGGGCAACACCTTCATGGGTTGGTATGTAAACGGCAAGAAGGTTTCCGAAAACGCCACCTATACAGGTTATATTGTTGGCAGCAACGATGTTGTTGCAAGATTTAACATCAACAACCTTTGGCCTGATGCAGGTTATGAAAACACCATCCGCAACACCACAATCCTTTCGGATAAGGCTCTCGACATTAGCCCGAACGCATATTTCGAATGGAACTCTTATAATCCCTCGCTTTGGTGGGATGCAAAGGTTTTGACAAGCAAGCCCTATTCAGGCGAGGCCTCGCTCGAGCTTACACACCGCAACAACGAGGTTCTCCGCGAAATCACAGGACTTGAGAAAAATACCGATTACGAATTATCCTTCTACTGGTTTATCCGCAATGCTTTCTCGGGCGGCGCTAACTCGGCCCCCTCTTATTTGAAGTCGATTCGCTTCTATGATAAGAACGGCAAAATGTTCAGCACTACTACCCTTGGAACCGAGTATTCCGCCGATTTCCAGCAGTCGAAGGTTTATTTCAACTCCGGCAATAACACCGAAATCTATGTTGCTCTTACCTATTATGCGGGCAGCAGCACCATCGTTTGCGATGATTTTTGCTTGATTCCCGGAGATAGCGACGAATATGTTGCAGTTCATTATGATAGTGGCGACAACCGCGTTGGCGTTATCACCGAGATGGAATTAAAGGGCAGCACCCACACCGTTAAGGATCCCTATTCGAAGGTTCCTGCCAAGGATTTCGTTAACTGGTCGATGGGCGCAAACACCTACAAGAAAAACGACACTATCGTAGTTACCAAGGATATTACCTTAACCGCAAATTATAAGGATTTCGTTAGCAACAATTTGGTTGACTCGACTACCTTTGACCCCGATAACTACGATTTCACATTCGCTATTTTGCCCGATGAGCAAAAGCTTCTTTTGAATTACCCCGACTACTATGTTGACATTTCCAATTGGATAACCACCAATCAAGAGAAATACAACATTAAGGGCGTTTTCAGCATGGGCGACCTTACCGAGCTCGGAAGCTATAACCAGTGGTTTAACACCCGCAAGGCCTTCGATTCCATAATCGGAAAGATACCATTTGGTATTACGCTTGGTAATCACGACTACGCAAACGGCGCCAGCACCGGAGCTTATAACGCTTCGGCTGAACGCCAAACAGGAATATTCAACTATTTCTACAAGCAGTCGCAGTTTAACACCCTTCCCGAGTGGGGCGGTGCTTACGATGACACAATGGATAACACCTACCATAAGATTAATGTTAACGGCGTTAAGATAATGGTTATCTCGCTTGAGATTTATCCCCGCTATGATGTTATCGAATGGGCAGGCAAGCTTTGTGAGGATAACCCTGACTACAAGGTTATCGTTACAACCCACTCACACTTAAGCTCGGACGGAACCCGCTTCACCGAAGAGGAAAGCCCCTATATCTTCACTAATCCTGAAGATTCGAGCAGCCCGCAGGAGCTTTATGACCAGCTCCTTAAGGTTCATTCCAACATTGTTATGTTGCTTTGCGGCCATGATTCCAGCTCCACAAACAAGGTTTTAACCACCAAGGGCGTTAACGGCAACACCATCCATGAGGTTCTTATGGATAACCAGGCTGACGATATTAACTACCGCGGTCTTGGTAATGTTGTTTTGATGGGATTCTATGACAACGGTCAGATGGTTGACTTCACTACCTATTCGACCGTTCAGGACAAATATTTCATCCCCAGCTCTAATGAGTTCACCCTGTCGCTCGACAAAGAAATCGGCGTTGAGGGTTACGGCAACGCAACCTGCGACAAGAAATATGTTGGCGAAAACCTCGTTCGCATCTATGAGGCTAAGCCCTATGGCGGCAACACCTTCCGCGGTTGGTATGACATAGACGGAAACCTCGTTTCCAAGAGCGCTACCTACTCGACCACAACCTACACCTATCTTAAGGCTGTCTTCAGCGGACACAACACGATAGACAACGGCGATTTCGAGAACGGCAAGATTCCCGATATTCTCTTCTCCTCGACCAACCGTATTGAGGTTTTGGATTATGAGAAGCCCGTTGAGGGTCGCGGCAACAAGTATCTCTCCTACAGCGCTCCCTCGCAGGAAACCCTCCAAACCGGATTTAAGCTCCCCGTTAAGAAGAACACCAACTACACCCTTTCATTCGATATGAATATTACTGAATTTGGTGTTAACGGATTCTTGAGAACCGGCTTTATGTATAGCCCTGCAGCTTTGGATAACCTCGCTGTTATGGGCGGCGTTACCCAAAGCTACTTAAACCCCACCACAGGCTACAAAAAGACTGCATCCTCCGAAGCGGGTGAAGTCTTCCGCGCAGGTGATGTGGGTTACAAGGCATATACCACCTATTTTGATTCGGATTGGCTTCGCTACACCATAACCTTCAATTCCGGTAGCGATGAAAATGTATTCGCTGATGGCGATAAGGGTTACCTCTATTTAATGCTTCACACCCTTAACAACCGCTTCGATATGCAAATCGATAACATCGTCTTTGCAGGTTCGAGCGCCGTTGTTGCTGAAGCGGAAAAGGGCGGTATTGCATCGGCTAATAAGAGCGCTGCTGTTCCCGGAACCGAGGTTACATTTACTGCAACACCCGATTACGGCAACCGCTTCGCAGGCTGGTATGATTTGAATGGTAAATTTGTTTCGCTTGAAAACACTATTACCACCGATGAACACCTCCACCTTATTGCAAGATTCTCGGTTTATAATTTGGTTGAGGACGGCGGATTTGAACACGGCGGCATAGGCGACTGGAACACCACAAGCAATGCCGTTACAATCGAGAACGCTGCCCACAGCGGCTCGGTTGATTCCGAATTCGGCAACCGCTACCTAAAGATTACCGATAATGCTACAGGATACCTCAACTTTAACCTCCCCGTTGCTGTTGAGGCTAACACCAAGTATCTCGTTCACTTCTCCTATAAGGTTACCTCCACTTCCAACTCGCGCACCGACCTTACCATTAACTCGGTTGCAGGCTGGGGCGCATTCACAAGCCTCACCACCTACTTCTCGGGTTCCAAGTCGGGCGATAGCAAGACGGGTATGCGCGATATGCTCTATCCCAACAATCTTGTTAACAAGTATGGCGACGGTTGGATTGAGGTTAACGCAATAGTTGATACTGCCAACGAGCTTAAGGACGGCAAGCTTTATATCGCTATAGGTGCTAAGGCTGACGGCGTTTTCTATATTGATAATGTTTCGGTTACACCTATCTCCGAAATTGCTCCCACTATGCTCGGCGCTACACTCATTAGCGAAAACGGCAAATATAAGGAAGGTTCTATTTCCTATAAATCGGAGTTTGGCATTGTTCCCTCCTCGATGAAACTCACCGAGGTTGGCACTCTTGCGATGCCCACACAGTTGTTCACAGGCGAGCTTACCAAGGACACTGCAAATGTTAGCTACGCACGCATCACCAACACTTCGGGAATAAACTTGAACTCCACTTCCTACTATGCTACCTTCACCAACACCGAAACCATTAATCCCTCCGCCAAGATTTCGGCAAGATCTTATATCGTTTTAACCGATAAATACGGCAAGCACAACTTCACCTTCTATTCCGAAAACGAAAACGCTGCAAAGGCGATTGTTAACGGAACATATAACCGCTCGGTTAATCAGGTTAAGCGCTTGTTAGCCGTTGCACTTATCGAGAATTTCGCAGGCAACTACCCTGCCGACTTCTTTAGCGATGAGGATGTTACCGAGACCACCAATGTTAAGTCCTCGGCGAGCGTTTCGGTTGAAAAGGTTTGGAACTTCGTTAAGCGTAATGCTTACCTGCTCTCGGGCGTTAACAACACCGAGGCTGAAGAGGTTAACAACCTTATTAACGATGGCAGCTTCGAGAATGATGAATTCTATTTAGGCGGTTTCAAGAACACTGTTGTTACCGATAACCCCTATTCCTACACCACAACTGACAAGAGTTACGGCATTGTTTATGGCTACGACCATAACGGATTCATCTATGCCACCAGGTCGGATTATTATTTAGCAAAGGATGCCGACGGAAATCAAATTCCCTTCGACTCCTACATCAAACTTGATGATTTCGGTCACACAGGCGACCATTCTCTCCGACTTTCGACCCGCGCAGGAACCGTTTCCTACATTTTGCGCAATCTAAAGCCGAATACCGATTATGAATTCTCGTTCTATTGGTACACCACATCCCCCGTACACCTCGCAAAGGCTTACATCTTCCCGCACAAGATAATGAACGCAAGCTACACATATCTTGAGAATATTGTTATTGACGGAACCACATACCGCAAATATCAATACAACACCGAAGAGTTCTTAGCGCCCTCCCAGCTTTCGATTGAGTCCTATGCACTTGACCACACATTTGGTCCGATCTATGCTGACGGCACCTGGCAAAAACAAACCCTTAAGTTTAACTCGGGCGCTGACACCGAGGCTGTGTTTGGTATTGGTTATGGAAGTGCTATAAACGCGGGCACATTATGGCTTGATGATTTATGCCTTGTTGAGGCTGATAAGCCTGATGTTGTTGGCGTTCAAAACGGCAACTTCGAAAATGGTCTTTCCGATTGGGAAGGTTCGGCATCGACCTATAAGATTGGCGGCAAAAACAGCGCTACTCTTACAAACCGCAGCCAGTTCTTAAAGCAAAGCATTGCAGTTGAACCTTACACCGACTACACCATTAAGGTTACTGCCAAAACAAGCGAAGCAGGCGCGCTTTGCTTCGGCGCTGCCAATTCGGGAGCAAATGCGCTCACCGCTATGACAGCACTCAGCCATAACTCCTACATGACCACCAACGGAACCGGCGTTATGACCTACAGCGTTGATTTCAACTCCGGTCTTGAGAATGATGTTAACATCTTCTTGCAGTCGGTTTGCGACAGCAAGGTTAGCATCTTCTCGGTTGAGGTTACTCCCGCCGATAAACTTATAACCTACGATACTATTGATTTTGAGGATGGCAAAACCCTTATTAATGGCGGCATCACTCCCTATTATGAAACAATCAAGACCAATAATCTTTGGTATGAGTTAACCTCTAGTCAGGCTCATTCGGGCGACTATGCTCTTCGCATGAAGGCAACCTCGACCGATAATGATCCCAAGAGTAATCTTACAACCGATGCCGGCGAAACCCTCAAGCACCCGCTATATCAAGACTGGACCTGCTTCACGGTTAACCCCGGCGAATGGTACACCCTTTCCTACTATGTTAAGGCGGCAAAGGCAGGCGTTTCCTACGATAGCTCGATCCGCGCACTTGACGCCTCCGTTTGGGACTATGCAAAGAGCATCGACAAGAAGACCGTTACCCTCTCCGACACTGAATGGACACTCGTTGAGCACACATTCGCCAGCAACTATGTTGATAACGGCAGGCGTTATGTTCACTTTGTTCTTTCGGCAAACGATGGAACCAACGGCGACCTATTCTTCGATGATATAACCTTAAAGCGCACCAACGCCATTGCTTCCGAGGTTGTTGAGAAGCCCTTCACCGAGCCGCTCTATAACCTTATTACTGACGGAAGCTTTGAAGACGGAAGCGCAGCCTATGGCGGCAACATTGTTACCGCAGCCGATGCATTCGATGGAACCCACTTCCTCAGAGTTAACGAGGGCGAAAAGCTTATCGTTCCCATAAAGACCCGCGTTGACTACAACTTCAAGAGTTCCCTCTACTACACCCTATCGGGCGCAATTCGCGCTTCTTCGGGCGGCGCAGGATATGTTGCGATTTCCGCAACGGCTGACGGAAACGCTCCCGTTCTCTATGCCGACGGAACAACCGCAGCAATCGCAAGCAACGGAACCGCTTGGAGCTTTGATGCATTCAAATATATAAGCCCCGATGTTCGACCCACATATCTCGTTATCGAATGCTCCAAGGGATATATTGATGTTGACTCGCTCCAATTCTTCTCGGAATTCCACGCATACGCCGAGCGTCCCGACACCAATGTTCCCACCTATAACTACGATAACCTGAGCGGCGCTATTGCAAACGGCGGCACTGCCATAAGCGGCGCGGTTAGCCTCACCGTTTCGAACACTGTTGCCAACAAAAACTACTCGGGTATTTCGGGAACCGTTTACTTCCCCATTATCGATGATGTTATGGGACGCGATATGACCGAGGAACAGCTCCGCGAAGAGCTAACCCGCTTTAAGAACGCAGGCATTAAGCGCCTACGCACAATGTTCCGCTCACACTGGGCATACACCGGCGACCCCGAGAATCCTTGGGATTGGAACTCCAGCCAGATGCAACAGTTCTATGATTGGTGTAAGCTCGTTGAGGAATACGATATGGAGGTTATGATTCTTGCCGGATGGCATCTCTCCTCCTATGTTTACGGCGCATCTTCGATTCCCGATGTTGAATATCTCTCGCCCAGACTGACTGATGCTAACGGAAATGTTCAATATGCAATTTCTTGGGGTATTTTCCATCCCGCTATTGATATGGACCTCGCTTCCGAGCGTTATGCAACCTGGATGACCGAGGCTATTCTCGCGATTCGCAACCATGGCGTTACCAATATGACCCATGTTCTCACCTTCAACGAGCCTTCGCATCAAAACGTTTCTATCTATCTCTATCAGGGCGCACACGCCAGCCAGATGGTGCAGCTTGTTGACACCTTGGTTGATAAATTAAAGGCAACCTACACAGATTCGACCAAGAAGCAAACCGTTCGCGATTCTATCATTTTGGTTGGTCCTAACCAGTCCGGTCCCAGCGAGCACGCAGGTCTTGCCGAATATTTCGTTAAGAACTCCAAGTATGGCTACGGACTCTACGATATTTGGACCACACACTTAACCGAAGGCACCACCGACCGAGACAATCCCGGTCAGGATGCACCCATGGTTGGCCCTGCAGGCGATGTTTACGACCAGTTCCTTAACACATACTACTCCAGCTGGCTCAACAACCTTAAGGCAATCGACAGCAGGTTCGCAAATGCCACCTTCTGGTGCGATGAGTTTGCCGTAAGCGGTCATGCATTAATCCGCAACGAAAACTACAGCGACCTCGACCAGCGCTGGTGGGGCGTTAAGAGTGCAGGACAATTGGCTGCTCTTATGAATGCAGGTCTTTCGGGCGGTATTCTCTGGCAGTTTGCTGATTGCCTGTGGTCCTACATTTCGGGCTCGGGCGGCGAATTCTTGTACGGCAACCATATGGGCGGCGCTACAACCTCGCTAATCCAGACCCAAACCCCCTACTACATCTACTACTCGACCTCTTTGTTGACCAAGTATATGTCGGGTTCGGGCGGCGCAACGACCTATGTTTCCAACTCGAACAACGCTCATGTTCACATTTCGACCGTTAAGATGGCCGATGGAAACTGGTCGATACTCGTTGTTAACAACAACGAAACCGCACAAAACATCAGCGTTAATATCGCTCCCGGAATCGGCGGAAAAACAATGTATCGCCATGTTTATGAAGCCGCTACGGTTGAGCCTACATCCGCTGCTGCAGTTATCCCCGCTGATAAGACCTACACAAACATTACAAACAAAATAAACGACACCATTCCTGCAGGAAGCGTTGTTGTTTACACCACTATCAAGGGATAAAACTTTTTAAAAAAACCGCTGGGAAACCAGCGGTTTTTTGTTGCCTTTAGGGATAAAATATATTATTATATAAGCATACCAACTAAAGGAGATACGATATGATTAAGGAAACTGATTTCGGCGAGCTTTATGGCGTTGATATAGTTAAATACACCCTTTGCGGCAAAGGCGGTCTTGAGGTTTCGATTATCAACTACGGAGCCACCATAACCAATATTGTTTTCGATGGTCACGATGTTGCCCTCGGATATGATAGCCTTGAGGGCTATTTAAAATCAGACGGCTACTTGGGCGCAACCATCGGCCGCTACGGCAATCGCTTGGGCAATGGAATTTTCCATCTCGGCGGCAAGGAATATGAGGTTGCCTGCAACGAAAAGGGCATCACACATCTTCATGGCGGTTTTGTTGGATTCGACAAGCAGCTTTGGGATGTTGTTGGCGGAAGCGAAGAGGGCGCACCCTCCCTCTCCTTTAATCATATCTTCGATGATATGGAGGAAGGCTACCCCGGAGAGCTTGATGTTACGGTTACATTCACGGTTACCGATGAAAACGCTCTAAAGATAGAATACAGGGCAATTTCGAGCAAGGATACCATCATCAACCTCACCAACCACACCTATTTCAACCTAAACGGCTACGATGGCGGAAATATCCTCGATAACGAGCTTTATATTGATGCCGATTCGTTTACCCCCTATAATGACAAACTCATTCCTACGGGCGAAATTCGCGATGTTACGGGCACTCCGCTTGATTTCAGGGTTCAAAAGCCTATTGGTCGCGATATTGAAAGCGATGATGAGCAAATGCGCTTTGGCGGCGGCTTTGACCACAACTTCTGCCTAAACGCTGGCGAGGGCGAAAAGATAGTTGCCTTTAGCCCCAAAACCGGAATTAAAATGGCGGTTAAAACAACCGAGCCGGGACTTCAGCTTTACACCGCTAACTTCCTCTCAAACATTGTTGGTAAGGGCGGTGGACTATATAAGCATCAAGGCTTCTGCCTTGAAACCCAGCACTATCCCGATAGTCCCAACCACGATAACTTCCCCTCGACCGTTCTCCCCGCCGAGACCGATTTTTACAGCGTTACGGAATATATTTTTTCTAAATAAAAAATGCCACCCAAGAAATTCGGGTGGCATTTTAATTTTATTATTTATTTTACGCGGGTTAGTTTGCTTCCTTCATAGAAACCAAGGAAGTTACGACCTGTTACAACAAGACTGTCGGAATCTCCCGAGAGGGTACAATAAACACCCGAATAACTGAAATATTTTTCTTCGGGATGCCAATTATAGGAAGGACTTACTACTGCCTCTACGCTCTCGCCCTCTGCAGTAATCGGGGCGGTTTTAAGAACATTTTCGTTGCTCTCATCCTGATAAAGCTTATAATACTCAACCTTGACTACATTGCCCTTAGCATCATAGCTTTCCATTTTCCAGTTGCCGTTAAGCTTAGAAAGGTCTTTTATTGCAAGCTTTGCAGCGTTACGGGTGGTATCACCTATTTTCTCCCATACTGCGCCCTGCGAAAACGGCTCATTATAACCCTGTGTCATGGTGAATCCGTTTGCATCTCCCTCAAAGGCATTATGCTCGCCGTGATTCGTGTCCACAAATTTTTCATTGAAATCGGCGGTAATAAGAAGGTGGCTAGAAGCCGCCATTCTGATTTCGCCGGGATAACTATTGCAATTGTATTTATATGTATTTCTATCTATATCATAAATAAACGCGCCGAATGCCTTTTTCTGCTCCTCGGTTCCGCTTTTATTTATGCGCTCGGCCTCCGCCTTAATCTCAGCGGCAAAATTTTCCGTGGCGCCGGGGTAATTATAATAGTCGTATATAATTTCGCTGAAGGTTCCGCGCTCATCTTCGGCACCTATAAAGCCCAAAGTTTTGAGATAATCAAAATTATCGCCGCCAAAATCGGAAAGCAAATTTTCACTGCCTGCTGCGGTAACGGGACGCAAAGAAAGCTTCTCCGAACCGTTTTCAAAAATATCATAGTATGCGATTCTACCATCGGGGTATGTTACCTTCCAAATACCCGTTCCCTTTGAGCCCTTTGCGGAGGAAGAACCGCCGCCGCAGGCTACGAGGGAAAATACCATAACTGCTACTAAAAGAATTGCTAAAAGTTTTTTCATTTTTAATTTCTCCTTTTCTTTTAAAAGAGGCTTTTGCCCCTTCTGAGAATAGGTGGTTTTAAAAATCCCCTTGGTTTCATTTTAACATAGAAAAATAAAAAATAAAAGAGCAAACCTTGAAAGTTTGCTCTTTTTAATTTTTTTAGCCGCCGAGATATGCCTTTTTAATAGCATCGCTTTGCGCTAATTCTTTACCTGTGCCCGAAAGAACGATTCGACCCGACTCGAGAACATAGGCGCGATCGGCAACCTTGAGTGCCATTTCGGCGTTTTGCTCAACGAGGAGAATGGTTGTTCCCGCAGCGTGAAGCTCTTTGATGATATCAAAGATTTGCTTAACGAGGATGGGAGCAAGACCCATTGAGGGTTCATCGAGCATTAAAATCTTCGGCTTGCTCATCAAGGCGCGGCCCATTGCCAGCATTTGCTGCTCGCCGCCCGAGAGGGTTCCTGCAATTTGGGATTTGCGGTGTTCAAGGCGCGGGAAGCGCTGGAACACATCCTTAAGAAGGGCGTCAACCTCGCTTGCCTTGGTTGTGTAGGCACCCATTTGAAGGTTTTCAAGAACTGTCATTTGAAGGAAGATGCGACGACCTTCGGGAACATGAGCCATTCCCTTGGTTACAAGCTTATGAGCCTCGGTGTGAGAAATGTCCTCATCCAAGAGGGTTATAGAGCCTGTTTTGGAACGCAAAAGACCCGAAATGGTTTTAAGGGTTGTTGATTTACCTGCGCCGTTTGCGCCGATAAGAGCAACGATTTCGCCCTCTTTAACCTCGAGGCTGATATCCTTTAGGGCGTGAATCTTGCCGTAATAAACATTAGCGTTTTCTACCTTTAGCATAAATTACGCCTCCTTCTTTCCGAGGTATGCCTCAATAACTACGGGGTTTTGCTTGATTTCATCGGGGGTTCCCTTGGCGATAACCTTACCGTGGTCGAGAACGCAAATGCCCTCGCAAATGTTCATAACGAGGTTCATATCGTGTTCGATGAGCATTATAGCAATCTGGAAGGAATCGCGAATCTTACGGATGTTTTCCATAAGTTCTGCGGTTTCGGAGGGGTTCATACCCGCCGCAGGCTCATCAAGCAGGATAATTCCCGGATTGGTTGCAAGAGCGCGAACGATTTCAAGACGGCGCTGCGCACCATAGGGCAGGCTGCCTGCCTCATGGTTTGCAAGGTCGGCCATATGGAAGAAGTCGAGAAGCTCAAGAGCCTTCTCGTTAGCCTTCTTCTCGGCACCTCTAAAGCCCAAACTATGGGTTATGGAGGAGAAGAGATTCTCCTTCATGGAGTTATGAAGTCCAACCTTAACATTGTCGATAACCGACATATTGGAGAAAAGGCGGATGTTTTGGAAGGTACGGGCGATGCCCATACGGTTGATTTGGGTTGTAGTTTTGCCGGCGGTTATTTTACCGTCGAGCATAATAGTGCCGCGGGTGGGCTGATAAACATTGGTCAGCAGGTTGAAAACGGTTGTTTTACCTGCGCCGTTAGGTCCGATAAGACCGCAAATTTCGGTTTTGCCGACTGCGAGGGTTAAATCATCAACCGCTGTAAGACCGCCGAAATCTATACCCAGGTGGTGGGTTTCGAGGATGGGAGCCTTATCAACATCGCGCTCAGGCACGATGGAATGAGTCGGCAGCGGTACCATTTTAGACATTCTCGCCCACCTCCTCTACTGCTTTTTTACGGAATACCTTTTCAATAACGGTATCCTTGAAATATTTAACCTTCGGGCTGTTCTTAGCGAGCATAACAACGATAAGAACTATAGCATAGATGAGCATTCTATATTCCGAAAGGCTGCGGAACAATTCGGGAATGAGATAAAGCACGATGGTCGAGATTATGGTTCCCGGAATGTTGCCCATACCGCCCAAAACTACGAATACAAGGATTTGAATGGATACATTGTAGTCGAGTTTTAAGGGGGTGAAAACAATGTTGGTTGAATAGAGAGCGCCTGCCATACCTGCGAGTGCTGCGGATACAACGAAGGCTATCATCTTATACTTGGTTGCGCTGATACCAACCGATTCAGCAGCGATGCGGTTATCGCGCAATGCTGTGATGGCGCGACCTGTGCGGCTGTGGATTAGGTTGATAACAACGAAGAGCGTGAAGATTACAAGCACAACGCCTGCGGCAAAGGTTGCGATACCCATAGCCGAGGTTGCGCCCGAAGCGCCGCGGAAGATGAAACGGCAACCATGGAGTCCCTTTTCATCGTTAAAGCTGAACTGCAGCGCGCCGCTTTCCTCAACGCCTACATAAACGATTTTTAAAACGGTTTTAATGATTTCGCCGAAAGCCAAGGTTACGATAGCGAGATAGTCGCCGCGAAGGCGCAAAACGGGAATACCGATTAGGAAACCAACGATACCCGCAACAATACCGCCAACCAAAAGGGTTATAACAAGGCGAAGAACAACCGACTCCATATTTGCGGCAACCATATTGGAAACGCAAAGACCGACAAAGGCACCAACGCTCATAAAGCCGGCATGTCCAAGCGAAAGCTCGCCCGAAATACCAACAACGAGGTTTAAAGATACCGCCAAAACGATATAAACGCAAACGGGAACAAGATAGCCCTCGAGTGCTGCGCCGATACCAACGGTCGATTTAAGGAGAGTTATTACAAGAAATGCAGCAATAATTATACCATAAGAAGAGATGCTTGTTCGGGTATATTTGCTGAGAGATTTAAACTTTTGCATCTACCCTCACCTCACACCTTTTCTTGAATCTTCTTGCCTAAAATGCCTGTCGGCTTAACGAGAAGAACGATTATAAGTATTCCGAAAACAACCGCGCTCGAAAGCGAATTGAGAGTTTGGTTGTTGATGGAAACGGTTATGGTTTCAACTATGCCGAGCAAAAGACCGCCAATCATAGCGCCGGGGATAGAGCCGATACCGCCGATAACGGCAGCAACGAATGCCTTAATTCCGGGCATGGCACCCAAGGTGGGGTCGAGCGCGGGGGTCTTGGAGCAAAGCAAAACGCCTGCTACTGCGGCTAATGCCGAACCGATTGCGAAGGTTACGGCAATAGTTGAGTTAACATTGATACCCATGAGTTCTGCCGCATCCTTATCCTCGGATACTGCGCGCATAGCCTTGCCCATTTTGCTTAACTTAACAAAAAGGGTTAGACCTATCATGATGGCAATGCCAACGCCTATGGTTACAATGGTGAGTCCCGAAATGCTGAGCTCGCCAATGTTAACGGAGAATTTAGGAACAACGGAATCGAAGTTCTTGGGGTTGCTGGAGAAGATAAGCAACGCTGCATTTTGCAAGAAATAGCTCACACCGATAGCGGTTATAAGAACCGACAAGGAGCCTGCGCCGCGAAGGGGCTTATAAGCAAAACGCTCTATTGTCATACCAAAAATCGTGCAAACCAGCATTGCAGCAAGAATGGCAACAATAGTTGGAACGCCCGACATTTGCATCATTTCATAGCAAACATAGCTACCAACCATTATAACGTCACCATGAGCGAAGTTCAGCATCTTTGCAATACCGTAAACCATTGTGTAGCCAAGGGCTATAACGGCATAAACGCTGCCGATGCTTAAACCATCGATTAAGCTAGTTATAAAAGACACACTAACACCTCAAAATCACTAAAATAAGAAAATAGGGGTTGTTTTTTGCAACCCCTTTTTTCTCTATTAGTTAATAAAATTACATACCAACGTAAACGCCGTTTTTGATTACCATGCCCTTAGGAGCCTTGGCAACTTCGCCTGTTTCAGACCAGGTCATATCCTCGCCGGTGAGGCCGTCGAATACGAACTCATCGCTGGTGAAACGCTCAACAAGCTTTTCAGCCATTTTCTTTGCGCTCATACCTGCGGTGATTTCCTCAGCCTTGCAAGCTTCATAGATTGCATAGATGCAGTCATAAGCGTCAGCTGCGAACTGCGAGGGAACCTCGCCATACTTTTCCTTATACTTCTTAACGAAGTTCTGGGTCTTAGCATCTTCAGCGTCAGCGGTGAAGGGGGTGAGAAGCATTACGCCTTCAGCAAGGGTGGTGTCGAAATTTTCGATGCCGAGGAGGCCGTCAAGACCGTCAACACCGAAGAACTTAACATTGTAGTTCATCTCATCAGCCTGCTTTAAGATAACCGAAGCAGGAGTGTAGTAGATGGCATAAATACGAGGTCAGCGCCTGCATCCTTTGCAGCGTTGAGGTGGGGTTTGAAGTCGAGGTTCTTGTCATCATCGAACGACTTAACGCTTACGATGTTAAGACCAAGCTTCTTTGCTTCAGCATCAAACTTCTGGTAGATACCGGTGGAGTATGCGTCAGCGTTGTTGTAGATAACGGCAATCTTGGTGCCGAGCTTCTGCTCAGAGATGTACTGAGCGGATGCGGTTCCCTGGTTGGGGTCGGTGAAGCACATCTGGAAGATGTTCTCCTTGCGGGGAACGGAATAGTTGCCGTTCTCATCCTTGAAGCCGCCTAAAACATCGGTCGAAGAAGCGGAAGGAGTAAGGGTGAAGATACCATCTTCGTTACTCTTTGCCGAAACTGCGATGCAGGGCTGAGTTGTAACGGTTCCCATGAGAACCTTCATGCCCCAGTCCTTAAGGGTGTTGTAAGCGTTTACCGATTTCTCGGGGTTGTGCTCGTCATCCTGCATTTTGAACTCAAGCTTAAGGTCGCCCTCTAAAGCGTTGATTTCTTCTACAGCGATTTCTGCGCCGTGCTGTACTGCGATACCGTAGCTAGCTGCGGGACCGGTTACGGGGCCAATGCCGCCGATTTTAAGAACGGTGGAACCATCATCCGAGTCGGAGCTGCCACCGCAGGCTGCGAAAGAAAGAATCATACATGCAGCCATAAGGATTGCTAATAACTTTTTCATTTTATTTTCCCTCCAGAAAATTTTTAATGATAGAAAAATTTTAAGGTTTTTACACCTATTTGTCAAGTGTTTCGGCGAAAAAAGTTGAAAAAAACGGCATAATTTTTTAGCGATTTACCATTTTAACGCCCTAAATCGATTTTTTGAGCCTAAAATGGAGCTCGGCAACGGGCAAACCGACCACATTAAAGTAGTCGCCGTTTATACTTTTTACGAGCAAAGCACCCTTCCCTTGGATGCCATACGCCCCTGCTTTGTCATAACATTCATTCGTTTTTATATACCAATCGACCGTTTCCTCATCCAACGGATAGAACTCGACATCGGTTGTTACGCTGAAGGCTTCTTCCTCTTCGCCCTTTCTTATAACGCAACCTGTTACCACCTTATGAACCTTTCCCGAAAGAGAAAAAAGCATCTCTCGGGCTTCGGCATATCCCTGCGGCTTGCCAAACATTTTATTATCGCAAAAAACTGCTGTGTCGGCGGAGATGACAATATCGTTAGGATATTTTCTTGCAACCTCCTCGGCTTTTTGGCGCGCAAGCATTAGCGGGCGCTCATAAAGCGGGGTTTCTTCGGGGCAGTTTTCCTCGCCTTCGGGCGGCACTATTTCGAACTGCTCGGTTATAAGCGACAGCAGTTCCCTTCTCCTTGGGGATTGCGATGCTAAAATAATCTTCATTTTTTCTCTCCAAAATAAAAAGTCCTATGCTGATTATAGCACAGGACTTTGAAAGTTATCAATAGTATAAGTAGCGTTTACCTATATATAATAAGGCGACATTTTAACTTATGCTAATTTTGCTTCGAGGTTTTCGCGGATAGCAGCGATGAATTCTTCGCTGTTTACAACGCGAGTTTCGCCCTCGGCTAAAGCTGCAAGGTCGCCGGTCATAGTGCCGCCCTCGATGGTGTCAAGACAGGCAGCCTCAAGCTTATCGGCAAAGTCAACAAGCTCGCCGTTTCCATCGAGCTCGCCGCGCTTGCGGAGCGCTCCCGACCACGCAAAGATGGTTGCGATGGGGTTGGAGGAGGGTTTTTCGCCCTTGAGCCAACGATAATAATGGCGGGTAACGGTTCCGTGAGCCGCCTCATATTCATAGTTGCCTTCGGGGCTGACAAGAACGCTGGTCATCATAGCGAGAGAGCCGAATGCGGTTGAAACCATATCGCTCATAACATCGCCATCATAGTTCTTGCAAACCCAAAGGAAGCCGCCCTCGGAGCGGATAACGCGGGCAACAGCGTCATCAATAAGGGTGTAGAAATATTCGATTCCTGCTGCCTCGAACTTATCCTTGAACTCCTCATCATAGATGCGCTGGAAGATGAACTTGAAGGTTTGGTCATACTGCTTCGAAATAGTATCTTTAGTTGCAAACCACATATCCTGCTTGGTGGAAAGGGCATATTCAAAGCAAACGCGAGCAAAGGATTCGATGGAGGAATCCTTGTTATACTGACCCTGAAGCACGCCTGCGCACTCATAATCATAGATGGTTTGGCGGAATTCGGTGCCATCCTCTCCTGTGAATAAAAGTTCAGCCTTGCCGGGACCGGGCACGCGGAATTCGGTTGCCTTATAAACATCGCCATAGGCATGACGCGCAATGGTGATAGGCTTGTTCCAACGGCTTACATAGGGCTTAATGCGGCTTGTTATAATGGGAGCGCGGAAAACGGTTCCATCCAAAATAGCGCGGATGGTTCCGTTGGGGCTCTTCCACATTTCCTTGAGCTTATATTCCTCAACGCGCTGTGCGTTGGGGGTTATGGTAGCGCATTTAACGCCAACCTTATGCTTCTTTATAGCATTGGAGGCATCAACGGTTACCTGGTCGTTGGTTTCATCACGATAAGGAAGACCTAAATCGTAATACTCGGTGTTGAGTTCAACGAAGGGGCAAAGGAGCTCATCCTTTATCATTTTCCAGAGAATTCTGGTCATTTCATCGCCATCCATCTCAACGATGGGGTTTTGCATTTTGATTTTTTCCATTTTGTTTGCTCCTTTATTTATTATGCTCGGCATACCAGTTCATAAGGCAGCCCGAAAGCAGGATTTCGCGCTCTTTTTCGGTAAGACCCGCTATGTGAAGGGTTATTTCGCGAACATCGGTATCATTTATAACATAACCCTTAACCGATTCCTCGCCGTTTAAAACTGCGGTTTTAATGCCGGGAACGAAAACACTGTCGAAGGGCTTATAATCGAAATCAACATCCTCATCGATGGTGAAGGGCAACATACCCCAGTTGATGCAGTTGGAACGATAGCGCTTGGTTGCATATTCATAGCAAATGTTTGCGCCGCCGCCCAAAACGCGCTGGCAGGATGCTGCCTGCTCGCGAGCGGAGCCATCGCCCGGCTTGTTTGCGAAGATTGCCGAGGCAACGGTTGTATCGAAAAGTACATCCTCGACAAAGCCTGCCTTCTTCAAAAGCTCAACCGTTTTTGCATCGGGAGTTCCGTTTGCGCGGCTTTGTTCCTCGGCGCGAACGGTTGCGGTTCTGGCAACATAATCGGGGTCGCGGCGGGAAAGGGCGAAGGTTGCAAGCTTTAAGGGATTAGAACGATAGGATGAGGTTTCGCCCGAGGGGATAAGCTCATCGGTTGTTGTTACGGGGTCATGAATTACGCTGGCGAGGCGAAGCAAAAGATTTTCCGAAAGGGCAGGAATTTTGGGCCACTCGGTAATGTTGGGACCGAAGCGGAGTTCCGCCTTCGGGTCGGCCTTGCCGAAGCCGAAATAAACGCGCTTTTCATAGGGCGCAGCATCGAAGGTTAAGGGCTTTTGCTCGGGAGCCTTATAATCAATGTCGGTTGCTGCGGTTAAAACGCCGCCGTTTGCTGCTGTTGCGGCGATGCTGCGAGCATCCATAAGCATAACAGCCGAAAGCTGACCGTCACCCGGACGGGAACCTTCGCGGTTGGGGAAGTTTCTTGTTGTATGACGGATTGAGAGACCATTATTAGAGGGAACATCGCCCGCGCCAAAGCAGGGACCGCAGAAGCAGGGCTTGAAGAGCGCGCCGCACTCCAAAAGCTGTTGCTGAATGCCATCCTTAATAAGGCGGAGGTTAACGGGAACCGAAGGCGGATAAACAGAGAGCGAGAAATAGCCGTTGCCAACCGAGCGGTCGCGCATAATGGCTGCCGCCTCGGCGATGTTATCATACATACCGCCTGCGCAGCCTGCGATAACGCCTTGGTCTATCATAATCTTGCCGTTTTGAACCTTATCGGTCAGCGAGAGATGAACCTTGCCGCCGAACTGCTCTTCAGCGCGAAGCTCGGCCTCACGAAGGATATCGGCGCCGCCTGCGATAAGCTCGCGAACGGTGTATGCCTCCGAGGGATGGAACGGGAGCGCTGCCATACATTCAACGGTTGAAAGGTCGATTTCGATAACGCTGTCATAATATGCGCCCTCATCGGGAGCAATCGCCTTATATTCCTCGGGGCGACCATGAGCCGCTAAATATTCTTCAACCTTCTCATCGGTTGTCCAAATCGAGGAAAGGCAGGCGGTTTCGGTTGTCATAACATCGATGCCGATGCGGAAATCCATCGGGAGATTCTTAACGCCGGGGCCTGCGAATTCGAGAACCTTATTCTTAACGAATCCGTTTTTATAGGTTGCGCCGCAAAGAGCAATCGCAACATCATGCGGGCCAACACCCTGCTGCGGTTTTCCTGTTAAATAAACCAAAACAACCTCGGGGGCTGCAACATCATATGTATTGGAAAGGAGCTGCTTAACAATTTCGGGGCCGCCTTCGCCAACACCCATGGTTCCTAATGCACCATAGCGAGTGTGGCTATCCGAGCCTAAAATCATCTTGCCGCAGCCGCTCATCATTTCGCGGGCATACTGATGAAGAACAGCCTGGTTAGCAGGAACATAGATGCCGCCATATTTTTTAGCAGCCGAAAGGCCAAAAACATGGTCATCCTCGTTGATGGTTCCGCCAACGGCACAAAGGCTGTTGTGGCAGTTGGTCATAACATAGGGCACGGGGAATTCGCGAAGTCCGCTTCCTCTTGCAGTTTGTATGATACCAACATAGGTTATATCGTGGGAAATAAGGCTATCAAACTTGATTCGCATAAGCGATTCATCGTTCGAGCTGTTATGAGCGTTCATAACCTTATATGCCATTGTTTTGTTGCGTTCAGCGCGGGGATTTGCTACTCCCTCTGCAGGAACGGGAAGACCGCCCTTTAAAATATGGCCGCCTTTCTTAAGAGTTATCATCTAATCACCCTTTTTGAAAAATAATTTACAAATTAATATAACATATTTTTAAGCAAATTTAAAGTATTTTTATTAAAACTGCGAACTTTTTATGGAGTTTAGTGGTATTTTGTTAGTGCAGAGGGTAGAAAATATATATTTTCTTGCCATTTTTATAATTTTAGGGTATAATTAGTTTTTAGTAAAATCAACCGAGAAGGTGAAAAAATGAACGAACACATAATTTTACCCGAAAACGCAACCGAGGAATTCAAAAAGCTCAGTTGCGGAATAAAGAATGTATATACCGTTGACCAAGGTCTTAACACCAAACGCGGTCTTCGCAACGATGACGGAACCGGCGTTTTAGTCGGTGTTACCGATATTGGTAGTGTTATGGGTTATTATTTGGAGGATGGCGAGCGCGTTCCCACCGAGGGCAAGCTTTATTATCGTGGAATCAATGTTCACGATATCATAAAGCAGCATCGCGATAACGATACCTTTGGTTATGAAGAGGTTGCATTTTTGCTGCTCTTCGGCAAGCTGCCTACCAAGGAGGAATTCGAGCATTTCGGCGCCCTTCTCTCCAAAAATCGCGCGCTGCCCGACAGCTTCACGGAGGATGTTCTTCTCCGCGCTCCCTCGCGCAACATTATGAATCAGTTATCGCGCGGAATCGAGGCGCTTTATTCCTACGATGAGATTGACGACGACACCTCGCCCGAAAATCTCCTTCGCCAGTCGATTGAGCTTATTGCCCGTTTCCCCTCGATAGTTGCAAACGCTTATGCCGTTAAGCGCCACCGTTTTTACGGTAAATCGCTTTATATCCATAACCCGAAGCCCGGTCTTTCGCTTTCGGAGAACTTCCTTAGAATGGTTCGCCCCGACAAGACCTATACCGATGAAGAGGCAAAGCTGCTTGATATAATGCTTATTCTCCACGCGGAGCACGGCGGCGGAAACAACTCGGCATTCGTTTGCCGTGCAGTTTCCTCGAGCGGAACCGATACATACAGCGCTATTTCGGCTGCGGTTAACTCGCTTAAGGGCCCGCTCCACGGCGGCGCAAACGCCAAGGTTATGGAAATGGTCAGCTTCATTAAGCGCGACCTGCCCGACTATTCCAACGAAGAAAAGCTTCGCGAATATTTAAGCAAGCTTCTTGACGGCACCGCAGGCGACCGCTCGGGCAAGATTTACGGACTGGGTCACGCGGTTTACACCATCTCCGACCCGCGCGCAGTTTCGATTCGCGAATGCGCTGCTTCTCTTGCCGAAAAATATGGTCGTTTAGAGGAGCTCAAGCTTCTCGAAAACATCGAGAAAATCGGCAAAGAGCTTATCATGGAGCGCAAAAAGATGACCCTTCCCATTTGCGCCAATGTTGACCTTTATTCGGGCTTTGTTTATGATATGCTCGGAATTCCCGAGGACCTTTACACTCCCCTGTTTGCCATCGCCCGCGTTACCGGCTGGTGTGCTCACAGAATGGAGGAGCTTATCTCCTGCAAGCGCATTATGCGCCCTGCCTACAAGGCTGCCATCAAAAAGGTTCCCTACACACCTATGAACGAAAGATAAACCTTTCCCTCCCGTTTTTCGGGAGGGTTTTTATTTTTTAGTTTCGTTTTGTGCAAATATTTCTTTTTGTGTATTTACATAAATATTGGTATGGATTATAATATTTACAATCACATTTTGGAGGTCGAAAAATGAGCAATCTTAAGATTGAAAATAAAAACCCCGTTCAAATAGACTTTTGGGGCAACGGCGCTATCTACCACGGATACGCAGGTATGCCCGATGATTGCGGCCGCGTTTATACCGAGGAGCAATGCATCGAGGAGGCTCGCCGCATCAAGGAAATGCGCCTTAAAATCGCCCGCACATTCTATGGTTGGTGGGCTTGGGACGAAAAGACCAACACCTGGGATTGGGAAAACGAAACCTGCAAGGCATTCTACCGTTGGTTGGGCAGAATGAAGGAAGCAGGCGTTACTGTTGCCCTTAACACAGGTTGGTGCTCCCCCGGCGACATTAACTCGACCAGCTGGAACGGCAAGAGCCCATTCACCGTTGAAGGCGACTGGGAAAAGAGCCTTGAAAACTATGGTAATTTCGTTAGCGAAACCGCCTATCAGCTTATTGAAAAGCGCGGTTTTGATAATATTAAGATTTTCGTTCTCTTCACCGAGCCGCAGCGCTATTCGGGCAAGCCGGACGACCCCTCGAAGACTCCTTTCGACCTTTGGGCTGATGGCGCTCGCGCCGCTCATAATGCGCTCGTTCGCGATGGTCGCCGCCATTTGGTTTCGCTTATGGGACCCAACGAGGGCAGCACTGCTTACAGCCCGATGGTTAAATATTTTGCCGAAAACGAGCCCGATATCGTTGATATATTCTCGAGCCATAACTATCAATGGGTTGCCGCTGCAAAGCCTGAATACATAAAGACCGGCAAGACCTACTGCACTCTCACGGTTTTCTATTCGCGCATTTGCCAAAAGGTTAAGCTAAAGCCCAACACGGATTACGAAGCAACCCTCGATATTCTCTATAAGAGCGATTTCCCCGACCAAGAGGGCGGCTATATATTCGGCGTTTGCAAAGACCACCCCTCGGGAGATATACAAAACACGGGTCTTGCTTCCGCCTGTGCAAACAGCGCAATCCAAATCCTCCCCTCCTCGCTTTCAACCGAATATAGAAAAATTTCGGTTAAATTCAATTCGGGCGATGTTGAGGATGGTATTTTCGGAATCTTTTGCGGAGTTAAATCCCCCAAAGAGCTCGATGGCAAAACTGCCTGCGTTACCGACCCTGAAGACCGCAGAAGACCCGGATATTGCTTTATTGACAGCTTCGAGCTTTTAGAGGGCGAGGATAAAAAGAACATTCTCGTTAACGGCGATTTCTCGGAAGAATTTGAGGGATGGTTCTTGAATTCAACCGCAGGCGGCGTTCTCGAACCCTATAACGACTGGTGCACCTGGGCTAACAAAGCTATTGATTTCATCCCCGGCGAGCGCCCCAACAAGGCTTTTTGCTATGATGAATACAACATCACCTACGACCGCGACAACTCTCATATGGAGATGGGTGCCGAGTTGGTTGATGCCGCTATCGCGTTTATGAACTGCGGCGCGCGTTGCTCGCTGCTTTGGACTCTTATTGACCAGCAGTGGCCCAACAACCACTCCAACAATGCCGACTCCTTTGTTGACGGCGACCATCGTTGCGGACTTATGCCTGTTCTAACCCGCTCCTATGTTCCCCATTCGGCATATTACGCCTTTGCGCTGCTTTCCCGCTATGTTGATGCAGGAAGCGTTATCTACAAGGGCGAGGGCGAAAACGCGCTTCACACCACGATGTCGGTTAATAAGGATGGCGAGGTTACCATTGTTCTCGCCAACCACAAGGCCGAGAGCGATAATTTCACCATTGAGCTTGAAGAGGCTGTTGGCAAGAAGTTCTATCGCCACTATTTCGACCCCAAGACACTTGTTCGCGATGAAGCTGCAACAACCATTCCCTCCGACAAGGAAATTGAGGTTGAGGACAAGTTAAGCGACACAATTGCCCCCTATGGCGTTATCGTTTACACAACACAAAAAGACTAAATTAAAAGGCACCTTCGGGTGCCTTTTTTCTTGCTTTTTGACTGCAGGGATAGTATTATTATATTGGTTTTGGAGGTGTTACCATTGTTTTACAATATGCATACCCACACAAATCTATCTCACGATGCCAAATCCTCGCCCGAAGAGATTTGCGAGGGCGCAATCAAGGCAGGGCTTAAGGGCATTGCATTCAGCGACCACTGCGACCCGCATGTTACGGAGCAGGATGCAATACTATCGAATCAAGCGAGGCGCTTCGAGGTTTACGGCGAGATGGCTGAAAAATACGGGGATAGAATTTTCCTTATGAATTCAATCGAGCTCGGCGATGCCCACCTGTTTTTCGAGAAAACCCAGCGCGTTGCCGCGGCGTTTTCCTATGATTGCATCATAGGCTCGGTGCATGTTTTAAGGGCGGCTGACGGCAATTTTTTAGTGCACACGATGCAAGCCTTCGACACCTACTCACCTGCGGAAATTGATGAATATTTGAAAAAATATTTCGACGGTGTTCTTTTCACCGCAAAACATTCGAATATCGACATTCTCGCCCACCTTACCCTGCCCATTAGATACATAACGGGAAAATACGGAATTATGGTTGATATGGAAAAATATATGCCGACCATAATAGAGATTTTAAAGACAATAATCGAGCGCGGGATTGCGCTTGAAATAAACACTTCGGAAGTCGGTTTGTCTTTAAACGAAACCTTGCCTTCGAACGAGATAATAAAATTATATAGAAGCTTGGGCGGCGAGCTTTTAACCTTGGGCAGCGATGCTCATGTGGTTGATAATATCGCGTTGGGACTAAAAGAAACGCGCGAAATGCTCAAAAGCTTAAACATAGAAAAAGCCTTTTACTATAAGGATAGAAAACCCTATTCTTATTCACTTTAGGAGGAAATATGAAGGTTTTATCGATAGGCGAAATTATTTGGGATGTTTATCCCGACAAGCGCTGCATCGGCGGTGCGCCCTTTAATTTTGCGGCTCACAGCGCGCTGCTCGGCGAAGAGAGCTATTTGCTTTCGGCGGTTGGCGATGATGAGTTGGCCGCGCCTGCGCTCGAAGAGGTTAAGCGCTTTAAAATAAACCCGCAGTTTATTAAAACGCTCCGCGGCAAGCAAACGGGACAATGCAAGGTTAGTTTAAACCAAAAGGGCGTTCCTGATTATAATGTTTTAACCGATGTTGCATATGATTACCTTGAGGCAAACGATGAGCTTTTAGGGTTTGATGCCGTTGCATTCGGCACGCTTTTCCAGCGCAGCGAACAAAATAAAAAGCTGATAAATGAAATCTTATCGCGCTATAGTTTTTCGCATATCTTTTGCGATTTGAACCTGCGCAAGCCCTTTTATTCAAAGGAATCGGCGCTGCTTTGCGCTCAAAACGCGACTATCCTCAAAATCAGTCGTGAGGAGCTTTCGACAGCAACACAGTTGCTTTTGGAACGCGAAATTGCCGCTCCCGCAACCGCTGCAAGGGCGCTCTCGGCGGCATTCCCTAACCTCAAAATCATCTTAATAACGCTGGACTGCGATGGCGCATTCGCCTTCCAAACCGAGGAAAAGCGCTCATATTTCGTTCCTGCAAAATCTATAAAGGTTGTTTCAACCGTTGGCGCGGGAGATAGCTTCGGGGCGGCGTTTTTATCGAGTTATGCCAAAAACGGCGATATTAACGAGGCACTCGAGAGAGCCGTTTCGCTCTCATCCTTTGTTGTTAGCCGCGTTGAGGCGGTTCCCGAAAAAAGATAAAATAAAAAAAGCGGTAGCAAATGCTACCGCTTTTTTATGTAGTTTCTTAGCCGAGGAGACCGCTGAGGTCGAGGTCGCCGAGGTCGCCGAGGTCACCAAGGTCGCCAAGGTCTTCCTCATCGATATCGCCGAGGAGATCACCAAGATCAAGGTCACCAAGCTGCTCCATAGCTGCATCATACTCTTCTTTGCAATCCTTGCAAACGGTTAACTTAACGCCGAAGGTTTCAACCTTATAAGCTTTGCCTTCTTTGGTTTTGCCGCAAGCCTGGCAATCAACAGTTTTCTTGCCGCAAGCACAGAAAACGGATGCAATCATAAGAACTGCAAGTGCGAGTGCTAATAATTTTTTCATTTTTAAAAACCCCTTTCATTTTCATAAGACAAATGCCTTACTGTTATTATAATACACCCTTAATCTTCCATATGTCAATAACCCATAGCATAAATTCTTTGATATTTAGCCGAAAATATGCTATCATAATTATAGAAATGGAGGCGCGATATGTTTAGCTATACCTATGAGATGCGCTACGGCGATTTTAAAGACTTTGAAGAAATAAAAAGTTCAGCCCTTTTAGACCTTGCGCAGGATGTTGCCATAAGGCATTCCGATTCCTGCGGTTGGGGGCTTTATAAGATGAGGGAAGCGAATATGGCTTGGCTTATGCAGGGCATCAACCTGCATATTGAAAAGCCGTTGTCGCCCAAGAAAAATATAACGGTACATACCGCTGTTCGCGATATGAAGGGCGTTGTTTCCGACCGCGGCTGCATATTCCTGCAGGACGGAGAGGTTTGCGCCAAAACGGTTGCGGCTTGGTTTTTGTTCGACGGGGCTAAAATGCGCCCGATTCGCATCCCCGCCTCGATGTCCGAATGCTACGGAAGCCATGATTTCGGCGATAGCTTTTTTGAGTTTAAGAAGCCTTCGCTTTTCGATGCCGAAAAAATCTATGAAACCCGCGTTTTAAAGAGCCAAATCGACACTAACCGCCACCTCAACAACCAAAAGAGCGCCGAGCTTTTAATCGATGCGCTGCCCGACGGTTTTGAATTCGCGGATGCCTCGATTCTCTATAAAAAGGCGGCATATCTCGGCGATGTTCTATCGGTTTGCCGCGCCGAAATTGAGGGCGGATATTTTATTAAACTCGAAAACGAGGAGGGCGGCCTGTTGGTTGCCGCAACATTCTTAAAATAAAGGAGATAGAATTTATGAATATCACAAATGATAACTTTATTGCTGAAGTTTTAGATAGCGATAAAACCGTTTTGCTGGATTTCTATGCTGATTGGTGCGGTCCCTGCCAAATGCTCGCGCCCATTTTAGCCGAGATTGAATCGGAGCGAGATGATGTTAAGATTTGCAAGGTTAATGTTGATGAAGAGCCCGCTCTCGCAACCAATTTCGGAATCAACAGCATCCCTGCGCTTTTCGTTGTTAAAAACAGCGAAGTAACGGCGCAGTCGCTCGGACTTCGCTCTAAAGAAGAAATTTTAAAAATGCTTTAAGCTTTTTGGAGTAGTTAATGAAAATTTTAAGTTATAGAAGGTTGCCGCCCGCTGCGCTTTCGATTAGAATAACCGTTTTTGTTGATGAGCAGGGCTTTGTTGATGAGGTTGATGACACCGATTCCTTTGCAATCCATTTGCTCGCCTTTTTGGATGACAAAGCGATTGCAACATGCCGCATATTCCCCTCAAGCAACGAGGGAGAATACATACTCGGAAGACTTTGCGTTTTAAAGGAAGAGCGCGGCAAGGGGGTTGGAAGACTCTTGGTTAAAGCCGCCGAGGAGGCCGCAAGAGGCGAGGGCGCAAAAGCGCTTTGCCTTCATTCGCAAGAGCACGCAAAGGGCTTTTATGAGCAAATTGGCTACGCTGTTTCGAGCGAAATCGAGTTTGAGCAGGGGCAGCCGCACATTTGGATGAAAAAGAATTTGGAGAAAACGGAAAATGATTGATTTCGAGAATATTCCGCAAAATGATATGGAGCATTTTTTAGGCGGAGAGGGAGTTTTTTCGGCGCGTATTTTTAACGACGGAATGAACAAAATATTAAAGGGCACCCTTCTTCACGGCTGCTCGATTGGGATGCACTGCCACGATACCTCGAGCGAGATTATCTATGTTTTAGAGGGAAAGGGCAAGATGCTCTTGGAAAACGGCGAGGAAATACTTTCCGCGGGCGACTGTCACTACTGCAAAAAGGGCGAGAGCCATTCGTTTACCAACCCTTATGACGAGCCGCTTGTTTTTTTCGCGGTTGTGCCACAGCAATAAAAAGGGACTGATTTTTAATGTGCACGGCAATTAGGCGCGGCTCATTTTTCGGCCGCACTTTAGACCTTGAATATTCCTATTTTGAAAGCGTTACGGTTTCGCCGCGACGCTTTTCTTTTCCCTGCCTCGAAAATGAGCATTTTGCCATCATCGGAATGGCGACCGTAGCGGAAAATTATCCGCTTTATTATGATGCTTTAAACGAAAAGGGGCTTTGCATGGCGGGGCTTAATTTTCCGAAAAGCGCCGCCTATCCCCCGTTTTGCGAGGGCAAGAAAAACATTGCAACCTATGAGCTGATTCCGTTCGTTTTAGGGCAATGCGAAACCGCGGTTGAGGCGCGGCAGCTCCTCGAAAACACCCACATTTTCGACGGTTCTTTTTCGAAGGAATACCCTAAATCCCCGCTCCATTTTATGATTGCGGACAAAGAGCGAAGCCTAACCCTCGAAATAACAAAGGGCGGCACACACATTTATGAAAACGATATAAATGTTTTAACCAATGAGCCGCCGTTTCCCAAAATGCTGACCCATTTATCCGACTTTTCGGCGCTTAATCCCATCGAGCCGAGCGCTCCCGTTTTCGGGCGCGGCGAGGGAGCTTTGGGGTTGCCGGGAGATTGGTCGTCGCCTTCGCGGTTTGTTCGCGCGGCGTTTGCGGCAAGGCACACAAAACCCTTGGATGAAAGCGGATTTTTCCGCGCTATCGCCACGGTTGAGGTGCCCAAAGGCTGCCTGATGCTGCCCGACGGCAAGCCCGTTTTCAGCATCTACACCTCCTGTATGGATATGGAAAAAGGGATTTACTATTATAAGACCTATGATGGCGGAGAGATTAAGGCGTTTTCCATCTCGGATGAGAATTTAGCGGATGACAGGTTAATTAGTTATCCAATTCAAAAAAATAAAGCCTCCCTTTAAATTAGGGAGGCTTTCGTTATATCTTAATTTTCTCGCCGGCGTTTCCGCTGTTATCCACAAAGGTTAGATAGGTGCCCGAATCGCTAAACTCGAATCCGCCGCCGCGGAAGAAGTTTTCTCCGTTGGTTGATGCCATTATGAGCGGGGTTTTTATTTGAAATTCCAAAACCGAATAGGGCGGGCGGCGCACCAAGCACTGATGCGAATGTCCGCAAAGCCAAAAATCGGGGTTTATGTTTGGCTCGATAATCTCGAACCAATCGGCAAAAATATCGCGCGCGACATCATAGGGCGGGTTATGGCGCTCGAAAAATGGGTCATGCACCACAACGAGGCGGGTTTTAACCCCCTCGGCGGCATATTCCTTTTCCTTGTTGGCAACTACAGTTTTCAAAAACTCGGTTTGCTCTCGGCGGAAGGAATCGCAACAAACCGTGAAACCATGGGCGGGGTTATCATCGGCGGTTATCTCGCCGCAATCGAGAACAACGCCCCAAATGCTGCCGACGCGGAAGGTATAGAATATTTTGCCGTTGGCGGCGGGCATATAATCGGCATAGCGCTCCGCCATTCGACCGCGCATATCATGGTTTCCGCGGGCGGAAACAACGGGAATGCCGCCGCCTGTCAGCTCGCTGCAAATTTTATAAACATTCTCGAAATCCTCCGCTTTATCGCAAAAATGCATTATATCGCCACAAAGAATCAAAACATCAATTTTGCCAAAGGCCTTTGCTGCTGCTATGGGCTCGCAAACCAGGCTGTGTGCATCGGAAATATTATAGGCGCGAAGATTATCCTTGGGTGGCGCAAAGAAGGAATAGGTTTTGAAAAAAGGCTCTGCCGTTTCGGCGCCGTAGCCCTTGCGGAGCGTTACGGGGCGCAGGCAAACCGTGTATTCCCCTGCTTGGTTTAGGCTATCGCAGGGAACATCGATTTTATGAACATCGGATTTTTGGAGCGCCATTCCGTTAGAATGGCTGAAAAACTCCTCGCCCCCCACCTTTAGGGATGCAAAGCATTCGCCGCTCACGGGGATGATTATTTGATAATTTTTATTCACCGCAAAAACGATGGGGTTGAATTTAAGCATTATACCACCTCGAAAAAATAATACACCACCGAGCGACAAAATGCAACTGTTGGTGTGAAACCAGGTTTTTATTGAATTATAAGGAAAATAATGCTATAATTACCCTACCACATAACATTTCAATATTTGCAAACATTAAGGCGTGTATTTTTATCTTGGTAAAAATGCAGGCTCTGTTTTCACATGCTTTAATGTTTGTTGGAAATGTTGTGTGGTAGCGACTTGGAGTCATGCGTTTTTCGGTGTGTGTGACTTCGGTTGCACACACTTTTTTAATTTTATGGAGGAATAAAATGGCTAAATGTAGAAATTGTAAAAAAGAAATAGATGCAAACGCAACGCGTTGTCCTTATTGTCTTACAGAAATGCCAACAAGTGATTTTATCGCAACCCTCAAAGGTGTATTTATAGCATTGATTTTATTGGGTATTTTTGGACTTGCTATGTATTATTTCGCCACTTCTATTGTTAGAGATATTAGTAAGAATGCAGAAGGATTTATTGTCATAATTTTATTTTTAATAGGATTTTTTATTGGCAAATTTGCAATAACACTTTTAAAATGGTACAAAAATAAAGAGGAATTCAAAACTATGCGTTGTCTTATAGGAGGAATCCTTTTTGCTATTATATCAATTACTTTAATGGTATATTCAGGATATACAGGATTAGTTGCTATTTTGAGCCTATTATAGTAAAAAAGGAGCGGCAAAACCGCTCAAACACTCTGTTTAAGCGGTTTTTCAAGTAAATGGTCCGAGTGACAGGCGCCCCGACTGCGGCCTCTTGGCGTGAGCCTGCGGCACACGCTCCTCCCCACGACCCAAGCCGAAGGCTTCGGTACCCGCCTGCGCGCTCCTCGCTAAAAACAGTCCACAGGACTGTTTTTTACGCTGCGGACCCTCTCGGGTTCAAGAGACCGTAAGATTAGCTATTATCATTTCAAAGCATAAAGAAAAGGAGATACCAAAGTATCTCCTTTTCTTTATGGTCCGAGTGACAGGAGTTGAACCTGCGGCCTCTTGAACCCCATTCAAGCGCGCTACCAAAACTGCGCCACACCCGGATATATGTACCCGCCTGCGGAAGGCGGGTTTTTTAATTTAATTAGTCAGCGAAGCCGCTTTCAACGAGCTTAACAAGCTCAGCAACTGCAACTGCCTCATCGGAGCCATCAGCAATGATGCGGATTGCGGTTCCGCCTACAATGCCGAGAGAAAGCACGCCAAGAAGGCTCTTTGCATTTACGCGACGCTCTTCCTTTTCAACCCAGATAGCAGACTTGAACTCGTTTGCCTTCTGAATGAAGAAGGTTGCGGGACGGGCATGTAAACCAACCTCGTTCTGAACAACTACATCTTTAACACACATGCTTAATTCTCCTCGTTGTAAAGAGTTTGTTTAACGACTGGATATCGCTTAAACCTATTATACCACAATATATCAAACAGTCAACATAATTGACACCGTTTTGCACAACTTTTTATTTTTTATCCAAATTCGGCAGGTTGCGAAGAACCCGTTTTTGTGCAAAACCACTACAAGGGTTGATAACTTTTATTCACTATATTCAATCGATGCCAAAAACTTCTTATCCTCTTTGGAAAGCTCCGCCGTTTTTAACATTTCGGGGCGCTTTTCGAGGGTTGTTAAAATCGCCTGCTCGCGACGCCATTTTTCAATATTTTTATGATGACCCGACAGCAACACATCGGGAACACTCCTGCCGCGCCATTCGGCAGGGCGGGTGTATTGCGGGTATTCAAGCAGCCCCGCAAAGTGGCTCTCATCGGTGAAGCAAACCTCATCCGATAAAACGCCGGGGAGCATTCGCGATACCGCATCGGTTACCACGACTGCCGCCATTTCGCCGCCTGTTAAAACATAATCGCCGATAGAGATTTCCTCATCAACAATTTCATCAAGCACGCGCTGGTCGATTCCCTCATAATGACCGCAAAGCAAAACAATATGCTCGCGTTTTGAAAGCTCGATTGCCTTCTTTTGGTTGAAGGTTGCGCCCTTGGGCGACATATAGATTACATGAGGCTTCTTTTCCTGCTCGCCGAAGAGCGACTGATAGCAATCATATATAGGCTGAACGCCCATTATCATTCCCATTCCGCCGCCATACGGGGCATCATCAACCCTGCCATGCTTATCCGTAGTATAGTCGCGGATGTTATGACATTGGATTGCGACAGCGCCCGATGCTCTGGCCCTGCCGATGATGCTATCGCCTAAAACCGCCTCGCACATTTCGGGGAAAAGCGTTAAAATATCAATCCTCATCGCCGAAAAGCCCTTTCATAACGGTGATTTCGATTTTACCTTCGTAAACATCAACCGATTTAACTATTTCATCGATTTTGGGAATAAGGAAAACTCCGTTTGCATTTTTAATATGCCAAACATCGTTAGCTCCTGTTGCCGAAACCTCGCACACCTCTCCCAAAAGCTCGTTATTCTCAATGTTATAAACCTTGCAGCCAACAATATCATCAACGAAATACTGACCCTCTTCAAGGGCAACATCGCTGCGCTTTATGAAAATCGTTTTATTGCGAAGCGCTTCCGCCTCCTCAATGCTATCGATTCCCTTAAGCTTGGCGATAACAACAGTTCCGTGGGGCTGCATTTTTTCAACCTTAAGTTCCTTGCCCGACTCAAGATAAAGAGAGCGGAAGGAACACAAAAACTCATTACTGTCACACCACGGCTGGATTCGCACCATTCCGCGAACACCATGGGTTCCGCTGATTTTTCCTGTTTCCAAAAATTCTTTCATAGCACCCTCAAGGAAATACCCCCGTGTAGCAACAAAAATGTTGTATCGGGGGTATTTGTTTTAGTCAATCTCTACCGCAATTTGAACATTATTGCGGGTTGCAGCAGCGCGCATTACGGTTCTGATAGCCTTGGCAATTCTGCCCTGCTTGCCGATAACGCGACCCATATCGCCCTCAGCTACATGAAGATGATATACGATTACACCCTCTTCATTAGCCTCGTCAACCGTTACGGTTACTTCTTCAGGCTTCTGCACAAGTCCTGCTGCGATTGAAACCAATAATTCCTGCATTTTCTGATTCCTTTCGGAGTTTTCTTACACAATGTCGTTCTTCTTTAAGAAGGCCTTAACTGTGTCGGTGGGCTGAGCGCCGTTTGCAATCCACTGCTTTGCCTTATCAGCATCAACCTTGAATTCAGCGGGCTCCTTGGTGGGATCAAAGTAACCGATCTCCTCAATGAAACGACCGTTTCTGGGGAAACGGGAATCTGCTACAACAACACGGTAGAAGGGATTTCTCTTAGAACCCATACGACGAAGTCTGATTTTAACTGCCATTTTCTTGCACCTCCCAAAATAGTTATTTATTTAAAAGATTTCTCTTTAAAAACGAATTAGAAGTTCATTCCGCCCATAGGAGGCATTCCGGGAGGCATCATGCCGCCCATACCACCTAATCTGCCAAGGCCTTTCTTGCCTTTTTTGCCGCTGAAGGCGCGGAACATTTTTTTCATTTGCTCATACTGCTTCATAAGGCGGTTAACATCCTCAACGGTTGTTCCGCTACCCGCTGCAATACGCTTGCGGCGCGATGCATTAAGAAGCTCGGGCTTTTGGCGCTCGCGCGCGGTCATGGATTTAATGATTGCCTCGGTTCGAAGCATCATGCGATCATCAATATCAACATCGCGAAGCTGCTTTTCCATGCCGGGAAGCATTCCGAGAACATTCTTGAGCGGTCCCATCTTTTTAAGGCTTTGGAACTGTTCAAGCAAATCATTTAAATCGAATTTATTTTCTTCAAGGCGTTTTGCCGCCTCGAGAGCCTTCTTTTCATCAACCTGCTGCTCAACGCGTTCAATCAGCGAGAGCATATCGCCCATGCCGAGTATGCGCGATGCCATTCGGTCGGGATGGAATTCTTCAAACTCCGAGAGCTTTTCGCCAACACCTGCGAACATAATCGGCTTGCCCGTTACTGCGCGAACCGAAAGCGCCGCACCGCCGCGGGTATCACCATCGAGCTTGGTTAGGATTACGCCATCGATGGGCAACTGGTCGTTAAATGCTTTTGCGATGTTAACGGCATCCTGACCGACCATCGAATCGACAACAAGGAGAATGTTGTTAACATCAACCGTTTTGGTAATACGGTCGAGCTCTGCCATAAGCTCGGTATCGATATGCAGGCGACCTGCAGTATCGAGGATTATATAATCATGACCGTAGTCACGGGCATAGCGAACTGCCTCAAGGGCGATTTTCTCGGGTTTTTCGGTTCCCTTTTCGAAAACAGGAACCGAAACCTGCTCGCCGACAACCTTTAACTGCTGAATTGCGGCAGGACGATAAATATCGCAGGCAACCAGCATCGGTCGATGACCCTGCGCTTTAAGAAGCTTTGCGAGCTTTGCCGAATGGGTTGTTTTACCTGAACCCTGCAAACCGCACATCATAATAACGGTTGGGATACGGTCGCTGGTTTTTAGGCGGGCTTGGTCGCCTCCCATTAAGGCAACGAGCTCATCGCGAACAATTTTAATTACCATTTGGGGAGCAGTTAAGCTCTCCATAACCTTTTCGCCGATGCATTTTTCGGCTACCGAATTGGTGAAATCCTTGGCAACTTTATAGTTAACATCAGCTTCGAGCAAAGCAAGGCGAACCTCTCGCATGGCTTCCTTAACATCGGATTCGGTCAGTTTGCCCTTTGAGCGCAGGCGCTTAAACGCCGCCGCAAGTTTATCCGAAAGATTATCGAATGCCATACTGTTTCGCCTCCTTTTTAAAGTTTATCAATAATTTGTCCTATCTTTTCTAAATCGCCGCTTCTTTGAGCCAGGCGGAGTTCTTCGATTGTTTTTGCAAGGCCGAGCGCGCTTTCATATTCGCGGAGCTGCTGCTCGGCGCGCTTTAGTGAATCGCGAACGCCCTGGCGGGTTATGCCCTCGTTTTCCGCGATTTCGGAAAGCGAAAGGTCGTCGTTATAATAAAATTCAACTAACAGGCGCTGCTTTTCGGGAAGCAGCGCACCATAGATATCGAGCAGCTTCGAAATCTCAAAATCCTTTGGCAAGGCGCTTCCTCCTCTGTAAAGCAAATTTCTTTACAGCCGATATTCTATCACAAGTTCCCCCGCCTGTCAAGTATTTTTCTTTACACTTAATTTCGGGTTGAATAATTATTTGTTTTATATTATAATTTAATAAAGAATTTTAAGGGAGGGAATGATATGAAACGCATCCTTGCGGCACTGCTTGCCGCGCTAATGCTCTTTTCGCTCGCCGGCTGCGGCGGCAGTGACAGCAGCACGGTTTATATCGCCCTCGAGCAGGTTGGAACCCTCGACCCGCAGCTGGTTACCGACCGAAGCGACCGCACGGTTGTTCTTAACATTTTTGAGGGACTTCTAAAGCTTGACCAAAACGATTCCCCCACCCTTGCCGCTGCCGAAACCTATGAGCAGCAGGGACTAACCTTTCTTTTCACGCTGCGAGAGGATGCCGCTTGGAGCGATGGAACCCCGCTAACCGCAGCTGATTTCCAGTTTGCTTTCCGCCGCGCGGCAAGCCCCGATACCAATGCTCCCGATTTTTCGAAAATCTCCTGCATTAAGGGCGCAAACGCCGTTAAAAACGGCGCCGCAAAGGAGAACTTGGCGGTTTATGCAATCGATGACCGCACCCTTAAAATAACCCTCGAAAGAGAGGATGAAAACTTCCTCAAAACCCTAACCGAGCCGATTTCGATGCCCTGCAACGAAGAATTTTTCAAAAAGCAAAACGGAAAATACGGTCGCGGCGGCGAAAACATTCTTTCGAACGGTTCTTTCTATGTTTATTCCTGGCGAACCGAAAAATACCGCATCAGGCTCAAGCCTAACCGCTATTATGAAGGCGCCTTCCCCGCTAAACCCGATGAGATTTATCTTACCGCTGCCGATAGCACCGAGGCCCTCACAAGCCTTGACGAAAAGGATATTGACATTGCATTTATCGACAGCACCCAGCGCGATGAAGCCGAGAAAAAGGGGCTTCATGCGCAAAGCTATTTTGACCGTTATCTATTCCTCTTCGTTAACAAGCAGGGCGCACTCGGCGGAAGCGATATTCGCCGCGCGCTTTCCCTCTCGATTCACAGGAATGCCCTCGAAAACGAGCTTCCCTCTTATATCCTGCCTCTAAACGCTATCATTCAGCCCGACGCGCAGTTTGAAGGCGAAAATATCTATGGCGAGCTCGCGGGAAGCGCTTCGCTGAAATATGAGCCCGATGAAGCATACCGCCTCTATCTTAACTACACCAAGCAAACAGCCATTCCGCAAAACTTGAACATTATTTATCCGACCGAGCTTAAAATCGACAACCTCGCATCGGGCATCGCGGCAGGCTGGCAACAATCGCTCGGATGCTTTATCAATATGTCGGGGCTTGATAGCAACGATGATATTCTTCGCAAAATCAAAAGCGGCGATTACACCGTTGCGATTTGCGCACTCGGAGCGAGCGATACCAACGCTTACGACCTTTTAACCCACTTTAGAAGCGGAAACGCCTTCGGCTTTAATAACGCGCAGTTTGATGCCGTTTTAAACTCGCTTCACGCAAAGGCTAACAAGGATGACTATGTTGCCGCGCTCAAAAATGCGCAAAAAATAATGCTCGCCGATTCGAGCATCATCCCCATCGCGGCAACGCCAACGGTTGTTTGCACAACGGGCGCCATTCGCTATGTTAACTACAGCATTACAAATGAATACATTGATTTCACAAGCATTTTAAAATAAAAAACTCCCGAAGATTCGGGAGTTTTTTTAGATTAAAAAAACTATGAGCGCCGCCAAAGCAGCAAGCAGGGAAAAAGCGATTAAGAGCCTTGCGCGCTTTGGCTTTTTTCTTTTTTTATCGCCCTTTATAAGCTCGCACGGCGGCTCGGCTCGGCGGATTATCGCCGCCGCCTTTGCCTCCAATCGGCTTTGCGGCACCGCGGCATAGGCAGGGTTTACAAAAAGCACCACTCTATCAAAATATTTGCTGCCCGTATTGTTGATTTCAATTATCGTTTTGTTAACTCCTTTGACCAAAATATCACCTCATCTACTTCGGTTTATTTTGGACAAAAGGTAAAAATAATATACAAACGGCGGACAAGCAAGTTTACATAAAAATTGTGGATAACTCGGTTGATAACCTTAATAACCCTCTATTTAAAGCCAAAAAGTTACTAACAATTTACATAATTCGACATATTATGTAAACTATTCGATTATGCGGCCTGTGAGATATCCAACGGTGCGCTCGACTGCATCGCGCGAGTTTCCCCAGTCGGCATTTTCTCCGCTGTTGCGATAATCATACATCGAGCAATACTTGGTTAGGTCGGCGGCTAAAGTCTTATGATACTCGCTGGTTATTTTATAAAGCGACTTTTGGAAATCCTTATGATAACGCCTTAAATGCTTTTTATCGCCCAGGGCGGCAAGCATATTATAGTGCTTTAGGCAAAACTGCGGTTGGGCATCGAAGAGGGCTCTGAAATCGCGGTCGGTTTCGTAGCTGCGAAGGAGGGTTTCGAGCATACGACTCATTCCCCATTCGATTTTGTTGCAAACGAAGCAATCCTTCTCGACTGCTCTTGCCTTGTCGGGATGCTTTATTGTTTTTTCCATCTCGGCAATATGGCTCTCGAGCATAAGCGCCAAGGAGAGGCGGCCGCGGCGCGCCATCATTTTATCAAGATGGTCGGCACAAAAGCCCTGACGGTTGGTTTCGATTCTAACATCGGGCTCCATCATGGCGGCTCCCATTATGTAATCGAGGATATGGTCCTCAACTGTTTTATACATACGGCATATCGGGCAGCCATCCTGCACCTCAAATACCTCGTTAACCGGAATGGTACAAATATCATTACGCATAAATATCATCTCCTGTTTGTCATTGTAACACATTTGTGGTATAATGACAACGATAAGGTGATAATATGGAATTTAAAAACGATGAGAAAAATTTTTATATTTTAAATGCCGCTAATTTTTCGTTGGCGCAAACCCTCGACTGCGGGCAGGCTTTTCGCTGGAATTTGGTTGACGGCGCTTGGCAAGCGGTTGCGGGCGGCAGGCTTTGGCGCCTCAAAGAAGAGGATAACAAGATAACCGTTTTCGACTGCAACGAGGAAGAATTTAAGGGTTTTATTATTCCCTATTTCGATTTGGAGCGCGACTACGCGGCTATAGTTTCGGCGGTTTCGGAAAATAAGGTTTTTCGCGATGCGGTTGGATTCGCGGGCGGAATAAGAATCCTAAAGCAGGAGCCTTGGGAAACCGTTTGCTCCTTTATTATTTCGCAAAATAACAACATTCCCCGCATCAAGGGAATCATTGAGCGGCTTTGCGAAACCTTTGGCGAAGAAACCGCGGGAGGCTACACCTTCCCCACGCCCGAGCGCATAGCGGCTTTAACGGTTGAAGACCTTGCGCCGCTTCGAAGCGGTTTCCGCGCAAAATATATATTGGATGCCGCAAAGAAATTTGCGAGCGGCGAGCTCTCGAGCGAAAAAATCGCTTCGCTTTCAACCGATGAGGCAAGAGCGGAGCTTATGAAAATTTATGGCGTTGGCGAAAAGGTTGCGGATTGCGCTTTGCTTTTTGGGTTTGCGAGAATAGATGCTTTTCCCAAGGATGTTTGGATTAAGAGGGCGATGAGCGTTCTCTTCGACGGCAATTTGCCCGACTGTGCAAAGCCTTTTGCGGGCATCGCGCAGCAATATCTCTTCCATTATGCAAGAATGACCAAGCTTAATATATAAAAAGTTTGTAGATTTTTTATCAAATTTGAAAAACTGTCTTTATTTTTCCAAAACTATGTAGTATAATATTATCATAAATTTGACGGAGGTATAAATTATGCCAATAGTAAACACAAAAGAAATGTTCCAAAAGGCCTATGAGGGCGGTTATGCCATCGGCGCCTTTAACGTTAACAACATGGAAATCATCCAGGGTATCACTGAGGCAGCTAAAGAGTTAAATGCTCCCCTCATTCTTCAGGTTTCGGCAGGTGCTCGCAAGTATGCTAACCACACCTACCTTGTTAAGCTTGTTGAGGCTGCTGTTGAAGAGACCGGTCTTCCGATCGCTCTCCACCTTGACCATGGTAACTCCTTCGAGCTTTGCAAGAGCTGCATCGATGGCGGCTTCACTTCGGTTATGATTGATGGTTCTCACCTCGATTATGAAGAAAATGTTGCTCTCACCAAGCAGGTTGTTGATTATGCTCATCAGTTCGGTGTAACCGTTGAGGGTGAGCTCGGACAGCTCGCAGGCGTTGAGGATGATGTTAATGTTTCGGCTGAAGATGCATCCTACACCAACCCCGACCAGGTTTATGATTTCGTTACCCGCACCGGCGTTGATTCGCTTGCAATCGCTATCGGCACCAGCCACGGCGCATTCAAGTTCAAGCCCGGCCAGAAGCCCCAGCTTCGCTTCGATATCCTCGAAGAGGTTTCCAAGCGTGTTCCCGGCTTCCCCATCGTTCTTCACGGCGCAAGCTCGGTTGTTCCCGAGTTCGTTGAGATGGTTAACACCTATGGCGGCGAGATGCCCGATGCTATCGGTATTCCTGAGGAGATGCTCCGCCAGGCAGCTACCATGGCAGTTTGCAAGATTAACATCGACTCCGACCTTCGTCTTGCAATGACAGGCGCTATCAGAAAGCACTTTGTTGAGAATCCCTCTCACTTTGACCCCCGCCAGTATCTTGGCGATGGCCGCTCCGCTATCAAGGGCATGGTTGAGCACAAGATTAAGAATGTTCTCGGCTGCAACGGCAAGGCCTAATCAAAAAAATACAAACAACCCCTCGAAATTCGAGGGGTTGTTTTTTTGGTATTTAAAATTTTATTTTACGCTCACGCCGCTGGGCGTTTCCTTTCTCCTCGCGCTGAGAAAGGAAACAAAGAAGCGCTAAGGGGGATTTCGATTCCCCCTCGCGAGGAAAGGTTTTGCGCTCGGAAGGCATTTCGGCGAAACATCTTCCGCCGAAATAAACCTTTTTAAAGCTTAAATCCTTTTTCTTCCCTCGCTCACCCCTTAACGACAAGGGCTGCCGCCCTCGACCCGCCATAGCCGGGAGTCTCGGTGCTTTCCTTTATTACTTCCCCCGTGGTCAAGCGGAGCTTGGCGAAGGGGATAAAGAGAGCAAGAAGAAAATAAAAAGCAATAATAAAAATCCGCATTTCATGCCGCAGGTTGCCGCGCAACCGAGCAGAAATGCGAAAACTATCAAGATTCGCCTGCGAACTAAGGGGGCAATCGAAATGCCCCCTTTTCTCAGCATTTCTTTGTAACTTTCTTCATGCTTGAAGAAAGTTGAATATAAACAAAAATAAACCTCCCGACAAGCGGGAGGTTTTCTTTATTATTCTTCGGTTTCTTCATCTTCGGGCTCAACATCAGAAACATGAACATTAACATGACCTACTGCGGTGCCTGTCATATTCTGGACCTTTTCCTTAACATTGGCCTGAACCTGTTTTGCAACCTCGGTTACCTTTGCGTTTTTCTTGATAGAAATAAATACATTGAGGGTTACCTCGCCGTTGGGAGCAACCTTGGTTTTAACGCTTTTTCCGAAGCCGCCGCGGGCTACAACGCCCTTTATATTTACCGCTTTGGCAGAGATGCAGCGAACACCTTCAATCTCGGTTGCTGCCATTGTTGCCATTTTGGAAAGAACCTCTTCATTGATTTTAAGACCGTAACTTCCAGCCATTGGATATTCCTCCCTTTTGAGTAGTTCACATATATTATACCACATTTTTCGGATTTGGCAACTATTTTACTGTAATTATTTTTACCTTTTCAAGTGGCATTCCGCTTTGGGAGGTTGCGATATCCTGAATTTGGAGAATTTCGCTTTCTAAGAGCTTTTCGGTCTTAACGGTTATGTTGATGTCGTTGTCGCCGATAACGGCTAAAACGCTCTTAAATCCCTTTGCTTTGAGGAGCGCTTCTATCGATGCCTCCTTATCCATTCGGGCGGTTAGCGCCGCTAGCTTATCGACTGCGGATTTCTTTATATCGCTCGAGAGTTTTGCATCGGCGGCGGTGTCCTCAAGCTCATCGATTGCCTTGTCGCGCGTTTCGTTTCGCTCGGCACGAATGGTTGCAAAATAATCTCCGCTTGCGTTTCCCGAAACCGAAACGGCATCCTCATCGCTATCCCCATCAACAAACTGCGCCTGACCCAAATATGATGCTGTTGGAGCGCTGTCATCCTCCGCCGAGAAGCCGCCGCCCGCCGCCGAATATTCCATATTAAGCCAAACGGCGCCGCATAGCGCAACCGCCATCACCGCCAGCGTTAGCTGCTTTTTCCCAAATACCTTACCTTTTTTCATACCAAAGTTTCCTCCTTAAAATTACTGCGCATACTGCGTTACATAAATTTTGCGTTCTGAAATATCGAGCGCGGCGCAAACTGCCGCCAAAATATCCTCCCGCCAAACCGCGCTCAACCTGCTGCAAACTATGGCAACGCCCCTGACGGTCGGCTGATATTCGGTCACGAGGAGTCCGCTTTCATCGCCGTTTTCGGAGCGAATTATGATATAGTTTTGCTCGCTCGTGCCACCGCCGCTGTTTTGGCTGTTTTTCGCCTCATCGGCATAAACATATTGCTTGCCTGCATCAAGCGTTATGGCGACCGAAACCCGTTTGCTTCCCGTTATGCTCTTAACGAGAGCGGCTATTTTGCCCTCAAGCTCGGCGCAGTAGGCTTCCGAGGTTTCGCTAACGGCAACTCGTTTTGGCTTTTCGCTTTTGGGCATCAGCGAGGAAAGATAGATAAGCACCACACCCGCTATGCCTAAAAAGAAAACGACCTTGCCCGCCCTGCCTTTTAAAAATTCCAAAATATTCTTGCCTTCGTTCATTCTAAAACTACCTCGCACTCGGGAAAATTTTCTTTCAAGATGCGGTTTGCTTTGTCCTTTTCGCTAACTCCATAGATACATAGTCTATAAATAAATATGTTGCCATCGGGCGAAATATCCATAAGCGCATCTATTTCGGAAAAATCAACCGATTCGCTTTTTAAAACGCTGCCTGCCAAATATTCCGCTTGATTTTTAAGCATAGCCTCCGCCTCGGCGCTGAATGCGATTTCGTTTTGGATTTCGGGGAGGCTAAAGGAGGCGCCCGCAAACGGCGTTACAACCGCGAGGAGCATCAAAAGCCCCGCGACAAAACGAATTTGTTTTATGCTCCTCTCGTTTGGGCACAAAACAAAAAACGCGCCTATTATCACCGCCGAAACCGAAACTCCCGCAGCTATTTGCCTTATTGTTTCCATTTTAACCTCCTATAATTGATAAAACCGAAAGCGAGATTATGAAGGCGAAGGAGCAAATAAGCAAAAGGCTTATTAAAAATCCAACCGCGGCATCGGCGGATTTCAAGAGTCCGCCTATCGAGTCGCAGCCGAAAATATCGGCAACCGAACCCGAAAGCAACAAAACCGCCCTCCAAACAAGCAGCTCCAAAACCACGGGGAGCAAAATCGCGATAAGCGCAACAATTCCATAAATCCCGATAGATGAACGAAGGAGAGAAACGCTCGACTGCAGCGTTCCCAGCGCCTCGCTCAAGGCACCTCCCACAAGCGGCACGAAGCTTCCTATTAAAAATCGCCCTGTTCTTGCCGCCATATTATCCGCCGCCGAATTAACAACGGTTTGCAAGGAGAGAATGCCGACATAAACCGTCATTATAAACCCGAGCGCCCAGCTCGCGGTTTTTTTAAGCAGGTCGGCAAGCCGCGAGGTTTTAAGCAGCGGCGAAACCGAGCCTGTTATGCAAACGGCAAGATATGAGCCTACAAGCGGGGTTATAACAAATGAGGAGAGCGCCATTACGCCCTCCCCCGCCGCCAACAGCACCGCACCCGAGGATGCCCCCGTCAGCGGTTTGCCCGATGCGAGCAGGACGGCGCCGTAAACCGGCACGAAGGAGAGCATAAACTGGGCGCCGCTCTTTATTGCCCCTGCCGCCGCGGTTATCGCCGAATAGACGGGAATCAGCGCCGTTAGCGACACCGATAGCGTCGCGACATAATCGGCAACGGGACTTTTATCCTTCTCATCCGAGAAAAACTTAAAGGCGGCTATCAGGATAATAAGACAAACAACAGCAAGTCCCGACCCGAGCGGCGCCCTGCCGCCCGATATCAAAAAATCTTTAATGAGCGAAAAAACATTTTTGGTTGTCAGCTTGTTTATCCAGCCCGAATCCTCTAATGATATGCCGAGTTCATCGAGCGCTTGGGCGGCTTCGTTTGGCAGCGCGCTATCAAGATTCTCCGCGCCGCTCAAATACAACTGGTCTTTATATGTATCGGCACACACCGGGAAGGAAAACAAAAGACAAAGAAAAAATATAACGGTTATTTTTTTCATACCTCTCCTATAAACGAAAGCGCCACCTCGGTTACGGCGGTGAGAAGCGGAAGGCAAAGCAAAAAGACCGTGCATTTCCCAACCAAAAGCGCCTTGCCCGCCAAGGAGGTTTGCCCGAAATCGCGGCAAATATCAGCGGCAAAGGAGCTAATATAGCAAACGCCGAGCGATTTTAGCGCAATTTTAAAATATCCTGAATTTAAATTTGTTGCCGCCAAGAGCTCTTCGATTTTCTCAAAGGCGGGCGCGATGTTTTTTATTATTTCGCCGAATATGAAAACCCCTATAAGCACCGCAATCGCCAGGCTATACTCGGGTTTATAGCCCGACAGCAAAACACAAAGCGCGCTGCCTATCAAGCAAAGCGCCAAGAGTCCCATCGCGTTCATGCTATAGTCCGAACACCGATTTTATGGTGCTGAAAAGCTCGCCTATGACCTTTATAAGCATTAAAAGCACCACAACAAGTCCTGCAAGCGAAGTTAACATCGCTTGGTCCTCGCGCCCCGAGCGCACGAGAAGCTGATTAAGCACGGCGACGATTATTCCGATTGCCGCAACCTTGAATATGAAATCTACATCCATTTAATCACCTATATAACCAAAACCGCCGCGAAAAGTCCGCCCAAAATGCCGAGCGAAACATAAAGGCGCGACAGTCTTCTTTTTTCTTCTTTTGCCTCGGCTATTCGCTCATCAAGCGCGCCTATATGCAGGCGGGCGTTATTCAGCTGACCCTCAAGGTCGGTTTTTCCCAGCGATACTAAAAAGGAATCCAGCAGCAAAAGGTCGCTTGTGTTTAGCCCCTCAAGCCCCTGCCATGCGCCGTTTTTTAGATAAACCCCGCCTGCGCTGACTCGCTTGAGCGCATCGGGCAGCTCGGCGCGGGTTAGCCTTATTTCCTCGCAAAGGGATGCTATGAATCTCCGCGCCTCTTCTAACTTTTTATGGCGGTTTTTTAGGCAAAACGCGGCATATAAACCCCACATTGATGATGCCAAAAATATTAAAACCGCACCCGTTAATCGCATAGCTCGCCATCCTTTATATCGAAGCATTTAATGCCGCCGCCTGCGCGGGATAAGAGCGCAACCGCGCCTATTGCGCCGCTTTTTATCAGGCGGCTTGTTACCTCGCGCGATAGCAAATCCTCGCGGGTTCCTACATGGGCGGTTGTTATAACGCTGACGCCGCTTGAGAGGGAGCGAATAACCTCATCGACCTCATCGCTCGCACCGATTTCATCAAACGCAACGATTTGGGGACACATGGTTCTAACCGCCATCTCTATCCCCTCGCGTTTGTTGATTCCCGTTAGAACATCGGTGTTCTCGCCAACATCATTTTGGGGAACTCCCGAGCGCACCGCGGCTATTTCTCCGCGGCTGTCAACAACCGTTATGCGCCGCCTATACGATAGCTGGCGCACCGCATCACGAAGCACGGTTGTTTTGCCGCTGCCCGGAGGACCCGCTATTAAAAGCCCCTTTTCCGCCCTTTCGAGCAGCGCATCGGCGGCGCCGAAAATTTCTTGCGCGATGCGGATATTGATTGAGGAAATCTCGCGCATTCCCTCGGGAATCGCAGTTCCGCAAAGACCTGCGCGATGTCCGTTTTTCATTATGATAAACCCCTGCTTTATCTCCTCTATATGGCTATAAACCGAATGGTTGCAAAGGTTGAGAAAGGTTGATTCAACCTGCTCGCTGCTAACATATATAGGCGATTTCGGAAAATAGGAAATTCCGCCCGCAGCATCAAGCCACATCGGCACTCCCGCAACGGTCAGCGACAGTGGCTTGCCCGCGCGAAGCCTTACCTCCTGCACCGCCGCCAACGAGTTCGCATTCATAAGCAAGAGCGGTTTTTTGAGTTCTTCGGGCAGCGGATAAAGCGCTCCCTTAACGCGTTCAGCTTTTTTGTTCTCTTCCTGCATTTTGCTTGTCCTCCTTTTTTAACATATTATGAAGGCTAGGTTGGAATTAGAACAAAAAAATAAAGCACAGTGACAAGCACTGTGCTTTTAAAATTAGGATTAATTTTATTCTTCGGGCATTTCCCAGTTATGCCAAACCGACTGAACATCATCGTTTTCTTCGAGCATATCGATAAGTTTTTCCATTTGGGCAACTGCTGCTTCATCCTCGATAGCGGTTGTTGTTGAGGGAACATATTCAACCTCGGCGGAAACGAAGGAATAACCCTTTGCTTCGAGAGCATCACGAACTGCGCCCAGCGAGTTTGCCTCGGTGCTGATTTCGAAAACATCGCCATCGAAGTTGAAATCATCGGCACCTGCCTCGAGAGCATCCTCCATAACGGCATCCTCTTCAAGACCCTCACCCTCGATAAGGATGATGCCCTTGCGGTTGAACATAAATGTTACCGAACCGGTTTGACCGAGGTTACCGCCGCATTTATCGAAATAGTGGCGCATTTCGCCTGCAGTTCGATTACGATTATCGGTTAAGGTTTCAACAACAACGGCAACGCCGCAGGGGCCATAGCCCTCATAAACGAGTTCTTCATAGTTGTTGGCTTCGCTATCGCCGGCGGCTTTTTTGATAATACGCTCGATGTTCTCGTTGGGAACATTGGCAGCCTTTGCCTTTGCGATGGCATCCTTAAGTTTGCTGTTTTCGGCGGGATTAGGACCGCCCATTTTTACGATAACCGCAATTTCTCTACCAACCTTGGTGAAGATTTTTGCTTTTGCGGCATCGGTTTTTTCTTTTTTACGCTTTATGTTATTCCATTTGGAATGTCCGGACATAATTTTCTTCCTCTCATCATAAATAAGCATTTAGTATTTTAGCATAAATTGCGGCAAACTTCAAGTGTTATCCTGCGCTTTAAGGGCAATCTCGCATATTTTTTTGAGATCATCCATGCTGCTGATTTCGCCGCACATTTTGCGAAGCGAGGCAGCGCCCTTTATTCCCTTTAGATACCAAGCGGCGTGCTTTCTTGATTCTAAAAGCGCGGTTCTCTCATCCTTATATTGCATCATCATTTCAACCTGACGGAGCATTACCGAGAGTCGATAACTAAGTGGCGGCTCGGGCAAGACCGTTTCGCTGCCTAAATACGCATTGATTTGCGAGAAAATCCAAGGAGCACCCATCGCCGCGCGACCGACCATTAAAAAGTCGCAGCCTGTATATTCAAGCATTTTAGCGGCATCGGCAGGGGTCTCGATATCGCCGTTGCCTATAACGGGAACCGAAACGCTATCCTTAACCGCCTTGATTATATCGAGGTTAACGGGAGGAGCATACATTTGCGCGCGGGTTCTTCCGTGAACCGCTATTGCCGCCGCTCCGCCATCCTCGCAGCGTTTGGCAACCTCAACGGCATTTATGGAATTTTCATCCCAGCCCGAGCGGATTTTAACCGTTACGGGGAGTTCAACCGCATCGACAACCGCCTTTACTATCTCGCCCGCTAAAACGGGGTTTTTAAGCAGGGCGCTTCCGCCTCCGTTGCCCGCAACCTTGGGAGCGGGGCAACCCATATTTATATCCAAGAAATCGGGGTTTCCCTCGGCTGCTCTTTTGGCCGCCTCCGCCATTATTTTGGGGTCGTTACCAAAAAGCTGAACCGCTATGGGACGCTCGGCATCATGAACCGACATCAGCGTTTTAGATTTACGGTCGCCCATGCTGATACCCTTGGAGCTGATGAGCTCGCTAACGGTATAGGCGGCGCCAAACTCGCGGCATAATTCGCGCATCGCACGGTCGGCAACTCCCGCCATCGGCGCTAATGCGGCATAGCCTTCAAACTTTAAATTACCTATGTTCATTATATCACCAAGCATAGTATAACATATATTTTTATCTTTTTCAAAAAATAATGACAAAAGCCTTTATATTTGATATAATAATAAAAGGTGATGCAAATGAAAATGCTGGCTATTGACGGAAACAGCGTAATAAACCGCGCGTTTTACGGTATAAAATTGCTATCCACAAAGGATGGCAGGTTTACTAATGCCGTTTACGGATTCACGAATATCCTCCTGCACCTCATCGAGGAGCAAAAGCCCGATTCTATCGTTGTTGCTTGGGATATTAAAAAACCCACCTTCAGGCACAAAATGTTTGATGCTTATAAGGCGGGTCGCCACGCTATGCCCGATGAACTTCGCGACCAGCTTCCGCTTTGCAAAGAACTGATTTCGCTTTTAGGCTTTGCCTCGGTTGAATGCGAGGGCTATGAAGCCGATGATATTTTGGGCACACTCTCGGAAATGTGCAAAAAAAGCGGAAACGAATGCATCATCGCAACGGGCGACCGCGACTCGCTTCAGCTTGTCAGCGAATCGACCCGAGTTTTGCTTTCCGCCACCAAGGCGGGCAAGCCTGAAATCACCTGCTATGATGATGCCGCCATTCTCGCGAAATACGGCGTTACCCCCAAGGGAATGATTGAGCTCAAGGCGCTTATGGGCGACAGCTCGGATAACATCCCCGGAGTTGCGGGCATTGGCGAAAAAACCGCGAGCGCGCTTATTAGTGCTTACGGCAGCATTGATTATATTTATGAGCATTTGGATGAGCTTGAGATTAAAGAGGGCGTTCGCGAAAAGCTGCGCGCAGGCAAGGAGAGCGCCTATCTCAGCCGCGCACTCGGCACCATAAATCTCGAGGCTCCCATAAATAGTGATATTAATTCTTATGCCCCCACAAAACGCGACGACAAGGGTCTTCTCGCGTTTTTAACAGGACTTGAGCTTTATAAAATAATGGAGCGCCTTAACCTTTCCCCTATCGCGGTTGCCGATGAGGAATGCGAGGGTGAATGCTTTGGCGTTGTTGCTTTTAATGATTTCACGGTTAATGACAAACTCGATATTTTAGATTGCGGCGAATTTGTTTGCCTTTCGAGCGCAGGCTGCTGCACCAAGGCGGAGCTCTCGGCGATTGCAGCTTTGCTCGGCAACCAAAACATTAAAAAACGAATTTTCGACTGCAAGAATTTTTATAAAAAATGTGCCGATAACGGCATTACTGTTAATTCCATTGCCTTTGACTGCCTGCTTGCGGGTTATCTTTTGAGCCCCTCGGCATCGAGCTATGATATTGAGCGTTTGGCGCAGGAATACTCCGCGCCATACCCGAAAATGGAATGCGAGGATGAGAATTTGCGCCTTTGCGCGCTGCATTCCTCGGTTTGCGATACGCTCGAAAAACTGCTTTTAGAAAACGGGCAGGATAAGCTTCTTTATGACATTGAGATTCCGTTGGCAGTGGTGCTTGCGGATATGGAATCGGCGGGCATCGCGGTTGACAGCGAGGGCCTCGAGATTTACGGAAACGAGCTTTCATCGCGCATCGAGCAAATCGAAGGCGATATTTATTCCCTTGTTGGATATGAATTTAATCTTAACTCGCCCAAACAGCTGGGCGTTGCCCTTTTCGAGGATTTGGGACTACCCGTTAGGAAGAAGACCAAGAGCGGTTATTCAACCAACGCGGAGGTTCTCGAATCGCTTCGCTATGCCCATCCTGCGGTTTCGCTTTTGCTCGAATACCGCCAGCTGGCAAAGCTGAAATCCACCTATTGCGAGGGTCTTCTTAAGGTTGTTGAGGCGGACGGAAGAATCCGCACAACCTTTAACCAAACCGAAACGAGAACGGGTCGCATAAGCTCGCTCGAGCCTAACCTGCAAAACATTCCCGTTCGAACCGAGGAGGGTCGCAAGCTGCGCCGCTTCTTCCAAGCAAGAGAAGGCTATGTTTTATGCGATGCCGACTATTCGCAAATCGAGCTTCGCGTTCTCGCGCATATGGCTAACGACACTAATATGATAAACGCCTTCTTGGGCGATACCGATATTCACACGCTGACCGCAAGCGAGGTTTTCTCGATGCCCATCGATATGGTTACCCCCGTTATGCGCTCACGCGCAAAGGCGGTTAATTTCGGCATTGTTTACGGTATTGGTGCCTTTTCACTCGCAAAGGATATTGGCGTTACTCGAGCGGAGGCCGACAGTTATATTAAGAATTATCTCAAGACCTATCCGCAAATTGATGCTTATATGCAAACGACCATTGAGAACGCCAAGCGCGACGGTTTCGTTACGACCGAATTCGGCAGAAGAAGATATATTCCCGAGCTTTCGGCATCCAACGGAATGCTCCGTGCCTTCGGCGAGCGCGTTGCAAGAAATATGCCCATCCAAGGCACCGCGGCGGATATTATCAAGATTGCGATGATTAAGGTTTATAGCCGCCTAAAGGCTGAAAAGCTTGATGCAAGGCTTATTTTGCAGGTTCACGATGAACTGATTGTTGAGGCTCGCGCCGATATTGCAAACAAGGTTTGCGAGATTTTAAAGGAAGAAATGGAGGGCGCTGCCAAGATGGCTGTTCCCCTCTTGGTTGATGCCGCTATTGGCGAAACCTGGTTTGAGGCTAAAGGATAATGAAGGTTTTATTTGTTTGCACGGGTAACACCTGCCGCAGTCCCATGGCTGCCGCGCTTTATCAAAAACTTTTTCCGAGCCACTCGGTTTCGAGCGCGGGACTTTTTGCCGATGGCAGCCCCTATAGCGAGAAAAGCGCTGCGGTTTTGGAGGATTTAGGAATCATCCTTTCGGGCTCTTCGCGACAAATAGAGCGCGCCGACCTCGAATGTGACCGTTTTTTCGTTATGACCGATTCGCATAAAGCGGCACTTTTATCGGTTGGAATTGCTAATGATAAAATAACCGTTTTGAATGTCAGCGACCCGTATGGCGGCGATATTGAACGCTATAAAATATGTCGAAACGAGATAATGCTCGCCCTCGGCAGGGAGGTTTCCATTGAGCCTATGAAGGCGGAGGATATCCCCGCCGTTGCGGATATTGAGCGCCAATGTTTTTCCTCGCCCTGGTCGGAAAATGCGCTAAAAGAATCGCTGGATGGCGGAATGCTCTTTTGGACCGCAAATGCCGATGGCCGCGTTTTGGGCTATGCGGGGCTTGATGCCGTTTTGGGCGAAGGATATGTTACCAATATTGCCGTTTTAGCCGCTTTCCGCGGATTCGGCATTGGAACAAGGCTCACTAAAACTATGGCGGACTATTGCGAAGAAAACGATTTCGCCTTTATAACCCTCGAGGTTAGAGAGAGCAACGCCGCCGCTATATCCATTTATGAAAAGTTAGGTTTTAAGGAAACCGCAAAACGCAAGAATTTTTACACGGCGCCTAAAGAGGATGCCGTTTTGATGACAAAGGAGTTTGGAAAGTGATTATTTTAGGAATCGAATCCTCCTGCGATGAAACCGCCGCAGCAGTCCTTCGGGATGGCGAAGTTTTATCCAGCATAATCGCCTCGCAAATCGAGGAGCATAAAATTTATGGCGGAGTTGTTCCGGAAATTGCATCGCGCAGGCATACCGAGGCTATCTCGCAGGTTGTTGAAGCCGCCATTACGGAGGCCTCTATAACCTATGATGATATCGATGCGATTGCGGTTACCTTCGCGCCCGGACTTATCGGCGCGCTGCTCGTTGGCGTTAATTTCGCGAAGGGACTTGCGCTATCTTTAGGCGTTCCGCTTATCCCTGTTCATCATTTGCGCTCCCATGTTGCTGCTAACTACATAGAATTCCCCGACCTCAAGCCTCCCTTCCTATGCCTTTTGGTTTCGGGCGGCAACACCCATATTATTGAGGTTCGCGATTATACTGATTTTAACATCCTCGGTCGCACCCGCGATGATGCTGCAGGCGAATGCTTTGATAAAACCGCCCGCGCTATGGGGCTTTCCTACCCCGGAGGGGTTAACCTCGATAAAATCGCAACGGTTGCCGATGCTAAAAAATACAAGCTACCAACCCCCCATTCACCCGACGGAAGATATGATTTTTCCTTCTCGGGACTCAAGACCGCGGTTATAAATCTCATCCACAATGCAAATCAAAAGGGAGAAGAGATTGATGTTCCCGTTTTAGCGGCTACGGTTAGACAAAAGGTTTGCGATATTTTAATCGATAAGACCTTTGCCGCCGCTAACGAAACCTCGCTTAAGACCATTGCGGTTGCAGGCGGAGTTTCGGCCAACAGCGAACTTCGCGCAAGGCTTGAGGCTGAATGCGAGTCGCGCGGATTCAAGTTCTACTGCCCTCCCCTTAAATACTGCGGAGATAATGCGGCTATGGTTGCTATGCAGGCTTTCCATGAGCTGAAAAGCGGAAACACCGCAGGTGCCGACCTCAACGCTTTTGCAACCCTCGCTATTGATTATAGAAAATAGAATATAAAAAAGAAAAACCGCCTGTGGCTTTCGCCACGGGCGGTTTTGTTATGTCAAGAATTAATTACTTAACGTAGGAGGGCTTCTTTTGTGCACGGCCAAGATACTTGTTAGCCTTGTTGCAAGCAGCCTTCATAGTTGCACCGTACTCATCAAGAACGGTCTTGATGTTTGCAGCGGTGGTGGTGCTGAGCTTGGAAGTGAGGTTGCCGTAAGCGCTGCTGTCATAGTAAGTAAGAGCGCCGATAGCAATGTTCTCGGTGTGGGGCTTCTTGGAGGAAGTGATATCCTGCCATACAGCATACATCTGATCATCCTCGAAGGTACCCTTCATGCTGCCGAAAGAAGTGTAGTCGAAGGACTTGGGATCGATGAAGAAGCGGATGAAGAATACGCCAGCTTCAACATTCTTTGCGCCCTTACCAACACCCCAAAGCTTAGCATTGGAGGGAGTTGCCTTACCAGCAATCGGAACAGCGTCAAGAACGCCGGGATCGCTTAACTGCGGGAACCACTTGGAGTCAACATAGAGACCGTAAGAAATAGCATCGAAGAGACCAACGGTACCGTTCTGGAGACCGGTGGAGTCCCAACCGGTTACAAGGCCATCCTGATACCACTGAGCGAGCATCTGCTGATACTTAAGAACAGTAGCATTGGAGAGGTTGGAAGTATACTCTTTGCCGTCATACTTAACGAAGTCAACGCCGGCTGCGAGCATGTAGGGGTTGGAAATGGTGTTGGTCTGGATGGAAACACCGAAGTAGGTGTTGCCCTTTTCGTGAACCTTACGAGCAATGTTAGCAACTGCATCGGTGTTCCACTTGCCTGCCTTGTAAAGGTCATAAGGCATAGTAGTGATGCCCATACCCTTTAACTTTTCAGGATAGTAGTAGGTTACATAGCTGGTATCATCGCAGTACCAAGAACCTTCGGTAGATACGCCATAGTAGTTACCGTTAATCTTGTACTGATCCATGATGGTCTTGTTCCAGAACTTATCATCAAGACGGAAGGTCTTGGGATCGATAGGCTCAAGAGAAGTGATTGCCCATGCCGGGAAGTTTGAAGCGCCGAGGTTTACAACATCGGGAGCATCGCCGGAAGAAATGAGCGAAGCGAGCTTGGTTGCATAAGCTGCGGAGTTGTTGGGAGTGGAGATGAGGTTAACCTTAATGCCGGTCTTCTTCTCAAATGCCTCAACAAGAGCAGTATCTACCTTCTGGGGGTCACGCCATAAAAGAACATCAACGGTAGAACCCTTTAAGGATGCAGGGATGTCTGCATAGGGGTCAGCAGAGAAAACATAGTTTCCGCCGCTGGAGCTGCCGCTGGAGCCGGGCTTGCCGGGCTTGTTGCCTGCAGATGTTTGGCTGCTGGCATCAGCGGGGTCATCAGTCGGGTCTTCTGCACCACCGGGGTTTGCAGCGCCGCACTCGGGACAAGTTTCAAATTTTTCCTGGGTTAAGTACTCACAATCGGGGCACTGGTACCAGATCTCAGTTTCGCCGCTATCGCCGCTATCCTTCTTATCTCCGCCGCCGCAAGCAGCAAAAAGACAAGCCATCATAGCAATAGCAAGGAAAAGAGAAGCAAGTTTTAACACTTTTGCTTTCATTTTTCAGAACCTCCATTAAAAAAATGCTGTCCGCAAGCGGGCGGACTCCGTTTTACACAAGTATTATACAATAATTTTTATACAAATGCAATATTTTTATATTAAAATCGTAACGATTTTTTGAATAATATATAAAAAACAAAAACGGATGCATCCACAAAAGGATGCATCCGCAAAAATTAACCTACGATACCTACGCGGTCGATACTTGCAATGAACTGCTTTTGAAGAATAGAATACATCAAAAGCATAGGTGCGATAAAGAGCAAGCAACCTGCCATTGTAGGTCCTAATGAACGCTCGTAAGCGTAGCCCATGCCCTGGAGAACACCTGTTATACCGTCGAGCGCAACTGCCAACGGATAATCAGCGCTGAAGAACATGATGGACTGATAATAGTCGTTCCAATACCAAATTATGGAGAAGATGGTTACGGTTAAGAATACAACGCCCGAAGACGGAACAACGATTCTAAGGAAGGTCTTTAAGGGACCTGCACCGTCAATCCAGGAAGCTTCTTCGAGTTCCTTCGGCAATCCTAAGAAGAACTGACGATAGATGAATATTATAAGACCCGAACGGATACCTACGCCGAATAATGCCGGCAAATAGAATACGAGGGGCGAGTTTATAAGGTTAAACTCAATATTCGTTCCAAGAAGACTGTTGAGTCCCGGAATGATTTGGAAGAATCGATAGTTCAGGTAGGACGGGATAACATAAACCTGAACAGGAACGATAGCGGTTAAAAGAACGATTGCGAACAAAAGTCCGCGCTCTTTGAACTTGAAGCGTGCAAGACCGTATGCCACGATGGAGCAGGATGCAATCTCGATAAGGGCAGCAAACACGCACTTATAAACCGTATTCCACAAGGATGTGAAATAGTCGAGAGCCTCGATTGCAACGGAATAGTTAGAGCCTGTGAAATGCTTGGGAACCCAAACGATACTCGGGTCATAAAGGTCAACACGGGAGATAAGCGAATAGCTTATCATAGAAATTAGCGGGTAGATAATAATGTAGCCAACCGATAATAAGAAGAAAATTCTAAATATCGAGAAGAGAATGCCGCCCACTCTTTGTGCTGCTTTTTTCTTTTGCAGCGAATCCATTTTCTTTAATTTGAATTCCATTTAAGCGACACCTCCTTAATTCCAGCGTCTTGCGCAGATGCGGTTATAGAGCAATATGATACCTGCCGTTATAACGCCGATAACTGCGAAGAAGAGCCACATCATTGCCGAGCTGTGATAGTAGTTCTGGTTCATGTTCATGATGGTGTATGCCTGCTTCATAACGGGGTCGTTTACCTTGGTTAAAAGGTCGATAACCGTATAGATGATAACGAGCAAGAGGGTGTTCGAAACCATCGGCAGGGTGATATACCAGAACTCTTCCCAAGAGGTTGCACCTTCAACCTTAGAAACCTCATAAAGCTGCTCGGGAATACTTTGAAGACCTGCAATAAAGAGAACGATTTGAACGCCGCAATCCCAAAGGAGGTTGAATATCATATTGATATATTTAGCCATGAGGGCTGTTATCTCCGCGGGGAAGTTAAGCGATGATAAAACCGATTCGAAGTTGATGCCGCCGCTCGAATAGGCGTTGGAGGCATCGGTTGAAAGCTGAATGATGGGGTTTTGGTTTCCGCCTACCGATTCGGTTAGATAGGTCATTACAACGCCCGTTGCGATAATAACGGGGAGGAAGTAAAGCGAGCGGAAAATTACTCTTCCCTTGAACTTCTGATTAAGAACAACAGCGAATATAAAGCTTACTATTACGATAATCGGAAGCGAATAGGTAAAGCTCGTTAGCGAACTGGTTAGGTTATCGACGAACTTGGGGTCCTCGTTGAGGATATATTTAAAGTTGTCGGTTCCAACAAACCAGGTGCTGATACCCTCAATCGGGTCGAGCCAAACTTCGGTGAAGGAATACCAAATGGACTGACCGATGGGAACTAAGAAGAAGAGGATAATACCAATTTCCCACGGGAGAACGAACATACGGCCATAAAGACTTTTCTTGCTCTCGATACCGCGAACATGCTTTTTCTTTAACTTAGCCAATTACTGTTCCCCCTTTCACAGCAACGAAATCATTTGCGGGAACCTTAACGCCCTCAATGGTTGCATCGTTGTCGCTGTAGTTTACGAATACGCTCACGCCGTTATCAAACACGGTCTTTGCCGAGGTTGCCGACGGATTGCTGTGAGCTACGATTTTTGCAGATTTAACTGCGGTTAAATATGCCTTAGCCTCGCCTAACATCTCTTCGATGGAGCCGATATTGTCCTCATAAACCGATGCATAGAATACGGTTAAATCGTTGAGAACGGTGTCGGAAGAGTAATCATGAGAGAGATAGAACGAAAGACCTGTTCCGGTTTCCATAGCCTTTAAGAACTGGGTGCGATAGTTTTGCGCGGTGTTGATGCTCTCATTTGCGATATCAACATAGCCCTTAAATACGATTTGATAGAACGGAATGTCCTTATCGATGGAAACATTCATATTAGAGGTTGTGGGAACATCTAAAATAACATCAGAGAGAACTGCTGCGTAATCATTGGCCTGGTTGGTGAGAATGTTCTTCTCGCCTTCCTTGATGCCGCCGAAAATTTCGGCAACCTGACCGCTCATATTCTCCTTGTTGAAATGCTCGATTCTATAATAGTCCGAATAAGCAATCGAGCCGAGAGAATCTAAAGCGATACCGCCGATGTCATACTTGTTAACAACATTTATTGCCTTGTTGGTTGCCTTTTCAAGCTCGCCACGCTGCAATAAATAATGATACTTGGACATTTCGCGAAGCTTGGTGCTGGTGTTATAAACATACTGCTTTGCAGCCGCATTGTTAGCGGTTACGGCAGTTTCGCCAACGCCGGAGGAAGCCGACTTAAAGCGAACAACATCAAAGTTGAAATAGGTTTCGATTCCGAGGTCTTTACAGGTCTTGATGAAGTTCTTTAAGGACTTCTTGCCACCCGAAGCTTCGGTTAAGGTGAAGCCGCCGCCAACAGGACCATGAGAGATACCGGTTGAGCCGAAGCCTACCATATCGATAACGAGGCTGCCGCCCGAAAGCTCGGCAAGCTTTTTGGCCATTTCGGTTGCCTCTTTGTAGGTTGTGAGTGCCTTTGTATCCTTATAGGGAATACCTAAGAAGAGCTCGCTGGTCTGGAAACCGCCGAGAATCTGGGTGTAGAGCAGCTTGCTTTCAGCAGATTGGCTCATTCCCTTGTTCTTAACGAGCCAGTCGCTATAGTAGTTTGCGATACCGGTGTAGTTGGCATCGTCGCCCGAAAGGGTGTGGTAAGCGAGGGTTATGGGCTCGTTGGATACGATGTTATCCTTCATGTGGGTGCGGATACGGATACGACCTGCCAAGATGATGGAAATCGGGCGGTTGTAGCCGCGAACATAGCAGTTAACATATGCCGAGGAATAGCCGAGGCTTGCATCGCCTACTTGAGCGTTAACAACGCACTTTTCAGCGCCGCTCTCGATAATTGTGCAAACTGCGCGGTTGCCCTCAACTGCACCGAACATGGGAAGACGGATTTCTTCCTGATTGGAAAGCTTTTCATAAAGTTCAACTGCGGGATCGGTGCCATAAACCTCGCCCTGGAAGAAGCGGGGTGCGCCGTTACCGCGGCTGTCGGTGTACATCAAAGCGCCGCTGCCCGAGGGAAGAACCATATAGTTGTTTCTATCGTTCTTAACCGAGCAAAGCATCGGAGAAATTCCAACCGACAAAACGGTTTGTTCGTTTTGTCCTTCGGTTATATCGGTGGGAACCAAGGTAACCTTGAAGCTATCCTCGGAAATGGTGTAGTTAACGGGTACCGAGATTTGGAGATCGTCGAAATAATATGTAACTCGAATGCCTCCATCGATTGCCTCGCTGCCTACACGGCCGCGCTTGAATACCTCTTTGCCTGCATAAAGAACAGTTGAAGAGTCGCTGAGAACCGAAACAGCTGTTATGCTTACAGGAGAATAAAGGTTAACGGTTTCGATATCGGTAGGAGCGGGAGGTGCGCCTACTGCGGGATCGAAAACATTTTGTTCTACCTTTAAGAGTTCGCGGTTAGCTGCGATATAATCGAGCGGAACCTGAGAATAAACATAGCCTGTTGCCTTATCGGTTATGGTTACATTTGCAATCTCACTGTCCCAATCGAGACGGAATTTGCCGTTTTCGGCAACCATTCCGCTTGCTACATTGGTGGTTGCGCCTACTAAATACTCGCGGTCTATTTTTTCACCTTCGGTTGAGGAACCGCAGGCAGAAAGAACGCTGAGCATTAAGCATAAGCAACAAATAAAGCTTAACGCTTTTATTAAGTTGTTTTTCATTTTCTTGCCTCCGGTTACCTATATTTAACTTCGTTGTAAACAGTTACAAAGAAGGTTCCGAACTGCTGAACGAGAATACCTATCATGAACATGATAAATACTACAACCAGCATTGCGATTACTGAAATTGCGGTTACTCCAACAAACTTGCCGAAGCCGAATTCATGAACTGTCATAATGCTTACGCAGAACATAATTGCGGTTACACCGAAGCATACATAATAAATAAAGGTTAAGATGAGAGCTTCGTCGGGAACAACAAAGTTGGAAAGAACGGTGTAGATGAAGAGATATGCGGTGTAAGGAATAAGGCTGTAGCAGGTGCAAATGTAGATGTGCTTTGCTTTACCCTTTCCTTCAAGAAGTGTGGACATACCCCAGTTACATACAACCCAGAGAAGGATAAGACCGGCGCTTCCCAAAAGAACGATGAAGGAGTTGAAGGAGGTCTTATCAAAGATGTGATACATAAATCCGCTGTAAACCTGTTTTACGAACGAACCTATATAGAAGAATACTAAAACTAATGTTGCGAGCATTACGGAGCCTTCGCCTTCATAGCGGATGCGGTTGAAGGACTGGAAGGGATGAACCATGCTCTGGAACATCAAAATAACCTGACGGTTGCGGATAAGCTTAACCTGCTTCTTGCGGGTTATATAGAGCAGGGCTGCAATACCGACAACGAGAACGATTGCACCGATGATGATGCCGGTGAAATTCTCGGTTAAAAGGTCGGTTCGTACATATTCATATGCGCTGGCATATGTATCCTGGTCGAGACCGATTTTTGCATATTTGCAGGCTAAATGATAGTCCTTTTCGATGAGGGCTGCCTTAGCAAGACCGCGATATGCAAGCTGACAGTTACGGTCAAGTCTTAAAACCTGATCCCAAAGGGGCTTAGCCTCAACATAAGCACCGTCGATGGTTAAATACTGAGCATCAATGAGGAGCTTACCATATTCGGTAAGTTTGAAGATTTGAAGAGCACCGGTAACACGGTCAAGCAGGATTACCTCATTGTTTTTGCCGAGTGCCAACGAAGATACAACGCTGGACATACCCTTCTGAGAAGCATTACCTGTTCCGCCGCCGAAAACTGCGATGGGGTTGCAGTTTTGGTCGTAGATATATACTCTTCCGTAGGTTTCATCGGCCGAGTACATAAATCCGCGCTCATCAAGGGTTAAGGATGCGAGCGAGGAAACGCGGTTGGTTGAAGAAGCGGCGCGAATCGAACGGGATGCATCGGAGAACTGGAACGAGTTGGAGGAGGCAACGTTTTTACCGGTTTTATTCTTCAAAACGTTAACGCCGCCGGGGCTCAGTTTCTTAAGCTGACCGGGGTCGGTCTTATAGATGTTGGTTGCGCCTGTTGCAGTGTAGATAAAGTCTTCATTGTCGATTGCAATATCGGTGAACTGGAAGGGCAACGACTTAAGGTCGTTTTGCTTCTTTATATCACTGCTGAAGAACATATCGAAAAGCTTCTTTAAAGCATCGGCAAGCGTTGCGGTTACGGTGTTGGAACCATAGAAGCTTACGAATTCGTTGTTGGGTCCGAAAAGGATTGCACCGTAGTAGGAGCCTTCACTTACGATATATTTATAACCCTTGCTGTCGATAGCGATTCGCTTGGGCATAAACTGGAAGTCGCTGGGGATAACATCGGCATCCGGCAGCTCGAGAAGAGCGGTTACAACACCCTCTTTTGTGCAAACAACAACGCGTGCATGCTGAGTATCGGTGATGTAGATTAAGCCATCGGTATGGGCATAAACGCCGAGAGAACCTGTGATGTCGATTGCCTCGCCTTTGAAGGTGAGGTTTTTGATTTCGCGTCTTAGGGTGAAATCAGGGTTGAGCATTATAACTCTACCATTTGAAGAGTCGGCGATGTAAACATTTCCTTCGGTATCGGTTGAAACATCACCGGGCTCTTTAAAGGGTTCGATATCGAGCGACTGACCGTCAACTGTGGTCAAGAACTCATAAACGGGACGCTGCGGAGCGGTAATTTTACTACCGTAACCGGTCCAGATAGTGTAGGAGTCATAGGGCTTATTCTGAACATCAACTGCCGAAGCGTTAATGCCAAGGCAGGAGCAAAGCATAAGCACTATCACGAACACTGCAAGACAACGGCGCAGCATTTTATGATTTGAATTTTTCATTATTTTACCTCCAAACCGTCGGGTTACTTAATACCCGAGCTGCTCATTGTCTTGGTTACGCTTCCTTGGGATATCATATATACCAATATAGGCGGTATCATCATGATAACCGTTACCGCCATGGCCGAACCCTGACGGGTTAAGCCGCCTGCGGCGATGGTTGACGCTGCACTGGGCAGGGTCTTGAGTTCTTCGCTGAATACTGTTCCGCCTTCAACTAACTGCCACAAATCGCGGAATGCGAAGAGGGTCAAGGTTAGCCAACCCGGCTTAACAATAGGCATTACCAGCTGCCAGAACACACGGAAGGTTCCTGCGCCGTCGATTCTTGCGGCTTCGATAAGAGCCGAAGGAACTGCGGCATCCATATACTGCTTCATAAGGAATACACCCATTGATGAAGGAATCATCGGCAGGATATAAACCCAATAAGTATCTATCATTCCTAAATAGGAATAGATAAGGTAACGCGGGATTGCGAGAGTATAGGAGTTATAAAGGAGGGAGAACTGGATTATCGCGAAGATAACCTTCTTACCATAGATGTTCGACTTCGAAAGTACGAAAGCGCCCATGGATGCTACAACAACGTGAAGAACGGTTGTTACAACACTGATGAAAACGCTGTTGAATATGTATCTCGAGAGCGGAACAGCGAGGTTATCAAGGAGCGAAGGAATAACGGTGTAGTTCTCGATTGTGGGACGGATAACAAAGAAGCGGGGCGGATAAACAAGAAGCTCATCCAACGGCTTAAACGATGTTAAAATCGAATAAATCATCGGCAAAATCGAGAAAAGACCGAATGCTATAAGGAAGAAAGAATAGAAGAAGTTACCTGCTTTACTACGGGTAAATCTTTTGTATTGGTCGCGGTGAGTTACCTTAAGGCGGTCAGCGCGGAAATAGTTCTTTTTAAATTTAAACATAATCGCTTATGACCCCCCTTACTTACCTGCAAGATTAATGAGCTTGAACATCAAGTTCTTGGTTACAGCCATTAGGATGAACAAGAATACCGATATTGCTGCTGCATATCCCATTTCGTAACGGGCGTTACCAACGTCTGACAGGAGCGAAACGATGGTGTCAACGCTGTTGTTAACCGAGGGATATCCGCAAAGCTCGATTGCAACGGCACTTACCGAGAAGGCCGACTGAATTTGCATAACGCAGCCGAACATAAGAATTTCTCTCATGGAGGGCAGGGTTATGTACCAAAGTTCGTGCCAGCGGCTGCGAACGCCGTCGATAGCGCCTGCCTCGTAAAGCTCGGGGTTAACATTCTGAAGACCCGAGATGTTAGCAAGGAAGGTAATACCAAGGCTGAGCCACAACTGAACAATAATGATAATCGGCATCGCATAGGATGGAGATTTCAGCCACTGAACGGGGTCAACAATAAGACCGAGCGACATCATGGTGCTGTTTAAGTAGCCATAGCTATCGCCGCTGAAGAGGATCTTCCAAATGAAGTAAACATTACCTGTGAGAGCCGGTGCATAGAACAGGAAGGAAAGCAATGTGCGAACTGCGGGATTGAACTCGTTAACCATCCAAGCGAGAACGAAAGCGAGCATAAATCCGATAGGACCTGTTACTATTGCGAAAACTAAGGTGTTGCGCAGGGCGGTGGGGAAAACATCGTCCTGCACGAACATACGAAGATAGTTATCAAAGCCTGCGAAGGTCGGCATTGAAACTGCATCAAAGTTGAAGAAGCTTAAAACTACCGATGTTAAAACGGGTAGAATTGTGAAGGTGAAGAACAGGATGAAGAAGGGCGCGAGCATTACAAAGAACGCCAACTGTTCTTTCTTGGAGCCTCGACTGATGCTGGCGGGTTTAGTCTTTAATTTTTTCATTTAAATGTTCACTCTCCTTCGCAATTAGTCAAGGTTATACTGCTTACGCTTACGGGCAATTTCGGCATCGCCGTTTGCTGTCCATTCGATAAGCATATCTTTGGAGTTCTTGCCGTTGTTAACAACATTCCAGTAGGCCTGGTCGATCATACGAGCGGTGTAATATCCGCCGGCAACCTCTTCTACCTCGCGGAGATTCTTCCACTGAGCGAGGAGGTTGTTTAAGCTATCCTTATCCCAAGCCATTTGCTTGAGGGCTTCGGGGTTAGAGGTTGTTACACGACCCGAAACGCCGAGGATGGATTCGCAGTTGTTGGAATAGCGCAGCTGAGTATCAGCGGATACCCACCACTTAAGGAATTCCCAACCGCCTTCGGGGTTCTTGGAAACCTTAAGAATACCGCAGCCTGTTCCCGAACCTGCCTGAAGCTTGTTGACGCTGCCATCGGCTTGAACGGTGCCGGGAAGCTCCATCATTCTCCACTTACCTGTGATTTCCGGAGCTGCCAAGGTGAGCTGAGCATAGTAGGTATAGCCTACGAGGCCGAGCGGCATAACACCTGTACGGAAGCGGTTGAAGAAGTCATAGGTGATGGGGAATTTATATTCGGTGTAAAGGTCGGTCCACCATTCGAATGTATCGATTGCGGTGGCGTTTGTTAGGTTAAGAGAATCGAGATTCTCGTTATAAAGCTTCTGACCGCGCTGCATAAGGAGCGTCGGGAAGATGGAAAGCGAAGCAACACCTGCGTTGGTTTGTGTGCTCGAGGTTATCTGAACATACGGCATACCAACCTGATAGTTGTTACGCATGATAATAGATGCTGTGTAAAGGAAGTCATCCCAAGTTTCGGGAGGAGTTAATCCGAGTTCTTCGAATACATCGGTACGATAGTACATCATGCTGAAGCCCTGGGTATCGGGGAGAGCATAAACGCCGCCGCCGAACTTATAGGGAACAACTGCATCGGGAGAAATGAAATTATCGAGAACTTCTTCATAATCATCGAACTTCGAAAGGTCAACCATGGCGCCGCGGAGAGCGAGGTTAACCGGTTCGCTTCGAGCCATATGAAGCGAGCAGTCAGGTCCGTTGCCCGAAAGGATTGCCTGAATATAGGAGGCGTTGGAAATCTTAACATTAACGCCTATTCCGGTTTGGGGGGTGAAGGAGGACTGGATAAGGTCGTTAAGAACGCGAACCTGATCACGGCCCCAGTTAACCCAAATGCTGATTTGCTCATCGGATTCAACATCGCCGGAAACGCTGTTATAAGAGCCGCTGAAGGAAGAAAGCAGACGCTGGAAGGAGAACTTAATGTCAGCCCAGAAAGAAGCGTCGGTGTTGGGAACCTTGGTATCGGCCGAGGTGAGAACCATATAGTCGATATCAAGCGGGAGCGACATCATCTCATACATTAATGCGTTTACCGAGCAGTAGTTGTTATAATACTGGTTTTTATATTGATGCGAGGTATAACGGTGTTTGAGCATGCTTTTCATAACCTGAGCGAAGGAACGAATGGTAGTAGCATTGGTACCGCCCTTCTTACCGTAGAGGTCCTCAAGTGCATAGGATATACGGTAGAGCTCATCCATGTCTTTTTGGAGGGTTTCCTCGAACTGAGGAATTTGCTCATAAAGACTATAGTCACGCGAGGCATCGGGGGATTCACCTGTAATCTGAACTATCTTACGATAGAGTGCGCCTGCGCTGTAAACAACATTTTGGAGTGCACGGGTAAGATCAGCCAGCGAACCGATGGTTACTTCCATAGAAAGGGTGTGCTCGCCCTTGGTTAAATAGAAGAGATATTCTTCGCCATCGGCATTTTTGAATTCCTTATACTGCCAACCGGATTTATATTTGAAGTCAATGTCCGCTGCTTCCTCAAAGGGAACCTCTCCGTCGATATAGAGCTTACGATAAGAGCTTCCGTTAAGAACGCCGTTCTGACGGAACTTAAGACCAAGCTTATAAAGACCTGTTTCGGGAACAGTGAACTTCCAGGTGATGGTATCGCCGGGGTTTTGCCAGTTGGTAGAACCTATGTAGTTAATCTTGCTGACATAGGGGCTGGTGGGCGAAACGCTGGGGTCCGAAGAGTCGGACTTGGCGATAAGCGAATTGGTGCTCTTATAAACTGCCGACTCGCCTTCGATTTTGATGATTTCGGCGCCCTTGTAATCCTCATAGCCGTTTTGGATATAAGAATTGAGAACCGATTCATAGCTTTCATATTCAACGGGAGCCACAAATACCATCTTCTCAAGAACGAAGGGCTCTTCGATTGCCTCGAGGGTTATGGTATGGGTTCCTGCGGAAAGGGCAAACTCATAGGGGTCCGAAACAAGACCGCCGGCATCCTTTGCATAAGAGTCGGTGTACATAAATACTTCGACCTGCTCAGCAGTGAACTGGTTGCCAACACCGTCGGAACGGATTTCGCCGGCATCCTCCCAAACACGGGGAAGCTCAATTGCCTCAATACCATCGAAGGGATAGGCATCATCAAGCTTGATTCCGAGCTTTATGGGGTTGCTACGGCTCTTAAGGCCCTGATAATAGAAGCGGAGAGAATAGAATCCCGCCTCCTTAACTGTGAAGCGATAGGTTACACTTCCCTCTTCGTTGGTCCACTTGAGAACATTCTTTCTTCCATCATACTCGGCTGCCTTTTCAACAGCGGCACCCTTGGATGAAACAAAGCTGTTACCCTGGATTACGATTTGGGTATCGCCCTTTACAGGAACAAAACCGCTGTTGGCGGCTATGTAACTGTCGTAATCGCTGCCGCTGCCAATATTTGCAGGGGCATTGGATTTTGCGGTATCGGCTGCACCGATTGTTGTTACGGCAGCTTCATCGGCATATGCTACGACCGAGAGGCAGGTAACCATCAACAGTACCGAAACCAGCAAGCAAAACACTCTTTTCATTGCTCAACCTCCGTTTTTCCTCGAACAAAAAGTTTCGTTCGAAATAAATAAGCCTCGGGCTCCGCAAAAATTGCACTTTTTTACCTTTGCGTGCTCCTTGGCTTTGTTTGACAGAATGTGCGATATTACTATCGGCATTTTTGATAAATTTACAAGCAAACTTATTACTGTTTGTTGAAAATTACTAATCATATTACCTATTATATAATAACTCGCCATTTTCTCTATACATTTTACCATATTATCGGCATAAAAAAAGTCTAAAAAATTCCTAAACATTAGGAAAATTTTAGACTTAATTTTCGATTTTTTGATTACTTTATGCAAAATCACAACAAACCATAAAACTGCGCGATTTTTATCAACTCGCGGCGGTCGGATATGTTGGCAACGCACAGCATCTTCTTAACCCTATACTTAACCGAGCTTTGGGAGATGAAAAGCTCCTCGGCGATTTCCGCCATGTTCTTGCCCTTGGAAAGGTGGAGCAGGATGCTTCGGTCGGTTGTATCGCAGTTGCGAACAAGCTGCTCGGCACTTAAATAGTTGAGATAGTCGCCGTCAACACGGTAGCCCGTGCGCCTCGGTGCGGGCGGGTCGAGATGGCGCGGCACGGTTTTATTATCGGTTGTTGCCCGAACAATGAGCGGACAACGCAGTTTGATAACGGCGCAGCCATCCTCAAAATTTTGGGATAAAAAGCGCTGAACCTTAACGGCAGCGGTTCCGAGTTTTTCAAAATCAGTTTGAATCGTTGTGCAGGCGGGGGTTGAGAACTCCGACATACGGTCGCCGCCAATGCCGACAACATACATATCATCAGGAACGAACACCCTGCGCTTCTTAAATGCCGAAATCAAATGGAAGGCCTCGGCATCGCGGGAGCAAACAACGGCATCAAAGGAATGGCTCTCGCGAACAACCGCAGGCACCATTTCGGAAATGTTGGGGAAACGATAGGTTTTAAAATGCAATCCGCGCTCGCCTGCCGCTTCCTCAAAGGCGCGGCGCTTACCCTCAAAAGAGAGCCTTCCCCCGCAGCCGACAAAGGCAACCCGCATTTTGCCGCAATATTTAAGATGTTCGGTTAAATCGGACATCGCAGTTTTATAATCGAAGCACACAAAGGCGGAGGCATCGGCGATTCCGCTTGAGGGGTCGGCATTAACAACGATGGCGCGCATTCCCCCGCGTTTGATGCGATAGGCTGCCTGCTCAAGCCAGCCTCTCGTATGACCGACGGCAATAACGATATCGTCATTCTCGGTATCCACACTGTCATCGGGGAGGAATATTTCTCTAATCGGGAGATTCTTTTTATCGGCCTCGGATTTGATGCCCTTTAGGATATCGCTGACCCAAAAGCCATCGAGCCCGTTTTGCTCGGATACAACATAAATCGCCAAATTTCTCACCTGCCCCCATGTTATTATTTATATTATAACTTCTCTCCCCTTTTCTCGCAACATATTTTTAAATTTACAGTACCGATAAAATATGATATAATTCTAATGCTTAAAAAATGGTAGAAGGCGTGTTTTATTTATGTGCGGATTTGTTGGATTCACCAACCAAATAAAGGATGACGGAGCGATATTGCTCGAGATGATGGACAAAATCGCCCATCGCGGCCCTGATTCGCAGGGAAGATTCTTGAGCGAGGATATTGCGATGGGATTCAGGCGACTTAGCATTATCGACCTCGAAGAGGGCAACCAGCCGATGCTAAACGAGGATGGGCGCCTTGTTTTGACCTTTAACGGAGAAATATATAACTATAGGGAGCTTCGCGAGGAGCTCGTTTCCCTTGGACATATTTTCAAAACCCATTCGGACAGTGAGGTTATTCTTCACGGGTTTGAGCAGTTTGGCGCCGATGTTGTCAAAAGGCTTCGCGGTATGTTCGCGTTTGTTATCTACGACAGAGAGGAGCGTTCGCTCTTCGGCGCGAGAGATATGTTCGGAATCAAGCCTTTCTACTATGCTCAAATGGGCGAATCGTTTATTTACGGTTCGGAAATCAAGGCATTCTTATGCCATCCGCATTTTGAAAAGAAGCTAAACGAGGATGCGCTCGCGCATTTTCTCTCGTTCCAATATTCGCCGACCGAGGAAACCTTCTTTTGCGGCGTTTTCAAGCTGCCGCCCGCCCACTACTTTGTTTATAAGGATGGAGAAATCAAAAAAACACGCTATTGGAAGCCGCAGTTTTCCGAAGAGCAGGGCGCGACCGATTATTATGCCGATTTGATTGATGAAGCCATTCGCGAATCGGTTGAGGCGCATAAAATTGCCGATGTTGAGGTTGGCTCGTTCCTTTCATCGGGCATTGATTCGAGCTATATCGCCGCAACCGCCAAGGTTGACAAGACCTTTACGGTTGGTTTTAGCGATGATGAGGGGCGCTACAGCGAAATCGACTATGCCAAGGATTTCGCAAGCGAGGTTGGGCTTAAAAACATAAGCCGCGTTATAACCAAGGAGGAATATTTCGAAAACTTCCCGCTCATACAGTATCATATGGATGAGCCGCTCGCCGACCCCGCCTCGATAGCGCTCTATTTTGTTGCAAAGCTGGCAAGCGAGCATGTTAAGGTTGTTATGTCGGGCGAGGGCGCCGATGAGCTTTTCGGCGGTTATAGAATTTATAGAGAGCCGCTGACCGCAACCTCCTATGAGGCTATTCCCTTCCCGATTAGAAGGGTAATCAGCAAGGTTTGCTCGATTCTTCCCAAAAAGCACGGGGTTAATTTTCTTATCCGCCGCGGCAAGACCATTGAAGAGCGTTTCATAGGCAACGCAAGCATCTTCACAAAGGCTGAACGCAAAAGGATTTTATTGCGCGAAGGCTCCCCTGCCCCCGCCTTGCTTTGCAAGCCTTTTTATGATGAGGTTAAGGACAAGGATGCCGTTACCAAGATGCAATATCTTGATATAAATATGTGGCTTATGGGAGATATTCTCCTCAAGGCGGACAAAACCAGCATGGCAAACTCGCTCGAGCTGCGCGTTCCGTTTCTCGATAAAAATGTTATGGAGCTTGCCCAAAAGATTCCGCTTAACTGCCGAATAGGCGAAGGCACAACCAAGCTCGCCCTGCGAAGGGCTGCCGCGCGCTCCATTCCAAGGCGAACCGCGATGAAGGATAAGCTCGGCTTCCCCGTTCCCATCAGGGTTTGGCTTAAAGAGGATGACACCTACGGCATGGTTCGCGAAGCCTTCGAAAGCGATACCGCAAAAAAATATTTCAACATCAAAAAACTTTTAAAAATGCTCGAAATGCATCGAAAAGGAAAAGCCGATTTGAGCAGAAAAATTTGGACTGTTTACACCTTTTTGGTTTGGCATTCCAAATATTTTGAGGTTTAAAATATTGCGCGCTGCAAATACTACTTTTAGAGAAATTTAAAAGGAGTCGATTTTATGAAGAGCGCAATGTCGTTTGCAAAGGGAATCGCCGCAGGAATGGCTGCAGGCGCGGTTGCCACGGTTGTTGGAAGAGCAATTATTTCCAACCGCAAGAATGTTTCTAAAGGTTCGGCAAAGGCCGCAAAGGCGGTCAGCGATTTTATAAACGGTGTGCAAACAATGGTAAAATAAAGAAAACCCCTTCGGACGAAGGGGTTTTCTTTATTATGCTAAAACGAAATAGATTATCAAAACGGCGCCCAAAACGATTCGGTAGTAGCCAAAGGCCTTGAAATCGTGGCGGCGGATATAGGACATAAGGAACTTGATTGCAACAACCGAAACAACGAAGGCAACAAACATTCCGAAAAGAAGAATTAAAATCTCGTTGGTTGAGAAGCTGTTACCCTCGGAGAGATATTCGAGCAATTTAATTCCGCTTCCGCCCGCCATCGCAGGGATGGAGAGGAAGAAGGAGAATTCCGCGGCGGCGGTTCGGCTAAGACCTAAAAGCATTGCGCCGAGGATTGTTGTTCCGCTGCGCGAGGTTCCGGGGATGAGCGCGAGGCACTGAATCATACCGATAAACAATGCGGTTTTATAGGTTATGTTATCAACCGAAAGAACCGATTCCTTCTTGTTTATGCTCTCGATAACGATGAACAGGACACCATAAATAATAAGGGTTGAAGCAACGATATATGCGCGGCTGTTGCCCGTTAGCATCGAATCGATTTTTTCATCAAAGAGAACGCCGAGGACTGCGGCGGGAATGCTGGCAACCAAGATTTTGAACCATAAAATCATCTTATCAACATGGATATAATTGTTGCAAAGATTTTTAAAGGTTCCGAGATTTTCGCCCTTAAAATAAGGCGCTACCGCGGCGCTTTTAAGATGAAGCGGCCAAATCTTTTTGAAATAAAGCAAAACAACCGCCAAAATCGCGCCAAGCTGGATGGCAACCAAGAAAAAATTAGTGAAGGCGGCGCCGTTTTGGGTTTTAAGGGTGAAGAATTCATCAACCAAAATCATATGCCCCGTGCTGCTGATAGGGAGCCATTCGGTTATACCCTCAACAATGCCGAGCACGGCACTTTTCAAATATTCGAGCATCGCGTTTCTCCTTAAACTGAAAAATAAAATACCCATATAAACTATATGGGTATCTTATCACGATTTTGACTTTTTGTAAACTATCTTTTTATCGACTTATAAAGCTTGATATATTCGTTTGCCGACCTGCCCCAGCTGTTATCGCACTCCATCGCGCGGCGGCGAAGAATCGCGAAACCTTCGGGGTTTCCATAGGCTCCTATAGCGCGCCAAACGCTATCGAGCATATCGTGGGCGTTATAGGTTTTAAAGGTGAAGCCGTTGCCCTCGCCATCGCCACTGTCGCGAATTGTATCGTTAAGGCCGCCCGTTTCGCGAACGATGGGAACGGTTCCATAGCGCAGGGCTATAAGCTGCGAAAGACCGCAGGGCTCGCTCTTTGAGGGCATTAAGAATAAATCCGCGCCTGCATAAATCTTGCGGGCAAGTTCGGGAACAAAGCCGAGCTTTAGAGCGACCTTATCGGGATGCTTTTCCGCCATTTCATGGAAGAAGGTTTCGAACTCCCATTCGCCGCTGCCTAAAATGCAAAACTGAACATCCGCCTTTAGGATATCCTCGAAAACGCATTTAACGAGGTCGAGTCCCTTATGGCCGACAAGGCGCGAAACGATGCCGATAAGCGGAACATCGCTTCTAACGGGCAAGCCCATTCTCTCCTGGAGCTTTGCCTTGTTAATCGCCTTTTTCTCTATGGTTTCAACATTATAGTTTTCATAGAGGTTTTTATCGGTTTCGGGGTTATAAACATCGGTATCGATGCCGTTTATAATTCCGCTGAGCTTAAACGAACGGTCGCGCAATATTCCATCGAGTCCATGCGCAAATTCGGGGGTTAATATCTCGCCCGCATAGGTGGGAGAAACGGTTGTTACCCTATCGGAGCACTCGATTCCGCCCTTGAGCAAATTAACGCAACCGCCATATTCAACAAAGCGGCAATCCTCTCCCGCAATTCCTAAAACATCGCCCAAAAGCTCGTTTCCATACTGACCTTGATACTGAATGTTATGAATTGTGAAGACAGTTTTAATATCGGTATAGAACGGGTTGTGGCAATAGAAACGGTCGAGATAAACGGGGGTCATGGCAGTTTGCCAGTCGTTACAATGGATAACATCGGGCTTGAAGTTTATGTGCGGTAAAATTTCGAGCACTGCGCGGGAGAAGAAGGCATAACGCTCGGCATCATCATAGAAGCCATAGAGTCCATCCCTTTTAAAATAATATTGGTTATCGAGCAGGTAATAGATAACTCCGTCAACCTTCGCCTCGAAGATTCCGCAATACTGCCTGCGCCAAGCAACGGGAACCGTTATATGGGTTATGAAATTCATATTGGCTTTAAGTTCTTCGGGAATATCCGAATAGAGCGGCATAACCACCCTGCAGCCTATAAGCCTTTTTCTAAGCGCTTTCGGAAGCGAACCCGCTACATCGGCAAGACCGCCTGACATCGCGAACGGATAAGCTTCACTTGCGGCAAATAAAACTTTCATCTTTTTCTCCTTTTTTATATATCGGCGCCTTTATTGATATAAACATAATAGGAAGGCGAGCCGCAAAGCGAACGACCCTTTCCTACCTTAACCTCTTTATCGATGGTTAGATATTTAAGGTCGGCTCCGCTTTCGATTTCGGTTCCCTGCATTATGATGCAGTTTTCAACATGCGCGCCCTTTCCAACGCGAACGCCGCGGAATAGGATGCTGTTTTTAACCGTTCCCTCGATTACGCAACCATCGGCTATAAGCGAATTGGTTATTTGCGAGCCGATGCCGTAACGGGTGGGCATTGAATCCTTAACCTTGGTGTAAACGGGGCGCTTTTTATTAAACAGGTCGCAACGGACCGCGGGAGCCAAGAGCTGCATATTGGCATCAACATAGCCCTGCATACTATCCATAACTGCGGCAAAGCCTTTATGCTCATAGCCGTTTATGCGAAGCTTATCAACATTGGGCATAATAATGTCGCGCGCAAAGTCGGTTTTGTTTGCGGCAACCGCCTTATCAACAAGCGCCATAAGCAGCATTCTCGAAATAACGGTTATTCCAAGGCTATAATCGCATTCGCCAACGCTCTCGGTGTTCATAAGCACGCGGCTTACTCTTCCCTCGTTAAGGGTTAACGACATTATATCTCCTGCGTTCTTCGGGAGAGCACCATGGCGATAGGCAACGGTTATATCGGCGCCGTTTGCAACATGCTGCTCAATCATATCGGCAACATCGATGTTAAGGGCAATATTGCTGTTGCAAATAACGGCATATTGCTCGCTCGAGCGGCGAAGGAAATTCTTGATTCCATAAAGCGCATCAGCCTGACCTACATAAACTCCCGAAGAGGAGTTGCCATAGGGCGGCAGGATATGTAAACCACCGTTTTTACGGTCAAGACCCCAGCTTTTAGCCGAGCCTATATGGTCCATAAGGGATTGATAGTTCGCTTTGGTTATAAGACCAACCTTGGAAACGCCTGCGTTAACAAGATTGGAAAGCGCGAAATCGACAAGGCGATATCTTCCGCCAAAAGGAACGGAAGCAACGGAACGACGGGAGGTTAACTCGCCCAAAAGCTGGTCGTTAACGCTGGCAAAAACAATTCCTAAAACATTATTGTTTCTCATAAAGCCTCGCCCTCCTTTACATCCTCGGTTACCATTTTTTTAGCCGAAACGGTTGCATTCTTTCCAACCGTTAAGCCATCGCCTATAACTGCGATTCCCCAATTATCGAGGTCCTTGCATTCTTCGGGGCTTTCGCCAACGACAGCGCCCGATTTTACAACCGCGTTTTCGGCAATAATGGCATATTTAACCGTTGCGCCCGATTCGATTTTGGCGCCCGGCATTATAAGCGAATATAAAACATTTGCATCCTTTGCAACCGTTACGCCGCTGAAGAGAATCGAGAAATCAACATTTCCGCAAACCTCGCAGCCCTCGGAAATTAGAGAATTTTCGATTTTTGCATCAACCGAGATATACTGCGGCGGCAAGCCCTGATTCTTGGAATAAATCTTCCAGTTGGGGTCGGCTAAATTAAGGTCGATATTGGGGTTGAGCAAATCGAGGTTGGCATCCCAAAGCGATTCAACCGTTCCAACATCCTTCCAATAATCATCAAAGCGATAAACAAACATCTTCTCGCCGCCTGCGAGCATCGCGGGAATAACATCCTTGCCGAAGTCGTTGGAGGAGCCCTCCTTTGCGGCATCCTCGCAAAGATATTTCTTAAGCTTTGCCCATGTGAAAACATAGATACCCATAGATGCCAATGTGCTCTTCGGATTGGCGGGTTTTTCCTCGAATTCATAGATGGTTCCATCGGGGTTGGCATTCATAATACCAAAGCGCTTTGCTTCCTCAAGGGTAACATTAAGCACCGCAATAGTGCAGTCCGAGCCGGTTTTCTTGTGCTGCTTAATCATCTTGGAATAATCCATTTTATAGATATGGTCGCCGGAGAGGACAAGCACATATTCAGGGTCATAGCGCTCGATAAAGGCTATGTTTTGATAAATCGCGTTAGCCGTTCCCTTATACCAATCGCTGCCTGTGCTCTTTTGATAAGGGGGCAAAACATGAACTCCGCCCTCAAGGCGGTCGAGGTCCCAGGTTTTGCCGCTGCCGATATAATCGTTAAGTTCAAGCGGCTGATACTGGGTTAAAACGCCAACCGTATCGATTCCCGAGTTGGCGCAGTTGGAAAGCGGAAAATCGATAATACGATATTTTCCGCCATAGGGCACTGCGGGCTTGGCAACATTTTGGGTTAAAACACCCAATCGGCTTCCCTGACCGCCGGCAAGCAGCATCGCTACACATTCGGTCTTTTTCATCTTTGATTACTTCCCTTCTTCGGCAACGCTTTGGTGCCTTTTTTGCGGCCGCGCGCGGCGGTCGGTTTGTATTCATAATATAAAACTGAAAGCGGCGGCAGGGTGAATTCAGCCGACTGCCTGCAGCCATGCATCGAAAACTCCTCGGATATAATCTCGCTCGCAACCGCGACTCCGTTTCCGCCGAAGGCGGCATCATCGGTGTTTAAAACGAGCTTATATTTTCCCTCGAACGGGAGACCTATGCGGTAGTTTTGCCTCTCGACGGGAACAAAGTTGCAAACCGCGATAATCTCCTTGCCCGACTTATCGGTTCGGCGGAAGGCTATAACGCTTTGGTCATGGTCGTCATTCGCTATCCAAGAGAAGCCCTCCCAAGAATAATCAATCTCCCAAAGGGCGGGGGTTTTCAAATAAACCGAGTTGAGCTTTTTAACGAACTGTTGCATTTCATAATGCTTTTCGTAATCAAGCAGCAGCCAATCGAGTTCTTTTCTATAATCCCACTCGATAAACTGCGCAAACTCCTGACCCATAAAGAGCAGCTTTTTGCCTGGATGCGCCATCATATAAGCATAGAAGGTTCGCAAAGAGGAGAATTTATCCTCATATTCGCCCGGCATTTTGCCGATGAGCGAACATTTGCCGTGCACAACCTCATCATGCGACAGCGGAAGAATGAAGTTCTCCGAAAATGCATAGAAGAACGAAAAGGTTATGCATTCGTGGTTGAATTTTCTATAAATCGGGTCGAGAGAGATATAGCGCAGCATATCGTTCATCCAACCCATATTCCATTTGAAGTTAAATCCAAGGCCGCCGGATTCGGCAGGCTTGGTTACCATCGGCCAAGCGGTTGACTCTTCGGCAACCATCAAAATATTCTCATCGGCGCGGAAGGCAAATTCATTAACGCGGCGGAGAAGCTCAATGGCATCAAGATTCTCTCTTCCGCCATAGGAATTGGGAATCCATTCGCCATCGCGGCGGTTATAATCGCGATAAAGCATCGCCGCAACCGCATCAACACGCAAGCCATCGATATGATATTTCTTAATCCAATAAACGGCATTGGAGATAAGGAAATTCATAACCTCTACCCTGCCATAATTGAAAACAGCGGTTCCCCATTCCTTATGCTCGCCGATGCGCGGGTCGCCATATTCATATGCCGCGCTTCCATCAAAGCGATAAAGTCCGAATTCATCCTTCGGGAAATGCGCGGGAACCCAATCGAGGATAACGCCGATGCCGTTTTGATGCATAATATCAACAAAACGCATAAAATCATGAGGCGTTCCGTGGCGCGAGGTCGGAGCATAATATCCGCTAACCTGATAACCCCAAGAGCCATCAAAGGGATGCTCGGCTATGGGCATAAGCTCAACATGGGTATAACCCATTTCGCGAACATATTTGGCAAGGCGCTCGGCCATGGTTACATAGTCAAGCAAGGTGTTATCGCTGTTGCGTTGCCAAGAGCCCATATGAACCTCATAGATGTTTACGGGGCTCTCATATATATTCTTATTTCGTTTTTCCTGCCGCCATTCATCATCGTTCCAGCTAAAGCCTTCAATATCGAAGATTTTAGAAGCCGTTCCTGGAGCGGTTTCGGCATGGAAGGCATAGGGGTCAGCCTTGAGCACCGTGTTTCCGTTTTGGTCGGTTATTGCATACTTATAGTTATCGAAGCGCGAAAGTGAGCCGCGCTCGAGCGACCAAATGCCGTTTTGGTTTTCCATAACATCGATGTCAGTTTGCCAACCATTGAAATCGCCCACAAGCGAAACCTTGGCGGCAGCGGGCGCCCAAACTCTGAAGATATAGCCGTTCTCGCTTTTGTGGCATCCCATAAACTCATAGGCATCATCCATCAGCTCTCGAGAGAACCGCTTAATTCTTTCATCCAAGCACACTACCTCCTTTTACTATCTAATAATAATTTTATCAAATATTAGTATGCTTTTCAAGCGGGTTTTTTGTGAAAATTCAAATGCACGCGTAGTATTTTTAGGAGCGAATTTGTATAGATTCAACAAAAAACTGCCCGTTTTTAACGGTTTGATAACCGCTGCGATAAAGCATTAAAAAAAGAACGGCGCCAATAAAGACACCGTTCTTTTGAAATCAACATTATTCGACCTCGTAGGTATAGAGGTCACCTGTAAGGGTTACGCGCTCGGCGCGGGTAAAGCATTTAACCGAGTATTCATCGAGGGCGGGAGAGCTATAAAATGTATAGGTTATTACGAGTTTGCCCGTGAAGCTCTTGGTTGAAAACTGCGGCTCGGTTATTGCAACCGATGCGGGAAGGCTACCGTTTTTGGCAATATATTTTGCAACTGCGATATCCTTGAGTTCCTGCAAATCATACTGCGGGAGCTTTACCTTTTCGGGATAGCGAGGAGCCTTTTCTTCATCGGTTAAATAAACGAAGGAGGAAACCTTTTTATCCTTGATTTCAACCGAGAAGTCATCAGCTGTGAACTCGGTTTTATAAACCTTAACCTTGTTTTGCTCATCATTCGAAACAACCGAAAGACCGATTTCATCGCCCGAAATTTTATGGTTTTCCATCGAGATGAGCTCGCCGTTATCCTCATCGCTATAGTCGAATTCGGCAGTAGTGTTACAGGCGCAAAGACACAAAACCGCCATCAGCGCGCAAAGCAACAACGCCAGTTTTCTCATCAGTCTTCGCCTCCTTTAACATTCTATGTATATATTATACCATAAGCGCGAAAAAATTAAAGAGGAAATTTAAAGAATCTCAAAAAATTTTTTCGACCTTTTTCCAACAACATAAAAAGGCTTCGCAAATCTTCGCGAAGCCTTTTAAAATTATTTGTTTTTAATTGCGTTCATAGCCTTTTGCTGGCGAATATCGGCGCCTAAAAACTGCAAGAGAGTATAGCTTCCGATTATTCGGGAGGCAACGCGCGCGGTGTATTGTTTTTCGATTTCTTCGAGCGTTAGGTTGGTGCTTATAACGGTTGAAAGTCCGCGCATTATGCGGGTGTTGATTATGTTATAGATGCAGGACTGCGAAAAGGATGTATTCATTTCGCTGCCGAGGTCATCAATTATGAGCAGGTCGGCGCCTAAAATGCTATCGCTAACCTCGGTGCTTCCCGAATAGGAGAAGGTTTCGGCCGAGAGCTTATTGATAAGGTTTTGAGCGCTGCAATAGATAACGCTGTTATCCCCTTCCAAAACGGTTGCGGCAATAGATAGCGAAAGATGAGTTTTGCCGAGGCCCGTTCCGCCGAGGAAAAGCAAATTATCGTTATGGTCCGAGAAATTATCGGCAAACGCGCGGCAAATTTTAAGCACCTGGGTCATACGCTTTTTCGGGGTTGTGTTGCCGACGGCGTTATCGCCATAAAACGCTAAATCAAAGTTATCAAAACTGCATTTATCGATAGGCATATCCTCGCAAAGCCTTTTGCGCGAAACCTCTTTGGCGATTCGCTTAACGCAGTTGCAAATTTTTCCGTTTTGGAGATATCCCGTATCGGCGCATTCGGCGCAGGCATAGCGATGCTCTTCGAGGTTGACGCCCGCTAAAATTTTATCGCGCTCGCCTCTCAAGCAGTCGGCCTGCTCTTTAAGCTCTAAAACCTTTGCTTCATCGCCTGAAAACGCGGTTATAGCGGTTTTAGCCCCCAAAGCGCCCAGCTCTCGCTCGATTTCAAGCAAGCGGGGATTTGCGCTATAGAGTTCGTTTTTTAGTTTATCAAATTTCACGCGGGCGTTATGTTGCTCGCGCTTTTTTATTTCGAATGCCTCTTTAAATACGGCACTGCTGATTCCCATTTAGTTTTCCTCTCCATCTATCGAACTTAACATATCGTTAAAGAGCGAGCGGTCATACGCTTCGAAGCCGCCTTTTTGCTTTGAAGGAGCTGCCTCCTTAATATCAGCAAGGGTTTTAACCCCGCTTTCGTGCCATTTTTTTATAACGGTTGCAATATATGTAATATTATACTTACCCGTATTATCAACGCAAATTTCATAGGCGCGGGAGAGAAGCTCGCGGCTTATCTTCCAATCCTCAACCCAAAGCTTTGCATATTCGAGTTCCTTTTTGCCAGCCTTACGGTCGCCAAGGCCAAATGCGCGGCGGAGGACAGCGAAGGATGAACGGGTGTTATAAATTTCGGTTATTTTGCGCTCGGCATCAGCAACATCACAAACCCCGCTATCCGACCAATCCAGCGCGGTGCGCTCGATATAGCCGATGTTGGGTTTGCCATCGCTTATCGCAAATTCGATTACCATTAAAAGCACCGAAACGCTGATTCCCTCATCATCATAGAGCCAAACGAGGGTTGAGCTTTCAGAAAAGCGAAGAGTTCTTCCCAATTTTTGTTCAGCCTCGCGGAGGAGGAAGGCGATTTCCTTGTTATCGTTTCCGCGGCGGGCAACCTCGGCGCGGTCGGGCTTTTGGGCATGGGGACGGACTGCGCGGGCTTTAGGCTCTTTGGGAGCTTCAAAGGCAACCTCTTTTTCGCCCTCGGCGGTTAAAACTCCCGCATCCGCCCAAAAAACAAGGCTATCGCGAATATCGGAGGCGGGCAGGGATAGATATGCGGCAATATCCTCGGCAACAATGGGCGCCGAGGGGTTTCTATAGATATAAAGCAGGGTTTTAAGTTGAACTGCGCCTGCCATTTTAATATGCTTATCTACCACAGCTGCGGGCACCTGAAATGCACCGAAAAGCGACTGCGGATTAACTTTATAGGTCATTTATTAACCCCCGAAAAATTACTGAAAACCATTATAGCATTTTATTTTTTTCTTGTAAACCGACAAAAAACTGCCCCCTTCGCCCTAACTCACAAGTGCTTGTTTTCAAGGCGGCAAAACCACCCCGTTTGCCACAAAATATAGTTGATAAAAAATTTTTAAAAATTTCTCTTTTCATTCTCTTCTCTTTAATGTATAATAATTGGAGAAAATCCAAAACGGAGATGATTTATATGTCAGTATTAGTAACAGGCGGCGCAGGCTACATAGGAAGCCACACCTGTATCGCCATGACCGAAGCAGGTTATGATGTTATCGTTATCGACAATCTCGATAATTCCAGCAAGGAATCCTTAAATCGAGTTGAGAAAATCGTTGGCAAAAAGATTAAGTTCTATGAAAACGATGTTCGCGATAAGGATGCTCTTCGCAAAATCTTCAGCGAAAACAAAATTGATTCGGTTATCCATTTTGCAGGTCTTAAAGCAGTTGGCGAATCGGTTAGCATTCCTGTTAAATATTATGATAACAACCTTATAAGCACCCTCTACCTCTTGGAGGTTATGGAAGAATTCGGCTGCAAGAAGATTGTTTTCAGTTCTTCCGCAACCGTTTATGGCGTTGCTGAAGAGATGCCCTTAAAGGAGGGTATGCCCCTCGGCGCAACCAACCCCTATGGTAGAACAAAATATTTCATTGAAGAGATGCTTCGCGACCTTTATGTTTCGGATAAGGATTGGTCGATTGCCCTTCTCCGCTACTTTAACCCCATCGGCGCCCACAAGAGCGGAACCATCGGCGAAGACCCGAGCGGAATCCCCAACAACCTTATGCCCTATATTTCGCAGGTTGCGGTTGGCCGCCTCGAGAAGTTAAGCGTTTTCGGCGATGACTATGACACTTGCGACGGCACAGGCGTTCGCGATTACATCCATGTTGTTGACCTGGCTGAAGGCCATGTTAAGGCAACCGATTGGGTTCTCGCTAACAAGGGCTGCGAGCCCTTCAACCTCGGAACCGGTAACGGCTCCAGCGTTTTAGAGCTTAAGTGTGCATTCGAAAAGGCTTCGGGCGTTACCGTTCCTTATATCATCGCTCCCCGCCGCCCCGGCGACCTCGGCGAGGTTTATGCCGATGCTACCAAGGCAAAGGAAATCCTCGGCTGGGAAGCTAAGAGAAATGTTGAAGAAATGTGCGAGGACACCTGGCGCTGGCAAAAAAACAACCCCAAGGGTTATAAAGAATAATAAAAAAAGAAACCCGCTCAAACGAGCGGGTTTTTCTTTTTAGTTGAAAACATATTTTCTGCCTTTGCAGGTAGTGCAGGTTTTTTCGCTGCCGCCTAAGTAGCCTGCGCCTGCGCAGCCCGAGCAAGCGCGGGTTTCGCCCTGCCACATACCTGTTGCTGCATCCAAATAAGCATTGGGGAAATACTGAACGCAGGTGCCGCTGCAAATGGGGCAGGTGGTGCCGCCCGAGAGTGCGGAGCCGGAGCCTTCGCAGGTGGGGCAAACGCAGTTTTCGTTGATTTCGTTTATAACCTTATCATCAAGTGCTAAATAATAATTATTGCCTTCCTTTTTAAAGATTTCAAAGTTGCTCATGGTTTTGGATTTATTGTCGAGATCGCGAATGGTAATGTAATATACCTCGTAGTCGGCATATTCGCCTGCGTATTCGGCGGATGCCTCACATTTTACGCCGCCGAACAAACTCTGAACCTTGAAGAAATACTTATCGGCATTGTTGGTGCTTAAGTATTTGTTCATCTCAGCAGCGCTTTTGGAGTGAATAACCGCGTTATAACACTCTTCAACCGAGATGCCGTCTGATGCATCGATATCCGACTTGCTGCCGCATGCCGCCATAGAAAATACTACGAGTACTGCTAATAAAAGTGCCACAATTTTTTTCATTTTTAATTACCTCTTTTTTAAAAATTATCGTCTGGGTCTTCCCCTTACGCTTATAAAGGGGAACCGAAAACTCAAACGGTTTTATATTTTTGAAAAATTTTTAAAAATTTATTTTTAGCCTGAAACGGCATCCGAGGATTCGCCTTCGGCAGGGGCTTGCGATGAGGTTTCTTCGGATGAAGTTCCCGTTGTGGGCTCGCTGGTTTCGGGAATATCGCCGCGTTTGAGCGAGTTTATTTCGAGGAAATAATCGGCAACGCCCATCGCGATGGCTTTTGCCTTTTCTATGTTGCTTTGTTCGCTTACTATGCAGTCGCGGTCGATGGGGCTCGACATAAATCCGTTCTCGGTTAAAACAACGGGGCAATCGCTCATTCTTGCAACAAAATAATAATGCCAGTCGAGCTTATCGCGGTAGCCGTCGGCTGCGGGGGTATAGATATTGGCTTCTTTGGTTCGGTCATAGATAAATTTGGTTGCCAAATGAGAAAACGGGGTTGAATAATACATTCCGAAACCGTTGGGCTTTGAGGATGCATTGGAATCGTGATGAATCGCGATGCAAAGGTCGGGTTTTAGGCGTTTCAGCTGCTCGCAGCGGTCATCGGCCTTAATGGTTGAATCGCTCTCGCGGTTCATTATAACCGTTGCGCCCATACTCTCAAGCTCGGCCTTCAGCTTAAATCCTAAATAGAGGTTTCGCTCCTCCTCAAAATAGGTGTTGCCAATTCCGGGGGCGCCGAAATCGCTTCCGCCGTGGCCTATGTCGATTAGTATCACCGCGCCGCTCAAATCGGCTCCGTATTCATTATTGGATACGGTTATCTTCGCGGGATTGAGGAATTCGAACACCAACTGGTTCTCGCTGTTATAATAGGCGTTCCAACCATAGAACGCGCCTTTTTCCTTGAAATTGAGGCGCAAAATCTTCTTCTCGCCCTCGGCTTTTATTTCAGCGCTCGAGAAAAGCGGATTATTTTCATCAACAATTATTTCGCCCTCTATCCCATCGGCATAGCAAAAGGTTATCTCAACATATTCGCCCGTGAAGGATGAAATTCTATAATCCTGTTTAGAGGGATTTTGATATGCTTGCGGCAAAATATCGAGAATGAAGGGCGCCTTCCAATCGGTGTTGAGTGTTAAAACGGTTTGGCGCTCTTTAGTTTCAAATGAGGCTATTGAGATATGGTTTTTATCGGGCAGGGTGCCTTCATATTCGCGGGCAACGACAACCGTTTCGCCCGTGGGCACCATTTTTTTATCAACATAAACGCGCCTGCCGCAGCGGAGGAGCAAATATTCCTTGCTGCCGTTATAGGCGCGGCCAACAACATAATCAACCGTTCCTGCGGGAAGATAATTGTTGGTTGGGCGGGAGGCATCATCGGTCTTGTCGCCATCGAAGGTTTCGGCGGAGAAGGCAACTATCTCGCCAATAACGGGAAGCTCGACCTTTTTGCAGGTTATATTCCCTGTTTTGGCGGTTGCGGTGTTGCCGCTATGGGTTGCGCTGATTTGAACAACGCCCAGTTTTAGGTCGGTTTTGTTGCCGCTCGGCAGTGTGAAACTGCCCATAAAGTTTACGAATGTATCGCTCGTTGCAGCCTCCTCATCGCCGCCCTGGGTATCGTTGCGGGAGAGGAAGATTGTTTGGCCGTTAAAGGTTGCGCTGACAACGCTGCCAACGCGGGCATTAACGGTTACGGCAAAGGTTGAGCCGCTCTCAAACTTCATATCGCCGCTTGGCGTTATGGATTTTATGATATCGAAGCGGTAGCGGACAATATATGTATATTCCTTGCCCTTATGGGAGAACTTGAAGGTGTTTTTGCCCGGGGTTAGGTCATATTCCGCCGAGAATGCGCCTTTATCATCGCGCGTTATTTCCTCGCCATTCAAAAGAAGCGGCTCCGCAGGGTCGCTGATGCCCGAAAAGACCGTGAAGGGTTCCAAAACGGTTACATCGGTCGCGCGATGGGAGGTTATTTTAAATTCAGGGGGCGGCGCGGATGAGGGCGGCACACTCGAGGCAGGCTCGCTGCTCGAAGGCGAACTCGAGGAGGGCTCGCTCTCTATAGATGAGGTTTCTTCGGAGGAAATGGCGCTATCATTTCCCGCCTTGGGCGCCAATAGAATCATAGCTGCGATAAAAAGCGCCAACGCAAGCAGTATTCCAACCGCAATTAAGGCGGTTTTTTTGTTTAAAAGCCTTTCGCGCATTCCCCTATCCCCTTTCTATAAAATCATTTTATCACAACCGACCGTTCTGCACAAGGGGGATAACTTATAAATAAAGAAACAAGCCTTGTGCGAACACAAGGCTTGTAAGTTGATAATAATGCAATTATCTCTTTGAGAACTGGGGTGCGCGACGGGCTCCCTTGAGGCCGTACTTCTTGCGCTCCTTCATTCTGGGGTCGCGGGTTAAGAGGCCAGCCTTCTTGAGAGCAGCGCGAAGCTCTGCATCATACTGAAGAAGGGCGCGGGCAACACCATGACGGATTGCGCCTGCCTGACCGGTTACGCCGCCACCGGCAACCGAGCAAACGATATCGAACTTATCGGTTGTTTCGGTAAGAGCTAAGGGCTGACGAACGATGAGCTTTAAGGTTTCAAGACCAAAGTAATCATCGATGTCGCGGTTGTTGATGGTTATTTTACCTGTTCCGCTATAAACGCGAACGCGAGCGACAGAACTCTTTCTTCTGCCGGTTCCATAAAAATACGGTTTACCTTCAAACATTTCTATTCTGTCTCCTCTCGTTAAAATTCAAGTGCTTCAGGCTTCTGAGCGGCATGCTTATGCTCGGTGCCGCGATAAACATGAAGACGGGTGAGAGCCTTGCGGCCGATGGTGGTGTCCGGAACCATACCCTTAATTGCAAGCTCCATTGCGAGCTCGGGGCGGGTTGCCATTAAAGTGGAATACTTAACTTCCTTTAAACCACCGATGTAGCCGGTGTGGCGCTGATACATTTTCTTTTCAAGTTTCTTGCCGGTGAGAACAGCCTTCTCAGCATTTAAAACTACAACGAAATCGCCGCAGTCAACATGAGGGGTGAACTCAGGCTTTACCTTACCGCGAAGTAAATCGGCTGCCTTAACTGCTACTCTTCCGAGGGGCTTGCCTGCAGCATCGATAACATACCACTTGCGCTGTACGGTGTTTGCGTTAGCCATAAAAGTGGACATAATTCTACCTCCATATATTTTTCGTGCCTTGCTATGATAACATAGCGGGGCACCTTTGTCAACACTATTTTTTGAAAAATTTAATTTAAAAACGCGTTGCTCGTTTTTTCTCTCGTTTTCTCTTGTTTTCTCTCTTTTGCTCACTCGCGATTTTTAAAAAATTTGCATTTTAAAAGCGGAAGCCATAAAGACTTCCGCCCTTTTTTAAGCCTTAAGCTCGCGCTCGAGCCAAACTGCACCGAGGTCCATAGCCTCATAAAGACCGCTCTTTTCGCTCTTTTTCTTAACTCGGTCCTTTGCGGGGATTTCGGTATCGGATAAGAGGAGCTGAACTAAAACGCGGTCGGGAGTTTTAACGCCTTCCTCTTCCTTTTCGGATAAAATCTCAAGTCGGATAACATACTTCTCGGACATATCGCCATAGTATATCTCCTTGCCCTTGCGAACGAGGGGCTTATTCTTATATGTTAGAAATTGGTTTTCTGCCATTTCCAATCCTCCAATGCTAATTAAGTGTTATTATTCTATCATATTGCTCCGCATTTGTAAAGGGACTTTAATATTCGAACAAATTTTGATAGTCGAGTTCGGTGAAATCGGTTATGGTTAGGTCGGTGAACTCCTTGCCGACAAAGTTTTCGGCTCCGCGGGGGCAAACGCCGACAACCATTCTTGAGCCGGATGCCTTGCAGGCGCGGGCGCCTGAATAGGAATCCTCAACCGTTATGCAATCGCGCGGGTCGAGCCCTAACTTTTCCGCCGCTTTTAAATAAAGGTCGGGGAAGGGTTTCCCGCGAACCGTTCCATCGTTATATATAATGTTATCTCCAAACATCTCTTCAAGCGGATACAGCTTTTTGAAGAAGGTTAGGTTGGATATTTCGGATGAGGTTGCAATCGCATGGGGTATTCCCTTTTGCTTTAAGAAGGTTATAAGCTCGATAACGCCGTTTGCAAAAGGAGGAGCTTCTTTTTCGCAAAACTCGCGATAATAAACCTCCTTCTCGTTGCCGAAAACGCCCACAAGCTCGGCAGGACACGGCTTGCCATAAAAGAGCTCATATATAAGCTCGTTGGTTGAGCCGTGCATATTTTTGAAATAAAACTCATCGGTCAGGTCGAAGCCAAGCTCCTTTGCCAGCCTTTTCCAGCCCGCTAAATGATTTGCATCATCTAAAATAAGCGTTCCGTTAAAATCAAAAATAATTCCTTTAAATTTCATCATATTCCTCCGCGGGAACGAGGTTGACAACCTCGATAATTCCCGACTTTTGATAGAGCGAAGGGGTTACTATCGCAGTGTATCCCGTTCCGTTTTCGCTCGTCCATTCGGCGGGATGATGTTGCGGGAGGGCGCAGGCGGCAAGCAGCATCATAATTGCGCCACCGTGCATAAGGGCGGCCGCTTCATAGCACTCGCGAGCCATCATATCGCGGATAATTTCGTTAAGGCCCAAAACGATTCGAGCAGTAAAATCCTTGCTGGATTCGCCGCCGACAGGAGCAGGCATCTGACCCGATGCCCAAGCGGCATAATCGGGGCGACCCTCAAGCTCGGCAGCAGTTTTTCCCTCAAACTCGCCGAAATCATATTCACGCATATTCTCAACCGCTACAATCTCGCGTTCGGGGAACAAAATCTTGGCACTCTCCAAGCAGCGAGAAAGGGGGCTGGAATAAACAACATCAACGAAGGGATAACGATATTTTTCCTTCATCATCTTAAGCTCTTTTTTGCCCTCCTGCGATAGCGGCAGGTCGGTTCTCGCGCCTACATATCTTCCCTCTTTGTTGGCATCGGTGCTGCCATGGCGGATAAGGTGGATTTTATAGCTTCTCATATAAACTCTCCCAAAATTTTGTTTTGTACCAAAAAGCCCTCTCTCGTTAGGGCGAATCCTTTATCGGTTAACACGGCGTATCCCCCATCCGCCAAGCGTTTGGCGGACTTTAGCCAATCGGTTGGGAACGCGCCATAGCGTTTTTCAAAATCATTAAAGTTTATGCCGTTTTTGAGTCGCAGGCGAAGCATTAGATATTCCTCGCGGTCGCCCCCGATGCCATCGGGAGTTGGAGCGGTTCCCGCTAAAAACGCCTGCAAATTGCGCTCATAATAAAAACGCTTGCCGCCGAAAAAAGAATGCGCAGAGGGGCCAATGCCTATATATTCATCGCAGTTCCAATATTTTAAATTATGACGGCTTTCTTTGTTTTGCGTTGCGAAATTAGAAATTTCATAGTGGCTAAAGCCTTTAGCCTCAAGGTAATCGGCAGCCAAAGCATACTGCGCCACAACCTCATCTTCGGTTGGAAGAGGGGGTGTGTTTTTGTAAAATGGGGTTCCCTCTTCGATTCCTAACATATAAACCGAAATATGGGATGGGTCGAAGGACAGCAAAAAATCGAGCGAATTTTTAACATCCTCTATGCTGCTTTCGGGCAGGCCTATCATTAAATCGAGAGAGATATTATCGATTCCCGCAGCAAAAGCGGCGGCAACGGTTTTCTCAACATCGGCATTTTTATGGCGGCGCCCTAAAATCTCTAAAATTTTCTCATTGGCGGTTTGAACGCCTATCGACACGCGGTTAACACCGCTCTTGGCAGCAACGCTGAGCGTTTGCTCTAAATCATCGGCAGGGTTGCATTCTAATGTTATCTCGGGGGAAGCGAAGCCAAAGGCATCGCGGGCGGCACCGACAATTTCGGCAATCCTTTCCCCGCCGAGCAGCGAGGGAGTTCCTCCGCCGAGGTATAGCGAATCAATGGGGCGCGCTGCACGCACGCCCCATCGCATTATCTCTTCTTTAACCTTAATCTTATAAAGGTCGAACAATTCTTCGCTTTGCTCTATAGAATAAAAATCGCAATAGTTGCATTTTTTAGCGCAAAACGGAGTATGGACATAAAGCCCTAAATTAGTCAAGGATTATACCTGTGCAGCTGCCGGGAACTGCTGCTGCGTTGGCTTCATCGGTATCGATATGCATTGCGAGCGCATACTTGGGGCTAACGCGAACAACAACATCATCGAAAATTAAGCTTCTGCCCTCGGTCTTAACTGCAACCTTAACATTCTGGTTATCGGTTAAGGAATACTTCTCGGCATCAGCGGGGGTCATATGTATATGACGCTTTGCAGCGATAACGCCGCACTCGAGTTCAACCTCGCCGCAGGGACCAACCAGCTTGCAGGCAGCGCTGCCCTTAACATCGCCGGATTCGCGGATGGGGGCAACAACGCCGATGGTGCGAGCATCGGTTAAGGATAACTCAACCTGAGTTTCGGGACGCTCGGGTCCTAAAATAGAGGCGTTTAAGGTTCCCTTGGGGCCAACAACCTGAACCTTCTCGGCGCAGGCAAACTGACCGGGCTGGGAAAGGTCCTTCTTGGGTGTTAGCGCATGGCCTGCACCAAAGAGGATTTCTAAATGCTCTTTAGTCACATGAAGGTGACGAGCGGAAATTTCAACTAATACGGTTTTTTCCATTTTGTTTTCTCCTTTTTCAAGAAAAAAGGGTGGGTCAAAAAATCCCCACCCTTTTCTATGTTAGTAAAATTACTCGGCAGAGATAGCCTCAACAGGGCAGCCAGCTGCGCAAGAACCGCAGTCAACACACTTATCAGCATCTATCTCGAACTTGCCATCACCTTCGTAGATAGCTTCGGTGGGGCAGGCAGCAGCGCAAGCACCGCAGCCGATGCATTCATCAGAAATTTTGTAAGCCATTTAAGTACACCTCCCATAGTTTATGTTTTTATTGTAACAACTAAGTTGTTAAATTGCAAGTGTTTTTATTCTACTATTTCGGGAATCTCTTCCTCAACTTTGGGTTGCTTGTTTTTTCTCAAAACCTTAACCTCATCGCGCATAACCTTAATAGGCGCGGATTCGCTATCGTTAAGGCGAACCAAAAGCGCTCCCGTTATGGGGTTGGAATCAACAACAACGCCATCGCCCGAAGAGGTTTTAACCGACCAGCCAACGCGCGGAGTGAAGCCCCAAAGATATTCATAAGCATCCTGCTCATACTTTAAGCAGCACATAAGGCGGCCGCAGCTGCCCGAGATTTTGGTTGGGTTAAGGGATAAGCCCTGCTCCTTTGCCATTTTGATGGAAACGGGCTGGAAATCATCGAGGAATCTTGCGCAGCAAAAGGGCTGGCCGCAAATTCCCAAGCCGCCGAGCATTTTTGCTTCATCGCGAACGCCGATTTGGCGAAGCTCGATTCTTGTATGGAAGGTTCCTGCGAGGTCTTTAACGAGGTCGCGGAAGTCAACCCTGCCGTCGGCAGTGAAATAAAATAAAATCTTGCTGCCGTCAAACGAATATTCAACATCAACGAGCTTCATATCAAGCCCATGAGATATAACCATTTTTTCGCAGGTTGCGAAGGCCTGCTTTTCCTTCTCCTTGTTTTCGCGCAAGCGAGCAACATCCGCATCGGTTGCAACGCGAAGAAGCTTTTTAAGGGGTTTGATTATTTTTTCATCCGAAACCTGCTTGTTTGCCTCGGCAACCTCTCCACATTCGGTTCCTCGGGCGGTTTCGACTATAACATAATCGCCAACAGACAGTTTCTTACCATCGGGGTCAAAGAAATAAACTCTGCCTTCGGCCTTGAATTTTACACCAATGACTTCGGTCATACCGATCCTCCAATTATAGTGATTTTAAAGCGCTACAAAGGTTCGAGAACAACAGCATCGTGTTAACATTGCTTGCCGCTTTAACCTTAAGCTCGGCAACGGTTTCATATGCCTTTATAAGCTCAGCGCGGGTCAGCCCTTCCCTTATATGAGTGTATGAGCCTTCGCGGATGAGCACTGCGATTCTTTCCTGCAATTCGTTTAGGATTGCATCGATTGCAACGCGGTCCTTTTCATAGGGTTTGAGTTTTTTGAGCATTTCATAGGAAGTTGCTCCGTTTATATCCGAGAGCAGCTCCTTTGCAAGACCCGAAAATCCTTTATCGCGTTTGCCCGATAGGATTTCCATGGCTATGCCTATGTTGCATTTGGCTGCGGTTAGGGCGCTATCAATCTCGGCCGCCGAATGGTTGGTTGTTTGGGCGAGATATTCAGCCGCCTCGCCCTTTTCGGGCACAACGAGAGAAAGCACTATGCAACGCGAACGAACGGTTGGCAAAAGGCTATCCGCCGAGGTTACGAGCAGGATGAATATCACTCCCGCGGGCGGTTCCTCAAGCACCTTCAAAAAAGCGTTTTGCGCCGCCGCATTCATATTCTCGGCGCTCTCAATAATATAAACCTTGCGCTCGCCCATCGAAGCCTTCAAATAGGCTTTTTGGCGCAAATCTCTTATTTGGTCGATTTTTATTTGCTTGCCCATGGGCGAAACGGTTACAACATCGGGATGGCTTCCAACGCTGCACAAATGGCAGGAACGACACAGCCCGCAGGGCGGATTCTCCCCGCTGCAGACCGCAAGACTCGCTATATGGGCGGCAAGGGTGTGCTTACCCAGTCCGCGTTCGCCCTCGAGCATTATTGCATGCGGAATTTTTCCCGCCGCAAATGCCGCTACACGGGCAGCGATATTTTTGTTTCCTATCGGCAACATTAAATTACAAAGCCTACCTTTTTCATTGCTTTTCTGGTTGTTGAGAAGGCAACGCGAGAAGCGCGCTCGGCGCCGTTTTTATATACCTCTTCGAGATATGCCTTATCGGCGATGATTTTTTCATAACGCTCGCGGATGGGGCGAAGTTCTTCAACAACTGCCTCGCCAACTGCGGTTTTGAAATCGCCATAGCCCTTTCCTGCGAACTCGTTTTCGATTTGTTCGGCGGTTTTGCCGGTTACGGCGCTATAAATGCCAATCAAGTTATTGATTCCATCCTTGCCCTCACCGATGCAAACCTTTGCCTCGGAATCGGTTACGGCACGCTTGAACTTGCGCATAATATCCTCGGGCTTATCCAAAATTGCAACCCAAGAATTTATGTTTTCATCGGATTTCGACATCTTCTTGGTCGGGTCCTGAAGCGACATAACGCGGGCGCCAACCTTCGGAATATAGGGTTCGGGAACCTTAAACACATCGCCATAGATATTATTGAAGCGAATGGCAATATCGCGGGCAATTTCCAAATGCTGCTTTTGGTCGGCACCAACCGGAACAAAATCGGGCTTATAAAGCAAAATATCGGCCGCCATAAGGGTTGGATAAGCGAAAAGGCCCAGATTAACATTATCGGCATGCTTTGCGGATTTATCCTTGAACTGGGTCATACGCGACAACTCGCCAAACTGGGTATAGCAAGATAAAACCCAAGCAAGTTGAGTATGGGACGGAACCTGCGACTGGACAAAAAGGGTGCTCTTCTCGGGGTCGATTCCCAGCGCGAGCAACAAAGCGCAGGTTGAATTTATTTGAGCGCGGAACTTTGCGGGTTCTTGGCGCACTGTTATTGCATGAAGGTCGGCAACGGCATAGGTGCAATCAAACTCATCCTGCATGGCAACCCAGTTTTTAAGGGCGCCTAAATAGTTGCCGAGGGTTAAAAGACCCGAGGGCTGAATGCAGCTTAAAACCGTTTTCTTCTCCGTATTTTCCATGGGTAATTACTCCTAAATATAATAATACAAATACATTTTAACACAATAGACCGTTATATACAAGAAAATATTTGCGTGATTTTAACCTTTGCTTTCGGTCAATACTAAAGTCGGAGGCGAAAAAATGGAACGAAAGACTTTGCTTAAAAATTTACTTTGGGGCGCTGGCTCGTTTTTATGTTGTTTGGCGCTTTATTTATCGCTTGCGTTTTTGGTTCTCGGAAGCCAAAAGGCTCCCGCGGATAACACGCTGGAGAATGTTCCCTATGAGCAGGAGGATTTCTCGGTTTTGCTGTGCTGCGATGAGCTCTCGCAGTTTTGCGCCGTTAATGTTTTCCCCCGCGAGAAGCGCATCAGCGCCGTGCTTTTCGAGAATCTTGAGGATGCGCAAAACTACCGCAAAAATTATGATAGAAAAATCGAATATTCAAAAATGACCGAAATAGATGTAATTGGTAGGGTCGGGGGTATTGTAATTGAAAGGAAAAACAGTTATAATAATAATTTAGAGAGCGAAAAGCCGCAGCGCCTTTTCGGCAGCCGCGTTTTGGAGATTGCGAAGCAGCCCGATATGCGCGCCGATATTGCAAAAAAGTTGCTGACCGCTCTTTTTACCACAACCCTTAATCAGGATGATTTTAATTTTATTTTTTCGACCTGCAAAAGCGATGTTTCGTTTGTTGATTTTTGCGAATATTTCCCCGTTTTGCAGGATGCGAGCCAAAACATTACAGTTACGATAGGATGAAAAACTTGAAAAAGATTTTTTGCATCGCCGCCGCTTTATTATTTTTGCTTTGCGGCTGCAGCTCGGCTTCACAAAAAGTTAATAGCGATGCCCAGTCATCCTCTTTGAACGATATTTCGAGCAAGGAGGATGCCTCCTCGCAGGGAAGCCCCTCCTCTAAAAAGCCCGTTTCTTCAACCGAATCGAAGAAACCCTCGAGCAGCCAAAAGCCCTCGAGCAGTTCTCTCCCCGCCCCCTCCTCGAAACCGAGCAACTCGGTTTCTATGAGCGAAACGGGACTTTTCTATTTCGATAATCTAAACGACCATCAAAAAGAAATTTACTCTTTGATTGACAAGGCGGTTAAGGAGATGCGAAGCGGAATGATTCCGCTCGGCATTACCACCGCGAAGGATGTTTCTTTAGCGTTTAACGCCGTTAGAACCGACCATCCCGAATATTTTTGGATGCCCTATTCCTACATAAATAAAATTGAGGGCGAGCATTTTTCAATCGCTTTTGACCATAAAAGCGACCAAAGCCAGGTTTCATATCTTTGCACCAAAGAGCAAAAGAAAACCATGGAGGCGGCGCTCAAGGCTAAAGTTAGCGCCATAAAAAAGCTCATTCCCGCAGGCAGCACCGATTATGAAATCGAGCTTTTGCTGCACGACTGGATTTGCAAAAATGTTGCTTATATTGACTCGCCGGATGACACCATGCGCCACACCGCCTATGGTGCTCTCGTTAACGGCCATGCCGTTTGCGAGGGATATGCCCGCACCATGCAGCTTTTATGCCGCGAGCTTTCCATTCCCTGCACATTGGTTTGCGGAACATCCATAGAGCGAAACGAAAACCATATGTGGAATGTTATTGAGATTGACGGAGATTGGTATAACCTCGATGTTACCTGGGATGATGACGACCAAAACAATGTTGTTCTCCACCGTTTCTTCAACATCCCCGATTCGCTCTTTTCCATAACCCACGAGGCCGACCCCGATTTTTCCGCCCTTTCCTCGAGCGATTTCGGCGGAGGCACTATTCCGAGCTATAACTACCGCACCCCGAAATGCACCGCCGCGACCTTTACCTATGCGGCGCAGGAAGCTTGTTTTTTGGGCGCCGATTTGGATGCCGCCAAAACAGTTATCCGCCAAAAAATGAAGGAAGCTGCCGATAAAAAAGCAGCTTATTGCGAATTTACCTTCAGTTTTGATATCCCCGAAGGCACCACGCCAACCGACCTCGCAAAAAAATATGCTTTACAAAACTGCAAAAATGATGTAAACTCAAACAGTAAGCATAAAATAAAAGGCTTGAGTGTTGCCGGCATAGGCAGAACATTTATTGTCTTTTTAAATTATGGAGGTTAATTTCTATGTTAAAGGCTATCGAAGTTGTTCCGCGTTTTAAAATTGTTGGAACTCCCGTTACCTGCGAGCCCTACGGCTGCGGTCACATTAACGATACATATCTTGTTACCTGCGATAACGGCTTTAAATATATCCTTCAGCGCATCAACAATAAGGTTTTCCCCAATGTTGAGGGTCTTATGAATAATATCGTTGCGGTTACCACCTTCCTGCGTCAAAAAACCAAGGCAGAGGGCCGAAACCACAATCGCGAATGCCTGACCCCCATCGCACTTTTAAACGATGAATGGTATATCGAGGATGGCAGCAGCTACTGGAGAATGTTCATCTTTATTGATGACGCTCTTACCCTCCAAAACGCTGAAGAGCCCCGCGATTTCTATAACGCAGGTTGCGCATTCGGTCGTTTCCAGCAAATGCTCGCCGATTTCCCCGCCGATACTCTTTGCGAGGTTATCGAAGGCTTCCACAATACCAAGCAGCGCTATGAAAACCTTGAAAAGGCTATTGCTGCCAACCAGTCGGGCAGAGCTGATGAGGTTAAGGAAGAAATCGAATTCGCCCGCGCAAGAAAAGAAGATTGCGCAGTATTGGTTGATATGTTAGCCAGAGGCGAATTGCCCCTCCGCGTTACCCATAACGACACCAAACTTAACAATGTTTTGCTTGACCCCCGCACCAAGGAGCCCGTTGCGGTTATCGACCTCGATACCGTTATGCCCGGTCTTTCGCTTTATGACTTCGGCGACAGCATCCGTTTCGGCGCAAGCACAGGCGCTGAAGATGAAAAGGACCTCTCCAAAATCGAATGCGATTTAGGTCTTTTCGAGGAATTCACCAAAGGCTTCCTCTCGCAGTGCCGCAGCCTTACCGATAACGAGATTAAGATGCTTGCCTTCTCGGCAAAGATTTTAACCCTAGAATGCGGAATGCGCTTCCTCGCCGACCATATCGATGGCGATAAATACTTCAAGATTCATCGCGAGGGTCACAACCTTGACCGTTGCCGCACTCAGTTTAAGCTGGTTGCCGATATGGAAAAGAAGATGGATGCAATGAACGAAATCGTTTATAAGCATGCAGGCAAATAAATAGATAAAATTAAAAGGAAGGTCGATTGACCTTCCTTTTTTTTATAGGCATTTATAAAAATCTTTAAGCGCTGTTATTTCATAGGTTGGAGTAACATCGCATTTTTTGCCGTAGAGGTTGACATAGCAGGTGTCGAGTCCTGCCGCGATTCCGCCCGCTATATCGGCGGAGGGCGAATCGCCTATCATCAAAATCTTGGATTTATCCTTTTCCTCAATATGCTCAAAAACATAGTCGAAATAACCCTTATGCGGTTTTTGATAGCCCGTTACCTCGGAAACAAAAACGCCCTTGCAATAAGGCAAAAGACCCGAATGCGCTATGCGCTGGTCCTGCGTTTTTTGCTCTCCGTTGGTCACTATGTAGATATCATAATCTTCATAAAGGCTCTTTAAAAGCTCAACGGCGCCCTCGATGCAATCATAGCCGAAACGGAGCGCATCAACATAATCAACGCGCATTTTAGCAGTGTCGAATTTAAGGCCGGTTACCTCGGAAAACTTAATAAACCTGCCCTCATAGATTTCGCTTTTTTCTATATCGCCGCGCTCATACATTTCCCAAAAGGACTGATTTATATCGCTATAGATTTTTAAGATTTCGGGGTTATAGGGCAGCCCGTGCTTTTTAAACGCGCGCTCTATTCCCTGCCTCTCGGCAGCATAAAAATCCATTAGGGTATTGTCGTTATCAAACAGCAAAGTTGTGTATCTCATAATGCAAACGCCCCCATTATAACAACGACCAACACCGAAAGCTCGGCAACCACAGTTAAAATTATTCCGAGCGTTAGCGCACCGCCGCTCGTTCCGCCCGCTAAAGAAAGCTCAAGCGGGGTTAGCTTCCTGCCATAGCTTTTTATCTTGCTGACTGCAAAATGCTTATAAATCGCAAGGGCAAAAAGACCCGCAACCACCGCTGCAACAAGGTTAAACATCTCCGATAAATCGGAAAATGCTGCAAGGCGTTTTGCATCCTCGCCCTCCATAACCCGCTCAAGGCGATAGGAAAGCTCGCGCTCGTTAACCTCGCCGGTTTCGAAATCGGTGCTTTGTTTGATGCAATCAACCGAGTCTATAACCAAATTAGTTATCGATTCGGAATGGCTCAAGATGCCTATGCTCGAAAGGGCAAAGGAAGCCGCAAGTATGATAGCACCGAATTTATACATTCGGCGATACAAAAACCAAAGCCCCGCGCCTGCAAGGCCGAAGAAAAACGACCAAATGAATGCCGGCCAGCACCACGAAAAACGGCGGCGCAAAAAGCCCATCATATTCCATTTTTGAACAACACGAGCGCCGTTTTTACCCACAAAGAAGACCATATCCTGCGCTTCGATTTCGCCGATGCTATCATCATTTTGCGGAATCGGGGCAATCGGAGAATCTAAAATATCGGGCTCTTGAAGCGGCGTTCCGCAGTTTTTGCAAAACTTATATTCAGGCTCGTTGGGCGTTTTGCATTCTTCACAGTAGCGTTGGCTCATAAGAGGCTCTCCTTATAAAAACATAGAGATTATTATGGGAATGTAGTTTTCGGCCATAAGGGCAATCAAGAACCAAAGCGGGCTGATTCCGCCCAATTTATAGCGAAGTTGCTCGCGCTCGCCATCGGGAGCGGCTTTAATCTTCTTGGCTCTTTCGATGCAGTTGCCTCTATAGATATAATCGGCAAACAAACCCGCAAAAATCGAAACGCCGAGACCGAGCAACGCGCCCGCAAGAGCGAGCCACATTGTATTCGGGTTGGCAAACGCGAGGTCGAGCATATCGCGCATTGTTGCCGAGTCGGCAAGTGTGCCGCCATTCATAAGCTGCTGCAGGGGAAGCGTTAACAAAGCCGAAGCCACCTGCAATATGCCGAAAAGAACTCCGCTAACATAGTTTTTGCGATAAAACGACCACGCCGAAGGGAGCAAGAATGCCGCCCAGTTCCAAGAGGAGCGATGCTTCTTGTTAAGCGTTATGAATTTTTCGCTATAGCGATTAACATTGGCAGCAACAAGCGGCACAACATCATTCAGAGTTACATCATCCTCAACAACCGTTTCGCCCTTCCATTTAGGCTGATTGAAACCGAAGTTGATATGCGCTCCGCCGCCAAAGCCCTGTTGCATACGGGGGGTTCGGCAAACGGGACAAAACATATCGTTATCCGACATTTCGGTTCCGCAGCGAATGCAGCGATATGCGGGTTTGCCCTCGTTTTCTACCTTGGGCTCTTCTCTTTTGTTTTGCTCCTCGGCAACCTTGTTAGCATCGTATTGCTCTTGTGTTCCGTGGAGCTCTTCGAGAGCGCAATGGCCAAGCTTCATATAACAGTCGCGATGATGCGGCGCGCCGCAGGTTGGGCAAAAAACTATATCCTCATCATCAAATAAGTATGCCTTACATACGGGACACTTCTGCCCCTCTACTGATAGGCTCATTCTTTTTCTCTCCTTCTCCGTAAATCGCCGATAAAACTACCTGGAAATATTCCCTTCCGTAGTTATGATATTTGCCTTCGGCAACCATTTTTTCAAATTCCTCGCGCGTTACCCAACGCACCTGAGCAACCTCGTTGCGTTGAAGGCGCAGTTTTTTCTCATCAACATCGGTTTTAATATGCCAAATCGTTAATATAGAATTTCTTCGGCGGATGGTTGCGATTTTTTTGAGGTTTTGAGCATCCGAATTGATGGAAAGCTCCTCATAAAGCTCGCGACGAGCGGAGGCAAAGGGGGTTTCGCCCGCTATTGTGGCTCCGCCCGTTGCCGCCCATTCGCCCGGCATTAAATTTTTCTTTTCAGAGCGACGCTGAATCAAGAGCCTGCCCTTACTGTCGGTTATCCAAATATGAACAACCGAATGATATTCTCCCGAGCGGAGAATCGCTCTCCTGCCTCGGTTGACGCGGCGGCCGGTTGGCCTTCCTTCCGCATCCAAAACATCCCATTTTTCCATACAGCACCACCCTATCTCTTTGCGACAATTTCGTTTTGTCGCTTATAGATGCTGTTTTCGGGCACGAAACCGCGCACCGAAGATAGCGGATAAATGTTCGAGTTTTTTCCTATAACCGTTCCGGGGTTCAAAACGCTGCCGCAGCCGACCTCAACACAGTCGCCAAGCATGGCACCGAATTTTTTGAGTCCCGTTTCGATTTTTTCCTCCGCATTAACGCTGACGAGGCTCTTATCGGATTTGACATTGGAAGTTATTGCCCCCGCGCCCATATGAGCGCAATAGCCCAAAACCGAATCACCGACATAATTATAATGCGGAACCTGAACATTATCGAAAAGGATAACATTTTTAAGTTCGGTTGAATTTCCGACAACGCAGTTTTTGCCAACAAGCGCGCTTCCTCTTATGAAGGCGCAATGGCGGATTTCGCTTCCCTCACCGATAACGGTCGGGCCGTTTATAAAGGCGCTCGGCGCAACGACTGCACTTTTATGAACCAAGATATCCGCCGCGAGTTCTATATACTCATCACGCGGAAGGCTCTTTATGAGCGCAAGAATAAAGCCCTTTATTTCGGGAAGCACCTCCCAAGGGTAACTGAAGCGCTCGAAAAGCGGCGCTGCTACGGTGTGGGAGAAGTCATAAAGGTACTTAGATTTAAGTTTTTCCATTTTTTCTCCTTTTGCGGATATGGCATCCGCATACACATATATAGTTATATTATAGTATTATCTTTAACAAATTACAATATTTTTTAAAAACTATTGTAAACTTGATAATTTTATATTATAATAGTTCTAATGAAAATGCGTACCGAAGCGTGCGAACAGGCGGGTCCTGTGCGATAGGGCCCCGTGAACCATGTCAGGCGGGGAACCGAGCAGCATTAAGCGGATGTCCTATGCGCTGCAGTAAATCGGTCTGTTCGTACACTTTAGTACGCATTTTAAACTTTTTTACGAAGGAGTGAGTCGGTTTGTATCAGGCTTTATACCGCAAATACCGTCCCGATACCTTTTCGGATGTTGTCGGTCAAGAGCATATAACCGAAACCCTTAAAAACGAGCTTGCCACCGGCAAAATCTCTCATGCCTATTTGTTCACCGGAACAAGAGGAACAGGAAAAACCTCCTGCGCGAAGATTCTCGCCAAGGCGGTTAACTGCAAAAACCTCAAGGGCGGCGACCCTTGCGGCGAATGCGAATCCTGCCGCGCTATTGCCGCAGGAGAAGTTATGGATATTGTTGAACTCGATGCTGCATCCAACAACGGCGTTGAGGATGTTCGCGAGCTTCGCGACCAGGTTAATTTTGCCCCCGCCGATGCGCGCTACCGCGTTTATATCATCGACGAGGTTCATATGCTTTCCAAGGGCGCGTTTAACGCCCTTCTTAAAACCCTCGAGGAGCCGCCGGCTCATGTTATTTTCATCCTCGCAACAACCGAGGTTAACGAGCTTCCCGCAACCATTCTTTCGCGTTGCCAGCGCTTTGATTTCAGAAGAATTGAGCAAAGCTATATTTGCGAGCGCCTAAAGAAGGTTGCCGAAAATGAGGGATTGACCCTTTCGGATGATGCCGCGCTGCTGATTGCCTCGATTGCCGACGGCGGTATGCGCGATGCGCTATCGGTTCTCGATTTGTGCGCCGCTGCCGAAAACAACATCACGGAGCAAACCGTTTCGGAGGTTTGCGGAATGGCAGGCAAGGAATATCTCTATAAGCTTTGCGACCTAATCCGCGAACGCGACACCGAAAACGCGCTCATAATGATAGATAAACTTTATTCCGCATCGGTTGATATGACGAGGCTCTTGGGCGAGCTTATTTCCCATTATCGTAATCTTATGATAATGAAGACCGTTTCGCTCGAGCCGAAGCCGATTGTTTGCTCGGCTGCCGAAAAGAAAGAACTGACTCGACAGGCAAGACTTTATGATTTGCGCGAGATTATCTTTATTCTCGATTTGCTTCAGGAAACCCAGCCGAAGATGAAAAATGCTTCCCGCCGCTGCGAAATGGAGCTGGCTATAATCAAGCTTTGCTCGCCGCGCCTTTCCTCCTCGCTTTCGGCGCTCGAAGAGCGAATTGCCGCGCTTGAAAAGGGCGCGCCTATAGCCGCTCCCGCTATCAGCGCCGAGACTTCGGTTGAGGAAAAAGCAAAAGAAGAAGAAGAAAACGAGGAAATTCCTCCCATTGAGGATGAGGATGTTCCTCCTGCCGATGAAGAACCCGTTTTGGAAGCTGCTCCCGCCCCCGCTCCTCAAAAGGACAGCGCGGATGAGCGCCCCATCAAAGAATGGAACGATATTCTCTCGGAGCTTTCCAAAATCAATCCCCTTATGTGCGGAGCGCTTCGCGGCTCCTGCGCCTATATCAAGGGCGAATATTTGCTCATAGACAGCGATAACTCGATGTTCCGCGACCTTATGAACGGCTCGCAGCACAACCGCGACACCCTTCGCCGCGCCATCGCAGCCGTTTTAGACAAGCAATATAAAATCGGCCCCTACCACCGCGAAAACCAAGCCGAAAACAAGACCGACCCGCTTTTAGGTCTTGCCAAAAAACTTGATTTACTAAACAAATAGGAGAAATCTTTATGAAATGCAGAATTCCCAATCAGGGTGGACAAAATATGAATGCCATGCTCAAGCAGGCACAAAAGATGCAGGATGATATGGCAGCACTCCAGGCCGACCTTAAGGAGCGCGAATACACCGCTACCTCGGGCGGCGGACTTGTTAGCGCAACCGTTGACGGCGACTATAACATCCGCTCGCTCAAGATTTCGCCCGATGCGGTTGACCCCGATGATGCAGAAATGCTCGAAGACCTTGTTACCGTTGCAGTTAACGAGGCTATAAACACCGCAAAGAAAACTGCCGATGAAGAGATGGGCGCCATAACAAGCGGCCTTAACATTCCGGGGTTATTCTAATGGCATATAATGTTGGACCGCTCAATGAGCTGATAACCCAATTTGAAAGGCTGCCATCTATTGGTCGCAAAACCGCTCAAAGGCTCGCCTTTTACATCCTCTCGCAGCCTAAAGAACGCGCTGAAAAATTCGCAAGCGCTTTGATTGAGGCGAAAGAAAGGGTTCATCTTTGCAGCAAATGCCAATGCCTTACCGAATTCGACACCTGCCCCATTTGCGCCGACCCGATGCGCGATAACTCAACAATTTGCGTTGTTGAGGACCCCAAGGCGATTATGGTTTTTGAGCGCACGCAGGAATATAAGGGACTCTATCATGTTCTCCACGGCACAATTTCGCCGCTGGACGGAGTTGGTCCCGACCAGCTTAAAATCAAAGAGCTTATGTCGCGTTTGGCCGACGGCACGGTTAAAGAGGTTATAATGGCAACCAACCCCACTGTTGAGGGCGAGGCAACCGCCAGCTATATCTCAAGGCTTTTAAAACCGATGGGCATTCGTATAACCAGGCTGGCTTACGGCATCCCCGTTGGCGGCGATTTGGAATATGCCGATGCGGTTACCCTGACAAAAGCACTTGAAGGTAGAAACGATATTTAAATTTTGAGGTCTTAACATGAAAAAGCATCTCATCCCCGTTGGAAAAAATTTTTATAAGGCTAATTTGCATTGCCACAGCAACTGGTCGGACGGAACCTACACCCCCGAAGAACTGAAAAAGTTCTATAAAGAGCAGGGTTATTCGGTTTTGGCGATTACTGACCACGAGGGCCTTTTTTATCACAGCGAACTCGATGATAAGGAGTTTATAACCATTCCCGCGCTTGAATATGAGTTCAACGAGGTTAGGGGCGAAAACTTCAACAACTGGATTGTTTGCCATCTTTGCGCCTATAAAAAGGACAAGAGCGACATCTACCAGCTCGGAATCGACCCCAACTGGAAGCATCCCAAATTTAAATGGATGCACGATGAGCGTTGGGATATGGCAAAATCGAAGGGCGAGATTCTCCTTAAGGACCACACGCCCGAAGCCATCAACCTCGCCATAAAGCGCCTTAAAGATGATGGATTCATCGTTACCTATAATCATCCGCGCTGGTCGATGGAGGACTATTCCCTTTATATGCAATATGAGGGAATGAACAACCTCGAAATTTTCAACACGGGAACATATATCGCAGGCTTCGATGATAACAACGGCGTTGTTTTTGATGATATGCTCCGCGCAGGTAAGCGAGTTTTTTGCGTTGCCGCGGATGATAACCATAACCCCGATGATATGTTTGGCGGATTTATTATGCTCGCCGCCGACAGTCTTGACTATGATAAGATTATAAGCGCCTTTGAAAATGGCGAGTTTTATGCCTCTTGCGGTCCGCTTTTCGAGGATGTTTATGTTGAGGATGGCGTTTTCGGCGTTAAAACCTCAACCCCCATTCGCGAAGTTCGATTCCACACAGGCACCCGCCACACAGGCCGCGTTAAAACCGGCGAAGAGCTCTTCGGCGGCGAATTCACGCTCCACAGCGATGATATTTATGTTCGCGCCGAGGTTATCGACTTTGACGGTAACTATGCCTACACACAGGCATATTTCCTAAACGAACTTTAAAATAAAAAATCCCCGCGAGGGGATTTTTTTGGAAATACTACTTTAAAGGAGTAGGTTTTATGAAGGTTTATGACAACATATTGGAGCTTGTTGGAAACACTCCCCTTTTGCGCCTTAAGAAGTTTGAAGAAAAGATTGGCGCAAAGGCTGAGATTTTCGCGAAGCTCGAATATTTTAATCCTGCAGGCAGCGTTAAAGACCGCGCCGCGCTCTCGATGCTCCTCGATGCTGAGCAAAAGGGACTGATAACCAAGGGCGCTACCATAATCGAGCCGACCAGCGGCAACACGGGAATCGGTCTTGCCATGGTTGCGGCCGTTCGCGGATATCGCGTTATTCTAACCATGCCCGAAACCATGAGCCTTGAGCGCCGCAAGCTGCTCTCGGCATATGGCGCCGAAATAGTGCTGACCGATGGCAAAGAAGGAATGGATGGCGCTGTTAAGAAGGCAAACGAGCTTAAAGAGCAAATTAGCGGCAGCATTATTGCGGGACAATTTTATAATCCCGCCAACCCCAAAGCCCACTATGACACAACCGCGCCCGAAATTTACAGCACTTTAGACGGAAACCTCGATATTTTCGTTGCGGGCGTTGGAACGGGCGGCACCATAACGGGTATCGGAAAATACCTTAAAGAGCAAAACCAAAACATCAAAATTGTTGCGGTTGAGCCCGCTGAATCCCCCGTTCTTTCGGGTGGCGCAGCCGCGCCCCACGGAATACAGGGAATCGGCGCAAATTTCATTCCTGACGCGCTTGAACGCAGCGTTATTGATGAAATCCTTGCGGTTAAAACCGATGATGCAATAGCCGCTACAAGACTTTTGCCGACCGTTGAGGGACTTTTGGTTGGAATCTCCTCGGGAGCTGCATTAACTGCGGCTGCGGAGGTTGCCGCGCGCGATGAAAACAAGGGCAAGAGAATCGTTGTTTTGCTGCCCGATACGGGAGAGCGCTACCTCTCGACTGCCGCGTTTAATTAGATAAAATAAAAAGCACCGAGATTTTCTCGGTGCTTTTATTTTTAGTCGATTTTGCCGTAAAGCGGGAGGTCGGCAGCGTCCTTTTTAGGAGCGCGGTCGGGATCGATTACGGGCTTTGCTGCGGGAGCGCGGCGGTCACGGCGACGGTCATCGCGGCGGAAGTTATCTCTTTTGCCGCCAACGGGGCTGATAACAACGCGGCGATTTTTGCCCTCACCGATAGAATTGGATTCAACGCCTTCGATGGTTTGAACCTCGGTGTGGATAATGCGGCGCTCATACGGGTTCATAGGCTCGAGGGCGCGGCTGCGACCTGTTCTAAGAACCTGATTCGAAATGCGGCGGGCAAGACCCTTTAAGGTTTGCTCGCGCTTTTCGCGATAGTTACCTGTATCAAGGGTTATGCGGAAGAAATCTCCGCCGGAGTTTGCGGCGAGCGATGCTAAATACTGCAAAGCATCGAGGGTTTCTCCGCGGCGGCCGATGATAGCACCGAGATTTTCGCCCTCTAAAATGATGCGGGCGCCCTTCTCGATTTCGGCAACCGAAACGGTATAATCGGTTACGCCTAAATTAGCGAGTACCGAACGAAGATAGGCGATTGCGCGACCTGCGGGAGAATCTTTTTCGATTTGCTCCTCGGCAACGGCGGGAGCCGCGGGTTTAACCTCGGCGGGAGCCTTCTTCTCTATCTTCTTTTCACGACGCTCTTTGTTTTCGGCATCGTTTTTCTTGTTTTCTTTTTTAGGCTGACGCTGCTTTTTGGGCGCGGGGTCGGGCATTTCAACAAAAACCCTTACCTTTGCCATAGAGCCGCCGAACAATCCGAGGGACTTCTTTTTAGGATAGGTTAAAACCTCGAATTGAACCTCTTCGTCAAACGAAGCATTGAGTTCCGCTTTGGCCTTTTCGGTGGCCTCTTCAAGCGTGGCGCCAACGCCTATTGCTTCTTTAATCAATTTGTAGCTCCTCCTAATCTATCGAAGCCGACTTTTTGCGGTTCTTTTCGTATCTGAATCTTGTGTAGGTTTCTTTGGACTGTTCCTTTGCGATGATAACATCAGGACCGTATTTAAGCGAAACAACAGCCTGAATCACACCGCCGACAATTGCCGAAATTGCCCAGTAGAAACCGAGAGCACCCGGAAAGCTGAAACCGATCCAAAGCGAGATAAGAGGCATAGTCAGCATCATACCCGACATAGTGGGAGCGCCGGGGTTGTTCTTCTTTTGAATTTTAATTGTTACAAGGCTGGAAACAAACTGCGCAACAAAGGACAAAATGGGCATAAGCCAAATTGCTGCGGGTTTGGTGAAGCTGGGGTTATCGAGCAAATTGATGCCGAACAAGTCGAAATCAACCATTTTTGCAGTTGCTGCAGGAATGGTTGCAATCTTGCCTGCCTGCGCGGGACCCATAAGGCTCATAGCGCTCTTAACATCAAGCTCCTTCATAGCATTGTTGATAACGCTGCTATCAATACCGCAAATGTAACGAAGCGGGTTGGTTATTGCCCAGTAAATGCCCATCATGAGCACCATACGGAGCAAAAGCGGCATACAACCGCCGGACATGGAAACGCCCTCTCTTTGATAAAGAGCCTGCATTTCCTGAGTGTATCTTTGCTTATCATTACCGCACTTTGCTTTGAGCGCATCAAGCTTGGGCTTAATGCGGGTTTGCTGTACGGTGGATTTTTGTGATTTCATAGTGAGCGGCAGCATTAAAACATTTACGAGTATGGTAAAAAGGCATACTGCTGCTGCAAAGTTATTACCAACGAGGGATGAGAACCAACGAAGGACATATCCCATAGGCACACTTATAAAACTCATCTTTTTTCTCCTTTTGTTTTGCGAGGGGGAACGGGATCATACCCGCCCTTGCACAACGGATTACATCTAAGCACCCTATAAATTGCGAGCGCGGTACCCTTAAAGGCACCGTGCGTTTCTATTGCCTCAATAGCATATGAAGAGCAGGTAGGTATAAATCGGCAGCTCGAATATCCCTTGCGGGGCGAAATGCATTTTTGATAAAAACGCACCAATTTAATGAGTATCCGTTTCATTCTTCACAATTCCTGCGTCCGAAAATTGACGCATAAGTACTTCCTTCAGCTTATTGCTGTTCATTTTGGGCGTTCTCGCGCGGGCAACGAAAACTATATCGTACCCGCGACAATCAAGATACGGCAAACAACCGCGAAACGCGGCGATTATAACTCGCCTCGCACGGTTTCTTAAAACGGCGGTGCCTATCTTCTTGCCGGTTGTTACGCCTATACGAATCCCGCCTTCGCGGTTTTTAACGATATAGGTTACAACGCCCGAATGAACAAAGCACTTTCCCCTGCCGTATGCCCTTTTAAATTCTTTATTAAGCTTTAACTTTTTCAGCTTTTCCATCGGTTTTTCCGACTGTCCTTTTAACTAAAATTAGTAGGTAAGCTGCTTTCTGCCCTTTGCTCTACGACGGGCAAGTACCTTGCGGCCGTTAGCGGTAGCCATTCTCTTGAGGAAACCATGTTCCTTCTTGCGATGAAGCTTCTTCGGCTGATATGTTCTTTTCATATTACTAAAACCTCCTTTTTATTACGGCATTGTTTTAAGGGGGTAGTCCCCCAATCTAAAACATAACCTATCAAGTTAACAGTATATCAAAACAAGCCCCTTATGTCAATAAAAATATTATAAATAGGCGAAAAGTTAGGGGCGCCCTAAAGCGCCCCTTTTATTTTATTATTCAGCCTTGGCGGCCTCGATAATCTTGCCTGCGATATGGGAGGGAACCTCTTCATAACGCTCGAAGTTAAGCGTGAATTCGGCTCTTCCCTGGGTTATGGAGCGCATCGAGGTTGAGAAATCGGACATTTCAGCAATCGGAACCTCGGCAACAACCTCCTGCAGCTTGCCTGCAAGCGGGTTCATTCCTATAACTCTGCCGCGGCGCTTATTGATATCGCCGATAACATCGCCCATATTATCCTCGGGGATGGTAACATTAAGCATACCAATGGGTTCCAAAAGAACGGGGCCTGCCTGCGGCAAACCATCCTTATATGCGATGCCTGCGGCGGTTTTAAATGCCATTTCGGAGGAATCAACGGGATGATAAGAACCATCCAAAAGGGTTGCCTTAAGGCCAACAACGGGATAACCCGCCAAAACGCCCTTCGAAACCGAATCACGAAGACCCTTTTCAACTGCGGGGAAGAAATTCTTGGGAACGCTGCCGCCGAATACCTTCTCCTCGAATATCATCTCATCGCCTTCAGCGGGGCTGAACTCAATCCAAACATCGCCATACTGACCGTGACCGCCCGACTGTTTCTTATGCTTGCCCTGAACCTTAACGGTCTTGCGGATGGTTTCGCGATAGGCAACGCGGGGAGTTTTAAGCTCAACATTAACGCCGAACTTGGCTGCGAGTTTGGAGATGATAACATCAATATGCTGTTCGCCGAGACCCGAAAGGAGCTGTTCCTTGGTTTCGGTGTTAACCGAGAAGCTGATGGTTGGGTCTTCTTCCATCAGGCGGGTTAGACCCTGGGCAATCTTATCTTCATCGCCCTTAACCTTGGGATAAACCGCCATTGTAAGCTGGGGCAACGGGAACTGCGGAACCTTTATTGCCTTGCCGAATGCGGCATCGCACAAAGTATCGCCGGTTAGAACATTGCCAAGCTTGGCAACTGCGCCGATATCGCCTGCGCCGATTGCGGCTGCATCCTCCTGCTTGCCTGCCTTAACCCACATAACCTTGGAGAGCTTTTCCTCGTTGCCGGTTCTTTGGCAAATCAGGCGGCTATCCGCCTTAACAACGCCCGAAACAACCTTGAAATAGGAAAGTTTTCCAACGAACGGGTCGGCAATTGTTTTGAAAACAACGAGAGCCGCAGGAGCGTTTTCATCAACCTTAACCGCGCTATCATCAACGCAGTTAACAACGCCCTCGTTTGCAGCGGGAGCGATTTCCGCCAAGATATCAACAAGCAGCGGGATTGCCGCGCCATCCTGACCAACGCCGCAAAATACGGGGCACAAATCGCCCGACTTCATAGCCTTTTTAAGGGCGGTTAAAATTTCTTCCTCGGTGAAGGGTTCGCCGCCGAAATATTTATCCATAAGCGCCTCATCGGTTGAAGCAACTGCCTCAAGCATAATATCGCGCATGGAGGAAATATCCGAATTATCGGGAACGGGAGAATATTCCTTTGCGTTAAGGCCTTCATAGGTGTAGGCCTTGCCGTTTATAAGGTTTATGTAGCAGGTTACATGCTCGCCTTCAACAAAGGGAACAACAACGGGGCAAATAACGCCGCCATAGTGACCTGTTATAATCGAAACAACGCGATAAAAATGAGCATGAACCGAATCAAGCTTGTTGATAAAGAAGGCAACGGGTTTGCCGTTTTTGCGGGCGGCATCATATGCCTTTTGGGCGCCTACGGTCAGACCCGATTTACCCGAAAGAACGATTAAAGCCGAATCGGCAGCGGTTAGAGCCTCGCTAACGCCGACGGCGAAATCGAACTGGCCGGGAGCATCGATTATATTAAGCTTGTTCTCGCCCAGTTCAACGGGGAACATAGCCGTGCTGACCGAGACCTTTCTCTTCTTTTCCTCGGCATCAAAATCGAGTGTTAGAGAAGAATCAGCACTCTTGCCGATTCTATCGGTTGCCTTGCCATAATATAAAATCGCGTCTGCTAATGTGGTCTTGCCCGAGTTACCGTGACCTAACAGGGCGATGTTTTTAATGTTGGTTGACTTGTACTGTTTCAATGTGAACACCCTTTCATCGGCGAAAAATACGCCAAATTTACTATGGGGTAATTATACCACCGTTTTAAGAAGATTTCAACTAAAATTATAGCGCGAATTTAATAACTTTTGTATAAAATGCTGCTAAAACGGGTGTTTTTTGTCGAATCAAGGGTAAATTTAGTGCAAATTAAACCAAAAAGGCATTAAAATTTCTATACAGCCCTCATCAGCGCAATAATAACTTGAAAAAATTATGCGGTGGCGGTATAATTTTTTATATCACATTCTACGGAGAAACATCTATGAACATTAACGAAACATTAGCAAAAGAATTCTCGCTCGAGCTTTGGCAAATCGACAACACCGTTGCGCTGATTGACGATGATAAGACCATCCCCTTCATCGCCCGCTACCGCAAGGAGCAAACGGGAACGCTTGATGACCAAATCCTTAGAGAGATATACGACCGCCTTTGCTACCTGCGCGGACTTGAGAAGCGCAAGGAAGAGGTTATTTCTTCGATAACCGAGCAGGGCAAGCTGACCGAAGAATTAGAGGCAGCAATTTTAGCCGCGACCGCCCTCGTTGAGGTTGAGGACCTTTACCGCCCCTATAAGCAAAAGCGCCGCACCCGCGCCAGCGTTGCAAAGGAAAAGGGACTCGAGCCGTTGGCTCTCCTTATTTTAGAGCAGGCCGACGAAACCGACCCGCAAGCCGAGGCAGCAGCCTATATTGATGAAGAAAAGGGCGTTGCCGATGTAGCAGAGGCACTTGCGGGAGCAAGCGATATCATTGCCGAGATTATATCGGATGATGCCGTTCTTCGCAAGCAGCTGCGCTTTATCATTTCGCGCTCGGGCAAGATTGTTTCGGCCGCCGCCGATAAGGAGGCTCGCAGCGTTTACGAAAACTATTATGAATATGAGGAACCCGTTTCTAAAATTGCGGGTCACCGCGTTTTAGCGCTAAACCGCGGCGAAAAGGAAGAGTTTTTGAAGGTTTCTTTGGAGCTGCCCGAAATGTTTGGCGAGAAGGCCGCAATCGGTCGCTATGTTAAAGCGGATAACGCCTGCTCGGCGCTTGTTTATGATGCCGCAGTTGACAGCTTCCGCCGCCTTATCTTCCCCTCCCTTGAACGCGAGGTTAGAACCGCGCTGACGGAGGATGCGAGCGAGAGCGCCATTAAGGTTTTCGGCAATAATCTCCGCCAGCTTTTGATGCAGCCGCCCATTAAAAACAGCACCACTTTGGGACTCGACCCCGCATACCGCACAGGCTGCAAGATTGCGGTTTGCGACCCCACAGGCAAGGTTCTTGACACCACCGTTATTTATCCCACTCCCCCGCAAAACAAAACCGAAGAGGCAAAGAAAAAGCTTTCTCTTCTCATAAAGAAGCACGGCGTTAACACCATCTCCATCGGCAACGGAACGGCAAGCCGCGAATCCGAAGCCTTTGTTGCCGAGCTGATAAAGGAGATTCCCGAAAAGGTTTCTTATATGGTTGTCAGCGAAGCGGGCGCCAGCGTTTACTCGGCAAGCAAGCTCGCTGCCGCCGAATTCCCGATGTTTGATGTTTCTCTTCGAAGCGCGGTTTCGATTGCAAGAAGACTGCAAGACCCGCTATCGGAGCTTGTTAAAATTGAGCCCAAGGCTATCGGCGTTGGTCAATATCAGCACGATATGCCGCAGGCGCGCCTTGGCGATGCGCTTTCGGGCGTTGTTGAAGACTGCGTTAACTCGGTCGGAGCCGACCTTAACACCGCATCCGCATCGCTGCTCGAGCATGTTGCGGGCGTTAACAGCGCGATTGCGAAAAACATCGTTGCCTACCGCGAGGAGAACGGCGCGTTTACCGACCGCCGCCAGCTTTTAAAGGTTCCCAAGCTCGGCGCCAAGGCATTCGAACAATGCGCGGGCTTCCTTCGCGTTTTAGATGGCAAAAACCCGCTTGACAACACCGCGGTTCATCCCGAAAGCTATAAGGCTGCCGAGGCTTTGCTTAAGAAATACGGCGTTTCCGCAAAGGAACTCACACCCGAGAAAATCGCAGGAATCCAGTTCCCCGAGGGCGAGGCTTTAGAGGCGCTTGCCGCTGAAATCGAGGTTGGTGTTCCAACCCTTTGCGACATTATAAACGAGCTTAAAAAACCGGGTCGCGACCCGCGCGATGAGCTGCCGGCTCCCCTTTTGCGCGATGGCAACATTATGGAGCTCAAGGACCTTAAAGAAGGCATGGTATTCACGGGCACGGTTCGAAATGTTATCGATTTCGGCTGCTTCGTTGATATCGGCGTTCACGAGGACGGACTCGTTCATATCTCTCAAATTTGCGACCGTTTCATTAAGCATCCGCTTGAGGCCGTTAAGGTTGGCCAAACCGTTAAGGTTAAGATATTATCGGTTGATGTTGCAAGAAAGCGCATCTCGCTTACCATGAAGCTGTAATTTTTACTTGAACAATGTGCAATTTTAATGTATTATGGTATTAACAAATAAATAAAGGAGTTTTTATTTATGTGGAAAAAATTCAAACAGTTCGCATTTCAGGGCAATGTGCTTGACCTGGCTGTCGGCGTTGTTATCGGTGCTGCCTTCAAGGATATTGTCAGCAAATTAGTTGACTGCATTATTATGCCTCTCGTTGGAATCCTAACCGGCGGTAACGACCTTTCCGCTTTAAACTTCAAGGTTAAGGATGCCGTTGTTTCCTATGGTGCATTCTTGCAGGCTATTCTTGATTTCTTTATTATTGCCGCTTCGATTTTCGTTATGATAACCGTTATCGGCAAGGTTAGAGAAACCGCCGAAAAGTTGACCCGCAAAGAGGAAGAAGAGGCTGCTGAAGCAGCTCCTGCCGCTCCTCCCGCACCGACCGAGGCTGAACTCCTCGCCGAAATTCGCGACCTTTTAAAGAATAAGTAATTAAAAAAAGCCACGGAGCAAAACTCCGTGGTCTTTTTTATTTCATCAGCGCCAAAAGCTCGGTTGGAGAAACATATTTGCCGTCCTTCATGGCGGTGAAATGAATATGGGATTTGTCCTCGCGCTCGCAGGGAACAACGCCGATTTCGCCAACCTTGACGCCCGATTCAACGCTCTCCCCTTCGGTTACGGTTATATTCTTAAGTCCCGAATAATGAACGCTATAGCCGAAATGGTTGATAACAACGGTTTTGCCATAAAGCGCATCATCGGTTACCTTCTCAACCGTTCCCTTCGCCATGGCTACAACCTTGGTTCCCTCTTCGGCCTGCAAATCGATTCCGAGATGCAACCGCATATCGCCATAGGTTTTGCTATACTGCAGCGTTTTATCGCTAAAGTTTTTGCCGATGCTGCCCGAAAACGGCATGGTTATCGCCGCGCCCTTAAGGCTGCCCGATTCGGGTTTGCTCGAAATCGGTTTTTCGCTCGAGGGATTATCTCGGTTATCCGAAACATCGCTAACATTTTGACCCGCCTGCTCGGTTGCCTGCGGCACGCTGCTTGAGTTTTGCGGCGCGGGCTCTATGGATGAAATGTTGGATGAAGATGCGCCGTCATCCACCGATTCAATGGTTGCTGCCGCTGACCATGCTGCGATTCCGAGCGCCGCGATGGTTGCCGCCAACACAAGATAAAAGCCCTTGCCCTTTAAAAATGGTTGTTCGTTTTTATGTTTTGAATATTTCATATCTTTAACACCCCGCAATTATGTTTGGCATTTTGATATGATAATATTCAAATTTTAAAAAGTTAATTTTTGTTTTAAAATATGTTCACAAATTAATAAAATTTATGGGTTATTATAAACTCACGGAAAGAAGAGAGCCGCACTCATCTTTCCACCTTGGTCTTTAAAAGACCACTCCTCAAACCCCTAAAAAAGAAAACACCCTGCCGTTTGGCGGGGTGTTTTCACTTTTTATTATTTAATATTGCATTCAAGAAGGTTATAGCCGAAAATGCTGCTGCCATCAGCGAAGAAAACGCTCTCGCAAACAGCGGTTTCGCTCTCGCCATCGGGATTTATTAAAACCGAGGAGGTAACGGCGATTCTTCCATCGCCTAAATAAGAATAATCGGTCACAGTGTGGCGATAAACATCGAAGCCGCGGGGCAAAACGGAATAGTAGCCGCCGCTCGACAGGGTAACCTCTTCGAAAGTTTTGCCATACATATTATAAACGAATTCATCAACGGCATCGGCGGGAATAAAGCCATCCTCGCAAAGGTTTATAAGCGAAACGGCTGCGCCCGAGATTAAACTATCGCTAGATAAAAAATCATCGCCGAAGCAATAATTATGATTCAAAATATTTTCAAAACGAGCGAGCATAACGCCCTCGCTTTGATGGGAATAAACCGCCTCATCATCAGCTAAAACGATGGTTTCGGATGCCATTTGCGGCTCTATTTCGGCTGTGGTTGCCGAGGAGGGCAAAATAAGCATAAAAATGAGCGCAAAAAACTCCGCAAGCAATTTAATCACAACCGTTCACCACCTTTAAATATCTTACAAATACAGTATATACCCATATACCGTAAAATGCGATTTCAAAGGGGTTACAATTTTATTTCAATTTTGTCATAAAAACGGTTATTTTTCCCTCGATGTGAAATACTCGGCGAAGAGCGAGCTGCCGATGATAAGAACGGCGCCCAAAACGGTTGTAAGACTCAAGCTTTCGGAGGTGTAAACCGAGGGCAAAATCGCCGCCGCGGCCGCCGAAATAAAGACAACAAAAGCGGGGTCTATATAGCTCAGGAGCGCGGTTGTTTGGGCGGGAAGTTTGCCCATCGCGCTGAAATAAAGCGCATAGGCAACGCCGGTATGAAGGATGCCGACTGCAACCGTTAAGAGAATATCGGTTGAATCGAGCGAGAGCGCCGATAAATCCTCGGTTAAAATCGCATAGGGCAAAACAACCACAGCCGCCGCCAAAAGCTGGGCAACGGTTTTGGTATAGGCCGAGATATCGGGCATTTTTTTGTTCATTAAAATTACCGAAGCATATAAAAGCGCCGCCGCAAGACCGAAGGCGATTCCGCGAGGATTGCTATCGCCGCCTGACAAAACTCCCGAAACGGGAATCATTCCAAGCATTGCCACCAGCGCGGCTCCGAGTTTTATTCCGTTAATGCGCTCGCGAAGCACCAAGGGCGAAAAGAAAACCACCATCGCGGGGGCAAGATAATAGCATAGCGTTGCGGTTGGGATGCCTGTGTATTTATATCCCTCAAAGAGGAAAATCCAATTAAATCCAATAGCCGCTCCCGAAATCAAGAGCCAAAAGGCATTGCTTTTGAACTCTTCCTTGCTCATTTTTTCGCCGCGAAGCATCATAAAGATGAGCAAAAAGGCAACGCCGATAAATCCGCGCGCCGATGCAAGCAGGGATGAAGGCAGGGATATCGGCTTGGTGAAGAGACCCAGCGTGCCGAAAATTACCATTGATGTTATTATTTTTATTCTTGCAATTTTAGTTTTGTTCATAGTTTACACGTCCTGTTCGGTATTGCCTTGCGGTTAGACCCGTTTGCTTTTTGAAGATATACATAAAATGCTGGCGGGACGAAAAGCCGCAATCGGCGGCTATATCAACCACGGGCAAATCGGTATTTTTCATTATAAAACAAGCCTTTTCGATTCGCAAGGAATTTATATATTCCAAAATGGTTTTGCCGGTTATTTTCTTAAACAAGGTTTGCAAATACGAGCGGTTAAGCCCAACCGCCGAAGCGATTTCGGAAACGGGCAGTTTCTCGCAAAAATGCCGTTTTATATAATCGCGAGCCGCCGCAACATATGCGCTGCCATCATCATCGGCGCGCAAAAAAGAACGCGAAAGTTCAATGAGCAATCGGCTGAAGAGCAAATCGGAGCATAGCCCCTCTCCGTTTTCGCGAAGCTCATCGATAAGCGATAAAAGCGCCGAGCAAACCTCGCTCTTATCCGCAAGCAGCACAGCGGATTTGGAGAAAAGCTCCGTTAGCGCGGGGCATTCCTCGAAAACCGAGGTTATATCGCTGCCGCCCATATTTATATAAAACTCAATATTCAAAATTTGAGCCGAAACTGCCGAAAGCGAATGGGGGCAACAATTTCCGAGCAGGACAAAATGCCCTTCGCTTAAGGATAGCTGCTCATCGGGCACCGAAACGATGCACTTTCCCGAGCGAACAAACATTATTTCAAAATTGCCTTTTTCATGGATATGCATTTGCTCCATTTTGAAATCGGCAAAATTCTTTTTATAATAATAACTGATTTTTGCGCTCGGCAATTTTATCGCACCACCCAACAATTTATTGCATTATAGAAAAACTTGCAACTTTATATTCCACATTTTACCGCATTTTATGATATATTGCAACTAACAATTTATTGCAGGAGGCATTTTTATGAAAGTAACCCATCCCCCGCTTGGATTTAACACATGGAACACCTTTGGCGAGAATATAAGCGATGAGCTTATCCGTCGCACCGCCGATAAAATCATCGAGCTCGGTCTTTTAGACGCAGGCTACAACTATGTTGTTATTGATGACTGCTGGGCTGAAAAGCAGCGCGATGAAAACGGTCGCCTTGTTCCCCATCGCGAAAAATTCCCGAACGGAATTAAGGCTGTTGCCGATTATGTTCACTCTAAAGGACTCAAGTTTGGCATTTATTCCTGCGTTGGCAATCGCACCTGCGCGGATTATCCCGGCTCGTTTGAGCATGAGTTTATCGATGCCGAGACCTTTGCCGAATGGGGCGTTGACTACTTAAAATACGACTATTGCTTCAAGCCCATCACCGAAAAGGGCGACCTGCTTTATAAGAGAATGGCTTTGGCGCTTGCTAACTGCGGCAGGGATATTCTCTTCAGCGCCTGCAACTGGGGCGCCGAAAACAGCAAGGAATGGATAAAGGAAACAGGCGCGCACATTTGGCGCAGCAGCAACGATATTCGCGATAACTGGAAATCCATTTTAGGAATTTTCGAGCTCCAGCGCGAGGCTATTCCCTATTGCTCGCCCTCCTGCTATAACGATATGGATATGCTGGTTATCGGCATGAACGGCGAAGGCTTTTGCGCCTTGGGCGGCTGCAACGAGGATGAATATAAGACCCATTTCGCAATGTGGTCTATGTTCGCTTCTCCCTTAATGATTGGCTGCGATATTCGCAAAATCGATGACAGCGCCCTTCGCATTCTCAAAAACAAAGAGATTATTGATATTTGCTGCGACAGCCAATGCAGTCAGCCCTATAAAATCGATGGCATCGGCTGCTCGGATTCCCACGCGGAGGTTTGGGTTAGAAACCTCGAAAACGGCGATATTGCCATCGCGATGTTCAACCTAAACGATGCCCCGAGCAAGGGATTTTTGCCGCTTGTCAGCGTTGGTCTTAACGCTTCAACCAAGCGCGGACTTGACCTTCACGAGCTTTACACAGGCGAGGTTATTAAGAATGTTCGCGGCGAATATCTTTCCGAGTTTATCCCGCCGCACGGCTGCAAAATCTTCCGCGCAAAGGTTGTTGAGCTTTAATGAATTGCCTAAAATGCGGGCGAGAATTAACCCGCGATGAAATAGCCCTTCATAAAAAACTCATAAACCGCGCATCGGAAAAATTTATGTGCAAGAGTTGCGTTGCGGCTCATTTCGAGGTTAGCGAGGAGCTGCTGAATCAAAAGATTGAGGAGTTCAAAAAGCAGGGCTGCTTATTATTTTCATAATAAAAAACCGTTCGAGCCAACAAGCTTGAACGGTTTTTATTTTTCATCTTTTTTATTGCTGAATGCGAAGAATCGCATTACGATATAGGTTAGCGGCGCACCCGAAACCGAAGCGGTTACGGTTGCCCAAAACGGCGGGAAATTCCAAACGCTTAAGGCTATTGTTGAAATGGTTGCATAGATAAGGAAATGCGGAATATAGATAGACATAAACTTCAAATATTCCGTTATCATCAGCTTATGATGGAAATTCACCTTGGCATTAAGCACATATCCGATTGAAAGGGATATAACGAAGGCTAAATAGCTCGAGGGATAATCATAAATTATCAGCGAAAGCAAAAGCGAAATGAGCGCCGTGTTAAGGGTGTTGAAGCTGCCGATTATTATATACATTATAAAATGGCGGCTATAGAAGGTTTTTGCAACTTTACCTAGTCCCAGGATAACTTCCACCTCCCTATTTTTTTGTTATTATACCAAATATTTTGTCGTTTTACAAGAGTGAGATTATGCCAGCATTTATTGTTTATAAATTGTTCTTTATTTTTATATTTATATTTGGTATAATAGAAAATAATGGAGCAGTATGGTTGCTCGGTGTTTAATTCCTTTAAAAAGAGGCATTTAATTATGGGTTTAATGAAAAAACTTTTCGGCAATTACAGCGAAAAAGAAATCAAAAGAATGAAACCGCTGCAGGAGGCAACTCTTGCGCTTGAAGAAGAATATAAAGCTTTAAGCGATGCGGCTCTTCGCGCCAAGACCGATGAATTCCGCGAGCGTTTAGCTTTGGGCGAAAGTCTTGACAGCATCCTCCCCGAAGCATTCGCAACCTGCCGCGAGGCGGGCGACCGAGTTCTTAATATGCGCCACTTCCCCGTTCAGATTTTGGGCGGTATTGCGCTGCATCAGGGTCGAATCAGCGAGATGCACACCGGCGAAGGTAAAACCCTTGTTGCAACCCTTCCCGCATATCTTAACGCGCTGACAGGCAAAGGTGTTCATATCGTTACGGTTAATGACTACCTCGCAAAGCGCGACTCGGAATGGATGGGCAAGCTCTATCGTTTCTTGGGTCTTTCGGTTGGTCTTATCGTTCATGGTATGTCGGGCGATGAAAAGCGCGAGGCTTATGCCGCCGATATAACCTATTGCACCAACAACGAGCTTGGCTTCGATTATTTGCGCGATAACATGGTGCTCTACCGCGAGCAGCGAGTTCAGCGCGGACATTATTTTGCCATTGTCGATGAGGTTGACTCAATTCTTATCGATGAGGCGAGAACCCCTCTTATCATTTCGGGAAGAGGCGATAAATCAACCGAGCTTTATACTAAAGCAAACCGCTTCGCAAGAGGCCTGCGTGCTATTAAAATTGTTCAGAACAATGATAAGGAAATCAACGAACAACATGAGCGCGAGGGCGACTATATTATTGATGAAAAGGCTCGTTCCTGCTCGCTCACTGCCAGCGGAACCAAAAAGGCTGAGGAATTTTTCGGCATTGAAAACCTCAGCGATGCCGAGAATATCACCCTCGCCCACCATATCAACCAAGCCATCCGCGCCCACGGAATTATGCAGCGCGATGTTGACTATGTTGTTAAGGATGGTCAGGTTATCATCGTTGATGAGTTCACGGGACGACTTATGTTCGGTCGCCGCTATAATGAGGGACTGCATCAGGCTATTGAAGCCAAAGAGGGCGTTAACATCGAAAACGAATCCAAAACGCTGGCTTCGATTACATTCCAAAACTATTTCCGCCTTTATGATAAGCTTTCGGGTATGACGGGTACTGCCGAAACCGAAGCAGGCGAATTCGGCGGAACATATGGTCTTGATGTTGTTGTTATCCCCTCGAACAGGGAGGTTATTCGCCACGATGGACCCGACCTCATTTTCCGTTCGAGAAACGGCAAGATAAACTCTATTATTGAAAAGATTATCGAATGCAACCAAAAGGGTCAGCCCGTTTTGGTTGGTACGGTTACTATCGAAAAATCCGAAGAGTTGAGCGCAAAGCTTCGCCACCGCGGAATTAAGCACAATGTTCTTAACGCCAAGCATCACGAGCGCGAAGCCGAGATTATTGCCCAAGCGGGTAAGTTCGGCGCCGTTACTATTGCAACCAATATGGCGGGCCGCGGAACCGATATTATGCTGGGCGGTAACGCCGAATATCTCGCAAAGGCCGAGCTCAAAAAACTTGAATACACCGATGAGCTCATAGCCGAGGCAACAGGATTTGCCGAAACCGATGACAGCGAGGTTTTAAAGGCTCGCGAGCTTTATGCCGAGCTTTATAAAAAATTCCGCGAAGAGATTGCCCCCGAAGCCGAAAAGGTTCGCGCAGCGGGCGGACTTTGCATTATAGGCACCGAGCGCCACGATTCGCGCCGAATTGATAACCAGCTTCGCGGACGCGCGGGACGCCAAGGCGACCCCGGCGACACCCAATTCTATCTCTCGCTTGAGGATGACCTTTTAAGGCTCTTCAGCGGCGAGCGTATGATTAGAATTATGACCGCTATGGGAATCGATGAAAACACCCCCATTGCCAGCAAGATGGTTACAAATGCCCTTGAGTCGGCGCAGCTGACTGTTGAAGAGCGAAATTCAGGCATTCGTAAGAGCGTTCTTGAATACGACGATGTTATGAACAAGCAGCGCGAGCTAATCTATGAGCAGCGCAACTCCGTTTTAGATAACGATAATGTTCATAATATGGTTATGAAGATGATTTCCGACACCATCGACAGCACCGTTGCAACCTATTTATCGAGTGACCTTGCCGATGAATGGAATCTCGCGGGTCTTAGAGAATATTTCCTCGGCTGGCTTTGCGATGGAAACGATTTCCAATATACTGCCGCCGAGCTCGATAAAATCGAAGCCTCCGATGTTGCCGCTATGCTCAAGGAGCGCGCCGAAAGCATTATGCAAAAGCGCCTTTTGGAATATGGCGAGGAACTTCTTTATGAAATGGAGAAGGTTATGCTTCTTCGCAGCGTTGACCGTAACTGGATGGACCATATCGACAATATGGATGAACTCAAAAACGGAATCGGTCTTCGCGCCTACGGACAGCATAATCCCGTTGTTGAATACCGCAACGAAAGCTATGATATGTTCAACGCTATGAGCGAAGCAATTCGCGAGCAAACTGCCAAGCTTGTTTTAACAGTTCGCATTAAGCGCGATGAAGAAATCAAGCGCGAGAAGGTTGCCGAAGAAAACGCAGCTCCCACAGGCGAATCCCGCACCGTTAAGGGAAAGGGCGCCGTTGGCAAAAATGCGCTTTGCCCCTGCGGAAGCGGCAAGAAATATAAGCGTGGCTGCGGCAAGGATATCGACTAATTAAAGCAAGAGGAGTCTTTATAATGAATATAGCAGTTGCCCAATCGGGCGGACCGACCTGCGCTATTAACGCTTCCCTTTTAGGCGTTTATAAGCAGGCGCTAAAGGAAACAAATATTGAACATGTTTTCGGTTCTATAAACGGAATCGAAGGAATTATTAACGATGAACTCGTTAATCTCAACGCCATAGTTCGCACCAATGATGAAATGGAACTACTGAAGCAAACCCCTTCAACCGTTTTGGGGTCTTGCCGCTATAAGCTCCCCTCCTACTCGGATGACTCCGCAGTTTATGAAAAAATATTATGCTGCTTTGAAAAGCACGGAATAGAGGCGTTTTTCTATATCGGCGGTAATGATTCGATGGACACCGTCGATAAGCTCAGCCAATATATGAAGCAGCAAAAAAAGGATATTCGCATAATCGGAATTCCTAAAACTATCGATAACGACCTCGACTGCACGGACCATACCCCCGGTTTCGGCTCCGCCGCCAAATATGTTGCGACAACCGTTCAGGAAATTGTTCGCGATTCGAGCGTTTACAGTATTGATTCGGTTACCATTATAGAAATAATGGGTCGCCACGCCGGCTGGCTCGCCGCATCCTCCTGCCTCTTGCACGCCAACGGAGAAACCGCTCCGCATCTTATATATTTGCCCGAAACCGATTTTACCGTTGAAGGCTTTTTGATGGACCTAAAGGCAAAAAGGCAGGTTCACAAGGCGGTTATAGTTGTTGTTTCGGAAGGGGTTAAGCTGGATAGCTCGCATCCCGATTTCGACCCGAAAACGGGCGTTGTTGATGTTTTTGGCCACGAACAATTAAGCGGAATCGGCAAAACTCTTGAAAAGATAGTTTTCCGCGAAATCGGCTGCAAGGTTCGTTCGATAGAGCTTAATGTTATGCAGCGTTGCTCCTCGCATTTAAGCTCGGCAACCGATATCCATGAAGCCGAAGTAATCGCCGCCGAGGCGGTTAAGGCCGCTATGAACGGTGAAACAGGAAAAATGATGGCATTCCGCCGCATTTATAACACACCCTACACCGTTGTGGTTGAGCCGATTGATGTTGCGCTGGTTGCGAACAAGGAAAAGAAATTCCCGCAAGAATGGATAAACGGCGCGAGAAACAATATTTGCGATGAGGCTATTGATTATTTCCTGCCGCTGATTCAAGGCGAACAAAAAATCAGAATGAAGAACGGCATTCCGATACATTATCATATATAACAAAAAGCACCCTGATTTCTCAGGGTGCTTTTATTATTACTCGAATTAATCGATTTTTCCATAAAGCTCTGCGAGCTTCTCGAGGTGGGCGCGAGCTTCCTTGGAAGCAGCGGCAGCCTTATCGAAGAGAGCCTCAGCACGCTCGGGGAAGGAGCGAGTGAGCGAGGAGTAACGAGCCTCGTTGAGGAGGAACTCCTTATAGTCAGCAGTTGCAGGCTTGCTATCGATTGTGAGCGGGTTCTTGCCTTCAGCCTTGAGAGCAGGGTTGAAGCGGAACATATTCCAGTAGCCGCAGTCAACAGCCTTCTTCATTTCCTTCTGGCAGTTAACCATACCGCCCTTAATGGAGTGCATTTCGCAGGGCGAGTAGCAGATGATGAGGGACGGACCGTTATAAGCCTCGGCCTCCTTGATAGCCTTAAGGGTCTGATTCTGGTCAGCGCCCATAGCTACCTGTGCTACATATACATAACCGTAGGACATAGCGATTTCGGCAAGCGACTTCTTGGCGATGGCCTTACCTGCTGCAGCGAACTGAGCAACCTGACCAATCTGAGAAGCCTTGGATGCCTGACCACCGGTGTTGGAGTAAACCTCGGTATCGAATACCATTACATTTACATCGTTGCCGGAAGCAAGAACATGGTCAAGACCGCCGAAGCCGATATCATAAGCCCAACCGTCACCACCGAAGATCCAAACGGACTTCTTGGAGAGGTATTCAGCGTTGTCAAGAACATCCTGGCAAAGCTCGCACATCGGGCCGGCTTCCTTAATAGCTGCAACTAAAGCGTCAGCAGCGGCAGGATTCTTAGCGCCATCGTTTACGGTTGCGAGGAACTCTTCGCCTGCAGCCTTAACAGCAGCAGCGCACTTGTCGGAAGCTACGATGCCCTCAACATCAGCGATAAGACGATCGCGGAGAGCCTTCTGACCGAAGTACATACCAAGACCGTGCTCAGCATTGTCTTCGAAGAGGGAGTTTGCCCAAGCGGGACCCTGGCCCTTTTCGTTAGTGGTGTAGGGGCAGGTTGCAGCGGGACCGCCCCAAATGGAGGAGCATCCGGTTGCGTTGGAGATATACATTCTATCGCCATAGAGCTGAGTTACGAGGCGAGCATATGCAGTTTCAGCACAGCCTGCGCAGGAGCCCGAGAACTCAAGCAACGGCTTCTTATACTGCGAGCTGATAACATTAGCATCGGTTGCAACGCCTTCCTTCTCGGTGACATTGGCAACACAGTAATCAAATACTGCCTGCTCAGCATCCTGAGACTCACGCGGAACCATCTTGAGGGAGTCGGTCGGGCAAACGCCGATACAAACTCCGCATCCCATACAATCCATGGGAGAAACAGCAAGAGTATATTTATATTCGGTCTTAACGATGGGCTTCGGAGCAACCTTCATGTTTGCGGGTGCTGCAGCAACCTCATCATCGGTTAATGCATAAGGACGAATGGTAGCATGGGGGCAAACGAATGCGCACTTGTTACACTTTGCGCAGGTTTCAGCATTCCACTCGGGAACCATAACAGCAACTGCACGCTTCTCATAAGCGGATGCGCCAAGCTCGAAGGTACCGTCAGCATGGTCCATAAATGCGGATACGGGAAGAGCATCGCCATCCATCTTGGAGATGGGCTTCATGATGCCGTCAACCATCTTAACGAGCTTTGCGGGGCCCTGTTCAGCCTCAGCAGCACCGTTATCGGTTGCATTTGCCCAATCAGCGGGAACATCAATCTTCTGGAATGCGGTTGCGCCGGCATCGATAGCCTTCCAGTTCATGTCAACAACATCGCGGCCCTTCTTTAAGTAGGAGCGCTCAGCTGCTTCCTTCATATACTTAATAGCATCTTCAGAGGGCATAACATTTGCAAGAGCAAAGAATGCGGACTGGAGGATGGTGTTGGTGCGCTTGCCCATGCCGATTTGTGCAGCAAGGTCGATAGCGTTAACGGTATAGAGCTGAACATTGTTTTCAGCGATATACTTCTTAGCTTCAGCGGGCATATGCTCGTTGAGCTCCTCAGCTGTCCACTGGCAGTTGATGAGGAATACGCCGCCGGGCTTAACATCGTTAACCATCTTGTAACCCTTGATAACATAAGAGGGGTTATGGCAGGCAACAAAGTCAGCCTTGTTGATATAGTAGGGGCTCTTGATGGGCTTATCGCCAAAGCGCAAGTGCGAGATGGTGATACCGCCGGTCTTCTTCGAGTCATACTGGAAGTAAGCCTGAACATACTTATCGGTGTGGTCGCCGATGATTTTGATGGAGTTCTTGTTAGCACCAACGGTACCGTCACCGCCGAGACCCCAGAACTTGCACTCGATGGTGCCTTCAGCTGCGGTGTTGGGCGATTCGGTTTCCTCGAGGGAAAGGCCGGTTACATCATCTACGATGCCGATAGTGAACTGCGACTTAGGAGCATCCTTCTTGAGCTCGTTATAAACTGCGATGATGGAGGAAGGAGGAGTATCCTTCGAACCAAGACCGTAGCGGCCGCCGGTGATAACTGCCTGTCTGCCCATGGCTGCCATAGCGGCAACAACATCGAGGTAGAGCGGCTCGCCGAGAGCGCCGGGTTCCTTAGTTCTATCAAGAACAGCAATCTTCTTAGCAGTTGCAGGGATGGCAGCAACTAAACGCTCTGCCGAGAAGGGACGGTAAAGGCGAACCTTTACAAGACCAACCTTTTCGCCTGCAGCGGTGAGGTAATCGATAACCTCTTCAGCAACGTCGCAAACCGAGCCCATTGCGATGATAACGCGCTCAGCATCGGGTGCGCCATAGTAGTTGAAGGGCTTATAGTCGGTGCCTAACTTGGCATTAACCTTGTCCATATACTCTTCAACAATGTCTGCAACCTTGTCATAATAGGTGTTGCAGGCCTCACGGTGCTGGAAGAAAACGTCGCCGTTTTCATGAGAACCGCGCATAACGGGACGCTCAGGATTTAATGCACGCTTGCGGAATGCGTTAACAGCATCCATATCGCACATTTCCTTTAAATCAGCATAGTCCCAAATCTGGATCTTCTGGATTTCATGAGAAGTACGGAAGCCATCAAAGAAGTTGATGAAGGGAACGCGGCTCTTGATGGTTGCAAGGTGAGCAACAGCGCCGAGGTCCATAACTTCCTGAGTGTTGGTTTCAGCGAGCATTGCGAAACCTGTCTGACGGCAGGCATAAACGTCCGAATGGTCGCCGAAGATGTTAAGAGCATGGCTTGCAACGCAGCGTGCCGAAACATGGAATACGCTGGGGAGCAATTCGCCTGCGATTTTGTACATATTGGGAATCATAAGAAGTAAGCCCTGAGATGCGGTGTAGGTAGTGGTGAGCGCACCGGCGTTCAAAGAACCGTGTACGGTACCTGCAGCACCTGCTTCAGACTCCATCTCTACAACATTTACGGTTGTGCCGAAAATGTTCTTCTGACCCTGAGCGGACCACTGGTCAACATAGTCTGCCATCGGGCTGGACGGGGTAATAGGATAAATACCTGCAACCTCGGTAAACGCATAAGACACGTATGCCGCGGCGTTGTTACCGTCCATAGTTTTAAACTTTCTTGCCATGGAAATTTCCTCCTTGATTTTGATGCGCCGAGTTTCCCCCGCGCAATATGGTTATATATATTTATAACAACATTCCATACAAGGGTATAATATCACTTTTCATCCCATATGTAAAGGGTTGTTTTTCAACTTTTCGCAATTTTGTTAAAAAAATAACAAAAAATTATGCCCGCGGAGGCATTCCACGGGCATTTTCACATTTTTTCGATAAAAATTAACCTATTTTTTCCTCAATCCAATCGGCAACGCGGGCTGATGATTTGCCATCATCCACAAAGGCAAGCTTCTTATAAAACGCTTCTCTCTTTTCGGCATAAGCTGCGAAATCAAACTCGAGCGCAAGTTTGACAAGTTCATCATTATTATATGCCGCAGGAAACGGAAGCTCCTCGAACTCGAAATAGAAGTTTCGGTCCTTCATATAATCCTTAATATCGTTGGCGAAGCGGAAGCAGGGCTTGCCGCTGAGTCCAAAATCGAACATCGAAGAGGAATAATCGGTTATAAGCACATCGCTTGCAACCAAAAGTTCCTGCATATCGGGATACATTGTTGCATCAACTATGCCCTCCCCATCATACGGGAAAAGACCTTCCGACTGCTTGGCAACATTGGGATGCAGGCGGATTAACACCGTCCACTCGCCCGAGAGGCTTTTCTCCAAGGCGTTTTTGAGCGCCAAAGCATCAATTTTATAGGCATCAACCGAATGGTCAGCTCTGAAGGTTGGAGCATAGAGCACGAGTTTTCGGTCGGCAGGCAGCGAAAAGGCTTCGCGCACTCTTTTTTGGATATCATCGTTTCCGTTTATGAAAACATCGTTGCGCGGAACGCCCCAAACGGCGATTTCCCCGCTATACCAAAAGCAGCGCGAAAAAATCTCGCGGTCGGTTTCGGAATAGGCAAGCAACAGGTCGATGTTTTTAGAATCGCGGATAGCTCCAGCTTCAAAATCGGGTGCCATGGCATCCAGCGCATCCTTTTCGATTCGCTTTAGGGGGAAGCCATGCCAGCACTGGAGATAAAACTGCCCTTTTTTCTTCTTGATTCGCTCATATTTTCGCGAGTTATCAACCCAAACTCGGGCTGTTGCAAGCGCCTTTATGCGCTTAACCGAGTTGTGGGGGCAGGGCTTAATTTCGGGAGGAAGGGTTGCCGCCTCCTTCTCGTTTTTGCAAAGCCAAATCAGCTCGGCATCGGTGCCGCGCTTTATGAGCTCCTCGGCTACTGCCTTGGAATTATCGGAATATCCGCGACCATAATAGCTCGAGAAAACTATCCTCTTTTTCTTAATCGGAGCAAAGGAATAAACTGCGCTGTAGAAAATCTTCAAAAGCTTGCTAAGCACTTTTTTCTTCCTCCTTCGGAGCATACATAAGGTGGCGATTTTTATAAACAATTACGATTCTATAAAGCAAAATAACGGTTTCGGTTGCCGAAACGCTGAGCGCCAAGGTTATCATATTAACCTCGCCAAGCGCGAACAAAACGCCAAGCAGCGCGGCATGGAAAACCGAGCCGAATATGGTTGAATAGTTAGCATGCTTGGATACGCCCAAAGCCGTTAGCATCGGGAAGCCCATAATATAGCTGGGCAGGGTTACAACGCCAATCGGCAGCATAGCGCGAAGAACGGCTCCCGCTCTCACGAAATCGGCGCCAAAGAACCAGCCGCAAAAATCATCGGCGAATATGAATATTACTGCGCAGCCCGCAAAAATTATCGGTTCCAAAACGAGGAGAACCTTTTTAACCAGTTTATAGTCGCGGTTGCGGGTCATATACGGATAAAGGCTATCGGCAATAGGGGTTAAGCCGTTTTTGCCCGCCGTTATAAGTTTGTTGGCGGAGGTATAATAGCCCGTTGGGGCTCCGCTGCCCGTAATGATATCCAAAATAACTGTATTGAGGGCGCCATAAACCGTTGTTGCAATTCTTGAGAAGAAGAAAAACGCCGAAGATTTAAGCTCCTTGAAGGCGCCGAAAACGGTTGGGCGGCTAAAGCTTATGCCAACCTTTTTAACAACATGGACATAAGCCAATAAAAGGGCAATACTGTTGCCTACTATGTTAAGAGCGGGAATAACCCAAACATCCTCGGGTCCCTTTAAGAAGAGGAAAATCGCGCCCGTGAAGAAGATTTTTATAAGCACGGTGCGGACGGTTATCGCCGTCATTTGTTCGAGGCCGCGATAAAGGAAATCGGGCATAAACGAGTTAATCATTGAGGCGAGGAAGGTTAAAATTAAAACGGTTTGCTTCCTTTCCCATGCGGGGATGAGGCGGCAAAGCACCATCATCATGGCAAACGAAGCTGCCGCGAGAAACAGCTTGGCTACCGTAACCGAGCTTAAGATTTCGGAAAGCTTCTTTTTATCATCGCGGTTGCGGGAAACCTCCTCGGTTGCCGAAAGCAGGAAACCGAAATCGATTACAAGCTGAAAATATATAACGATGGAAGCCGACGCCTCCAAAAAGCCGCCATAAACCTCGGCACCCAAAACGCGGGTTTCATAAGGGGCAACAAGAAGAGCCAGCAGGTATGTTGAAAATTGCAGGATATAAAGCATAACGGTGTTTTTAAGCAAAACTCCGCGGTTGCTTCCGAGCGCTTTTTTGAAATTCAACATTATTCCTCCCTCCGTTTTATCTATGGATATTATTATACCTACATTCCCCAAAAAAGGCAATAGCGCGCGCAAATCTTTTGGGGACTTTTTTGTTTTGGCGGATTTAGGCGGTAATGGCTCCTTTTGGGGCAACTTTCCCCGTTTTACCAAAAAAATGCTCCCCTTTCTCCCCTTTCGCGGGTTTTGCGCGCTTTGAGCGGCGCAAAGAGTTGTTGACTTTTGGCAGTGGTTTATTATATTATAAGTGTTAGTGCATTTGCATTTTATTTTAATAATGAAACGGAGTTTTAAATTTTTATGGACGGGTGGCCTTTGGTCTTACTTTTCGTACTTATTCTTGTTAACGCATTTTTCTCAATGAGTGAGATTGCTATTATTTCGCTTAACGATACCAAGCTTAAAAAAATGGCCGAGGACGGACACTCGGGAGCTAAAAAGGTTTTGAAGCTTGTTAAGAGTCCGGCAGCTTTCCTTTCAACCATTCAAATAGGCGTTACCCTTGCGGGATTCTTAACCTCCGCCGCCGCGGCCGACAGTTTTGCCGCGCCCTTGGCTAAGTGGCTTTGGGAGCTTTTCTCCGCCGAGCCGATGCCCGGCTGGATGGATGAGGTTTCGCTCGTTCTCGTAACATTTGTTATATCCTATTTCTCGCTTGTGCTCGGTGAGCTTGTTCCCAAGCGCATCGCTATGCAAAAGGGCGAGGCAATATCCTTTAAGGTTGTTGGAATTCTTTTATTCGTTAAGAAGGTTATGACCCCCTTCATAAAGATTCTTTCGTTCTCAACCAACGGCATCGTTCGCCTGTTTGGTATGGACCCCAACGCCAACGAAGAAACCGTTACCGAAGAGGAAATCCTCATGATGGTTGATGCAGGCGAGGAAAAGGGCGTTATCGAAGAGAGCCAAAAGGAAATGATAAACAATATCTTCGAGTTTGATGATATTGTTGCCGCCGATGTTATGACCCACCGCACCGATTTGGTTGCAGTTGAAATAAACGATAACTTCTCGGATGTTTTAGAGAAGACCCTCGAAGCGGGCTATTCGCGTATTCCCGTTTATGAAGAGGATGTTGACGATATTAAGGGTATCGTTTATGTTAAGGACCTTCTCCCCTATGTTGGCAAGAAGATTCCCTCCTCCCTTAAGATTACCGATATTATGCGCGAAGCTGTTTTTGTTCCCGAATCCAAGCGCTGCGGCGACCTCTTTAATGAGATGAACGAAAAGCGCCTTCAAATGGTGTTTGTCAGCGATGAATACGGCGGCGTTTCGGGCATTGTTACTATTGAAGACCTGCTTGAAGAAATCGTTGGAAATATGCAGGATGAATATGACAACGAGGAAGAAGAAATCGCGCAGGTTAACGAAACCACCTTTGATATTGATGGTACTACCGATATCGAAGAGCTTGAGGAGCTTTTGGGCATCACCTTCCCCGAAGGCGAATATGACACGGTTGGCGGATTTATAATGTCCGAGCTTGGTCGAATTCCCTCGGAAGATGAGCATCCTGAAATCGAATATTCTCATTGCCGCTTCCGCGTTGATGAGGTTGATGAGCGCCGAATCGAGCGCGTTACGGTTGAAAAGCTCCCCATCCCCGAGGATGAGCTCGACGACGATGATGAAGACTAAACTGAAAAGAGGTTAAATTATGGGATTTATTAGTTTTATTGCCGGAATCGCAATGTGTATTTACGGTCATGTAGAGAATAAGGACCCCATCGCCGTTATGGAAAACCTGCAAAAGGGCGGCGGCGGAAAGCCGGGCGGCACCTATATGATGATAGGCGCGGTTTTAATCGTGCTCGGACTTATTCTTATTGCCAAGAAGAACAATAAGCCCGCAGGCGGCGACGGCGCAGCAAACTAAATAAAACAACAAACCCGATGGCAAAAACCATCGGGTTATTTTTTTATTTGGGGGTTATTTTTTAGGGATTAGGAGGCGGGGGAACTGTCCCCCGTCTTCTCTGTCTTCTCTATTTGTTTAAGGAATAAGCTTTTTAGTCTTCTTCTCTTTCGACTATTATAAATCCAAATAAAAGTAATAATAGCAAAAAATAGAACAAAAAAGCTTGTTATATACACATCCGCATTTTTTACTGCATTTGGTTGTGGCTTAGAAAATAAAAAGCTCAATAATAATGCAACAAGAAAGGAACCAACAGACAACAATCGTTTTAAAAAGCGATTATATTGCAAATCAATATCCTCATGATTTAGAATGCTCGATGTTTTAGTTTGCAGACTAGGATTAATAGAAATGCTAGGCGGGTCATATGTTCTTTTTTCGTGATTAAAATGAGAATTTTCAAAAGTCAAATCAATAGATATATCTTCGCGAACATCAATCAAGATACTGCATGATAATAAAAATGCTTTAATTTGATTTTCCCAATCTGTATCTACATCGAAGAACACTGCATGTAAGATGCCTCTGATAGGTGCAGTTATCAAAAATAACATTATATCCCATGCTTTTGGTAACACTTTTTCTTTAACCTGATTGATGTTCAATACATATTGTCCGGGAGTTTCTATATTAAATTGAGCAGTTTTCTCTACACCAGTGACGGTGGCGCGTTGTTCACAAATAGAAATTTCATACTTCTCGGACTCCGGAACACAGCAATTGACCTTTACTTTAATCATTTAAATCACCCATATTCTATTGTTTATCTTTTTATCCCCAAAGTAATCCAAAGCGCCTGCTATTAATCCTCCAATTGATAATGGAGACAAGGGGACGGTTCTCTTGTCTCCCGGGGTTAGGCGGCGGGAAAACCGTCCTCTTGACACCTTTGATTTGCCTTAAAATATCTAACATAGCGAATATAAGTTTTTATATCATTAAGAGTTAACAATAAAAACACAATCGGCGAACATATGATAACAGTTACTGGAACTGTTATTGAGGTGTGGTTTTGTACTGCGGATATTAAAAGCAAAATCAACACAAGGAAAAAAGGCAGAAATATACAAAAATACAGCCCTAATATTTGCATAAACTCGCGTCTAAGTTGTTTTCGATTAAACGCAGGATAAACATGTGTTTCAATATTGTTTTGCGGAAATTCAATGCTTGGAATTCCCCAAAAGATTTTTTTGTTTTGCTTATTAATCCGCTTAAATACGATGAGAATTTTGGGAGACTCAACCTTGAATAACACAAACTTTGTTTTGCAGTAAATGCATGCCGATTTTGAAAACTTCGGCATCTCATGGTGTTCTCCACCCCAAGTTGATAGCACCACAAAGATTATAAATAACAAGTGTGATAAGACACTTTTTATTCCGCACCAAAGCGCAGTGGCAAAAGTTCGTCTTCCTCTAAACAAAGGAACAAGGTCAACTTCAATTTTCTCTTCAGTGCAGTTAACCTCAAAAAGAAGTTTACTTTCGAATGCACTATCAAGCGGAATCTTACCTATAGCAACAGAATTAACATACAATTCATATTCAACTTCACTATCGATTTCGCTCGATATTTCTAAAACCATAATATCACCAAATTTTTATTTTGCCGAGATTATTTCCTGAATAATCAGAAATCTCAAGTAACTTACCCCATGCATCGTAGGTATATTCTACCATAAGGGTGCCATTAGAGTCAAGAATAGCGGAAACAACAAACCCGATGGCAAAAACCATCGGGTTATTTTTTGTTTAGGTGGCGGGAAAGCCGTTTTTCTTAAGATAAAGGCGGATATAACTGTCCAACCGTATATGATGAGATTTCCCTCTTGTCGTTATATAAAAACGAATATTTTTCTTCGTAAAAATCTCCGCTTAGAGGCATATAACGCTTTAAATACAATTCGGAAACTAAATCATCAGCATAAACCAATTCTTCTTCCTTGATTTCTGCGCAGGTATCGTCAAGCAAGATTGCGAGTTGGTATTTTTGCAACCGTCCATCGACATAGTAACACTCGCTGATAATGTCAATTCTATTATCAAAGGTGTTGTATATGAGCGATAGAACACGTTCGTTTTCATATATTAAAAACTCAATATCATCTATATCCTGTGAAACCGCAGAAACATTGCTGTATTGTTTGCAAGCAATCAATTTACCGCAACTGTCAAAAGCATATTCATAGCTAAACCCTTTTTTAGGCATAGACTTAAGTAATCTGCCGCGGCTAACGTTACCCACAAACAAATCTTCTAAACTCGGGGAATAAAAGCCACGATGCATAAGTTCTCCGCCTTTTGCATACTCAAAGCGATGAGCGCGCTTTTCGGCTTGGGCGTTTAGCTCGTGAAACTTATCGCAAAATTGATTTTTTAAAGAAACGAAATGCTGATTCAACTGTTCAAATCGCTTGGTTTCAACTAAAACTTCCTCTCCCGTGAGAGGAGTGTATTTTTTAGCAAGCCATTGACACTTTTCGCTGCATTTAATCAAAACATTTTCCTCCCCATTAATGTGTTTAGACGGCGGGAGAGCCGTTTTTGTTGTTTCCACCATAACAATTCTTAGAGAAAATGTCAAGTTTTGTGGGATTAATTTTTTTGTCGAATATTGGAAAAATTATGCTATCAGCATATGACTTTAGCGATTTATGTTGCTAAAATATATTTAGTCGAAAGACGAGATTATTTCAAGGAGTGACTTAGAAATGAAACTGACCAAGGTTAAAATCATTAGCTTTGCTGCTATGCTCGTTGGTATCGTTCTTGCCTTCATCGGCTTTAACAAGAACAGCGACCCCATGGCTGTTGCTAAGAACCTTATGAATGGCGGCAACGGCAAGCCCGGCACCATCTTCATCATTATCGGTGTTGTTGCTATCGTTGCAGGCGGCGTTCTTCTTTTCCTCGATTACAAAAAGAACAAGAAGGCTTAAGTCTTAATCCCAAAAAGTAACAAAAGTGCGCTCTCCTTTGCGGGGGCGCATTTTTGTTTTTGCCGCGAAAGGTGTTTTTTGTGAAAAATTCGACAAAGTCGGTATTTTTCTCTTGAACTTTGGCGCGGTTTTAATTATAATAATAGAAGATTATGACCGAAAGGAGTTATCATATGATTTACACAAAAGAAATTGAAGAGATGTGTCCTGTTGCACAGGGCGTACATCACGGCGCCGCTCCCATTCCGGAGGAGGCAAAGTGGGTAAAGGCTTCGCAGGTTAAGGACATTTCCGGCTTCACACACGGTGTTGGCTGGTGCGCACCTCAGCAGGGCGCTTGCAAGCTGACCCTCAATGTTAAGGACGGCATTATTGAAGAGGCATTGGTTGAAACCCTCGGCTGCTCGGGTATGACTCACTCGGCCGCTATGGCTTCGGAAATTCTCCCCGGCCTTACTGTTTTGGAGGCTCTTAACACCGACCTCGTTTGCGATGCTATCAACACCGCTATGCGCGAGTTATTCCTCCAGATTGTTTACGGTAGAACCCAGAGCGCTTTCTCTGAGGACGGTCTTCCCGTTGGCGCCGGCCTTGAGGACCTTGGTAAGGGTCTTCGCTCGCAGGTTGGTACTATGTATGGTACCCGCGAGAAGGGTCCCCGCTACCTTGAGATGGCTGAAGGCTATGTAACCGGTATTGCCCTCGATGAGGACAACGAAATCATCGGCTACAAGTTCGTTAACCTCGGCAAGATGACCGATTTCATCAAAAAGGGTGACGACGCTAACACCGCTTGGGAAAAGGCACAGGGTCAGTATGGTCGCGTTGATGATGCAGTTCGCGTTATCGACCCCAGAAAAGAATAATTTAAGGAGGTAATAACCATGGCTTTGTTTGAATCCTATGAGAGAAGAATTAACCAAATCAATAAGGTTCTCGCACAATACGGTATTGCTTCCATTGAAGAAGCAGAAAAAATAACCAAAGACGCAGGTCTTGAGGTTTATGACCAAATCAAGAAAATCCAGCCCATTTGCTTTGAAAATGCTTGCTGGGCATACATTGTTGGCTCTGCCATCGCTATAAAGAAGGGTTGCACCCGCGCTGCTGATGCTGCTGCCGCTATCGGCGAAGGTCTCCAGGCTTTCTGCATCCCCGGCTCCGTTGCTGACCAGCGCAAGGTTGGTCTTGGCCACGGCAACCTCGGCAAGATGCTCCTCGAAGAGGAAACCGAGTGCTTCGCATTCTTGGCAGGTCACGAATCCTTCGCAGCTGCTGAAGGCGCAATCGGTATTGCCGAAAAGGCAAACAAGGTTCGCAAAAAGCCCTTACGCGTTATCTTAAACGGTCTTGGTAAGGATGCTGCTCAAATCATCTCTCGTATCAACGGCTTTACTTATGTTGAAACCGAGATGGATTACTTCACCGGAGAGGTTAAGGAAATCTTCCGCAAGTCCTATTCGACAGGTCTTCGCGCAAAGGTTAACTGCTACGGTTCTAACGATGTTCGCGAAGGCGTTGCTATCATGCACAAGGAGGGCGTTGATGTTTCCATCACCGGTAACTCCACCAACCCCACCCGCTTCCAGCATCCCGTTGCAGGTACTTATAAGAAGGAATGCATTGAGATGGGCAAGAAGTATTTCTCTGTTGCTTCGGGCGGCGGTACAGGCCGTACCCTCCACCCCGACAATATGGCAGCAGGCCCCGCTTCCTACGGTATGACCGATACCCTCGGCCGTATGCACTCTGATGCTCAGTTCGCAGGTTCTTCTTCCGTTCCTGCTCATGTAGAGATGATGGGTCTTATCGGTGCCGGTAACAACCCGATGGTTGGTATGACCGTTGCTTGCGCAGTTGCTATCGAAGAGGCTGCAAAGAACGGCAAGTTCTAATCTAAACAAAAACCCCCGAGAGAAATCTCGGGGATTTTTTTATGCTCTCTCCGTCAATTCGCAGGTTCTTCTTCCGTTCCTGCTCATGCCCCGATGATGGGTCTTATCGGTGCAGGTAACAACCCGAGGCTATGATGACCGCCCCGAGCGCAGTTGCTACCCCGGAGGCTGCAAAGAACGGCAAGTTCTAATCTAAACAAAAACCCCCGAGAGAAATCTCGGGGATTTTTTTATGCCCTTGTTGCCGATTTTCAGGTTTGTATAGAAATATTTTTGTTTTATCTTATATCATATACACTACGCAAACGGATGGTTTTAGGTGTGCCCTCCAATATTTTAACCGTCTTTTTGCCGGCATTCATATCAAAATAGTTATCCGAAAGCACAAAATCACTATCGGGCGAATCAATTTCAACATATTTAGCATAAGCATCGGCATAAACCGTGATTTCATCACCCTCTATTTCACAGCGAAGATTAGGATTCTTAAAATCGTAATGCTTAAAACGGGTGAAAATTGCTGTGCCTGATGACACCGTCTCGCCGTTGGCCACGAAACAAAAGCTTATATAATTATTGCGAACATCGGTTTTATTGAAATCCAACACGGGCAGGTTATATGCCGAAAGCGCAGCAACGGTTATATCGCTACTGCCCGACTGCAAAATTTCCGCATCCGCGTTGCGAAGCTCCCAAAAAACAGTGCCCGAAATGTCCTGCATTGTTTCGTTGGTTACCGAAATTTTTGCGGTGGTTTGATAGTCGATAAGGTCGGGCTGCATACAAATATACGGGCGGGTATCGCACTCACCGATTTCCTCGCAAGCTATTGCCACGGGCGCATAGATGCGGCGGGTGGCATACTGAAGCGCTCTATATCTGCCGCTCGAATCAATTGCCGCCCAAGACGACACGGGATAGATGTCGTTAAGCTGCCAAATAAGCGTGCCCATACACTGTCCACGGTTTGCGCGCAGGTGCTCAACGGCAGTGCGGATGGCTTCCGCCTGCAGCAGTTGCGTGGCATATATGAGTGTGCCGAAATCGTGTGGATAAAGAAAATAATTGCTAAGATATGTAAGAAGTTTTCCGCTTGCGCCAAAATCGCGGAAGTGCAGTTCCATAACCCTGCTCATCAGGTTGCGGTCTTCCGGCGCTGTGAACTCATTAACAGTTTTTTCGTTGGGAATAGAAGCCATTCCAAATTCGCTTAAATATCTATATTTATGATTGCGAAACTCGGTGAACGGATAATTTTCATGCCAAACGCGCCAAATATGGCTATCGCCGATATTATAATTGCGAGTATCAATAAAGCCGCCGTGGGCTGTTGGAGATGAGGTTGTGTAATCAATTTCGGGACAAACCTCTTTTGCGATAGAAGGAAGCAAACGCTCAAACACCTTAATATATGTTGCACGGCGCTTTGTTTCTCCTTCGCCCCTCCACCAATCCATCGCGATTTCTATTTCATTGTTGCCGCATATACAGGCAAGACATGCATGGTGGCGTATGCGCGCAAGATTTTGGCGCACCTCAACCGAAATATTAGAGAGCATTTCGGGAGTGCAAGGCAAGGAAAGGCAGGCAAACATAAGGTCTTGGAAAACCAAAAGACCCAACTCATCACAAATTTCAAAGAAATAATCGGGCGGATAAATTCCGCCGCCCCAAACACGAATAACATTGTTGTTTGCGGCAACGGCGTGCTTTAAAAGTTTTTCCGTGCGCTCGCGCGATAGTCGGGACAAAATATTATCTTCGGGAACATAGTTCGTGCCCATCGCAAAGATGCGAACACCGTTTATTTCGTGGCAAAAGCTCTCCCCGTATTCATCCTCTTCCCTTGCAAGACGAAGGGTTCGAAGACCGATTTTAACCTCTTTACCATCAACCGTTTTTCCGTTTTCGATAAGTTCGATAAGCAACTTATAAAGCGGTTGTGCACCATAGCCGTTTGGCCACCAAAGTTGCGGGTTTGCTATTTCATTTTCAGCATTTGCAGTTAAACTTAAAACATCACCGATAGGCGTTGTTAAGGTTATTTTTATTTCCGCTGCGCCGCGCTCGGTTGAAACCGTGGGGGTTACAAACACACGGCCGTTTTCGTGGCGCTGGATGATATGAAAATCGGTTATTCTATCGGAATCCACTTCTAATAGATAAATATCCCGCCATATTCCCGCATCGGGCAGGCGCGGGCCCCAGTCCCATCCCATCATACAGCTTGCCTTGCGAAGATGCGGAAAGCCTTTCATGCTTTGCTCAATGCAGCGCTCGGGAGCCTTTTGATGCATCTCGCGCATGAATTTATTGGGGGATAAAAAGAGCGCCTTTATTTCGTTTTCGCCATCCTTCAGCGCATCGGTTATATCAAACTCATAACTACGATGCATATTATCGGTCTTGGCTATAAACACACCGTTTATCGATAACTCGCAAAGAGTATCAAGTCCGTCACAGCAAAGCAAAACGCGATTGAAAGCAGGTTTATTAAATTGAAATTTACGGCTGAATGCAAAATCATTCTCCATTATTTTAGTAGCTTCCAATTCATTATCGCGATAATACGGGTCATTCATAAGACCGTTATTCAACAAAAAAGAATAAACCGAGCCGGGCACGGCGCCCATGCACTCATAGTCACCGCCCGTCAATTTCCATTGTCCGCAAAGATTATATCTTTTCATAACATTCACCTAAAAAAATATATTTACATTTATATTTTATTACGGTATGATAGATTATACAAGGCAATATCTACCGAACTTTTTACACTATCTTACGATTTGGGTGATTTTATGAATATTCGTGTTATGGGCATAGACACACACCACTCGAAAGGGGATTTTTGCCGCAAGGCGCGGTATGATGAGTTTGTTTTTCTATATTTCCAAACCCCTTTTACTTTTCTTTGCGATGGCGAAATGCTTATGGGGGAAAAGGGCGATATAGTTATAAACACACCAAATGAGCTTATATATCACGGGCCGCGCGAAGATATAGAGGGCGGTTCTATAAACGATTGGATACATATAAGCGGCAAGGATTTGGAAGAACTTTTAGAAAAATATCCCCTTCCCACAAACCGCGCTTTTCATATAGATGATGGTTTTTTTGTTCATAAACTTATGAAGCGGATTTTTACCGAATATAAGCAAACCGACAAAGGAACCGAGGATATGATTAAAAGCCTCATGACACAGTTAATTATAGGGCTTCACCGCGAGCTTTTGAATCTTCGCACGGAAAGCGTTGCGCAAAGCGAGGTTGCGGCGGTGCATAGAGCTATTAATGAATCGCCCGAAAAAGAGTGGTCCCTTTTAGAAATGGCATCAAGAAGCGGCTATTCGCAAAGCCGCTTTTGCGAAATATACCGCGGGCTTTATGGCGTGGCACCTATGACCGATGTTATAGATAAGCGAATTTTATTAGCGCGCCAGTTGCTCTCATCGGGCGAGGTTTCGGTCACCAACGCCGCCGAATTGTGCGGCTTTTCCAACATTGGTTATTTTTCAAAATGTTTCAAATCCAAAACAGGACAAACACCGAGTCAATATATGAAAGCATATAAAAACGCGTTATAATGCGATTAATAAAGCTCAAAACGATGTGTTTAGTGGGGCGGATTTTGCAAGCAAAAAACAAGTCATATCAAGGCTTTCGTGCCATGCCCCGAAAAGGTATTTTATCAACTGCTTTAGAGTGCGCCCCGATGATGAGACAAGCGGCAAGTTCTAATCTAAAAAAATAAAATCCCCGAGAGAAATCTCGGGGTTTTTATTTTAGATATATTTATCGCAGGTTTCGCAAAGGGAGAGATAGTTTTCGAGGGTGCAGGCGGTCTTTGCGGCGGCTATCGCCTTCTCGATATCATCCTTTGCCTCGGGGTGCGCTACCATTATGCGCTCGGCGGCGGCATACTGCTCTATGAAGGTATCCTCTCGCGGGGCTTCCTCATAGCGCGACACGAGGCGCTTTAACACCGCGCGAGGGGTTACGGGTTTGCCCGCTATTATATCCTCTTCGCGCAGGCGAGCATATAAAATCTCGCTGCTGCCCGGGCGGACGGTGCGACCTCTGCCCTGGTCATAGATTATTATGATATCGCCGTTTTCCATCTCATCAATCATAGCATAGGAAGTGTGAACGCGGGTATCGAGCATTAGTTTATAAGGCCAGGTAACACCGCCATCTTTCGATAGTGCAATAGCCATATTATCACGAATTTTCGTGTTGTTATCGTGGAAGGTAAGCACGAGGTTGCCCGATGCAAGACGCTTGATATTATTGAGCGAATAAACCGTTTGCATAATATCGCTATTTTCATCGTTGTTATCATAACGGAGGAGCTTGTAGCCATCCCATTTATCGGGGGAAGCGAGTCTTGCTCTATTATATCTTGTTCCTAAACTATTGCGTTCCACAAGCATAAGCTCGCCTTCCGCAGTTTCGACAATGCTGGCCTCGCCTGTGTCGCTTTCGCCACCCTCGGGTGTGCAAACATATTCAAATTTTTCAAGGTCGTCGCTTGCGTATATTCTGGGGCCGTTGCCGCGGGCAAGGCTTTCTTCAGTATAATATTCGGGCATAGCGTGGCGAGAAAAATAATTTGCGAAATACCACTTGCCATCCGAGGCTTTAATGGGAACATCACGATAAAAGCCATCGAACATTCTTTTCGGCTCGCTCCAGACGGGAGCATCACTTTCGGGATTATCACAATAGGTTATCCACTGACCCTGTCTTCCCGAATAGTTCGATTCAATACCAACCTGCTGGGTGTAGATGAGGTAAAGGCGGTCGCCCACAGTGAAAAGAGCGGGGTCGTATACACGGCTGGGACCATCCTTATCGGGGTCGAAAACGGTTATCGGGTTATCCCAATTGATACCATCGCAGCTGCGCAAAATCGGGATATAGCCATAGTAGTTCTCGCCGCCGCAGAAGGTTTTGCCGAAGGGGTCGGCCATAATAGCAACATAAAATGTTCCGTTTGGGGTGTGGGCTATGGTTGGAACAGCCTGATAACCGCGGTTATACGGGCGATAATATTCCATATCTGCGGCAAGAGCTTCGCCCGACAGATACCCGCAAGGAAGCATTGAAAGGCGGAGGTTTTCCTCAACCATCTCGGTTTGCTTGATAGGAACATAGTCGGGGTCAATATCGCAAATAACAACCGACAACGCGCCGCGGATGATTGCGCTTTGGAAATCGGTTCCCTCGGGAACAAAGCCGCCTAAAAGAGAGAGCGGAGTTTGCCATCCGGGAAGCAGTTCGCCCTCTTCAAAATCGGCAACCTTTTTGAAAGTGCCCGGAATACGGAGATTTAGATAAAATGAAATATCGTTGGGGGTCGGTGTTTCAGGCTCTTGCTCGACAACAATAAGCATCCAACCACTCTTTTTAACCGTCATACCGATGTTGGAAAAAGAATCGGTGAAAAGAAAATTCTCTCCTGCAAGGCCTTCGGGGATGTTACCGATTGTTGTATGAAACATCATTGAAGCGATGTCTAAAAGGTGCTTGCCTTCAGCTATGGTATCAGCACAACCGTGTTGCGGAACAACAACTGCTCTCCGACGGTCGGATATCCAACTATCATCATAAATTTTCATTACATAACCTCCTTTGGTTGGGTTTATTATGGCACAAATATACCGTAAATGCAATATATTATGTCTAGTATTGTTCGCTCAATGTGCCACTTTGAAATAAATTGCGAACAAAACGCTTGCATTACTTCAAGCCGGACTATATACTTTAATTGGTGATATTTATGATAGAAAAAAATCGATTTGAAATAGAGAGTTATAGTTTTATCAGCTATAACAACTATACATCGCCAATCAAATCCGCTCGCGGAATACACATAATTCTAGCCGATGATAACCCGTTCAGCCTGCAAATAGAATCCAAAAGCGGCGAGCGTTTGCTTCGGTTGGCGCAGGGCGACGTGTGCATTGTTTTTGACGGCGTTAAATATCATTTTTCCACTATGCCGGATATTGACACGAGAATTTTAACCCTGGAGTTAAGTTGCCCGCCTATCTCGGAAGACGACGGCAAGGAACTTGCAAAACTTTTAAACTGCGATAGGGAATATCTTATTTTTTCGGGCACCAAGGAGCTGCGCGAGCTTATGCTGCTTTTGCAACGCTGCCACGAAACCCAATACCGCTCAGGCAACGTTTATCAAAGCGTTACACTGCTTGCTAAGGCTTTTTTATGCAGGATTGCTGAAGAAATTTTCGGCCGCCAATTAGCACCCATGCTGTGCGCCCACACTCGCAAAGCAATTTCCTACATCAGCAAGAACTACAAGTCCCCCATCACGCTTGGTTTGCTTTGTGCCGAGATTGGCATTGGCGAACGTCGTATGCAAAAGCTCTTCCGTGAGGAGCTCTCAACCACGTTTGTAGATTATCTTACAGATTTCCGCATCAGCAAGGCTTGCGACCTTTTGCGCAGCAGCAACGCCACAATCGAGGCGATAGCCGAGCTAATCGGATACAACAGTCGGCAGCATTTTACCCACGTTTTCAAGCAAAAGCTTGGGCAATCGCCGCAACAGTTCCGCACGGCGGTTAAAAAGCGCAACTACCGCTATACCCACGCGGATTTAAGCTCTATACAGGATGCCTTTATATCGTTTGAAGGCGCCATTGTTGAATAAGAAAAGGACTCGGAATACCGAGTCCTTTTAATTTATCTTTTTATAAAATATTCTTCATACCAAACGAGGAAGGAATAGATTACATAAACCTTGCGCCAGTTATCCGAGTTGCCGCCTATATATTCCTCGAAAATGGCATTTATCTCATCGAGGTTGAAAAACTGCGCTGCATAATCGCTGCTGAATTTTGCGCGGACATCGGCGTTATAGCGCTCATCCGCCATCCAAACGCGGATGGGAACAACAAAGCCGAGCTTTCCTCTAAAGGCTATCTCCTCGGGCAGCACCTTTGATGCTGCGGTGCGCAGTGCTAATTTATTTTGCTGCTCGGTTACCTTATATTTTGAGGGCACGCGCGAGGCAATATCGAATATGCGCAGGTCGGTTAGGGGCATTCTAACCTCAAGACCCGCAGCGCGACTCATTTTATCAACATTAAGGTAAATATCGCCCTCGAGCCAAACTTGAATATCGACATCGGTCATTTTCGAGAGCGGGTCGAGTCCCTCGTTTTGTGAATAGAGTTCACGAACCAAATCGATAGGCTCAAAATTATCATAATATTTTTTGAGGATTTTGCGCTTTTCCTCCTCCTTCATTATATTGGTGTTGCCAACATAGAAGGTTTTAAGGTTTTCGCCATAACGCTCGGCGTTGCGATACATATTATATCCGCCGAAGAATTCATCGGCACCCTCGCCTGAATAGCAAATATCGGTCGTTTTCGCGGTTGCGATACAACCGAGCGCAAAGGCAACTGCCGATGCATCGCCCAGCGGCTGCTCCATATTATACATAACATAGGGCACAGCGGCGAAATAATCCTCGGGGGTTATAACGCAGCGGTTAAAGCGGCGGTTTAACAGCTCGGCGGTTGTTCGCGCGAGACCCGATTCATCGAGGCGGCTATCATCATAGCCGCAGGAGTTTGCCGCCGCGGCATCGGAAACCGCGAGGACATAGGAGGAATCGACTCCGCCCGAGAGGAAGCTCTCGACATATTCGCTATCCTCTTTAACCTCGGTCATAACCGTTTTCAAGGTTTCATGGATTTCGGTTGCCCAGTCCTCGAGCGTGCGGCTCTCATCGGGAGCAAAGGTTGGGCGCCAATAACGAGTGATGCTTTTTTCGCCGTTTTTATAGGTCATATATCTACCGGGGAGAAGCTTTTTAACCCCCGCAAAGAAGGTTTCATCCCCCGTAGTGTAGGTCATGGTTAGATATATTTGAAGCATTTTTAGGTTTAGCTCTTTTTTAAAGCCCTCGCCTGCCATCAATTCGCGGATGGTGTTGCCATAGAGCAGGCCGTTCCCGGTTTCATAATAATAGAGGGGTTTGGTTCCGAATTGGTCGCGGCAAAGGAAAAGCGAGCCATCATCGTTTTCGATAACAAACGCAAACATACCATAGATATGATTTGCCATATCCCCGCCCCACTCTTTATAAGCGGCGAGCAAGATAGCCTCCTCGCGCGCGGCACGCGGAAGCGACGCATCGATGCCGAGCGTTTCGCAAAGTGCTTTATGGTTGCGGATGTGACCGCTGTAGGCTTTAAGCTTCATCTAACCAATCCTTTTCTTGAACTATCCCGATTTTACCACCTTTTGCGACTTTTTTCAACAACATCATAATATTTTTTAGATGCTTGCGCCCAAGCGCGGATTATGATAAACTTTAACTAAAGGAGGAATCGAGGATGAAAAAATTATTGACGCTTTTAATTAGTTTAATGCTGCTTTTTTCGCTCTCCTCTTTTGCTCTAAATCTCGAGGCTTCCGCCGTTTGGGATGGAGATTTTCAAGTTAAGGCGGTTGATGGCTATGCCGAGATAACAGGCGTTTCGCCCGATATCAGCGGCGATGTTATTATTCCCGATTTTTATGGCGGCTACTGCATTACTAACATAGGAATCGAAGCCTTCAAGGATGCCGTTAATATAACCTCGGTTACCATCGGCGAGTTTGTTAGCGTTATCAGTTATAATGCCTTTGAGGGTTGCACCAATCTTGAAACGGTTAATTTTAAATCGGTTAACTGCGGAGCATCGGGCAGCGCTGAACGCCCGATTTTTGAGGGCTGCACCTCGCTTAAAACCGTTAATGTTGCCTCGGGGGTTAAGAAAATTCCGAAATATATGTTTTATGGTGTGGCTTCGCTTGAAGAGGTTAACTTCCCTGCCGATATGCCGAAAATCGGAGAGGATGCATTCTTCGGCTGCCCGCTTATTGATATTAAAGAGGAAACCTCCTCAACGCCCGTTTCCTCGAAGCCTGATATTCCGCGCCCTTCCTCTAATCCCGTTAAGCCCTCCTCGAAACCCCAAAGCAGCTCAAAAATTGAGGTTAGCTCGGAAACTGTTTCGAGCCCTATGGAGGAATCCTCCTCCGAGCCGACCGATGTTTTGGTTTCGCAGCCGCAAAGCGATAATAACGACAGCGGAAACCTCATTTTTGTTTGGGTCGGTGCGGGAGCGGTTCTTATTATTATCGCCGCAGTCACGCTTATTCTTCTTAAAAAATAAAACTAAAAGCAGGGTTCGCGCCCTGCTTTTTAAATTATGTTTGATTTATTCCATCGGATATGGTAGAATATTCGAGGTTAATTTAAGGAGGACTTTTTATGAAAAAATTACTTACACTCATTTTCAGTTTAATGCTCATTTTATCGCTTTTCTGTTTCCCGCTCGCAGGAAACGCTTCGGCAGCAACCGATGGCGATTTCAAATATGAGATGTCCGGAGGAAACGCAGTTATTACCGGTTTTGCAAACGGAGTTGATTTCCAAGGCGAATTGGTTATCCCCGATGAGCTTGGCAGCTTTACAATCGTTGGCATTGAGCCGGAAGCATTCAAGGACTGCACAGGTATAACCTCGGTTACAATTGGCGAATTCATTGGTTCAATCGCAGCTAACGCCTTTGCAGGCTGCACCAACCTCACAACCGTTAACTACAACGCAACCTACTATTCCCACAAGAACTCGGCAGGCAACATTAACAATCCTGTTTTTGAGGGTTGCACAAACCTTAAAACCGTTAACATCGCCGCAAATGTTCAGAGCCTTCCGAAATACCTTTTCTATGGTGTTGCCTCACTCGAGAAGGTTAACTTTGCAGGCAATATGCCCAAAATAGGCGACAAGGCATTTGAGGGTTGCCCCAACATTAACCTCGGCAATGAGGAAAGCAGCTCCTCTAATCCTACCGTTTCTAAACCGATTGCTCCCAAGCCTTCCTCTAAGCCTGTTGCTCCTTCTTCGAAGGTTGAGGTTAGCTCTAAGGAGGATGCAGTTGACTCCGATGTTTCGAGCATCACCGAAGAGTCTTCCTCCAAGCCGACAAACAACATCGTTTCGGTTCCGCAAAACAACGACAATAGCGATAGCGACGGCGGCAACAACACCCTCATTTTTGTTTGGGTTGGTGCAGGTGCCGCACTTCTCGTGCTCGCTGCCGTAACCATTATTCTTCTTAAGAAATAATTAAAAACAGGACTCATTCGAGTCCTGTTTTTTTATAGCTCATTTAGTTTTTCGCTAACGGCTTCCCATGCAGCATATGCCTCTTCGAGGCGGCTGTTAAGGGCAGCCAAGAGTTCCTGCAGCTCGGTCAGTTTTTGATAGTCGCTCATATTCTCTTCCTTTATGAGCTCGGCTTCGAGGTTTGCGATTTGCTCCTCGGCATCGGCAATTTCCTGCTCTCGCTTTTTTTGCTCGCGCTCGAGCTTTGAGCGTTCTTTAAGCGGAGTTGTATAACTCTTCTTTTGCTTTTGCTCGGTTTTTTCTTCCACCTGAACGCTTTCCTTAATTCCCGCGCCGAGTTCCTCATAGCGTTCATAGCCGCAATCATAAAACTTGGTTTCGCCGCCCTCAAACACCAAAAGCTTGGTTGCAAGTTTTTTGATGAAATAACGGTCATGCGATACGAAAATCAAGGTTCCCTCATAGCCGCTTAAGATTTCCTCGAGGGTTTCTTTTCCCAAAATATCCATATGGTTGGTTGGCTCATCGAGCAATAAAACATTAGGTTTTTTTGCAAAAAGTTTGCAAAGAGCGAGGCGAACCTTTTCGCCGCCCGAGAGCATATCGAGGGTTTTATAGACCTCCTCGCCGCTGAAAAGAAACGCTCCGAGCGCGCTTCGGCATTCATATTCGCTCTTTTGCGGAAATGCCGAGCGATAGCTATCAAGCACGGTTATATTGCCGCGGTATTGCGCCATTTGCTGGTCGAAATAGCCGCATTTTGTCAGCGCGCCAAAACGGAAGCTGCCCGAAATGGGCGAAACCGCTCCCATAAGGGTTTTAAGCAGGGTTGATTTTCCGAGGCCGTTGCCGCCCAAAACTGCAACGCGGTCGCCGCGCTTGACTTCAAAGTTTACGGTTGAGAGCGGATGCTGAAAGCCAACCTCCAAATCCTTAACCGACAGCACATCCTTTGCCGAGCGGGTTTCGATTTCAAGGGTTGCGCAAAAGGTTCGGTTATCCTCCGCCTCGGGAGCCGAAAGCTTTTCCATTCTATCGATTTGCTTTAGCTTGGATTGCGCCATCGCCGCTTTGGTTGCCTTATAACGGAAACGGTCGGCAAGGCGGCTTAAATGCTCTATTTCCTTTTGCTGCGCCGCATAGCGCTTGGCATCAAGCTCGCGGTTTATTTGCTTTTGCTTGACAAACTCGGAATAGTTGCCGACATAACGGGTTGTTTTTCCATGCTCAATTTCATAGACCGTTTCAACCGTTTTATCCAAAAACATTCGGTCATGCGAAACAACAACAAACGCTTTTTTATAATTTCTCAGATATTCCTCGAGCCAAAGCACCGCATCAACATCGAGATGGTTGGTCGGCTCATCGAGAAGGAGAAGGTCGGGCTTCGATAAAAGGAGCTTTAAAAAGGCAATTTTGGTTCGCTGACCACCCGAAAACTCATAAAGGCGGCGGCTTTTCTCCGCCTCGCCAAAGCCGAAGCGCTTGAGCGCGGCTTCATATTCCTTTTCGAAATAAAAGCCCCCCAAAAGAGTGAACCGTTCATGAAGGTCGGAATATTCGGTTATTATATCATCGGTCGGGGTCTTTTCCATTAAAACATTGAGCTCGTTAAGGCGCGACTGCATAATCAAGAGGTCGCTATATGCGCTTCGCATCTCTTCTATGAGCGTTTTATTATCATCGGAAAACGCCATTTGGTTCAGCGTTCCGATAACGGGGCTGCCCGAAATCGCAAAAACACCCTCGCGACCATCCTCTCGGGGCGATAAGGTTAATTCACCCGACAGAAGGCGCAAAAGGGTTGTTTTTCCGCTGCCGTTTCGGCCCACGATGCCGATTCGAGAGCCTTCATTTATATCAATATTTATATCGGTTAAAATCGCTTCGCCCGATAAATCGACGCTTCCATCCTTAATACTAAACTGCATTTTCCCTGACCTTTTCGTTTTTTAATATTTTACCACCGCGCGAACATCTTTGCAACCTTTTACTTACTTGACCGAAAGCGCCGAGGATGATATAATTTTCTTGTTTGGAGTTGATTTTTTTGCGAATGAGAAAGAAAAAGCACCTTGAAGAGCGCCTATCGCTTTGCCAAAACCTAACGGTTGCGGAGATAAGCGACCGCAACGAGCTCGCCGAGGTTGATGAAAACTATATGAATTTTTCCGCCCTTTTCGGAAACGACAACCCCGTTTTCCTCGAAATCGGCTGCGGAAAAGGCGGCTTTTGCAGGCAGGCGGCACTCGAAAACCCCAATATAAACTTCCTCGCGGTTGAAAAGGCTGCCAATGTTATGGTTACCGCTTGCGAGCAAGGAAGCGGAATCGCTAACCTTAAGTTTTTGCTCATCGGCGCTGAATACCTCCCCCGCTTTATAAAGAAAGGCAGCATTTCGCGCATCTATCTTAATTTTTCCTGCCCCTTTCCCAAGAATAAATACGCGGCGCACAGGCTCACAGCCGCCCGCTATCTAAATATCTATAAGCGCATTTTGAAAGAAGGCGCCGAAATCCATCAAAAAACCGATAACCAGCATTTCTTCGAGTTTTCGCTCGAGCAGTTTTCGCAAAACGGTTTTGCGCTTAAAAATGTTTCCCTTGATTTGCATAACAGCGGTTTTGAGGGCAACATCGAAACCGAATATGAAAAGCTTTTCTCCTCTATGGGCAAGCCCATTTACAGGCTGGAAGCATATATTAAGGAATAAAAAAACAAGAGTCCCTTTTTCGGGACTCTTGTTTTTATATAATCTAATTGCAATCGAGATACAAAGGCGATAGCGAATACCGCATTGAAATGGAGAGCTTCTCGCGAGCGCGCTTTAGGTTGCGCGAAACGGTTGATTTATTAACCCCTTGTTCTAATGCCAGGGTGGTGACATTTTTGCCTTCAAAATAAAAACCCATAACCGCCAAGCGCTGGCATTCGGTTAACTCGTTTCTTATTGCCTGCCGCAAAAGGCGCTTAAGATAATCTATGTATTCACTGTTGCTGCCCCGCATATTTGAAATGCGGTTTGATGCCTCTTCGCCGAAAATCTCGAGGCTGAAGGTGCGCCTATTCATTTGCGCCACCATAATAATTAACCAAATGCTCACCCGTTATTTTCAGCGACATCGCAACATCGCTTAAGTTAAGTATCCTGCGATTATTTAAATACTGTTGTTTTCTCGAAAGACCGGTCCTGCCGCGGCGAAGCGAATTTATCCGCTCGCGCACCTGCTCATACTGATTTAAATATTCCATTCCTAATTCATATAAACTCATTTTCTTTCCCTTTCCACACGAAATGTGTATTTTGTTTGTTTAAAACAGCCGACAAACACACGGGGAACATTTGTCGGTACTTTTACCTTAACACACTTTGTGGTATTTTTCAAGTCGTTTTGGCTATCTTTACACATTTTGTGGTATTTGCTAAAAAGAGAGCGCTTCTTTTGTTGATATTTTGAATTATTTGACAACTTGACTTATTACACAATGTGTGTTATAATATCGACAAGGAGTGATTTTAAATGACAAATTTTGCGTTGCGACTAAAAAATCTTCGAACTAAAAACGGCTATACTCAAGCCACTCTTGCGAAAATGCTTGGTATATCCACAAGTGCAGTTGGAATGTATGAGCAAGGTCGCCGCGAACCTGATAGCGCCCTGCTCAAAAAGATTTGCGAGGTTTTTTCGGTTTCGACCGACTATCTTCTCGCACATAATGAAGGTCCCCGCGAGGTTGAAACCGCGCTTTATGATTTGCGCGGAAGAATTAAAGAGAGCGGCGGACTAATGTTTAAAGGTACCCCGCTAAACGACGATGATACCGAAAAGCTCTTCGATGCCATGCTTTTGGCCGCCAAGATTATGCTCAAGGATTCATCGGAAAAATAAAGGAGTGTGTAGAAACAGCACGATGACCCAATCCGTTTTCCTGCTCGCTGACAGCTTAATCAAAGAACACGGCAGCCGAGACCCTCTTGAACTTATGAGGGCGCTCGATATTTCGCTTGTTTTCGCGGAACTGCCGCCCGCGGTTGATGGATTCCATATGGAGCTTGATGGCAAGCAAGCCATCGTTTTAAATCGAACGCTCGAAGGATGGCATCTTCTCTTTTGCGCGGCTCACGAATTGGGACACGCGCTGATGCACAAAACGCTGAACGGATTTTTTATTGCTGACAACACCCATTTGCAGGTTGGAAAATTTGAGCGCGAAGCCGATTTGTTTGCGGCGGCGCTTTTGCTCGGAAACATCGACCACCTCGAAATCAACACCGAATGCTTACATCGGCAAACCGGCATCCCGCAGGGGGTTATTGAAAGCTATTTTGAATATAAATATAAAACCGCCTAACAGGACGGAGCCTTTCGGTTCCGTCCTTTATTTTTTTATACTGCGAGGCTATAGCCCATGGCGGCAATTTTTATGTTCTCAACAATTCGGTTTTGCTCGATAGTTTCGCTGAATGCTACCCAGCGGCAACCCGTGAAGCTCGAGAGTCCGTGCGGAGTTTTAATCTTTAGGGTGAAGTTATCAAGGCTTTGAAGGCGAACTCCGTCGGCGGCGCCCGTCAGCACCCGCTTGAGCGAAATTATCATAACGGTTGCCTTAACGCTGAAAGCCCCATCCTTTACCTCCCATTCGCGCTCAAAATCGGAGCTTAAAGAAATGATGTTGGCGATTTTGTTATCGTTGACGGTTACATAAACTGATTTATCCATTGATTCACCGCCTTAATCCTCGCTTAAAACGCGGTCATGAAGATAAATGGTTACGGGCAGGCAAACGCTCAAAAAGGTTCTATCGTGGCGCATTTCGCCCGCGGTTACCCTATAGACCGAGAGATTGCTGTTTAAAAGCGCGTTGCACATCTCCGAGAGCACATCATAACAAATAGCACCGTTAAAGGAATCGGGCAGGGTTATATCGGCGCTGATTTGGAGGCTATAGGGCACGGAATACTGCTCCACTCCCCCGCTCTTGCCCGAATAAAAGCCGACCGCATCTGCATCCATAACAAGCTCGCGAACACCAACGCCGATGGTTGGATTTCGAAGCGGAACATCCATAAGGCGGCTATCATATTCGATGCCCACCTTAGCATGCAAATCGATGCCCGCTATGACATCAACGACCTCGTTTAAAATATCTCTAAACTCTCTCATAGACACCATCCTTAACCGCGGGCTTGAGCACCGCCCACATATAAACGGGCACTCTGCCGCAATAAATCATATGGGCGCGTTTGACAAGATAAACATAGCCCTCTTCATCGGTTATTTGGGTTGATTCCCATTGCCTTGAAAAATCAAAGTCGGGTGAGCCAATATAGAGATAGGAGCCGTTGTCATGTGTTCCGAGCTCGTTAACGGGAAGATCGATATACATCTTGTTTTTATAGCGCATAATTTGGATTATCGCCCTGCCGTTATAATATTTTCCGTGGGATAATATTTTAACGGCTTCGCCATGCCGCTCGAGCAATCGCATTATGCTTTTTTTATAATCCATTGGCTGCCCCCTTATATGCTCTTAAAACAAAATCCGCCGCTTTTTATTATCCCGCGGATTGAATCAAGCGCATCATCCAAAAGCGCCTTGGCGCTTTGCTTTGCCGCCTCGATATCGTTGTTTATGGTGACATCGCCCGCTTTATAAGAGGCGGTTCCCTCGCCTATCGCTGCTAAAACATAGCGATAATAAGCGAGGCACGCTGCCGCATGGATAAGCTCGCTCTCTCGGGAGCGATGGTCGCCTCCGCGGAGCATTGCGCAAATGCTGCGCGATGCTGCAAGCAGGAGTTCCTCATGGGGCGCGGCGCCCTCCCCCGAAAGGGAGGAGAACACCTTGCCTACGCTCGATAATGAAAGCGTTATGTTCATAATATCGCCTCCAATTAAGCGATAGAAAGCACCTTGCAGGCATCGGGGAAAATCTTCGCGAAGCCTACGGTTGAGGTTACTGCGGCGCGCTCAAGCTGGCGGTCGATAAGGCGATCATAATCAACCGCAACATCGCCCGCGATTACCATTTCGAGAGCGCAGTTCTTATCGAGAGCGATAATGCCATCCTTGGGTGCGGCTGCCGACTTGATAAACTCGGCGCCAAGCGGATGACCAACCTTGCCTGTGCCCTGGAAGTTGATGCCGGTTGCAGGATTCTTGAACTCGGGCATCTCGAGAAGCTTGCTCATCATATCGGGAGATGCGATGAGGGTTGTCATATTATAGGGGTCAAGACCGTTTAAGAGCTTGATAAGGTCGGCATAGGAAAGGCTGCCCGATTCAGCGGCAGCGATTACCTCGGCTGCATTGTTGTTACCATCGCCCTCTAACAACACCTTAACCGCATCGGCAAACTGCTGGCGAGCAATATAGGAGCCGATTTGCTTTAAGGTTACTGTGAAGAGGTCGAGGCGCTGGAACTTGAGAGCCTCATAGGAGGCAACAAGCATACGACCGCGCTTATTGAGCTTAACCAGGTTTTCCTGAGTGCGGATAACGGTTTGAGGAATATAAGCACCCTCGCCCACGGTCTTAAGCTCCTTATCATTTTCGGTCGGATTGGAGCTGATTGTGCGATAATCAAGGCCATCGATTTTGGTCTTGGTTGCAACGATGCCATCGAGCAAATTAGCCTCCTCGATACCCTGGCGCACAGCGCGGGAAACATATTCGGGGAAAAGCGCAGCCGACTGCGTTGTTGCAAAGAACTTGCTAACATTATCGCTGCCTGCGCCCGAAACCTTAATATCGAAGCGCTTAAGCTGGCGGCCAAAGGCATCAAGACCTGCGGTTTCGGTGCCTGCGTAGTCGGCGGTCGGGTCGAGGGATTCGAGAACCTCCGAAAAGGTTTTGCCGGGAACTGCATACATTCCCTTTTCGAGTTTAATATTTTGATAGTTCATATATTTTCCTCCTTAAAAAATGAAGCCTACGGTGGAGGACTCCTCGTCCACCTTAATAACGGTTACCTTCTTGCCGCCCTCGGCGCACTTAACGCCGCCGTTGCCGTTGGCTACGATAGTTTCGGCGCCATGCTTGGGTGCGGTTCCGCTAAAGGGCATTTCAACATAACCGCTCATCAAAACGGTTGCTGCGCCCGAGCGAACCGAAAGGGCAACGCCGCAAAATTCGGCATCAGCCTCGGATGCCGAAACGGTGGAATCGGCAACAACGGAAACGGGCTTGGAATTTAAATTTTCTTCTTCTGTTTTAAAGGTGAGAACATTCTCGCCATAACCTGTGAAATCAAACATATTTTTTCTTCCTTTCTACTTAATCATAAATCCGCCGTTTTGGGAGGAAATGTCTTCCTCCGCCTTTAACTGCGGCTTTACTGCTACTGTTTTCTTTGCGGCTGCCTTATAAAACTCATCCAGCTGTTTGGCGCTCATGCGCTCAACCAAGGCGCGAACGGTTTCTTCGCTTACATCGCCGAAAATTCCGCTGGCAATAATTGCGCTTTGCTTTTCGGCAAGATAGGCACGACCCAACTCGCAAAGTCCGTTTTGCTCGGCTAAATAGTTTCTAAGGCTATCTCGCTCATTAACATCGAGGGCGATGGTTTCGCCGCTCGCGAGCGCCTTTAAAATATCGGTTGTTTGCATTTTTCTTTTCTCCTTATAAGATTTGGTTACTCCCGCTCTTCTTTGGGCGGGCACCGCGACAAAGGACCATTCATAGGCATCGGCAGGGTCGGAGAGGATGGTGTGGCAAAGCGACTTACCCTCGGCGGTTTTATAAACCTTGCCGGGTTTATGGATGCAGCCCGCCGCGCGACTTTGGCCGCAAATTGAGCAGGTATGCTCCTTCATGCTGCAGCCAACGCTTACCTCCTTCTTTATTCCCGCATCGATTTCGGCTATGAGGTCGCGATTTTTATCAGTCCTTAACATATACGCCCTTGCCGTTAGCTTTTTATAGGCTCTGCCGTCTTGGGTTTTTTCGCCCGTTAATTCGGTTTTGGCGCTAAAGACTCGCGCGCGCTGATTATCGCTCTTCATATCGTGGTCGCATATGCCCGTTTTTCCAACATAGAGCTCGGCCAATCTTTCGAGTGCATCATCGGAGAAGCGCTCAAAATCGCGGTCGATATCGTTATCGCAAAGGGTCACGCTGAAAACATAGATTTCCTCGGCTGATAACGGGCGGCGCGAATAGGCGCATATTTTTTCGAGTTCGCCCTCTCGCAGGGCGTTATCATTTGGTGTCATTCTTGTTGCCTCCTGATTCGTTTTCGATTTTTGCCGCCTGCGCGTTATAAAGGCGGGCGCGCGAAAGCTCGACCTCATCCTGCAGGCTGATGTTATCCCAAACTATGCTAACCGCGGTCGGCAAGCCCTCACCGCGCAAATAGGTTCGGCAAATCTCGGCGATAGCAGGGGTTATGATGCTGCGGTAATACTCAAGCTCGCTGGTTAATATATCCGCCTGCTGCGAGGACATTCGCTCGGTCGATGACCAGGAAAGTCCGAGCAAAAAGGGCGGCAGTCCAGTTTTTGCGATTACCTGCTCTAATATCACCCTCGAAGGCACCGAAACATCGGGAAACGCAGTTTCGGAGCCGATAACCTTAATGCCGACATCCCCCACAGCCACAAAATCGCGGACTGCGGAAGTGTCGCTCATGGCATCGCTCCAAGCCTTTGCAATTTCATCGGCGCAGGTTGGGGCATATTCGCCGCTCGCGGGTTTATAGGTAACCGCGAAGCGGAGGTTGCCCATTCGCTCGAAATTGGTTCCGACGCTATGATAGATTTTGAGCAAAATATCGCTCAAAAACGGCAGTCCCCTTAAAAGCGAAACGCCATAGGGGCTATGCGGTTCGGGATTCAGCGCCGTTATAAGAACGCGCTCGGGATGGGGGATTTTTCGGTTTCCGCCTATGCCCCTTAAATATATCTCGGGTTTTGCGGGTTCGCCTTCCTTGAGTTCGAGCTCATGAAGGTCGGCACCATAAAGCGCTCTTAGCCTTCCCTCGCCATCGATGAGCATTTCGTTGACCGCTGTGCCATAGGTTAAGAGGCGGTCGAGCGTTCCTGATAGAAACGCGCTTATTCCCCTGCCTGCCGCTCCAAACGGAACCTCCGCCAAAAACTGCTTTAGGCAGGCTTCAGCGGTTTTGTTTTGGCACTCAACGCTGAAACTTCCGCAAAGGCGAACGATTTTTTCAACCGCCGCATCGATAATCGGCACCGATTCGCGCAATGCTCGATACATCTCGCCCTCCAAATATGAGGGAGCCGAAAGGCGGTTCGCCGAAGAGAAATTGTCCCCCTCGGTTTGGAGCGCGCGGCGATTTTTGGATTTAAATAATTTCAAACTTTTTTCACTCCCTTTTCTATCTTCTTGCGGCAACCGCTACTCCCGCGGAGCCGCCATAAAGTATGGTGGAAACAAAATAGCGTATGTCGTCCATCGCGTGGTCGTTTTCTTTTTTGGGGGAATCCTTGATTGCGGATTCATCCCAACGATAAAGCGAAAACTCCTTGGCCGAATCGGCACAGCCCTTGCAAATTTTGATGCGCCCCGACCTCAAACAGTCCGACACCCTTCTAATGCCATCAAGGACATCGTTTTTGGCGGGTATGGCCGTAAATCTACCGTGGCGGCGGATACAGGTTAGAAACGAGGCCGCCGATGGGTCGCATATAACCGCGGTTATGCGCCTGCCGTTTGCCAATTTTTCGAGTTCGCCATAATATTCCTCATCGGTTTTTTGCTCGCCTGCGGTTTTGGAGGAATAATAATATTCCGCCAAACGATACCAAACGCCGCCACTTCTCCCCCAAAGACCGAAGGAGGCGGGATTGACCGTTCCGTAGTCGCAGGAGATATAGTATTTATCGCAGTTATCGGGAGGCTCACACATATCCTCCTCGCGAAAAAAGGGATAAACGAGGCCCTCTGCCGCAACCCATTTTCCAAGCACAAACCGCTCATAAAAAGTGCCTGAATAGAGCGAGGCATAGCGCCGAAGCATTGCCGCCGAAAGCGAGGGATTTTCCGCCATTGTGAAATGGAGATAAAGCGCGCCCTTGCTTTCCGCCTTTTTAATCCATTCGCGATAAAACCAATGCGAGGGGCTTTGGGGATTGCAGTTGAAGAAGAATTTTGAACCCTCGACCGAGCAGCGCGCGAGCGCCTGCTCAATAAAGGAGCGGGGCATCAGCACAGCCTCATCAAACAAAACGCCCGAAAGGGTCATTCCCTGAATGAGCGCCGCGCTCGATTCATCGCGACCACCAAAAAGATAATAGGTGTTCTCCCGCTCTTCGAGTTTTATTTTCAAAATTCCCCGACTTTGAATCTCTCGGCATTCGAAGCCCATCTCCTTTAAAACGCCCGTCATCGGCGTTATGAGATTTCTTCGAAGCGAGGTCACCGTTTTGCCGCAAATCGCAAAATCGGCTGATGAGAAACGATAAAACGACCAAAAAATAAAGGACAAAAACATACAAACTGATTTTCCGCTTCGCACCGCGCCATCGCAAATGAGGGCATCCTTCTCGCAATCGGGACTCTCCTCATGCCAAAAGGTTAGGGCGCGAAGCTGCTTTTTGGAAAAGGTTTTAAAGTTCATTTTGCTCCTCCGTTTCGGAGGCGAGTTGTTTTGCGCTGCTGCCCAACGCGAGGAAGAAGGGTTCGGCTTTGCCGCCTTTGGCTTCCGCATGCGCCGTTAGCATATCGAGCGCCTTTATGCGGTCGAAAAATTTAACCTCCACCGCGCCGCCTTTCGTAAATTTAAGTTCGGAAATCATATAAAGGTCGAGCTTTTCAAGCTCCTCTCTTGAGGGGCACTCGCCCTTTTGGCATAGCCAAACCGCATCGGCAACGCTCCCAAAAGCAATCCTTTTAAGACCCGCTACCGCCTCGCTGTTTTTAATCTCCATTTCGGCTATGCGCCGCTTGACGGCTGCCTTTTTCATAAGCTTTACTGCGCTTCGCTCGGGGAAGGGATACCCCGCTCGGGCCGCCGCCTCACGCGGACTATGAAGAATTTTTAAGTATTCACAAAATAGCGCCTCTTTAGCGCCGGGCTCTTTTGCCATAACTAAACACCTCCACCCATACCCCCCTTTTTTGCCGTTTGTTGCACAAAGGCATGCAACAAACATACAACTTTGGCAAAAATTTTTTATTTTGCATTATTTTTTAGCATTTGGCATATCTATAAAATATGAAAAAGCCGCGGCAAAACCGCGGCCCCAAAAAGAAAGGCTGATTATATGACAAAATATTTCCCCGAGGGGTGGCTTTCCAAAACCGAAGAGAATAGGCGTTCCTTATCCTCCTACTCCGAAATTGAAAAGGCGTTTGCGGAGGGCAGGGTTTTGGAGGCGGTTGCCGAGATGTGCGACAGCGAGCATAACCTAATCGTTAATTTGGGACCTATGCGCGGCACCATTCCCCACGATGAGGGCGCAATAGGAATCAAAAGCGGGAAGACCCGCGATATTGCCCTGCTCTCTCGGGTTGGAAAACCCGTTTGCTTCATAATAACCGATATAAAAACCGACCGTTTGGGTCGCCGCCACGCCATTCTCTCAAGGCGGATAGCGCAGGAAAAGGCCGAAAGAGAATATGTTTCGCGGCTGGCGGCGGGCGATGTTATCGATGCCCGCGTTACCCATCTCGAAAGCTTTGGCGCGTTTTGCGATATCGCCTGCGGAATTGCGGCGCTTTTGCCCATTAACTCCATTTCGGTTTCGCGAATTTCCCACCCGCGCGACCGTTTCTTCGCAGGAGAGGATATTAAGGCGGCGGTTAGGGCTTTGGAGGACGGGCGCATAACACTGACCCATAAAGAGCTTTTGGGCACCTGGGAGGAAAACGCGGCGCTCTTCTCGCAGGGAGAAACGGTTTCGGGGGTTATTCGCTCGGTTGAATCCTATGGCGTTTTCGTTGAACTAACCCCTAACCTTGCGGGGCTCGCCGAGCCCAAAAACAATGTTTACATTGGGCAAACCGCCAGCGTTTATGTTAAAAGCGTTATACCCGATAAGATGAAGGTTAAACTTATTATTATTGACAGTTTCGACTCGGAATATTCAAGAGAGAAAAAATATTTTTATAATGATGAGCATATAGACAGGTGGGTTTATTCGCCCGCTATGAGCGAGAAAATAATTCTAACTGATTTCCTTGAAAAACCCTAAATTTGTGATATACTTATTATAGATTTTAAAAATCAAGGTGATAAAAAATGGCTGAAGAAAGAAAATGCAACAAAGAAGGCTGCAGCGGCAACTGCTCATCCTGCTCTCATGCGGATGGCGGAATCCCGAAGGAGCCCGGAAATCAATATAGCACCGTTAAAAAGGTTATCGGCGTTGTTAGCGGCAAGGGCGGCGTTGGCAAAAGCTTGGTTTGCGGAATGCTCGCAACCCTTATGAATCGCCGCGGTTTTTCGGTTGGCGTTATGGATGCCGATATAACCGGTCCTTCCATTCCTAAAATGTTTGGCGCCGGAAGCCGCGCTTATCAAAACGAATTGGGACTTTTGCCCGCAACAACCGGCAGCGATATTCGCATTATGTCTATAAACCTGTTGCTCGAAAACGAGGATTCCCCCGTTGTTTGGCGCGGACCCGTTATCGGCGGAGTTGTTAAGCAATTCTGGAACGATGTTGTTTGGGGCGATTTGGATTATATGTTCATCGATATGCCTCCCGGAACAGGCGATGTTCCCCTAACGGTTTATCAATCTCTTCCCATCGATGGCATCGTTATTGTTACCTCGCCGCAGGACCTCGTTTCGCTCATCGTTAAAAAGGCCTACAATATGGCAAAGATGATGAACATTCCCGTTTTGGGTCTCGTTGAGAATATGAGCTATGCCGTTTGCCCCGATTGCGGCAAGAAATTCCGCATTTACGGAGAGGGCAAAACCGGAACCGTTGCCGATGAATTAGGCGTTCCGCTGCTTGGAGAGATTCCGATTGACCCCTCATTTGCCGCTTTATGCGATGCAGGCAAAATTGAACGCTTCGCGGGCGATTTCCTTGATGCGGCCGCGGATAAAATCGAAAGTTTATAAAAAGAAAAAGCCTTGGCAGTTAAGCCAAGGCTTTTTTATTATTCACCAATTAATTTCTTAAGGCTAACGATTTTAACGCAAAGAGCGAAAAGCTCGGTTGCAAGAGCCAAATCATCAACCGAAGGATAGGAAGGCGCGATGCGAATGTTGCAGTCGCGGGGGTCGTTATGATAGGGATAGGTTGCGCCTGCATCGGTCATTATAACGCCTGCCTTCTTGCAAAGGGCAACAACCGCCTTTGCGGTTCCCTCAAGACCATCGAAGGAGATGAAATAGCCGCCCTTCGGGTTGGTCCATTCGCCGATTCCGAGACCGCCGAGCTCGCGCTCTAAAATCTCAAGCACCTTTTGGAACTTGGGGCGGAGAATATCGGCATGCTTTATCATATGAAGGCGCATGCCCTCGATATCGCCGAAGAAGCGAACATGGCGAAGCTGGTTAACCTTATCGTGGCCAATGGTTTGGATGCCCATTTGATGGCGAATTTCCTTAAGGTTGTTAAGCGAAGCGGCAATAGCCGAAATTCCCGAACCGGGGAAGCTGATTTTTGAGGTTGAGGAGAACTTATAAACCATATCGGGGTTGCCCGCACGGCGGCATTCATCCAAAATCTCCAAAACGATATCAGGATCATCGGGATAGAGATGGTGGCCGCAATAGGCATTATCCCAAAAGATGCGGAAGTCCTCAGCTGCAGGCTCGAGAGCTGCAAAGCGGCGAACGGTTTCATCCGAATAGGAATAGCCCTGCGGATTCGAATATTTGGGAACGCACCAAATGCCCTTAATGGCAGGGTCGGTCGATACCAATTCTTCAACCATGTCCATATCGGGACCTGTCGGAAGCATGGGAATGTTTATCATCTCAATGCCGAAATGCTCGGTTATGGCAAAATGGCGGTCATATCCCGGAACGGGGCATAAGAACTTAACTGCGGGAAGTTTGCCCCAAGGAGTGTGGCCCATAACGCCATGGGTCATGCAGCGCGAGATCGTGTCATACATAACATTCAAGCTCGAGTTGCCATAGATAATGATATTATCAGCGGGAACCTCCATCATATCGCCGAGGAGTTTCTTCGCCTCAGGCAAACCATCAAGCACGCCATAGTTGCGGCAATCGGTTCCATCATCGCAGGAAAGGTCGCTGTCGCTTGCGAGGACATCCATCATTTGCATGGAAATGTCAAGCTGGGCGCCCGAAGGCTTGCCGCGAGCCATATTAAGCGATATATCGCGAGCCTTGAACTCGTTATATTTTGCCTTGAGTTCAGAGAGCAGCGCGCGTTTTTCATCCATAGATAGTTGGGTATAATTCATAATTTACCTCTTTCTAAATAGTGTCACCCCAACATTATACTATTAATCGCTTCAAAAATCAATTACTTTATAATTTTAGAAAAGCCCTTGTTGTTTAATAAAATTGCCAAAACAATGCAAACTGCCGCGCCCTCGATAACAACATAGGAATTATAAAGAATTCCATATTCGAGAAGACCATATTCAGCAGGCACAAAAACGCCCCAAACAACGCAGGTTGCTATGATGTTCATGGCATATCTCGCGAGAATTGCGAGCGCTGCGCCCAAAATTATGGTAGGCTTTTTGCCGCGAGCGAAAAATCCAACTATTCCCAAAGCCGAATATGCCAGCAAATAATCAAAGAATATACTGCCGACTGCGCCCGCCTGCGTTGGGGCGGCTAAAGCCGAATCAAGCCCGAAGAGAAGCTGCACTGCGGCATAGGTCGCGCAGGAGAAAAATCCCCAGCCTGCGCCGAACATTACGGGAATGAGAATCACGGGCAGCATCGAAAGCGCCGTTACTCCCCCGCCCATCGGCAGCGTTACGATTTTGATTTCGCTGAGCACTGCAGCCAGCGCAATAAACAATGCGCTCACGGTTAGTTTTCTTGCCATTCTTACATTTTTTTCTTTCATTTTTCTTCCTCTTTTCCGCGGAACGGACGATTAAGACAAATAAAACTGCAACAAAAAAGGACACCGCTAAAAAATCATGCGGTGTCCCATAAATGCTACGAATTACAGTTTTAAACTTCCTACGTCGGCATTACCCGCATCAGGTATTACGGGTCGAAACAATAACGGTTTCCTCTCAGCCGAACTCAATTCAGCTCCCCAAAAGCATTCTAATCTTCTTTTTCTGTTTTGTCAACATCTTTTTTTATGGAATCGATATTGACCTGAAAACCGCCCTCGAACAGGCTTTGCTTTATGGGCGGGTCGGGAATGGGCATTTCCGCTTCATCAAATTCTTCCAAGAGCGCATCGGCATAGTTTGCCTCTAAAACCGCCTCGGCGGTTTCGGCTGCGCGCCAAGATGCCAGAAGCTCATCTCCCTCGGGATAACAATCGGTTGCGGGGCGCTTTGCTTTATAGATAAAGGAAATCAAGAGATAAATCAAAAGCAAAACTGCCGCGCCGCAAGAAATTACGGCACCCATCGCAAGCGCAGGGGTTTGATAGCGGAAAACGATGGTGTTTTCGCCCTGCGGGCAAAGAACCGCCATAAAGCCTACATTAACCTTTTCGATTTCAACCTTTTCGCCGTTTACATAGGCGCTCCAGCCATCTTCATAGGGAATGGAGAAGAAAACCAGGTTTTCCTTATTAAGGGTTATCTCGGCCGAGAAGGAATCCCTGCCCTGCTTGAAGCTATGAGCCGCGGTTGCGCGCAATTTCTCGCAATCCTGCGCATAGGTTTCATCATCGAAATAGATTTCGCTCTTGCCCTCTTCGGCGGGAGAGTTGAAGGAATATGCCGTTTTGAAATCGGCTAAAATATTCTTATATTTCTCGATTTGGTCATATTCCAAAACCAGCGCCTTGAGCATCATATTCGCCGCATTTTCGGCGCCGTAATACTGCGCCTCTTCGCGGGTTATATAATAATCATATGCAAAACCATACGGAATATAATTTTCATTTTCATAAATATCATAATCATACTCGGTTTTTAAATAACTAAAGCCGGGCATTCCCGAGGTTTCGCTGTTTTCGAAATTATATCCATCGTTTAAATCGAGGAGATATTTGACCGACAAAAGGGGTCTTGCCGCATAGGATTTGGTTGTTGGGCGGCTGGCAACGCCGCGTTCCTCGCCGATAAATTCATAGAACTCGGTTACCGAGGTTGGAACGATGGAATGGAAGGCGTTGATGGAGTTGAAATTGAAATACATTCCCGTGTTATCAACGCATTCATAGGTGTCGATTCGGAAATCGCCTTTATCTCCATCGAGCTCGATTTGCTCCTCGATTAGGGGAATCATAACGCTGTTTTCATAGGAATGGGTTTTGCCCGTTCCTATAAACACGGAGGCATAAATAACCGCCATAACGCAAACCGAGACGGTTGCGCCGCGCAGGAAGAATTTTTTGCCGCTTCTTATATGACCCATAAGCACTCGAAGGATTAAAAGGCTTATAAGCGCAATCGCGCAGGTCAAGAAGAAACGATCGCGGAAGAGGTTGCTCGCATCCTTAACATAAAGGCCCCATTCGGTTATTTTGCCTTGGCTGTTAATAGCCGCAGGCATAAAGCCGATAACCAGGGTTGTTGCAAGCGTTATGCCCGCGCACCAACGGAAGCCGCTATGCCAATCGATGCTATCATCCTCAATAGCGATGCAGGTTGCGAGGCACATCATTAGAATGGGCATATAATACCAGCGGGCATAATATGCGCTGTTGAACATATAAAACGCGCTGTTGAGAATAGGAACAAGCGCCATAAATATCATAATGCCGATAACGCGCTTGAGCCAATGGCCCTTCTTCTGACCCATAAACGCGAAGACGCCAACCATACCGAAAATCGGCAGCCATCCGCCGAGCGACGACCATTTAACATCGGCACCCGGGAAGAAAACGGGGCGAGCCGGCAAATCGGGCGGGAAAAAGAAACACTGCAGGATGTTGGCATAGATTTGCTCCTTGCCATACATTATTGCGCCCCAGCCTGTTAAAATTTCGGTCAGGCGGGTGTTTCCCGAAAGCGCGGCGGCGGCGGGAAGCAACAGCATAGCCGAGAGAAGCAAGCCAACAACCGCCTCAAAAACGAGAACGAAAAATCTTGCGGGGCTAACCTTAATTGCGCCCGAAAGCACGCGAACAAACCAATAAATAATCGCGAAGACAACCATTCCAAAGAAGAAGAAATAGTTGGTTATTGCCGAAATGCCGACCATAAGCGCAAAAATGCCGCGGCGGTTTTCGGTTATGAGCAGCTCAAGCGATAAAAGCAAAAGCGGAAAAACGATTAACGCTTCATGGAAATGGTTGAAGAAAATGTTATAAACCGCGAAGCCCGAGAAGGCATAAAGCAATCCTCCAAGGCGGGCGGTTTCATGGTTTTTAAGAAAACGGCGGAGATAAAGATATGCCGCCAACGCGCAAAACGCAAACTTTAGGATAAGAAGCGGTCCCATAAGATAGGGAACGAAACTGTTGGGGAAGAAAAGCGTTACCCAAAAGAAGGGGCTGCCGAGCAAATAGAATGTATAAGAGCCGATAAAGTTAACGCCCAAATCGGTTCCGAAATCCCAGCCCAAGGAGCCCGAGCGAACGAGTTCATGGCAGCGCTGATAAAAAGGGATTTGCTGAACATTAAAATCGCCATAGAAGAGGAAATAGCCGTTATCACTGAACATATACGGCAAGAACATCGCCGCGGCAACCGCAGCCGCAAGCAAAAAGGTGCTAAATGCTTTATTCTTCTGCGGTCTTAAGCTCACTAATCTCTCTTTCGAAAAGCTCATAACTCTCCTCCTTTAAAAAATAGTTTACGCAGGTATAAACCGTATGGATAAACACCAAAACATTTGCTGCCGAAACCACGCTCATTATTCCGTTTAAGGAACCTGCGAACATATTATGGTTAACATTGGCAAGCACTACGACTTGGTTGATAAGGGTTAAAACCGTCAGCCAGCCAAACTGCCAAATGAAGCGGCGTTCTTTGGTTGTTATAAACGCTAAAAGCGCAAATGGCAGGACAACCATTTGATAACGCTCGTGCATTCTCGTTGAAAGCATAAAGATACACTGCATTATAAAAAGTCCCGCGGCATAAATGTTGCTTCTTTTTGCCTTGAGCACGAGATAAACCGATGCCGCTACAATTAAAATCAGCAGGACAGTATTGATGTTCGAATAGGTTATACTGCCAATCGCGCGGCTTTGGTCATAGGTGCAGTTAAGCCCTAAAAGACCATAGATGTTATAGGCGTTAAAGGTGCAATACTGATAGGTGTTGGCGCCGCCCAAATAAACATCCAAGAATAAAAGCGGATTGTTTGCGCCAATCATAAAGGGCAGGAAAACGGCTGCAACGGTTAGCGCGGCAACCCCTATTCCCTTTAGAAGTTCATTTATTCCTTTATGGCGGAAAATATAACAAAGCAGCACGGGCGCGAAAAAGAGCGACTGATATTTAGTCAGTCCCGCTACCGCAAACAAAAAGCAGGATAAAACGGGGCGGTCGTCAGCGTTCATAAATGCTAATATGAGCAGCATTATCATTAGGCCATCGGTTTGCCCCCAAAATGCTGAATTGAAAACTGCCGAAGGATTCATCGCCCAAAACGCGGCGGCAAAGAGGGCGAAAAGCTCGCTCTTTTTGCGGGCGGCAAAATAAATAACCAATGCCGCTAAAGCATCAAACAGGATGGGCCAAAATTTCATCAAAAGCATTTGAAGCGCATCGCTGCAGGCAAAGCCGAAGAAACGATAGGCAAGCCCTGTTAAATAAAGGCAAAAAAGATAAAGCGGCGGATAATCGAGCGAAATTTCGGAAGCGCGGGAATAAACGCTGAAAAATCCGTTGGGCAAATCCCAAGCCCAGTTGCGATACCAATAGGTGTCAAAGGCGTTAAAATAGAGCACGCCTATGGCCAAGCGGACCAAAAAAGCCGAGCCGATTATTATAATCAATGCGGTTATAGCATTACGGCGATTTGCTGTTACTTGCATTTCCCACACCTCGTTTTCAAAAAGATTTGTTGATATTATAACATTAAATGGTATAATATTCAATAGAAGTAAAAAAACACCGCGGAGGAAAAGCCATGAGCAGTCATTTTTATTCTATGATAATGAGAATGAAATATATAAAGCGTTGGGGACTTATGCGCAACACGGAGGAGGAAAACCTTTGCGAGCATTCGCTCGAGGTTGCCCTCATAGCGCACGCGCTTTCGGTTATCAAAAATAATCGCCTCGGCGGCTGCGTTGATGCTGACCGCGCCGCGGTTGTTGCCCTTTTCCACGATACGACCGAGATTTTAACGGGAGATTTGCCCACCCCCATTAAATATTATAGCCCCGAAATAAACTCGGTATATAAAAAAATTGAATCGGTTGCAGGAGAGCAGCTTGTTGAGCTTTTGCCGCCCGATTTGCGAGGAGATTATCGCGAGATTTATGAATGCGATGATGAGGAAATAAAGAAAATCGTTAAGGCTGCGGATAAGATTTCGGCGCTCATAAAATGCGAAAACGAGCTCTCGCTCGGCAACCGCGAATTCGCTGCCGCCGAGAAGGCAACCCGCAAGGCTATTAAGGAAATGCACCTTAAAGAGGCCGATATTTTCCTCGAGGAATTTTTGCCCAGTTTTTCGCTTCCCATCGATAATATGACCATCAAAAAATAAAGTGTTACAATTCTGTTGTTGACATATGTGATATAATAGATTCGAACTTCGGATATTTTGGAGGTTTTTATGAATAACACTGATAGACTTTGTCTTGGTTGCATGAACGATAACGGCGGCGCTGATGTTTGTCCCATTTGCGGATATAAAAAGGGCGCAGCCGAGGGCAGCCAAACCATTGATGCCGGAACCTGGATTATGGAGCGCTACCTTGTTGGTCGCGTTTTTGAAACCAACGGCGAGGGCAACATTTATATCGGCTGGGACAACCAAAACGATAACGTTGTTTACATTAAGGAATATTTCCCGCAGGGTCTTTGCGAGCGCCAGCCCAACAAATCGGTTAAGATAACCGCAGGCAAGGAATATGATTTTAATAACGGCATTATGCAGTTCATTGAAATCTCTAAAAAGATTGCCGCGATGGAGCCCTCGGCTCTTATGCCTGTTGTTGAAACCTTGGAACTCGGCGGAACCGCCTACAGCATTATTAAAGCCGCTGCAGGAATCCCCTTAAGAGAATTTTTGCTTCGCAACGGCGGAGCGCTTAAATGGGAGCAGGCTAAACCCCTGTTTATGCCCTTATTAACAACGCTTGAGCTTCTTCACGCCGAGGGAATCTACCACGGCGGAATTTCTCCCGAAACCGTTATTGTCGGCCGCGATGGAAGACTCCATTTAATGAGCGTTTCGATTTTGGCACTTCGCGATGCCGCAAGCGAGTTCAACTCTCAAATTTTCCCCGGCTTTGCCGCGCTCGAGCAATATGAAGCCGAGCGTTCAATCGGCGCTTACACCGATGTTTACGGCGTTGCCGCAACCCTTTTCCGCGTTCTTATCGGAAATCCGCCCATGGCCGCCAACGAGCGCGCGGTTCATGATAATATGTCTATCCCGACTAAGGCTGCGGAAACCATTCCCCCTTATGTTTTAACCGCGTTGGCAAATGCGCTGCAAATCGCCCCCGAAAACCGCACCGCTACCATCGCCGCGCTCAAAAACGATTTCTCTAAAACAGCAACAGCTTCCCCTGCCGCCGCTGCAGCCGCTTCGGCGCAAAACGAAGCCGCAAAAAGCGCTCCTCGCGCAAACCAAAACCGCAAATATGCTCTTATGGCCGCGGGCATCACAACCGGCGCGCTGCTTATTTTAGCCCTTATTTTGGTGCTTTTGGTTTTCGGCGGTTCGGGCGATAAGGATACAAGCTCGACCATGTCGGTCAGCATCCCCAGCACCTCCTCCTACGGCGACATTGACAGCACCTACAGCACCCCCGTAATCGAAAATCTTTTCGATGTTCCGAAGCTTACCGGCGAGAGCTATGCTACCATTCTTGCCAACGGCGAATGGAACCGAACCTTCAAGTTCATTTTAAAAGGAACCGAATTCAGCGAGAAGGTTCCCGAGGGTCATATCATTGCGCAGTCGATTGCCGAAGGCGAAAAGGTTGCCAAGGAAACCGAAATTGAACTCGTTGTCAGCTTGGGCTCCGCCAACATAAAGATTCCCAATCTTGCAGGAAAATCCGAGATTGAAGCATATATCGCGCTTCTCGAGCTCGGTCTTGCGAAGGATAACATTGAATTCGTTGAGCGCTATGATGAGAATGCTGAACCCCAGCTGATTATCTCAACCAGCCCCGCTGCAGGCGAAATCATTATGAAGTTTGATAAAATCGAGGTTTATGTTAACACCTATGAAGAGGTTTCCGAAAACCTTGATGAGTTCGAAGGAACAGCCAATTAATAAAATTAAATGCGCTATCATTAAGAATGGCAATAAAAAAAGAGGGAAGTTTTCGCTTCCCTCTTTTTTGTTGCTTTTTTATTTTTATAAATATAATTTAAGCTTCTCAAAAGTTGCCGAGATTCAGTTTTTTCTTTTAAATCTCAAAATGAAGTTTTGCGAGATAAACGCCGCCTTGCCCCCATCCGCAATGGGTTATATAGCGTTCGCCGCCGATATTTAAAATTTCGGATGCGTGCGATGGGATTCGACCCACAAGGTCATCCTCGCTGAAATTATAGGGGTCCTTTGAAGCATAAACCGCGGTGTCGCAATAAGCCACTCCGTATCCGCCAAGGGGGCCGATAAACAAAAAATATGTGTCGCCTACCTTTTCAACAAAGGGAGATTCACACGGACCTGCAAAGGTGCCGCTAATCGAAGAGGTGAAAACGGTTTTCTTATTCCCCCAATGCACCAAATCATCCGACTCAACGCATGCAACGCAGTGGTTGCCGCCCGCAGGTGTGCTGTTGCAGGTGTAATACATAACCCACTTATCTCCCACACGCAGCACCATCGGGTCGCGCGCATCAAAACCATCGGTCAAAAGCGGATTTTCAGGGTGTTTTTCCCAGTTATAGAGGTCGGTTGAAGTTGCAAGATGGATGCGGTAGCTATCGTGTCCCGAAAGGCTGCCCGCGCAATAAAACATATAAAAAAGTCCATCATATTTAATAACATGAGGCGCCCAAAAAACGAGTTCACCGAGCTGCCTATCAGCGCAAAATGCAGGCTCTTTTCTTTGAAATTCCGAGGATAAAATATCGGCGCTCACAGCATGGGCGCAAAGGGTTTCTTCCAGCGGTTTTGCAGGCTCCTCGTGTGTTATTCCGAAAAGGTGCCATCCATCATCGCCTTTGATAACCGTATGGTCGTTAATATACCATTTTTTCTCATCGCTCGGGTCATATATCTTGATAAAATCATCCGCAAAAACTTTCATTTTAAACCTCAACAAAAGTATACTTTTGGTTATTATAGCATATGCAAGCCGCTCATTTCAACATAAAAAAAGCCCTTTAGAGGCATACCCTAAAGGACTTCTTTTATTGCCTTGCGGCTAAAATATCAATTTCAATTTGCTGCTTTAATTCCTCGAGGGAATCGAATTTTTTATCCTCGCGAAGAAATTCTCTTAAAACTATTTTGATTTTCTTGCCATAAAGGTCGCCCGAAAAATCCAATATGTTGGTTTCGCAAATGCATCTATCGAGCTGATAGGTCGGGCGGTTGCCGATATAGCTTACCGCCTTATATTCCCTGCCATCCAACAGCGCGGTTGCGGCATAAACGCCATGGCGCGCCATAACAATCTTCTCGGGATAAAAGAAGTTAACGGTTGGGATTCCAATCGTTCTTCCGCGGCTATCGCCATGAAGCACCTCGCCCGAAATCGAAAAACGCTCGCCCAAAAGGCTCTTTGCTTTTTCCATTTCGCCGCGTTTTATAAGCTCTCTTATAAGGCTCGAGGAAACGCGAACCTCCGCCTCTGAAACGGCAGGAGCAACAAACGCTTTTATTCCCTTTTGGCGGGCAAACTCTTTTATCAACTCGGCATCGCCCTTGCCGCAATAGCCAAAACGATAGTTAAAGCCGCAGCAAATAATTTCGGGCGCATATTTTTCATCCATCATCTCCAAAAAATCCCAAGCAGCAATGCCATGGACCTTCGAAAAATCAAGAACCGAAACCGAAAAGCCCATTTCTTCGAGCCTTTCGTTTTTCTCCGCCGAGGACATTATAAGTTCAGGGTCTTCATCCATCGCGGGAGGTGTGTTGAAGGTTATAACGGTTTTCTTCTCGTATTCTTTTGCGGAATTAAGCACCGCCATATGGCCTTTATGAAGACCATCAAAGGTGCCCAGCACTATGGCGCCGTTTCGCATTAAGAATCACTCCCTTTACTATCGTTTATAACGCATTCTACCTTTAATATTCCCTGTTCCTTTGAAACCTTTCCAAGTCCCAAAAGGATGTTATCAAACTTAACCCTAACAACCTCTCCGTCTTCGAGGCTTGTTTTCAGGCGAACGAGGTCGAGCTCGCCGCCGTTGGAAAAGCGAATCGCCTGCTTTTCGGTTACAAAAACCTCGGGGCACTGCGGCAATGCGCAGTCGGAGGGCATAAGATAGTTATTTATGTTTTCTTCGTTTAAATCATCAAGCGCCACCGCATTTTCGAGGCTAAAACCCGCGGTTTCGGTTCGAAGCAGCTCGGTCATGGTTGCGCCGCAACCAAGCTTTTCGCCGATATCGCGGCAAAGCGAGCGGATATAGGTTCCCTTGCTGCATCTGACATCAAGGGTGAACTCATCGCCGCAAAAATCGCGAACCGAAATGGCTTTAATCTCGATTTCGCGAGGCTCGCGCTCAACCGTTTTTCCCTCGCGGGCAAGCTGATAAAGGCGCACGCCATCGCGGCTTATCGCCGAATACATGGGCGGCACCTGCAGTTGTTTGCCGAAAAAGGACTCCACCGCCTCGGTTAAGGCCTCTTCGGTCACGCTAACCTCTCGCGTTTCAAGCACCTCGCCGGTTATATCCTCGGTATCGGTTGTGATGCCGAGGCGGACACGGGCGGTATAGGCTTTATCGCCATCGATTATGTAGGAGGCGAGGGCGGTTGCCCTGCCCACTAAAATAGGCAAAACACCCTCGGCTAATGGGTCGAGAGTGCCTGTATGTCCTACCCTTTTGGTGGAGCAAAGTCGCTTTATCCTGGCGACCGCCCCAAAGGAGGTTATGCCTTTAGGTTTTCTTATGAGAACTATGCCCTGCAACTTAATCCTCCAATACCTTTGAAACTTGCTTTAGGATTTGCTTTTTAACGCTCTTAAGGCTGCCTGAAAGCTCGCAGCCTGCGGCATATTTATGGCCGCCGCCACCGAGCTCTCCGCAAATTGCGGCAACATCATAGGGCGGATAGGAGCGCATCGAAATCTTCCAAAGCTTTTTGGCCTTTTGGCGCAAGGTTACGCCAATAAGCACGCCCTCAATAGAGCGCGGAATTGCAGTTATACCATCTAAATCCGAATCGTTGCAGCCGCTATCCTTCATCATATCCTCGGTTACTGCCATAAGCGCAACGCGGTCGCGATAAAGCAGCTCAACCTTTCTGAGGGCGCGCTTTTCAATCTCCATTCGGCTTTTGGATTTAGTGTCGAACATAACGCGGTTTATATCCGCGAAGTCAACTCCGTATGCCATAAGCTCGGCCGCAATAACATGGGTTTTGGGGCTTGTGTTGGAGAATTTGAAGCAGCCTGTATCGGTTGAAATTCCCGTGTAGATTGCCTGAACCATAGTTTCATCGAGCATAACGCGAAGCTCGCCCAAAATGTCATAGATGCATTCGGCGCAAGCTGCAGCGGTTCCATCGAGGAAAAGGTTTTCGGCAAAATCGCGATGGGAAGCATGATGGTCGATAGCCAGCACGATTCTATCCTTATATTGTTCGCCCAAGGCGCCCATAAGTTTAATATCGGCAACATCAACCGAGATAACGGTTTGCTCCTCAAATTCGGGGAACGAAACCGCCTTTGTGAAATAACCATAGCGCTCGGGGATAACATCGGGGCAAGCAACCTTGGCTTTTTTGCCGAGTGCTATCAGTCCCTTGCAAAGCGCATAGGCGGAGCCCAAAGTGTCGCCGTCGGGCATAGCATGGGTTAGAATTAAATAATTATCGTTTGATTTTAAAAAGGAGCAAACTCCCTTTAAATCCAGCCTTTTAGACATTCTCTTCCTCCCCTTCTTTTTTAGCACCGGGGAAAGAGTTTATTATCTTCGAAATGTGGGCGCTGCGCTCAATCGAATCATCGGCAATAAAGCGCAGTTCGGGAACCTTACGAAGCGAGAGGCGGCGGCCAAGCTCGCGACGGAGATAGCCCGCCGCGCTCTTTAAGCCTTTAACCGAATTTTCGGTTGCTTCGCTGCCTTCAATGGCGCTTACATATACGGTTGCATACGACAAATCGCCCGAAACATTTACCTTAACAATACTTAAAAGCTGACTTATACGGGGGTCCTTAAGCTCTCTGAACATTTCCGATAATGCGAGCTGCACATCGGAGGTTATTCTATCGATTTTATATCCCGCCATTAGTCTCTGTATTCCTCCATAATATAGGCTTCAAATACATCGCCTGTTTTAATATCCGAGAACTTATCAAGACCGATACCGCACTCATAGCCCGAAGCAACCTCTTTAACATCATCCTTAAAGCGGCGGAGCGAATCAATCTTATCCTCGGCAAGAACAATACCATCGCGAACTACGCGGATAAGGCAGTTTCTGGTTACCTTACCGTTGGTTACATAGCAACCCGCGATAGTGCCTACATTGGAAATCTTATAGGTGTCGCGAACCTCAATGCTACCCATTTCAACCTCACGATACTTGGGAGCAAGCATACCCTTCATAGCTGCCTCGATTTCCTCGATGCAGTCATAGATTATGCGGTAGGTTCTGATATCAACGCCATCGCGCTCGGCATTTGCCTTGGCAACGGGGTCGGGACGAACATTAAAGCCAACGATGATGGCGCCCGAGGTGCCCGCAAGCATAACATCGGACTCGTTGATAGCGCCAACGCCGCCGTGGATAACGCGAACGCGAACCTCTTCGTTGGAAATCTTCTCAAGGCTCTGCTTAACAGCCTCAACCGAGCCCTGAACATCAGCCTTAACGATAACATTAAGGTCCTTAAGGTCGCCTTCGGAAAGCTGGCTGAAGAGGTTATCAAGGGTAACCTTTTGCATACGGCTGAACTCTTCATCCTTAATCTTTTGCTTGCGCTGTTCAACAAGCTGGCGAGCAAGGCGCTCATCCGAAACTGCATCGAATCCATCGCCTGCCTCGGGGGTTTCGGCAAGACCTGTTATCTCAACCGGAACAGAGGGACCTGCCTCACCGAGTTCAACGCCGTTTTCGTTGGTCATAACGCGAACGCGACCAACGGCGGTTCCTGCAACGATGATGTCGCCGGTGCGGAGTGTACCGGTTTGAACAAGCAATGAAGCAACGGGACCGCGGCCCTTATCAAGGCGAGCCTCGATGATAACGCCCTTTGCGCGGCGGTCGGGGTTGGCCTTAAGCTCGAGCATTTCAGCAACGAGCAATACATTTTCAAGCAGCTTATCGATGCCCATACCGGTCTTTGCCGAAACGGGAACGCAAATAACATCGCCGCCCCATTCTTCGGGAACAACCGAATGCTCAGTTAACTGCTGGAGAACTCTATCGGGGTTGGCTTCGGGCTTATCCATCTTGTTGATTGCAACGATGATGGAAACACCTGCTGCCTTGGCATGGTTGATAGCCTCAATGGTTTGGGGCATAATGCCATCATCCGCGGCAACAACAAGGATGGCAATATCGGTTGCCTGCGCGCCGCGCTGACGCATAGCGGTGAATGCGGCGTGTCCCGGTGTGTCGAGGAAGGTTATATCGCTGCCTGCCGCATTAACGCGGTAAGCACCAATGTGCTGGGTGATTCCGCCTGCCTCGGTCGAGGTAACGGCGGTGTGGCGGATGGCATCGAGGAGGGATGTCTTACCGTGGTCAACGTGACCCATAACAACAACAACGGGGTCGCGCGGACGGAGTGTTTCAGCGGTGTCCTCTGTGTCATCCATAATGCGCTCTTCGATGGTAACAACAACGGCCTTTTTAATCTTTGCGCCCATTTCGGTAACAACGATTTCGGCGGTATCATAATCGATTACCTGGTTAACGGTTGCCATCATTCCGAGCTTCATAAGCTCCTTAATAACCTCTGCGGCAGTCTTCTTCATGGCTGCGGCAAGCTCGCCAACGGTTATTTCATCGCCAACGGTTACGGTTATGGGAGTTTTCTTTATGCGCTCAAGCTGCAAACGGCGAAGCTTATCGGCCTCGGTTTCACGCTTGGCGTTCTTCGGGCGGTGGTAATCCTGCGATTTTTGCTTAATCTTTTGCTTGCGCTGCATATTATCGCGCATGGTGTTTGCAGGAGCAATGTTTTCATATTTCTCATTGTAACGCTCGATATCAACATTGGAGGTTCGAGTGTCAACATGGAGAATTTGGGCGGGTCCGCGATTGGGAGCCTCGCCGGGAACCTTTTTCTTCTTGGGCGGAGCAACCAAAATTTCGGGCTCCTTCTTTTCAGCCTTGGGAGCTTCCTTTTTAGGCTCTTCCTTTTTGGGTTCAGCCTTCTTGGGCTCTTCCTTTTTAGGCTCGGGCTTCTTCTCAACCACGGGAGCAGGCTTCTTCTCGGGAGCGGGGGCAGCCTTCTTGGGCTCCTCCTTCTTTTCGGCAGGCGGATTCTTTGCCGCCTCGGCAGCCGCTGCGGCAGCCTTCATTTGCTCGAGAATTGCCATTTGCTCGGCGAGTTTTCTATCCTTTTCCGCTTTGCGCTCCTTGGCTGCTTCTTCGCGAGCCTTTGCGCCAGTTGCGAAATATTCATCAAAGCTTTTTACAGAGTTCTCGGTTGTTAAAACATCAAAAACTATATCGAGTTCCTTCGGCTCAAGGGTTGAACCGGTCTTCTTGCCGCTGTTGAGCTTATCCGCAAGAATCTGAACAATATCCTTCGACTGCAAACCGAAATCCTTTGCAAGGTCGCTTACCTTATATTTAACCATCATGGGCATTTCCTCCAATTATAAGTTTTCGGCAATAGACTTGGCAAAGCCATCATCCAAGAGGGCGATGATGCCCGCCTTGGTGCCTATTGCGGCGGTTATATCATAGGTAGTAAGTTGGGGGTTAATGAAATTAACATCGTGCTTATCGCACAAAAAGCGAATTTCCTTGGCGCTCTTTGCCGAGATGTCCGATGCTGTTATCGCCAAACGCGCTTTGCCGCGCTTGATGGCATCGGTTGTTGCGGCGGTGCCGACTGCGAGCTTGCCCGCCTTGCGAGCGAAGCCCAAAAGCGCTAACGCCTTTTGACTCATTCGAGCTCACCTGCCAGCGCAGCGGCTACCTCTTCGGGGATTGCCGCGCCAAACGCCTTTTCAAATCTATGCGCCTTTTGCGCCGCAAGCAGGCATTTCGCCTCCTTGCAAATATATGCGCCGCGACCATTTTGTTTGCCCGTTTTATCGAGCATTATTTCGCCCTCGGCGGTTTTGACAACGCGATAGAGCTCCGCCTTCGGCTTCATTTCGCCGCAGCCTACGCACATTCGCATAGGAACCTTTCCGCTTTTCATTTTATCCCCCTAATTATTCGGCGATATCTTCGCCATAGAATCCGCTTTCGGGACGGATATCGATATTCCAGCCCGTTAGCTTAACAGCAAGGCGAACATTTTGACCACCGTTGCCGATAGCGAGAGAAAGCTGCGAATCCGGCACGGTTGCACGGCAGCTGCGCGGCTCCTCGCTGATGATTTCAACTCCAACTACCTTGGAGGGAGAAAGCGCCTCGCTTACGAAAGCGACAGGGTCATCGGAATACTTAACGATGTCAATCTTCTCGCCTGCGAGTTCTTCAACAATTTTATTAACACGGGCGCCGCGAGGACCGATGCAGGCACCAACGGCATCTATCTCGCTGTTTGCGGACCAAACTGCCATCTTGGTGCGGGAGCCTGCCTGACGGGAGATAGCCTTAATCTCGATGGTGCCATCGAAGATTTCGGGAACCTCGTTCTCGAAGAGGCGCTTAACAAGACCCGGATGGGTTCGGGAAAGCATAACCTTCGGACCCTTCTCGGTGCTCTTAACATCAACAATGTAAACCTTGATATGGTCGCCCTCGCGAAGCTCCTCGCCGGGAACCTGCTCAAGCTTGGGTAACATTGCTTCGCTGTGACCGATGGTTAAGGATGCGTTGCCGGTCTTGGGGTCGATGCGCTGAACAACTGCGGTTACAAGCTCGCGGTTGCGACTCTGGAACTCGGCCAAGGTTTGGTCACGCTCAACATCGCGGATGCCCTGACGGATAACATGCTTTGCGGTTTGAGCAACGATACGACCAAGCTTACGGGTATCGAGCTTAATGGTAACGGTGCCGCCAACCTTGGAGCGCTTGTTGATTTTGAGCGCATCCTCAAGCAGCATATCGGCATATTCATCCTCGATTTCATCAACTACATTCTTCTTAACATAGGCGCTGAACTTTTGCTTTTCGCAATCAATCTCGCAAAAAACAATCTCGCGGGAGCCATATTCCTTTTTAACTGCGGTTATGATGGCTGCCGAGATTTTTTCGGCGATGAACTCGGCGGGAATGCCGCGTTCGGTTTCCATAACTTTTAATGCTTCGAAAAATTCCTTGTTGTTCATTTTTTCTTTTATCCTCCAAACTATATTTTCATATCGTTTAATTTAACCGATGAATATAAACCTTTTTCAAAATAGCGTTCTTCTCCGCCGCCGGCGATTTTAACTCCGCCATCAAATGAGAGTAGCTCGCCAACGAACGCCTTTTCGCCATCAACCTGACGATAAAGATGAACCGTTACCTCGCGGCCGAGCATCTTCTCGAAATGCTCCTTCTTTAAAAGCTCGCGCTCAAGACCCGGAGAGCAAACCTCGAGATAATAGGATTTATCAATGATATCAGCCTCATCAAGAACGGGGTCAATCGCATGCGATACTGCGGTGCAATCATCTATCCAGATGCCATCCGCCTTATCGATAAAAACGCGAAGATACCACGATGCGCCCTCTTTCAAAAAGCGCACATCCCAAAGGTCATAGCCCAGGCCCTCAACGGTGGGGGCGATAAGCTTTTCTACCCTATCTGCTATGTTTCCTGCCATTTTTACACCTTCTTTTAATGAAAGTCCCTACAACGAAAAGTGAGCGGGTTGCCCCACTCACCTTCATTGCAATATCTTAACATACGGTAGTATAACACATATATATAATAAAATCAAGCATTTTTTATTCTTCCATTTGCTTGCCGAGGAAGCCTGCGGCAACGGTTACCAGCTTTAAATCGGTGTCGGTTGGGGTGGCGCTGCTATCATTTGAGAGCATAACCACCGCACCCGTTACATCGCCTGCCGAAATGATAGGCGCGGCAACGCATATGCTGCGGTCAACCCCATCAAGAGCGGGATGCCGCTCATCCCCAACGCTATAGACCCTGCGGGAATTCATAATATCCTCGAGTGCTGCCGAAACGCGGCGCTCAAGCACCTCTTTTTTAGAAACGCCTGCGGCGGCAACGCATTGGTCGCGGTCGCAAATAATTACCGATAGATTGGTGCCCTTAACGAGGGCATCGGCATACTGCGAGGCAAAGGCCGAGAGCTCGCCGATTGGCGAATATTTTTTAAAGATAACCTCCCCGCCCGCATCGGTATAAATCTCCAGCGGGTCTCCCTCACGGATTCTCATAGTCCTTCTAATCTCTTTCGGGATGACAACACGACCCAGGTCGTCAATACGGCGTACAATTCCTGTTGCTTTCATATATGCATTTCTCCTTAAATTACAAATTGTGTTGTTATTATCTGTAATTGTAAGAGAAATATACCGCAAGAAATTGCTTTTTGAATTGATTATGATATAATAAAAATAGAGGTGGAAAAATGAATAAGGTATTTAAGGAACTTTTTATAAAATGGAAACAAAGGCAGGAAATCGAAACGGATGTCTCCTGTAAAATAACCTTTCCTAAAAAAGATGACCAAATCCCCACAATCGAGACTTTTAGAAATTCTTTCAGTGCTGACGGTTTTTTAAGTGATAAATTTAACGGTGTGTTATTTATTCTTAAAGAATCAAACACTTGTAGGGATAAGCCAGAGGGCGAATATGAGGATGCGTTTTGGTTTAAAGAAAATACCGAAAAAGAAATCAGCGGAGAAAAAATTGATGACTCATATTGGAATAGATATCATAGAAATATGGAGTGGTATTTGCGAAACGCGTTTGAAGAAAATATAAATTACTATGAATGTGCATATATGAACCTTAACAAACGCGGCGGATATGGCGCGTGTGACGACATGCAACTATCCAACTATATTAATAGTTATGGCGATTTAATCAAGGAACAAATTAAAATCATTAATCCAAAATGCATTTTTTGTTGTGGACAAGGAAAAATATCAGTGTATGAATTGGTGCGTTCGATTGCAAAAGAGTGTGTACCTGATGCCAAAATATATAATTGCCGACATTTAAGTTGTTGGGCAGGAAACAAATTTTACGATTAAAATAGCGAGGTGAAATTCACCTCGCTTGTTGTTTATATCTATTTACTACACTATGTATCGCCAAATAAAATCTCCTTGCCTTGCAAGGTTACTGTTCGTATCCGCAAGGCAAGGAGTTTTATGCTTGGATTTTGTTTATTTAAACATAATTTCGTTAATGATGCTTTGCAAATATTCTTGTCTGCCGCTTGAGGGGAGCGCGGGTGCGCCCATATCCTCGGCAATCGCTGCAAGCTCGGTCAATGTAGTGCTTCCTTCGACTATCTTTTTACCGATGCCTGCCTTAAAGGAAGAATATCGTTCATCAATAAAGGAATCAATTCTTCCGTCTTCAATTATTTCCGCCGCTTTGATAAGGCCTAATGCAAAGGTGTCCATACCGAGGATGAATGCGTGGAACATATCTTCAGCGGTATAGCTTGGACGGCGTGTTTTCGAGTCGAAATTAAATCCGCCTGTAAGGCCGCCTGCTTTGAGCACCTCATACATACACATAGTTGCCTCATACACATTGGACGGGAACTCATCGGTATCCCAGCCGAGAAGCAGGTCGCCCTGATTGGCATCAATGGAGCCGAGCATGCCGTTCATAGCCGAAACCCTCAAATCGTGCTGGAAGGTGTGACCTGCGAGGGTTGCATGGTTGGCCTCAATATTCATCTTGAAATCCTTGTCAAGACCATGCTGGCGCAAAAATCCAATCGCGGTTGCGGCATCAAAATCATACTGATGCTTCATCGGCTCTTTCGGTTTAGGTTCAATATAGAAATCGCCCTTGAATCCGATAGAACGGCCATAATCAACCGCCATTTTCATAAGGCGGGCGATGTTTTCCTGTTCGAATTTCATATCGGTGTTGAGAAGGGTTTCATAGCCCTCTCGGCCGCCCCAGAATACATAACCCTTGCCGCCGAGTTTTACGGTAAGGTCGAGTGCCTTTTTAACCTGCGCTGCCGCAAAGCAAAAAACATCAGCCGAATTTGTGCTGCCTGCGCCGTTCATAAAACGGGGGTTTGAGAACATATTGGCGGTTCCCCAAAGGCACTTAATGCCGGTCGCATTCATTTTTTCAAGAATATAATCGGTTATCTCATCAAGGCGCTTATTCGTTTCTTTAATATCTTCCGCTTCGGGCACAAGGTCAACATCATGGAAGCAAAAATATTCTATGCCGAGCTTTTGCATAAATTCAAAGCCTGCATCAACCTTTGCTTTTGCGTGTTCCATTGTGCCTTTTTCGGCGCCAAAGGATTTATCGCCTGTATCTCTACCGAACATATCGGTGCCTGCGGCACAAAGATTATGCCACCAAGCCATAGCAAAGGGCAAATGCTCGCGCATGGGTTTGCCCATTATAACACGGTCCGGATTGTAATACTTGAACGAAAGCGGATTTTTGCTATCACTGCCCTCATACTTGATTTTTGGAATATTTGAAAAAATCTCATTCATTTTTAGTTGCCTCACTTTATTATTTTAAATAGATTTTTAAGCGTTGGATAGATTTGCTTGAATTTGTTATACTGCATTTCATAACGAGACGATATATCGGCATCGGGGGTTATCGTCTTTTTAAACTTTACAAAAGCATTGGCACATTCCTTAACATTGGCGAACTCGCCGCAACCAACCATTGCAAGCATTGCCGCACCATAACCGGGGCCCTGCTCTGTTTGCAACAGCGTAATATCGACATTAAGAATATTGCAAAGAATCTTTTGCCACAATTCCGACTTCGCACCGCCGCCGCAAAGGCTGCTACAGGTGATATTTATGCCCTGCTCTTTTGCAATCTCAAAATTATCCCTTATGGCAAAAGCTACACCCTCGAGAACTGCAAGAAGCATATCCTTGCGTTTTGTATCCAAACGCATGCCCATAAATGTTCCTCTTGCATCGGTATCGTTTATGGGGCTACGCTCTCCCATAAGATAAGGCAAGAAAAATACATCATTTCTACCAAGGTCGTCATCGGTTATAACCGCTTCCTCGGTCTTGTAATCGTTTGTGCCGAGAATATCGTCACAAAACCATTTGTTACAAGATGCCGCCGAAAGAATACAAGCCATAAGATGATGTTTGCCGTTAGCATGGCAAAATGAATGTAATGCATTTTGTTCATCCACCGCAAAGGTATCGGAAGAAATAAACACCGTGCCCGATGTTCCCAAAGATATGTTACACTTGCCATCAATTACTGTGCCTGTGCCGATTGCCGCTGCCGCGTTGTCCCCCGCGCCTGCAACAACAGTTACATTTTCCAAAAGTCCCAACTCTTTTGCTATTTCGGGAAGCAAAGCGCCAACTGTTTCATAGCTTTCAAAGAGCTTGGGCATTTGTTTTTCCGAAACCGAGCAAATTTCCAACATCTCTTTAGACCAGCATTTATTTTTAACATCCAGCAAAAGCATACCCGATGCATCGGAATAATCCGTGCAGTGCACACCTGTGAGTTTATAGTTTAGATAGTCTTTTGGAAGCATTATTTTGCTGATTTTCGCAAAGTTTTCAGGTTCGTTGTTTTTAACCCAAAGAATCTTTGGCGCAGTGAACCCTGCAAAAGCGATATTGGCAGTTTGCTGCGACAGTTTTTCTTTGCCTATCACCTCATTAAGATAAGCAGTTTCTTTATCAGTTCTACCATCGTTCCAAAGTATGGCAGGGCGAATAACATTGTCGCTTTCATCAAGCATAACAAGGCCGTGCATTTGGCCGCCTACGCCTATGCCTTTAATTTGCGAGGTGTCTATCTCATTTGTTAATTCCTTTACACCCGACAAGAAAGCATTCCACCAGTCATCGGGGTTTTGCTCGCTCCACGCCGGTTGCGGATACTCAACTGGATATGATCTCGTTGCAATTTTGACAATTTTGCCGCAACCATCGACCAATAATAACTTTAGTGCCGAGGTTCCAAGGTCGGCGCCTATATAATATTTCACACTTTTGCCCCTTCCCTTTTTTTATTAGCATATCGCAAACAATTTGACTTTTCTCGCAATATATCCTATAATATATAGACAATATTTGACTTTTGGAGGGAATATGTTTTATCAATACAACCATTTTGGAACCCCTGATTATTTAAAAATAGAAAAAAACTTTAATTTTAGCTTCCCTGCGCACCTGCATCAATGTTTTGAAGTTATTGTGATTCGTTCGGGAGAGATGACTATAACGGTTGATGATAAATCTTTTATCCTTAAGGAAAAAGAGGCACTTTTGATTTTTCCAAATCAAATTCACTCATTGGAATCCACCGAAAGTGAGCATATTCTTTGTATTTTCTCGCCTCAACTTGTGCAGGCTTATGCCACCAAGGTTTCCGATAAGCTTCCGCAAAGCAACAAATTTCAACCGGATGAATATCTTGTGAATGCCCTTGCAGGATTAGGGGCCGACTCATCCTCCGCCGATAAAAAAGGGGTTTTGTATTCGTTGTGTGGTCAATTTGATAAAACCGCCACCTATGATAATAAACAATTCCAAAACGAAAAATTATTATATAAAATATTCTCGTTTGTTGAATCAAATTTTAATGGGGTTTGCTCGCTATCAAATCTTTCGAAGGAAACAGGCTACGATTATTCATATCTTTCCCGTTACTTCAAAAAATCTACGGGTCTTTCATTCAACTCTTATGTAATACATTTTCGGCTCAGTCATGCGTGTTATCTTTTAGAAAATACCACGCTTTCTATCCTCCAATGCGCGTATGACAGCGGATTCATTTCGTTGCGAAGTTTTAATCGTTGCTTTAAAGAAAATTTTGAAATCACGCCAACACAATATAGAAAAAATATAGGCTTATAACAAAAGCGAGGTGATATTCACCTCGCTTGTTTTGTATGGATTTACTTTTTTGAGTCGATGCGGTATAATTGCAATAAATTAAACTGCTTTGGAGCGTTGCATATGGAGATTAAAAAAATAGGGCAAATAATCTTTGGCCAGGATGGCGCTATATATAACGGATACCTATTTCGATTTGATGCAAAGGGTAATTGCTCGGTGTATCGGACGGATGAGTTATCCCAAAAATCTATCCCTGTTTCCCAATTTTTATTGGATAAATCCGAGGTTATTGTTCCCCACTGCAATTCGGTTGTGTTCGGCAACGCTCGTTATAACGAGAACGATGAGTTCCCGCTGCTATACTGCAATATTTATAACAACTACGCAAATGCGGATAACAAAAAGAAGGGCATAACCTGCGTTTATCGTTTGCAAAGAAATGAAGCCGCGTTTTCAACAACCCTTGTGCAACTCATTGAGATAGGTTTCGTTGAAGACCCGCTTTGGAAATCCAAAAACGGCTGCGATGTTCGCCCTTACGGCAACTTTGTTGTTGATACCGAAAATTCTCTTCTTTATGCCTTCACTATGCGTGATGAAGAAAAAAACACAAGGTATTTTTCCTTTAAGCTGCCCGATGTTAACAGCGGAAAATATGATGATGCCTTTGATGCAAAACGAGTAATCCTGCAAAAAGAGGATGTTATAGATTCTTTTGACTGCGAATATCACAAATATGTTCAGGGCGCTTGTTTGCATAAGGGAATCATATATTCTCTTGAGGGTTTTGCCAACAATAAGGAGAATCCTCCCGCTATAAGACTGATTGATGCAAAGCAAAACAAGCAAAAAGAGGTGTTCTATTTTTCGGATTTCGGTTTAACAAACGAGCCCGAATTAATAGATTTTGAAGATGACACCTGCTATTATTCGGATGGGCACGGAAATATATACCGGCTTATATTTTAAACAAACAGCGGAGTGAAAATTTCACTCCGCTTCTTTGTTTTATATGGGGCAAAAACGGAACATATCCTTTGATAAAATAGAATTATCAAAAAGGAGGGATTGCATTATGCATATCGATATAGCCGAAATCGCAAACTTGAAAAAGCGTTGGAGCTACCTTGCAAACGCGGCGTTGGGGCAAGCGCCTACAAGCCAATGCGTTTTTCGCGACCTCTTATGCGACACTTTTCGTTTTTTGAGCCTTTACGATGAGGGCGCAACCTCCCCTAAAGCGCTAATCCCGCTTTTTATTTTTATGTCTGAATTTGCGGCCTATTCTCTTATGTCCGATGACCGAAGAGGATTCGACACTATCGTGATGAGCGTGCTTACAACACAGCTGCTCGCCTGTTTCGCAAACGGTTTTCAAAACAGCGGGTCGGCCTATCCAATATTAAAACTGCCGACCGGTTTTAAGGATGACTGCATCAATATGGAAACGCACGACTTATCCGACCTGCGATACGGAGAGGAATGCCCGTTTTGATTATCTTTTTAGCGAAATGAAAAAACTTAATTGGCGGGTTTATGAGGGTTGCATTATTTTTGATAGCGTGCTATAATGACCTTGCAGATGTCAAATTGAATCGGCGCCATATTATAGAATAAAAATGTGACTGAAAATGGAGAAATTGAAAATGAAAGCACTTATTCTCGCTGCCGGATTCGGCTCAAGGCTTGCCCCCATAACCGATAATCTTCCCAAATCCTTGGTTCCCGTTAACGGAGAGCCTATCCTCTTCAAGCAAATCAAGAACCTTCATGAAAACGGCATTACCGATATTACCATTATTTCGGGCTACAAGGCCGAGGTTCTTAATAACGCCGTTTCAGCCGAATGGCCTGAAATAAAGATTATCGAGAGCGTTGATTATGCAACAACCAACAATATGTATTCCGCATATTTGGGATTCCAAAGCATCGGAACCGATGGTTGCCTTATGATGAATGCGGATGTATTTTTTGATTCTTCCGTTATAAAGGAGCTTCTCGCATTCTCTCATCCCAACGCTATCGTTACCGATATCGGAAATTATAACGAAGAGTCCATGAAGGTTATCGAGCGCGATGGCCGCCTTATTCAAATCGCCAAGACAATCACCAAAGAGGATGCTCTCGGCTCTTCTATCGATGTCTATAAGTTCGACTCCGCAGGAGCTGCTGCATTTTTCGCTAAATGCAAGGAATATATTGTTGACAAAGGCGAACTCAAGATGTGGAGCGAGGTTGCGCTTAACGATATTCTCGGCGATGTTGTTTTCAAGGCCTGCCCCCTTTGCGGAAGATGGTTCGAAATCGACAATCATGAGGATTTGGCAGCCGCCGAAAAACTCTTTGCAAACTAAATTTATAAAAGCATAAGAAAAGCGAGGTGTGATTCACCTCGCTTTGTTTTTTATCTCGGGTGCGCGATGGGGGATTTTGTCTAAATTTGTCGTATATATTTTACATTTTGTCGTATATCCTTGACAACGGCGCCTGCATTTGATAGAATTGACTCATAACCTATGAAGGGAGATGACTGCGGTGACGGACAACTTAAAGCTTAAAAGCGCGCGTGTTGCTATGGGACTTACTCAGGCTGAACTTGCCCGCGCTGTAGGAGTTTCCCGCCAGACCATCAACAGCATTGAGAAGGGCAACTATAACCCCACTCTCAAACTTTGTCGGGACATTTGCAAAACTCTCGAGCGTTCGCTCGATGAGCTTTTCGGCTAAAATCCCGACCGCCCCAAGTTAAATAACTACCCGCGCTAAAACAGAAAGGAGTTTTCAAAAAATGGGTAAAAGAGGTTTCACAAAAATCATCGCATACCTCCTTTGCTTCGCGCTCATATTTTCGGTTTTCATGACCGGATTTGTTGCGCTGGCTGAGGAAGCCCCTCCCGTGGAGGATGGTATCATTGATACCGAAAATCCCGATGAAGAAGAGGAGGTCGATATTTATGCCGAAGCGGTTGATGTATCAACGGCTGAAGAGCTCGAAAATGCTCTCGCTGCTGCGGCAAGCGCTATTCGCATCACGGGCGATTTCGTTCTCGACCGCACCTTCTATGTCATCAGCGACACGATTATCTACACCGATGAGGCTCATACTTTAACGCGCGCAGCCGACTTCGCAGGAGATATTTTCGTTGTTGGACAATATGATGACGGAACCGTTTGCGAGGACACCATAACCCTTATGGTCGGCCGCGACGACTCGATTGATAATAATATGCTTATTATCGATGGTAATCGCGATAATATGACCGCCGAGGTTGTTGGTACTGTTTTCTTCGGTCTTAGCAACTCGGTTATCGAGCTTTATGCAAACCTTACGGTTAGAAACTGTAAAAAGGTTGGCAACGAGCGCACCATGATAGAGTCTTATAATCTCTCCTATCCCGATTTAATCGGTGGACCCGTTGCGATTGTAGCGGCCGGAAAGATGAACATTCACGGCGGTATTTATGAGAACAACGCCACAAACGAGGGTTCGGGCGATGTTTCCAACCGCGGCGGTGCTTTCTATTTCTTTGGTAGTGCAAACATCTATGGTGGTACCATTAAAGACAACCGCTCCTATCGCGGCGGCGCTTTATATGTTTATCGCACGCTTAACATCTATGGCGGTACCCTTCAGGGTAACTATGCGGCAGGCCCCGGCGGCGTTGCTTATGTCCCCGCCAGCACTGCAGCCATGATATACATTGAGGGCGGCAGCGATTTAAGCGAAGAGCCCATAGTCTTTAGGGATAACTTTGCCAAAAGCCACGGCGGCGTTTTCTACTCCCTTGGTAAGCGAATTAACATTGATGGCGCAACCTTTGAGGGCAACTCCACAAACGGCAACGGCGGCGTTATCTATGCGGATATGGGCGGCGATGCCGAAAGCGTCAGCCTCAATGCCTATAATTCCACATTTAAAGACAACTTTGCTGACTATAACGGCGGCGCATTCTATTTAACCGAAACATCGGCATATTTTGAGAATGTTACCTTTGAGGGCAACAATGTTGATGCAACCGCCAACTCGAGCGGCACCCGCTACGGCGGCGGCGCCTTCTACACCACCAACTCTTATTTGGAGATTAACGGAGCAACATTTGCAAACAACTCTTCAAAATATTGCGGCGGTGCTATTGAGGCGCAAAGCTCCAGCCAAATTATTCTTAACGATATAACCGCTTTGGGCAACAGCTCCTTGCATAACGGAGGCTTCATCTATTCGGGCAGTTCAACCGTTAAGCTTTATAACAGTGCTATTCGCGATAACACTTCAGGCAACCAGGGCGGTGCGGCTTTTGTTACAAGCGCATCCTCTCTGAATGCATACCTGACCACCTTTGAAAACAACAGTTCATCCGGAAACGGCGGCGCGTTGTTCTTCTACAGTGATTCGGTTAATTCGTTGCTGCACAGCTGCGTATTGCTCGATAACACCTCCGGAAACTATGGCGGCGGTATTTATATTTCCAATAGCTGCTTATTAGACATTTATAACAGCTCGGCCAAGGGCAACAAGGCCTATCGCGGCGGTTTTTTGTATGAAACCACCACAGGCACAGTAGTTACCCTAAACGGTATTTCGCTTTCGGGTAACACCGCAAGTGATGGCGGTCCCATTATTTGGGGTAACTCCACCGGCGCAAAGCTTTTAATAAACAAAACCACCTATACCGATGTTGACTACACCGGTACGCTTGATGATGCCTATTGGGCAGCGGCAATCGTTAACAAGCTTTCTGTTTCTGAAATTAGCGATCCCATTCCCGGCTTTATCAACTATGGTGAAAGCGAAGAAACAAAGCCTGAGGACATTGTTAACCCCAATGTTACCAACGCGTATGAGCTGCAAACGGCACTTAATGCCGAAATCAAGAAAATCACTATTTTAAGTGATTTCCTTCTTGACCGCACTTTCTATGTTACGGGCGACACTACCATTTACACAAATGGCGACCGCGTTTTAACGCGCGCTCCCCATTTTGGCGGTGATATATTTGTTTTGGGCGAATATGCAAACGGCGAAACCCCCGAAACTCCTGCCAAGCTCACCATCGACCCCTCGAGTGAGGGTTGCTCGCTCACTATTGACGGTAATCGCGATAATATGACCACCGAGGTTGTTGGCACAGTTTTCTTTGTTGGCCATAAATCCAACCTCGTGCTTCGCGATTCGCTGACAATCAAAAACTGCTATAAGAGCGGAAACCTGCGCACCTTAAACGAGGAATACGCTCTCTCCTACACCAATAGAATCGGCGGTCCCGTTATTATCAACGCAAACAGCACCGTTGATATTTACGGCGGCTTGTTCACCAACAACAGCGTTCTCGACGAGGGCGATGATAACCCCGACTTCAACAGCACACAGGGCGGCGTTATCTATTCCTTCGGTGCCACCAACATCTTCGGCGGTACCTTCCAGGGCAACCACGCTGCTCGCGGCGGCGCGCTCTATAACTACCGCAAGACCTATGTTCACAACGCATCCTTCATCGAAAACTCCGCTTCCAACTTGGGTGGCGCGGTTTATATGGCTGCCAGCACCGCCTGCTACCTATATTTAGGCGCTTCGAGCAACCTTTGCGACAGCTATGTTCTCTTTAAGGATAACGAAAGCGGCGGCAACGGCGGCGCTATTTTAAGTCAGGGCGCCCTGACCAGCGTTCAAAACACCGATTTCATTGGTAACAAGGCCGGTGGCAGCGGCGGCGCTATTTGGGCTGCGGGCGATGGCATTAATAAAGAGAAGTTCGACCTAACCTTTGAGGATTCGAAACTTATCGGCAACAACGCTCATGTCAGCGGCGGCGCGCTTTACCTATCGAGCGCATCTATAAGCGTTAAAAACACCGATTTCACCACCAACCATGCTAATGCAACCGAAAACTCTTCGGGAAATCGTTACGGCGGCGGCGCCATTTATTCAACAGGCTCCTATTCGCTGTTTGAGGGCGTTCGTTTCACCGAAAACTCCTGCGACTATGCAGGTGGAGCTATCTACCTTAACTCCTCCAGTGAATCAGTTGTTTATAATGTTAAGGCAACCAAAAACCACGCTGTTGCAAGTGGTGGATTCATACATAGCAAGGTTTCCACAAGCGATATTTACAACAGCACCTTTAGCGAAAACTCTACCGAGAGCACAGGTGGCGCAATCGCTTTACAAGCAGGTTCGGCGGCAAATATTTATTCGAGTAAATTCCAAGATAACAATGCCGAAAACAATGGCGGCGCATTATTTGTTTACACCGACGAAGCTCAAGTTGTTGTTAACGGATGCGAATTTTTAAACAACAACTCCAATCTCTACGGTGGTGTTGCTTATGTTTCGGGCAAGGGCCTGCTCGACTTCTTTAACAACACCTCTATCGGAAACAGTGCAGCCAAGGGCGGATATCTTTATATAACCACCACAGGAAGCATTGTTAAACACAGCAACGCAACCATTCAAGGCAACACCGCAACCGATGGCGGTCCCATTATTTGGGGTAACTCCACAGGCGCAAAGCTCTATATCAATAAAAACACCTTTACCGATTTAGATGCTACCACCCAGGACAGCGCATATTGGACTGCGGCAATCGTTAACAAGCTCAAGGTTTATGATTTCACCGACACCGTTCCCGAACCCGCGGAATACGGCAACGAAAACTATGAAAACCTTTCGGGCTATGTTGAGGTTTATAATTCGGAAGAACTCGAGGCTGCCATAAACAGCGGCAAAACCCGCATTAGAATTATGGCTGACTTCAAACTCGACCGAACCTTCTACATCACACACAATGTTACCATTTTTGCAACAACCCCCTATCGCTTAACCCGCGCTGAAAATTTCGCAGGCGATATCTTTGTTGTTGGCGAGGATGCCAAAGGCAAGAGCCATCTGCTTGCGGGCAAAACTGCGGTTTTAACCCTCGGTAACCCCGAAAGCGCAACCGCAAACCTCTTAACCATCGATGGCAACAGCAGCAATATGACCGTTCCCGTTGTTGGCACCGTGCTGTTTATTTGCCAAAGCGCAAATGCTAACCTTTATAACAATGTTAGCATCGTGAACGCACGCAAAGAGGACAACAAAAGAACCCTCTCCTCCAATTATTACTGCGGCAAATACCCCGGTCGCATAGGCGGCGCAATGGCAATTGTTGAGAGCGGCGAGCTGAAGATTTACGGCGGTAACTACCGCAATTTGGCAGTAAACGCTCAAATCATCTCGGATGAGCTTGGCGAGGCAGGAAAAGTTTCCAGCACAGGCGGCGCTATTTACAATCTCGGCGAGGTTAATATTTACGGCGGTAACTTTGAATACTGCAAGGCTGCTTTGGGCGGCGCAATTTACAACTACCGCACCCTTCGCATTTTAAATGGTACTTTTATTAACAATTATGCCTACTCCAGCGGTGGTGCCGTTTATTTGCCCAGCTCCTCTTCTAACCAGGCATTCATAGGCGGAAACACGGGTTCTACCACCGTTACCTTTAAGGGAAATGTTGCCGAAAGCACAGGTGGTGCTCTCTATTCGGGAACAAACTCTTCCGTAATTATTTACGGCGATACTCTCTTTGAGAGCAACCAAACCTTAAAGAGCAACGGCGGTGCCATTGTTGCTTACGGCACCGTTTGCGCCGATAACACTACATTTAAGAAGAACATTTCCGCCAGCAAGGGCGGTGCTGCCTATATAACCAAGAGCAAAAACCTTGTTGGCACTCTCCCCCGCTTTAGAAACTGCACCTTCGACAGCAACGAGGCTTCCTCAGGCGGTGCAATTACGGCCTACGGTGCAAGCGGCTCTGAAACCGGCGGCGCCAATGTTACCTTCTTGGACTGCACCTTTAAAAAGAACAAGGCCAAAAGCGGCGGCGCTCTTTATGCCGCTTACGGCGCCAAACTAACATTAGAAAACGCAACCTTCACAAGCAACACCTGTGAGGGCGAGGGCGGCGCAATTTATATGGTTTATGAATCAACCGCCAACCTCAACAACTGCGAATTCAAGAAGAACATTGCAGGCAACGATGTTAAGGGCTACGGCGGCGCAATCTCGCTCCACAGTTCATTCATCAACGGCAGCGATGTTACCTTCGCGGAAAACACCGCAGGTCTTCGCGGCGGCGCTATCTATATTTCCTACAACAGCGCCTCTCTTAAGGACTCGGTTGTTAACCTCAAAAATGCAACATTCTCTAAAAACCACTCCCACTATTCGGGCGGCGCTTTATATGTTGTTGACCATATGATTTCCTATGGTACCGACAGCGACGGAAATGCACTGCCCAAGGAAGATAGAGGCGACCTCAACCTTATATTGAGCGGTGCAACCTTTGATAGCAACACTGCAGTAATGCAGGGTGGTGCTCTCTTCATTACCACCTATGCTCATGCCTTTATGAGCGATGTTATCTTTAATAACAACACCATCACGGTTGCGGAAACAAGCCACAACGCAGGCGCCATTTACAGCGCATCCCGCGCCACCTTTGAAATAGATGGCGGCACCTTCACCAACAACTCTACGGGTGCCAATGCGGGCGCTATAGGAATGTACACCCATTCCTCGGCCATTCTCAATAATATTGAAGCAAGCGGTAACTCGGCACCCCGCTCCGGCGGCTTTATGCACTGCGACACCGCATATGCAACAATTTATAACAGTAATATTTCGAACAACTCCGCAGGCACTTCGGGCGGCGCAATCTCGTTTATTGACCTTTCAACCCTCAACGCCTATAACACACACTTCAGCGGAAACACAGCACTTAACAACGGTGGTGCGGTCTATGCTTACCCCGGCGCAAGTCAATCCGTGCTTAACGGTTGCTCATTCGATGGCAACCAGTCGAGCTCTTTGGGCGGCGCAATTTATATTGCCAATGCTACGCTGCTCGACATCTACAACGCAACCGCAACAAACAACCACGCCAACAAGGGCGGATTCCTCTATGAAACCACCAAGGGCTCGGTTGTTAAGATTAACGGCCTTACCGTTTCGGGCAACACCGATGATATGGGCGGTCCCATTATTTGGGGTAACACTCTAAACGCAAAGCTCTTCATCAACAAGAACAATTATGTTGATAAGGATGCTGCCGTACTCGATGATGCCTACTGGGCAGGCGCTATCTATAACCTCTTAACGGTTGGCGATGAGAGCGGCGAAATTCCCGCTATTCCCACCTATAAGCCCTCCTATACTCCTCCCGTTGAGAAGGAGCCGATTGTTCATCCCGAGGTTTCGGTTGAACACATCTTCGAGTTGGCACAAAACGCCGACCACGGCAAACTTAACTCTACCTATGCGGCACTGCCGAAGCTCGACAACAGCTCGAACTTTATGAGCCGCGGCACAACCGCCTTCCCCAATATTTGCGGCGGAACCGTTACGGTTGACAGCTTTATTTATCACAAGGGCGACCCCGCAAACAACTGCACCGTTGGCGAAGGTATTATGATTTATCAGGCTATGGCCTATAAGCGCGCAAACCCCGATGAGGATGTTTCGATTGCCCTTTCGGCTTATCGCTTGAATCCCTCCACCGCAATTTGCCTTGACCGCGAAAGTCCTTATTTCGGCTATGCAAGAGCACTTTATGACCAGGATTACGATAAGTTCGGATTTGTTCGAATTTCCTACCTGCTCTTATGCGCAGCACGAATGGGAATTGATGTTACGGTTATCGCACAGCTCGATGGCTACCCCAACACATCCACCTCTCCGCGCTTTGAATCCTATTTCACCGAAATGTTGGATGCTCCCTGCGACAGCGCATATGTTGAGGATGGCGTTATCGGCGACTTCATGACCTTCCGCGCCTGCAAATGGCAGTTAGAGGGCAAGGGCGGCAGCGATATGATGCACACCAAGCTTTGCGCCGTTTCCCACTATCTTGATAAGGACGGAAACGTACAACGTAATGCCGTTTGGACCTCAAGTTCGAACCTCGACGGCATTAACGGTAATGGTACCAATGCGCTCAATCAGCTGCAAACCGCTACCATTGTTTCGAACCATGCTGATCTTTTCCGAATTTCTATGAACTACCTCAAGTTCCTCGCAGCCTACTGTGAGCAAGAGGATGTTTACTACTTCCGCGAGGCGATTATGCCTATCTTCAAGGAGCAAATTGACCTTATTAAGGCAGGTCGTGAAAACGAAATCCCCGCCGATGAGCAAATGGTTTACCTGGGCGGCGAGGATGACCCGGTATTTGAGCTCTACTTCTCCCCCTTCGCAGGCGCTCACTCGGCTTGGGAAGAGGACTATAACCCCTTCTCTGCTCAGCTTCGCAACCTAAACAACTCCGAGGACTCCATTATCTTCGTTTGGAACAATGTTAAGTGGGGCGAATATTCGCTTAGAAATCAGTTTGAGGATGTTATCATCAATGCATTCCACAAAAACAAACATCCCGATAACAAAATCTATGTTAACCTTCCCGGCTTTGACTCAGCCGCATTTAGCGATTTGAAGCTTGGAACCGACATCGGCCACAAGGCATTCAACCAAAACGATTTCGGTCATGTTCACAGCAAGGATGTTCAGCTATCCTATGTTAAGGATGGTCAGCGTTACTATGTATCGCTCTTGAACTCTATGAATGTTCACGGCGGTTCAATGGTACATCAGTCCAACTTTGCACTGGTAATTAAAGAAACCAGCGGTAGCGAAGGCAGCGTATTCTTTGCACTGGCCGACCAAACCACCAAGGGTATTGTTTCACACGAATACGAAGATACCGTGCTCGAATATCTCCCCGAGGACCCCTCCGAGGACGGCTACACCTATCATCCCTGCGCTAACTGCGACGAAAAACTAATTTTGGATGTTATTCATCGTTCGAGCAATTGGATTGTTGTTAGGGAAGCCAACAAGAACCAAAACGGAGTTGCCTATCGCCAATGCACCGCATGCGAAAAGCTGCTCGAAACACGCGAGTTTGCTTACGCCGGCGATCAAAGTTCCTTAGACCTTGAACACCTCGACGGTAAAACCTTTACTCCGATTATAAATCCCAACAACATTCTAAATGTTTCGGCAGCACCTATAACAATTGAGGCCACCATCCAGTTAGATAAAAGCGTTAACGGTCGCGGCGGCGTTATCGTTGGTAACTATTCCGAAACCGCTAAATCAGTTGTTAACCTTGAGGTTTTCTCCTACGGTAAGCTCCGCTTGTATATTAAAAACGGAAATATGATTGCCGACCATATTTTCAACACCGATATACGCAGCGACAAAAGGGTTAATATAACCATCACCCTTGATGGCACAACCGCTAAGCTTTATGTTGACTCGGTTCTCGCCGAAACCGCAACCCTTAAGGCAACAGCTCCCGCTATAAACGGCAAAATGGTTATCGGCGGCGACTATAGACACAACAATGAGCAATATTTCAAGGGTAGCATTTATTCCGTTAATCTCTTTAATGACGTTCGCACAAAAGAAGAGATGGCGCGCGATGCGATTGCTGTTTTCCCCGAAGAAGATGGCTACATTGATGGCAAATATTTCATTGCAACCCCCGGAGCCACCGGCACAACCTTTACAAGCTTCTCTGCCATCGAGATAGAGCCCCTCTCTTCCGCTCCCAAAACATTAGAAGCTACTGTTCAGTTGGATAGCGATTTCGAAGGCCGCGGCGGCGTTATTCTAGGCAACTATCTTGATCCTGCCACGCCCTCTATCAGTCTTGAAGTTTACACGCATGGCCACATTCGCCTTTATTACATTGCCGAGAACGGAAAGGCTGTTGACACCATATTCTCCAAGGATATTAGAGGCGAAGACAGCGTCCGCGTTGCAGTGGCCCTTAGTGATACCGAAGCCACACTTTATTTAAATGGAACCCCCGTTCAAACCAAGCCGCTAAGCTATGCACCGCCTAAGACCACTAATAACTTTAAAATAGGCGGCGATAACCGTATTGGAAACAGCCAGTTCTTTAAAGGAACGCTTTATTCAGTCAATTTGTTTGATAAAGCAATAACCCAAGAAGAAACTAAAGAAGGAACAATACTTGTGGAACCCTCGTCTGAAGACTTGATTTATCATAAAGATTTATCCATAACTACTTCAACCACCACAAGTTACACTCCCGTTTCCGGCACAGGAGTAACATTTGATGCCGAAAGCTTCCTCTTGACCGAAACATTAAATAAAACGCCCCTTACCATTGAAGCACTGCTACAGCTCGATAAAACTCACAATGATAGAGCCGGTGTTATTATCGGAAACTATAGCGCTTCCAGCAGAAACGCTTTGAGCCTAGAAGTGTACCACGGAGGTAAATTGCGTCTTTATTTCATAAACAACGGTCAGATATACTCGCATGTTTTTGCAAGCGATATTCGTTCAAATGAACCTATCCATATTGCAGTAACGATAGAAGGCACTATCGCTAAGCTTTATATCAACGCCGAACTTGCGGAAACTGTAACACTTCCTGCCGAACTGCCTAACATTACATCTCAACTTTGTGTTGGCGGCGATTTCCGAGAGGAAAACAGCCAATATTTCAAGGGCAAACTATACTCAATCAACTTATTCGACAAGGTTAGAACTCCCCAAGAAATAAAGGAAGATATTTTATCCGTTGACGGCGCAAACAAGAATTTGTTGTATTCGAGATATTTCACAAAAACCAACAATCTCTACAACAATGACTCGTCAGGTATGCACTTTACCGCCGATAACGCAATCGCTCTCGAGCCTCTGGTTGCGGCCCCACACACAATAGAAGCAACTGTTCAAGTTTTGGAAACTCAAGTTTCCAGAGCAGGCGTAATCGTGGGCAACTATGATGTAGGCACGCGAAACACACTTAGCCTTGAAATTTATAGCTACGGTCAGGTTCGCCTATATTTGTCCAACGAAAGCGGCAAGACCGAAAGTTGTATTTTCGACCCCGATATCCGCGGAAACGATAAGGTTCATATCGCCGTTACAATAGAGAACACCACTGCTTCGCTATATCTTAACGGTCAATTCATTCAAAGCAAGAGCCTTTCCTTTGCCCCTGAAGGCGCACTGGAGAACTATAAAATAGGCGGCGATAACCGTTTAGGCAATCAGTTCTATTTTAAGGGTCTAATTTACAATGTCGCAATGTTCAGTGATGTTAGAACGGCTGAAGAAATAGCAACGGATGCAACCTATATATTCGAGGATGAAAATCTTTTAACCAACAATATCCTTGGCGAACAAAAGTATGAAACATCCTCTCTGCTCTCTTCCGCTGCAACATTCACATCCAAGAACGCATTGAATATCGCCAAAAAACTGCCCTCCCCCATTTATACAATGGCAGCGATTGTTCAGGTTGACCCTGATATAGCGGGCCGTGCCGGCATAATACTGGGCAATTATGCTGACCGAGCACAAAGGCAGCTTAACCTTGAGATTTTCGATAATGGTCAACCTCGCCTTTTCTATACGGATGAAAACGGAAAACGCGCCAGCTGCTTGTTTGATGCTGACATACGTTCTAACGACCTTGTACATATAGCTGTTGTTATAAACAACAACACCGCAACGCTTTATGTGAATGGTGAATATGCCGATGAAAAGAACCTTCCCTTCGCGTATTCCGAGTCCGTAAACGACCTTTGCATCGGCGGCGACAACCGACCCGGAAATGAACAATTCTTCAAAGGAAAGATATATAGGGTTGATCTCTTCAGCACCGCAAAATCTCAAGCAGAAATAAAAGCCGCTATGGCAATTGCAAATCCTGAAGACGATTCCCTTATCTACAGCAGTATGTTTGCTTCAGATATTTGTTCGGTTAAGGGTCATAATCCTGCTGATAGCGTTTTTGTTGGCGGCTACAGCGAAGAACGCGATAACATTTGCTACACCGAATGCACGGTTTGCGAAACCTTATTAGAGGCAATTAGAATGCCTATTGTTAAGGATATTATTGACCATCGCGTTATGGTTGGTGCTCAAGGCTTTGTTCCCTCCATCGAAGAAAAAGGAATAGCAATCGAGAATTCCTTCCTTACCCCGCCCAAAACCATTGAGGCAACCATTCAGCTCAACGAGAACTATAATTTACGAGCCGGCGTTATTGTTGGTAACTATGATAACAACTTCTCTCATAATCAACTCAATCTGGAAATATACACTAATGGTAAGCCCCGACTCTATTACACCATCGGAAACTCCATATACAGTTATATTTTCACTACCGATATTCGCTCGGCTGACCCCACACACATAGCAGTTACGGTTGAGGGCCTCTCCGCTAAACTCTATGTTAACGGAACTCTTCGCGAAACGGTTGCGATTAAGGCGGAATTACCGACCAATCTCAACAATTTGACCGTTGGCCGCGATAACCGCACAGGCGCGCAGCAATACTTCGCAGGAACTATCTATTCAGTAAGCCTCTTTGAGGATGTCAGAACTGCCGAAGAGATAGCGATCGACCGCTACCTCGTTGCAAGCGACAGCGATGGCTTGCTCTATAACAAGAGTTTATTTGTTAAATAATTAGTTCTTGAAACATAAAAAAACGGAGTGGGAAACCACTCCGTTTTTTTATTTATACACCGCTTAAAATATGCATATTGCGAAGATTGTTATCGCTTATTTTGCCGTTGATTTCATAGGCAAGCGGCTCGAGATATGAGCCCTTCGCGCTCAACGCGGCCGATATTTTTTCGCAAATTTGCTCGATTAATTCCCGCTTTTTCGCGGCTTCTTCTTTATCGTTTTTGCTCGAAATTAAATATTCGAATGAGCCTGCAAGGTCGCCCAAAACAAGCAGTTCTCGCATAGCGCGAAAGCTCCATTTATAATATGGCATATATTTTTTGTTTATTAAAAAAACTGCCTGCATCGCAGCCTTCACAAACTCGATAACCGCAAGCTGCGCCGCGCCGAGTTCATCGCGCGATAGACAACGGCTATAGTTATATTGCCCCGCCTGCGAAGCTAAAAGCAAATTCCCCGCAAGCCTTTTAAGCCTTATATCCTCGGGAAAATAGGAAAGGCGCTCGCGGATGGCGGTAACCTCGCCTAAATTATCGGCGAAAAGCTCTCCATTGACCGCCTCGAAAAGCGAGAATTCGGGAACAGTTAGCCATTCCTCATAAGATAGTACACCATCGCTCCTGCCGCACTTTGCGGCAAAGAATTCACCCGTTCTTATAACTCCGTGGCGGCTGCCGCCAACGGGATTAACCGCGCTTCGCTTAAACCCTTTAAACTCGCTCGGCAATTTTTGATAGGCCCGAGAGAGCGCAAAAGCGGTTTTCTCATCAATAGATTCGGGGATAAAAATGCAAAACGCGGGTTCGAAATCATGGTCCTTGGAGATTTCGTCATCAAAGCCGAAGCATTCGCTGCCCGAGCCTATGAGTCCAACCGCCAAAAGCGGCAAAAGCTCGGGAAAATCGCGGCGGAGCATTGGCTCTCCCTCGGCTTTATAAAACTCTCTCGCGAGCTCAATTCCCTTCATATATCCTCCCTGCGCGAGCGTGGAGCTCGTTTTCATAGAAGAAGTAGCCATAATAACCGAAAACGGGGGCGCATTTCTCGCAAACGAAGGCATAGTTTCCATCGGTTCGGTTTTTGCCTTTATCGAGAAGCGCCTGCGCCGCCTTGGCGCATTTGGCAATCTTTTCGGCGCCCTGCTCGAGTCCGAACTGCGCTTCCGCAGCCGAAGCCATATTGAGATAGGTTATTGCCTGCTCGGGCTCCTTGCCCTCGATGCCTGCCATAACCTCTAATGCGCTTTGATAGCATTCCTCGGCGCGGTCGAAATCCTTTAAATCAACCAGCGCAAGCGCCATATTGTTATAGAGTCCGCCCAGGCGGTCGTCCCCCTTTTCGAGCTCCGCCTCATAGATTTCCTTCGCCATTTCAAAAAGCGGCATAGCATCATCCGCCCTGCCGAAGGCTTTATAGACAGTTGCGCAATTGATATAGGTTGTTGCGGCGCCAACGTTTCGGGGGATTTGCAATTCCTCAATCAGTTTTAGAGCATCATCAACAAAACGGAAGGCGTTTTCCTCCTCGCCCAATTTGCGCGAGAGTCCCATAAGCTCGTTGGAAATCATTAAAGCCGCTTTCTCATCGCGGACAAGCCTCGCCTCGCCCAACCAAAATTTTAGGTGGCTTTTCGCTGCCACATAATCGTTTCTTGCAAGCATGGAATCGAGTTCATCGATTATGCGCTCGCACGGGATTTTAAGATCTCGCATTTTTAAACACTCCTGTTTCTTTAATCCCTCGAAAGGGCGGCGAAGGCGGCTATATCCTCTTCGCGAACTATTTTTATATTATTAATTCCGCCCTCAATAAAGTTTATGTTGAATCCGAGATTATGCATCAGCATCGCAAAGCAGGATTCGTTCATATTATGGGCGGTGTTTTCAGCCTTTTTAAAAACGGCATCAATTAGGGACAGTTTATGCGCCTCGGGCGACTGCAACGCGATAATCGAATCGCGGTCAACATATTTTGCGCGCGAAGCCGAAATATCGAACTGAACATAATCGTTCATGCTATGGCCAACCGTTGCGCTTCCCTTTTCCTCGCCAGTTTTTATAAGGCGGGAAATAATTTCGCCGGTTATCATCGGGCGGGTTGATTCCTGAATAATAACGAGGTCATCGGCGCTATGCCCCGCGCGGAAACAATCAAGTCCGTTTTTTAGGGAGGCAATACCACTGGCGCCGCCCGCTACTACTGCGCGGAGCTTGGTTATGCCAAACTGTTCGGCATAGGCTTTAACTATGCCCTCCCAGCCCTTAAGACAAACAACATAAATTTCGCCTATCATCGGGTGGGCTTGATATGCCGCCATAGAATAGACCAAAATCGGTCTTCCGTTAACATTGATAAACTGGCTCGGGATGTTTTGGCGGTTGCGACCCGATTTTCCACCCGCCAAAATAATAACGGCGTTTTTGCCGACCGCCTGGGGAACTGCCGCCTGCGGCACGGCAAAGGACCTTCCGCTAATCAGCGCTTCGGGGGTTGTATCGAGCACTTCGGCAAATCGTTTCAGCTTGCGACCCGAAACATCGTTTTCGCCCGATTCGATTTTCGCGATGGTTGAACGGGTTTTATAACCCAGCGCATCAGCCAAATCCTGCTGCGACATTTTAAGCTCAAACCTTCGCTTTTTTATGTTTGCGCCAACCGACATTTTATCACCCCTTTTGGTTATATGTATATTATAAATCAACATATAGTGATTTTCAAGCGGCTTTTAGCAAGTTTTTGCGGCGAAATGTTGACTTTTTGTTGATTTTTATATAATATGTTGTGGTATGAGCAAACGAAGAAAGGATTTTAGAGCTATGAAGGCTATTATTTTCAACTCCGGTCTTGGCAATAGAATGGGCGATTTTACCGAAACCCATCATAAATCTATGGCTCCTCTTAAAAATGGTGAAACTATTTTCCATCGCCAGCTTCGCATCTTAAGCGAGGAGGGCATTCGTGACTTTATTGTTACAACAGGTCCTTTCGAAGAGCAGCTCAAAAAAGAAGCTGCCGATTTCCCCGAGCTTAACTTTACCTTTGTTCGCAATGCGGTTTATGATAAGACTAACTATATTTATTCGATGTATCTCGCGCGCGAATTTATGGATGATGATATGCTCTTCTTCCATGGCGACCTTGTTTTCAGCCGCAAACTCGTTCACGATGTTTTAGCCAGTGATGAAAAGAACACCGCAACCGTTAACTTCAAAAAAGCGCTCCCCGAAAAGGATTTCAAGGGTCGCGTTAAGGACGGCAAGGTTTTGGAGGTTTCCATCAATATCTTTGATGCCGATTGCTTTGCATTCCAGCCCTTCTATAAGCTCGATAAGGCAACCACCGCCGCTTGGATAAAGAAGGTTGAAGAATTCATCGACAAGGGCGAGAATCGCTGCTATGCCGAAAATGCATTAAACGAGATTTTCAGTTCTCTTAACATTCGCGCCTTCGACTATGAGAACTACTATATCGATGAAATCGATAACCTCGATGACCACGCAAGGGTTACTGCCGATATTCTCCCCTTTGATGAAGAAGACAACAAACTTTTCAAATAAACGGAGGAAAAAATATGGATACAACCTATGGTTACACCCCTACACAATACCAAAAATTTAAAAAATATGCCTGGCTTATGCTGATAAGTTTTGGTGTTACATATTTGTTTTTCTATAATGGCCGCCAAAACATTAACCTTGTTATGAAGCAAATGGCGGCGGAGCTTGGCTCCTCGCAGGCGGCGCTCGGAATTGTTTCGGCCGCTATGTTTTGGTGCTACGCATTCGGTCAGCTCATAAACGGTCGTCTTGGCGCGTTCTTTGGTTATAAAAAGTTTATGGCGTTTGGCATTTTGGCAAGCGCGGGACTTAATATTTTGGTTTCGTTCCAATCCTCGGTAACCGTTATTGCCATTCTTTGGGGCCTTAACGGCTACTTCCAATCAATGGTTTGGGCAAACGGACTCGGCGTTTTAAACAAATGGTGGCCTAAGGATAAGCGCGGCTTTGCCTCGGGTCTTACCACCGCGTTTTCGGGCTCAGCTCAAGTGGTTACCTACCTTACCATCTACCTTTGCCTCGAGCTTAACCCCGAATGGGGCTGGCGCGCGGCTTTCCGCTTCCCCATGATTCCCATGGTGCTTATGCTTGTGGGCTTTGTTCTATTCTTCAACACCTGTCCAGAGGATGTGGGCCTCCCGCCCTTCAGCGAGCCTGATAAGGAGGCTGAAAAGCGCGACCGCGAAATGGAGCAAGAGGCTAAAAAGCACAGTTATTTCTACCCTTACAAGGTGCTCTTCGGTGAGCCCAAGGTTATTATCTTTTGCTTTATCTCGGCTATTGCGGGTATCGGCAGATATGGATTGCTCACCTGGGTTCCCACCTATTTCCAAGAATCGCTCGGCCTTTCGATTAAGGATGGCATTTTCAGCACCATTTTGCTCCCCATAGGTCACGCCTGCGCAATGTTCTTATTCCCCTTCCTTACGGATAAGGTGTTTAAGGGCAAGCGCGAGCCAATGCTGATTATTGCTTCTATTATAACCTTCTGCGGAATGATTACCTTCCCCTTTATAAGAACACAATCGCTCGCATCAATTATGCTGTTTGTGGTTGGCGTTTCGGGAATGGTTACCGGCGTTATTTGGGCAATCGCGGGTGATATCGGCGGCAGGGCATTTTCCTCGGCGCTGGTTGGAATCCTCGATTGGGCGGTTTATATGGGTGCGGCCCTCCAGGCGGCTGCCTTTGGCTTTGTTAAGGATAGCTTTGGCTGGCCCGCAATATTTATTTCTATCGGCTGCCTCTATGTTATAATGCTCGTTCTGACCCTTGTGGCAAAGAATCTTAAAACCAAAAATGTTTAAAAGAAAAAACGGAGTGGAAAATCCACTCCGTTTTATTTTTCTTTAAAGCACCATCGCGCCGCCTTTTTGGCTTACGGTGTAGTCCTTGGTCCAATTAACGGTATATGCGCCCTTAAGGCGAATATCGACGCTTGAAACGGCAATTAAAATGTTATATGTTCCGCTTTCAACATGCCATTTATGCAAGAAGGGATTGAAATACGCAAATGCGCGGGCGGGAAGGGTTAGCTCAACTTCCTTTTCCTCGCCTGCGGCGAGTTCAACCTTGCAAAAATCTTTAAGCTCCTTTTGCGGGCGAACAACAGTATTATCCGCGGGGCTAACATAGATTTGAACCGCCTCTTTGCCATCGCGCTCGCCAACATTCTTAACCTTGAAGGAAACGGTTACATTGGTTTCGGGGTCGGTTGCGCTGTCGGGGGTTATTTTAAGGTCGGAATATTCAAACTCGGTATAGGAAAGGCCATGACCAAAGGGATACCAAACCTCTTCTGGATGATTATCATAATAGCGATATCCAACATCCATTCCCTCGGCATAGCGAATCTTTTTGTTATAGCTTACATGCTCAATATGGGGCGCTAAAGCTTTCATAAATGTTTCGGAAAGCTTACCCGAGGGGTTAACCTCGCCGAAGAGCACATCGGCAATAGCCTTGCCGCCACCCTCGCCCGAGAGCCACATTTGGATAAGTCCCTGAACGCGGTTTTCCCAGCCGCTGCCCACAGTGCAGGCGCCCGACTGCATAACAACAACAGTCTTCTCGAAATATTCGGCAACGAAATCTATAACATCGTTAACTCTATCGGGGAAGGAAAGGCGCTTTCTTTCATATTCCTCGCTCTCATGCCAAATCTCATCGCCTGCGAAAACAATCGCCAAGACGCCCTCTTCCTTTGCAAGGGTTCGAATCTTATCGCGTTTGTCCCAATAGTTTAATTCGCAATCGAAGAGCGGCTCATAGATAACCTCGGTTTTGCCATCGCAGCTGCGCTTAATAAAATCGAGCGGAATATCAACGCTTTGCTCCTCAATCGAAACATGGGAGCTGCCGCCGCCCATATAGATGGGGCTTGCGGCGGGGTTGCCGATAACAACGATTTTCTTATAATCCTTGGGATTGATGGGAAGGATTTTTTCCTCATTTTTAAGCAAGGTTATGCATTCGGCTGCGGCATCCTGCGCTATTTTATGCTGCGCGGCGCGGTCATAAGGCTGCTTCTCGCCGCGGCAAGAAAGGCGATGGGCAAGATACTCGAGCACCTTGCGGCAAATATTCTCGATTTCCTCTTTGGTTATGATGCCCTTTTCGATTCCGTCGAGCATATCCTCATAGATGTTTTGGTTGCAGGGCATTTGAAGCTCCATACCGTTTGCAAATGCCTTGGGAGCGTTATGAACTGCGCCCCAGTCGGAGACCATAAGTCCCTCATATCCCCATTCATCGCGGAGAACCTCTTTTAAGAGCCACGGATTCTCGGAGCACCAAATTCCGCCCAGCTTATTATAGGCGCACATAACCGTTTCGGGAGCGCCTTTTTCTATAGCGATGCGGAACGCCTCAAGATAATATTCGCGGAAGGTTCGCTCATCAATTTCAACCGAAATGGAGGAGCGGTCGCGCTCCTGATTATTGGCGGCGAAATGCTTTAGGCTTGTTCCAACGCCGTTATCCTGAACGCCTCTAATAAATGCCGCCGCCATCTCGCCCGAAAGAACGGGATCCTCGGAGAAATATTCAAAATTTCGACCGCAAAGCGGGGTTCTCTTCATATTAACAGCGGGAGCCAAAAGAAGGTCGATTCCCTCTTCTTTGCAATCCTTTGCAATAGCCGCGCCTGCGGAATAGGCTAAATCGCGATTCCAAGAGGCTGCAACCGCGCTGGCAGTTGGGAAGCAGCAATCGCCTCCCTCGATATTACAGTCCTGCGGGAATTTCGGATGACCAACCAAACGGCGAACACCGTGAGGTCCATCGCTCATCTCGATGTTGGGGATTCCAACGCGCTCATTTTTTGCCGAAGACAGGGCGAGATAACCTGTTAAGAATTTGCATTTTTCCTCGAAGGTTAACTCGTTCATCCATTTATCAACATTAAACTGCATAAAAACACCTCGCGGCTTATTTTAGATAATTATACCATATATAAACAACCTCAACAAGTATCATTATTTTACCTTTAAATTTTTGAAAAAGTGTGATAAAATGATAAAAACCAATCGGGAGGGAACGGCTTGAAACGCAATATTTCTAAACCAAACCTTTTGCACAAAACGATAGCAATAAGCGGTTCAACGGGCGGACTCGGGCGAGCCATATGCCACCATATTGCAGCCGCGGGCGGCAACATATTGATGCTCGATAGAAACCCCTCTCGCGCCAACGCATTAAAGGAAGAACTGCTCCATAAGTTTCCTAACATTTCGGTTGGCTATATTCCTCTCGACCTTGAGGATTTCGAAAACGTTAAAAACGCCGCGAAAACCCTTTTGGCAAGCCCGCCCGACTATCTTTTGCTGAACGCGGGCGCATATAGCATTCCCCGCCATAAAACAAGCCTTGGATTCGATAATGTTTTCCAAATCAACTGCCTTGCTCCCTATTATTTGGCGCGGCAATTATTGCCCGAAATCGAGAAAAAGGGCGGCAGGATTATCGCAGTTGGAAGCATCGCGCACAACTACTCGAAAACCGATGAAAACGATATAGACTTTTCGAAACAAACCCGCGCCAGCCGAGTTTACGGCAACGCTAAGCGTCGGCTTATGTTTTCGCTTTTCACATTAGAGAATGGCGCTATCGCCGTTGCCCACCCCGGCATAACTTTTACAGGCATAACCGCGCATTATCCCAAGCTTATTTTTGCGGTTATCAAATACCCGATGAAAATAATTTTCATGAAGCCTCGCCGCGCGGCGCTGCCCATTCTTCGCGCCTTCACCGAAACAACCGCCAAAAACGAATGGCTGGGTCCGCGATTTTTCTCCATTTGGGGCGGGCCTAAAAAGCAGCGCCTTACCACCTGCGACCCTAAAGAGCAGCAAAAAATCGCCGCCACAATGGAGCAGCTTTATAGCCAACTTTTAGACAAATAACCGCCTGAAAAGCCCCCTCGGCGAGGGGGCTTTTTCTTTTGCTCGCCACAATTTGTTTGACAAGCCTATAATATAGTATTATAATATATACGATTATGGGGTACTGCGCGCTACGCGCGCGCGCCTAAATACACGTTTAGCGAGGGGTTACATAATGAAGGAACGTATTTTTCTTTCGACACCCACCATGCACGGTGAGGAACAAAAATTCATAAAGGAAGCATTCGATACCAACTGGGTTGCTCCGCTCGGCAAAAATGTTGACGAGTTTGAGCGCGAGCTGGCTTCGTTTGTCGGAATGAAACACGCCGCCGCTCTCTCGGCAGGCACCGCCGCCCTGCATTTGGCGGTTAAGCTTGCGGGAATCAAGCCCGGCGATGTTGTTTTTTGTTCCGATCTCACCTTTGCCGCAACCGTTAACCCCGTTTCTTACGAGGGTGGTCGTCAGGTTTTCATCGATTCGGAGAGAGAAACCTGGAATATGGACCCCCGCGCTCTCGAGAAGGCCTTTTTGAAATACCCTGAGTGCAAACTGGTTATCGTTGTTCATCTTTATGGCACCCCTGCCAAGATGGATGAAATCAAGGAGATTTGCGACCGCCACGGCGCAACCCTTATCGAGGATGCCGCCGAGAGCCTTTCGGCTACATACAAGGGCAAGCAAACCGGAACCTTTGGCGAGTTCTCGATTGTTAGCTTTAACGGCAACAAGATTATAACCTCTTCGGGCGGCGGAATGCTGCTCTCCAACGATGAGGAGGCCATAAAGCGCGCTCGCTTCTATGCAACCCAGGCTCGCGACCCCGCACCGCACTATCAGCACAGCGTTATCGGCTATAACTATCGCATGAGCAACGTTGTTGCGGGAATCGGACGCGGTCAGCTTTTGCACCTTGACGAACATCGCGACCTTAAGGAAAAGGTTTATCGCCGCTATGAGGCAGCCTTTAAGGGACTGCCCCTCTCGCTTAACCCCTATCCCGATTATTGCAAGCCTAACTTCTGGCTTTCCTGCATACTTCTTGATGAGGGCTGCCCCGTCAAGCCCTATGCAATTATGGATAAGCTCGCCGAGGAAAACATCGAATCGCGCCCGATTTGGAAGCCGATGCATATGCAACCCGTTTTCGCGGAGCATGATTTCATCTCGGCTGAAGAAAATCCCATCAGCGAGGATATCTTCGCCCGCGGACTTTGCCTGCCGAGCGATATTAAGATGACCGAAGCCGAGCAGGATGAGGTTATCAGAATTATAAAAGGAGCATTTTAATGTACGCTATTTTCTTTAAACGCGTTATCGACTTTTTGCTTTCTCTTATCGCGCTTTGCGTTTTGTCGCCCGTGCTCCTTATTTTAATCGTTTTAGGCGCCATCAAGATGAAGGGCAATCCCTTCTTTGCGCAGCTGCGCCCCGGAAAAAACGAGAAAATTTTCCGTCTTATCAAATTCCGCTCAATGACCTGCGAAAAGGATGAAAACGGCAATCTCCTGCCCGATGACCAACGCCTGACGAAATACGGCAAGCTTTTGCGCTCGACCTCGCTGGATGAGTTGCCCGAGCTTATCAACATTTTGATAGGAAATATGTCTATCGTTGGTCCGCGTCCGTTGCTAGTTGAATATTTGCCACTTTATAATGAGCGCCAACGCCGCAGGCACGAGGTTCGCCCCGGACTTACCGGACTCGCTCAGGTAAACGGTCGCAACTCGCTGACTTGGGAGCAAAAGTTTGAGGACGACGTTAAATACATAGACAAGTTGACCTTCATAGGCGATGTTAAAATAATCCTTAAAACCGCGGCAAAGGTTTTGCGCCGCGAGGGAATTTCCGCCGAGGGCGCCGCAACGGTTATCCCCTTCACGGGAACTAAAGAAAAGGAGACAACAAATGCATAATGTTGTTATTATCGGCGCCGGCGGTCACGCCAAGGTTATCGCCGATATCGTTATTAAAAACAAAGACCGTTTGCTCGGTTTCCTCGACGACAACAAGGTTGGAACTGTTTTCCAAGACTATTCGGTTATCGGAAAGGTTGCCGATGCAAAGAAGTTCGCGGATGAAAACTGCTTCATAATCGGCATTGGCTCAAATGCGGTTAGAGAAAAAATTGCAAATTCTCTCAACGTTGATTGGTACACCGCTATTCACCCCTCTGCACAAATCTCGCTGGGCGCCACAGTTGGCGAGGGAAGCGCAGTTATGGCAGGGGCGGTTATAAATGCCGATTCCAAAATCGGATGCCACTCTATTATTAACACTCGCGCATCGGTTGACCACGATTGCTTGCTTAACGACTTTGTTCATATTTCTCCCGCGGCAACCCTTTGCGGAACGGTGTCGGTTGGTGAGCGCACCCATATCGGTGCAGGAACAACCATTAAGAATAACATCTCGATTTGTAACGATGTTACCGTTGGTTGCGGCGCCGCAGTTGTTAAGAATATAGACTCCGCGGGTACATATGTTGGCGTTCCCGCAAAAAAATTAAGATAACGAGGTTTTTATGAAAATCCTTTATGTAACCACCATCGATGTGACCATGGGTTTCTTTAAAAACTTAATCAAGCGCCTTATAGAGGACGGACACACAGTTGACCTCGCCTGCAACAAAACGGGCTCGGTGGTTTTAGGCTATTATGAAGATTTGGGTTGCAAAATTTTCCCGCTTTCATGTAGCCGTTCACCCTTAAGCAAAGGCAATTTAACCGCCATCAAAGAAATCAAGGCGCTGGTTCGCGACGGCAGTTATGATATCGTTCATTGCCACACACCCATCGCCGCCGCCTGCACCCGCTTTGCCTGCAAGAAGCTGCGCAAAAGTGGTCTTCGCGTTATCTACACGGCGCACGGGTTCCACTTTTACAAGGGCGCGCCCAAGAAGAATTGGATGATTTTTTATCCTGTTGAGAAGCTATGCGCCCGCTATACCGATACGCTCATAACCATCAATCAAGAGGACTATGAGCGCTCCTGCCGAAAATTCAAAACCAACACACTATATATTCCCGGCGTCGGCGTTAACACCGAGCGCTTCAGTTCGGTTCCGTGTGACCGAGCCGAAAAGCGCCGCGAACTTGGCATTCCCGAAGATGCATTTCTGCTCATTTCGGTTGGCGAACTTAACGCCAATAAAAACCACAGCATTATTATTGACGCGCTGGCAAAACTTGAAAATCAAAATATTTATTACATAATCGCAGGCGAAGGCAACCTGAACGATACCCTTTCGGAGAAAGCGAAAGCGCTCGGCCTTGAAGAGCGCATTAAACTGCTCGGCTACCGCAACGATATTGCGGAACTTTGCCACGCAGCAGACACCTTTGTTTTCCCCTCCTTGCGCGAGGGGTTGCCTGTTTCTATGATTGAGGCTATGTCTTGTTCTCTCCCCTGCATCGCATCGCTAATACGCGGCTGCGAAGACCTTATTGATGAGCAGGGTGGATTTTTAATTTCTCCGCGAGATGCCGCCGCATTTGCTGAAAAAATCAGCGCATTAGAATCCTCGCAGTCGATGCGAAGCGCCATTGGCGAATATAATCGCGAAAAGGCTAAAACGTTTAATGTTGATGCAATAAACAAAAAAATGTACGAAATTTATGGGCTCGAAGAAAGGGTGGCCACGCTTGCAAAATAATCCTCTAATTTCCATCATCATCCCCGTTTACAATATTGAAAAATATTTACCGCAATGCCTCGATAGCGTTGTTGGACAAACATATGAAAACCTGGAAATTATTTGCGTTAACGACCAAAGCCCTGATGGCTCGCTTGATATTTTAAAGGATTACGCCGAGCGCGATAGCCGTATTAAAATTATTGACAAACAAAACGAAGGCGTTTCGGTTGCTCGCAATCAAGCCCTTCAAAACGCGCACGGTGAATACATTATGTTCATCGATGGCGACGATTGGATTGATCTTCAAACCTGCGAAGAAGCGTTGAAGATTGCCCAACGCGAGAACGCCGATGTCGTTCTTTTCAGTTATGTGCGAGAATTTCAAGAAATTTCGAGTCCCAAAACCATTTTCAAAGAAAATGAAATTGTTTTTGACAAAGAAGGTTGTCGCAATCTTTGCCGAAGAATGGCAGGCCCCTATGGCGACGAGCTTGCCACACCCGAAAACATGGATGCGCTTTGCACCATTTGGGGCAAACTTTACCGCTCGGATATCATAAAAAGCAACAGCATTTCCTTTTATGACATTCGCGAAATAGGAACATATGAAGATGGAATTTTCAATCTCAATCTATTCCATCATATTGAAAAGGCTGTTTTTTTGAATCAGCATTTTTATCACTATCGGAAAACCAACGCCACCTCCATCACTTCACGCTATAAGAAAAATCTCCTTGCTCAATGGCAAAAGCTTTTCGATATTATAGAAAATTTTGCAAAAGAAAACCTATGCGGCGATGACTTCTTAATTGCACTCAACAATCGAATCGCGCTCAGCATTATCGGGCAAGGTTTTAACATTTTAGAAAGCGATAAGAACGCTCGATTTAAGATAAAAAAGATAAAAGAAATTTTGAAACTGCCGCGCTACCGCGCCGCCTACAAAGCGCTGGATTATAAGTGGTTTCCGCTGCATTGGAAACTGCTTTTCCGCTTTGCTAAAATGCGCTGCGCCACCCTCGTTTATCTTATGCTGCTTGCAGCCGCAAAAATAAAAAACAAATAGATTTGAGGAACTATCATGCAAAATCCGCTAATTTCGATCGTTATCCCCGTTTACAACGGTTCAAACTATCTTGCAAAAGCTATTGATTCAGCACTCGAGCAAACATATGAGAACATTGAAATCATTGTTGTTAACGATGGCTCCCGCGATGATGGCGCAACCGAAAGAGTTGCCCTCTCCTATGGCGATAAAATTCGCTACATAAAAAAAGAAAACGGCGGATGCAGCTCTGCTCTCAATAAGGGCATAGAAGAAATGAAGGGCGAATATTTCTCATGGCTTTCGCACGATGATATGTACGCCCCCGAAAAAATCGCCTGTCAAGTTGCCCTCATAACCGAAGAAAACAAAGAAAGTCTTTTTATGTGCGCCAGTTCCTTTGTTGATTGCAACGGCGAAAAGCTAAGCCGAAAAGTTTCAATTTGGGGAAACAAGGAATACAGCGCCGAACAGGCGCTTTCGAATATGTTCGAAGGACTTGGAATAAGCGGCTGTGCCTTGCTTATTCCAAAGGCACTTTTCGACCGAGAAGGCATGTTTAGAAACGACGTTTTATATATGCAGGACTATGATATGTGGTATCGCTTTTTCCTTAGCGGAGCGCCCATCGTTTGTTGCGATACTGTAGGAGTGCTGAGCCGCGTACACGCGATGCAAACAACCGTAACCGGAAAAAGCAAGGCTGCGGGAGATGTCGCTATTGTGTGTTCAGAGGTCGTAAAGAAGCTCCACGATAAATACGGCAGCGAAAACGGTCTTCTCAAAAAGTATTATTTCCGTTGTCTTCGCAACCGTTGCTATGAAGCAGCTGCGCTTGCCAAAAAGTTGCTCGCAGGCGACAAGGCACTAACCATCAGCGATAAAATCAAGGCCTCCACTATAAAAAAATACGGAAAAATCCGTCCCTTCCTCGTAAGAATGTATTACAAAATTTCATTTGGAATCAAGGTGAAAAAATGAAAAAGGTTGGACTTTTAACAATCCATGCAGCTCGCAATTACGGAGCAGCACTCCAAACCTATGCAACCCAAAAAAATATAAAAGATGCAGGCGCGGAAAGCACCATTATTGATTTTTCGACCGCAAGTTCTAAAAGGAATCTTAAGTTTTTGCGCTTTGACCCTTCCAAATCCGCAATAAAGCATAACATAAGAAATCTCCTAAAACCTTCTCTTTTCTTCAAGAGGAAAAAGCTTTTTAATGAATTCAAGGAATCCAAGCTTTCCATCACAAAGAAAAGTTATAACGCCGACAATTTAAGCACCGTAGCAAACGAGGGATTTGATTGCCTCATAACCGGAAGCGACCAAACCTTCAACCTGCACTTGGACAACAATTTGAAGGATAGAAAATGCTTCTTTATGCCTGAAATTCAAGCGAATAAGATATCCTATTCCGCAAGCACAGGCGACCAAATAGGTAAAATAACAGCAGAGGAAAAGGCTTTTATCAAAACCGCCCTTTCGAATTATTCCGCCCTTTCGGTTCGTGAAGAAACAGGCGCTGACTTCTTAGAAGAAGTTTTAGGCAAGCGTCCCCTCGTTTTGGCCGACCCCACCCTTGCCGTTTCTAAAGAGCATTGGGAGAATGAGTTTGCTAAGCCTTATCCCAACCTGCCCGAAAAATACATCCTTTTCTATACCGTATTATCCAAACCTTGGATAATAGATGCCGTGAAAGAAATTTCTCGCCACACGGGACTTCCGATTGTTGCGGCGCATCCGCAAAACTCGTTCGAAATCGGCGAAAAATTTATTCGCGCAACCGATGCAAGTCCGGAGCATTTCGTTTATATGATTCAACATGCCACCTTGGTTGTTACCACCTCGTTCCATGGCACTGCATTCTCAACCAACCTAAACAAACCTTTTGTTTCGCTCGTTTTGGGCGAAGGAGCGCGCATCAGGGGGTTGCTTCGCAACTGTTCTCTCGAACATAGAGCCCTTCGCGAAGCGCCAAATGCCGATTTTGATTTCTTTAACATTGATTTTTCCCGCGCCAACGAATATCTCACGAGCGCCCACGAACAAAGCATAAACTTCTTAAAAAAAGCACTTGAAACGGAGTGAAAAACGTGACAATATGCTCCCCGATAAAATGTAGCGGTTGTTTTGCATGCCAAAACATTTGTCCTAAAAATTGCATCTCGCTAAAAGAAGGCAACCTCGGTCATCTTTACCCCGAAATTGATGAAACGCTTTGCATTAACTGCGGAGCATGCTCCCGCGTTTGCCCTCAAAATGAGCCCTGCAAAGCAAATGAACCAACCGTGGTTTATGCTGCCTACAACAGCGATGAAACCGAGCACAAAACCTCAACATCAGGGGGACTGGCTGCGCTCTTTTCCAGCGAAACCATAAAGAAAGGCGGCGTTGTTTACGGTTGCTCTTCCAAAACGAATGAGCAAATAAAACACATCCGCGTTGATAACATCGATTCCCTCCCCTTACTTAAAGGCTCAAAATACGTTCAATCCTTCATCGGCGAATGTTACCGCGAGGCTAAAGCCGATATCGCCGAAGGAAAAACCGTTTTGTTCATAGCAACCCCCTGCCAAATTGCAGGACTTAAAAATTTTTTGAAATCAGACCCCGACAATCTCATAACGGTTGACATCTTGTGTCATGGCGTTCCCTCTCAAAAAGTTTTATATGAGCACATTTCGAATGTTTGCTCCCAAGAGGTAAGCCTTATTTCCTTCCGTGAGGAAGGCGGCTCTTTCCTCCATTTGAAGGATGAAAACGGCGCCACATTATATCGCAAACCCAGCAACGATGACCTTTTCTATCTTGGTTTTTATTCAAACCTCACCCTGCGCGACAGTTGTCATTGCTGTAGTTTTGCTAAAAAAGAGCGCGTTTCGGATATTACCATAGGCGATTTTTGGGGGTTATCAAAGGATGCCCAAATCAATCGCAAAAACGGCGTTTCGGTTGTCCTTTTAAACACCGATAAGGGCAAACGATTATTTGATGAGGTTTCATCCCGCCTTGTTTTTGAAGAAAGGCCTCTTGAGGAGGCAATCGCGAGCAACCATCCGCTTCGCGCCTCCGCGGTACCCTCGCGCGACCGCGAGCGTTTTTCGGCGCTTTATGAAAAGCGCGGTTTCAAAAAAGCAGCGCGCCGACTCCTTTTTAAAAAGCGATTGCGCTATAAAACCATTAGATTAATTCAAAAAATACTACACCGTTAGGATGTTTCTTATGATAACCTTGGATGAGTTACAAAAAGTGCTTCTCGATATATTAAACGTTACCCAAGCCACACTCGAAAAGCACAATATTAACCCGTTTTTAGTTGCCGGCAGCTGCCTTGGCGCCGTTCGTCACGGAGGCATTATCCCTTGGGATGATGACATTGACATCGGTCTTTTGCGCGACGACTATGAGAAGGCTCGCGAAATTTTAATAAATGAGCTGCCCGAAGGTTATGTTTACTGCGATGAACGCACCGAAAAGGAATATCCGTATTCCTTCGGCAAGGTTAAAAAACTGGGCACAGCGTTTGTTCACGAAACGGACGCCCATCTTAACATACATCACGGAATTTATATCGATGTTTTTCCGTTTGATGCATTTCCCGAAGATGAATCCCTCGCAAAGAAGCAGTTTGAGGCTTGCCAAAAGTTAAGGCAGCGACTTTGCTCTAAAAACTTAGGTTATAAAAAGGGCGATAAGTTGCGCCCGATTTGGCAGTTGCCCATCATTTTTGTCGGACATTTATTTGTTAACAAAAAACGCACCCAGCAAAAGCTTCATTCGGTTATCACCCAATATAATGATGACAAAAACTCAAAATATCTTTTCAACTTTTTGAGCGTGTATGGTATGAAGGAGCGCGTTGAGCGCAAATGGATGCTTAATCTCTCCAAAATTGAATTTGATGGCATCGCCGCCTCAATCCCCCAAGACTATGACGACTATCTAACCTATCTCTATGGCGATTATATGACCCCGCCACCCGAGGAAAAGCGCACAACCCACCATGCACCTTACTTTTTGAGCACAACCGAAGAATATAAAAAATAGCCATCTCACTCCACGGAGGAACATTAATGATATACTACATCCTTGTGCCTACAATTTTGTTTATGCCTTTACTTACGACAAAACTAAAATTCGGCAAAAATCTATACTTTTTCGTTGTAACATCGCTGCTTGTTTATTTTGCAGGCTTTAGACATTGGTCGGTCGGTGTTGATACCAATTCTTATGTTAACACTTTTTTAAATAGCGACACCATTGATTCGCTTTCTTTAGGAAATCTGTTAACTCAACCCGAATATTTGCATGTTATTTATCGCACGGTAATCCGCCATTTCACAAACAACTACCTTTGGTATTTGCTGCCGGTTTCGATTTTTTACATCTGCGTCACTTCGCGATTTATCTATAAACACAGCCCCTATCCAAGCATCAGCTTCTTGGCCTTCCTTTCCATGTCTTATTATGCTTTCAGCATGACAGGTATCAGACAAACCATTTGTTATGGATTTCTTGTTTTGGCGGCGGATGCCTTTCTCTCCCGCAAGCGCATTTTATCCCTCGTTTTCATATTCCTTGCGGCCGGCTTCCATACCACAGGATGGCTTTTCTTATCGATATTCTTAATCGAGGTTATCCCCTTCGGCTTTACATTTATAGGGTTTTCCTTCCTGCTTTGCGCAATCGCATATTTAAGGGCTTCCGTTTTTATTCAATTGTTCCTGAATTTGCTTGATAAATCCGAAGGCTATCTAGATTACGAAGCCGGAAGCCCCGTTATTTTGATGGTTATTATATTCGTTTCGATTGCCGCAATTCTCTTCCATCCCAAGCTGTTCGAAAAAACCAAATTAGAAACTAATCCGCAAGGCAAGCTGGCAAAAACGGATGCTCATATAGACCAGTTCTTTGTTAAACTCTTGCTTCTGTCAATCCCGATTCTCGTTGTTTCGCTTTTCCAGGCAAACATTTTCCGCATAGCGGCAATGTTCCATTTTTATATGATTGTTCTCATTCCGCGCGTTTTAAAAAGCCAGCAAGACGCTTATGTTCAGGTGCTTGGAAAAATCATAGTTTATGCTATGCTTCTAACCGAGCTCTTCATCTTCACATTCAATGCCGCAGGTGTTTTCCCCTATAGATTCAGTTAAAAGGAGAAATTATGAAGGTTGTTCAAATCAACTGTGTATATGCCACCGGCAGCACAGGAAAAATTGTTTTAAATCTGCATAACGCGCTAAAGGCTGCAGGCCATGAATCGCTTGTGATTTACGGACGCGGCCAAAGTTCTAATGACCCGGTTGTTATAAAAACATCATCCGAGTTTGGCGCCAAAATTCATTCGGCGCTTTCCAAACTTTTTGGCGGCGCATTTTCCCATTCCTTTTTTGCCACCAAAAGAGCAATCAAAATATTAAAGCGCGAAAAACCTGATGTTGTTCACCTTCATTGCCTTAACGGTAACTTTATAAATGTTTATAAGCTCATTGGCTACCTTAAGAAAAACCACATAAAAACCGTGCTTACTTTGCACGCTGAAATAATGCATACCGCAGGTTGTGAGCACGCGGTGACCTGCGATAAATGGAAAACCGAGTGCCATAAATGCCCCAAAATGCAACCTAAAATTTCGCGATATTTCCGCGATGAGGCAAAGCGCTCCTTCCAAAAAATGAAGGCTGCGGTTGAGGGGTTCGAAGAGCTTACGGTTGTTGGCGTTTCGAAGTGGCTTACCGACCGCGCAGCACAGTCGCCCATCTTTAACGGTATGACTTTTGCGACTGTTCACAATGGCATAAATACTGACATTTTTTGTCCCACACCTTGCGATATACATAGCGAACTTGGAATTGCAACTGATAAAAAAATTGTTCTTCATGTAACTCCAAATTTTCGCCATCCCATCAAAGGTGGAAAATTTGTTATTGAGTTAGCCAAACTGTTGCCGAACTATCAATTTATCATCGTTGGCAGCGGTACAGACGGACTTTCCCTGCCGGAAAATATGTTAACAATTAATCACACCAAGAATCCTTGCGAACTCGCCAAGCTCTACACAAACACCGACTGTTGTATTTCAACCAGTTTGCGCGAATCCTTCTCTACAGTTTGCTTAGAGGCTGCGTGTTGCGGCGGCAAAATTTTAGGGTTTGAAACCGGAGGAATTCCCGAGGCAATTACCGAAGGCACGGGAGAAACTATACCGTGTTATGATATCGAACAATACGCCAAAGCGATTGTCAAATGGTGCGATTCCACAGTTTCTGAGCTATCAATTTCAGCAGCACGATCAAAATTCGCAACCAGCGCAATGGTTAATAGCTATATTTTGTTATATCAAGGAAAATAAGATGAAAAAAGTTTTGTTTTTTATTAACACGCTAAACGGCGGAGGCGCCGAAAGAGTTTTAATAGACCTTTTGGAAGCGTTGCCAAAAGATGAATTTGACATCACGCTATATTCAGTTAACGGCGGCGTATATGAAAATCGCATTCCCGCACATATAAACAGCAAAAAGATTGTGCCGTTCAAAAATCGATTTTTACGCAACCTGTTTTCAAGAATCGTTTTTCACCTGTCTCCCAAAACAGTGGCCCGCTTATTAATCAAAGGCAAGTATGATGTTGAAATCGCCTATCTTGAGGGCTTTTCAACTAAAACTATAGCCTCCAGAAAGACTCATGCTGCTCGCGCAGCCTTTATACATTGCAACGTAGAAACTCATAATTTTATAAACGCATATTACCCTTCTATTGATGAATGCAAAAAAGAATACAACCTTTTTGACAAAACCTGTTTTGTTTCCAAACAAGCTTTAGACGGCTTTGAACGTACAGTCGGCAGTTTGCAAAACAGTTGTATTTTAGAAAATGTAATAAACATAGCAAAAATAAAAGATCAGGCTAATAAAAAATCAAACTTCTCATTCTCGACAAATGGTCTAAAGATCATAAGCGTTGGTCGCCTTGTGCCGGTGAAAAGATTTGACCGTTTAGTAAATGCTGCCGCAGAACTGGAAAAGCGTTTTGATTTTGAAATACACATCGTGGGCGAAGGCTCCGAACGGTCTGCGCTTGAGGATTTAACAAAAAAGCAAAACGTTTCGTCGGTTAAATTCTTAGGCTTTGACGCCAACCCCCTTCCCCACATATCCTCGGCGGATTTATTTGTGTGTTCATCACAATCCGAAGGATACAGCGCCGCAACTTTAGAAGCATTGGCGCTTGGGATTCCAATTCTTTCGACGGATTGCGGTGGCCCATCTGAAATCTTGCAAAACGGCGAGGCGGGTTTTTTAGTAGAAAACTCTTCAAAAGGTATATTAAATGGCCTTTTTGAGGTTCTTAACTCCCCAAGTCTCTTAAACGAACTAAAAACCAAAGCCGAACAATCAAATGTATCTATTCTCTATGAACAAAGTTTGAAAAAGTATATAAACTTTTTAAACGATTTTTAACTCGAGGTATTCTTTATGGAAAGAAAATTAGGAACTCTTCTCTCCTACTTGCTGATGGTATTTGAGATTTTATCTACCTTACTGGTAACACCTCTTATCATTAGTTCTTTAGGGCAAGCTGAATATGGAGTTTATAAACTGGTGTCTTCCCTAACTGTTTATTTGCTTATGCTGGATTTAGGTTTGGGAAACTCGGTAACCAGGTATATGGCTAAATACCATGCGGTTAACGATAAAGAAAGCTCAGGGCGATTTTTAGGACTTTCTATCTATTTCTATACCACAGTTGCTTTTATCGCCATTATTATTGGCATCGGCATTATTTGGGCTTTTCCTACCGTCTTTGCAAAGGGGCTTATGCCAGACCAAATTAAATTGGGACAAAAACTTTTATTTATTATCATTCTTAACACCGCTATAATTTTAGGAACCTCTAACTTTTCGAATACAATAATAGCTTGCGAAAAATTCGTTTTTTCGCGCAGCGTTTCTATTCTTCTTATAATAGTTAGGATGATTTTGACTTATGTTTTTCTAAAACTAGGCTTTAAAAGTATTGCCATTGTCAGCATTCATCTTTTCATAACAATTATTTCTCGCACCATATATGTTCTATATGTTTTCTTCAAACTGAAAATTTTCCCTATCTTTCGAGGATACAACAAAGAATTTATTAAAGAAATTATAGGGTTTTCTCTATTGATTCTATTGCAAACAATCGCAACACAAATTAACGACTCTGTTGACACCGTTCTCATCGGAAGTTTAGTTCCAGCCTCAGCAATAATTATAGGCATCTATAGTGTTGGCACACAAATCATACAATATTTCAAATCCATCGGAACGATTTTCACAAACATTACTATGCCGGGTGTTGTTCGTTTGGTAGAGAGAAAAGCAACCCCCGATGAGTTGTGTAATGAAATGGTTAAAATCTCACGCTTCACCTTTATAATTCTTTCATTCATGTGGGTTTGCTTCTTTTGGTTTGGCAGACAATTCATATCTTTTTGGGCAGGAAATGAAAATCTTTCCGCTTATTATGTTGCCCTAATAATTATGCTTATATATGCCTTCACGCTATCCCAACACATTGGAAATCAAGTCCTTTATGCTATAAATGAGATTAAGGCACAATCCATAGTTAAATTCGTGGTTGTCATTCTTAATATTTTTCTAACTATAGCTTTCATAAAAATTCATCCAATGATAGGTGCTGCCGCAGGAACTTTCCTTTCAATTTTCATTGGCGACCTACTTCTGGGAAACATTATATTCAAGAAAAAAATAAACATAAGTCTTAAAAAATACTATGCTAAATTTTTCAAGGGAATCCTACCTGCATTGATAATATGTTTTGGTGCTGGCAAACTTATAAGTTTGCTCCACCTTACAGGATTCTGGGGTTTTGTTATTAACGTCCTTATGATGACGTTGATATATGCGTTTTGTATGTTTTCTTTTGGATTCTCTCCATATGAAAAACGTTTGATATGTGGAATATTAAATAAAATTTTTAAAAGGAAGAAAAATCATGAGCTTATTTAAAGACAAAGTTTTACTTATCACAGGCGGAACCGGAAGCTTCGGTAACGCGGTGCTCAACCGTTTCCTCTCGACCGATATCAAGGAAATTCGCATTTTCTCGCGAGATGAGAAAAAGCAGGACGATATGCGCCATGAGTTTCAAGCCAAGATGCCCGAGCTTTCCGGAAAACTTCGCTTCTTCATCGGCGACGTGCGCGATATAGCTTCGGTTAAGAACGCTATGCACGGCGTTAACTATATCTTCCACGCCGCAGCGCTCAAGCAGGTTCCCTCCTGCGAATTCTTCCCGCTCGAAGCGGTTAAGACCAACGTTATCGGCACCGACAACGTGCTTACCGCCGCTATTGAAGAGGGCGTTCGCACCGTTATTTGCCTTTCGACCGATAAGGCTGCCTATCCTGTTAACGCTATGGGCACCAGCAAGGCTATGATGGAAAAGGTTGTTGTTGCCAAGAGCCGCACCGTTAGCCCCGAAAAGACCAAGATTTGCTGCACCCGCTACGGCAACGTTATGTGTTCCCGCGGCTCGGTTATTCCGCTTTGGATTGAACAAATTAAGGCAGGCAAGCCGATTACCGTTACCGATAAGAATATGACTCGCTTTATTATGTCGCTCGATGAGGCGGTTGATCTCGTTCTATTCGCCTTCGAGAACGGCGTTTCGGGAGATGTTCTCGTTCAAAAGGCTCCCGCCTGCACTATCGAGGTTTTAGCCAAGGCGGTTTGCGAGCTGTTTGCACCCGGTCACGAAATTAAGGAAATCGGCATTCGCCACGGCGAGAAAATGTATGAAACGCTGCTCACCAACGAGGAATGCGCTAATGCAACCGATATGGGCGATTTCTATCGCGTTCCTGCCGACAAGCGCGACCTAAACTATGATAAATATTTCACTGAGGGCGACACCGAACGCAACACCCTCACCGAATTCAATTCCAACAACACCGACCTCTTGGATGTTGAGGCGGTTAAGGAAAAACTTTTATCCCTCGCTTATATCCGCGAGGAACTCAGTAAGATAGAGGACAAATAAATGACAAAAACTATAAAGCAGGGTATTTTAACCCTGCTTAAGAGTGCGCTCAGCGGAGAGGCGCTAGCCCTCCCCGAAGGCTTCCATATAGAAAATGCTTATCATATCATTAAGCGCCACCGCATTATGAGCATTTGCTACTGCGGCGCGGTTAACTGCGGCATTGATGAGAGCCTTCCCGTTATGCTGAAGCTGCAAAGCCAAACCTATGCCGAGCTTATCCGCGGCGAATGCCAAGAATGGGAGCTCAAGAGGCTGGCCAAAGAATTCAAAAAGGAAAACATAACCTTTTTGCCCGTTAAGGGACTTTTCATAAAGCAGCTTTATTTGCAGCCGCATATGCGCTATATGGCCGATGCCGATATTTTAATCAAAACTGAACAACGCGAAAAGATAGAAGCGTTGCTTTCGGCTTTCGGGTTTAACAAATATGCCGAGAGTCCCTGCGAGATTATTTATGAAAACGATAATCTCCATCTCGAGCTGCATAAGCATCTGATTCCCCCTTCGGTTAAGGATTATTTCTCCTATTTTGAAGGCTTTTTAGATCGCGCCGAAAAGCTCGAGGGAAGCGAATACAAGCTTCGCGATGAAGATCATTTCATATATATTTTCGTTCATTTCGCGCGCCACTATCGCGGCGGCGGAATCGGACTCAAGCATCTTTGCGACCTTTTCGTTTGCAAGGAAAAGCTCTCGCTTGACGAAGAATATATCGAAGCCGAGCTTAAAAAACTCGCTCTCCTCGATTTTTATCGCAACCTGCTTGATGCAATCGCTGCCGCCTTCAAGGGCGCCGAAGCTACCGAAGCCGCCAACATTATTTTGAACGCGATTTTCGAGAGCGGAGCCTATGGCACCATAAAAAGCTCGCGACTTGCCGATGCGGCCAGCCGCGGAGGCGATAAAGACCTTAAGAAGGCAAAGCGTTCGCGCTTTATTTGGGCGCTTTTCTTGCCCTATTCGCTTATGAAGATAAAATATCCCTTCTTGAAAAAAGCTCCTTTCTTGCTGCCGTTTATGTGGGCTTGGCGCGCACTCCGCACCCTCTTTTGCAAAAACCGAAAAACTGCGGAATATATAAACGCTATTAACGAGCTTTCAGCCGAAGAGGTCAAGGCTTATGCCGACAGCCTCAAGGCAGTTGGACTGAATTTTGATTTTTAAACGGAGGAAAATATGAAGTTTTTTGTTTTAGGCTGCGGCGGTATGGCGGGTCATACCATCTCGCTTTATCTCTCCTCTAAGGGACACGAGGTTTTCGGCTTCGATAGGGCAAAATCTCCCCTTATTGATTCGATTGCGGGTGACGCTCGCGATACCGAAACCCTGCGCACAATAATAAAAGAAGGCAAGTTCGACAGCGTTATAAACTGCATCGGTATTTTAAATCAATTTGCCGAGGAAAATAAATCGCTCGCCGCTTTTCTAAACGGCTATTTCCCGCATTTCCTCGCCGAGGCAACCAGCGCAACCGACACGCAGGTTATCCATATGAGCACCGACTGCGTTTTCTCGGGCAAGCGAGGCGGCTACACCGAGGATGACGCCCCCGACGGCGAAACCTTTTATGACCGCAGCAAGGCGCTCGGAGAGCTTTGTGATGATAAAAACATAACCCTTCGAAACTCGATTGTTGGCCCCGATATCAACCAAAACGGAATCGGACTTTTCAACTGGTTTATGAAGCAGGAGGGTCCCATAAACGGATTCACCAAGGCTATGTGGACCGGACAAACAACCCTCCAGCTTGCCAAGACCATGGAGGTTGCTGCCCGCGAAAAGGCGCACGGCCTTTATAACACCGTTCCCGACACCTCGATTTCAAAATTCGACCTTCTCGGACTTTTCAATAAATATATGCGCGACAACAAGGTCGTTATCAATCCGACCGATTCGTTTGTTGCCGATAAATCCCTCGTTCGCACGCGCTTTGATTTTTCTTATCGCATTCCCGATTATGAAACTATGGTTGCCGAAATGGCAGAGTTTATAAAAGAACATAAAAATCTTTATCCGCATTATTCTTTATGAGGTGGCAAAAATGAAAAAACTAAAACTTATGACCTTTGTTGGAACAAGGCCTGAAATTATCAAGATGTCGGCTATTATTAAAAAGTGCGACAAATATTTCGACCACATTTTGGTTCACACAGGTCAAAACTACGACTACACCCTAAACGAGGTTTTCTTCTCCGATCTTGATTTGCGCGAGCCCGATTTTTATCTCGGCGTTGTTGGCGAAAATCTCGGTCAAACCATGGGCAATGTAATTTCTAAATCCTATGAGCTGATGGTTCGCGAGAAGCCCGATGCCGTTATAGTGCTGGGAGATACCAACTCTTGCCTTTGCGTTATTTCGGCCAAACGCCTTAAAATCCCGATTTTCCATATGGAGGCAGGCAACCGTTGCTTCGATGAAAACCTGCCCGAGGAAATCAATCGCCGCATAGTTGACCATATCAGCGATGTTAATATGTGCTACACCGAGCACGCCCGCCGCTACCTCAACAGCGAAGGCACCGCCAAGGAGCGCACCTATGTTGTTGGCTCTCCCATGGCCGAGGTTTTGGATGAATATTTGCCTAAAATTAAGGGCTCCGATGTTCTTGAGCGTTTAGGTCTTGAAAAGGGCAAATATATTCTTCTTTCCGCCCATCGCGAGGAAAACATCGACACCGAGGAAAACTTCTTCTCTCTTATGAACGCGGTTAATGCTATGGCGGAAAAATATGATATGCCTATCCTCTATTCCTGCCATCCGCGCAGCGAAAAGTTCATTAAAGAGCGCGGCTTCGTTTTCGATAGCCGAGTTCGCCAAAACAAGCCGCTCGGTTTTTATGACTACAACTGCCTGCAAATGAACGCATTCGCGGTTGTATCCGACAGCGGAACCCTCCCCGAAGAGGCAAGCTTCTTTGCAAGCATCGGCTCTCCCTTCCCTGCGGTTAGCATCCGAACCTCAACCGAGCGCCCCGAGGCTATGGACAAGGGCGACTTTATCATAGCGGGCATTCGCGACAAAGAGGTTCTTCAGGCAGTTGACACCGCTGTTTCGATGAACCAAAACGGCGATATCGGACTCCCCACTCCCGACTATCAGGACACCAACGTTTCAACCAAGGTTGTTAAACTTATCCAGTCCTACACCGGCATCGTTAATAAGATGGTTTGGAGAAAATATTAAAATAAAAAAGCCTTGTGATAAATTCACAAGGCTTTTAATTTTATTTTTTGTAAGGAACGCGCTGGTAAACGGTTTCTACCGCTCCACCCGGAATCGAAAGAGTCAGCGTTGTTTCGGTTACCGTGTAGTTAAGGGTTACCGAAGAGTTCACATTTTTAAGCGTTACCGTATCATCACCGACAGTATAGGTTGAATAAACCTGCATATCGGAGTCCTTATAGAATGTGTCGATTGTTCCGTCAGACGAGAAAATATAATAAATTCCATCCTTCGAAACATCGCGGGTTTCACCGTTTTGGGTTTCGGTTATGCATTGCCAGCGGCCGACTATCGTTTTCTTGCCGGTAAAATCAACATTGGCATCAATATATTGCGAGGAGGTGTTCCCCGAGGGTATTTTAGGCGATTCCTTCTTGCCGCAACCGCAAAAAAGCAGCATAAGGCAAAGCATACAAACTAAAGCTTTCATTTTTTCCTCCAAATTCTTGATATACATATTATACATCGCGCGCGAAGAAAAATCAACAAAAAAGGGAGCCGAGATTCTTCTCAGCTCCCCATATACTTATTTCATTGGACTCACCCAATAACCCAAACGGGCTTTTATTTTTTAAAAGAATTTTTATTATTAAACTTTGTCTATGGTTCTTTTGATATGAAATTTAATAGATCTTTGGACTCACCCCTTCGCAGTTAATTCTTACGAATAATACTGTACATTGGAAGCTACCCCTTTCTTAGAACTTGTCTTTTCTTTTCTAGTTTTCTTCTCTTTCTGTGGCTTCATTATACACCACGCGGACACTTGTTTTCAATAGGCAAACATCACAAAATTTTATGCGATTTTTTTACTAACACTTTTTTACATTTTTATGGTATAATGATTATGTTGTGATGGTGAGTCGCTTTGCGGCTCGCTTTTTTGTTGTTAAAAGGCACAACGCGTATATCTATTTTTCGGCTATTATTCCGTTCTTGACTTTGAGCCTACATTGGCTATAATATAGGCAAAAGCCGTTTAGGAGGTTTTTAAAATGGAACAAAATTTAAAGGTTTGGTTTACCACTCCCGAGCAAAAAATTCGCCCTCGCTCCCATCTGACCTGGGGCAAGGTTGAAGATTATCATATTTATGTTGCCAAAAACGCAACCGAGGGTTGTCAGGTATCGCTGATGGCGCCCGAAGATAGAAAAGGCTTTTCCCTCGAGGTTCGCGGCCGCGCCGCGGAAGCAGGATTCACTGTTGAACTCTTAAAGGAGCATTATGTTTCCTGCGAAGGCGCCCTCTATCCTGACCCCGTTGTTCCCGACTGCGGCAAATTTGACCTTGAGGCGGGCATCAACACCACCTATCTCATCAATATCAAGACCAATGCCGATACCAAACCGGGTACATATAAACTAAAGGTTGTTCTCAAAGAAAAGGGCAAGATTTACGGCAAATATGACCTTAAGGTTACCGTTTGGGCTTTCGCTATTGAAAACAGCGACCGCACATTTATGCTCGCCGACATCGACAAGCAGTTTCTCTTTAAGCATCATAAAACCGATAACGAGGAAGACCTTTTCTTAAAATACTACAATTTCCTCCTCGAAAACTATCACACCTGCCCCTACAACCTGCCCTATGATTTCTCCGACCCGAGGGTTGACGAATACCTCGATAACGAGAAAAACAAGCAGTTCGTTCTCCATAGCGCGCGTTTCACCGATGAGCAATTAACCGCGATTTACAACAAGCTCTCGCAAAAAAAGGAATGGCTTGATAAATGCGGCATCGAAGTTACCGATGAGCCCTGCCTTATGGAGCATTATGAAAAGCAAAAGAAGGAATATGCTCGCGTTGCCGCCGCATTCCCGAATCCCCCTGTTTACACCGCGTTCTTCAAAAATCCTGATGATGGCAACGGCGCAAAGGCGACCGACCTTTTAGATTATTCGAGCAAGATTTGGATTCCCAAAAGCACCCTCTTCCAAAAGAAGGATTTCCGCGATTGCATGGAGATGCATAAAGCACACGGCGACAAAATCCTTTGGTATGTTTGCTGGGAGCCGGGTCTTCCCTATGCAAATATGTTCGTTGATATGGACGGCTTCTTCCATCGCGTTCTTTTCTGGCAGCAGTTTATGTATAAGGCCGAGGGCCTTTGCTATTGGACCACCACTTGGTGGAGAGATACCAACCCCTGGGACAGCGCTTCGACCGTTCGCGACCTATCCTATTATTGCTTCGGCGATGGCCATTTGCTCTACCCCGGCGACCGCGTTGGCATCGATGGTCCCGTTGGCTCTTTGCGCCTCGAACTCGTGCGCAGCGGTATTGAAGATTTCGCGATGCTAAAAATGGGCGAACGCGTTTTCGGAAAGGCTTATGTTGACAAGCTGATAAAGAGCGTTACCCCCAACCTTCGCGACTATAATGATGACCATGATGCGCTCGACCGAGCAAGAATTTTGCTTGGAAATCGCCTATCGAAACACTTTAAAAACAAATAATTTTAAGGGGCTCGAAAGAGCCCCTTTTTGCTATACATAATGCACAAGTTTTTGGATGGTTTTTTGTTCATTAATAAGTGCACTTTTTGCTTTACTTTACACATATTAATAGGTAAAATTAAGGTAACCTAAAGATTTAGGAGGTTTTAAAAATGGAAAAAAATTTAAAGGTTTGGTTTACCACTCCTGAACGAAAAATCCGTCCTCGCTCCCATCTGACCTGGGGCAAGGTTGAAGATTACCATGTTTATGTTGCTAAAAACGCAACCGAGGGCTGCCAGGTTTCTTTCCAGGCTCCCGAAGATAGAACCGGTTTCTCTATGGAGGTTCGCGGAAGAGCAGCTGAGGCAGGTTTCGAGGTTGAGATTCTCAAGGAGCATTATGTTTCCTGCGAGGGTGCGCTTTATCCCGACCCTGTTGTTCCGGATTGTGGCAAGTTTGATTTAGAGGCAGGCATTAACACCACCTATCTCATCAACATCAAAACCACAAATGATACCAAACCCGGTACATATAAATTAAAGGTTGTTCTCAAAGAGAAGGGCAAGATTTACGGCAAATATGACCTTAAGGTTACCGTTTGGGCCTTCTCGCTCAACCCCAAGAAGCATATGGATACTGCCTTTGGCATCACCCAGAAATTCCTCCAGCTCCGCCACAAGAGCGATAATCCCGAGGAGCTTTATAAGAAGTATTACGACTTTATGCTCGAGAAATATCGCATTTGCTCGGATTTCCTTCCCTATGATATTCTCGACCCCAGAGCCGATGAATATCTCGATAACCCTGCGGTAACTTCTTTCCGTATTCCGCATGAGGTTCCCGATGAAACCATCGCTAAATACTATGAGAAACTCTCCAAGAAGCAGGCTTGGCTTGACAAGAGCTATTTCTATGGCGTTGATGAGCCCTGCAACATGGAAGCCTATGACAAGATTTTAGCCTTCCACGATCGCCTTTCCAAATGCTTCCCCGGCTATAATGCAATTTCTCCCTTCTTTAAGGATCCCTCCGATGGCGGCGGCAAGAAGGCAGTTGACCTCTTGGATGGCATCACCACGGTTTGGTGCCCCAAGGCTCGCCTCTTTAAGGATAAGTGGTTCTGCGACCGTATGCACGAAATCGATGCTCGCGGCGAGCGCGTTTGGTGGTATGTTTGCTGGGAGCCGGGTCTTCCCTATGCCAATGTTTTCGTTGATATGGAAGGCTTCTATGCCCGCGTTCTTATGTGGCAGCAGTGGCTCCACGATGTAAGAGGACTGCTTTACTGGACCACCACTTGGTGGAGAGATTGCAATCCCTGGGATAGCGCTTCGACCGTTCGCGACTTATCCTATTATTGCTTCGGCGATGGCTCTATGTTCTATCCGGGCGACCGCGTTGGTATCGATGGCCCCGTTGGTTCTCTCCGCTTCGAACTTTTGCGCAGCGGTATTGAAGACTTCTATCTCCTCCAGATGGCTGAAGAGGCATTTGGTAGAAAATATGTTGAAAAGCTCGTTAAGAGCGTTTCGCCCAATGTTCGCGATTACTGCGATGACCACGACCACCTTGACCAGGTTCGTATTCTTATCGGAAATAGACTTTCCCGCTACTACAAAGAATTGGAGAAATAAAAAATGAAAAGAGACGCAACTAAGATTTTTAAGCGCTATGAAAACAACCCCATCCTTGATGTTAAGGATTTCCCGGGTGTTGCTCAGCTTTATAATCCCTCGCCCGTTATGTATGGCGATGAGACCATTCTTCTTATCTCGGTTGTTGACCATGCCGCAACCCGCGGCTACGGTCGCGATGTTGGTCAAACCCGCATCGCCCGCAGTAAGGATGGCATCCATTTCGAGCTCAGCGATGAAGATTTCATAAAGCTTGATGATACCCAGTATCCCAACGAGCTTTTCCACCACTTCATCGACAACCGCACAACCAAAATCGATGATACCTACTACATGGTAACACCCGTTATGGTTCACGGCTTCGGCACTCCGCTCGGATACCTCGGCTACACCAAGGATTTCGAAACCTACACCCCTGTTACCGCCATCACCGCTCCGTCTAACCGCGGCGCATCGCTCTTCCCCGAGAAGATTGGCGGCAAATATTATAAGCTCGACCGTCCCTCGACTCCCACCTCGGCAGGCGACATTTGGATTTCCGCCAGTGAGGACCTCGTTCATTGGGGCGAGTTCAAGCCCGTTATTGCTCACGGCTACCGTTTCTGGAACAGCCAGAAGATGGGCCCCACTCCTCCGATTAAGACCGACAAGGGCTGGCTCACCATCGTTCACGGCGTTTTCGACCCCGCAGGTGGCGACCAGTATTATCTCGGTGCTATCCTTTTAGACCTCGAAGAGCCCTGGAAGGTTATCGGCAAGACCAACAGCTATATTTTAGGACCCGAAGAGTGGTATGAGCTCCATGGTAACTCGGATAACACCTGCTTCGCTTGCGGCGCTATTGCTGACTACGATAAGGATCAAATCCGTCTTTACTACGGCGGCACTGATAAGTACATCTGCCTTGCAACCGGCTCGCTCTCCGAGCTCGTTCAGGCTTGCCTTGATCAAATCTAATCAAAACAAAAACCTCCCTCAAATGAGGGAGGTTTTTTATTCTTTAATATGCTCCATTATATCCTCAATTTTGCAATCAAGCACACAACAAATTTTATCGAGGGTTTTGGTTTCAATATTTTCATTGGCTTTTAATCGGCGAATTGTTTTGCTGTCAATTCCGCATTTTTCGCGCAAGAAATATGTTGAAACGCCTTTTTTGTTCATGGTTTCCCATAGCTTATTAAAAACTATCATCATAACCCCTCCTTGACAAGACTTATTATGGGGGTTATAATCTCAAATATTAAGGGGATATAATCCCCATATATTGGCGAGGTTATGATTTGCACATTTTTTGGTCATAGGAATGCTGATGACAAAATAAGGCAGAAAATTTATGACACTATTATAGATTTAATTGAAAGCAAAAATGTCGATAAATTTTATGTTGGCAACCAAGGGCACTTCGACAGTATGGTTGGATGCCCTTTCCCAAATAGCTCCCCTATATCCTCATATCCGTTTTTCTATAGCGCTTGCATATATGCCAACAAAGAAAAACGAGTGGGAAACGCTGGATTTTTCAAATACCGAATACCCTGAAGCACTATCAAGTGTTCCCCGACGATTCGCCATTGACAAACGAAACCGTTGGATGATAGAGCGCTCGGATTATGTGGTTACATATATGACACACACCTTTGGCGGCGCAGCAAAGTTTAAAGAAATTGCCAAGCGCAGGGGCAAAATAATTATAGAAATTTAATTGCCTCAAAAGGGTTTATGTGTTAAAATGTTTCTAAAGTTAAAACTTATTAGGGAGGAAACAAAATGTCGGCACTATATCCCAACAGCTGGAAAAGGTGCGCAACCTGCGCATTTTGGGCAGGCCCCCGCGAGACCGATTATTGGGGCAGCTGGGCAAAGGTTGAAAGCGCAACCACACAATATAAATGCATTATCCCGCGCGGAGGATTTAAAAACCACCCCATGTCACCAACCTCCACCTGCAGTGATTGGCAAAAATGGCCACCCTTAAAATAACAAAACAAAAAGAACTCCCATTTGGGAGTTCTTTTTTATTTACAGTTCGATTAAATTGGCTTCATAGAGCTTTTGAAGCGAGAGGATAACGCCGAGTTTGGCATGAGGCCAGGTGAGTCCTCCTTGATAATAAACCGCATAGGGCTCGCGGATGGGGCCATCCGCCGAGAGCTCAATCGAGGAGCCTTGAACAAATGCGCCTGCCGCCATAACAACGGGCGAATCATAGCCGGGCATCGGAGCGCCGATGGGAGTCGCAAAGCTATCAACGGGCGCTGCGGCCTGAATTCCGCGGCAAAACGCGAGCATTTTATCCTCGCTGCCCAAAACAATCGACTGAATTATATCATGGCGGGTTTCGCTCGCCTGCGGGATTACGGAGAAACCGAGGCTCTCATAAACTCCTGCGGCAAAAACCGCGCCCTTAACTGCCGCGGCAGTAACGGTTGGGGATAAGAAAAAGCCTTGATAGAGTGCAGTCATAATACCAAAGTTTGCGCCAACCTCTTGACCGAGACCCGGGGCGCTGAGGCGATAAGCGCAGCGGTCGATGCATTGCTTTTTGCCCGCAATATATCCTCCCGAGGGGGCAAGACCGCCGCCGGGGTTTTTGATTAAAGAGCCAACAATCATATCGGCGCCAACCTCGGTGGGCTCTTGTTTTTCGGTGAACTCGCCGTAGCAATTATCAACCATGCAAATGATGTTGGGGTTTATGCTCTTGATGAAGGAGATAAGCTCGCCGATTTGCTCAACCGAGAAGGATGGGCGGGTGTCATAACCCTTGGAGCGCTGAATCTCGGCAAGCTTGGTTTTTTCGTTTATTGCCGCGCGGATGGCATCATAATCAAAGCCGCCATCGGGCAATAAATCAACCTGTCGATAGGTAACGCCATATTCCGCGAGGGAGCAGGGCGAGGGGCGAATTCCGATAACCTCCTCGAGAGTGTCATAAGGTTTGCCTGCGGGGCAAAGCACCTCATCTCCCGGGAGAAGATTTGCCGAAAGCGCGATTGCGAGCGCATGGGTTCCGCAGGTTATTTGCGGGCGAACGAGCGCCGCCTCGGCACGGAAACAGTCGGCATAAACCTTTTCTAAGGTATCGCGGCCGAAATCATCATAGCCATAACCCGAGGATGCCGCAAAATGGGTTGCCGCAACGCGATTCTTTTGCATCGCCGCCAACACCTTGCACTGATTATATTCCGCGATTTCATCAATCGACTTAAAGATTTCTTTTTGGGTTTCGAGCGCCTTTTCGCAAACCGCTTTAACGCCATCCGCGATGCCGAAAACCGAATACATATCCTGCATTTTTCGCCCTCATTTTTCATAAATTTAACAATGGATATTATATACCTTTTTACCCCCGCAGTCAACTGCGGGAGATAAAATGAATGTGGGCAGGTTTTATTTGTGGGTTTTTTGAGTTTTTTAAGCGATTTGGGAACGCTTCTCTTGCTCCTTTCGGGAGCATTTTTAACATTAAAGTTCAGGTTTTTTCAAATAACCAAAATCAAGGTTTGGCTAATAGGCACGCTCAAAAATATAAGAAACGAGGACAAAGAAAAAACCGCCGCAGCGGGCGCGGTTTCGCAAAAAAGCGTTCTTTGCTCCGCGCTCGGCAAAGCGGTTGGCGTTGGCAATATTGCGGGGGTTGCCTCGGCGCTTATAATGGGCGGTGCAGGCGCGATTTTTTGGATGTGGGTTGCCGCTTTTATCGGTATGATAACCTCCTATTGCGAAAACACCTTGGGCGCCTTCTATCGCCAAAAGAATGAGCGCGGCGAAATGGTTGGCGGGGCAACATATTATCTTCGCGATGGGGTTGGCAAAAGGCTTGGCGCTGCCCTTTCGGTTATGTTCGCGCTCGGATGCATTATCGCCTCCTTCGGCATCGGAAACGCGGCGCAAATCAAGGCGGCGGTTGATAATTTGGGGGTTTCGGGCAACAAGGGGCTCTCGCTTTTGGTTGGCGTTCTTTTCGCGCTTTTCGCCTTTGTCGCGGCGGGCAGGATGAAAAAGGCTGCCGCCGCCAGCGAAAAAATCGTTCCCTTTATGGTCGCGCTCTATTGCCTTTGCACCGCGGCGGTTATCCTTCTAAACATTAAGCGGCTCTCCTCCGCCTTCCGCGCGATTTTCCGCTATGCCTTAGGCGGCAGGGCTATCGCGGGCGGAGCGGCAGGAACGAGCGTTCGAATTGCGCTAAAGGTTGGGGTTAATCGCGGCGTTTTCTCGAATGAGGCGGGAATGGGTTCATCGACCCTCTTTAGCGGCTCCTCCAACTCCCCCTGCGCCGAACAGGGCTTTTTAGGCGTTTTTCAGGTTTTTATCGACACCATCGTTATGTGTTCCCTAACTGCGCTCGCGGCGCTCACAAGTCCCCTTTTCGACCTAAATAGCGGCACATTTATGCGCACCTCGGGGGAGGCGCTGATGAAAAATGTTTTCTCCCTAACCTTCGGTTGGTTTGGCGCGGGATTTCTCGCGATTTCGGTTGTTCTTTTCGCCTTTTCAACCATTATCGCTTGGTCGGCGGTTGGCGCCCGCGCTTGGGAGTTTTTGTTTGGGTGCGACAGCCTTTATATCTATCGTTTTCTCTTTTTAGGCTCGATAATCCCCGCGGCGCTGGCGCAAAACGATAGCATTTGGCTCTTTTGCGATAGCGCAAACGCTCTAATGATAATTCCTAACCTTTTGGGCGTTTTGATTTTAACCCCAACCGTTCTAAAACTAACACGCGACTACCTGAAATCACGAAAAAATTTTGTTCCGCTCTTGTAAAACAGGCGTTTTTATGATATTATTTTCCTATAAAAGGAAGGAGAAGAGCTATGGAGTTTTTGCATCTTTTGCGCGATATAAGCTCGCCTATACTGGATAAGATTTTCCTCGCCATAACCTTTTTGGGCGATGAAACCTTCTTTATAATAATCGGTCTTCTTGTTTTTTGGTGTATTGATAAATATGAAGGCTATTATGTTCTCTCGGTCGGCTTTATCGGAACGCTTATAAACCAGTTCCTTAAAATTCTTTGCCGCGTTCCCCGCCCTTGGGTCAAAGACCCCTCGCTTATCCCCGCTAAAGGCGCCGTTTCGGGCGCAGGCGGTTTTTCCTTCCCCAGCGGACATACGCAGTCCTCGGTTGGCTCGTTTGGAAGCATCGCGGTTTTCGCGAAGAAAAAATGGATTAAAATAGCCGCCATAATTTTATGCGTTATGATTCCGTTTTCGCGAATGTATTTGGGGGTTCACACTCCTGCCGATGTTATCGTTTCGCTCTTTATCGCGCTGCTGCTTATCTTCGCTTTGCGCCCCATCATAATTAAGGCAAAGGAAAAGCCTTTATATATGTGGCTGCTGATTGCGTTTATGGCGATGCTCTCATTCTCATTCCTAATCTATATGGAATTTTTTGCTCCCCCCTCGCTCGACACCTATAACTATTCCCACGCTTATGAAAACGCCTATACTCTAACGGGCTGCGTTTTGGCTTTTGCGGTGGTTTATTTTGTTGACAGCCGCTATACTCATTTTGAAACAAAGGCTCCGCTCATGGGCCAAATTTTAAAGCTTATTTTGGGCGTTATAGTTGTTTTCGCAATCAAAGAAGGGCTCAAATCCCCCATCGCGGCCATAATCCCCCACGAGGGCTTGGCAAGACTTTTGAGATATTTCCTTTTAGTTGTTGCCGCGGGCGCGATTTGGCCTATGTCATTCCCTTATTTTTCAAGGCTCAAAAAGCCTTCTAAATAAAAATTTTTTAATAACGGAGGATATAAAAATGGAACTTAAAGGCACTAAAACCGAAAAAAATCTTCAAGCTGCATTCGCAGGCGAGAGCCAGGCAAGAAACAAATACACCTATTTTGCTTCGGTTGCAAAAAAGGAAGGCTATGAGCAAATTGCTGAGCTTTTCTTAAAGACCGCTGAGAACGAAAAGGAACACGCAAAAATGTGGTTCAAAGAGCTCGGCGAGCTTGGCGACACCGCCGCTAATTTGCTTGCTGCCGCTGAAGGCGAGAATTATGAATGGACCGATATGTATGCAACCTTCGCTGATGAGGCTGAAGAGGAAGGCTTCACCGCTCTTGCCGCAAAATTCCGCGCAGTTGCCGCTATCGAAAAGTCCCACGAGGAGCGTTATCGCGCCCTTTTAAACAATGTTGAAACCAAGACCGTTTTCGAAAAGAGCTCGGTTACCGTTTGGGAATGCCGCAACTGCGGACATATCATTGTTGGCATGAAGGCACCCAATGTTTGCCCCGTTTGCGTTCATCCGCAAAGCTACTTCGAGGTTAGAAAAGAGAACTATTAAAAAATAAAAACAGGTCTAAAGGGAGAAACTTCTTTGCGAAGTTTCTCCCTTTTCCTTTTATAAAAAAATGACACTTTCATAAAATGAAAGTGTCACATTTGTCCATTCGAGTGGTTTTTATTTTACCTTATACTCTTTACCAAGCCCGATTATGGCTGCTGTTATGTATATAACATTAGAAATAATCGTTCCATAGTTAAGATGAAATATGCCGTATAAAAGCCAGAACCCGTGGCCGAAAAGAGCCGAAACCCGTGTGTTATGCGGGTTTAAACTATAAAACCCAAACACCGATATAACGCTTCCCGCCATTGGCAAAAGGCTTTCTATTCCCGCCCAAGTGAAAAGCGGTGTTACCCCCATAACAACAACAAAAAACCACAGCCAAAATTTATGGGAAGCCCAGTTTTTCTTTTCTCTGTTAAAAAAAACAAAACTTCTGAACACGGCAATAAGCGTAAGTGAAGCACCGGTGTATGCTCCAATAATTGCTTGCTGAATGGTGGACAACACATCGGTTGTTCCCTTAACAAATAGAATTGAGCCTCGCTTTTTGGAAGAATAGGTAAACAACCCTAATGGTGCTATGAGAATTCCAAAAAGTTGCCCGAATTCATATAGTGAAAAACCATCGCTTAAAAAATCCATATTTCCTCCCTTAAGATACCCTAACGGCATTGTTCTTACGGAGTGTGCCTAAAAGACCTGCTTTTTTATTTAACTGCATTAGCAACCGCAAGATAGTTGTTGGTGAGGATTGTATCGATTCCCATATCGAGCAGCACCTTGGCATCGGCGGGGTCATCGGTGTAGAACACATTGCAAATGATGCCGTGGTCGTGCGCCTTCTTTATCATCTCATCGTTCATATAATCGCGGAACAACTGAGTTTTCTTGCAGCCATGCTCTATTGCACGGTCAACAATCTCCCACGGGTTATCGCCCACACCGCAGCAGGTGGGAATATCGGGATAGGTTTCGCGGAAATAATCAAGAACGCTGTCGCGAGTGCACATAAAGTAAACATGCTTGCGGCAGTCATAACGGTCAACGAGGGCAACCGCCTTATCGATATACTCTTTGCAAAAACCGCCCTTTTGACCATCAGGCTTGATATGGATGTTCATAACGGTGTGGCCTGCGAATTTTTGCAATATTTCCTCAAAGGTTGCGATTTTAAGGCCTGCATATTTCTTATCGAAATGCGAACCGAAATCAAGCTCTTTAAGCTCGGCTAATGTCTTTTCGGCAACCAACCCGCTGCCGTTGGAAACGCGCTCTAAATTGGGGTCGTGTGTTGAAACGATTTCGCCATCGGCGGTTTGCCAAATATCGAACTCGATTTCATCGGCACCGAGCGCTATAGCTGCGCCGAATGCAGGCATACTGTTTTCGGGAGCAACTGCCGAGAAGCCGCGATGGGCGCAAATGCGGGGATAGGACATACGCTCATCAAAAAGCGTTATAGCCGCGCCGCCGTTGCGATAAAGCCACGGGCGACGACCTTCCTCGATATACTGCCAATGAGCCTTGGGGAGCCCCTTAAATCCTGCGGCCTTTAAATATTTTTTGTGCGGGTCGATTTCGGCAATGCCAAGACCTATTTTGCTCTTCATATCAACAAGCACTTCGCCATCGGGGGCTATTATGCAGCTGCAGCCGCAAATATCCGAATCCTCGCCGAGCGAAACTGCGCTGCGGATTAAATATGCGTTGGTGTTATAGCAAAGGAAGCGGTTGATTATAGAGAGCGCCTCATGGGTATCGGTTCGCTGATGCGAGCAGCCGATTATAACATCGATGTTGCGAAGCGCGAGGGGCGCAAAGTTCTCATAGAAATAAAAATCATAGCAGGTCATAAATCCGAAACGGATTCCCTCGATTTCAACAGTATAGGGTTCGGCAAGCTCATAGCTATAGCCAACGCCAAGCTCATTTCCGCCCTCTTTTTCGGTTTTAACCTCGCTGGGCGCGGGATGAGCCTTATAGTATTTTCCAACCGTGTTGCCGTTGCGGTCAAGGGCGTGGGTGGTGTTGCGCCAGCCATCCTCGCATTTATCGGCGGCATTAACAAAAACCAAGGAGTTGCAACGAATTGCAGTTTCTCTCGCCTTATCTAAAATGATTTTATTATATTTTTCCATCATCGCATGGAAATCAGCCTTGCTTGCCTGGTCGGCAGGAACATCGGCATATTCGGGGATAACGATTATATCCATATCCGAAGTGCAGGAATCGATTAATGCAACCTGCTCATTAAAACATCCTTCGGTATCCTTCGGGTCGAAGGAATAATAAGGCTGAACAACACAAACCTTCATTTTTTTGCCTCCTTTTATTTGCTAACTGTATTCTACCACAACACACCTTTAAAATAAAGAGCCTTTTGAAAAAACAAAAGGCTCTTTTATTATTTTGCATAGATTGTGAAGAGATTTATTTGGTCATAAACCGCAGGCCAGCGGCTATCGCCCTTGGCTGTAACGGCGATATATTCACGGCCGCCATCCGATTTGCCGAATGTGGCAATGCAGTATCCCGATTGGTCGGTATAACCCGTTTTGCCGCCCAAAATATCGGAGCCCTCCGGCTCGGTGCCATACATATAGCTAAAGAGCGTTCCCGTTAGCGAAATGCCGTTTGGATGCTTGTTGGTGGGCGCGGTTGTGTACTGATATGTTCCCAGTATCTTGCGGCAAAGGTCATGCTCGAGCGCCGCCTTTAAGATAACTGCCATATCATAGGCTGTTGAATAGTTTTGCTTATCGTGCAGTCCCGTTACATTTGCAAAATGGGTGTTTTTAAGGCCTAACTCCTTAACCTTTTTGTTCATCATTTTAAGGAAGTTATCAACGCTGCCCGCAGTTGCAATCGCAACGCATTCAGCCGCCTCGGCACCCGAGGGAAGAACCGTTCCGTAAAGCAGGTCGGTTATGCTAACCTCCTCGCCATCAACAAAGCCCGCAAGGGTTGCTTCGGCGCGATAGAGAGGGTCGATTATGGCGTTTGTAACCGTAAAGGTTTTGGATAAATCCTCGTTGTTTTCGAAGGCAACCAAAAGGGTCATAATCTTGGTTAGCGATGCGGGATAGATTTTTTCGTTCATCTGCTTGGAAGCAATGATTTCGTTGGTTTCGCAATTAAGCACGGCAACGAAATGACTGTTAATATCCGCGGGGGTTTCGATATTGGCAGCCGCGGCGGGAAGCTTCATTTTAGGCTTTTCTTCTATCGAAGAGGTGTTTTCAACATCGCTGTTGGTTATCGAGGCCTCCTCTTTTGTTTTGCTATCGCAGGAGGAAGAAATAACCGAAATCGCGACTATGAGCGCTAATATAAGCACCAGCGCGCGCAATATAAGCCTTATGAGCGCGTTGCGCTTTTTTTGTTTTCTTATTGCCTCGCGGCGCTCGTTATAACGGCGCTCGAGGATGCTTTGTTGCTGTTCGTTTTCGGGGGTCAACGGTTTCAACTCCAGTTATTTTTTAAATCCTTATGCTATGCCCTGCCATCCATAAAGCACGAGGGCGATTATAGCGGTTATGATTAAATCAAGCGGCAAGCCTTTAAGGCTTTCGGGAACGCGCGAATACTTTAGCGATAGGCGCGCGCAAAAGAATATGCAAAGCACAAGAAGCAATCCCGCTCCATAGAAAAGGGCGGAAAGCAGCGAAAAACCAAAATTTTTGCTCTCGGCGCAAATGCAGCAAATGCCCATAACTGTGCCGAATGCAACCGCGCCCTGAGAGGAGGAAAATCCGCCAAAGAGCCACGGAAGCAGCTTCTTGCCCACAAAAATAGCGGCTCCGCATATTAAGATAAGTATTAGCGTTTTGAAACAGGCTATTCCCATCGGAACAACCATAAACTTATAAATCGGATAGATAACCGCGGTTGTTATAACTCCCAAAACGGTTATGGCGCTGCCGAAAATTGCGCTGCCGCGCAAGGTATCGGTTCCTAAAACATTGTTGCCGATTCCTATTGTTCTAAAGCAAATGAGGTTATCGGCGAGCACGCCCGCCAACAGCAAAACAAGGATTTCACGCATTGGTTTCTTCCTCCTTTGCTAACCTTTGAAGCACGGCTATAAACAAAGCGGTTACGAATATCGCGCCCGCCGGAATGGATAAAACGGCAAGAGGCTTAAATAGCGAGCGGGTTACGACCGCACCAAAGATGCAACCCTTTCCCAAAAGCTCGCGAACCAAGCCTATAACCACCATTAGCGCAGTGAAGAGCGCGCTGAGCCACAACGCCGTGAAATAGGTTTTCTTAACACCCTTTATTTCGCTGGTTTGACCCAAAAGCAAAAGGGTTGGAACGGCGCAAAGCGGCATAAATACCGCGGCGCCTGCATCAGCCGAGAGGGCTCCGCTCGAGAAAACCTCAACGAGGGAGATTCCCAGCGCAACCGCTATGATTATGCAAATATCCTTAACGCCCTTCGGGATGATTTTTTCATCCAAAAGGCGAATGGAGCAGGCGAGAATTAGCGAAGCCGCAACTGCTATGGATGCGAAAAGCGCGTTGGCAGCAGTAACGGTCAGGCATAAAACGGGAATAATAGCGAAGGTTAGCCCTAAAAGGCTACTCCAAATTCTTTTCATCATTTCTCTGCCCCACTTTCTATCTGGGATGACGGGGGCGCGGAAGGAGCTTTATCTCCCGCTCTTTTTTCGTTATGCAGCCAAAGATGGGCGCCGAAAATCAATCCCGCAGCAACTGCGAGGGTGGCGGCAACCGCCGCAACCTTATGAGCAACGCTGCCGACAAAGGGAACAAAAAGCGCTTTGAAATTAATTTCTTTCATCACTTTTCCTCCTTATATCGGGAATCACATCAAAGAGCGGACGGATAAGCTGTACGGTCAATACCGCGAAATAAACTCCCTCGGGAGCCGCGGCATATTTTCTTATAATAACGGTCAGCAGCGAGAAGACCGCCGCATAGGCAACCTTGCCCAAAAATCCATGGGGGCAAAGATTGCGCTCGGGCAGGATGAAAATCGCGGCAAGCAGCGTTCCGCCGCTCAAAACGGAGGACAAAACATCCATCGAGAAGGCAAAGGAAAACAGCGCCGTGAATAAAAGTGCGAACACGGGAATGGTCGGGGTTATAATCTTGCGAACGGATAAATAAACCGCGCCAATCGCCAAAAAGACTGCTGCAGTTTCGCCAACCGCACCTGCATGGGCGCCGAAGATTAACTGCTTTAGAGTGAGGCTTGTTTCAAAGGGGACATAAAAAGTATGTAGATTCGTGAAGGCTTCGTTATAATAAAAAATGCTCGGGAAGCAAAGGAAAGCCATTATCGAACCGAAGGCAACGGGGCTTACAATTTCGCAACCATTTCCGCCAAACATCATTCGCGGAACGATAACGCCCGCGGCAGCGCAAACTGCGGCAGCGGGGATAGAAAAGCCTGAAGGCATTGTCATCGCGATTAGCATTCCAACTATAGCCGCCGAGAGGTTGCGAGGGTCCTCCTCAACCGCCAAGAGCTTGCCCGCTAAAAATGCCGAAAGGGTCGAAACCCCCATGCAAACGAGCATCATAAACATAGCGTGCGCTCCAAAATAAACGCAGGCTACGATAGCCGTAGGCAGCAGCGCAATAAGAATATCAAGGTTCTTATCAAACTCAACGGTATTTTTAGGGGTTAAAATCCGCGAAAAATTGGTTTTCTCGCCCAAGAGCCTTCGCCTCCATTTATTACAAAGTTGTTACTTTTATTATCATACTACAAATTTCCTTTTTTTACAAGGGTTAATTGCCTTGACAGGGCGATATAAATGCTTTAAAATGTGAAAATGAAAATCATTTTCATTTTCGAGGTGTTTTATATGGCAATTCGCAAGGGCTATAATACCCGACCCTTAAAGCTCATAACCGAAATATTAGCCGAAAAAAGCGGCGCTCATATGACGGCGGAGGAAATTCTCCTCGCCCTTCGCGAGCGCGGCGAAAACATCGGTCTTACAACCGTTTATCGCAATGTCGAAAAGCTGGTTTTAAGCGGCGAGGTTCGAAAATATAGCGGCGAGGGCTCCGCCTGTTTTGGTTTTTCGGGCGAGCATTGCGCCGAGCATTTTCATCTTAAATGCTCCTCCTGCGGCAAACTGCTCCACATCGAATGCGACCATATCGAGCGCCTTGCCGAGCATATAACCCGCCACCACGGCTTTTCGGTTGACCACACCAAGACCGTGCTCTACGGCGTTTGCGGGGACTGCGCGAAATGAAAAAAATAGTTTGTTTAACCCTTGCGGTTTTGCTTTTTCTTTGCGGATGCAAAGATAAGGCGAAGGAGCGCGACTCATTGAAAATCGTTGCAACGGTCTTCCCCGCCTATGATTTTGCGAGGGCGGTTGTTGGCGAGCGCGCCGAGGTTTCGATGCTTCTCGACCCCGGCACCGAGATTCATTCCTTCGAGCCCTCCGCCGAGGATATTTTAGAGATTAAAAATGCCGATATTTTTATCTACACGGGCGGCGAGAGCGACACCTGGATTGAGGATGTTTTAGAGGGTCTCGGCGAAGCAAACACCACCGTTTTAAAAATGACCGACCATTCCGCCCTTTTATATGAAGAGGGGCACACCCATGCCGATGAGCATGTTTGGCTATCGCCCGAAAACGCCAAAAGCATCATAACGGCGATTCTTTCCTCCGCCTGCGAGCGCGATGGCGAAAACGCCGAGAGCTATAAGGCGAATGCCGCGGCATACTGCGCCGAAATCGATTCGCTCGCCCTAAAAACGAAAAATCTCATCGCCGCGGCGCCAAAGCGCGAAATTGTCGTTGCCGACCGCTTCCCTCTTCGCTATTTTTGCGAGTTTTATAATCTCGATTGGCTTGCCGCTTTCGATGCCTGCGACCTTTTTGCCGATGCCGATGCCAAAACGGTCATCTCCCTTATAAAACGCATTAGGGAAGCGCGCCTCGATTATGTTTTTCATATCGAAAACGGCTCGGGCTACCTCGCCGATACGGTTTGCGAGGAAACGGGCGCGGAGAAACTGATTATTAACACGATGCACACCGTAAGCCTCGAGGATTTTAAATCGGGGATTACCTATATCGATATTATGCGGCAAAATTATGCCGCGCTTGAAAGGGGGCTTTACTAATGCCTATTATCGAAACCCAAAACTTATGTAAGGGATATTCGCGCCGCGAGGTTTTGAAAAATCTCAACATCTCGATTGAAAAGGGCGACCATCTTTATATCGTTGGCGAAAACGGCACGGGTAAAAGCACCCTTATTAAGCTGCTGCTCGGGCTTTTAAACCCCGATAGCGGAAGGATAGTTTTCTCGGGTGTTCGCAAGAATCAAATCGGCTATTTGCCCCAACAAAACGAAATTCAGGCCGATTTCCCTGCCTCGGTGCGCGAGGTTGTGCTTTCGGGAACGCTTGGCGGAAAGCGCCTGCCGTTTTACACCCGCCGCGACAAAGCGCTCGCGGTGGAGATGATGAAAAAGCTGCACATTGAGGACTTAAGCCGCGCTTCGTTCAAGGAGCTTTCGGGCGGACAGCAGCAGCGAGTTTTATTGGCGCGCGCCCTTTGCGCCGCGAACGGAATTTTGCTGCTCGATGAGCCTATAACAGGGCTCGACCCCGTTGCAACCGCGGATTTTTATCGCATAACCGAGCAGCTGCACAGCGAGGGTGTTACGGTTTTAACCGTTTCGCACGATGTTTCCTGCGCGGTTCACTATGGCAACAAAATTCTCCATTTGGGTCACGGCGAATATTATTTTGGCTCATCGCACGATTATGCCCATTCCCCGCTCGGCAAAAGTATGCTCGCAGGAGGACATTGCCATGATTGATGCTATTTTTTCGTTCCTCTCTTTTGAGTTTGTTCAGCGCGCACTGCTGGTTGGAATTTTGATTTCGGTTTGCGCGGCGCTGCTGGGGACAAGCCTTGTGCTCAAGCGTTTTTCGGGACTCGGCGACGGGCTTTCTCATGTTGGCTTCGGCGCATCGGCGATTGCGCTGGGGCTTGGCGTTGCCCCGCTTTATATCGCAATCCCTGCGGTGCTTTTGGCGGCATTTTTGCTGCTAAAATTAAGCGGCAACTCGAAAATCAAGGGAGATGCCGCCATCGCGGTCTTTTCAAGCAGCGCGCTGGCGATTGGCATCACCGCCGCCAGCCTGTCGCACGGAATGAACATCGATATCAACAATTATATGTTCGGCAGTATCTACACCTTAAGCCGCGAGGATTTGTGGGTTTCGTTGTCGCTTTGCGGCATCGTGCTCCTGCTTTTCACCTGTTTTTATAACAAGATTTTCGCCGTAACCTTTGATGAATCGTTCTCCTTTGCAACCGGCATCAGCGTTTCGAGATATAACACGCTGCTCGCCTGCCTGACCGCTATTACGGTCGTTATCGGAATGCGAATGATGGGCGCGCTTTTAATTTCGAGCCTGCTCGTTTTTCCATCGCTTACGGCGGGAAGAGTATGCCGCTCTTATAAAAGCGTTATTCTTTGCTCGCTCGCAGTTTCGGTTTCGGCGTTCCTTTTGGGACTGCTCATCTCCTTTGCCGCCGACACTCCGCCGGGCGCCACGGTTGTGCTTGCGAATCTTGTCTTTTTTATGGTTTTCTTTGCTATCGGTGTCGCAAAAGAAGGCCTCAAAAGAAAAAGATAGGCAAACTTTAAAAAAAGGCTTGCAAAATGATATTTTTGTGGTATAATAATTGGGCACCCACAAAAGGGCGCCCTAAATATCGCGGGGTGGAGCAGTTGGTAGCTCGTCGGGCTCATAACCCGAAGGTCGTTGGTTCAAGTCCAGCCCCCGCAACCAATTTAATATGCTGATGTAGCTCAGTCGGCAGAGCGTATCCTTGGTAAGGATAAGGTCACCAGTTC
>JAZRUI010000014.1:0-43038 GCA_045652465.1 Acutalibacteraceae bacterium | reverse complement strand
TTTGGGCTTGGCGCCACCCGCATAGCGATGGCACCGTAACCTACACGCAGCTTAAAGGCGATGTTGTTTTCGATGATGTTGACTTCGGCTACATTGAGGAAAAGATAGTTCTTCATAATGTTTCGCTCTATGCCCATCCGGGCGAGAAGGTTGCCTTCGTTGGCGCAACCGGCGCAGGCAAAACAACCGTTACCAATCTTATCAACCGCTTCTATGATATTGCCGATGGCAAGATTCGCTATGATGGAATAAATATCAACAAGATTCGCAAATCCGACCTTCGCCGTTCGCTCGGCATAGTGCTCCAAGAAACCAACCTCTTCACGGGAACGGTTATGGATAACATCCGCTATGGTAGGCTGGATGCGACCGATGAGGAATGCATCGAGGCGGCAAAGCTCGCCAACGCGCATAGCTTTATTTCCCGCTTGCCTGATGGCTATAACACGATGCTGGTTTCCGATGGCGCAAACCTCTCGCAGGGTCAGCGCCAGCTTCTCTCGATTGCCCGAGCAGCGGTTGCGGACCCGCCCGTTATGATTCTCGATGAGGCAACCTCCTCCATCGACACCCGAACCGAAGCCCTCGTTCAAAAGGGAATGGATTCGCTGATGAAGGGAAGAACGGTGTTCGTTATCGCCCATCGCTTATCAACCGTTCAAAACTCCGATGTTATAATGGTTCTTGAACAGGGCCATATAATAGAGCGCGGCAACCATGAAGCGCTTATAGCTCAAAAGGGAAAATATTATCAGCTTTATACAGGCGCATTTGAGCTCGAATAAAATAAAAACCTCCGATTCAAAATCGGAGGTTTTTTGTTTGGATAATATAACCTTATATTATCGCAACGCCGGTTTCGCGAGCGGTTTTAATAACTGCTTCGGCAACAACCTGCGCAACGCGCTTGTCGAGTGCGGGAGCGATAATATTGTCCTCGGAAATCTCATCATCGGGGATAAGGGAGGCAAGCGCAAAGCTTGTTGCAACCTTCATTTCCTCGTTGATGCAGGATGCGCGACAATCAAGCGCACCGCGGAAGATGCCGGGGAAGGCAAGAACATTGTTTATTTGATTGGGGAAGTCGCTGCGGCCTGTTCCAACAACGCGAGCACCCGCCGCGAGAGCAACATCGGGCATAATCTCGGGGGTGGGGTTTGCCATCGGGAAAAGGATAGCATCGCTTGCCATCGATTTTACCATCTCGGGGGTAACGAGGTTGGGAGCGGAAACGCCGATGAAAACATCAGCGCCGCAAAGAGCATCAGCGAGGGTGCCCTTCTTGTGCTCAAGGTTGGTAACGCGCGAAACCTCTTCCTGCGCGGGGTTGTTGTTCTCATCGCCCTCGCAAATAATGCCAAAGCGGTCGCAGAAGGTGAGGTTCTTAACGCCCATATTCATAAGATGCTTGCCAATAGCAATACCTGCACTGCCTGCGCCGTTAATAACAACGCGAACCTCGCCGATATTCTTCTTAACGAGCTTAAGAGCGTTGATAAGAGCGGCAGCAACAACGATAGCGGTGCCGTGCTGGTCATCGTGGAAAATCGGAATGTCGCAAATTTCCTTTAATTTGCGCTCGATTTCGAAGCAGCGGGGAGCCGAGATGTCTTCAAGGTTAATGCCGCCGAAGCTGCCCGAGAGAAGATAAATTGTGCGAACGATTTCATCAACATCCTTGGATTTGATGCAAAGCGGGAAAGCATCAACATCGGCAAAAGCCTTAAAGAGGGCGCATTTACCCTCCATAACGGGCATACCTGCCTCGGGACCGATGTCGCCAAGGCCTAAAATAGCGGTGCCATCGGTTATAACCGCAACCAAATTGGAGCGGCGGGTTAGTTCATAGGATTTGGAGATATCCTTGTTTATCTCCAAGCAGGGCTCGGCAACGCCGGGGGTGTAGGCGAGAGATAAATCCTCGCGGGAATTAATGGGTGCGCGGGAGATAACCTCGATTTTTCCCTGCCATTCATAGTGCTTTTTAAGCGATTCCTGACGGATATCCATTTATTAGTCCTCCCAGGGGAATTTATACTGTGTGAGTCCGAGTTCATCGCGGACTGCAACGATTTCCTTTTGAACCGATTCGTTAATCGGAACGCCCGAAGCGCGGGAAAGCTCGATTTCGTATTCTTTTTCGCCTGCGGTGTAGATACGCTCGGCGCCGGGAGCCTTCTTGGAAGCGCGCATGCTGCGGCAAATGTCGCCTGCCTTCTTGCGGGCAACCTCTTCGCCCATGAAGTGGTCGGTATCGATTGCGATGAACCAGTGACCAAGCTGATAGGGGCGGATGTTTCCGTTTTCATCCTTGCCGTCGAGAGCCTTACCATAGGCGCCATCCTGAAGGATAGAGGAGAAGAATTCAACAGCCAAAGCAAAGCCGTAGCCCTTATAGCCGCCGAGGTCTTCGCCGATGCCGCCGAGGGTTGTGAGAGCGGCTGTGCCGTTGCGGATTTTCTTGAGAGCAACGCCCGAATCGCCTTCGATAGCCGAGCCGTCATCGCCGATAACTGTGCCGGGATGAACATCCTCGCCGATGCGCTCATAATATTCGATTTTGCCGTTTTGGGTAATCGAGGTGGCGCAGTCAAAGTTGAAGTCGAACTTTTCATCGGTGGGAACGCCGATGGTGAAAGGTTTGGTACCAAACATACCCTCAACGCCGAAGGTCGGAGCAACCGAGGGGCGAGCGTTGGTGCCGGTCATGCCGATGCAGCCTGCTTTTGCAGCCATGGTGGTGTAGTAACCGGCAATACCGTAGTGGCAGGAGTTGCGAACAACAACCATGCCCATGCCGTATTCTTTAGCCTTCTCGATAGCCATGCTCATAGCCTTGTGGCCGATAACCTGACCCATACCGTGGTGACCGTCGATAACTGCGGTTGTGGGGGTTTCTTTGATGATTTCCATTTCGGTAACAGCGTTTTGAATGCCTGCCTTGATGCGGTCAAGGTAAACGGGTTTAAAGCGGTTAACGCCGTGCGATTCAATGCCGCGCTTGTCGGAAGCTAAAAGAACATCGGCGCAAATTTCAGCATCTGCGCGCGGAATTCCGTAGCCAACGAAGGCGTCGATAACGAAATCGGTTATAGTTTTCCAATCAACAATATTAGTTTTTGCCATAAAAAATCCTCCAAAAGTTTTTTTGACATAAAAAGAGTGCACTTATCCCTTTTGAAAAAAGTAATAAGTGCACTCAAAATCTCTGCATACATATTATAAATAAGTATGTGCCAAAAGTCAATAGGGTGTGAACTAATATTATACTATGCCGCCGATGGAGAAGTGTGTGGCTGGCGGCATAAAAAAAACGAAATCTAATGGTTTTTTCTATATTTCAAATAAAAGATTAAACGAATAAAAACATATAGATGCAGTTTTAGCGGTAAAATTTGCTTGTGGTATGTTTTTTCCAACCCCACAATAGAAAAGGTCTTAATAGTCTTTCTAAGTAACGGGTCTTTGGTGATTTCCTTAATATCTTTAAGAAATTGTTTTTTGTCATTTGTAAACATAGCAATATTCATAGCGGTATATGCCCGCAAAAAAAGGACTATATCTACCTGCCGTTGAACGCTTTTTTCGTTTGGAAGAGCGCTTTTAAGTTCATTATAAATTCGCTTAACCATACCCCAATAATCGCTTATATAATTGTGGGTTATAGAATCGGAAACCTCAACATAGTGATATAGATATTTGTCCGTGAGCAAGAAAACTCGATTAGCCTTAAAAAAAGCTAGAGACCACAGCAAAAAATCCTCGCTTCGGCGGATAGATGTGTCAAATTTTAGAGCGTTTTTTGTTAAAAGTTCACGCTTAACAAGTCTTATCCAAGAATATGGAGGAATCATACCGGTACGCATGTTTAGGGAACCGATAGCTAGTTGCTTAAGACGCTTACCCTCATAAAGACCGCTTTCTGAAACAATGTTATTTTTCGCTGTTTTTCCGCTTGGATATTCGAGCAAGAAATTACATATCGTTATATCGGCATTGTTTTCCTCGGCGGCATTAAACAAAATCTCTAATGTTTTAGGTTCAATATAATCGTCTGAATCAACAAAGTATAAGTATTTTGAGCATGCGCGAGAAATGCCTGTGTTTCTGGCCGCCGAAGGGCCGGCGTTAGTTTGATTAATCACTTTGAAGCGGTTGTCTTCCAAGCAAAAATTCTCACAAATAACTGCCGACCTGTCTGAAGAACCGTCGTTAATAATTAAAACCTCAAAATCCGAAAGAGATTGGAGTTTTAAGCTTTCTAAGCAGCGCAAAATGTGCTTTTCGGCATTATATACAGGAATAATAACAGAGACCTTGCTCAAGACATCACCAACCATAACATGTTATATGTTATAAAATATAACATATATTTCTAACATCTGTCAAGGCATAATATTGGTGAGGTGATTTTGATGAAAGAGAAACTCATCATAAATAAAAAGCCCCTAAAAGGTGAGGACGGCTACAAAACCTTTTCCATAAGAATCAAGGATGAAACGGTAAACCGCCTTGATTCGCTCGTTAAGGAAACTGGACGCTCGCGAAACGAACTTATAAACATTCTTATTGATTATGCAATAGATAATTGTGAGGTAAAATAAGTAACACCCTATTCGGAATTGAATAGGGTGTCTTTTTTAAGTCTTATTTTTTCTGTCGTGGCGGAACATTCCTATAAAAATTGAACTTAAGGTCATAACCTCGCATATAATCGCGCCCCAAGAGCCTGCATAAATATTGTAAATCAGCCAAGATGGGGAACTGATAAGACCGCAACGGCGAACATCGGAGGCGTTTTTAAGGCGGAATCCAATGCTAAGAGCGGTCATACCAATTACAGGCAAAATTTCGATAATTAGGTTAATCGGAGTGGGCTCTTTGCCAAACAAAGTGAAATTTAAAATGTAAACCGCTATAAAGCAGGCAACAAACCCGAAAAGCCAGGGGAGACGGTCGGCTTTAAGCTTTTCTTTAAAAAGAAAAACAATCGCGCGAACGGTGGCTAAAATATTTAAAATGCCGCCAATCGTAGCGCCGAGCATTAAATAATTAACGGCGAAGAGAGCTCCTCCGCAAAGCTGCAGGGCAATAACGGAGCTTTGCTTTTTGCTTTGATATGAGATGATATTAAAAAACATGGCAACAATGCCAATGCCTTGAGCGATAATTTCGATGTTTTTCATTTTTTGCTCATCCTCTATGAGTTTGTAAATTATAGAATAAAAGCACCATCCGTTGGATGATGCTTTTATTGGTGGGAGAGGGTGGATTCGAACCACCGAAGCTGAAAGCAGCAGATTTACAGTCTGTCCCCTTTGGCCACTCGGGAACTCTCCCATATTCAGTTTGCTGAACCAGCATAGTGGAGCTGGTGGACGGACTCGAACCCCCGACCTGCTGATTACAAATCAGCTGCTCTACCAACTGAGCTACACCAGCATCAACAGCAAAAATAAATATAACATACCAAAAAAACTTTGTCAACCTTTTTTTATATATTTTTAAAATAGGGGACAAAGATACGGCAAAATATTATTTTTTGCGCTTCTTTAAAAACGACCAGAAGATGATAATCAGCTGTCCCGGGATGCCGAGTAGGTAGCATTGCCAAAGATTTCCGCTAAGCACCATAGAGGTTACATGAACGCTCACGAGGAAGGTCCACATAAGCAGGGAAATGAGAATATAGTTAAAGCGGCGGTTGAACCAAACCGAATTAAGCACGAGCCAAACGATGGCGCTTGCGGGAACGGCATAGATAAAGCAAAGCCAAGCGTTGGGGGTTTCCTGCGGGATGGCTTCGGTAACAACAAAGGCAAAAAGCGAAAGCGCCCAAACCAGCAAAATGCAAACGCAGGTTATAACCCCGCGATTATAGCGCGAGGCGCCGCTCATTTCTTTGATTGTTTCTTTGGCGGAATGCTCTTCGCGAACTAAAAAGTCGAGCGAAACTCCGAAAAGGTCGGCGATTTTGCAAAGCACGGTAACATCAGGGATTGATTCGCCGCGTTCCCATTTGGAAACCGCCTTGTCGGTATAGCTTAGTTTTTCGGCGAGGTCAAACTGGGTCATGCCCGCAGCCTGTCTAAGCTCGGTTATGTTTTTTGCAATATTGTTTTTTATATCGGCCAACCTGTTCACCGCCTTTCTTTCATATTCCCTATTATATTATCAAATCCTAAAAATGTCAAACCGCGCAACCCGAAATAACATTTTTGCGAAAACTATGACAACTATGATTGGTTGCTACCTTGCGAAAAAAGTGGTATAATCATTTATAAAGAGGTGTTTCTTCAATGCTTAAAGATAATTTATTGTCGCTTCGCAACTTTAAAGGCGCAACCCAAGAGCAAATTGCCGCCGTGGCGGGCGTTTCGCGTCAGGCATATTCAAAATGGGAGCGCGGAGAGGCGATGCCCGATATTGAACATTGCCTAAAACTTGCGCGCTATTATGGCATAACGGTTGATTCGCTTTTATGCAAGCCGCAGGAGCACGAAGGAAAAGAGCTGCTTCCCGCGCCCAAGGGCAAGCATATTTTCGGCGTGGTAACGGTTAACGAGCGCGGTCAAATTGTCATTCCGCTTAAGGCTCGCGAGCTTTTTGGCATTTCGGGCGGCAGTGGCTTGGTTGTTCTCGGCGATGAGGAAGAGGGGCTCGCCCTTGTTCCCTCCGAAAAATTCGAGAAGCGCCTCAAGGCTTTGGAAAGCCGCTTGGCGGATGCCGAAGCCAGTAGTAAATATACCATATCATAATGAAATATTTTGTAGAAAAGGGGCAGGAAAATGCCTTCCAATAAACTTATAGAAATTGAACATCTTTATAAAAGCTTTGGCGAGATTCGCGCAGTTGAGGATTTGAGCTTTTCGATTCGAGAGGGCGAGTTTTTCGCATTCTTGGGCGTTAACGGCGCAGGAAAATCAACAACCATCTCGATAATTTGCGGTGCGCTCGAGGCTGATAGCGGCAGCGTTAAAATTTTAGGCGAGCCGCTTTCCGATGCGAGCCGCTCTCGCTTGGGCGTTGTTTTTCAGCAAAGCGTTTTGGATGGCGCGCTAACGGTTTATGAAAACCTGCGCTCGCGAGCCGCGCTCTATGGAATTAAGGGCGAGGCTTTGGAAGAGCGAATCGCCTTTTTGGATGAGCTGCTCGAAATAAGGGAGCTGCTGCCGCGAAGGCTATCGAAGCTTTCGGGCGGTCAACGCCGCCGCGCGGATATAGCGAGGGCGCTGATAGCTGAACCTAAAATTTTAATTTTGGATGAGCCAACAACGGGACTCGACCCCCAAACCCGAAGAATGCTTTGGGATGCGATAGATAGGCTTCGCCGCGAGTGGGGCTTAACGGTATTGCTGACAACCCATTATATGGAGGAAGCAGCCGAGGCGGATTATGTTCTAATAATCGAGGGCGGAAAAACCGCCGCTTGTGGAACTCCGCTCGAGCTTAAAAACGCATATGCGAGCGATAGCGTTATGCTTTATGGCGTGACACATGAGCAGGTGGAAGGGTTAGGCGTGCCGTTTGAGGAAATTCGCGATGGCTTCCGCCTTTCGGTTGAATCAACGGCGGCGGCAACCGCTCTTATTTTGAAAAAACCCGCGCTTTTTGCGGACTATGAAATTTTAAAGGGCCGAATGGATGATGTCTTCCTTGCCGTAACGGGAAGAAGATTGGAGGGCGAAGAGAAATGATAGGACTATATTCTTTAATTCGCCGAAACGCCAAGCTTTTCTTTAGAGATAAGGGCGTTTTCTTCACCTCGCTTATAACCCCGATTATCCTCTTGGTGCTCTACACAACATTTCTCTCCAACCTTTTTAGAGAATCATTTATAGCGGGCATTCCCGCGGGATTTTCGGTGCCCGATAAGATAATCGATGCGCTGGTTGGCGGTCAGCTGGTTTCTTCGCTTTTGGCGGTCAGCTGCGTAACGGTTGCGTTTTGTTCTAATATGATAATGGTGCAGGATAAGCAAAACGGCGTTCGCCGCGACCTTATGCTTGCCCCCGTAAAAACGAAAACGCTGGCGCTTGGATATTATATCTCGACCGAGCTTGTAACATTGATTGTTTGTATCGGCGCGTTTGCGGCGGGACTTGGCTATATGGCGGCAACAGGCTTTTATATGAGCGCGGGAGATATCGCGCTGACTCTTGTGGATATCCTGCTTTTAACCCTGTTCGGCACCGCGCTTTCCTCGGTTATTAACCACTTTTTATCAACGCAGGGTCAAATCTCGGCGGTTGGAACCATCGTGTCCTCGGGATATGGCTTTATTTGCGGCGCATATATGCCCATTTCGCAGTTCGGTTCGGGTCTTCGCAACATTTTAGGCTTTATGCCCGGAACATATGGAACGGCGCTCTTCCGCAATCACACAATGCGGGGAGCCCTCGCCGAGCTTGAACGCTGCGGAGTGCCCAAAGAGGTTATCTCGGGCATGCGCGACACGGTCGATTGCAACATCTATTGCTTTGGAAAAAGCGTTCCGCTTTATTTGATGTTTTTATCGCTTGTTGCTACTATTGCAGTTTTGATTTTGGTTTATATTCTCCTGGTTAAATGCTCAAAGCGCAAATAAAAAAAGCCAACCGATTAGTCGGTTGGCTTTTTATCTTATTTATATTTTCTCGACCAGGTTGAGGGCGAGAGCGCGATAATGAGCGGGAAAATTTCAAGTCGTCCGAGGAGCATCGCGAAGGACATAATAATCTTTGAGAATCCCGAATATGCCGCAAAGTTGGATGCGGGTCCGCAAGCGCCAAAGGCGGGACCAACATTGTTGAAGCAGGTGGTGGCTGTTGTGAAGTGGGTTTCGAATGCCGAGTAACCTGCGAAATCAACGGGGTCGAGGCATAAAAGCAGGAAGATAATCATGAAGCAAAAGATATAGATTGCGAGATAAACCGTAACGCTGTCAACGGTTGATTCCTCAAGATTTTTGCCCTCGAAGCGAACCTTTGTAACCGAGCGCGGATGCAAAATCTTTTTAATTTCGCGACCGATGGTTCGAAGGAGCATCGCAACGCGCGAAACCTTAAATCCGCCCGCGGTTGAACCCGCGCATCCGCCTATAAACATTAAGGCGAATATAATTCCCTTTGAGATAATGGGCCAGGTGTTGAAGTCGGCGGTTGCGAAACCTGTTGTTGAGATAATGGCGGCAACTTGGAAGGAGGAATGGCGCAAGGAATCCGAAAGGTTGCCGTAAAGCGAGAAGATGTTGGCGGTTATTGTTGCAACCGCGAAGAAGATGATTCCGAAATAAATCCAAAGCTCGGTGCTCTTTAGTGCGGTGCGAACTCGTTTTATAAGAATCAAATAGAAAAGGTTGAAGTTGATTCCGAAGATAAGCATAAACGCGGTTATAACCCATTGGATATAGGGGGAATAACCCGCAAGACCGTCATTTTTGATGCTGAAACCGCCCGTACCTGCCGTGCCGATTGAATGAACAATGCTCTCGAAGAAGCTCATTCCGCCGAAGAGCAGGAAAACGATTTCGATAAGAGTTAATGCGATATAGATAAGATATAGAATCTTTGCGGTGTCCTTAATTCGCGGAACCAGCTTGCCGATAACGGGGCCGGGCATTTCGGCGCGCAGGATATTCATATTTCCTTTGGCATTTCCGGGAACAATGGCCATAACAAAAACCAGAACTCCCATACCGCCTATCCAATGCGTAAAGCTGCGCCAAAAGAGAATGCTGTTGCTTAAGTTTTCAACCGCGGGAACAATGGAAGCGCCCGTTGTTGTGAAACCGCTGACCGATTCGAAAAATGCATCGATAAAGTTAGGAATATATCCCGTTAGGTAAAAAGGAACAGCGCCTATAACGGATAAGAAAATCCAAGCAAAGGCAACCGAAACAAAACCCTCGCGGGCATAGATGCTGCGGTCCTTTGTGTGCGATATGAGGCAAAAAAGAAGGCCAACGCCCAGCGCGATTCCTGCAGTTATTAAGAACGCGTTAAGCGAGGAGGCTTCGTTATAGTAAACCGCAACCGAGGTGGGCAGCATAAGCAACGCCGCCTCGGCCATAATAATGCGGCCTATAACATTAAGTATCATACGGTAATTCATAATAAACCTACTTTATAATATCAGTAATATCATTTATACGATGACCCGCCGCAAGAACGATAACCATATCGCCAACCGCGATGCTGTCATCACCGGTGGGGATGAAGGGCTTTCTGCCGCGGATAATTCCTGCAATAAGGGTGTTTTTCTTTAGGTTTATGTTTTTGAGCGGAATGCCGATAAGCTCGTTTTCGCTTTGAATGTTGAATTCGAGCGCTTCGGCATCGCCATCCATAATTTTATAGAGCGTTTCCATCTTGCTGCCCATCGAATTTTGAAGACCGCGAGCATATCCAACCAAAACATCGGCGATGGTGCGGCGGGGCGAAACGATGCTTTCAATTCCGATTTTTTCGGCAAGCGAGCCAAACTCGCTGCGGTTGATTTTTGCAACAACCTTGGGAACATTTTGCGATTCGGCAAAGAGGGAAAGAAGGATGTTTTCTTCATCAATTCCCGTCAGCGCTGCAAAAGCATCGGCTGAACTGATGCCCTCTTCAACCAAAACATCCTGCTGGGCGGCATCGCCCTTTATGATGATAGCATCGGGCAAAGCCTCGCTAAACTCGGCGCAACGAGCTGCATCTTGGTCAACAACCTTAACGGTTGAACCGCCGTCAAGCAGCATTTTGGAAAGATAATAAGAGGTTCGGCTTGCGCCTAAAATCATAATGGTGCGAGCCTTTTTCTTTGAGAGACCGAGGGCCTTGAAGAGCTTTTGAATCTCGTTGGGAGCGGCAGTGATGCCGATAAGGTCGCCCGATTTCAAAACGAAATTACCATGGGGAATAAATACCTCGTTATCGCGGCGAACGGCGCAAATAAGGAACTTTTGCTTATAGTGCTTTCGCATTTCGATAAGGCTCATTCCGTCGATGGGGGAGTTATCGCGGATTTTAAGTTCAATCATTTCAAAGCTTCGGCGCGAGAAGGGCTCGATTTTAACCGCCGAGGGAAGCTGCAGAGTGTTGAAAATTTCTCTTGCTGCCAAAAGCTCGGGGTTAATCGCCATCGAAAGACCAAGCTCGCGGCGCAGGAACACTAAATCATGGTCGTTATATTCGGGGTTGCGGATGCGGGCAATGGTATGCTCGGCGCCGAGGCGCTTTGCCATAAAGCAGGAGAGCATATTGAATTCATCCGAGCCCGTAACCGAAACGAAAAGGTCGCAATCTTCAATGCCGCTGTCCGAAAGGGTGGTGCAGTCGGCACCCGAGCCGCAAATTCCCATGCAGTCATAAAGCTCGACCATATCGGTAACAACCGAAGGCTCTTTATCGATAAGGGTAACATCGTGGCCCTCGTTAACAAGGCTTTCTATGATGGTGGCGCCTATTTTTCCGCCGCCGACAACAATAATTTTCATGAAATCACCTTTCAGTAAATCATTAAGATTAAAGTTATTATACTACATTATATTGCAGTTTTCCATAAAAATTTTAAAAGAGGGGTTGCTTTGGCTTGAAAAGAGGCTCGCCTCGTGGTAAAATTAGCAAAGAAAATTCAGGGAGAAAGTATGTTTAAAAGTTTAATTGGAGATAGAGATTTTTATAAAAGGTTGATGTCGCTTGCGCTGCCCATAATGGTGCAAACAGGTATAACTAACCTTGTTAATATGGTAGATAATATAATGGTGGGCAATGTTGGCAACAACGAGATGACAGGTGTTGCCATCGCCAACCAATTATTATTTGTTTTTAACCTTTGCGTTTTCGGCTCTTGCTCGGGCGCGGGAATTTTCGGCGCGCAGTTTTATGGAAAATGCGACCATAAGGGTGTCCGCGATACCTTCCGTTTCAGGCTTGTTTTTTGCTCGCTTTTTGCCGCCGCCGCGATTTGCGTTTTCTTCTTTTTCGGAGATGGACTTATAAGCCTTTATTTAAAGGGTGAGGGCAGCGCTGCCAATGCCGCCGCTTCGCTCGCCTTCGGCGAAAAATATCTCCGCATTATGCTTATCGGCTTAATTCCCTACACCCTCGCGCAATGCTATTCCAGCGTGCTTCGCGAGTGCGACCATAGCTTGCCGCCAATGCTCGCGGGCGTTTGTGCGGTTGCGGTTAATTTGTGCTTAAACTATGTTTTAATTTTCGGAAAACTCGGCGCTCCCAAGCTCGGCGTTGCGGGTGCTGCGATTGCAACCGTAATTTCGAGATATGTTGAGCTGATTATCGTTGCGGGTTGGACCCATAAGCGCAAGGATATAAACGGGTTCATTGTTGGCGCGTATCGCAGTATGCGCGTGCCGCTTGCGCTGGTCGGCAACATAATGCGAAAAGGAATGCCGCTTATGGTAAACGAGGCGCTTTGGTCGTTTGGCATCGCCTTTATTAACCAGTGCCTTTCGGTGCGCGGTCAAAATGTTGTTGCCGCAAACAACATTTCGCAAACCTTTTGGAATGTTTTCTCGGTTGCGTTTTTATCCTTTGGAACCTCGATAGGAATTATCCTGGGTCATATGCTGGGTCGCGGCGAGCTCGATAGAGTTAAGCCTGAATGCCGAAAGCTAACCGCGTTTACGGTTGCCTTGAGCGTGGTTGTTGCGGCAATGTATATCCCGCTTTCCTTCGTGATTCCCAACATCTATAATTCAACCGCCGAAATCAAGGAGCTTGCAACCAGCCTTATGATAATTTCGGCACTCGCCATGCCTATTGATGCCTTCGCGCATTCAACATATTTCACGCTTCGTTCAGGCGGAAAAACCTTCATAACATTTTTGTTTGATAGCGGCTTTGTTTGGTGCGTCAGTATGCCCATAGCCTTTGTTTTAAGCCGTTATACCGAAATAAACATCCTAACGCTTTTTGCCATTACCCAGTTTGTTAACATATTTAAATGCCTTTTGGGCGGATATCTCGTTCATAAGGGCAGTTGGATTAGAAATATTGTATCCGAATAAAGGGAGAAAAAGATGCGAGTTTTAGAAAATTTAGAGCCAAAAAGGGTTTTCCATTATTTTGAGGAGCTTTGCTCGATGCCTCACGGCTCGGGCAACACCGCCGCCATAAGCGATTATTGCGAGCGCTTCGCCAAGGAGCAGGGGCTTCAATATAACCGCGACAGTCTTGGAACAATTATAATCAAAAAACCCGCCTCCAAGGGCTATGAAAATCATCCCGCGGTTATCCTTCAGGGTCATCTCGATATGGTTTGCGCCAAGGATGAGGGCGTGGATATCGATATGGAAAAAGAGGGAATAGAGGTTAAAACCGATGGCGAGTTCGTTTTTGCCAACGGAACAACCCTCGGCGGAGATAACGGAATTGCCGTTGCGATGGTGATGGCGATTTTGGAGGATAAAACCGCCTCCCATCCGCCGCTTGAAGCGCTCTTCACGGTTGATGAAGAAACCGGAATGTTCGGCGCCGAGGCGCTCGATGCTTCGCTGCTCGATGGCAAAATGCTTATAAACATCGATTCCGAGGAGGAGGGCGTGCTAACCGCTTGTTGCGCGGGCGGCGCTCGTGCCCGATTTGAAATCCCCGTTAGCTTTTGCGAGGCGAAGAATCCCGCCTATAAGATTAAAATCGATGGTCTAAAGGGCGGCCATTCGGGCATTTGCATTGATAAGGGCGGCTATAACGCCGATATTTTAATGGGAAATCTTTTAAAGGGAATAGCGGGTGTTCGCATCGCATCCATCGCGGGCGGACTTAAGGATAACGCGATTCCTTCTTCCTGCGAATGCGTTGTTACCTGCATAGAAAACCCCGAAGAAGCGGTTGCAAAGTTTGAAAAAGCCAACAAAAATCCCCTCGATGAGGGACTTAAAATAACCGTAACAAAAACCGAATGCGAGCGCTGCTTTGATGAGAAGAGCAGCGATACCGTTATCGAGTTTTTAACAACCGTTAAAAACGGAATTATAGCGATGAGCCGCGATATTGAGGGATTGGTTGAAACCTCGCTTAATTTAGGCTATTTGGCAACCGAGGGGGAGCGTGTTGTTGCCTCCTTCGCCGTTCGCAGCTCCAAAAGCGATGCTCGCGCGGCGCTTTTAGATGACCTTAAAGCAACCGCAACCCGCCTAAATCTCGGCTATTTGCAGGATAGCTTTTATCCTGCGTGGGAATTCAAAAAGGATTCTCGCCTGCGCGATACAATGTGTGCCGTTTATGAAAAACAAAGCGGCAAAAAAGCAACAGTTTCGGCTATTCATGCAGGCCTTGAGTGCGGACTGTTTTGCGAAAAAATCGAGGGCCTTGATGTTGTTTCCATGGGACCCGATATGTTCGATGTTCACACCCCGAAAGAAAAACTCTCGGTTGCTTCGTCCGAAAGAGTTTATAAATATTTGCGCGAGGTAATTGCCGCATTATGATAAATAGAATTGAAAAAATAAAAAGAGAGCTTTGCGAGGGCGAGGCGCTGCTTATAACGAGCGATGTTAACCGCCGTTATTTAACAGGCTTTGCTTCGAGCGCGGGAGTTCTTGTTATAACGCATGAAACCGCCGCCTTTTTAACCGATTTTCGCTATATTGAAAAGGCTAAAAAGGAGATAAGCTTTTTGCCTTTGGTAGAGAATGGCCGCGCGGTGGATTTTTTAAACAACCGCGAGGGAATAAAGAAGGTTTATTTCGAAACCCAAACGCTATCGCTCGATTCTTTTTCGGCGCTTGAAAAGAAACTGCCGAGCAAAGAACTCTCAAAGGATGGAAAATTCAGCGACCTTCTTTCGCAGCTGCGCGCCGTTAAGGATGAGGGCGAGCTTTCCTCCATTCGCGAGGCGCAGGCCATAACCGATGAGGGCTTCCAATTTATCCTATCGCGCATTAAAGAGGGCAAAACCGAACGCGAAATTGCGCTCGAGCTCGAATTCTTTATGCGAAAAAAGGGCAGCGAGGGAGTCGCGTTTGATTTCATCGTTGTTTCGGGAGAAAACTCTTCAATGCCCCACGGTGTTCCAACCGAGCGCGCCATAAGACGGGGCGATTTTATAACAATGGATTTCGGCGCGGTGGTCAACGGCTATCGTTCCGATATGACCCGCACCGTTGCGGTAGGCTCGGTTGATGATGAGCAAAAAACGGTTTACAGTACAGTTTTGGCGGCGCAAGCAGCAGCGCTCGATGCAATAAAGAGCGGTGCCGCCTGCAAAGCGGTTGATAAGGCTGCCCGCGATGTTATTGCGGCGGCGGGATATGAAAAAGCCTTCGGCCATGGCCTTGGCCATAGCGTTGGTCTTGAAATCCATGAAAGCCCCGCCTGCAACCCATCGAGCGAGGCGGTTTTAAAAAGCGGCATGATAATGACGGTTGAACCCGGCATCTATCTTCCAAACCGCTTTGGTGTTCGCATCGAGGATATGGTTTTTGTAACCGATGAGGGATATATTAACCTAACCAAAAGCCCCAAAGAACTAATCATACTTTAAGAGGTTTTCACGGTGGAAAAATTCTTCAGTTCGATTCCCCATAACGAATATCCGCGCCCCCAGCTTATGCGCGATTCCTTTTTCTCTTTAAACGGAGAATGGGATATAGAAGTATCGGATAAAAGCGGGAGCAAGAGCGGAAAAATAATTGTGCCATATCCGCCCGAATCGAGCCTGTCGGGAATAGGAGATGCGGCGGCAGGCGCAAAGAAACTCAATTATAAAAAAGCCTTCATTCTTCCTGAAGGCTTTGTTTGTGAGCGCGTTATTCTTAATATCGGCGCTGCCGACCAGCGCGCAAAGGTTTATCTGAACGGCGAGTGTTTAGGCGAGCATCGAGGCGGATATTTTCCGTTTTCCTTTGATATAACCGAGCATCTAAAACCGCAAAACGAGCTCGAAATCGAGGTCTTTGATGACACTTTGGATATAACCGAGCCCTATGGAAAACAGCGCGCAAAGCGCGGCGGAATGTGGTACACGAGCGTGTCGGGCATTTGGCAAAGCGTTTGGCTTGAGAGCGTGCCGCGCGAATATGTCCGCTCGCTTAAAATTGATATGCGAGAAAACGGCGCAGTTATAACCGCCGAGGGCGTTAAAAACGGTAGCGTGCAGGTAGAGGGCGAGGGAGAATATCCGCTCGTTAACGGTGTTTGCGAGGTAAGACTCGAAAACCCCGTTTGTTGGTCGCCCGAAAACCCGCATTTATATTATTTCACCCTAACCGCAGGCGCCGATAAAATAAAATCCTATTTTGCCGCAAGAACCTTGGAAATCAAAGAGGTTGATAAAATAGCGCGCCTTTGCCTTAACGGAAAACCCTATTTCTTCAACGGTCTTCTCGACCAAGGCTATTTTGAGGACGGAATATTCACTCCGAAAACCCTCGATGAATATGAGCGCGATGTTCGCCTTGCTAAAGAGCTCGGCTTTAATATGCTCCGCAAGCATATAAAAATCGAGCCCGAACGCTTCTATTTTGAATGCGACCGACAGGGAATTGCGGTCTTTCAGGATATGGTCAACAACGGCGACTATAGCTTTTTGCGCGATACCGCGTTGCCGACCATCGGCCTAAAACGCCGCCGCGACAGCCGCGCCCATAAAAACAAAACAGCGCGCGAAAAGTTTATAACCGATATGGAGAGAACGGTAAAACTGCTTTATAATCATCCCTCGATATGCCTTTGGACAATCTTTAACGAAGGCTGGGGTCAGTTTGAGAGCAGCGCAGCATATTGCCGCCTAAAGGAATTAGACAGCAGCCGCTTTGTTGATACGGCATCGGGCTGGTTTAAGGGCGGCGAGAGCGATGTTGTCAGTGAGCATGTTTATTTTAAACCCTATAAACATAAAAACGGCTCGAAGCCTGTTATCCTTTCGGAGTTTGGCGGCTATGCCCATAGAGTGGAGGGGCATTGCTTTGGCGACAAACAGTATGGCTATAAAATTTTCAAAGACCGCGAGGAGTTTGAAAAGGCCTTCATTGAGCTTTATCGCGAGCAAATTCTCCCCAATATAGAAAAGGGACTTTGCGCCGCGGTTTACACCCAGCTTTCGGATGTCGAGGATGAAACCAACGGCCTTATAACCTACGACCGCGAGAAAATAAAACTCAACAAGGAAAAGATTAGAAACCTTTTCAAGCAATAAAAAAAGCACCGCAAACGCGGTGCTTTTAATTTTAATCTTTAAGGATTAAGCCTTTTTAGCGCAGTCGGCGCGAACCTCATCATAAAGGTCGGTCAGTTCCTTTTCGGGAGCCTTGGTGATAAGGCTAACAACGATGATGGCGATAACCGCAACGATGAAGGCGGGGAGGAGTTCATAGATATCAAGAACCGTTCCGGCGAATTGGGCGCGGATAACGAACTTCCAAACGAAAACCGTAATTCCGCCTGCGAGCATTCCTGCGAGTGCGCCCCATTTATTTGCGCGCTTCCAGAACAATGCGGCGAGAACAACCGGACCAAAGGTTGCGCCGAAGCCTGCCCAAGCGAAGGAAACAATCATAAATACCGAGCTTGTGGGGTCAAGCGCGAGGAAGATTGCAACAACCGAAATTGCGATAACCGAAACGCGGGCGATGATGAACATTGCCTTTTGCGAAAGCTTAAGACCAAAGGTTTCGCAAAGAAGGTTTTGCGAAATGGCCGAGGAAGCAGCCAAAAGCTGCGAGTCGGCGGTTGACATGGTCGATGCCAAGATACCTGCAAGGATGATACCTGCGGTAATAGCGGGAACAAAGCCATATTTGCTTAAGAAGTTGGAAATATCAACAATAATGGTTTCGGCAGCCGAAGCGCTCTCATAAGGACCAACAACGCCGTTCTTCATAAGAGTGTAGCCGATAACGCCGATAAGAACTGCAACGCCCATTGAAATAACAACCCAAATGCTTGCAACGCGGCGCGAGGTCTTTAACTTGTTTTCATCCTCAATAGCCATAAAGCGGAGGAGAATGTGGGGCATACCGAAGTAGCCAAGACCCCAAGCAAGGGTAGAAGCAACGGGAAGCGCGCCATAGCTACCTGCAGTTCCTGCTGCAACATTGTGGCCCTTAAAGAGGTCGAGGAAGCCATCAAGCGAGCCAACATTGTTGAAAACGGTTGAGAAACCGCCTGCAAGGCCTTCGCCGAAGCCAACAACAACGAAGAGAGCAACTGTCATAATAATGCTCTGAACAAAGTCGGTCAGCGATGCAGCGAGGAAGCCGCCCAATGTGCAATAAAGAACGATAACTGCGGCCGAAAGCACCATTGCAAGGGTGTAGTCCATTCCGAAGAGACTCGAGAAGAGCTTGCCGCAGGCGGCGAAGCCAGAAGCGGTATAAGGAATGAAGAATATAGCGATAAGAATTGCCGCAATAAGTGTTAAGGCGTGCGATTTGTCGCCGAAACGCTTTGCGAAGAAGTCGGGCAGTGTGAAAGCGTCGGCCTTTGCGCTGTAAACGCGAAGGCGCTTTGCAACAAACAGCCAGTTCAAATATGTACCGATTGCGAGGCCGATAGCGGTCCAAGATGCTTCAGCCAAGCCGCCCATCAAAGCAACGGCGGGAAGACCCATTAAAAGCCATCCGCTCATGTCCGATGCCTCGGCGCTCATAGCGGTAACGAGCGGGCCCAGTTTTCTGCCGCCCAAATAAAAGTCGGATGAGTTTTTGTTCTTGTTAGAACAGGTGAAACCGATTACTACCATGCCAACGAGGTAAACGGCGATAGTAACCATAATTACGGTTGCCATTGTGAAATTTCCCCTTTTAATAATATATGGTTTAGTATATCACAACGGCTCAAAAACTGCAATAGCCAAATGCGGCACAAATGATGCATAAAATTAAGTTTAGACACTTGATTTTGTTAAGTGGATAAGCCTCTCGCTTAATAAAATTAAGTTTAACCCCGTTTTAAGCAAAAATAGATAGATTTTTTGAAAATTTGTTGACTGCTATGGGGGAAGGGGAATATACTATTGACTAACACCTTAAAAATGTTGTATTATTATATGGTATTTTGAGAAATTAAGTACGGAGGCAAACATAAATGTCTATGATTGAAGAATTATTCGGCAGCATGGTATTCAGCGATGCCGTGATGAAAGAGCGCTTAAGCCCCGAGGTGTATGAAAAATTTATGCACACCGTTAACGAGGGCCAAGAACTCGATACAACAACGGCAAACGAGGTTGCCGCCGCAATGAAGGACTGGGCAATCGAGAAGGGCGCAACCCATTTCACGCATTGGTTCCAGCCCATGACCGGAATAACCGCCGAAAAACATGATAGCTTTATTTCCCCCGCAAAGGATGGAAGCGTTATAATGGAATTCTCGGGCAAGGAGCTCATAAAGGGCGAGTCTGATGCATCCTCCTTCCCCTAGGGCGGAATTCGTTCAACCTTCGAAGCCCGCGGCTACACCGCTTGGGACCCGACCTCCTATGCCTTCGTAAAAGATGACACTCTTTGCATCCCAACCGCGTTTTGCTCCTATGGCGGCGAAGCGCTCGACCGCAAGACTCCGCTGCTCCGTTCAATGGAGGTAATCAGCGAGAAGGCTTTGCGCATCGTTAAGCTTTTTGGCATGGATGATGTTAAGAAGGTAATTGTTGAGGTTGGTGCGGAGCAGGAATATTTCCTTATCGACAAAAAATATTATAAATCCCGCAAGGATTTAACCTATTGCGGAAGAACCCTCATGGGCGGTCGTCCTCCCAAGGGTCAGGAGATGGACGACCATTATTTCGGCGCCATCAAGCCCCGCGTTAAAAAGTTTATGAGCGAGCTCGACCGCGAGCTTTGGAAGCTTGGCGTTGTTGCCAAAACCGAGCATAACGAGGCGGCTCCCGCGCAGCACGAATTGGCTCCTGTTTATTCCGATGTTAACATAGCCTGCGACCAAAACCAGCTGGTTATGGAAATGATGAAGAAAACCGCGCAGCGCCATGACCTTGTTTGCCTGCTCCATGAAAAACCCTTCAAGGGCGTTAACGGCAGCGGCAAGCATAACAACTGGTCGATAGCAACCGATACAGGTGTTAACCTCTTAAAGCCCGGCAAAAAGCCGCAGGATAACAAGCTTTTCCTTTTGGTGCTTGCAGCTGTTATTCGCGCAACCAATGAATATCAGGGTCTTTTGCGCGCTAGCGTTGCAACCCCGGGAAATGACCATCGCCTTGGCGCAAACGAGGCTCCTCCCGCCATTGTTTCTATCTTCCTCGGCTCTCAACTGACCGATATTTTAGATGCTATCGAGGCAGGCGAGGAATATAGCGGCGAGAAGATGCCCGAGCTCGAAACAGGAACCCATTTCTTGCCCCATTTCCGCAAGGACACAACCGACCGCAACCGCACATCGCCCCTTGCGTTCACGGGTAATAAATTCGAATTCCGTATGCTCGGCTCTAACCATTCGATAACCGAGCCTAATGTTATCCTCAACACCATTGTCAGCAAGGTCCTCGATGATTTTGCCGACCGTCTTGAGGGTGCTGCCGATTTCGAGAATGCCGTGCTTGAGCTTATCCGCGATACATATAAGAATCATAAGCGCATCATCTTCAACGGCGATGGCTATTCGGATGAATGGAAGAAAGAGGCTGCCGAGCGCGGACTTCTTAACCTCGAATCAACCGTTGACGCCCTGCCCGTTTATATTGAAGAAAAAACCATCGATGTCTTCACAAAGTATGGCATCTTAACCCGCGCCGAGCTTGAATCTCGCTATGAGATAATGCTTGAGAATTATTGCAAGGTTATCAACATCGAGGCGTTAACAATGCTCGATATGGTTAAGAAGGATGTTATGCCCGCAGTCAGCGCATACACCGCGAAACTCGCCGATAACATCGCCAAGAAAAAGGCGGCAAAGGTTAGCTGCTCTTGGCGCTTGGAGGAAGGCCTTTTAAAGAAGCTTTCTTGCCATGCCGATCGCGTTTTCGATGGCGTTGCGAAGCTTGAGAATGCCGTTTCGGCAATCAAGGTTTCGGGCGAGCTTAAAACCGCTCGTTATTATCGCGACACTGTTCTTCGCGCAATGGAAGAACTTCGCGTTGATGTTGATGAAATCGAGATGAATATGTCGGCGCTTGATTGGCCCTATTCATCCTATGGTCAGCTGCTTTTCGATATCTAATAAAACTAAAAATCCCCAACCGAAAGGCTGGGGATTTTTTTATTTCATAACAACAATGTTTGCGCCGTTTCGAGCCGCAAGCTCTTTAAAGAAGCCGTGGCAAGTGAACAAAATAACCTGATTTTCCTTGGCGTATTCCGAGAAGAATTTGGTTGCAACCATGGCGCGGGTGTCATCATATTGCATCAAAACATCATCTAACAGGAGCGGGAGGTTTTGCTCGCCGCCCGTAAGCTTTGCAATGGCAAGTCGCAGGCAAAGCTCGGTTTGGTCGGCGCTTCCCGCGCTCAAATATTCGGCGGAATAGGGGTTTTCGCCCGCTTCGCTAACCGTGACCTTGAGGTCATCCGAAACGGTTGCGCGGCTGTGCTTTCCGCCCGTGAGACCCTCAAGGAGAGCGCTTGTCAGGCGGTTAAGCTCGGGCGCAAAATTGCGGCGCATCTCATCGTATGCCTCGCTTAAAACCTTTTCGGCAAACTGAAGGGCGCCGAAATGCTTTTCCTGCTCTAATAGAGCTTTGTGGGTTTTTGCAATATCGTTTTCAATAACGCCGATGGTGCGATAGGTTTTGAGAAGATTCTCGTTTTCGGTCAAAAGTCGAGCGCAAAGCGCGTGCGATGCGTTGATTTTTTGGTCGAGCGCCTTTATCTCGGCGGCATAATCTCCAGCCGCGGAGGGCTCTCCTTCCGAAACGGATGAAACGATGTCAGCGAGCTGCTCATCGGTCATATCGCTGAAGGGGCTGGCGCTTAACCATTCGCGAAGGTTTCGAAGCTTTAGGGCCTGCTCGCGTTGCGCGGCAAGCGCTAACGAAAGGTCATCGCTCTCGCCTAAAATAACGGCTGCCTCTTTTTTGAGAAGGGCGGCTTTTTCGATTTGCAGGTTTGCCTCATCGAGGGCGTTTTTGCGCTCATCGAGTGCCTTTTCGCGGCTCTCGTGCGATAGCCTTTGGCGCTCGCGAAGGATAAGATAATTATCGTTTGCGCGGCGCTCTTGCTCTTCGGAGAAGAGCAGCTCTCGCTTTAGGTCGAGAAGGAGCGAATCCCTCTTAATCGCATCTTTTTTCTTGCCTGAAATTTTAGCAAATCCAAGGCAAAGCATTATTGCGGCAGGAGCTAAAAGAGCGAGGAAAACAGGGGTTGCAAAGAAGCCGCAAACTGCGCCCAACGCGAAGCAAAAAGCGGCAACAAAATAAAGTGCGGCGCCGCCTGCAGGGCTCTTGCCTTGCGTTTCGGCGGACTCAATTTTTGCCTTGATTTCGGCGGTTTTGTTGCCCGCCGCGGTTAGCGTTTGGAGGGCGGAAGAAAGGTCGGCGGAGAGGTCGCCTTCGTCGGCAATTTCTTCCGAATAGATGCTCCTTTTTTCCTTTGCCGAGGAAAGCAGCCTTTCGCTATCGTTTAGCAGCGCTTCGGCTTTTTGAAGCTTCTCTTCCGCAACGGTTTTGGCTTCGAGCTCCTTCAGTTCGTTTCGGCGCTCAATTTCCGCGCGATATTCTTTTATTTTTTCGTTGAGCGAGGCCTGCTCGAGAAGCTTTTCAAGTCTTGTTTTTTCCTCGGAAAACTCTTCAAGCGTTGCCTCGGTTTGCTTTAGTTCATCTATTTTTCTTTTGCGCTCGCTCTCGTTTTCAAAGGCGCGCCTTTTTTCGGCTTCAAGCTCTTCGATTTTCTCGATTAATCGGTCGGCGGAGCCTTTTTTGCGGCTGGTGTGAAACTCGTTTTGCGCATCGCAAAGTCGCTCGCGAATCGTAGCGAAGGATTCGTTTTGGTCGCCCGAGAAATAAAGCGAGGCAAGCCTTGCCGAGAGCTCGGCGGAGCCATCCTCCGCGGGGGTGAATCCGCTTATGAAGATGCTGCGCTCAAATGCGGCACAGCTCATCCCGAAAAGACTTTCGCCGATTTCGCCCTCAATGTTAACGGGTTCGCCTCGCGCTATATCGAGCAAAACGGTTTTGTCGCTGCGCGGGGTCTTGCCAAACTGTTTAGAGAGGAGATAGGTTTTGCCTTGGTGGGTGAATTCAACCTCACCACCCATTTTATCCCCCGAAAACGGGGTGAAACGGCGGCGCAAATTGGTCGAAAGGTCGCCTTTTTGGGTCGCGTTGCCATAAAACATAAGGCGCAAGAAGGCGAGGGTTGTTGATTTTCCGTCCTCGTTGTTTCCGAAAACAAGGTTAAATCCCTCGTTAAGATTTAGCGAAAAATCGCGAAGCCCGCCGAAGCGGTCGATTTTTATGCGGTTAATCTTCAAGGAGCGAAACCTCCCTTCCTGCAAACGCGGCAAGCCCAAGTCGCAGGGCGCGAGAGGCTTCTTCTTTTTCTTCGCCATCCGCGTTTTCTATAATTGTCAGCATCCTATCGGTGAAAAATCCCTTAAGGGTTTGCTCCTTGCGGAGCAGCGAGAGGTTTTCTTTAGGATATGTTCGGTCCTTAATTTTAAGGAGAAAAACCTTATCCTCCAGCACGGTTTTGAGCTTTTCGCGGTTTATGGCAAAATCGCATTCGCCCGAGAGGATGATTTTAATCATATCGTTTTCATGAGGGATAAGCTGCTCGTTTAGGTGCTTTTCGAGCCCCGCATTATCCGAAAACTGCGCAGTATCAACCGCGAGCTCCAAAAAGCGGCGGCGGCAAAGGGGAACGAAGCTTAAATCGGCCTGCCCCTTAAAAAGGGTTCCCGAAAGAACTCCGTGGTCGCCCGTTTCATCAAATCCGAGCGGCTCGCAGCTGCCGGGATAGGCATAAGAAACGCCGTGGGCATATTTAACTCCGCTGTAGGCGTGAATATGTCCGAGCGCAATGTAATCCATTCCCGTTGCGGCAATTTTTTGCTCGGTCAGCGGATTATAGGGTCCGCCGCAAATGTCGCCGTGCATAAGAAGGATGTTTATTTTGGTGTCATCCTTGGCGGCGGGAAGCAAAGCGCCGTTAGAAAAGGGTTCAAAAAAGCTCTCGCCATAAACTCTATAGTTATCGAATTCAAGGCAATCGCTCTCTTTAAAGATATGAATATGCTCGCCCCAGTCATCAAGGTAGGGAGATGAGGGTGTTATATAATCGTGGTTTCCCGCAACAATGAAAACCTCGGTTTCGGTTAAACCGGCGAGGTTTTCCTTAACGCTTTCAACCCATCCCTCTTGGGGGCAGGGATTATCGAAAAGGTCGCCTGCAATCAGCAAAACATCGGCGCCGATTTCGCGACAATGCGCAGTAACCGCAAAAAGAGCGTTGGCAACCTCCGCGGCTCGGCGCGCGGCGCGATTGCCGAAGAGAGCGTGTGCGCTATCGATATGCAGGTCGGCACAATGAACTATTTTAAGCGGCAAAAAATCACCTCATCACCTAAATTTTACAAAATAATTTTACCACGCGCCCGACTATTTAGCAAGAAGTTATTGCCTAAACTTAAGTTATAGTATATAATTAAACTGATATAATATGTTTGGAGTGAGAATATGGATGTTCGCGTAGGCGATATTCTCAAAATGAAGAAAAAACACCCCTGCGGAAGCGATAGCTTTTTGGTGCTGCGAGTTGGCATGGATTTTAAAATTCGTTGCAGCGGCTGCGGCCACGAGGTTATGGCTCCGCGAACAAAGGTTGAAAAAAATATTAAACGCATAGAGAGGGAAGAGGAGAATGTTTGATAAGTTAAAAGCGGTTGAAAAGCGCTTTGAAGAAATAGGCGAGCTTTTGATGGATGTGGCTGTCGTGTCTGACCAGGAGCAGTATAAAAAGCTCATGAAAGAGCATAAGCAGCTAACCCCTGTTGTTGAAAAATTCCGCGAATACACAGCGGCAAAAACCGCCGAGGAGGAGGCTCTTCTCCTTTTGGAGGATAGCTCTCTTGATAAGGATTTTAAGGAGCTTGCCGAGGAAGAACTTCGCGAGGCAAAAAAGGTGCAGGAAACCTGCGCAGAGGAACTTAAAATTCTTCTCCTCCCGCGCGACCCCAACGATGATAAGAATGTTATCATCGAAATTCGCGGCGGCGCAGGCGGCGAGGAGGCGGCGCTCTTTGCGGGCAGCCTTATGAGAATGTATTCGATGTATGCCGAATCGAAGCGCTGGAAGATAGAACTTATGGGCGGCAACGAAACCGAGCTTGGCGGCTGGAAGGAAGTCAGCTTTATGATTGAGGGCGAGGGCGCTTATTCTCGCTTTAAATATGAAAGCGGCGTTCATCGCGTTCAGCGCGTTCCCGAAACCGAAACCTCGGGCCGAATCCATACCTCAACCGTTACGGTTGCGGTTCTTCCCGAAGCCGAGGATGTTGAGGTTGAAATCAACCCTGCCGACCTCCAAATCGATACCTACCGTGCAGGCGGCGCGGGCGGCCAGCATGTTAACAAAACCGAATCCGCCATCCGCATAACCCATTTGCCGACTGGCCTTGTTGTTGAATGTCAGGATGAGCGAAGCCAGCATAAAAACAAGGATAAAGCAATGAAGGTTTTGCGCTCCCGCCTTTATGAGCGTATGCTTTCCGAGCAAACCGAGGCGATTGCCTCCGACCGCCGCGCGCAGGTTGGAACGGGTGACCGCAGCGAGCGCATTCGAACCTATAACTATCCTCAAGGCCGCGTGACCGACCATAGAATCGGTTTAACCCTTTATAAAATCGAGCAAATATTAAACGGCGATTTGGATGAGATAATCGATTCGCTGATTACCTTCTATCGCGCCGAAATGCTAAAGGCAGAGAACGAATAATGATAACAAAAAAATTGCCCGAAACGCAGGAGGGCATTGAAGAAGCCGCCCTTATTTTAAGGCGCGGCGGCATTGTGGCAATTCCAACCGAAACGGTTTATGGTCTTGCCGCAAGCGCATATGATGAAGCGGCGATTAAAAGCGTTTTTTCGGCAAAAGGGCGCCCGCAGGACAATCCCCTTATCGTTCATATAAGCGATATGGAGATGCTCTTAGAGGTTGCTGCCGAAATTCCGAAAAAAGCGGCGGAATTAGCCGAAAAATTTTGGCCCGGCGCTTTAACCCTTGTTTTGCCGCGAAGCGAAAAAATTCCGCCCTCGGTTTGCGCAGGGCTTTCTACCGTTGCGGTGCGAATGCCTTCGCACCCTGTTGCGCATAATATAATAAAAGCGGCGGCTCTTCCGCTTGCCGCGCCTTCGGCAAATGTTTCGGGCTCGCCGAGTCCAACCGCTGCTGCGCATGTTATTTCCGATTTGGATGGCAAGATAGATGCAGTGGTCCTTTCGGGAAACTGCGAGGTTGGCGTTGAATCAACCGTGGTAACCCTTTGCACCAACCCGCCGAGGCTTTTGCGCCCGGGCGGCGTAACCGCCGAGCAGCTAAAAGAGGTTTTGCCCGATTTGGTAATCGACCCTGCGGTGCTCGCCGAGCCCGAAGAGGGAAAACCCGTTGCAAGCCCCGGAATGAAATATAAGCATTATTCTCCCGATGTGGAGGTTATAATGGTTGAGGGCGAGAGCTTTGCCGATTTTGTTAACGGCAAGGAAAACTGCGGCGCTCTTTGCTTCTTCGAGGAAGCGGGGAAGATTAAATGCCCCAAAATCGCCTATGGCAGCAGGTCGATGCCCATAACATTGGCGGAGGGTCTTTTTTCCGCCCTTCGCAATGCTGATTCGTTGGGCGTTTCTAAGATTTATGCCCATGCGCCCGAAAAGCAGGGCGTTGGCCTTGCGGTTTATAACCGCCTTATCCGAGCCGCAGGCTTTAATGTTATTAAAATCGGCAGCAAAATCATTGGACTTACAGGTCCGACAGGCGTTGGCAAAACAACCCTTTGCAATGCCGCGAGCGAGCTCGGAATCGATGTTATAAACTGCGATAAGGTTGCCCGCGAAACAACCAAAGACCCCGCGCTTTTAGAGGCGCTGGCGGGCGAATTCGGCGCCGATGTTGTAAAGAATGGCGAGCTTGATAGAAAGCTGCTCGCTTCCCGCGCGTTTTCTTCGAGCGAAAAGACCGAGAGGTTAAACCAAATCGTGCTTCCCGCGGTTGTTGCGAGAATAAAATCGCTCATAAACGGCAAGACTGTTATTCTCGATGCTCCAACCTTATATGAAAGCGGACTTGATGAAATTTGCGATACCGTTATCGCCGTGCTTTCAACCCAAGAAAAGCAAAAGGAGCGCATAATAGCTCGCGATAACTTGAGCGAAGCCGAAGCGCAAACCCGCCTTTCGGCGCAAAAGGATAACGCATTTTTCCTATCTCGCGCCAACCATGCGATTTATAATAACCAAACCGAACAAGAATTTGAAACCGAAGCTATTAAACTCTTAAAAAGAATAACGGAGGAAAATTAAATGGCAAACGCTAAAGAACTTAAAGAAAAACTGTTTTTTGCTCCCAAAAACGGACATCTTGTTGCGAGCGATGAAACCTTAAAAGCGGCTGATGACTTTTGCGAGGATTATAAGCAGTTTTTAGATAACGCCAAAACCGAGCGCGAGGCGGTTAAAACCGCAATCGCTCTCGCTAAAGAAAAGGGCTTTTCGGAGTTTTCCGCCGATAAAAAATATTCCTGCGGCGATAAGATGTTTATCAACAACCGCGGCAAGGCTGCAGCCTTTATAGTTATGGGCAAGCGCCCCTTGCTCGATGGTGTTCGCGTAACCGCATCGCATATTGATTCGCCCCGCCTCGATTTAAAGCCCAACCCGCTTTATGAATCGGAGGAGCTCGCCCTCTTTAAAACCCATTATTATGGCGGAATTAAGAAATATCAGTGGACAACCGTTCCGCTCGCTCTTCACGGCGTTGTTGTTAAGGGCGATGGAAGCGTTGTTGATGTTAACATCGGCGAGGATGAAAACGACCCCTGCTTTGTAGTGACCGACCTTTTGCCGCATCTTGCCGCCGAGCAAAGCAAGCGAACCCTTGCGGAGGCAGTAAAGGGCGAGGACCTCAATGTTTTGGTCGGTAGCCATCCCTTCCGCGATGATAGCGAAAGCGAACTCGTTAAACTCAACATTTTAAATATACTCAACGAGAAATATGGTATCGTTGAAAAAGATTTCCTCTCGGCGGAGCTTGAATGCGTTCCCGCTTATAAGGCTCGCGATATCGGATTCGACCGTTCGCTCATCGGTGCCTATGGCCATGATGACCGCGTTTGTGCATATCCCGCGCTTCGCGCTGCGATGGATATCGAAAACCCTGAACACACCGTTATTGTCGTGCTTGCCGATAAAGAGGAAACCGGCAGCGAGGGCAACACGGGACTTAACTCGGCATTCCTTAAATATATATTTATGGACCTCGCTAAAATGGAGGGCGTTGATGCCCATAGGGTTATGAGTGCCTCCAAGTGCCTCTCGGCTGATGTAAATGCGGCATATGACCCGACCTATCCCGAGGTTATGGAAAAGCGCAATTCTTCCTTTATTAATCGCGGCGCGGTTATAACTAAATATACAGGCGCCCGCGGCAAATCCTCGACCAATGATGCATCGGCTGAATTTGTCGGCTTTGTTAGAAACCTGCTCGACAAAGAGGGCATCGCCTGGCAAATCGGCGAGCTTGGCAAGGTTGATATCGGCGGCGGCGGAACGGTTGCGATGTATATCGCTAACCTGGGTCTTGATGTTGTTGATTTGGGTGTTCCCGTGCTCTCGATGCATGCCCCCTTTGAAACCGTTTCGAAGTTCGATGTTTATATGACCTATTTGACCATTAAGGCATTTTCAAAGTAGCAAGCAAGTCCCTTTTTTCATAGTATGTAGTGTTCCGATTCGGAAACAAAAATTGAAAAGTGGGAATAAAATGAGCTTTGGAAACGAAGGCTTTGAAAGAGAGACTCGTTGTTGCGGAATCTTAACCGCCATCTTAATCGCTGCTGCAGCGCTTGTTTTAAGCCTCGGCGCAATTTTAGGCGCAGTCTTCGCAACCTTTGTAACCGAGAATCTTGTTGTTTTTGCGGCGTTCGCGATTGTTTTTGCGATTATTTTAGCGCTGCTCCTTATAGCCCGCGCTTGCCGCGACTGCAGCTGCAACTGCGGATAAAAAAAGAAGACCCAAACGGGTCTTCTTTTTTATTTTTTATCTTTTCTTTCAACCTTGCGTTTTGTTCCGTCGGGCTCAACGATATAGGTGTTTTCGAGCTGACCTATAAGGCTTCGCTTGAATCCGTCGATATATTCGCGGCGAAGGGCAGCCTGCTCGGCTTTTTCCTCTTCGGTTAATCCCTCTTCGCGGCTTTTTTTGGCAAGGGCATTTATTCTCGCAATCTTTTCTTCGGTCACAATATTTACCTCTTCCGTGTTTTTACTTATAGGTATTTTAACACAAAGGATAACTCTTGTAAACCTCTAAACCGCTTTTTCCAAAATCGCTGCCATAACGGTTATATCATCATCGTGTCCGTCATCGCGCCGCCTGCGGGCGCCCGAGGCAATCCTCTCGGCAAGCTGCTGCGCGCTGCCGCCTTTATAGGATTCGAGCTCGGCACAAATCCATTCGGTGCCCGATGCCGCCGCGCCGTCCGACATCATGAGGATTATATCTCCAACCTTCAGCGAAACATTCGCGCGGTCGAAGCCGATATCGCGCAGTATTCCTGCGGGCAGGGATGTGCTTTGCGCTTTGCCTGTGCGCCCCGAGCGGCGAATAACGGTTGGCGCCGCGCCCGCCTTTAGAAGCTCGGCGGTGCCTGTGTATAGGTCGATGCAGGAAATATCAACCGTTGCAAGCGATTCATCACTCGATTTATAAAGCATGGAGGAGTTAACGATTTTGAGGGCGCAGTCGTAGCCAAATCCTGCGCGGAGCAGGCGCTCCATAAGCCCTGATGCCATGGCGCCGTCAACCGCCGCGCGGCCGCCCGTGCCCATTCCGTCCGAGAGCATTAAAATCATTCTTCCGCGCCCGTCGGGGAAGGAGGTGTAGGCATCGCCGCAAATCGAGCCATCGCCGCAGCAAAGCTGGGAAACGCCAATCGAAACCTCGAATGCCGCCTTCTCGAAAAACGAGAGGAAGGCTTCGCCCTTAACCCGCGTTAGTGTTGGCGGCTCAAATTCGCGCCCGCAAACCGCCTCAACGATGGATAAAATCTCCATTCGGTTAACGGGGGAGGCAGGGGGCAGCATTAGGCGAATCTCAACGCTTTGGCGCCCGAAATTATCGGTCTTGGCGGCTATATCGGCGGCGTGGAGTCCGTTTTCGCGCAATGCGGCGGCAATTTTCGCGGCAAGCGCGCTATCAAATCTATCGTATCGCTCGAACTCCTCGCCGAGGTCATAAAGCATATCGGCAATTCCCGAAAACTGGTCCGAAACAACCCCGCGAATCTCCTCAATCCGCGCTTCGGCGGCGAGCCGAGAAGAATATTCTTCGAAATAACGGAGAACGGCGTTTTCAACCCTGCGGGGTCGAAGGCAGCGCTCGCGGAATTCATCGTTTGCCTTGTCCGCGGGGTGTTGCTCGCCCGCTTTAATCAGGCGCGACATATCGAGCACGGCATCGCGCATGGCATCATATTTATTTACCCAACAATAGGTGTTAAGGCTGCATCCGCCGCAGCCATCGCACTTAACATTTTTAAGAACCCAGTCGAAATCGGGGGCGTTTATGGTTTTGAGCTCGCGCGAAACCTCGCTAACCGTTTGCGAAACATCGGCAAGCGCCTGCGAGGCAAAATAAAGCCGCATCGTAACGGCGCGTTTGAGCCCCTCAAGCGAGGGTATGCTGGCGGGAGGCGCAAAAAGCTTGCCCGCCTTTTGGCTTACCGCTCTTGGCAGCATAAAGAAAATCGCCGCGCCGAATGCGCTCTCGGAGAGCAAAAGATAAGCGGCTATGTCGTCTTTCAGTAAAAACGCGAAGATTGCGGCGCAAAGGAGAAAAGCCGCCGAGGATGCAACCCTCCCGAGCGGAGCAAAAATCCCCGCGAGCAATCCGCCCGCCGCGAGGCAAATGGCAGCCGAGGAAAACTCGCTCCCCGATAACATTAAAAAGATGGCGGCAACCGTTCCCGCGGTTGCTCCGCCCGATGTGTGGGCATAGCGCGAAACCGCCAAAATTGCCGCGATGGCGGCGATTCGCCCGAGCGATATTGCGCCAATGTTAACCGTGTAAAACCCCAGCAGGAAGATATTTAAGGATATTACTGCCGAGGCAACCTGCTCCGCCGAAGGACCAATCGAATCCTTCTCGATATATCCCGCGGCCTTGCAAAAAAAGAAGCCTCCCGCTGCCGCGAGAACCGATTCAACAAGCGCGCCGACAACGCTGATTCCTCCGCCCGCCGCGAATGCAAGAGATGCCGAAAGGCAGGAGGAAAAAGCGGTTGCCGCCGAGATGAGTGTTGCCTTTATTTTTTCGAAATTGTTAATCAAAAGCTTGATGGCTGCGGCTGCGAACAACGCGGCAAAATAGCGAAAACCCGCGTTGCCCACAACCGGCACAAAATATCCAAGCGCGGCGGAAATGGCTGCGGTGAGTATGTAGGGAGACGGCACACCCGCCGCAAAAGCTATACCGAACGGCGCGAAGGAATCCAAAACCTCGGCGCGCGCCGATAAAAACCCCAGCGCCGCAACCGTTAAATGCGAAAGAACGGCAATCGCGCTCTCGCGTAAAGCGTTTTCTTTAATTTGTTTAACGCCTTCCTTCAATTTAAACACCCTCGTTTCTAACATCCGTGATTTTTTAGAGTAAAGCCATTATAAAACGGGGGATGGGGGATATTTTGTCAAAACCGCGTGTCGGCAGGGAGAACATTATGTAAACTAAAAGATGCGGAGCCGAAACTCCGCATCTTTCTTGTGTTTTAGATATTATTTTCGTTTTGCGCCTTAAGCTTTCGAGCCTTCTTGGCTTCTTTTTTGCTCGGAAGCTCATAGGTGCTTAAAAATTCGTTCCATTCCTCATCGGTCATCTTGCCGAAACGGTCGGGATGCTGCTCATAAATCTTGCCAACAAAGCGCTCATAGGCTCTGTTTTCCGAGATGTTGAACAAAATTCCGATAACGCAGTAGCAAACGGTTGATGCCGCAACCAGCGCAAGTGGGAGCAAATGGCGGATGATAAACGAAACGGGGATTCCGCTGCTTATTGCGAAAAGGTCCGACATTCTTGTTTTGAAATGGAAAATAAGAATAATCGAGGGCAGGATGTTAAAACAGGCGGCGAGAATATAAAAACGGAATTTAAGAAGAAATGCGCCCGCGATAATAAGCAGCGATAAAATGCCAACAATCACAAGGCTGCTTGAGGTTGTTGCAACATAGTCCTCAAAAAGAATCGACATATCCTTTCCGCTTTGGGCATCGAGGGTGTGTCCGCGCTGAACATAAACGCTGAGGAAATATAAAGCGTGCATAAGCGAGGCCCAAATAACCGAAATATAGAAAATCCATTTGGCGGTTGTTCCCAAGGAATGCTCAACCGAGGTGCGGCGAACGCCCGCTTTTGCCTCGTAGCGGTGCATCTGCAGGAGAATGTTTTTGTTTTTCTTCATCTTCAAATTCCTTTTTGTTTAAACTTTAGAAAAATAATACCACAAAGCCGCAAAAAGTACAAGTTTTAATATTGCGAAAAATGAAAGGCTATTATATAATATTCACAGTAATATTAAATTATAGGAGGAGCGCTATGCAGCCTATTAAATTAACCCCCGCGCTGAAGGATTATCTTTGGGGCGGAACCCGACTTAAAACCGAGTTCAAGATGGAGAGCGACCTCGAGAAAATCGCCGAGGCTTGGGTGCTTTCCTGCCATCCCGACGGTCCCTCGATGGCGGATGGCAAAACCCTCCAAGAAATAGTTAAAGAGTTGGGCGAGGAATGTTTGGGAACCCGCGGCGCGCTGTTTCCGTTCTTCCCGATTTTAATAAAGCTTATCGATGCCCGTTCGCCCCTATCCATTCAGGTTCACCCGAGCGATGAATATGCCCTCGAGCATGAAAATCAGTTTGGCAAGAGCGAGATGTGGTATATCGTTGATTGCGATGAGGGAGCCTCCCTTTATTATGGCTTTAACCGCGAGATAAGCGCCGAGGAGTTTGCCGAGCGCATCAAAAACGATACCCTTTTGGAGGTTCTCAATAAGGTTCCCGTTAAGAAGGGCGATTGCTTCTTTATCGATGCGGGAACAATCCATGCCATAGGCGAGGGAATCTTGATTGCCGAGATTCAGCAAAACTCAAACTGCACCTATCGCGTTTATGACTATGGCAGGCTTGGTGCCGATGGCAAACCCCGCGACCTTCATGTTGAAAAGGCGCTGGCAGTAACCAAAACCTGTCCGCCCGAATATCCCTTCGGAAAGCCCGAGAGCGACACCTTGGCATCCTGCAAGTATTTCACGGTTGTTCGCCATAATATAGCGGGCGAGAAGGAGCTGTTTGTTGGCAGCGAGAGCTTTGCCGCCTATCTTTGCACCGAGGGAGAGGCTGAAATCGATGGCGTAACCCTCGTAGCGGGTGACTGTGTGTTTGTTCCGGCATATTATGGCGCCCTAAAGATTTCGGGCAACGCCGAAATTTTGGAAAGCAGGGTGTAGGACTTTGGCGATTATAAATATTGTAATGGTTGAGCCCGAAATTCCGCAAAACGCGGGCAATGTTGCGAGAACCTGCGCCGCAACGGGAGCAAGGCTCCACCTTGTAGGTCCCATGGGATTTACGGTTGATGATAAAAAACTCAAGCGCGCAGGACTTGATTATTGGCATTTTCTCGATATAACCTATTATGAAAACCTCGAAGAGTTTTTTGAAAAGAACCAAGGCGAGTTCTTCTTTTTCACAACCAAGGCGCGCCATGTTTATTCAAAGGTTAGCTATCCTGATGGTTGTTATCTCTTTTTCGGCAAGGAAACCCGCGGTCTTCCGGAGGAGCTTTTGCTCGAAAATCCCGAGCGCTGTGTGCGTTTGCCGATGATAGGAGATGCCAGGAGCCTAAACCTTTCAAACACGGTTGCGGTTGCAGTTTATGAGGTTTTGAGGCAGTGGGATTATCCCTCCCTCGAGAATTTCGGGAATTTACACAATTATAGCTGGGATTAACCAAAATATTTTGTGTTGAAAAAAGTGAAAATTGTGGTAAAATAATATGTGGTAAATTTAACAATCTTTTTTAAGGAGTGTTTTAAATGGCAGTATTAAACAAAAAAACAGTTGACGACATTAATGTTAAGGGCAAGCGCGTTTTGGTTCGTTGCGATTTTAATGTTCCGCTCAAAGCAGGCGTTATCACCGATGAGAACCGCATCAACGCAGCTCTTCCGACCATCGAGAAGTTAATCGCTGATGGCGGCAAGGTTATCCTTTGCTCTCATCTTGGCAAGCCGAAGGGTGAGCCGAAGCCTGAGCTTAGTTTAGCTCCCGTTGCAGCCCGCCTTTCCGAGAAGTTAGGCAAAGAGGTTGTTTTCGCTGCTGACGATAATGTTGTTGGCGAGAATGCAAAGGCAGCAATCGCAGCTATGAAGGATGGCGATGTTGTACTTCTCCAGAACACTCGCTACAGAGCCGAAGAAACCAAGAACGGCGAAGCATTCAGCCGCGAGCTTGGCGAGCTTGCTGATGTATTCGTAAACGATGCATTCGGAACCGCTCACCGCGCACATTGCTCCACCGTTGGTGTTACCGAATATGTTGAGGAATCCGTTGCTGGCTACCTCATCGGCAAAGAGCTTAAGTATTTAGGCAGCGCAGTTGAAAACCCTGCCCGTCCCTTCGTTTGCATCTTGGGCGGCGCAAAGGTTGACAGCAAGCTTCCCGTTATCGAAAACCTTCTCAAGAAGGCCGACACCCTTATCATCGGCGGCGGTATGGCTTATACCTTCCTTGCTGCTAAGGGCTATGGCGTTGGTAACTCTCTCCTTGACGAGAGCAAGATTGATTATTGCCGCGATATGATGGCAAAGGCTGAGGAGAACGGCGTTAAGATTCTTCTCCCCATCGATTGCGTTACCATCAAGAACTTCCCCGATCCTATCGATGCTGCAGTTGATACCGTAGTTGTTGATGCTGATGCTATCCCTGCTGATGCTGAAGGCGCAGACATTGGTCCCAAGACCGCTGCTCTCTATGCTGATGCAGTTAAGGCAGCCAAGACCGTTGTTTGGAACGGACCTATGGGCATCTTCGAGAATCCGACCCTCGCAGCAGGAACCCTCGCAGTTGCAAAGGCTCTTGCCGAGACCGATGCTGTAACCGTTATCGGCGGCGGCGACTCCGCAGCAGCAGTTAACACCATGGGCTATGGCGATAAGATGACCCATATCTCGACCGGCGGCGGCGCTTCTCTCGAGTTCCTCGAGGGCAAGGAGCTTCCCGGCATTGCAGCTCTTAACGATAAGTAATCTCTAAATCGGAGGAAAAAATAATGGATAAGAATTTAAGAAAAGCGGTTATCGCAGGTAACTGGAAAATGAACAAGACCCCTGCTGAAACCACCGCTCTCATCAACGAAATGAAGCCCCTCGTAAAGGATGCGGATTGCGATGTTGTTCTTTGCGTTCCTTATGTTGATATTGCTGCCGCAGTTGAGGCTGCAAAGGGCTCTAACATTAAAATCGGTGCTGAAAATGTTCACTTCAAGGCATCGGGCGCATACACCGGAGAAATCTCCGCTGAGATGCTCGTTGCATCGGGCGTAGAGTATGTTGTTGTTGGTCACAGCGAGAGAAGACAGTATTTCGGCGAGACCGACCAAACCGTTAACCTCCGCACCTTGGCTGCCGTAAACGCAGGTCTTACCGCTATCGTTTGCGTTGGCGAAACATTAGAGCAAAGAGAACTTGGCTACACCGAGACCCTCTTAAAGTTCCAGACCAAGATGGCTCTTACCAATGTAACTGCCGACCAACTTAAGAACATCATCGTTGCTTATGAGCCCGTTTGGGCAATCGGCACAGGTGTTACCGCAACCGCCGACCAGGCTGATGAGGGCAACGGCTTCGTTCGTGCCGCTATCGCTGAGGTTTATGGCGAGGATGTTGCAAACACCGTTACCGTTCAGTATGGCGGCTCTATGAACGCCAAGAACGCTGATGAGCTTGTTGCAAAGGTTAATGTTGACGGCGGTCTTATCGGCGGCGCTTCGCTTAAGGCTGAGGATTTCAGCGTTATCGTAAAAGCTGCATCCAAATAAGATAAATTAAAAAAGCTGCCAAAGGTTTTCTTCGGCAGCTTTAATTTAGTGAGGTAAAAAATGAAAAAACCCGTAGTTTTATGTATAATGGATGGTTTCGGCATCCGCGAGGTAAACGAGGGCAACGCGATTTACACTGCGAAAACCCCCAACCTCGATAAATTCTTCGCCGAATGCCCCTGCACAACCATCGGCGCATCAGGACTTGATGTTGGTCTTCCCGATGGTCAAATGGGTAACAGCGAGGTAGGCCACACCAATATCGGCGCAGGTCGCGTTGTTTATCAAATGCTCGTTAAGATTTCCAAGGATATCAAAGAGGGCAAATTCTTCGATATCAAGGCTTTAAAGGATGCTATGGCTGCCTGCCGCGATAACGATAAGGCTCTCCATCTTATGGGTCTTTTATCCGATGGCGGTGTTCATAGTCATAATGAGCATCTCTATGGTCTTCTTGAAATGGCAAAGCGTGAGGGCCTTAAGAAGGTTTATATCCATTGTCTTATGGATGGCCGCGATGTTTCGGTAACCAGCGGTAAGGGATTTATTGCCGACCTTGAAGCAAAATGCAAGGAGCTTGGCGTTGGCGAAATCGCAACCGTTATGGGTCGTTATTATGCGATGGACCGTGACTTTGCTTGGGACCGCGTTGAAAAGGCTTATGCCGCTATGGTTTATGGCGAGGGCCTCGAGCGCGAGGATGCAGTTGCCGCAATGCAGGAATCCTATGATGGCGGTGTTACCGATGAATTCATCGTTCCGACCGTTATCAATAAAAACGGTATGGTAAACGAGGGCGATAGCTTCGTATTCTTCAACTTCCGCCCCGACCGTGCCCGCCAAATCACCCGCACCTTTGTTGACCCCGCATTCGATGGCTTTGCCCGTAAGCGTGGTTTTATGCCGCTTAATTTCGTTTGCATGACCCAGTATGATGAAACCATGCCGAATGTTAGCGTTGCATATCCTCCCGAGGAGCTTAAGATGACCTTGGGCGAGTATCTTGCAAGCAAGGGTATGACCCAGCTTCGCATTGCCGAAACCCAGAAGTATGCTCATGTAACCTTCTTCTTCAACGGCGGCGAGGAGAAGACCTTCGAGGGCGAGGATAGAATTCTTATCCAGTCTCCCGATGTTCCGACCTTTGATTTGCAGCCCGAGATGAGCGCATATCCCGTTTGCGATGCCGTTTGCGAGCAAATCCTTTCGGGCAAGTATGATGCCGTTATCCTTAACTTCGCCAACTGCGATATGGTTGGTCACACAGGCGTTTTCGATGCTGCAGTTCGCGCTGTTGAGGCTGTTGATGAGTGCGTTGGCCGCGTTGCCGATGCAACCCTTAAGATGGGCGGCGTTCTCTTTATAACTGCTGACCATGGTAACGCCGATTGTATGGTAGGCGAGGATGGCAACCCCTTCACTCCCCATACCACCAATCCCGTTCCTTTCTGCGTTGTAGGACATGATTGTGCTCTTCGCGAAGGCGGCCGCCTTGCCGACCTCGCACCCTCCATGCTCAAGGTGTTGGGACTTCCCAAACCCGAAGAGATGGATGGCGAAAGCCTTATAAAATAAATAAAAAGCTCTCCCAAAACGGGAGGGCTTTTATTTTACCCTTAACGCTTTGGCGACTAACTTTCTTCAAGCGGAGAGAAAGGAAACGCCTTCGCGGCGCGAGCGGAAAAACTAAAGCCTTTCTCGCTTTGATTTGTTATACTATATGTTCGTTCGGTGCAAATAAAAAACTCTCCCAAAGGGGAGAGTTTTTTTAATCAAAAAAATCCTTGAGCTTTTCGGCGAAGCTTTTTTTGCGAGCGTAGTTTTTATCATCGCTCTCTTTTTCGAAGTCTTCGAGCAGCTCTTTTTGTTTCTTTGAAAGATTTTTGGGGATCTCAACCGTAACGGTAACATATTGGTCGCCGCGACCCGAATAGTTAAGGCGCTGGATGCCCTTGCCGCGCATTTTAAATTCGCTGCCCGGCTGGGTGCCTTCGGGAATGGTGAGCTTAACCTTGCCATCAATGGTCGGAACAATGATTTCCGCGCCCAGCGCCGCCTGCGTGAAGGTTAGCGGAACGGTGCAGAAAACATCAAAGCCCTCGCGGATAAAGATGGGGTGGGGGCGAACCGAAACGGTGATGTGAAGATCGCCTGCGGGACCTCCGTTAACGCCGCTGTCGCCCTGACCGCGAACGCGAAGGGTGTGTCCGTCATCGATTCCTGCGGGAATCTCAATCTCGCGTTGCTCGGTTATTCTTATCCTGCCTTTGCCAGCGCATTTTTGGCAGGGTTTATCAATAATTTTGCCCGCTCCGCGGCATTGACCGCAAACGGTTTGGTTTTGAATGGTGCCAAAGGCGGTGCGCTGAACAACATTAACATGACCGCTTCCGTGGCAGTTGGGGCAGGTCTTAACCGTGCTGCCCTCGGCTGCTCCGCTGCCGTTGCAGTTGTCGCAGGTTGCGTTGCGGGTAACCTTAATCTTCTTCTTGCAGCCCTTTGCGGCCTCCTCAAAGGAGAGGATAACCTGCGCCGAGCTGTCGCCTCCGCGTCTTGGAGCGTTGGGGTCGGCGCGCCTTCTGGAAGCGCCGCCGCCAAAGAATTCGCTGAAGATGCTGCCAAGGTCATCAAATCCGCCAAAGCCGCCGAATCCGCCGCCATAGGGGTTGCCGCCGCCTGCGCCGAAGTTGGGGTCAACTCCTGCGTGACCAAATTGGTCGTAACGTGCGCGCTTTTCCTTATCCGAAAGCATTTCATAGGCTTCGTTAACCTCTTTGAAATTCTTTTCGGCAGCAGCATCGCCGGGGTTAAGGTCGGGATGATATTTCTTTGCAAGCTTGCGATATGCTTTTTTGAGCTCGTCATCGTTTGCGCCGCGGTCAACGCCCAGCACCTCATAATAATCTCTTTTATCAGCCAAAATGTAACTCTCCTATGTATGGCGGGGTGTCTTTAGCGCCCCGCCATAGAGTTTATAAATTAGTTTTGGTCGCCGTCAACATCGGTGAAGTCGGCATCATAAACATTGTCGCCGGCTGCGCCTGCCGAAGCGTCCTGTGCGCCTGCAGCCTGCTGAGCCTCAGCGGCAGCCTTATAAATCTTTTCGCTAATAGCGTAGAACTTTTGCTGGAGTGTCTCCTGCTTTGCCTTGATGTCCTCAATGTTGTCGCCCTTAACGGCTTCCTTTAAGGCATCGCAAGCTTCGGTGATATCCTTCTTTTCATCCTCGCTAATCTTGTCGCCTAATTCGCCAACCGCCTTTTCGGTCTGGTAAATCATTTGGTCAGCACCGTTGCGAATATCGGTTTCCTCGCGGCGCTTCTTGTCTTCAGCAGCATACTGCTCGGCTTCCTTAACAGCCTTATCGATATCATCTTTAGACATATTGGTCGAAGAGGTGATGGTGATGGACTGTTCCTTGCCGGTGCCGAGGTCCTTTGCCGAAACATGAACAATGCCGTTGGCATCGATGTCGAAGGTAACCTCAATCTGGGGGATGCCGCGGGGAGCAGGAGCGATTCCATCGAGGCGGAAAACGCCTAAAGACTTATTGTCCTTTGCGAACTCGCGCTCGCCCTGAAGAACATGAACATCAACCGAGGTCTGACCATCAGCAGCGGTCGAGAAGATTTGGCTCCTCTTGGTCGGGATGGTGGTGTTGCGCTCGATAACCTTGGTGCTAACGCCGCCCATGGTTTCAATACCGAGAGAGAGAGGAGCAACATCGAGAAGGAGAAGACCCTTAACATCGCCGCCGAGAACGCCGCCCTGAATTGCAGCGCCGAGAGCTACGCACTCATCGGGGTTGATTCCCTTGAAGGGCTCGCGACCGATAAATGCCTTAACAGCCTCTTGAACGGCGGGAATACGGCTGGAACCGCCAACCATAAGAACCTTGTTGATTTCGTTTTTATCAAGACCTGAATCGGCAAGAGCCTGGCGAACGGGAACCATTGTTGCCTCAACGAGGTCAGCGGTAAGTTCGTTGAACTTTGCGCGGGTAAGGGTGGTCTCAAGATGCTTGGGGCCGGTTGCATCAGCGGTAATGAAGGGGAGGTTAATATCGGTCTGGGTCATGCCCGAGAGGTCGATTTTTGCCTTTTCGGCAGCCTCCTTGATGCGCTGCATAGCCATCTTATCGTTTGTGAGGTCGATTCCGCTTTCAGCCTTGAATGCATCGGTGATGTATTTCATAACGCGAGCATCGAAGTCGTCGCCGCCCAAGCGGTTGTTACCTGCGGTTGCGAGAACTTCCTGAACGCCGTCGCCCATTTCGATAATCGAAACATCGAAGGTGCCGCCGCCAAGGTCATAAACCATAACCTTTTGGTCGTCTTCCTTGTCGATGCTGTAGGCGAGTGCTGCAGCGGTCGGCTCGTTTATGATTCTCTTAACCTCAAGACCAGCGATTTTGCCTGCGTCCTTGGTTGCCTGACGCTGAGCGTCGGTGAAGTAGGCAGGAACGGTGATAACAGCCTCGGTAACAGGCTGACCGAGATAAGCCTCGGCATCGGTCTTAAGCTTTTGAAGAATGATAGCCGAAATCTCCTGAGGAGTGTAGTCCTTGCCGTCAACCTCAACGGTGTTAGCGGTGCCCATATCGCGCTTGATGGAGCTTATGGTGCGGTCGGGGTTAGCAATGGCCTGGCGCTTTGCAATCTGACCAACCATGCGCTCGCCTGTCTTAGAAAAAGCAACAACCGAAGGGGTAGTTCTTGCGCCCTCAGCGTTGGCAATAACAACAGCCTCGCCGCCTTCCATAACGGCAACGCAGGAGTTAGTTGTTCCTAAGTCGATTCCTATAATTTTTCCCATGATAAATACCTCCGTTTAAAGTATATGTTTATTTATTAGTTAGCAACCTGAACCATGGCGGGGCGAATAACCGTATCGCCAAGGCGGTAGCCCTTTTGGAAAACCTGTGTGATGGTGTTTTCTTGTGCGTTTTCATCCTCAATGTGCATAACTGCCTCGTGAAGGTTGGGGTCGAAAACATCGCCGACTGCGCCCGTTTCGGTAATTCCGAGCGAGGAAACAACATCGTTTAACTGCTTAACAATGAGTTCGATTCCTTTAGCATATTCGGCGCTTTCCTTATCGGCGGCCTCCGCGCGGTCAACATTGTCGAAAACGGGAAGCAGCTGCTTGATAACCGAGGCTTTAGCGTATTCGGCAATCGATGAACGCTCGCGCTCGGTGCGCTTTTTGAAGTTATCGAATTCAGCAGCGGTGCGAAGCAGGAGTTCTTTTTGCTTTTCGAGTTCAGCTTTTGTTTCTTCGAACTCGGCAAGCGGAACGGTTTTTGTCTCTTCCGATGCTGCGCTCTTTTTCTTTTTTTCTGCCATTTTTAATCCTCCAAATCGGTTAGCGTCCTGGAGATTACCTTGCTCATCTTGGACGCGAAATATTCAAGGCTAGGAATAACCCTGTCATACGACATTCGGGTCGGTCCGATAACGCCTATTTTTCCAAGCTCGTGACCGTTGTGGCTGTAGTTGGCGATAACGATGGTAGCGGGCTGAAGCTCGCTGATTTTGGTGTCGTCGCCGAACAAAACGCCAACGGGGGAAGTAACCTGCGATAAGAGCGAGAGCATAACATCCTTTTGGGAGAGCAGCTCCATCGCGCGCTGAACCTCGCCGTCGCGACTGTAGCAACGGAAGAGGTTGGATTCGCCGCGGATGGCGAAAACCGAACGCTTGATTTCGCTCAACATATCAAATATATCGCCCGCGAGCGACATAATCGAAAGGTCGCCTGCCGAAGCGATGATTTGCTGCAAATAAGTAGGGGAGAGCTCCTTGAGCGGCTTACCTATTATATAATCGCCGCAAAATCCATAGAACTTTTGGAAGAACTGAGGACTCATCTCGGTTGTCACTCGGCAAATTCGGTTTTTGAGGATGCCGTTCGAGGTTATGAGAACGGCTAATGCCGAGCGGCGCCCCATCGGAACGAGTTCAACCTTTTTAACGGTGTCCTGCTCGTTCATAACCGAGGTGGTTATAACAGGCAGCCCCGTAAGCTCGGATAGTATTTGTCCCGCCCTTGCGGTAATGTCGCCAACCTCGCCTGCAATTCCGTCGAGCAGCGCATCAATAACCAGCTTCATCTCGCCCGAGAGCGAATCGCGGCTCATAAGGTCGCTGATGTAAAGCTTGTAGCCCAAAACGGTGGGAACGCGACCCGCCGATGTGTGGGGCTGCTCAAGATATCCCAGCTCGCAAAGGTCGCTCATCTCGTTTCGAAGCGTTGCGGAGGAAACCGAAAAATCAAGAAGGTCGCAAAGCGCCTTCGAGCCAATTGGCTCTCCGTTTTCCGCATAGGCGCGGATAATGGCGGAGAGAATTGCGCGCTTGCGTTCATTAAGTTCCATATCCTCGCCCCCCGGTGTTAAATACTTTATTAGCACTCAAACGCTTCGAGTGCTAACCCTAATATACTTTAACACCGCAGGAAGACTTTGTCAATAGATTTGGCGCATATTTTTGAAAAAATTTTTGACCTTCCCTGACCTTTTGTATTTTGTCCAAAAAATCGCCGCTCCTATACATATTATATATATAGGCGCAAATCGCAAAACTTTTGATAGTTTTTAGCAAAAAAACACAAGATAGTTTGCCCCGATATCGGTTATGTCATACAGGTTGTATAAAGCCTAAACAGCGGTTTTTGGGCGCAAAAAATTTTTTAAAAAAATTGTTAAAAAAGTGTTGACAATGGTGAGGGGTTGTGGTATTATAATCGGGCGCCCGAAAAAAGGAGCGCGGTTGAACCTTGAAAATTAAACAACGATAAGAAATTAAAGGACCCGACAATTCCAAAGAGATTTTGGAGTAAACAAGGACAAAAATGATACGCTAGTAT
>JAZRUI010000013.1:0-63849 GCA_045652465.1 Acutalibacteraceae bacterium | reverse complement strand
AGCATCCTTTCTTTTTTTAATTTTTTTGCGCTAAAGGTATCTATTTGCCGACTCAAATAAATTTTTTAGCATATTAAAAGTTAGATAACCTTATTTTCGACTTTCAAGAAAACATTAATTTTTGCAATTTTTAAGAATTTTTGATAGAAACTTCTTGATTTTAAGGTGAAAAAGTTAAAAATTCTTTATTTTTTCTTGCAGTTTAATGCCTTAATAAGAAATTTTATTTATAAAATTTCTATAGTGAATGTTAAAAAGTTTAAATGTTCAGTTCAAGAAAACATTAACGGTCTGCACCCATTTGGGCACAGACCGTTGTTTTATGGGAATATATTTTCGGTTGATTGTCTATTTTTTATGATGATGATTTATGTTTTGTAATGATAAGATGATACTCATTTGCCGATGACACTCATAGATTATTTTAGATTAATAGAAGATTAATTTTAGGGAAAACTGTCGTTTTCTAATGAGCGACGAACTCACATTTTGAGAGAATAAATGACTGTCATTTCTGGCGATTCGATTTACGATAATTTACATTTAGAGATTATAAAAGATGACTGTCCCTTTGGAATGCTTAGATTGCTGACCCTCTTGTCAACCTCAAAATGAAAATAATTTCTTTGTCATCTACAACTGAAAGCATGATGCTCTTAAAACTAAAAAGAAAGTGAATCTATAAAAATACAGAGCATCATTTTTGCTATCTCAAAATGTTTGAAACACCAAAAACGAAAGACGCAAAAAACTTTCAAACTCTAATCATCACGAACTGTTAATCATCTCTATAGATTTTATACTTATGGTCATAGAAAAATGAAAATTAATGATTTTAAATGATTTAATAAGGAAAAAACTATTTTTGTTAGAAAAACAGCGTCATCATACACGATATGTAGCGTTTATGATTCGAAATCATAAATTACCCTATAAGGGAGAGGATATTTTCCAAAAATGGATTTGACGTTTATTAGGCCCTTTAATCTTTTTGCCTGTATAGATTTCTAAAGCAGAAATAGTATCATCGACTTTTTATATTGGGCACATATACACCGGTTGCATTGAGTTGTTATATCGGGATGTACTTATTGGTATCATCCTAATGTTATATAAGCAATTCCTGTAAGGGTACATTCAGTTGTTATATTCAGCAGTTGGTGATAGTATCATCTTGTTGTTGTATCGGGTAATAAACACAGGTATCATCTGCTTGTTATATTAAGGTTTTTCTTTCGGTATCATTCGTTAGTTGCATGGGCGTTTACAAAAAATATTGGTACCATCTGCTTGTTGCATTACAGATTAAATTTTAAGGGGACATCGTATTTTTATATTTATATTTTTAGTTTTAACAGCACTTATCTTTGGATAGGTGCTGTTAATGTTTTCTTGAAATGGCTCAAACAACTTTTCATATTTATATCATGAATTTTAAAACTTAAATTTGAACCGCCATAGAATTTTAGGCGAAATTCATTATTAATTTATGAAAGGAGGATGTGCAATGGATAAAAAGTATTATGAGGATAAAATGCGTGAAATTTTAGATCGTGAGGTTAATACCGATGAGGATTGTATTCGACAGGTTGATGAACTTATGATGCTAGATGCGCAATATCTGTTGAGCAATATCTAATGAAAAGATAATTTCACAGAATTAATCGGTCAAATCTGTTGGCGGCAGATTTGATTTGAAAATAAAGAAGGAGAAGTTCAAATCGCAAAGTCGGAGAACATTTGCTTGAAAAAAGCGCAGTGCAGGAAGAAAAGGAGTGAAGTTTGTCGAAAGACAGACTTTCGTTAATAAAGTGATTTCGATTGATTGGTAAATGCTGTATAAATGTTTTTCGCAAGGTAAAAAATAGACTATGAAAGGAATGGCAAGTTATGTTAAATTATTTTGATTTAATAAACTTAAAAACTGCTGCTATTGCCGATTATTCTAAAGATAGCCTTGTTGATTTGCGTGACGTGAAGATAGACTCGGGTAAATCAGTGCCCGAAAAGATGAATGAATATTTTGAGCAAATTAAAAACCCTTATCTTTTCAAAGTCGGCGATATGAGAGTAAAGGTGAGTTTCGGCGGAGAACGTTCGTTTACCGATGCTCTCGGAGCAGTTATTTCAAATGGCGCAAATTACCAAACTAATTTGAGTTGATTTAAAGTCGAAGGTATGGTATACTACGTTTGTGTAGAAAAACGGCCATACCTTCATATTAAAAAATATGGAGGCTAAAGCTTTATGGCAAATTCTAAATATGCAGAAATTTTAGAGCAGTCCTCCGTACCAAATAAGGTTTGGAAGACTGCTCTTTATCTTCGTCTGTCCCGTGATGACGGTACGGAATCGGAGAGTAACTCGATTGCGTCGCAACGAGAAATTTTAAAAGAATATCTAAAACGCTGTCCTGATATGGAACTAGTTGAGATTTATTCTGATGACGGTTACAGCGGTACAAATTTTGACCGCCCTGATTTTATCAGAATGATGGAGGATGTTTATTCCGGGAAAATCAACTGTATTGTTGTAAAGGATCTTTCTCGTTTTGGACGAAACTATATTGAGATAGGAAATTATCTCGATAATATTTTCGTTCGTCAGCGTGTGCGGTTTGTAGCGATAAACAACAATTATGATAATTTAACCACAGGTAATAATGTAGTTAGCAATTTGCTGACTTTAAGTATTACCAACGTTACAAACGAATCTCAGGCGGCGAGTACGTCTGTTAACGTGCGGGGTACGCTGAATTTAAGGCGTCAGCAAGGAAAGTTTATCGGTTCTTTTCCGACCTACGGATACCTAAAAGACCCGGATGATAAACATCATCTTATTATTGATGAGGAAACCGCACCGATAGTGCGAATGATTTTTGAACGCTTTATTGCGGGCGAAAGTATAATAGGTATTACTAAAGACCTGAACGAAATGGGTATACCCAATCCGTCAATGTATAAAAAGCAAAAGGGGCTAAACTACAAGCACCCGTCGGGAAGAAGCAATGACGGTCTATGGCCCGATAGTTCGGTACGGCGAATTTTACAAAACCGAATGTATGTCGGCGATATGGTTCAGGGCAAGAACACTACCTATAGTTATAAAATTAAGCAATGTCGTGCGATTCCAAAGGATGAGTGGATTATTGTTGAGGGGACACACGAGCCTATTATCAGTCATGAAACTTTTGACAATGCACAGGCGCTCTTTAACAAGAGTATTCGTAAGAGTCCGAAAAAGAAAAACGTTGATTTGTTCTCGGGTCTTGTGAGGTGTGCCGACTGTAATCGTGTGATGAACAAAAAGACCAATCAGCATCCGTATGGCACTTATCATTATTACCGTTGTGTTACGGCACGAAAGATGAAAAAATCAGCCTGCACAAACCACACCATACGTATTGACAAGTTAGAAGAAGCTGTTTTTTTATCAATTCAAAATATGATTAATACTGCGGTTACAATGAGTGATATGTTAGATTTGATTAATAATAATGCTAAACGAAAAAGCGAATCGAGCCATCTCCAAAAGGCACTCAAAACGCAAGTATCTGAACGAGAAAAATTGGCGACGATGCTTACTGACCTTTATCCCGACTGGAAAAGCGGTGTTATCACAGTGGATGAATATCAAATGTTAAAGGAACGTCTTAACGAGAGGCTTAGAGTTATTGACGAAAAAATTGCCGGACTTACCAAATCGGCAGAGCAATTCAAAAACGGTATCAACGAAGATAACGACTTTGTAGCGCATTTTAAGAAGTACGGCAATATTGAGGCTTTAACAAGGCCGATAGTAACCGAACTTATAGAAGAGATTTTCGTGCACGAGGGCGGAGATATCGAGATTGTATTTAAGTTTTATGATGCTTATATGCAAGTTGTTGAGTATATTGAACTTAACAAGCATCTTATTGAACCTGAAAAGCCTACAAAAAAGAAAAAAACGGCGTAAAGTTTATGCAAATAATTGCATAATAGTATCCGTAGTTGGCAAAATATATTGTTAATTTAAATAGCGATAGATGAGAGTCTATCGCTATTTCTGTTTAGAAAATCGTTTGCAATTTGACTTTGTGAGCTCATATTGGTATAATTGTTAATGTAAATATAGAATCATATTAGTACGATCGTGTAGTAAACAGTAGGAGTTATCTTTATGAATGATACCGATTTTAAAAACACATTAATTAAAGCTTTGCAATTAGATAAAACACCTATGGCGGATAAACCAACGGTGTTATCTACATTGTTAAAAAGTAATATTTATATTGAATATACAAGTCTTTTTACACGTAGAGAATGGAATACATATTCTGCCTTTCTCCATATTCAGGTTCCGGTAGAAAATTATGAGTTAATGAAAAAAAGTGAACAGAAACTTTTATCGATTGCAGCTAAAATTTTCGGCAGGCAGGATGATTATTTTCTCACAGATATTGAGACGGGTATTATTATCTCAAAACATGAAGTGATAGACTTCACGGGCATTTCTGTAACAGATGTTATTGCAAAAGCTCTTGAGGATGCTGAAGGATTTATGAGAGATGGAAAATACGATTCCGCTTTCGACCGAGTTCATACTGCGTTCCATGGTTATTTGAGAAAAAAACTTGATAATTTGGGGGAAACTTACGAGGAATCAGACACACTCAACCAGCTATATAATAAACTTCATGTGTACGTGAGTTCAAATATTGCTGTAGATCAATCAGGATTAATAAAAACTACATTGCGAAGTGCCTCAGGTGTAATAAGCGCAATAAACGATTTGCGCAACCGTCATTCGTTAGCCCATCCTAATGGAAGTCTTATTACTGTGCGTGAAGCCAACCTGTGTATCAAACTTGTTAAAGAACTGTCCGACTATATTGAGAGTGTCGTTTAATAACAAAGAAGAGAAACTAGTGGTGGTTTTGCATATTAAAAAGCCAGAGCGATAAACATTCGTTTATCGCTTTTTAAATTGTTAAAAATCCATAAAAGGCAACAATAATAACATAAAAATAAAAAATTTATGGTGTTCTCTTGACATTTTCCCCCGCCGCATACGATACCGTTTGCGCCTATCTAAACGATACTGAAACCTCGCCCGATGACTATGATATGATTTTCACGGGCGACCTCGGAATGGTCGGCAGCAGCCTTTTTTGCTCGCTTTTTGCGCGCGATGGCGTTGATATAACCAAGAAGCATCGCGATTGCGGATTGCTCATATTTGATAGAGAACGGCAGGATGTTCATTCGGGCGGTTCGGGTTGCGGCTGCAGCGCCTCGGTGCTTTGCTCGCATATCCTAAAAGGTATGGAGCGGGGCGAGCTTAATAACATCCTATTTTGCGCAACAGGCGCGCTTTTGTCGCCAACCTCGGTGCAGCAGGGCAACAACACCCCATCGATAGCCCACCTAATCAACCTGCGCCGCGACAAAAATGTTTGACCGATGAAAAAAATGATGATATAATATATTGAGGAAATTTTGTCTTAATTTTTTGCGAGGGGTGATAATATGGAAGAAAACATCATGGAACTTTTTAAAGAAAAAAAGTTCACCCAGCTAAAGGCAGCGCTTTTGGAACAAATGCCTGTCGATATAGCCGTTTTGTTCGAAGAAATCGAGGAACATGAACGACCGCGTTTTTTCCGTGTTTTACCCAAAGAACTCGCCAGCGAGGTATTCGCGCTTTTGGATTCCGATTTGCAGGAGGAGCTGATTTGCGCCTTCTCCGACCGAGAAATCCGCGAAATTATGGACGATATGTTTATGGATGACGCGGTTGATGTTATTGAGGAGATGCCCGCAAGCGTTGCAAAGCGAATTCTCCGCCAAGCCGATAGCGCAACCCGCAGCCTCATAAACCGCCTGCTTGCATATCCCGAGGATAGCGCCGGCAGCATTATGACCACCGAATATATCGACCTTAAAAAGAAGATGACGGTTTCCGATGCTTTTGCTCGAATCCGCCAAATCGGACTTGATTCCGAAACGGTCTATACCTGTTATGTAACCGATTCCCGCCGCAAGCTTTTAGGCATAGTAACGGTTAGGGAACTGCTTTTATCTCCGCCCGATAGTTTGATAGAGGATATAATGGAAACCAATGTTATCTTCGCGGGCACTATGGACGACAAGGAAAGCGTTGCGGGTCTTTTCGAGCGTTATGACTTTTTGGCGTTGCCCGTTGTTGATAATGAGGAACGCCTTGTTGGTATCGTAACGGTTGACGATGCTATCGATGTTCTCCAAGATGAGATGACCGAGGATATCGAGAAGATGGCGGCTATAACGCCGAGCGAAAAGGCATATTTCAAAACCGGCGTGTTCCATACCTTCTTGGTTCGAATTCCGTGGCTGATGTTGCTTATGATTTCGGCAACCTTCACAGGTATTATAATCGGCGCATTTGAAACAACCCTTGCCGAAAATGTGGCATACGGTATCGCGCTGACCTGCTTTATGCCTATGATAATGGGAACCGCGGGTAACTCGGGCTCCCAGTCCTCCGTAACCATTATTCGCTCGCTCTCACTCGGCGAGGTGGAATATAGCGATATTTTCCGCATAATTTGGAAGGAACTTCGCGTTGCCGCCCTTTGCGGCTTGGCTCTCGGAACGGTTAACATAGGAAAGGTTTTGCTTGTTGATAACCTAATGCTCGGCCGAGATTATAGTATGCCGGTTATTTTGGTAATCAGCCTAACCCTCGTTGCAACCGTAATACTTGCCAAGTTTATCGGCTGCAGCCTGCCCATAATTGCCAAGCGAATCGGCTTCGACCCTGCGATTATGGCGAGCCCGCTCATAACAACCATTGTCGATGCTTTATCGCTCGTGCTTTATTTCCAAATAGCCGTAATGATTTTGAATATATAAAAAAAGACCTTGCTTTTTGGAGCAAGGTCTTTAAATTTATGCGGTTTTTTCCGTTCGGCTGCTTATAAGAACGGCGAGCAGCAGCGCCGAAACTCCCGAAATTATCTTGCCTAAAATAACGGGTGCGATATAAGAGGCATCAAAAGCGAGGGTGAATGCGAGGTGTCCCGCAAAGGTAAAGGCGGCGGAAACGGCAAAAGCGGAATTGAGAACAACGCCCTTGCGGTCCATATCGCCCATCATACCAAAGGTTGTAACATTGGTTGCAAGGGTCGAAACAAAGCCGAGCGCGGAGGTTTCGTTTATGCCCATTTTGCGACCCGTGAAGGCGAGGGGCTTTTTGAGAACCTTGCCAACGATATACATAAACGGGAACGCGCCCGACATAACAACGCTGGCATTAAGGCAAACCGCCGCACCGTTTTCGAGGGTGTCGAGATTTTTAATAACCTCATATCCCGTTAGGAATCTTAAAATTCCGAGCGCAAGACCAATGGTAATCACGATTTTAATAAACGCGCCAAAAACGCTGAAAATCTTAACACAAAGGGTGGGGCAAAGAATTAGTCCAACCGCGATAATTCCCGAGAGGATAACGAGGGGAAGCAGGTTCAAAAGAAGCTCTAAAACCGAAAGCTTTAGGAAAAGTCCCGAAACGAAGCAACCAACGGGAACGGTAACAATACCGCAAAGAAGACCCAGCAACACGCTTTCGTGCAGCTCCTTTTTAACCGCGCCGAGCGCAAACGGAATTGTGAACGAAATGGTTGCGCCCATCATCGAGGAAACAACCAAAGCGTTAAACCCGCCGATTTTCGCATTGTGAGCGATTTCGCTCGCAAGCGGCGCTCCGCCCATATCATTGGCAAAAAACGAAGCAGGGATGATTGAAGGGTCGATTTTTAGATATTTATATGTAACCTCGAAGAGCGGGCTTAAAACATCGGCAATAGCGGGCGACAGGATAATCATACCAATCATCGAAAGCGCCATAGTGCCGAAGAGCATAAAACCGCGCTCGAATTCGCGTCCCAGCCCGAAGCGGTTGCCGAAGATTCGGTCGATAGCCGCGAGCAGCGAGAAAACACACATAAAAACTGCAACATAGTTCATAACATTCACCTAAATGGGGGTAGCGGTAAAGCCACCGTTTTTCAAAACATAAATTTCATCGAATCCGTGTTCTTTGAGAAGCTTTTCCGCCTCGTTGAACCCGCAGTCGATAAACCTCGCATCGTGGCAGTCGGAGCTGATAATCGCGCCAAAGCCGAGGCGTTTAAATTCGCGCAGCAAGAAAGGAGCAGGGTAGGGAGTTTTGCGATATCCTCTCGCGATTGCTCCCGTGTTAACCTCGAAGTAGGGGATTTTGCCCTTCAGCGCTTCAAGCGCCTCGATTGCCGCAAAACGGTATTCCTTCGAATCGGTGTCAAAGAAGTTGGCGTTTTCCAAGTGCTTGCAAATTAAATCGGCATGACCTAAAATGTCGCAATCGGCATATTTGGGCAGCATAGCCAGGTCTTTATAATATTGCTTGGCAAAACGCATTCCGTCGCCGTCAAAATAGGTGTTTATAATGCGGCGCACCTCCGCTTCGGAGCGGTCGAAACCGATTTTCTCGCCGTTTATATCGAGATAATGCAGCGAGCCAATGACATAATCATAGGGGGAGAGGTCGAGAACCGAATACATATCAAATTCAATTCCGCAAAGAATATCGATTATTCCGCGGTATTTGCATTTAAGCTCCTTGATTTCGGCGATATATTGTTCCGTGCCTGATTCCGACATGGAATGGTCGGGCGCATAGTGCATATATGAGTGCCCCGAAAAGCCAATCGAATCAAAACCGCGCTTGAGCGCCGCATCGATAACCTGCTCGGGCGTGTCCGCGCCATCGCAATAGGTTGAATGCTGATGCAGGTTTTGCTTATATATCATACTCTCGCCTCCTGTAACACGGCTATTTTATCACGCGGCAAAAAATAAGTCAACGGATTGCTTGACATAAGGGGTATTTATAAATAAAATATATACATATCATTTGAAAAGGGGGATGCAGTATATGGAGCCTAAAAAGGTAACCTTTGGATTTAAAACCGCGCGCCGACTTTTGAAATTCGTTTATGGAAAAAAAGAAATCATCGGCCTCGATAAAATCCCCGAAAAAAATTGCATAATTGTCGGTAACCACACCCAGATGAACGGTCCTCTCGTGGGTGAATTCTATTTGCCCGAAAACTGTTATATTTGGTGTGCCGCCGATATGATGAAGCTAAAAACCGTTCCCGCCTATGCTTTCAAGGATTTTTGGTCGCAAAAGCGCAAGTGGACCCATCCCTTCTATCGCGTGCTTTCTTATTTAATCGCGCCGCTTTCCATCTTCGTTTTTTGCAACGCCCGAACCATCGCCGTCTATCGCGATAACAGGGTAATGTCAACCTTCCGCGAAACCGTTAAAATGCTCAAGGACGGAAGAAATATCCTGATTTTCCCCGAGCGCGATGAGAAGGATAACAACATCCTCTATAAGTTTGATGAAAACTTTGTTGATGTGGCTCGACTTTATTATAAAAAGAGCGGCGAAAAGCTAACCTTCGTTCCGATGTATGTCGCGCCGTATTTGAAAAAGTCCTATATAGGCGAGGGGATAGAGTATAACCCCGAAAATGACCCCGCGGATGAGCGCAAGCGCATAACCGCTTATATCTCCGAGCAAATAACCAAAACTGCCCGCGAGCTTCCGGAGCATACCGTTGTGCCTTATCGCAATATCGGTAAAAGGCATTATCTTAAAAACACCGATGTGAACGAGGTGCCGCGATGAGAAAACCCGTTGTAGATTATAGAACCTTTCGCCTTAAAAAGGTGCGCGAGCCGCAGTTTTATCATCTAATGTATTTGCTCGGCTGGTTAGGTTATTTCGCGCTCTACTTTTTAACCGAAAACTTAATTCCGGTCGAGAAATGCGTTCCCGTTCATGGCGCGCTCGATGATGTAATACCGTTTTGTGAATGGTTTGTCATCCCGTATGTCGGCTGGTATGTACTTATCGTATTCTCCCTGCTTTATTTCGCGCTCTATAACCCCGATAACTTCAAGAATTTGATGAAATTCATCATTGTAACGCAGGTCGTTGCGATGATAATATATATCGCGTTCCCGAGCCGTCAGGATTTGCGCCCCGAGGTGCTTCCGCGCGATAATTTCCTAACCTGGATAGTCAGCCTTCTCTATAAGTTTGATACCAATACGGGTGTTTGCCCCTCGCTGCATGTAGCGTATTCGGTGGGCATCGCCTCGACTTGGCTGAAGGAGAAGGGCGCCGCGTGGTGGTCGAAGACTATTGTAACGGTCTTTTGCTTCTTCGTGTGCATATCGGTTGCCTTCGTAAAGCAGCATTCGGTGGTCGATATTTATGCCGCCATCCCGCTGTGCTTCCTTGCCGAAATAATCGCCTTCGGCAAAAACTATTGGCTCCCTAAATTTAAAAAGCAATAAAAAAACGACCCGATGGCTCCCGCCATCGGGTTTGTTGTTGCGGTGCAATCCTTGACTCTAATGGCAACCTTATGGTAGAATATACCTATGTTCGCTGATTGTGTTTTTATTGTTAACTCTTAATGATATAAAAACTTATATTCGCTATGTTAGATATGATATATATGTTTCATTTTCCGTTACATTTTGATAGGAGGAATATTATTTGAAGCATTTTTCTGTTTTTATTATTTGTGTCATCCTTTTTTTTAGTATAACTGGGTGTCAAGACCCCAAAATGGTTTTGCCTTCATACGAAAAAAAAGAGTGCCATTATAGCGACGGATTTCAAGACTATGTAGATTATTGTAAATACTATTATAATGACGAAAAAATCAACAATTATAGCGAGCATTCACAGTTTAAGCAAGTAACCGATGAAGATATAACTATATTAAAAGATTACTTTGTTCATTTTTATGATTTTGTGCAGCTTGAGGACTATTTTGATAAATTTGATTTTGATTACAAAAAGCAAATTAAAAAGGATGATTATTTTTGTCTCTTAGCAAAGGATGGATATAGCAACTTTGATTTGTACTATGTTGATAGAGAAATGTGCATTTTATACTATGTCCATTTGAACACATAGAATTTTACACAACGCAAAAAGAAATCTCCTTTGTTCACGCGTTCAATGAAAAACAAAGCCCGATGGCGAAATCCATCGGGTTTGTTTTTATCTGTGATTATTCTTGGTCCGTTTCACCATCTGCATCAGCATCTTCAAGCAAATTATTGATGTTAAATGGCGGCAACACGATGCAATCCACTTCTGGTTGTGCCGTTAATAGCGAAACCTCACTTCTCATATACGGCATTAAAATTGATACTGTGTTTCTACTTATCAACTCGTTTTTTATATCCTCGGTTAAAGGCTCTTTTTCTTCAAACGAGAAAAAACCAGTCAGACTAATTTTAAAATTGAACTCTTCTCTTTTCTCTCCTGACAACATTAATGTAACACGATATATATTTTCTTCATCATTTTTTGCAAAATGAGCTTCAATATTGTATTTTAATTGCTCCTGATTTTTAAAACCTTTGCGTTCAAATTCAATCTTATCAAAAACCAATTTATTTAATTTAAGAACACTCTTAATGTTGCTCATAGTTATTCTCCTTATGCAGCGAATACGGAGTGAATATTCCGTTTCAAACAATCATTATTATCATTATTTTCGGTCAAACTAACAGTCGATGCCTTTTTAGTTGGTTCGTCAAAAGTTTGTTCATATGACAATTTTTTAATGTGCTGGTCTTCCACTGTTAATTCATCTTTAAACTGTGTTTTGATACCACTTTTAAGGTTTTTAATAGAAGGCCCAAATTCAATATATTTGTCAATCTGGTAATATCTTTCCAGAACAGAAGGTAGTATTTCTAATGCCAGTTCTATAATATTCTGTATTGTTTCGTTTGACCCAAAGCGTATTTGGTTTAAATATTCAGATGTGATTTGCTCTATATAATGAGAATCTTCTTCACTGATTTTTTCATACATTGCACCTTCAATGGGCAACACATCAAGGTCCATTTTGTCATTGGTCAGAAGCTCAACAACATCATCTTTTATTGAATTTTCAGATTTGATAAACCAAAAAGTCTCGCAATCAAGCAAAGCTTCACGCATAGAAATTTTCTGTATCAACATTTGCCAGATGCTTCTAACGCTTTGCTTTACAACGATATATTCCATTTGGTCTAAATCTGAACATAAAACTAAATAAAGTTGCCTATCGTTGTCACGACATATGAAAAAAATTGGGATATCATTGAAAGACACAAGCACCTTATCCAAATATAATTCATTATTGTCGATAATAAAACATAATTCTTTATTCATCAAAATCTTCCTTAATAACAAAACCACTAATGTCGGCGTTTTCATAAAGCCACCAATTTATGTGGTCATTAGAATCAGTGTATTGGGGTCCGCCTTCTTTATGTATATAACCCTGCGCCAATTTTTTATTTGGTTTTGGGAATAGATTACATTGTTTTAAATATTTTTTCGTCTTGGAAAGCGATACCGCATAAAACTCGGGGTCGCTCTCACAATTTTTCTTGCCTCTCGGTTTTTTGCCCAACTCATAGTAGGATTTCATGTCTGCCGCACATAATGGCGTATTATCATCTATATTCCTTACTACAACTCTATATGCCCAAACAGGTTCATAAATAAACTGAATTCCATCAGGGAAAATAATTTCTTTGTTGGCTAATTTTGTTCGCAATACTGCAGGGAATTTTGTTAAGTATTCAGCTCCCAGCACCTTATTCATTTTTGCCACCCTTTTATTCGCTTATACACAATTGTGTAATATTACAATATTATTATAGTAATTTTTCCATGGTTTGTCAATAGAAGGGTCCGTGTGATTTATGAGTGTAGCTTGTATGTTTAAGGAACTCTGTGTGCTTATTTTCTTAATTTCACGCTGTTGGTGAATCGCTTCCGCGTTTTTTCTTTATTCCAACATAATAATTATTGAATATTCAGAAAACTTATGGTAAAATCATACATGCGATACAAGTTTAATATTGGGCATAAAATAGGTATGTGTTTAAATTCTATAAAAACATATACCTATTTATTGGGAACAAGTTGAAAGTTCTCCCGCTGCCTAACTCCTAAAACCGCCAACCACGGCACTCACTCGTGCCTCGGGTTCGGACATATACCGCAAACGAAAACAACACCCGCCACAAAAGTGGCAGGTGTTGTTTTGGCAGGGGCAGAAGGGCTCGAACCCTCGGCACTCGGTTTTGGAGAGAGATAAGTTATGTCTTAAGCAAACACACGCAGAATCAAGCATTACCTAACAAAACCCTCTATTTATGCGGTTTTTAGAGCTTTTGGACCAGGCGTTTGAGCTTTGCCCACTATTTAAGCGGAACCCCGAATTTTGATAATTTTTTAGATGTTTTTTAGATGTTGATGGTTCTGCCCACACTTGGAAAAATTAAAGGAAACAAATTTGTTGCGGTTAGCAACACCTTCTTTTGCGAACGAGAAGTGAGCAAAAACGTTGAATTCGACACCATCATATAGTGTGTTGAATTCAATGATGTGCGGCAAATAAAGAGTCGCACATAGCGGGTACAGGGCAGCGCCCTGTGGGACCCAATTGTTTGTTGTGAGCGTAGCGAAAGACAAACTATTATTGGGTTAATAATTTGACCGTAGTTCAAATTTTGAAAGGAGAAATTATGAGTAAAAAAACAATCAGTGGCCATTTTGGAACCGCTATAGCATTAAATCATAACAATCGAGACCATATAGCTGACAATATTACTGTAGACTTAATACCGAACGATGTATTCTTTGTAGCATCAGGTAAGCCTGTTTCCAATAATGAAAAGGAGCGATATGCAACTTTGGAAGAAATATATGAAAAGGTGTTTGAGCCGAGTTGGCGAGAATACCAGTCGAGGCAACGCAAGGACAGAAAATCGCGTTATGGAAGTTATTTGGAAGAGTTAACGGCTAAACGAACTGAAGAGGATAAAAAACTTGAAAAACTTTCAGGGCAGAAAAAGCATCGCCATAAAACAAAGGCGACGGCATATGAAATAATTTGGCAGATTGGTAATCAAGATGATGCCAATATATTAAAGCACAAAGAAGATGCAGACAAGGCAGGAGCATTACTCAAAAAATTTTCAAAGCATTTATTGGAATTACCATATGTTACGGTGATTACGACGGAAGATTTGCGTAACCCAAACTGGGCATTGCCACATGCTGCAGGCATAATTGCATTCAATGTAACACACCATGCGGATGAAGCAAATGGATGTTGTCATGAACATTTTGATTTCATTCCGTATTTTAAGTCAACAAGAGGTCAGTCCATTCAAACCGGACTGGGACAAACATTTGCAAAGCTTGGGTTTAAAAGTGATTATTCTGAACAACTGGTCAACGGGGAAAGGGTTGTTAAGAAGGACAAAAACGGTAATGTTATAAGAGATAAAAATAATGAAATAGTTTATAAAAAAGAGGTGATTGGCGCAGGTGTATATGATTGGATTGAATTCCAAAAGCAATGGATTCAAAAGCGTATGCTTGAAGAATTAGGTTGGGAACGAGATTATCAGGGCGAAAAACGGGAACACGTAGATACCCCTGAGTATCAAGCTATGCGAAATTTGGAAAAAGCAGAAGAAGCCAAAAAATATGCACAGATGTATAAGACGATGTCGCAACAAGAAGAAAGGATTGCGAAAGATAAGCATGAGAAAAATAATCAACTAGAATCTGAAATAGAACAAAAAACACAAATATTGCAAACTCTCGATGATATATGTCCAATAAAATCGATGGATGATTTAAAAAACGCTGAAAAACAAGCAAAAAAGGATATAGAATGCCTTTTCAAAATGATTGAAGAAACTGATGAATCTGTGCAAAAAATCAAATGCGAGCTCAAAAATCCGTATTCGGAAATATTAAATAGACTCATAGAAGATTTTGTTTGGGTGTGGCAGAAAAACTTTGAAATAATTAAGGCTTTATTCACAAGGATACGCGAAAAGTTATCACACATTAAACTTTTCGAAATTATTTCTGAAATTCCTGACGCTTTTCGTTGTTCAACAAATATTGAAAAAACATTAAAAGACGCACAAGCAAGGGCAACCACCAAGTTAGCAACAAATCGCCGGAATATGATAAATGAATTTGAAATGCTTTAATCTGCATACCAAAATACACTTGACAAAAATCGTATGACTTGCTAAGGTGAAAAATAGAGATTCTACTCGCGTAATTAGTTGCCGTTAAGGTAATTAATCGGGTAGAGTCTCTTTTTGCGTTTTTATTATAATTTTACGAGTATTCGCAAATAAGTATAGTGGCTATGTTAAAAGTGGCGGAAGTTCGACAAGCCAAAACAATTTGTTGACATATTTGGTAAAATATGGTAATCTTGTGATACGCACTGACAAATTATTAAAAAACAGGAGGAAAAACATGAAAAAGAAACACAAACTTTTAGCCCTTCGCACAACGGCGTTAAGTTTGGTAATTGCGTCTGTGGTTACGCTGTTGCCGACCGGTGGTCCGGGTTTTTGGGCTAAAGCCAGCAATGAAAAAGAGGAAATCTACATAGTAGAGGAACTCACCGAGCTGCGCACGGAAAACAGTAAAACATACCTGAAGTCCGACGGCAGCCGAACTGCCGTTTTTTCGACCTCTGCACTTCATTATGAAGAGGATGGCAAATGGCTCGAAATCGACAATACATTCGAAACAACACAAATTGGCGGCGAAGAATATTACACCAACACGGCGGCAGGTGTGGACGTTCTTCTCCCCTCAAAACTCGATAGTGACACCGCCGTTTCCATCGAGAAAGACGGCTACTTGGTAAGCATTTCACACGCCGAGGTAACCAAATCTGCCTCTGGCAAAAAGAAGACTTTAAACGCTAAGGCGAGTGCCGCTAAACGCAAAAAAATGAGCGCAACCGAACTCGCAGGCGAGGTTGTTAACGCCAATGACATTACATATAACGATGTCTATACCAACACAGATATTAAGTATGATGTTTTGGCGAACGGACTTAAAGAGAGCATCATTCTCAATAAGAAACCCAACAAGCACGCTAAGTTCTCTTATACCGTTAAAACAAACGGACTCATGGCGGAACTGAAAGAGGATGGCAGCATCGAATTTTACAGCGGCTCCGACAATGAGAAGACGGTGGTATTCGTTATGCCTGCGCCGTATATGTTTGATAGCAATAACGTATATTCACATGATATTGCTGTAACGCTTAATACCAAAGAAAACGGCGACTACGAGCTCATTTATACCCCCTCGTCCGAGTGGCTCAGAGATAAGTCTCGCGCCTATCCCGTTACCATCGACCCGACGGTTGAGGGCGCCGAATATCCCTATTTTGGTTTTGTTTATACCAACTCCGGATATCCGGAAAAGGCCTATAGAGAAGGCCGCGTTCGCCTTGGCACCTTCAATATGCCTGATGATGTAAGCAATTTTGTGGGTTACATAGCATCGCCCGATTTATCCCTTCTCGGCACCAACAACCGAATTACAAAAGCTACCTTGACTTTAGGTTATTCCGCATCAAGTTGGCTTCCCAGCCCAATAACCATAGGAGCATACGATATTACCGAGAGCTTTAACATATCGGAAGTAGTACTCGAAACGGCTCCTGCTCACAATCCTTATGCCATTGATATCGCAACCGCCTCGGTTGGCGCCGACCTCGAATTTGATGTTACCAACCTCGCATACAACTGGTATAAAAAATCGGGTGTTTACGGCGTGCGTCTTGCTCGCGCGGATGGAGGAACAGAACCTTGGTTCTACGATTACAACAGCGTAACCTATGAAATAAACTACGAGCTTGTTTCGGGCCCCGCATCCACCAGCCGCGAAATTGATATTGGCGCTGCCGGAACCGTTTATATTAACGACCGCACAGGACACCTAACTTTAGTTCGTAACGATATCGGCGTTGGCGGTAATCTTATGCCTGTTAATATCTCGATGATATATGATATTACAGCAATCCATACTAGCCGCGGTGATATGACACCCGCCAACGGTATGATTAATTCCGGTGCATACGGCAGAGGCTACCGTTCCAACTATAGCCAACGCATCGAATATGTTAGCGGCAAGAGCAAAGAACCTTATTACCTCTATATCGGTGAAGACGGAAACGAATATTATTTCGATTTCGCGAGTGATGAAACCAATGCAAATGCGGCATATAAAGATAATTCCGAATCGGGATATACTCTTTCGGTTAACGCGGAGAATCTTACGGATTACACCGCCGTTACCCTGAAAGACAGCGCCGACCAGCGTTATTATTTTGATGCCAACGGAAGACTTATAAAAATAGTGTCTTCTGCTAAGGTTGCCGAGGGGGTAACACAAAGCTCGGTTCCCTCCGCAGGAAAAACCTATGAGGAGGGTGTTATAAAAATAACCTACACCGTTGACGGCGTTCCTAATCTTGCTATCGACACCATCACAGACGGTGCAGGCAGAGTTTACAAGTTTGTATATAGCGGCTATAGCGAGATTCTTGACCGAATCGATTACTTAGGCTACGGAACAGAGCCGCTTATGTCAGTTGATTATGCAATGGGTAGCCGTTGCGACGCAGGCCTTGATTCGGTTACCTATGCCGACGGTAGGACTGTCAACTATTACTATGATACTAAGCACAGACTTACCGAAGTAATTGATAGCGACCAATACAAATTCCAGTTTGGCTATGAAGATGAAGGCCTTTCTGTAATTGATATTAAAGAATACGGCTATGATAAGGAACAATCAAAACATATTGAAGGCGAACACCTTATCGTTGACTATGGCTATAACGAAACCCGTTATTACAAGGTTAATAAGGAAACCGAAAGCGTTTCTCAGAAGCCTTATCAGGCTATGCAATTCAACGAGCTTGGCGATATTACCAACTATCTCGTTACCGATGTAGATAGCAACGGTCTCTATTATATCAGCGCGCAGTATAAGCCGTCCGAGGATGATTCTTCCGCGCGCAACGAGCTGATTGATCTCAAGTATTTTGATAATCAAGGCACCGACCTTTTCAAGGGGATTGATGTTTATGCCGACTGGAATACCAATGGTACCAACAGTTATGTTTCCGATAATACGGGCATTAACGGAGGCAAGGGTATCGTGCTTAAAGGCTCGATGAACGCCGCGAATTCGATATCGAAAACCTTCACGGTTGACGGCAAAGGGGATACTGATTATTCGCTCGGATTCTGGGTTAACACCGAAATGTTTGCCAAGAAGGGCGACCGCGATATCTCGGTAGATTTTGAACTCAAAGGCGCTAACGGCATAGTGATTGATAAATCAAAAATATCTCTAAACGGGGAAGTGCTCGGCGAGGATAAACCTGCCACGATTCAAATCAACCCCCACACCCGCGGATGGCAGTTCGTAAGTGCTACCATAACCCGTAACAGAGATGCGAAAAACGAAACCGAAGCCGATGCTGAATTCAAGTCCATCACCCTTACCATTAATAACGATTATCGCCTTTATGATGCTGTTTTCAGCGAGTTTGCGCTTTATTATAACCCCTATAACGACGCAGACAACACTGAGAATAGCGAAAACAAGGAAGAAAACACCAATAGCGGCACCGAAGGTGGCAATGAAAACACCGAAGGCGGCAGCGAAGGCACCGAAGGCGACAATGAAAACGCTGAGGGCGAAGGCGAAAACACCGAAAGCGGCGATACTTCGGCAGAAAAAGACGACCCCTTAGAGGACACCACAACCTCTGAAATGAGTGTTACCAACACCACTCGTTATGATAAGTACGGTAATACCACAGAATCTATCGTAACCAACGGCCGCGTTTCCATAACCGAAAAGACCGAATACACCGAAAACCGCAACTATATGTCGGCTGTTATCGATGCCCTCGGCAACAAGACCGAGTATGACTACGATTTGGAACTCGGCACGCTCGATTCCGTAACCGGACCTACCGGCGGCAGAGTTGAATACGACTACAACGCCGTAGGCACCTTAACGGGCATCAACCAGTCGGTGACAGGACTTGTCGGCGGCGACAAGCTCTCGGTTAACTATTCCTATGACGCAGGCGGCAGAACAAACGAGATAACCCACAACAACTTTAAATACTCGTTTGTTTACGACCCCTTTGGTGTTCTAACCGAGGTTAAGGTCGCAGGCAACAGCCTTGTTAAGTATAACTATGATGCCGATTATCAGCCGACATCTACTGTCTATGGTAATAGCCAAACCATCTACTATACCTATGATAACCAAGGTCAGCTTACAGGCATCAGCACCGCGGCAGATAGCGTAAACCGCGTTTCGTTCACCTATGACTCGCAGGGCAATATTGTGGGTATAAACGACTATGTGAACAGCCGTTTTACCGTTGTTACCTATGATGATAAGAATAACGCCACAACCACCGTTTATGATTCTCTCGAAGAGGGCAAAAAAGCACTCCACGAATACAAAACCGTAGACGATGTTTACACCGAAACGGTTGACGGACACACCTATTCCGTAACCTATTCCTACGATAAGGACGGCAGACTCACAAAAGCCGCCTACACCATAGGCAATAACACCGTTTCCAAAGAACTGCATTATGACGACCTTGACCGTACAACCGCAGAGGTTATCTCCGCCAAAATTGGCGAAACTATAAAGCAAATTCTTAACACATCGTTTGCATACAACGATGTTGCGGGCTTTGGCACAAGCAATCAGGTATCCGTTTTGCAGAACAAGGCCGAGGGCTATAAAAACACCATCGCCTATGAGTACGATGCCAACGGTTATATTACCAAAGCAGGCGATGTAACCTATTCTTATGACGAAGCAGGTCAGTTAACCCGCGTTAACGACCCGCAATATGGCACTACCGTATATGTTTACGATGTTGGCGGAAATATTAAATATGTTAAGTCGTATGATTATACCGTAGGCGAACTTGGCACCTGCCTTAACACCGTAACCTATGGCTACAATAATGCTTGGAAAGACCTTTTAACCAATTATAACGGTCAGGCCATTACCTATGATGGAGCAGGAAACCCGCTTAACTACCGCGATGGAATGGTGTTCTCTTGGGAACTTGGACGCCAACTCAAAACCCTCTCTGTCGGCGGAAAGACCTATTCCTATAAGTATAATTCCGACAACCTCCGCACTCAAAAGACCGATGGAACTGCTACTACCGATTTCTATTGGGTGGATGGTCAGTTAACCTATCAGACCGATGGCACTAACGATATCTACTTCCTCTATGATGATAATTCTTCGCCGATAGGCTTTGTTCTAAACGAAACAGCTTATTATTACGTTAAGAATCTGCAGGGAGATATTATTGCTATTCTTGACTCTAATGGCAACTGTATGGTAGAATATACCTACGATGCATGGGGCAAACTCTTAAACACAGTTGACAACTCAGCCATTAACCTCGGCACCATCAACCCCCTCCGCTACCGCGGTTACTACTACGACCAGGAAACCGGCCTATACTATCTCCAATCGCGCTACTATGACCCCACAGTTGGTAGGTTTATAAATGCGGATGTTTTGTTAGATACAGAATCCATTTCAGGTTTCAATCTGTTTTCTTATTGCGGAAGTTGCCCTATTATTTGTTTGGATCGTTTGGGCTATGGTAAAACATATGTTATTTACTATAACAACCCTGGTAGCGATTTTTACAAACAAGCTATGAATTCTCCATATTATAACTCAAAAAGCAAAAATGTTTATATGCATGGTGTTCATAGCGTTGCTGGCTTTGTTAAGGCCTGGAATAATATGTCCGGCTCCATAGACTATGTGTATCTACTTTTACATGGAGGCAAAGGTAAACTATATTTTTATGGAGAAGATTTTGGTTTTCAAGGTTCGCCAAACTTCAAAAGCCTAAAAGCAAAAAATGTAAAAAAGCGAATTTATTTGTTAAGTTGCAGTGGCGGCGCGGGCAAAGAAGGAAATAATGTTGCTTGGATGTTTGCAAAACTAACAAAATCAAAAGTATATGCTTGTACAGGCGGCGTTACCTATAGAAAAGGCATTTCGGGAAAATATTATGCCGGAAAAAGCTTGCGAGATTTTGGCGTTCTTAAAACTTTTTATTATGGTAAAAAATATATATTTTGGGGACCCCAAGCACCTATGAGTTATTTTGGTTGGTGGTGATATTTTACATGAAGAAAATGTTAATTGTTTTTGCGGTTTGTCTTGTTTTGCTTATCTTTGCTTTTAATTGTTTTTGTGGTTTTGTAAAAATTGGCAAGTTCGAAACCGTTACGGCAACCTTTCGTTATGGCAACGTTGATATTTGTCAAAAAATGACCGAGGAAGATGCAAAAGAAATTTATAAAATTTTCAATAAAAAATTTATGACCAAAGACATTCCTTCATGTGGCTTTTCGGAGCACATTTCGGTCACGTTTGATGATTCTCTTACTTTTTGTATTGCGCGTGACACTTGCCCTACCGTTTTATTGAAGGAAAAGGGGAAATGTTTTTCCATCACAAGCAGAGAGCAAAAGAAACTTTTTGAAATTTTAAGCAATTATCAGTTTTCTTTCCCTTGCGTTTGATACAGTAGGGGGGCACACGGGGGACGGTTCTATGTGTTGACAAGAGACAAGGGGATGGTTCTCCCGTCTCCTAACCCCTGAGCAAAAACGCTCCCAATAAAAAATAACCCCCAATAAAAAACAACCCGATGGCTCCCACCATCGGGTTTGTTTTTATTTGAGGTTAAGGTCGCAGGCAACAGCCTTGTTAAGTATAACTATGATGCCGATTATCAGCCGACCTCTACTGTCTATGGTAATAGCCAAACCATCTACTATACCTATGATAGCCAAGGTCAGCTTACAGGCATCAGCACCGCCCCCGACAGCGTAAACCGCGTTTCGTTCACCTATGATTCGCAGGGCAATATTGTGGGCATAAACGACTATGTAAATAGCCGCTTCACCGTTGTTACCTATGATGATAAGAATAACGCCACAACCACCGTTTATGATTCCCTCGAAGAGGGCAAAAAAGCTCTCCACGAGTATAAAACCATAGATGATGTTTACACCGAAACGGTTGACGGCCATACCTATTCCGTAACCTATTCCTACGATAAGGACGGTAGATTAACCAAAGCCGCATATACTATAGGCAATAACACTGTTTCCAAAGAACTGCACTATGATGACCTCGACCGTACCACCGCAGAGGTTATCTCCGCCAAAATTGGCGAAACTATAAAGCAAATTCTTAACACATCGTTTGCATACAACGATGTTATGGGCTTCGGCACAAGTAATCAGGTTTCCGTTTTGCAGAACAAGGCCGAGGGCTATAAAAACACCATCGCCTACGAATACGATGCCAACGGCTATATTACCAAAGCAGGCGATGTAACCTATTCTTATGACGAAGCTGGTCAGCTAACCCGCGTTAACGACCCGCAGTATGGCACCACCGTATATGTTTACGATGTTGGCGGAAATATTAAGTATGTTAAAACATACGATTATACTACGGGCGAACTTGGCACCTGCCTTAACACCGTAACCTATGGCTACAATAACGCATGGAAAGACCTTTTAACCAACTATAACGGTCAGGCCATTACCTATGATGGCAGCGGCAATCCGCTTAACTACCGCGATGGTATGTCGTTCTCTTGGGAACTAGGCAGACAATTAAAGTCCTTGAGTGTCGGCGGCAAGACTTATTCCTATAAGTATAACCCCGATAACCTCCGCACGCAAAAGACCGATGGAACTGCTACTACCGATTTCTATTGGGTAAACGGCCAGTTAACCTACCAGACTGACGGCACTAACGATATCTACTTCCTCTATGATAATAACGGTTCGCCCATAGGCTTTGTTCTAAACGAAACAACCTATTATTACGTTAAGAATCTGCAGGGCGATATTGTTGCAATCCTTGACTTGAATGGCAACCTTATGGTAGAATATACCTACGATGCATGGGGCAAGTTACTTGAGATTTCTGATTATTCAGGAAATAATCTCGGCACTATAAATCCCTTGCGTTATCGTGGTTACTACTACGACCAGGAAACCGGCCTCTATTATCTCCAGTCGCGTTATTATGACCCCACAGTTGGTAGATTTATTAATGCGGATGATATCGATTATCTTGGTATTGATAGAACGGGTTTATCTTATAATTTGTTTGCATATTGTATGAATAACCCTGTTAATTATGCCGACCATTCCGGGTATTTTACTATTTCAAGGTCGTTAGTAGCAACTCTTTTCGACATAGGTTTTGCATTTATTAATGCGTGGCTTACACCGATAAAAACAATAGCTAAAAAAATCACGGGGAAAGCTTTGAAAAATCAAATTTTCAAGCCTATAAAAACCCTCTTGCATAAAATATCTGGAGTCACCAGTAAAATACTTAATCCAATCAAAAAAATTGTAAGAATAATACCATTTTTCGGTAAAAAATGGGCAAAAAAAATAGATGTTTGGCATATAAGCCGTTCTATTGCTGATTCTGCTACCTCATCTGCACTAAACAATATTTTAGACACTATTATTAGTGATATTCATTATTATTTATCTGCAGGTGGTATCGTTTCACTAATTTTAGATAAGGTGTCTGATGGCCGTATCAATAAAAAAATCACAATTTAGCTTAAATAGAACTATAGAATGTGCTATTGCTTGGAAAGGACTTTATGAAATTTTGTTATAGAGTTTATGATAAAAATTATGAACTAGATGCTAATCGCGAAAAAACCATCTATATATGTTCAAATGAAGAATGTTTTAAAATAGAGTCGGGAGAAACCCTGGAAACCGATTTAATTTCCAAGGGTGATATCATACAGATTCAAACCGAAAGCCCGGATTTTTCATTCAAGGATGTTGCCCGAAAGAATGGTTGCAATATGATTTTGGCAGTATTGTTTTCCGGGGTTTTAGGGAATATAGTTGGGCAGAAAAGCTTTTCGGTATCCGACCCATTTAACATTTGTTGCAAACACAAAATTGATTCAGAAGTAACAAGAGTGATTTATTGTCCAGGTAAGGTTGGTGCTTTAAGCAAAAAAATAACACCGCCATCCTTGCGTATTAATGGAAAAGAAGTTGAGTGTTCTGTTGCAGTTAACGCCGATACATTCAGCCGAAGAGTTAGTTTTGTGAATCGCATTCTGGCTATTATGTTTGTTGCAATATTAACTTTTACCATAGTTGGATATGCGAAGTCGGGAATGTTCGTTGAAAAGATTATCAGTATATTGGGCGTTGCCGCGCTTACCGGTGTCTTTTTAGGCGGGATTTCTCTTGCCATCAGATTAGTGCACAAACGAATTATAAATAACCTCAAAGAATTTGGGCCTTCGTGTGGCATTGATACCTCTTGTTTAGTCAACTAATCACGAGACAGGCGACGTTTCTGAGCAACACAGGGGACGGTTCTCCCGCCTCCTAACCCCTAAAAAATAATCCCCAATAAAAAAACAAACCGATGTCTCCCGCCATCCGGTTTGTTTTTATTTGAGGTTAAGGTTGCGGGCAACAGCCTTGTTAAGTATAACTATGATGCCGATTATCAGCCGACCTCTACTGTCTATGGTAATAGCCAAACCATCTATTATTCCTATGATAGCCAAGGTCAGCTCACGGGCATCAGCACCGTGCCCGACAGCGTAAACCGCGTTTCGTTCACCTATGATTCGCAGGGCAATATCATAGGCATAAACGACTATGTGAACAGCCGTTTCACCGTTGTTACCTATGATGATAAGAATAATGCCATAACCACCGTTTATGATTCGCTCGAAGAGGGCAAAAAAGCTCTCCACGAGTATAAAACCATAGATGATATTTACACCGAAACGGTTGATGGTCACACCTATTCCGTAACCTATTCCTACGATAAGGACGGCCGCCTCACAAAGGCCGCCTACACCATAGGCAATAACACCGTTTCCAAAGAACTGCACTATGATGACCTCGACCGTACAACCGCAGAGGTTATCTCCGCCAAAATTGGCGAAACTATAAAGCAAATTCTTAACACATCGTTTGCATATAACGATGTTGCAGGCTTCGGCACAAGTAATCAGGTTTCCGTTTTGCAGAACAAGGCAAACGGCTATAAGAACACCATTGCTTACGAATACGATGCCAATGGCTTTATTACCAAAGCAGGCGATGTAACCTACGCTTACGATGAAGCAGGTCAGCTAACCCGCGTTAACGACCCGCAATATGGCACTACGGTTTATGTTTACGATGTTGGCGGTAATATTAAGTATGTTAAAACATACGATTATACTACGGGTGAACTTGGCACCTGCCTTAACACCGTAACCTATGGCTACAATAACGCTTGGAAAGACCTTTTAACCAACTATAACGGTCAGGCCATTACCTATGATGGCAGCGGCAATCCGCTTAACTATCGTGATGGAATGGTGTTCTCTTGGGAACTTGGCAGACAGCTTAAGACCTTGAGCGTTGGTGAAAAGACTTATTCGTATAAGTATAACTCCGATAACCTCCGCACCCAAAAGACCGATGGAACTGCTACTACCGATTTCTATTGGGTAAACGGCCAGTTAACTTACCAGACTGACGGCACTAACGATATCTATTTCCTCTATGATGATAACGGTTTGCCTATAGGCTTTGTTCTAAACGAAACAACCTATTATTATGTTAAGAATCTCCAGGGAGATATTGTTGCTATTCTTGACTCTAATGGCACTTGTATGGTAGAATATACCTACGATGCATGGGGCAAGTTACTTGAGATTTCTGATTATTCAGGAAATAATCTCGGCACTATAAATCCCTTGCGTTATCGTGGTTACTACTATGACCAGGAAACAGGTCTCTATTATCTCCAATCCCGTTATTATGACCCCTCTATTGGCAGATTTGTGTGCTCAGACGATATCAACTTTCTTGGGTCTAATAGCACGGTGATTTCTCACAACCTTTTTACATATTGTGGCAACAATCCTATTAATCATTTTGACGAAAGCGGATTTCTGGCAAAATCATTTCTTGCAAGGGTTGGAAAAACGTTTTTGAATACCGTTGGATATCCTGTTGCAGCGAAAATGTGGTGGCACGGGTTTTATGGTGGAGGCAAAGATTATTTTGACCGCCAAATGTATTTAAAAATAAGAGACTCAAAAGAGCTGTTTAATGTAGTTTCTTACCAAATCAACAAAAGCTTCAAAAAATACGGCTATAATAGGCACTTTTCTGAAAAAAACGACTCTCTTTCCGTGAACTATCTAAAAGGTGATTTGCATTATGCAATAGGGCATGCAGATGTAATATTATCATATAGTTTTCAATCTTATCACCGCCCGGCGTTTTATAGGGGTTCTAAAGGAGTTTTACTGGTCAACGTTTTTGTCTATGATAAATATGATTTTACAGAACTGTTTAAGTGGAACTCTTTTAGCAACATTGCAAATAATATGGGATATTATTTGAATAAATATAGATGGATAATAGAATATGACTGGGAATACTATTTTTCAAAGGTGGTGTATGTTGGTTGAGTAGAAAGAAGTATATAACCATCGCACTTATTTCCGTTTTTTGCATAATAGCATTCATTATAATTTTTTCTTTATCTTCCTTTTTTATTAAAGTTTTCGTATATTTTTATAATAACGACTTCAACTATGACCATTTATCATTTTCTAACGAGCGCCTTGAAATCGACATTAAAACGGACTTTGACACAAAAGAATACTATCCTTTCATAATGCTGCACAACGCCTCCAAAACTGGTGGTCAATATATAGACAAAGCGTTTTTATGGTGCGAATATAATAACAAGGCATATTTTATCGGATATGAAAACCGGTACATTCTTATTGCTTTAGATAGCTTGGATTGTATTTATAGCAACGATGTATCAGCTTTTGCTCCGGAAGACGCGGTTGTTTTTAATGAAATGGATAGTCGTCAAGACCTTTTTATTACAAGCGAATATTAGCCAATGTTTTAATGAAAAAGGCTATTATGATAAAAAAGGAAGATTAGAGATTAAAACCTCCGACGTTCAGCCAAAGCCTTAAAACGCAAGACAGGGGACGGTTCTCCTGTCTCCTAAGCCCTAAAAAATAATCCCCAATAAAAAAACAACCCGATGGCTCCCACCATCGGGGTTGTTGTTGCTACCATCCTTGACTCTAAGTACTTGTATGGTAAAATATACCTATAATGCATGGGGCAAATCGCTTGAGATATCTGATTATTCGGAAAACAACCTCGGCACCATTAACCCTCTCCGTTATCGTGGTTACTACTATGACCAGGAAACCGGTCTCTACTATCTCCAATCCCGTTACTACGACCCCACGGTTGGAAGATTCATAAATGCGGATGACGTTTCGTTCTTGGGTGTAAATGGTACTGTTCTTTCGCACAATCTATTTGCATATTGTGGAAACAATCCTGTAACACGTTCTGACTCTAAAGGAGAATTTTTTCTTTCTTTAGCAATAGGGTTTGGCGTAGGTTCTCTTATTTCCGGTGTTGCGAAAATTTATAAAAATTATAAGTCTGGACGAAAGTGGTATAAGGGATTAGCAATATCGATGCTTGCAGGCGGCGTGGGAGGCGCAATTTCGTGCATTACTATACCAGGAGTAAGCTCGTGGGTATGTGCCAGCGTGTTTGGTGGCACCGGAAATGTTGCGACTCAACTTATTTTAGGAGAAATAAAAACAATTGGCGATTTGACATCAGCAATATCAGTAGGCGTAAGCGCGGGATTGATTGGAGACGCATCCGCAAAACTTTTGATAAAAGGCGTTACAAAACATTTTAATTCTTTGACAAAGTCTGCACAAAAACGATTCCTCAAAAGTGTAGGAAAAATAACCAACAGGCAGCTTACTGCCATCAGGCAACAAGCAAAAAAAGGGTTAACCCCCGCTATATTAGACAAACTAGTGAAAAAGTATGGTTATGACATTGTGGTGAGCAGTTGGGTTTCCTCTTCTCTTTCGACTGCTAAGTGATAGGAGGTACGAATATGAAGTTTAAACAAATTAGTCCTTTTATTTATGAAATGCTTGTATTTCTTTTCGTTGTTATGAGCGTTTTTGTAGGACTTTTGAGTGGAAAATTCATAACCATTTCTATTAGAGTTCATATACTGACCATATCCGCTAGTATTCTTGTGTTTGTTCCGTTCGTTTCTTTGTTTTCCCGCATTATTAGCACAGGTTCTCGAGTTCTGTTTGATTTTGTGTTTCAAAAAACGAAAGAAATAAATTGTGTTTTTTTGAAAACGGAGCCCTTCAAGGCGAGCGTTTTTACCGAAAAAATCGAACGCAATTCCGAACGGTCAATTGGACTGTATTATTTGGTTCATGTAAGAGATGGTAAGCACATAAAAACATTGCTTTCCTCAAAATACATTCATTTGAACGAAGGAAATAACTATCTTTTTAAAACAGGTAAGACATCCAATGTGATATTAACCGTGAGTCACAGCGACGGTTCTCTCGTCTCCTAATCCCTAAATAACCCCACCCCAAAAACAACCCCAATAAAAAAACAACCCGATGGCTCCCACCATCGGGTTTGTTGTTTGCATTCATAACTAGATTAAAGCACAAACATTATAGTATCTTTTGTAAATGATATTGAAGAGAGAATTTGAAGATGTTATAATTTACTTAATGATACATCTTTAAGGAGATTATATGCAAGCGGTAAAACATTCAGGAAATTGCAAGCTGTGCGGACAGTTTAAGAAACTAACTTTTGAACATGTGCCTCCTAAAAAAGCCTTTAACTCTTCTTCTGTAACCGTATTTCCGTTTGATGAAGTGATAAAGTTGTATACGTGTGCCGATGGAAGAATGCCGTGGGATATATCCGGACTCAAAGGAAAAATACAGCAAAAGGGCGGAGGGGGATACTATCTATGCCAGGAATGTAATAACAAAACTGGCTCTTGGTATATAGAAGAATACACAATACTTGCGAACACACTCAATCAAATGATAGGAAGCAATTCTTTGATAAAAGGCAATTCGTATTCTTTTAAAATATCGAAAATGCACCCTTTGCGCGTCTTAAAGGCTGTAATGACGATGTTCTGTGATATCAATAATGACTGCTTTGGTGATGATTTGCTTAGACAGTTCTTGCTTCAAAAAGAAAGCCAAGCTTTTGATACTGAAAAGTATTCAGTGTACATGTTTCTTGCTTCTCCAAGCATATCCAGAATAAACGGAATTATAGGGCAATATAACATAAACGATGGAAGCGTTGTTTTGGCATCAGAAATTATTGTATATCCTATGGGTTTCGCTTTATATATCAATAAACCCGAAAACTTCAAACCTGTTGGATTATGCATAAATGACTTTTGTAAAATGCCTTATGACCACCAGTGCGAGGTTAACTTTACAGGCATTCCGTATATTGAAATAAACAGCCAATTCCCATTAGACTATCGTTCAAAAGAACAAATCCTTTCTGCTCTTGAATCTTCAAAATGCGCAGAAAACTAATGTTTTAATCTCATAAACCTTTAGAAGATGAAAGTCTTATTGTTTCTTAATATTAAAAGCAAATTGATCGTGAATAACCATTGTTAAACACAAGGCTATCTGTCGTTATTATATATAAGAAAAGAATATGGTTAGTAACAATGAAATGGAAAGATAGGTGAGGATTGTGAAGAAAAAATCTTCAAAAAAGGAATTAGACATTATTGTTGAAAATTTAAGAAAATACCCTTTTACAGAGAAAATGCTTATTTGTCAACTTGGTTCAATGCGGTTGATGGAAATAACACACTTGGACATTTTGAATACACCCAACGCTATATATCCGTGGGAACTTGAGGTGCTTGCTGAACTCTCCTTGTTTGCTGATGCCCCTGTCGCAACCTGTAGTTTTAGTGAGTCGGAGGAGAAACTTATAGAAATAGTTAATAGAATACGCAATTATCAACCTCCTGTTTTGAAAAACAAGAAAAACATGGATTTTGTAAATGCGTTTATGATGGCTACATCACTTCAGCAATTTAAGCTGCAGGAAAACATTTTTGATAGGCTTTATAGATATGAGTTTTTTTGGCACTATATTAGCAAAGCTATTAATATGCCAGAAATTTTTTCTACAATGTTTGAAGGAGCTAAATATGATGACTTTCGCGACTTGGCAATTTTAATATTCTTTTATGCTAGCCTTGAACAGCCAACTGCCGATATAATGCGCGCTTTGTGTTTTAAGTATCATAAAATTGTTAAACAACTGAAAATTACACGCAATGAATATCAACAAAGACAAAGTGAGAAGATTGATGAGAATTTTGAGAATGTCGTTTTTGGATTCAATTATTTGAAGCCGTATCCTTTTGTTGAGTTTGAGGAGTGTTTGTTTTTGCCGCTGCCTTTTTTGATTATCGACGCGGTTACAGACTCATTATTAACGCGAGCGACAGATGGAAACAACTCACTTCGAGAAACAATTGGTAAAGATGTTGCGCAGGCATATATACAAAAAATTTATAATGAAGGGAATATATATGATGAGGTGCTTCCAGAATGCTTTTATTACAAGGGGAGAAACAGAATAGATTCTCCGGATGTTATGATAAGACTCGGTAGTCAAGTGTGCTTTATAGATAGCAAATTATCAACGCCAGGATTAGCAATTCGCCAATTCAATGACGAAGTCATTGAGAACACTATAGATCGATATGCAAAAAATATAATCCAAATATATAATCGGGTTAATGATTTTAATAGCGGGTTATTTTATCCCTTTCAAAAGCATATACAAATAGATAAATCTGATGTTTTTGGTATAGTCGCCTTGTTTGAAGATGCTTATATTTCGAAAAGACAAATTTATCAACAAGTTTTTTTGAAATTAGGAGTAGCTGAAGACTCAAGAGAAGCTGAGTATATAAAATCAAACATAAAAATCACAAGTTTTAGAGATTTGGAATTATTTGCTTTTAGATCTCATAATATTTTTGTTGCACTATCTAAAAAAAGAGACAATCCCCAAGATTGGAATGATATTGGATTGTTTGTTCAAGAGTTATATAAAAATGATAATCATGTTTTGTTACCGGCGTTAGATGATTTTATTAAACAAAGTAAAAAAGTTGTTCATGATTCGATCGAAGAACTTTCGGCTACCGGATTAATAAAAAGGGATGGCCGATAGAATAAAAGGGATAGGGTGCTGAACTATGAGTGAAAAAAGAAGTGGGGAATTTGTATTTAGCAAGTATTTTGTGTTGCTTTGCGGTTCAAAATGAGTAACGCAAACTATCGAGTTTGGCTTGACTTTTCTGTTTTTGACTAATATAATGTTTATGACAAATATATCAAGGATGCTGGATAGAGTATAGTTCTGTTGCACGAAAACAAGCCCTGAGTGGTGAGCTATATTCAATGCTGGCCTACCTGTTAGTAACAACGTGCTTTTTATCTACATACTGAGTCTTGGTTGTTCACTCGGAAACATATTGCCATTGTAAGCTGCGGTTTGCGGCTTTTTGGTTGTCTGTTTTCGAAACACCGTTTTTACAGATTCAAACCCGATGGCAAGTCGCCATCGGGTTTTCTTTTTATCAATATAATAATTATTGAATATTCAGAAAACTTATGGTAAAATTATGTATGCGATACAAGTTTAATATTGGGCATAAAATAGGTATGTGTTTAAATTCTATAAAAACACATGCTCAGTTTTTCGCACACCTATTTAAGTGCCTTTTTAAAAAATTAACTTGTATCGCAGCAAGAGAGCTATGTGTTTTTTGAGCGTAGCCTCTGGCTGCGCTCTTTTTTATTTGTCAACAATATATCGAGCGCGGCAGATTGTATAAAAGTTTTGGAGGAAGCACCATGAAGAAACAAAGATTTGTAAGCGCCTTGTTGACAGTAACCTTGATAAGCACCTTGTTTACTGTTTTTGCTGTTCCGACCTCGGCGGCAACATATGGAGATTTTAAATACGAAACTCGCCAGGACGGCACAATTAACATAGTTTCATATTCCGGCTCGGCCAAAAGCGTCGAAGTGCCCGAAACAATAGATGGATATACCGTTACAAGTATTGGCTTTTATGCTTTTAAAATGTGCTCTTCGATAGAGGGAATAGTGTTGCCCGATACCATAACCGAAATAGGTACACAAGCCTTCTATGGAACAGCATACTACAACAACAAAAACAATTGGGAAAACGGATTGCTTTATATTGGTGACTGCTTAATTGAAGCGGATTCAAGCAAAACTATCGGCGTTGTGGAAATAAAACCTGGCACAAGACTTATAGCAAGCGGAGCTTTATCTAATTGCGATAAAGTAACACAGGTTATTATTCCCGATAGCGTCGTTGTTATAGATGATTATGCTTTCAGCAAATGCAGTAGTCTTGGAAGCATAGAAATACCCGATAGCGTTACCATATGCGATGCCTTCGGTCTGTTTTCTGATTGTAAATCTCTCAAAAAGGTTGTGCTCGGCAATGGTATAACGAAACTGCTTTCAAGCACATTTAAAAACTGCGAAAACCTGACCGATGTAACCCTGGGCGAAAATCTAACATACATAGGCGACCATGCGTTTTATAATACCGCCATTAAGGAAATAACATTACCGGATTCGGTTACAGAGATAGAATATCGAGCTTTTATGGATTGTTCTTCGTTAAAGAAGGTTACTATTGGTCCAAATATTGAATATATTGGTGATAGCGCGTTTTTCTGCGATAACCTCGAGAAAGTTGTCTATAAGGGAACTGAGGCGATGTGGAATCAAATTTCGATATCTAGTACGGGCAACGGAGCCCTTGGTCGTCAGGTTGAGTTCTTAAATGTTGCCCCAACGATTTCGGATATTCCGGAACCCGACACTAACGAACCTTCCCAAGAATCTTCGAGCGGTAATGCAGGTGTGATTCTTGTGTTGATACTGATTTTGTTAGTAGTTGCGTTCAGCGGATTTTTGATTTACAAGAATCGCACATTAACCGCAGGCAATCGCGCAAGTGAGGAGAAATAAGATGAGAATTAATGTAATTGCTTGTGTTTTATCCTTAATACTTGCCGCAATGCTTTTTGGTTGCACGCCAACTGCTACAACCGAAGATGAAACATCGCAAATAATAGATACATCCTCAACAGAAAGTGCTACCTCCGAGGCAAAGCCCTCCTCCGAGCCCGAACCGGGCACTAAAACGCCGACATCTTCAAAAATACCTGCGACTACTACATCTAAAAAAACAACTTCTAAATGTGCGCATCCTAATTATTTTGAAGACGATAGCGGTCTTCATTGGATAGGTGGATGGTCTGAGGTAAAGCCGGGAGTTGAGAACAGATATGAATTATATGCGGAATGTAATGAACCGCGTGATGTTATATATAAGTGTCTGGTTTGCTCAGAACCGGTTTTGTACGAAACACTTGAACCATTAGGTCATGATTTCTCTGGCAAAGATGAAGTTCTTCTTTATCCTACCGTTAACAGCGTGGGAAGCTATGGCAAACGTTGCCAAAGATTTTCGTGTCAGGAAACAATGCTCACTACACCTATTCCGAAACGCGGAGGAAGTTACGCAACAATCGATTCTTGCCTTAGCGTTGATATAAGTGGCTACGATAACAGAGAAAGCTATTTCATTGAAAATCCGGATGTTCGTATTTCGGATGCAAGAACATGGGGTAATGTACCAACAATTACTTTTGATGCAGCTTCGTGCACCGGCACAATAAGCTTTATAAAACAAGACGGTACACTTTTTGAGGTTGAAATAACCGTTGATAAGGATTTATTGAGTCAAGGATGGGGCTATAGAGGTACTATTTCAGAATCGGGCGGGTATAGTTCAAGATATTCGCGATGGGGATTTGATGGTGCCACACCGGATTAAGATAGTGGAAATATTACATGAATACTTTAAGTTTAATTTTTGTTACACTTAAAATAAAGGAGTAAAACGATGACGAGAGAAGAAGCCAAGAATATACTAACGATACTTATCAATAGCGGAATTCTTGAAATGGGTATTGAGGAACGCTTAATAGAGATTGCTGACCATATCTGTAAAGACGATTGGGAGCCGTGCATCGGCACCGTTTATTGTGAAGGGTGCAACCACCGAAAGGAGCAAAGCAATGAACAAAGATGAGATTATTAAAAACTTAAGGCCGAGTGTGTTCCCGGGGTGGTGGGGTCTTTTGGATAAATACATTCCGCAAATCTTAGACCTCGACCCAGATTGCGAAATACTGGTAAAGCAGAAGTTTGGACGGCTGCGGATAGGTGTCTTTACCAATTCTGATAAAGCAAAGGAAATCCGCGCGTTAAGGGAGGCCGCCGAACGGGAATCCACCAACATTTGTGAAGTGTGTGGCAAACCCGGTAAACTCCGCACGAACCGCGATTGGATAGAAACGCTTTGTTGGAAATGCACCTGGAAGTCAACCAAGAAAAAGCAGGTTGCACATCATAAAGCAATGAACGACTTGTAATTGATAGCATGCGACTCATTAAATATAAATGATTTTATAATTGCCACATATATCTTGGCTGCGTAGCGCATGTGCCATTAAGTGCTCACTCTCTACGTTGCTTAACGAGAGGAAAAAAGCAATAGGAAATGCCGAGCCTGAGTTCACGCTCGAACAGGCAACTAAAAGCGGTTTTTAAATGCTATGAAAAATATTTTTTAAAACTCTAACTTTGAAAACCCGCATGAATAGCGGGTTTCGAGAGTTTGCACACCCGCTGGGTGTTTTGACAAAAAGCATTTTTGATGGCATAATAAATACACTGTATTCCTCGATTTTTTGCATAACGAATGTTATGCGTAATGTTAAAGATGAAGTTTTCACTGTAAAGGATTTATGTTCTTTACTGAAAATTAGTAAAAACACTGCTTACGATTTAATTCATAGCGGTGCGATTCGTTATATCAAAATTGGACGACAGATTAGAATACCAAGAGAATCTGTCGTTCGATTTCTTAATAAAACTGAAGATGGTTTTCCATAGTGTGGGCTAACCGTAAACACAAATAATTTATTAATTAAAAGGAGTATTAAATTATGACAGGCAGCCTACAAATTAAAAATAATAGATATCATATGGTAATCAATTATATTGATGACCGCGTCGGTAGGAAGAACAAATGGATTTCTACCGGGTTAACTGTTAAAGGCAACAAGAAAGCGGCAGAAGCGATGCTGAATAAATGGCTAACAGAACATGAGGATTACAATATATGTGCAAGTGAAATTTTATTCTGCGACTATTTAGAACGCTGGATAAAGCAAATCGATAGAGATTTGCAAGAGTCAACGCTTAAAGGGTATAGGGGTAATTTGAAGAATCACATTATTCCGTATTTCAAAAACCATAGGCTAAAACTTGCGGATGTTCGTGTTCGGCATCTAGAAGATTTTTATTCTCGTTTAATCGATGAGAAAAGTCTTTCTGCTCAAAGCGTTCGGCATTGCCATAGAATAATCTCTAAAGCTATGAACGATGCTATACGTTTGGAAATGATAGCCAGCAATCCCGCATCGCTTGCTAAATTGCCGAAGATTCAAAAATATGAATCAGCATTCTTAACCTATCCGCAGATAAAAGAACTTATTGCCATGTTTAAAGGGCATATTCTTGAACATGTGGTTCGGTTTATATGCACCTATGGCATGCGTAGAAGTGAGGCGTTAGGGCTTTGCTGGGACAAGGTTGATTTTGAAAACAACCAATTCACCATATGTCGTGCGATGATACAAGGAGAAAAAGGTGACTACCTTAAGGATTCAACAAAGAATTCAAGTAGTTGCCGAACTCTGCCTTTGACGCCTGAAACCAGAGTTCTTCTGCTTGAACTTAAGGAAAGGAGAGAAGAGTATTCTGGTTTGTTTCCTTCAAGCTACGCACAAAACAACCTTGTGTTTGTTTGGGAAGATGGTCATCCAATAACAACTAATTATCTTTCTCATATTTTTCATGAAAAGGTAATTAATAGCGACCTACCATATGTGCGGCTCCATGACCTTAGACACAGTGCGGCATCCAACCTATTGCATGATGGTATGACATTGGTAGAAATTCAAAAATGGTTGGGGCACTCCCAACCATCAACTACGCTTAACTTCTATTCACACACCGATGCTCGTTCCAATCAAAGAATAGGAGAGCATATAGCCGCAAGTTTAGAGAGGTAGAGCGAAGATTTCCGTTAGATGTTTTTTAGATGGTAGGACTTTTTATGGTTTTTTCTAAAAAACAAAAGTCGCTTAAACGCAGTGTTTAAGCGACTTTCATCTGGCAGGGGCAGAAGGGCTCGAACCCTCGGCACTCGGTTTTGGAGACCGATGCTCTACCAACTGAGCTATACCCCTATATTCTATTTAATTCGGTAGAACGCGAGGCGCTCTACCGAATGGTGGGCCATCAGGGACTCGAACCCCGGACCGACCGGTTATGAGCCGGTTGCTCTAACCAACTGAGCTAATGGCCCGAATAGCAACAGCAATATTATACCACAAAAGCGGCTTTTGTCAATAATAATTTTAAATCTTTTGCGAGTATATATTAACATCCTATTGCGCTAAACTTTAAGGCGTGGTATAATCTTTTTCGTTACTGATATTTAGGGGAGAATAGTGAAATATGAAAAGCTTTTACCTCAAACCGAAATTCTTTTCGGTTCTTCCAAGCTACACCAAAGCTCAGTTTTTAAAGGATATCGTTGCGGGTATTATCGTTGCGGTAATCGCCCTGCCGCTTTCCATCGCGCTGGCTATTGCCTCGGGCGTTGAACCCGTTTGCGGAATCTATACCGCCGTTGCCGCGGGCTTCATCGTTTCGCTCTTGGGCGGAAGCCGCATTCAAATCGCAGGTCCGACCGCCGCGTTTGCAACCATCGTTGCAGGAATAGTCGTTAAAAACGGAATGGATGGCTTGTTTATCGCAACCGTTATGGCGGGTATTATGCTTATCTTGATGGGCGTTCTTAAAATCGGCGGCCTCATAAAATACATACCCCACACCATAACCACAGGCTTCACCGCAGGTATCGCCGTTACCATATTTATCGGCCAAATAAAGGATTTCCTCGGACTTAAATATGAGGCGGGGGTTGCCCCGATTGAGGCGCTCGAAAAAATCGAGGCCAACATCGAAGCAATCGGCTCCTTCAGCTGGCAGGCTCTTCTCGTTGGCGCGGTTTGCCTTTTAATTTTAATCTTCTATCCCAAGTTCGAAAAGCGCGTTCCGCCCTCGCTTATCGCCGTAGTGGTTGGCGCTTTGATGGTGAAGCTGATTCCTGCGCTTGATAGCGGCGTTTCGACCATAAGCGAGCTTTATAACATCCCGATGGGCTTGCCCAAAATGGATTTTGGCGCAATAGATATGAGCGCCTCGCGCATAACCGCTCTTTTGCCCGATGCCGCTATGATTGCGGCGCTGGCGGCAATCGAATCCCTGCTTTCCTGCGTTGTTGCCGATAAAATGGTTGATTCAAAGCATAATCCCAATGCCGAGCTCGTTGCTCAAGGTGCTGCTAATATCGGCTCCGCGATGTTTGGCGGAATCCCCGCAACAGGCGCCATAGCCCGAACCGCCGCCAACGCTAAAAACGGCGGCAAAACCCCCGTTGCAGGAATGGTTCACGCGGTAGTTTTGCTCTTCGTGCTGTTGTTCTTAATGCCCTATGCGGGTCTTATCCCGATGCCGACTATTGCGGCAATTCTCTTTATGGTTGCCTATAATATGAGCGAAATCCGCAACCTCAAGCAAATCGTAATGAGCAAAAAGGCGAGCGCAATTATCGTAGCCTTCGTAACCCTCATATTAACCGTCGTTTTCGACCTTATCGTTGCCATTGCAGTTGGCATAGCCCTTGCGATAGTTTTCTATGTTTTCGAAAAAATAAAAAAGAATAAATAAAATTAAAGCGCAGTTTTAAAACTGCGCTTTTTGCTTATAAAATAGTGGACTTTTTGGCTTTTGGTGGTATAATTAAGTTAGCAAAAATCAGGAGGAATTCTAATGAAAAAATTGCCTTTAGGATATTTCGCAGTAGCAAGCGATTTTGAAAACGCCTCTAAAGATAGCTTTGCCTTCCGCGGCGAAACCTTTGCCGTAACCGAGGGCGAAAACCTTTTCGCAACCGTAAACGAAGCGCTTGAAGCTGCCGCAAAAGCAGCCGCTCCCGATGAAATTATTTGCGGCCTGCCTTATGATAGTTTTCCTGCTCCCGTTATCATTTTCTCGGCGGGAAAACATAATATCGAGGTATTTAACCGTGTTAAAATTCTAAACTCGGTTGTTTTGCTTGGCGAAAAGGCGGGTATCTCGCCGAATATTCCTTCAAAAAACCGTCTTGATTTGCCCGCCGAAAATCCCGAGCGCGGCGAGGGAGAGAGTATTCTAGTTGGCCATTATTGGTATGGCAACATCTCGCTCGAAGGCAACGATTGCGAATATTTCATTATGGATGGCTTCCTTTCCGCTGGTGTCCGCATTAAGGATGCAAGACAAAACGGCGGCAAGTTTTGCTTCGAGAGCAAGAATATAATACATACGGGCCGTTGCGGTTGGGAACATAACCAGTATAACTTTGTTCCGCTCTCGGCTGATAGTCAACTCGACCGTGATATTCTTATTCAAAACATCCGCATAATCGAATTCCCCGACCTTGATTACGGCGGCAGCTTTGCCCTTATAAACGCCCATAAGGCGGTGCTTGATAATGTTTGCTATTCGGGTTCGGGTCAGCTCTTTGGCTTTACCAACCTAACAAGCAGCTTCTCTAACTGCTCGCAGTTTGAGAAAACCGAAATCGTGGTTAAAAACTGCTATATTTCGGAATGCACGGGTGAAAACGGCGTATCCTTCAGCACCAAAAACAGCGATGGAGCGCTCGATATAACCCTTGACGGATGCACCTTTGTGAACGCATCCCGCGAAGGCGACCCCGTTATAAACCCCTATTTCATAAACGATAAGCACACTCTTAAGATAAACAACTGCCTTATTTCCGATACCCGCGGCAACGATAATGCCGCAGTTGCGGTTTTAGGTTATGCTGATGGCGTTAAACTCGAAAACTGTGAGATAACAGGCTTCGCGAAGGGTATGGAGGTTATTGCGCTTCCGCCAACCTCTGCTCCCGAATATATCGATACCTCCGCCGAGATGACAAACGGGGAGGATGCCCACAAAATAATCGCCGATGCCGATTTCTCGGCGCTCGATGAGCATTATAAGGGCAAAAAAGCCTACTACGGCGACCAGCACATTCACACCAAGTGCGGCGGCACGAGCGATGGCTCGTTCCCGATGTCCGATTGGCCTGCGGAGATGGATAGAATCGGCGTCGATTTCGCCGCAGTTGTTGACCATCGCCAAATGCGCGGCTTCTTCCTGCCCGAATGGGATGAAGAGCGCTTTATTATGGGCAACGAGCCGAGCGCTGCCATTTCGGGACTTAATGCGGCCGCCCCGGGCTATGACCATATCCATTATAATATGCTCGTTCCGCATAAATATGGTCTTGCCATGATATTTGCCAATTTCCCCGAATTCAAGTTTGAGGGAGATGAGCTGACCGGCTCGCATAAATATCCCGGTTTTACCAAAGAGCGTTTCATGGAGTTGGTTGCATTCATTCAGTCGATAGGCGGTATGTTTGTTCATCCCCATCCCAAGACCATGATGTCCTCAACCGACCCGCTTGATTTCTATTATGGCGAGCATATGTATCTCGAAACCCTCTATGAAAAGTTCGAGAGCAACTTCTCCTTCAAGAATTATCGCCTTTGGACCGAGCTTTTGGCTCTCGGCAAGCATGTTTACACATCAGGCGGCTCCGACACCCATCGCAGACCCAGCAACGAGGTTGTTTCGACCTTCTACACAAGCGAAAAATCGGGCAATGCCTTCTTCGAGCAAATGCATTCGGGCGATTATACCGTTGGTTGCGTTGGCATCAAGATGTGTATTGACGGCAACCCCATCGGCAGCGAAAACGAATATAAGGACGGAATGATTCTAACCATGCGCGTTGATGATTTCTTCAAACATCAGTGGAAGGAAAACACCGCCTATGAGCTTCGCATTTATTCCGATAAGGGCTTGGTTTACAAGTCGATGTATAACGGCGTTAAACCGCAAAAAATAGCCCTTGAGTGCCAAAAGCGCGCCTTTTATCGCGCCGAGATTGCCGATTTGACCCATGGCTATCGTGTTGCAGTCAGCAACCCCATTTGGCTTGATAAGTAATAAAAAAACACCTTCGAGTAATCGAAGGTGTTTTTATTTATATTTCGTGGGATAGCTCATCGAGCTCCTTGCGCTTCTTGCGGCGGAGTTTATCGCCATCAGCGGCATATCCAACCGTGATAACCAATCTAACAGTGCCGTCAAGTCCGCAAATTTCGCGTATAGGCTTGTCGTCGAGCCAGCCTATAATGCAGGTGCCCAATCCTTGAGCGGTCGCCTCAGCGGTAATATAAGCCGAAAGAATGCCAATATCGATTGAGCGGTAGTCATTATGCTTGAGCTTTGCTCCAACTGCTGCCATTTTAGAATAAGGCTTTTCCGAAATAACCAAAATAACGGGCGCATCGGGCGCAAAGGAATTGAGCCCCATTTGCATAGTTGTTTTGGCAACCGCCTTGGCGTTTTCGCCGCGGCAAACCGTTATATGGTAGGGCTGGCAGTTGCAGGCTGAAGGGGAGAGCTGAGCCGCGCGAAGAATAGAATCAATCTTTTCGCGTTCGACCTCGCGTTCAGGGTTATATTTGCGGCAGGACTGCCGCTGTTCAGCTATCTCTAAAAAATTCATAAACTAACTCCCTAACCAAAGAAATGCTTTTCAGCGCTGGCGCAAAGGAAATGATAAACGGGGAGATGAAGCTCCTGCACCTTAAAGGTTTCGGTTTCGGGAACGCAAATGCAAACATCAGCAATCTCGCGAATCTTGCCGCCCTTTGCGCCTGTAAGACCGATAACCTTAATGCCCAAAGCCTTTGCAAGTTGAGCAGCCTTTATAACATTCTTGGAGTTGCCCGATGTGGTAATACCAACAAAAACATCGCCGCAGTTGCCGAGACCGAAGAGCTGCTGTGCGAAAATCATAGAAGGCTCAACATCGTTGGAATATGCGGTTGTAAGACCTGTGTGACCTGTTAGGGCAATAGCGGGAAGAGCGCCCTGAAGTTTTCCGAGCATATCATCCTCAAGCTCGGGGTTAGCAGCCTTAAGTTCAGCCTTATAATCTTCATCAAGAGGGCGAAGGCTCAAAAAGCCCTTCATAAGCTCGCCAACAATGTGTTCAGAGTCGGCGCAGCTCCCGCCGTTGCCGCAAACCATAAGCTTTCCGCCGTTTTCATAGGTTTCAATAATGGTCTTGTCGGCAAGTTCAATTTGCTCTCGGCATGTGCCGAGGACAGGGTATCTTTCTAAAAGTTCGTTAAGCATATTATTTACCTCCACCTAAAGTAGCAACCGCGAGTGCGGCATAGTCGCCGATTTTTTCGCCGAGTCCTGCGGGAACAACCTCGCAAACCTCGCGCGAGCGGCTAAGAGTTTCGCGCTCAATAACCTCTTTGGCTGCAGGCCAAATAAGTTCCTGCGAGCGCGCAAAAATGCTGCCGATAACGATTCTTTCGGGGTTTAGAATATCAATAACAACCGAAAGGCCGCGGCCTAAATATTCGCCGCATTTCGCATAAACTGCAAGCGCAGTTTCATCACCTGCATCCGCAGCATCGGCAATAGTTTTGGCAGTGCAGGAAGAAATGTCGTCAGGGTTAAAGTAGGCAGGCTTTTTGCCCTGCTGGAAGGCCTCCATGCCCATCGTGTAACCGATTTGGGCGATGCCTCGACCGCTGCAAAAGCCCTCAAACGAGCCGCTCTTGCCATAACCCGAGGGACCGAAATCGGTCAGGCGGATGTGACCAAGCTCGCCCGCCATACCGTTTTGACCGGTATAAAGGCGACCGCCGAGAATAAGTCCTGCGCCAAGTCCCGTGCCAAAGGTCATGAAAATCATATTTTCGGTGCCTTTTCCTGCGCCAAACTGCCATTCGGCGAGCGCGCAGGCATCAGCATCGTTTTGAAGATATGCAGGGATGCCAAACTCTTTCGATAAAATATCGCAAATGTGGATATTATCCCAAAGAGGAAGGTTGGGAGGACAAAGAATTGTGCCTGTCTTTGAATCAAGCGGACCGCCGCAGGAGATGCCGATAGCATCAGCATCGGCATTCATCTCGCGAATAGCGGCAATAATCTTGTCAATAACCTCGCTTGGGGGCATATCGATTCCTGTTGAGAACTTTGTCTTCTCAACGATTTCGATGCCCTCAGCGCCGATTTTTCCGTGAATTACGGCACATTTGGTGCCGCCCATATCAATTCCGATAACAGAACGCATTATATCACCTTTTCGATTTCTTCGTTTATACGCTCGCGAAGCTTAATCATAAATTCGTTTTCATGCGGATAATCGTTAAAGGTTATCTCCATTCCGGCAACCTCTTCGATAATCTCTACAACGCGGTCATGACCAACATAGCTCTCAAGCAATCTCATAGCGCGCAAATCGCAAAGCGCCATAGCGAAGACAACCAAACGGATGGACTCGATAGGACCGTTGCGACCCGGATAAACCGAGAAGGCATCGCCCGAGGGGAAGGAGCTAACGCAGTCGGTAATTAAGAAGGGGTTGAGCAGGTGCTCGCTGCCCTTGCTGTAATAGAAATTGTATCCCCAGGTTAAGAAACCGGTAAGGTTGTATTTAAAGAGCGGAGCCGCGATAATGCGGTTGCGGGACTGCGGCATAGCCATAAATCGGTTGCTAACCTTGTAGGTCTGTCCGCAGCAGTAATAGCCAAACAGGGGAGAAACCTTGTTTTCAAGGAAGGGTGTAATATGGTTGATGGAAACAATGGGAGCATCAACCGAGCCTGTGCTATAGAAATCATAGCTCGAGAGAGCGTCAATAATGGTGAAATCCTTAAGAAGCGGCTTTACAAAGCGGTATAGTTTTTTGTAGTGCTCAAGATGGTCGGGGTTGGGCTCATCGGAAATATGGAATAAAACATTATTCTTAATTCCAAGCATCTCAATGCGCTCGATTAAAGCGGGAATAAACTGCGAAAGGAAATTAAAGTATTCCTTGGAATCGGATGCAACATCCCAACCGAAAATGCGCTTCTTCTTGCCGTCAACAGTTGCCACAATCTTGGGAGTCTTTTCGGCGCCCCATTGTGTGAAGAGGTGAGCCATTTCAAAGCACTTAATGCCGCACTTTTGGCAAAGAGCAACCCAACGGTCGAACTTCTCGAATCCAAAAGTAAACTTATCGCCGTTTTGCTCGATATCGATGAGCTGAACGGTCGGACGCTCGTGACCAACAAAGGTATCGAGCGGGGGAGTGAAGATGGGGGTTAAAATGGTGTTGATGCCGTTGGCAACAGCGGTATTAACAAACTGCTCAATAAGCTTCCAATGACGAGCGGAGAACATTTTTATGCCATAATAGGATGCAATGCAATCGGTATGGAACCACTGCGAGAAGAGGAAATCGGTCTTGGGCAGGGTTGCGGCAAGAACCTTAACGGTCATATGTAGTGTGATACCCTTTTTGCCGTTCTTAAAGTGAACGAGGCATTCATCATTCCATTGGGGGTCGCTGATTTCGAAGAATAAATCAACGGGATATTCGCCTGCGGGGATATCTTCGGGCAAACGAATGGTTACAAAGAGCGAACGCCAAATGTTGGTAGCGGAATAAAGGCGGTCGCCGGGGATATCAAATAACGGGTCGGGATAAAGACCGATGTTGGTTCTCTCATAGTAGTCATCTAAAGGGAACATGGTTGTAACAAAGGTCGGTCTCTCGGAAGGAACATTACCAACCGAGTTAAGCTTAATATATTTCTTAAGGGGAGAACGAACGCGAACCTTAAATCCGCAACGCTCGGAAAGAAGATGAATGGTATCGCAAACCGTTTTTGTATAGGCAACCTGATATGCGAGAATATCGCCGCCAAGTGCGGTTATTTTGGTAACTTCAGGTGCGGTTACATCGCGGTCAAGAAAAACTTTTTCCTGCGATGAAATTTGCTTTAAAATGATTCTATCCATAATAAACCTCCAAGAATATCATTTAATTTATTATCACATAAACCCGTTTAAAAATCAACAATTCTTTGAAAAAACAACAAAAAAAGAGCACTCTTTCGAGTGCTCTTTTAATAAGTGAAGAATCTTACTTAAGGGTAACCTTAGCGCCAACTTCTTCGAGCTTAGCCTTGATAGCTTCAGCGTCTTCCTTAGAAGCAGCTTCCTTAAGGGTCTTGGGAGCGCCGTCAACAACAGCCTTAGCGTCAGCAAGGCCGAGACCGGTGATCTCGCGAACAACCTTAATAACCTTAATCTTCTCTGCGCCTGCCTCGGTGAGTTCAACGTCAAACTCAGTCTTCTCAGCAGCAGCGGCTGCGCCACCCTCAACGGGAGCTGCAACTGCAACAGCAGCAGCGGCGGATACGCCGAATTCCTCTTCTACAGCCTTAACAAGCTCGGAAAGCTCAAGAACGGTAAGAGTCTTGAGTTCTTCAATCATAGCAGTAATCTTTTCAGATGCCATTTTAATTTCCTCCAAATAAATAATTTTTGTTTGTTTGTTTTTTAATAATTTTTTGACTATTCAGCAGGATTGTTATCCTTATCTACGATAGCCTGAACTGCGCGTGCAAACGCAGCGATCGGAGCCTGGAAGGCGCCGAGTACAGTTGCGAGAAGAATCTCTCTCGAGGGGAGCTTTGCAAGGCTCTCAACGGTAGCAGTATCAACAACGTTTCCATCAAGGAAGCCGCACTTGATGCTGAAGTTATCGTGAGCGTCAGCAAATTTCTTTAAAATTCTTGCAGCTGCGGTGTAATCGTCGGTGCTGATGGCGATAGCGGTGGTGCCCTCTAAAACGGACTTCATCTCACCGAGACCTGCCTCTTCAGCAGCGCGACCGAGAAGGGTGTTCTTAACTACGAAGTAGTGAACGCCGGCTTCGCGGAGCTCCTTACGGAGAGCGGTATCATCAGCAACGCTGGTGCCCTTGTAGTCAACTACAACACCGGTGCAAGCTGCCTTGAGCTCTGCAGTAAGGTCAGCAACGATTTGTTTCTTTTGCTCTAAAACCTTTACGCTTGGCAAATCGAATTCACCTCCAAAAAATTTAGTGTGCAGACACTAAAAAAGCGCCCGCCTGCAAAAAGACAGACGGGCACGAAACCATAAAAGATTACGTTTGCCATCCTCGGTAGGATTTACAGCTTGCGCTACCTACTGTCTTTAGATCTGCAACACGATTATATTACCACAGTAACCTGTGATTGTCAAGCACTAAATTAAGCGCCAAACTTGTTGGGATTTAATTTAACGCCGGGGCCCATAGTAGTAGCAATGGTGCAGGACTTAATGTACTGACCCTTGGTAGCTGCGGGCTTAGCCTTAACAATTGCGCCCATAAGGGTTTCAAGGTTCTCCTTGAGCTTTTCGGTGCCGAAGGAAACCTTGCCGATGGGGCAGTGGATGATGTTGGTCTTGTCAAGACGATACTCAATCTTACCTGCCTTTGCTTCAGCAACAGCCTTAGCAACATCAGGGGTAACAGTACCGGCCTTGGGGGGGGGCATAAGACCACGGGGTCCTAAAACCTTACCAAGACGACCAACGAGGCCCATCATATCGGGCGAAGCAATAACAACGTCGAAATCGAGCCAGCCTTCGTTCTGAATCTTGGCAACAACCTCTTCAGCTCCAACATAGTCGGAACCTGCCTCTTCAGCAGCCTTAGCGTTGTCACCCTTGGTAATAACAAGGGTACGAACCTTCTTACCGGTTCCGTTCGGAAGAACAACAGCGCCGCGAACCTGCTGGTCAGCGTGACGAGAGTCAACGCCGAGGCGAACGTGGATTTCAACTGTTTCATCAAACTTAGCAGTGCCGGTCTTAACGGCAATGTCTAAAGCTTCTTCAACTTCGTAAAACTTGCCGCTTTCAACAAGCTTTACGCTTTCATTATATTTTTTACCGTGTTTCATGTTAGTAAACCTCCCAATAAGTGGTAAAATCGGAAATTTCCTCCCACGGGGGAGTATTAGTCAACTACTTCGATTCCCATGCTGCGTGCAGTACCGGCAACCATGCTCATGGCAGCCTCAACGGAAGCAGCATTTAAATCGGGCATTTTTTGTTCAGCGATTTTTCTGACCTGTTCGCTGGTGATTTTGGCAACCTTAGTCTTGTTCGGTACGCCGGAACCACTCTCAATACCGCAAGCCTTCTTAATAAGAACAGCAGCGGGAGGAGTCTTGGTGATGAAGCTGAAAGAACGGTCAGCATAAACGGTGATAACAACCGGAATGATAAGACCAACATCGTTCTTTGTGCGTTCGTTAAACTCCTTAGTGAAAGACATAATGTTTACACCGTACTGACCGAGCGCAGGACCAACAGGGGGAGCGGGAGTTGCTTTACCTGCGGGAATCTGTAACTTAATGTAACCTGTAATTTTCTGAGCCATTGTTTGCACCTCCAAAATTCGTGGTAGCGGTGTTTTTTAACACCTTGCGAAGTGATTCATTCACTTCTCCCACCGTGGCGCCCTTTAAATTAGCGCCGGCGGCAACAAAGCCGCGTTAATAATTTCAAATAAATTACTTGTCCAGAGCAACCTGGTCAAGCTCAAACTGTGCGGGTGTTTCTCTTCCGAACATCGAAATGAGAACGCGAACATCGTTCGCAGGAACGTCAACATCCTCAACCACACCGGTAAAGCCCTCAAGCGGACCGCTGATAATCTTAACATTATCGCCGGCCTTGTAGGGAACCTCAACAGAGTGCTTCTCAACACCGAGAGATTCAACCTCAGCATCGGTGAGGGGAACCGGCTTAGAAGCCGGGCCGACGAATCCGGTAACGCCGCGCGTATTGCGAACAACGAACCAGCTATCATCGGTAACAATCATTTTAATAAGCACATATCCGGGGAAAATCTTGCGCTCATATTCCTTAACAGTACCATCATCCTTAACCTCCGTAACGGTTTCGGTCGGGATTTTGATATCCATTATATAATCCTGAAGCTTACGATTTTCAACGATTGTTTCAAGGTCTTTAGCAACCTTATTTTCGTAGCCCGAATAGGTATGAATAACATACCATCTTGCGTCGTTATAATCTGCCATTTAGAAACCTCCCTGATTTCTGGGATTATGCTCCTAAAAGAAGTTCAAGAATCTTAGCAAGACCCCAGTCAAGAGCCCAAATAAAGGCACCAATAATAGCACAAATAACGAGTACTATGAAGGTGTTCTTTACAACGAACTTGAAGTTCGGCCAAGCAATTTTCTTAACTTCACTCTTATAATCTCTGAAGAAAGCGATAATTCTGCGGGGAATGGTAAGCTTCTTTGTACCTAAAACCGCGAGCTTATCGGAAATTAAGAGATGTGCAATGCCGAGCACAGCGAAAGCGAAGAGCAGAGCGGTGATAACAAAAACAAACGAGTTGTAGTTAATGTGTAAAACCGTTGCATAGTCCTTAATCGGTCTGTAATCGACAAACTTAAAGGAACTGCCCAAGGAAATAACCAACATATAAACAGCGGTGATAAGACCTACAGCGGGTGCTGCATATCTCATGCTCTTAAACTTAAAGGTAAGAGCGCTGAATACCACGCCGAGAATGGTTACGATAACGCAGAACCAAATGTGCGCGGATTTGGCCATTTTTAAGGCGAGTTCTTGGAAATTAACACTACCGCCGAATGCAAGCTGAGCGCCCGAAAGGGTAACGCTGGCTTTCTCGGTAACGATGGTAGCAAAATCTCCAACGAAGAAAAGGGCAAGAGCGGCAACGCCGGAAACGAGAGCAAGAATTTGACAGAGTTTATTTAATACTTTCATTCTGCCATCCTCCTACTTTGTTTCCTTATGGACGGTGTGCTTCTTGCAGAACCTGCAATACTTGTTCATTTCAAGTCTATCAGGATCGTTCTTCTTGTTTTTCATTGTGTTGTAGTTGCGCTGTTTGCATTCAGTGCAAGCTAAAGTGATTTTAACTCTCATGACGGCACCTCCCGTTTTACGGAAATATTTTCTGCTTTCGGAATCCCGAAAGTAAATTTGAGCCTCCCTCAATCAGTCTTGCGCGGTACCGCCCCGAAACGGGTGAGAAGCACCGTACCTGCACAAAACAATGAAAAGGAATCTTATGCAAAAAAAAAGACCCTTGCAGAGGTATCGTTATGATAACACATTCTCTGTCAAGAGTCAAGTATTTTTTATTATTTGTGATAAGTGCCTCCGCCGAGTATCATAAAGGCGCGATAAACCTGCTCAAGAAGCATAATTCTCGCCAGCTTATGCGGGAAGGTCATGGGCGACATCGACATTCTTTCCTGCGCCCTCGCTTTAACCTCATCCGACAAACCGTAGGAGCCACCTATTATATATATACGGTGACCCGCGCCGACGGCAGCGCCCTCGTCGATTCTTTTGGCAAGGGTTTCGCTGTCGATAAGCTTGCCCTCGATGCAAAGCGCCGAAACAAAAGCATCCGCGGGAATCTTTTGGAGAATTCTTTTTCCCTCCGCGATGCAGGCTGCCTCAATTTGGGCATCGCTCGGATTATCGTTTAGTTTTTCGGGCTCAACTTCAATAATGTTAAGCTTGCAAAATCTCGAGAGCCGCTTTTCATATTCTCGCGAAGCATCTAGGAAATATTTTTCCTTTAGCTTGCCGACTGCAATAATCGTAACCTTAATCATAATATAAACATCTTTCCGCCTTTTTTTGGCGCTACATATAATATATAGTCGAGTTCTTCGCGAAGACCCGCCTCGGTCAACGCCGCTCTTGCCGAAGAAATTGCGATAGGCGGCGTGTTGTTATGCTCGCTTAAATGGGCGAGAATGATTCGCGTTGTTCCGCTTTTAACGAGATGCGGCAAAAACGATGCGCATTGACCGTTCGATAGGTGACCGCAGTCGCTTAAGATGCGCTCCTTTAGCGGAGGAGGATAGTTGGGATTCTTCTTAAGCATATTAACATCGTGGTTGGACTCTATCATAACAAGGTCGCAGCCGAGGAGCATTTCTTTTATCTCATCGCTTATGTAGCCAAGGTCGGTGCAAACCGCCAAAACCCTCCCGTCAGGGAGATAGACCTTGTAGCCGCAGGAACCGCAGCAGTCGTGACTCGTGCAAAAACGGGAAATCTTGATATCCCCAACCGCTATATCCGAATTGGCAACTAACTTTTCTGCATTGCCGGGGAGCATGGAATGCTCTTCTAAATATTTCAGCGTGTCGGCAGTTGCGATAACGGGAACTCGCAGCTTGTTAAGGGTGGCTTTAAGACCGCTTGTGTGGTCGCTGTGTCCATGGGTTACCGCGATAGCCTTAATGGAGGCAGGGTTAATGTCGCGAGCCTCAAGCGCCGCCGATAAGGCTTTATAAGAAATGCCAACGTCGATTAAAATCGCGGCATCTTCATTACCTATATATATACAGTTTCCGTCGCTCGAACTGTAAAGCGGGCAAAAGCGCGACATATAGCTCCTCCTTTCTTTGATAAAAAAGAGGAATACTTTCAGGTATTCCTCTACTTTTTTATAATGCTTGTTTAATGGCGGAGGGTTCAGAAAATGTAACCCTCTTAATATCGGCTCCGACACCGGTTAACTTTTCAACTAAATCCTCATAACCGCGGTCGATAAGCTCGATGTTCTCAATTTCGGTTGTTCCGTTTGCGATAAGTCCCGCAATAACCATTGCAGCGCCTGCGCGAAGGTCGTTAGCGAAAACGGGAGCGCTTTTTAGGCTCTCAACGCCCTCAACAACGGCAACCTTACCGTCAACCTTAATGGTCGCGTTCATAAGCGATAACTGCTCAACATATCTAAAACGGTTATCCCAAACGCCTTCGGCAACAATGCTTGTACCATCGGCAATCGAGAGAACGGTTGTGATTTGCGGCTGCATATCGGTTGGGAAGCCGGGATGGGGAAGGGTTGTGATGTTGCATTTTTTGGGACGCTTGTCCATCTTGATTCTAAGCGATTCATCAAACTCTTCAATAACCGCGCCCATTTCGATAAGCTTGGCGGAAATGGATTCGAGATGCTTGGGTGTGATGTTATCAATCAAAAGGTCGCCACCCGTTGCAGTAACCGCTGCCATATATGTTCCCGCTTCGATTTGGTCGGGGATGATGCTGTAGGTTGTGCCGCCGAGGCGCTCAACGCCGCGAATCTTAATAACGCTGGTTCCGGCACCCATAATATCGGCGCCCATCGAGTTTAAGAAGTTGGCAAGGTCAACGATATGGGGTTCGCGAGCGGCGTTTTCAATAACGGTAAGACCGCGCGCTTTAACAGCGGCGAGCATAATGTTAACCGTTGCGCCAACCGAAACCTTATCAAGATAAACGGGGTGACCGATGAGTCGCATAGCGCGGGCATCAACCATTCCGTTTTCCATGGTAACCTGCGCGCCCAATGCCTCAAAGCCTTTAATATGAAGGTCGATGGGGCGAACGCCAAAGTCGCAACCTCCGGGAGGGGCAACCCTCGCGCGCTTGAACCTGCCAAGCATCGCACCGATGAAATAACTCGAAGCGCGCATACGCTTGGTCATCTCATAGGGGAGGATATAGGAATTGATATGTGCAGGGTTGATTTCAACCGTGTTTTTGTTAATCATACGAACATCCGCACCCAGCTCGCGCAGGATACGGATGATAGCAAATACATCGGAAATATTAGGTAAATTCTCGATGCGGCAAACATCATCGGATAACAAAACCGCCGGCAGTATTGCTACTGCAGCATTTTTTGCACCGCTGATTTTAACCGAACCGCAAAGGCGGTTTCCGCCTGTAATTATATATTTATCCAAAGAAGGCACACTCCAAGCATTTACATATAAATGTAGTATAGCCAATGAAAAATCCATCAATATATATACATTATATACACATTACATAGATTTGTCAAACTATTTAAATAAAATATGGGAAACGGAGCATCCCGCTTCCCATATTTTAGGTCAATATAGCGCAAAAAGATTAAAGGTTAGTCATCATAGCGATATTCTTCCTGCTTCTTCTGCTGGCTATTGCTCTGATTATTGTTCTGGTTATTCTTGTTCTGATTCTGGTTATTGTTTTTATTCTGGTTGTTGTTTTGGTTCTTGTTCTGGTTCTGGTTCTGGTTTTTGTTTTGATTGTTGTTCTGATTATTGTTCTGCATAAAAAATCACCCCGCTTTCACAATTATTGTTTGCAAAAAAGCGGGGTAATATTCTAAAAACCAAATAATGTATGAGCGTTGTTTTTGGTGGTTGTTAAAACCTCATTAACGCTGCAATTTTTAATTTCGGAAATTTTTTCCGCAACCCTGATTATCATGCCCGAGTGGCAGCATTTGCCGCGATATGGCTCGGGGGCAAGATAAGGAGCATCGGTTTCGAGCAGGATTCGCTCGAGCGGTGTTTCTTTTATAACCTCAATCAAAACCTTTGCGTTTTTAAAGGTCGCAACGCCGCCAACGCCGATATACATGCCGAGAGCGAGGATTTCTCTTGCGGTCTCAACGCTGCCCGAATAGCAATGCAAAACGCCTTTCGGCTTGAATTTTTTCAAAATTTCAAGTGTATCTCCGTGCGCCTCGCGGTCGTGGATAATAACGGGCAAATCGAGTTCGTTTGCGAGATTGAGCTGCGCCTCAAACCAGCGTTTTTGAAGTTCAACGCGGCTCTTGTCCCAATAGTAGTCGAGTCCGATTTCTCCAATAGCAACAACGCCGTCCTTTTTTGCTAAAATGCGAAGGTCTTGGAGATTCGGCTCGCAGTCGGGCATATTTTCGGGATGAAATCCAACCGCACAGTAGCAAAAGGGGAAACGCTCCCTGATTGCCAGTATGCGCTCGGCCGATTCGGTGTCAACCGCGCAGTTTATAACCGCGCCGACTCCCATATCGCCAAGTCGTCCCAAAAGCTCATCACGAAAGCTATCGAAACGCTCATCATCATAATGCGCGTGGGTGTCGATAATCAGCCCTTTTTCCGCGGGATTTAAAACCTCGATAATATCCATTAGCGCACCTTTGCACCGGGTCCGATGTCATCGGCGAAAATAACCTTAACATCATCTCCTGCATCGGCAGCGAGAATCATACCGTTGCTTTCAACGCCGCAAAGAACTGCAGGCTTAAGGTTGGAAACAACAATAACTGTGTGGCCGATAAGGTCTTCAGGCTTATAATAAAGCGCAATTCCCGAAGCAACGGTCCTGGGTTTTCCCGAACCGTCATCAAGGGTTAATTTCAAGAGCTTTTTAGCCTTTTTGATGGGCTCGCAGGCAGTTATCTTTGCGGTTGTCAGTTCAACCTTTGCGAAATCTTCAATCGAGATTTGGGGAAGGGTAACAACATTTGCGGCTTCAGCCTTTGCCTTCTTTTCTTCCATCTCCTTGGCTAACTCCTCGAGCACCTTTTGGGCATCCAAACGGGCGAAAAGGGGAGTTGCGGCGCCAACCGAGAAGGAATCGGCAACGCGGGTTTCAAGGCTGGGGTCGCTGCAGTTAAGCTGCGCCTTTATAGCCTCGCAACACTGGGGCATAATGGGGCTGAGCAGGTTGGAAAGCAGGCGAATGCAGTCAAGAAGGTTATAAAGAACGGTGTTAAGGCGGGGTTTGTCTTCCTCGTTCTTTGCAAGCGCCCAAGGCATAGTTTCATCAATATATTTGTTGCAACGGCGGGCAAAATCCATAACCGCTTCAACTGCATCGGCATTTCTGTAGCTGTCCATAAGCTTCAGGTATTCTTCAACCGTTTCTTTAGCGGTTGCGAAGAGAGCCTCATCAAACTCGCCCGAAACAGGAGCCTTGCTAACGGTGCCGTCAAAATACTTGTTGGTCATAGCAACGGTGCGGTTAACGAGGTTGCCGAGTGTGTTGGCGAGGTCGGTGTTAAAGCGGGAGATAAATGCCTCGTGGGTAATGGTGCCGTCCTGTGCGAAGGGCATTTCGGCAAGAAGATAATATCTAACCGCGTCGGAGCCGAAGCGCGCAGCGAGCTCATCGGCATAAATAACATTTCCGCGCGATTTGCTCATCTTATCCTCGCCAACCAAGAGCCAGGGGTGACCAAGCACCTTCTTGGGAAGCGGCTCGCCTAAAGCCATAAGTATAATGGGCCAATAAATGGTGTGGAATCTAACGATATCCTTGCCGATAACATGCAAATCGGCAGGCCAATATTTTTTGTAGGTGTCGCTGCTGCCGTCGGGGTCATAGCCAACGCCTGTAATATAGTTGGAAAGCGCATCAATCCAAACATAGATAACATGGCGTTCATCGAACTCAACGGGAACGCCCCATTTAAAGGAGGAACGCGAAACGCAAAGGTCGGCAAGTCCCGGCTTAAGGAAGTTGTTTATCATTTCGTTCTTGCGCGATTCGGGCGCGATGAAATCGGGATTTTGCTCAAAATGCTCAAGCAGCTTATCCTGATATTTCGAAAGGCGAAGGAAATAAGCCTCCTCCTTGGCATCAATAACCTCGCGGCCGCAGTCGGGGCATTTGCCGTCAACTAACTGGGAGGGAGTGAAGAAGGATTCGCAGGGAACGCAGTATTTGCCCGAGTATTCGCTCTTGTAAATATCGCCCTGCTCATAAAGCTTTTTGAAAATCTTTTGAACAGCCTTTTCGTGATAGTCATCGGTTGTGCGGATAAACTTATCATAAGAGGTGTCGAGCGAGTTCCAAACATTCTTGATAATGCCCGAAACCTCGTCAACATATTCCTTGGGAGTAACGCCCTTTGCTTTAGCGCAGTCCTCAATCTTTTGACCATGCTCATCCGAACCGGTCATAAAATAAACATCAAAGCCCATCATTCTCTTATAGCGGGCAATCATATCGGCCAAAACGATATCATAAGCGTTGCCGATATGGGGCTTTTGAGAACTGTATGCTATTGCTGTTGTGATGTAAAATTTTTCATTATTCATAGGTTATTCCTTCTCTCTAAGGTCTATAGAAGAACGGCGCTAAAAGAACCGTAAACAGTGATGCACCAAGGTAAAGCGCAAGGTTAATCGGGGTTAAGAGATTAAGCATTCCGCCAATCGTTAATGCGATTGCGGCGGCAACGCCTGCGAAGCAAAGCAGGATATGAAGCACAGCCATAATAGCGGTCAGGCGCTTAATCTTAATCGAGGAAGTAACGATTGCGGCCAAGCCCTCAGCGCCGCCTGCGAAGGCTGCCTTTGCGGGAATGCTCTCGGAAAATTCGGTTCGCTCCTTAAACATTCGAACGCTGCCGCTTTGCATTATCTTAACAAAGTCATCAGGTAATCCGAAATAGTCGCAAAGCATTTCTTCGGTAACATTGGGGTCGCAGTTGTTAACAAGTAGAACAACGCCGGTTTTAGTCAGCCTGCGAAGCTCGGCTTCGATGTGGCGGTCGGCTTCATAGCCAACGATAATCAGCGCGCAGGGGCGACCGTCGGAAGCAACATAAACGGGGAAATATCCGCTGCGGAGAATTTTGCGGTCAACCTCAACCGAGGGAACGGAAACGCCATGGGTTTCCATTAGGGTGCGGTTGCCGATTAAAATCGAATGGTCGCCGACCCAACCCGAAATTCCGAGGCGGTTTTCATATTTAACCGAATCCGAAGCGGGGAGAACATAATCCTCGCTTGTTCTCGCAATTCTTCTGAAAACATGACCGAGCGGACTGTTTATAGAGGTGGTTATTGCGGCGGCATTGAAGATGGTTTCATCAAGGTTGTTGGGGCTTAAAACCTTCATATCATACATTTTAACCCTGCCGCGCGGAAAAATACTGTTGATATCGAACACAACCGCGTTGGTTTGTTCAATTTCTTCAGCGGCGGCATAGCTTGTCAGCATAGCGCCGTAATCGGATAACCTGCCGGCTGCGATTTTGTGGGGCAGGTTGCCGATAAGCGAGCCCGAAAAGGGCGCGCCGAGCGCGAGGGTTGCGCTGAAAAGATAAAACGCGAATGCGGAAGATTCTTTGATAAGACCGAATATTGCGGCAATAAGAGCGGCGCAAACAACGGCGAAAGCAGTTGCATAGCCCTTCTTCGAGAACGGGTCATCAAACTGCGAATTCTTTAAATAGCGGGTAATATTAATGGTTTTTCTTCCTGCTGCAACAAGTGCTTCGCCCTCAACCGCATCGTGAGCAATAGCATAAGAGCCATTCTTTTCATCGATAAGGGTGAGTGCCTGCTTTTCCTCGTCGTTGGCAATCTCCAAGAAACCTAAAAGCTGGCGTTTAGCGTTGTTGCGCTTGCCAAGCAGGCTGAAGAAAATGCCGATTGTAGGAATAAAGCTTAACTGTGCGAAGGCGAAGTTGGAGGTTAAAATGCAGTAGCCTCCGAAAAGCAGCGAAGCTAAAACACTCAATGTGAGCGAGAAATCGCTGCCCGACTTGCCCGCGAAAGATTTAAACATATCAAGGTTCAAAAGCGAACAAAGCGCCAAAACGGCGGTTGCGGCAATTGCCAATGTCTTGGCATCCGATTGTGCAAAAGATGCGAGAAGGGGAGTTGCGGCAATAAGCGAACAAAGCGCTAAAACAAAGGAAAGTCCTGCGCGAATCGTTATTCCGCGAAGCTTTGCGCGCAAATCCTTTTCAATCGGAATAGCATCGGCGGCGGTTTCATAATCGCCGTATAACTCTTCCTCGGTTGCCTCCTCGGGGATGTTTTCAAGTGTGAAATCTTCCTCGAATTTAATTTCAAGGTCGGGGATGGGCATCGTGGCTCCAACAGCATCGAAGCTAACGGTGTCGCCGCCCTCGTTTTCTTCGGGAAGGGAAAAGCTTTGGGTCATTTCCTCTTCGGGAAGCGAGAAGCTTTGGGTTTTATCTTCTTCGGGTTGTTTTGGAACCTCGAAGGTTACCGTGTTTTCTAATTCTTCGGCCTTGGGAATAGAGGTGAGCGCCGCGAATGTCATGGTGGCGCCATCCTCGCTGTTGCCCGAACGGTCCTCATCGGCAAAACGGAATTGGTAATTCTTAACCTCAACGGTATCCGCCGCCTCTTCGGTCGGCTGGCTATCGGGGAGGCGAAGTCCCTCAACAGGCTGCTCGGCAGGAGCCTTTGAAGAAACAATATCTTCGGCTTGCGCCTTTTCTTCAGCAGGCTTTTCTTCCTGCTTTGCGCCCGCGCTACCATAAAGGTTTTTAACGCGCTCTTGCGCCTTTCGCTCGGCCTCGGCAATAATGCTTTCGATGCTGTCGAGCTTGTAGGCGGGTTGGCTTGTTAAAATCGGCGAATCCTTATCATCCGAAACAAACTGCGAGCAGCGGTGAAGCAGGCTTTCGGTTTGCTTTTTAAGCTCTTCGGATTTGGTTTCGGCGGCTTCGGTATCGGCGCGCCTTGCTTCCATCATCTTTTTATAAAGCGATTCGCCCGCCGAATGCATCGGAATTTCGGAAGTAGGCTTTATCGGCTCGTTGCCCTTAACCTCATCGGGAGTAAGAGCGTGGGGTGCGCGGTTGATGTCCTTACGCTGTCCGATAGGAATAATGCCCTCATCCGAAAGGCTGAAATTTTCCTTAATCACATCATCGGAATAATCGCCGTAAATGTGTTTGTCTTTACGCGGAAAAAGTCCCATAACTTGAATTTGTCCCCCTAAAGTATAGTTAGAAAAAGAATTATTTGTTTCGTTGGTCGGCAACCTCATACATCAAAACGCCTGCGGCAACCGAAGCGTTAAGCGAGTTGATTTTGCCATACATCGGCAGGCTAACAATTCCGTCGCATTTTTTAGCAACCAACCTGCCGATACCCTTGCCTTCGTTACCGATAACGATTGCCGATGCACCCTTGAAATCAAAGCTGTGGCGGTCGCTTCCGCCCATATCGGCGCCGTAAACCCAAACGCCGTGTTCTTTGAGTGTGTCAATGGTGTTCGCAATGTTGGTAACCCTTGCAACGAGCATATATTCGAGCGCTCCGCTTGCCGATTTTGCAACTGTCATATTAAGGGAAGCGCTTCTTCTTTCGGGAATAATGATTCCGTGAACTCCGCAGGCCTCGGCAGTTCTGATGATTGCGCCGAGATTGTGCGGGTCTTCAATTTCATCGCAAATGATGATGAAGGGCGGTTCTTTTCTCTCTTCCGCCAGCGCCAAAATATCGCTGACCTCGCAGTATTTATGAGAGGCTATCATAACGGCAACGCCCTGATGAACCGCACCGCCGCAAAGATAATCAAGCTTTTGGGGAGAAACTTCTTTAATGAGAATGCCCTTTTGCTTGCATTTTGCAATAATGGCGGTAACCGAGCCGCCTTCGGTGCCGTGAGCAACTATAAGACGGTCGATTTCGCGACCCGAGCGAATAGCCTCGAGAACCGCGTTGCGACCTGCAATTATGTTAGAACCACTTGTGTTTTCGTTCATAAAAACCCCTTCAAAACCTATAAGTAATTATAATTAGCTATATTATAACATATAATCCGCCAAAATAAAAGTGGCAACTTTAAAAAAATACAACAAAACTTCGTGAAAAAATTCCCTTATGCAGGGAATACTGCTTTTGGAGGTAGAAAATATGAACACAGAGATTAAAAACATAAACGGAATGGAATTAATCGATTCAAGAGCCAACCCGACCGTTGCCGCGAGGGTAGAGCTTGCCGACGGCAGCGTTGGCTTCGCTATTGCTCCGTCGGGCGCATCAACGGGGGAATATGAAGCCTATGAGCTGCGCGACGGAGATAAGAGCGAATTTTTCGGCAAGGGCGTTAAAAAGGCGGTTGAGGGGATAAACGGCGAAATTTGCCGCGCGCTGACGGGCCTTTGTGCGCATAAGCAGTCGCGGGTGGATAAAATCCTTTGCGCCTTGGATGGAACCGAGAACAAATCTCGCCTCGGAGCCAACGCAATTTTGGCAGTGTCGCTTGCCTGCGCCAAGGCTGCCGCCGCATCCTATAAAATGCCGCTTTATCGCTATATAGGCGGCTTTTCGGGCAGTTGGATGCCAACCCCTATGATGAATATTTTAAACGGCGGAGCCCATGCTGCCAACAATATCGATATTCAGGAATTTATGATAGTTCCCATCGGCGCTTCGAGTATGCGCGAGGCGGTTAGAATGGGCAGCGAAATCTATCAAACATTGGGCAAAATGCTAAAGAAACACGGCCTTGACACAGGCGTTGGCGATGAGGGTGGATATGCGCCTAATCTCTCCGATGACAGCGAGGCTATCGAACTGATTATTGATGCTATCGAGAATGCGGGTTACAGCACCGAGGATGTTAAAATTGCCCTCGATGTTGCGGCAAGCGGCTGGGCAAAGGGCGAAGGAGAATATGTTATGCCCAAACGCGGAATTGCACTCGGCGGCGAGCAGCTGATTTCGATGTATAAGGATATGATGAAGAAATATCCGATAATCTCCATTGAAGATGGACTGGGCGAAAACGACTGGCGAAATTGGGAGCGAATGACCGATGTTTTGGGCAACGATTTAAACCTCGTTGGCGATGATTTGTTCGTGACCAATGAAGAGCGCCTTCGCAAGGGAATCCATTTCAAATCCGCCAACAGCATCCTCATTAAGCCCAACCAAATCGGAACCTTGAGCGAAACCATAAATGTTATCAAGGTTGCAAAATATCATGGCTACCAGGTTGTTGTTTCTCATCGCTCCGGCGAAACCGAGGACACAACCATTGCCGATTTAGCGGTTGGAATAAATGCCGCAAGAATAAAAACGGGCGCTCCCGCAAGAGGGGAACGCACCGCAAAATATAACCGCCTGTTAATGATAGAAAGCGAGCTTTAAGCAAAATAAAAAAACGCTCTGCGGGAGCAGAGCGTTTTTTGTTTTTAAGTTGATTATCTTATGCCAACTCAGCGAAGTACTTAATGGTACGAACCATCTGGCTGGTGTAAGAATTCTCGTTGTCATACCAGGAAACAACCTGTACCTGATAGGTGTCATCATCAATCTTTGCAACCATGGTCTGGGTAGCATCGAAGAGAGAACCATAGGTGATACCAACGATATCGGAAGAAACGAGCTCTTCCTCAGTGTAGCCGAAGGAAGCAGAAGAAGCAGCCTTCATAGCAGCGTTAACGCCTTCCTTGGTAACATCCTTGCCCTTAACAACAGCAACGAGAAGGGTGGTAGAACCGGTCGGAACGGGAACGCGCTGTGCGGAACCGATGAGCTTGCCGTTGAGTTCCGGAATAACAAGACCGATAGCCTTAGCAGCGCCGGTGGAGTTAGGAACGATGTTAGCAGCAGCAGCACGAGCACGACGGAGGTCGCCCTTTCTGTGCGGACCGTCGAGAACCATCTGGTCGCCGGTGTAAGCGTGAACGGTGGTCATGATACCGCTCTGGATGGGAGCGTAATCATTGAGAGCCTTAGCCATGGGAGCAAGGCAGTTGGTGGTGCAGGATGCAGCCGAGATGATGGTGTCATCAGCGGTAAGAGTATCCTCGTTTACGCTGAAAACAACAGTCTTAAGGTCATTGCCTGCGGGAGCAGAAATAACAACCTTCTTAGCGCCGGCATCAATGTGAGCCTGGCTCTTTTCCTTAGAGCAGTAGAAACCTGTGCACTCGAGAACAACATCAACGCCGATTTCGCCCCAGGGGAGGTCGGCAGCATTCTTCTCAGCATAGATTTTGATGGTCTTACCGTCAACAGTGATGCTGTCTTCGCCTGCAACTACGGTGTCAGCCTTAGCGTAACGACCCTGAGCGGAATCGTACTTAAGAAGATGAGCGAGCATAGCGGGGCTGGTAAGATCGTTGATAGCTACGATTTCGTAGCCCTCAGCACCGAACATCTGACGGAAAGCCAGACGGCCGATACGTCCAAAACCATTAATAGCAACTTTAACCATTGGAAAAACCTCCTAAAATTTTTACAAGAGTATTTTAACCCAAAGTTTCTAATTTTGCAAGCATTTTGTCATTAATTTAACAAAACTGTTGATTTTATCCGTAAATGATGCTCAAAGAGGGCTCTATATTATAGAAAATGAGGAAAAAATATGCCGTTTTCAGTTAAAATCCATGAGAGAAAAGCCGCCTTTATGCGCGAGCGTTTAACAAATAGAATATTAAAACGCGGATTTTCTCAAAAAGAGCGTAGAGCCTTGCAAAAAATATTTTTGTATGAGGGGAGGAATTGCTCGGAAAATTTTGTTGGATATTTTGATTTAAAAGCGAGAACCGAGGAGCTTTTTTGCGCCGCCTGCCTTCATCTTGCGCTTCGGGATATTTTTCTTTCCTTTTGCCTTAGGGGAAGCGGCGTTTATAAAATCAATCTCCGACTTTATCAAATCGCCGTTTTGGAGATGTTGGCATCCATAAAAAGCGGGGCGGAGGTTTCGTTTTATGCCGCCGAAAATTTTGTTTTAATAACTGCGGCGCAGGCGAAAAAAGCGCCCCGCTCAAAGGCATTGAAGGATATAAAAGGAACCGAATTTTTCGAACTGAAAACAGGGAAACTTGGGATTTTGATTAGCGCCGAGAGAGAAAACAGGGAGGATGAAAAAATAAAAACGGAACACCTTTTTGAGAGGTGCTCCGTTGTGGATGCGTTTATTGGCAAAGAGCCGCTATAACCGCCTCGGCGGTCTTGATTCCGTCAACCGCAGCCGACATAATTCCGCCTGCATATCCTGCTCCTTCGCCGCAGGGGAAAAGTCCCTTTGCAGCGGGCGATTGGAGGGTTTCATCCCTTAGAATTCTAATAGGCGAGGATGAGCGGGTTTCGGGGAAGGTTAGAAGCGCATTCGGGCTGTCAAAGCCTTCGATTTTCCTGCCAAAAATGCTTATTCCCTCAATAAGTGAATCGGCAATTTCCGAGGGCAAAACTTCCTTAATATCGCATTCGACGGTGCGCGGTAAAACCGAGGGCGAAACCGCTTTTTCGCTATTGGTTTCTTTGCCCAAAATGGTTCCGAGATATTCGGTCGGAACTGCGCCGTTTCCAATCGAGAAAGCCTTTTCTTCAATGGCTTTTTGCAGCTTTATTCCTGCGAAAACATCATCGCCTTCAAACTCTTCGGGTCGAATATCCGCAAGGATGGCGCTGTTGGAATTTTCCGAATCTCTCGCGGCATAACTCATTCCGTTAACCGCAATGGCGCCCTCTTCGCTCGAAGCGTTAACAACAACGCCGCCGGGACACATACAAAACGAATAAACACCCTTGCCGTTTTTAAGATGGGCAGCGAGCTTATAATCGGCGGCACCAAGGGCGGGATGCCCCGCAAAATTGCCGTAAAGCGCTCTATCAATATCGGCGCGCTTATGCTCAATTCTTGCACCAACCGAGAAGGGCTTTCGCTCCATATCAATTTTGTTCTCGCCGAGCATATAAAATGTATCTCTCGCCGAATGTCCCGTTGCTAAAATAAGGCAGGAGCAGGGGAGAGTTTCGCGTTTTCCTTCATGTGAAACGGTGATTTCGGAGAGGATTCCGTTTTCGGCCTTTATGCTATCAAGCCTATGCGAAAATCTAACCTCGCCGCCTAAAGAAATAACCTCTTCGCGAAGGTTTTTAACGATTTTAACCAGCCTATCGGTTCCAACATGGGGCTTGGCATCAACGAGGATTTTCGGGTCAGCTCCAAACCCTGCAAACTCTTCGAGCACGGCTCGGCAACGGATGTTTTTAATGCCCGTGTTGAGCTTGCCGTCCGAGAATGTGCCTGCGCCGCCTTCGCCAAACTGAACATTGGATTCAGGGCAAAGCGCTCCGCCTGCAAAAAACTCATTGACCGATTTTTGCCTTTTATCAACATCCTCGCCGCGTTCAATAACAATGGGGCAAAGTCCCGCGCGAGCGAGGGTCAGCGCCGCAAACATTCCCGCAGGACCGAAACCAACGATAACGGGGCGGATAGATGCGGAAAGTCCGCGCTGCCAGCTATATTTTTCTTCGCTGAAAATTCGCGCTTTTTTGGAGCGCTTAACCGCCGACGATTCATCGCCCGAAACCTTGGCGATAATCGAACAGCAAAAATGAACATCTTCCTTTTTGCGCGCATCAACCGATTTGCGGTAAAGCGATGCGCATTCAATGTTCTTTTGGCTTATTTTAAGCTCCTTTGCAACAACTGCTTTTAAGTCGCAGTCTATCGCATCGAGAGGAATGTGAATATCGTTAATTATTATCATTTTAAAAACTCCACGGCTCCAAGCGCAGCAGCATATCCGCTCGACCAAGCCCATTGCAGGTTATAGCCGCCGCAGTCGCCCGTAATATCAACCATTTCGCCGCAGGTGAAAAGTCCCGGAATGCGCTTAACCATCAGGGTTTTGCTATCGAGCTGGTCGGTATAAATTCCGCCCATCGAAACCTGCGAATTGGTAAAACCTGTGTTGCCCAAAACGGCGCACTTAAAGCCTTTGGCAACCGCGCAAATTTTCTTGATGGCGGCATCGCTTATAGAGGAAACCTCATCCGAGAGCGAAAGCCCCGCTCTTTTTAAAATAACCTGACCGAGTCGCTTGTTTATAAGTCCCGATAAAAACTCATCGTTCTTGCGGGAAGAAAGCGATTTTCTTCGGCCGATAAGAAGGGAACAAAGCGAATCGAAGTCATAATCGTGCATAAGGTCTAAAACGATTTCATCGCCAACCTTTGCGAGTCCCGAAACCTGCAAAATGGGAGGGCCCGAAAGCCCATAATCGCAAAAAAGAGTTTCGCCGAAATCCTGTTTTATAGGCTTGCCGCCGCGCAAAAGTTTAACCTCGGCATCAACCTTAACGCCCTTAAGCTGGCGAACAAAATCAGTATCGGTTTTAAGCTGAACGATAGCGGGCGAAGGCTTGGAAAACTGCAGCTTTTTGCCTAAAATTTCCAGCATTTTTCCATCGCTGCCGAGCTTCGGTCCGCCCGATAAAAGTCCTGCCGCAATAATAACCGCTTTGGCGCTTATCTTTGTTTCTCCGAGGATGATAAAATCCTCGCCCTTCTTGGTTATATCGGTAACAGCGTTTCCAAAGAAAGTTTCGATTCCAAGCTCATCAATTCTAAAACGAAGCGCGTCAACAACGCTTGCCGCCTGAAGGGAGCGGGGATAGCCCTTGTCGCCTTCGAAAATAACGGGAACGCCCAGTCGCTCGAAAAAAGCGCAGGTGTCGGCTTGCGAAAAACTTGCAAAAAACGGCATGGCGAATAGCGGATTCCTACCATAGTAGTTATCCGCGGTTATGTTTTTATTTGTGATGTTGCAGCGACCATTACCCGTAAGAGCTATCTTTTTTCCAACGCGGTCGAGCTGTTCAACAAGGCAAATGTTAAGGCTGGGGTTAGCCTCTTTAGCGGTTATGGCGGCCATCATTCCTGCCGCGCCTCCGCCAATTATGCATATATCAAAAAACATAATTTCACCACCGTTTTCTTTAAATTTCATAATGCCATAAAACTTTAAAATTGTCAATAAATTACGGCTTTACAAACCCCGCCGAGTGTGCTAAAATACATAAGAACAAGTGTTCTAAAAGGAGGCGGCGTTACGGATAGAATAGTGCTTCATTGCGATTTGAACAATTTCTTTGCTTCGGTCGCAGTGCTCGATAACCCAACCATAAAAAATTGTCCCATCGCCGTAACCGGCAGCAGCGAGCAGCGCCATGGCATCGTTCTTGCTAAAAATGAGCTTGCGAAAAAATATGGCGTTGTAACCGCCGAAGCAACATGGCAGGCAAAGAAAAAATGCCCCGACCTCGTTTGCGTTCCTCCCGATTATAAAAGATATAACGAGGTTTCGCTCGC
>JAZRUI010000012.1:0-112573 GCA_045652465.1 Acutalibacteraceae bacterium | reverse complement strand
AGGAAGACCTTAAGATTATAACCTGCCACCTTGGCAACGGCTGCTCCATCGCTGCTGTTGATGGCGGCAAGAGCATCGACACCTCCATGGGCTTTACTCCTCTTGATGGCTTCATGATGGGTACCCGCTCGGGAACACTTGATCCCTCCATCATTACCTTTATCGCTGAGAAGGAAAATCTTTCTCCCGCTGATATTTCCAATATGCTTAATAAGAAGTCGGGTATGCTCGGTATTTCGGGCGTTTCCAACGATAACCGCGATATAACTGCTGCCGCTAACGATGGCAACGAGCGCGCAAAGCTTGCTTTCGAGATGCAGCGTTATCAAATCGTTAAGTTTGTTGGCTCCTATATCGCTGCTATGAACGGCGTTGATGCTATTGTATTCACCGGTGGTATCGGCGAAAACGACTCCGCAGTTCGTAAGTATGTTATGGATAGCCTCACCTATATGGGCACCTACTGTGGCGAAGCAAATGCTGATATTCATGGCGTTGAGGGCCTCGTAAGCACACCTGATTCCAAGGTTCCTGTTTATGTTATCCCCACCAACGAGGAACTCGTTATTGCTCGCGATGCTTTGGCTCTTACTAAATAAACGGAGTTTTAAATATGAAAATTTCTGAACTTAAGAAATTTATTGAACAGGGCAAACTTGATGATAAATTTTCTTTGTTATACCGCGATACTTTAGCCGCCCGCGAGCGTTATTTAAAGGCTTGCGATGGTTTTGCCGAGAACTTCGGCGCTGACCGCGATGTTTATCTTTTCAGCGCTCCCGGTAGAACCGAGGTTGGCGGAAACCATACCGACCATCAAAACGGTCGCGTGCTCGCAGGAAGCGTTGACCTTGATGTTATCGCCGTTGTTGCCGAAAACGATGGAAACATCATCCGCGTTAAGTCGGAAGGCTACGATATGGATACCGTTAAGTTCGATATGTTGAATCCTCGAACCTGCGAAATTGCTCATTCCGCTTCTCTAATTCGCGGTATGTGCTCGATGTTCGACCGTGAGGGATTGGCTATCGGCGCGTTCGATGCTTATACAACATCCAACGTTTTAAAGGGCTCGGGTCTTTCTTCTTCGGCTGCATTTGAGGTTCTAATCGGCGTTATAATCAACCACCTTTATAACGAGGGTAAGGTTGATGCAGTAACAATAGCGAAATTTGCTCAAATGTCCGAGCGCGAATTTTTCGGAAAGCCTTGCGGCCTTATGGACCAAATGGCGAGCTCGGTTGGCGGATTTACGGCTATCGATTTTGCCGATCCTAAAATGCCCGTTATTGAGAAGGTTGATTTCGATTTAGCCGCAAACGCTCATTCGCTTTGCATAGTTAATACCGGCGGTAACCATACCGACCTAACCGATGATTATGCTGATATAACCCTCGAATGCGCGAAGGTTTCTAAATTCTTCGGCAAGAACTTCCTTCGCGAGGTTGATGAAGATGAATTCTTCTCGAAGATTTATGAGCTCCGCGAGTCGGTTGGCGATAGAGCGGTTCTCCGCGCAATCCATTTCTTCTCGGATAACAAGAGAGCATTGCTTGAGAAGGTTGCCCTCGAAAACGGCGACTTTAACGAATTCCTTCGCCTCATAACCGAATCGGGTAATTCCTCGTTTAAATATTTGCAAAATGTTTATTCGATATCCAGTCCGAGTGAGCAGGGTCTATCGTTAGCCCTCTCTTTAACCGATAAATATCTTAACGGCAGGGGAGCTTGCCGTGTTCACGGCGGCGGCTTTGCTGGAACAATCCAAGCCTTCGTTCCCAATGATATTTTAGATGGATATATTGCAATGATTGAAGCAGCCTTTGGCCGCGGCAACTGCCATGTTTTAAAAATCCGTCCCATCGGTGGAACAAGAATTTATTAAACATAAAAACACCCCATCACTCGATGGGGTGTTTTCTTATGCGGTTTTCTTTTTAAAGTATTTTATCATCTTATAGGTTTCGGCAACCAAGAAGGGAACTGCCGAAAGCAATATAATGATTAACCAGCTTGTCGCACCAAGCGCTGTAAGGCCTAAAATTTTGTTTATAGGCGATTGAATGAAAACAAACAAAACAAATGCGGACAAGAAAGAAATCAGCAAGGGTGTGTAGTTTTTGCCAAAACAAAGGGCAACTGGAATAGATTCCGTGCGGGCGGATAATGCGAAGAACACTTGAGATAGGGTTAAAACCGCAAACGCGAGGGTTATGGAGGTTGCTGCGTTTTTGCCAACTGCAAATGCAACTATCGAAAGTATTGCAACCAAGAGCGCCTGCATAGAAACATTAACAAACAACGGCTTGTTGAAAACGGTTTGCTTTCGTTGCGGTAGTGACTTCATAACATCGCTTTCGGGCGGCTCCATACCAATGGAAATAACGGGGAAGATATCGGTTATGAGGTTAACAAGCAGCAACAAAATTGCGGTTAGCGGCAAACGGCCGAAAATCAAGCTGCCGATTAAAACAAACAGTAATTCGCCCACATTGCTGCTTATGAGGTAGTTGAGCATTTTGCGGATGTTAGCGAAAATAGCTCGTCCTTCCTTAACCGAATAAACAATGGAAGAAAAATCATCATCAAGAAGAATAATATCCGAAACACCTTTTGCAACATCGGTTCCGCTTTTACCCATAGCGCAGCCAACATCAGCGGTCATTAAAGCGGGTGTGTCATCAACGCTGTCGCCGGTTACTGCAACGGTGTGTCCCTTTTCTTGCCAAGCCTTAACAATTCTAATGCGCTCGGCATTTGTGAGTCGCGCAAAAACGGAATATCTTTCAATATTCTCGTTTAATTCCTCATCGCTCATCTTCGATAACTCTGTGTTGGTTAGCAATTCGGTGTCATCGGTTAAGATTCCGAGGCGTCGGGCGATTGCTTTGGCGGTTGCAGGGTGGTCGCCCGTTATCATAACGGTTTTAATTCCTGCCTTGCGGCATTCCTCAACAGCGCTGACAGCATCGGCGCGAGGCTGGTCTTCGAGTCCCAACAAACCGATAAAGTTAAGGTTGCATTCGAGCTCGGCCGAATTGGGGTTTGCGGGGATTTCGGCAATCGGTTTTGCCGCAACGGCAATAACTCGAAGAGCATCTTTAGCGAGGCTTTCAATAACCTCGCCGAATTTTTCGGAAACATTTCCAATACATAAGGGGAGCAAGGCTTCGGGGGCGCCCTTAACTATCGCAAAGGGCTTTCCGTTTATCATATTGATGGTTGTCATCAACATTCTTTCGGAATCGAACGGAACCTCGCCAAGGCGGGGATAGAGGTTTTCAATATCCTGTTTGCTCATTCCCGTAACGGCGCGGCAGGCATCGGCAATACCCATTCCTGTCGGGTCGCCCGAGGTTTCGCTCGCGTTGTTGCATATTGTTGCGAGCTCTAATATCATTCTAACATCTTCGCCGCAATCGCCGCAAAGCTCGCAAACATCCTTGCCGTTAAACACCTTTTTAACGGTCATAATATTCTCGGTGAGAGTGCCCGTTTTGTCGGCGCATATAACCGATATGCCGCCCATTTTTTCTATCGAGGACATATCCTTAACGACAACCTTTTTATTAACAAGGCGCTGCGTTCCGAGGGTTAAGATGATTGCAACGGCGAGGGGAATGCCTTCGGGAATAACTGCAACCGCTAATGCCATTGCAGTTGTGAAGGAATCGATTAATGTTGCGGATATAGTGTTTGAATTGTCAAAAATAAGACCGAGAATGAAAACCAAAAGGGCAACAACCAAGGCTGCTGTGCTGAAGGTTTTAGAAAAAGCCAAAACGCTCTCTTTAATGGGGAAGCGGTTGCTTTGGGTTTGTTCAATCATGCTGTGTTCTTTGCCGATTTCAGTAAGCTTGCCGGTTTCGGCAACAACGGCAACGCATTTACCGTGTATTACCGAGCAGCCCGCGAAAACCATATTTTGGCGTTCGGCAAGGGGGGTTATGTCATCAGCGGCAAAATCGGCATTCTTATCAACGGGAACATCAACACCCGTTAGTGGAGCCTCGTTGCAGGAGAGCGCAAATGCCGAAATAATTCTTGCATCAGCCGAAATATAATCGCCTTCCTTAAGAACGATAATATCTCCGGGCACTAATTGCGAAGAATCGATATTTTTAGTTATGCCGTCGCGAAAAACCCTGGCTACAGGAGCTGAAACATCCTTAAGGACATCGGCCATATCTTCCGCCTTAATCTCTTGATAGGCGCAAATTGAATTATTGAGCGCCACGATTAAGACTATAATAATAGGAACATACCAGGCGGCACCGTTTCCTATGATTGTAACCAAAAGCGATATAACGGCAACTACCATGAGGGCAATCACCGAGAAGTTTTTAAATTGTGATAAAAAGCAGGAAAGATAACTCCTGCCTTTGCTGAAAGAGAGCGAATTGCTGCCATAAAGCTCTTTTCGCTGTTCGGCAACACCGTTTGATAGGCCTCTTTCGGGGTCGGTTTCGAGGTAGCTTATAACCTCATTTAGGCTTGCGCCGTGCCAAATCATATCAGCACCTCCTAATTACTGGTTATAAGTTTACTATATTTATTTGAATAAATCAATATTTTGTGTTTTACTATTGGAAGATTTTATGATATAATCATTCCATAAAATTTTGGAGGAACGAAATGAACTGGACTGAAATTTCCATTAGCGTTAAAAGGGAAGATGCTGAAACGGCTTCGGCAATCGCTAATATGGTAGTGCCTTATGGTATCTATGTTGAGGACTATTCCGATTTGGAAACCGCCGCTATCGAGATTGCTCATATTGATTTAATCGATGAGGAGCTTCTTAAAAAGGATAGAGATGGCGTAATTATACATATATATATTTCGTGTGAAGATAACGCTGAGGAATCGGTAACTTATTTAACCGAAAGATTTGCAGCGGTCGGTATCCAAGCGCAAATCAAATCGATTGGCGTTGATGATGCTGATTGGAGCGAAAATTGGAAGAAGTATTTTAAAGCGTTCCCCGTTGGTAACCGTTTGGCTGTTTGCCCGAGCTGGGAAACATATGATAATGCCGAGAATCGCGTTGTTTTAAAAATCGATCCGGGCGCCGCTTTCGGAACTGGCTCGCATGCAACAACCTCGATGTGTCTTTCGCTTTTGGATAAATATATCAGCCAAGGCAACACGCTGCTTGACATCGGATGCGGAAGCGGCATTCTCGCCATAACCGGCGTTTTGCTTGGTGCTGAGAATGCGGTTGGCGTTGATATCGATGCCCAGTCGGTAAAGGTTTCGAAGGAAAATGCCGAGATTAACGACATCAGCCAAAAGACCGAGTTTATTTGCGGCGACTTAACCGAAAAAATCAGCGGCAAATATGATATTGTTTGCGCAAATATAGTTGCCGATGTAATAATAAAGTTAACCCCCGATGTTGATAAATTTATGAATGATGGCGCGCTCTTTATGTGCTCAGGAATTATTGACCTTAGAGCCGATGAGGTTAGAGATGCCCTCTTAAATAACGGCTTTAGTATTGTTGAAGAGGTCGTTCGCGACAACTGGCACGCGTTTGCGGCAAGAAAGGCTTAATTTATGTTAGAATTTGAAGAATTGAAATTAAAGCTTGAGGGTATGCGCCCGGAGCTTGATGACCTTAAGGATGCCCTTAAACTCGACAGCGTTATTGCCGAGGTTGAAGTCCTTGAAAATCAGGCAGCAGGGGAGGGCTTTTGGGATGACCTTGAGAATTCCCAAAAGATTCTCCAAAAAACGAGCCAGCTCAAGGCTAAGATTGAAAAATATAACTCGCTTTGCTCTTTGTTTGAGGACACCCTAACCTTAATAGAACTTGCAAACGAGGAAGAGGACTTATCTCTCTTGGATGAAGTAACCGAGGGTGTCGATTCCTTTTGCACCAAACTTGAAGAGCAACGACTCGAAACCCTTCTTTCGGGAGAATATGATTCTAAAAACGCAATTTTAACCTTCCATGCAGGCGCAGGCGGAACCGAAGCGCAGGATTGGAACGAAATGCTGGTTAGAATGTACACCCATTGGGGCGAGCGCCACGGCTTCTCGGTTAAGATGATTGACTTTCTTGATGGCGATGAAGCTGGCCTTAAGAGCGCGGTTTTGCTTATTGAGGGCGTAAATGCTTATGGATATTTAAAGAGCGAGAACGGCGTTCATCGTTTGGTTCGCATTTCTCCCTTTGATTCTTCGGGCAGGCGCCACACTTCATTTGCATCATTAGAGGTTATGCCTGAAATCGATGGTGATACCAATATTGACATTAAGGAAGATGATTTAAAGGTTGATACCTATCGTTCGGGCGGCGCAGGCGGACAGCATGTTAATAAAACCGAATCGGCAATCCGCATAACCCATATACCCACAGGTATCGTTGTTGCTTGCCAAAACGAGCGCAGTCAGCATCAAAACCGAGAGGTTGCGATGAAGATGCTTAAATCCAAGCTTATCGAGATTAAAGAGCGCGAGCATCTCGATAAAATAGAGGATATTAAGGGCGTTCAAAAGGAAATTGCATGGGGTTCGCAAATTCGTTCCTATGTCTTTATGCCTTATACCTTGGCAAAAGACCATAGAACGGGTTTCGAATCGGGAAATATCGGCGCTGTTATGAATGGCGATATTGATGGTTTCATAAACGCATATTTAAAAATGAACGCCGAAAAGTAATTTTCGCAACACTCCGTTATATATATGTATATAACATAACGAAAATAGACCGTATTTTTGTCTTAAAAAGCAGCTTTTTGTATAAAAAAGTTGCTTTTTATTTTTTTACCAAAATTTCTCTTGACAGGTTTGACTTTTTAGATTATAATAGTACACTGCTTAATAGTGGGTTTTTATGCGCCTTTTGCAGGCGAACGCTTGTTTAAAAAGTGCGAAAAAGTCACTGTTAAAGCCTATTTGACCGAAAAAGGGTTCTTTTTCCGTTTAGTATATTAAGGAGTGATTAAAGCCTATGGTCGAGGTTAAACCTGTAAAGCTCGGTAAAAACGAGAGAATGAGCTTTTCTAAAATCAAAGAGGTTATCGATATGCCTAACCTCATTGAGGTGCAGAAAGACTCATACAAGTGGTTTGTCGAAGAAGGATTGAAGGAAGTCTTTAAAGATATGTCTTCCATCACAGATTACACCGGTAATCTTGAATTAAGATTTATCGATTATCGCTTTGACGAGCAACCCAAGTATAGTGTTACCGAGTGTAAAGCCCGCGATACAACATATGCAGCACCCTTGCGTGTGTTAACCCAGCTTTACAATAAGGAAACCGGTGAAATTAAAGAAAGCGAAGTATTTATGGGCGATTTCCCGCTTATGACTGAGTCGGGAACATTCGTTATCAACGGTGCGGAGCGTGCAGTTGTTTCTCAGCTCGTTCGTTCTCCCGGTGCCTATTATGACTTCAAACGTGAGGAACGCAGCGGTAGAAAGTTGTTCCTCTCTACAATCATACCCAACCGTGGTGCATGGCTTGAGTATGAAACCGACCAAAGTGATGTTATATATGTAAGAATCGATAAGAACCGCAAGCTTCCTCTTACAACCTTCATCCGTGCTATCGGCGGTATTTCCGATTATGCGCTTGCTACCAACAATGAAATCGAAGAGATTCTCGGCGTTGATGTTAAACTCGAAAACACCTTCGAGAAGGATAGCACCGCTAATACCGATGATGCACTTATCGAGGTTTATAAGAAGCTTCGTCCCGGCGAGCCCGCAACCGTTGATGGTGCAAAGGCTCACCTTGAGCAGCTCTTCTTCGATACCCGCAGATATGACCTTTCTCGCGTAGGCCGCTATAAATATAATAAGAAGTTCGCTCTTGCTCTTCGTATTAACGGAAAGACTCTTTCGCGTCCCGTTGCCGATCCTATGACAGGTGAGATCATCGCTGAAGCCGGTGAACTCCTCAATAAGGATAAGGCATATGAGATTCAGAAGAAGGGCGTTGGCGCCGTTTATCTCGATATCATGGATGCCGAGGGCAACCGCAGCGAGGTTAAGGTTTTATCCAACCTTATGGTTGATATTAAGGACTTCGTTGATTTTGATGTTGAGGAGCTTGGCGTTGGCGAATGGGTTTCTTTCCCCGTTCTTCGCGCAATCCTCGAGAACAATGATTCCACCGAGGATATCAAGGCTGCAATTAAGAACAGCATTGATGACCTCATCCCCAAACATATTACCATTGATGATATTTTAGCATCCATCAACTATATTCTCGGCCTTTCCCACGATATCGGAACCGTTGATGACATCGACCACCTCGGTAACCGCCGTATCCGTTCGGTAGGCGAGCTCTTACAAAACCAGTTCCGCGTTGGCTTCGCCCGCATGGAGCGCGTTGTTAGAGAAAAGATGACCCTTCAGGCACAGGATACCGATATAGTAACTCCTCAGTCGCTTATCAACATCCGTCCTGTTGTTGCTGCAATTAAGGAATTCTTTGGTTCTTCTCCGCTTTCGCAGTTTATGGACCAAACCAATCCGCTCTCCGAGCTTACCCATAAGCGTCGTCTTTCCGCTTTAGGCCCTGGTGGTCTTTCGCGTGACCGCGCAAGCTTCGAGGTTCGTGACGTTCACTATACTCATTACGGCCGCATGTGCCCGATTGAAACTCCCGAAGGTCCGAACATTGGTCTTATTTCTTATCTTGCAACTTTCGCCCGTATTAATGACTACGGCTTTATCGAAACTCCCTTCCGCAAGGTTGACAAGGTTAACGGCCGCGTTTTAGACGATGTTGTTTACCTAACCGCTGATGAGGAAGATGAGTATATCGTTGCTCAGGCTAACGAACCTCTCGATGATGATGGTCGCTTCATCAACGCAAAGGTTAATGCTCGTTCCCGCGATAACTTCCTTGAAATCGAGGCATCCCGCGTTGACCTTATGGATGTTTCGCCCAAGATGGTTGTTTCTGTTGCAACCGCAATGATTCCGTTCCTTGAAAATGATGATACCAACCGTGCTCTCATGGGCTCGAACATGCAGAAGCAGGCTGTTCCGCTTCTCCGCACCGAGAACCCCATTGTTGGTACCGGTATGGAATACAAGGCAGCAGTTGACTCCGGCGTTGTTGTTTTAGCAGCACGCGCAGGTACTGTTTCCTATGTTTCGGCTGATTCTATTAAGATTCGCACTAAGGATGGCGAAATTGATGAGTATTCGCTCATTAAGTTCTTGCGCTCCAACCATGGCACCTGCATCAACCAGAAGCCTATCGTTGAGGTTGGTCAGGAAGTTGTCAAGGGCGAAGTTATTGCCGATGGTCCTGCAACCAGCAACGGCGAAATCAGCCTTGGTAAGAACGCTCTTATCGGATTTATGACCTGGGAAGGCTATAACTACGAAGACGCTGTTCTTATCAACCAGAAGCTTGTTCGCGAAGATATGTACACCTCTATTCACATTGAGGAGTATGAAATCGAAGCTCGCGACACCAAGCTTGGACCCGAAGAAATCACTCGTGACATTCCCAATGTCGGCGAAGATGCACTTAAGGACCTCGATGAGCGCGGTATTATCCGTATCGGCGCTGAGGTAACCGCAGGCGACATTCTCGTTGGTAAGGTAACACCCAAGGGTGAAACCGAGCTTACTGCTGAAGAGCGCCTCCTTCGCGCAATCTTCGGCGAAAAGGCTAGGGAAGTGCGCGATACTTCTCTCCGTGTTCCCCACGGTGAATACGGTACTATCGTAGATGTTAAGGTATTCTCGAGAGAGAACTCGGCTGAACTCAGCCCCGGCGTTAACCTTGTTGTTCGTTGCTATATCGCTCAGAAGCGTAAGATTTCTGTCGGCGATAAGATGGCAGGTCGTCACAGTAATAAGGGTGTTGTTTCCAGAATTCTTCCCAGCGAGGATATGCCTTTCTTACCCGATGGTACTCCGCTTGACATCGTTCTTAACCCCCTCGGCGTTCCTTCCCGTATGAATATCGGACAGGTTCTTGAGGTTCATCTCGGCTATGCCGCAAAGGCTCTCGGCTGGAAGGTTTGCACCCCCGTATTTGACGGTGCACATGAGTCCGACATTAGAGAGTGTCTCAAGCAGGCAGGCTATAATGAAGATGGTAAGACCCAGTTGTTCGATGGTCGTACCGGTGAGCCCTTCGATAATCGAGTAACCGTTGGTTATATGTATTATCTCAAGCTCCATCACCTCGTTGATGATAAGATTCACGCTCGTTCTACCGGTCCTTACTCGCTGGTTACTCAGCAGCCCTTGGGTGGTAAGGCACAGTTCGGTGGTCAGCGCTTCGGTGAAATGGAAGTTTGGGCTCTTGAAGCTTACGGCGCTGCTTATACACTTCAGGAAATCCTTACCGTTAAGTCGGATGATATCGTAGGTCGTGTTAAGACTTATGAAGCCATCGTTAAGGGTGAGAATGTTCCCAAGGCAGGCGTTCCCGAATCGTTCAAGGTTCTTATTAAGGAACTTCAGTCGCTCGGTCTTGACATTAAGGTTCTTGATGCTGACAAGCAGGAAATCGACCTTAAGCAAAACTTCGAGGATGACGATGATATCGGACTTTCCGCTCCTGTTTATGATCCCGAGCTTGATGGCGGCGCAGTAGCCGATGACCTTACAGGCTTTGGTCTTCAGGATGAAAACGGTGATGACATTGTTGAAACAGCCGAAGAATCCTATGATTCTTACGACTTTGATGAAAATAACTAACGGAGGGCAATAGAATGGCAGATATTGAATTTGAATCTATAAAAATCGGACTTGCTTCTCCGGACCAAATCAGAAGTTGGTCGCATGGTGAGGTTACCAAACCCGAAACCATCAACTATAGAACCTTAAAACCCGAACCGGGCGGACTTTTCTGCGAGCGCATTTTTGGACCCACAAAGGACTGGGAATGCCACTGCGGTAAGTATAAGCGTATCCGCTATAAGGGCAAGATATGCGAACGCTGCGGTGTTGAGGTTACACGCGCAAAGGTTCGTCGTGAGCGTATGGGTTCTATTGAACTCGCTGCTCCCGTATCCCACATTTGGTATTATAAAACTATTCCTTCGAGAATGGGCTTAGCACTCGATGTTTCGCCCAAACTCCTTGAGCAGGTTTTATATTTCTCTCAGTATATTGTTACCGACCCCGGTAACACTCCGCTTGAGAAGAACCAGCTTTTAACCGAAAAGCAGTATCGCGATATGCGCGAAAAATATGAGGATGATTTCGATGCCGGAATGGGCGCTGAGGCTATCAAGAAGCTTCTTTCCGAAATCGACCTTGATAAGGTTTGCGAAGAGTTAAAGGCTGAACTTGAAACTGCCGCAGGCCAAAAGCGCGTTCGTATTTTCAAGCGTTTAGAGGTTCTTGAGGCATTCAGACTTTCGGGCAACCGTCCTGAATGGATGATTCTCGATGTTCTACCGGTTATTCCGCCTGAACTTCGCCCGATGGTACAGCTCGATGGCGGTCGTTTCGCTACCAGCGACCTTAACGACCTCTATCGTAGAGTTATTAACCGTAACAACCGTTTAAAGAGACTTCTCGAACTCGGCGCTCCCGATATCATCGTTCGCAACGAGAAGAGAATGCTCCAAGAAGCAGTTGATGCTCTTATCGATAACGGCCGTCGCGGTAAACCCGTTACCGGTCCCAACAACCGCGCATTTAAGTCGCTTTCCGATATGCTTAAGGGTAAGCAGGGTCGCTTCCGTCAGACCCTTCTTGGTAAGCGTGTTGACTATTCCGGCCGTTCGGTTATCGTTGTTGGTCCTGAACTTAAGATGTATCAGTGCGGTCTCCCGAAGGAGATGGCTATTGAGCTCTTCAAGCCCTTCGTTATGAAGCGTCTTGTTGAAACCAATGCCGTTTCCAACATCAAGACTGCAAGAAAGATGGTTGAGCGCGCAGGCACCGAGGTTTGGGATGCGCTTGAAACCGTTATTAAGGAGCATCCCGTTCTCCTCAACCGTGCACCTACACTTCACCGTTTAGGTATTCAGGCATTCGAGCCTGTACTTGTTGAGGGTCGTGCTCTTAAGCTCCATCCGCTTGTTTGTACCGCTTACAACGCCGACTTCGACGGCGACCAGATGGCGGTTCATGTTCCGCTTTCCGCTGAAGCACAGGCTGAGGCTCGCTTCCTTATGCTTGCCGCAAACAACCTGCTTAAGCCTTCCGATGGTAAGCCCGTTGCCGTTCCGACTCAGGATATGGTTCTCGGTTCTTACTATCTCACCATCGTTAAAAATGATGAGCCGGGCGCAGGCAAGGTATTCCGCGATAAGAACGAGGCTGTTATGGCTTATAATGATGGTGTTGTTGGTCTCCACGCACCCATTAAGGTTCGTATGAGCGGCGAAAAGGCTGATGGAACACCCATCACCAGAATTGTTGATGCAACCGTTGGTTTCATTATCTTCAATGAATCCATCCCGCAGCAGTTAGGCTATGTTGACCGTACAGTTGAGGGTCATGAGCTCGATCTCGAAATCTCTCCCTACAAGCCTAACGGCGAGGTTAACAAGATTGGCAAGAAGCAGTTAGGTAAGATTATTGACCGCTGCATCCGCGTTCTTGGCACCAGCAAGGCTGCTATCGTTCTCGATAAAATTAAGGCTACCGGCTTTAAATATTCCACAAGAGGTGCTATCACCGTTGCCGTTACCGATGCTGTTATTCCTCCGCAGAAGGCTGAACTTATCTCGGATGCTGAAAAGCAAATCGATAAGGTAACCAAGGAATATCGCCGCGGTTTCATCAATGATGAAGAACGCAGCCGTCAGGTTATTGAAATTTGGAACAATGTTACCGAGGATGTTGCAAAAGCACTTACCAACAACCTTGATGAATTCAATCCCATCTATATGATGGCTGATTCGGGCGCTCGTGGTTCTATGAGCCAGATTCGTCAGCTTGCAGGTATGCGCGGACTTATTGCTAACACCGCAGGTAAAGTTATCGAAGTTCCGATTCGTGCTAACTACCGTGAAGGTCTTAATGTACTTGAGTACTTTATTTCTTCCCGTGGTGCTCGTAAGGGACTTGCCGATACCGCTCTTCGTACTGCTGACTCCGGTTATCTTACCCGTCGTCTTGTTGATGTTTCTCAGGTTGTTATTATCCGTGAGGACGACTGCGGAACCAATGAAGGTCTTGCAGTAGGCGATATTAAGGATGGAAACCACCTTATCGAGCCGCTTTCCGAGCGTCTTATCGGTCGTTATCTCCTCAACGATTTCGTTGATGAGGCAACAGGCGAAGTTATTGTTTCGGCTGACAAGATGATGAACGAAGACGATGCTAACAAGATTGAAGCTATCGTTCACGCTAAGGTTGATGCAATTAATGCTAAAATTGAGGCTCTTGAGACCAAGATGGAAACCGCCAAAACCGCTAAAACACGCAATGCTGCAATGGCTGAGAAGCTTGAACTTGAAGCACTTCGTGAAAAAGAGGGTAAGGTTGTTATCCGCTCGATTCTCTCTTGCCATTCCAAGCACGGTATTTGTAAGAAGTGCTACGGTGTAAACCTTGCTCTCGGCAAGCCCGTAACCGTTGGTGAAGCAGTTGGTATTATCGCTGCTCAGTCCATCGGTGAACCCGGTACACAGCTTACAATGAGAACCTTCCACACCGGTGGTATCGCAAGTACTGAGGATATTACTCAGGGTCTTCCGCGTGTTGAAGAGCTCTTCGAAGCTCGTACACCCAAGCATTGCGGTCTTATCAGCAAAATCAGCGGTCGCGTTCGCATCGTTGAAGAGAAGCGCAGCAATGTAATTGTTATCACTAACGAGGAAACCGCAACCGAAATCAAGGAGCAAATCCCGTTCGGCAGCCGCGTTCGCGTTCATGATGGCGATTATGTTAAGGCTGGCGATAAGCTCATCGATGGCGCTATCATCCCGAAGGATATTCTTGCGGTTCTCGGACCGGAAGCAGTTCAGGATTATATTATTGCTGAAATCCAGAGCGCATATAGAACTCAGGGTGTTGATATCAACGATAAGCATATCGAAATCATCATTAGACAAATGATGAGAAAACTTAAGATAACCGATCCGGGCAGCACAGAGTTATTGCCTGAGGCAACCTATGAGCGTGGCGAGGTTTATGCAGTTAACGATGCCATTATGGCAAGAATCGCTGCAGGCGAGACTGATTTAGTTCCCGCAACCTATGAACCCACCCTCCTTGGTATCACCAAGGCTTCTCTTGCAACCGAATCCTTCCTTTCGGCAGCATCCTTCCAGGAGACCACTCGTGTTCTCACCGATGCCGCTATTAAGGGCAAGGAAGACCCGCTCTTCGGTCTTAAGGAAAATGTTATTATTGGTAAACTCGTTCCTGCCGGTACAGGTATGAAGGAAAATGAGTTAAACTATTGCAATCGTTCCGATGATTCGGAGATTGCCGAGTAATTGCATTTTTGTGACCACGGATAACGGCGTTAATTCGCCGTTATCCGTGTACTGCAAGGTTTTATAAACTGGAGGTGCACAGGTGTCTAAAAAGAATATTGATTTATATGTAGCAGACGCATTCAGCGAATCTGATACTCGCAAAAAGATTTACATTACCTCTTTGCATCTAAAGCATGGCGGGGTTGAGATGGTCATTTCTTTGCTCGCAAACGCTTTTATTGAGAAGGGGTATGATGTAGAGATTCTTTGCGTTTATCGACTGGGTGAGCCTGCGTATTTTTTTGATGAGCGCGTTAAAATAACCTATTTAACCGATGTGCATCCAAACCGCGAGGAATTTGCGGCTGCCATTGCCTCTAAAAATCCTTTTAAGGTAATCAAAGAGGTATTTTATGCCTTTAAGGTGTTGCACCTTAAGAAAAAATCCATTAAAAAAGCCGTATCTAAAATTGATAGCGGCATTGTTATCTCAACAAGACATGAGCATTCGGTTTTGCTTTCTCAGTATGGCAATGCGAATGTTTTGAAAATCGCTCAGCTTCATAGCGACCATAAATTTGACAAAAAGCTACTTGATGATTTTAAAACCAAGTATTCCAATATAGATTATTTTGCCCTTTTAACCCCGGGCACAACCGAGGAAATCAAAAATGTGATGCAGGGAAGTAACGGTTACACAAAGTGCGTTACCGTTCCTAATTTTATTGAGAATTTGCCGCAGGAAACCGATATTGTTCGCAATAATCAGGTTGTTGCGGTTGGTCGTTTCTCGCCCGAAAAGGGCTTTTCTCGACTTCTCGATGTTTGGGAAGTGTTCTTGGCCAAACATCCCGATTGGACCCTTAAAATAATAGGTGACGGCGATGAACGCGAAGCTTTAATTGCGAAGGCTCGCGCCTTAAGAATTCATGAAAATGTTGTTTTCACGGGTATGCTGCCGCACGATAAGGTGTTAGAAGAGATGTTTTCTTCTAAAATTTATGCGATGTCTTCCTATACCGAGGCGTTGCCTATGGTAATTATCGAGGCTGCCGCTTGCGGATTGCCTGCGGTTGCATTTGATGTAAGGGTTGGTCCTAAGGCGCTTATTGATGATAGCGAAAGCGGACTCTTAATTGCCGACAATGATATAAATGCTTTTGCCGCTGCGCTCGAAGAGTTGGCGGAAAATGAGGAAAAGAGAGCAAAAATGGGGAACAGCGCCCGCGAAAAAGCTCTTAATTACACTAAAGATAATATTATTGAGCTTTGGCTTGATATTTTCAATGGAAAGGAGATGGGTTAGTCTATGTTTAACGCGATATTAAAGCGTATTAAGGAAGAAAAAACGCTTAAAATATTTATGTTTTTGTTAATAACAATGCAACCTCTCTTGGATGTCCTTTCTTACTTTTTAATCAAGGCTGATATGACAATATTTACAACATTCCTTCGCATGGCAATGCTTGTTTTCGTTGTCGCTTTTGCTTTTTTGATTAGCGAGAAAAAGAAGGTATATGTTATTTTTGCCGCGATTGCGGGTGGATATTTTATTCTCCACGCGATTAATTGCTTCAGGATTGGCTATGCATCGCCATTCGATGATGCGGCAAACTTTTTCAGAACGGTTCACACTCCCGCTATGACCATTGCCTTCATAACGGTTCTCAGGCGCATAAACAAACCGATGGGAACGATTTGTGCGGCATTTTTCACAAATGTTTGTATGATTTGGGGAGTTATCGGACTTTCATTCCTTGTTGGTATGCCTGAATATACATATGGTTCTTACCATAAGATAGGCCTTATGGGCTGGTTTGGCATCCATAATGCGCAAAGCTCTATTGTTATGCTCTTGATGCCGCTCGCTCTTTTGTTTGTTTATCGCTTGCATAAGGTTTTATTTGTTGGAGCTTGCGGAATATGCTTTAGCCTGCTTTTCTTTACAGGAACAAAGCTAACCTTCTATTCGCTTGTTATAATCGCCGTTGGCTTCCTTTGCTTAATTGTCATTAACTTTTTCACGACGGCCGATTCCAAAAGAAAATATATCCTAACGAATTCCGTTCCGATATTTGCTTTGTGTGCCGTTTTGGTTTTAACCTTTGCGTTTATTGATAAGTCGCCGATGAAGGCGCGCGAAAATAGCCAAAGCGCGGCATATGATAACCATCAAAACGCTATAAACGACACCTTGTCTAAAGACCCCGAGCAACCCGAAAAGCCCGGCGACGGTAGCGAACTTACCGAAGAAGAAAAGGCTGAAGAAAAGCGCAAAAAGTTAGAGAAGTTTGATAAGCTTTATCGAGAATTCGCCGGCGGATTCCTTAATGATATAATTGATGAATTCGGCATCGAGCGTGTTGCGGAGAAATATAACTACACAACCAATTCGGCAACCCTTCTTAATGTTCGCCAAAAGAAAAACACCTTTGCGGCGCTCGCTTGGGAGGATTCCGATTTCCTAACCCGTTGCTTTGGATATGAATATCAAACCTTAATAACCGATAAAGAGGTTTATGATTTGGAAAATGATTTTCCTGCAGTGTTCTATTATTCCGGTTATGTTGGATTTGCTCTTTATATCTTATTTATGGCATATTTTGTTTATTTAATCATCAAGGAACTCTTCAGGGATTTCAAAACACTCTTCAGCATGGAGAGCGGCCTGCTTTGCGGAACCTTCGCGTTGCTTATGCTTGCCGCCCAGCTTTCGGGTAATGTTTTGCGCCGTCCGAATGTTTCGATTTATATTTCGCTGATATTAGCATCTATTTTTGTGCTTTATAAAGACAAAAAGGAGGCCAAAATCGATGAACTGTCCTAAAGTTAGCGTTATTGTTCCGGTCTATAATGTTGAAAACTATATAAGCAAGTGTCTTGATTCAATATTAGCTCAAACCTATGAAAATTTTGAGATAATTGCTATTAATGACGGCGGAACTGATAACAGCGGCAGTATAATCGATTCGTATGCCGAAAAATATCCCGACAAGGTTAAAGTAATCCATCAAGAGAACAAGGGATTAGGCGGCGCCCGTAATACGGGAATCGAGATTGCAACGGGTTCTTATCTTTCGTTTATCGATAGTGATGACTGTATCGCGCCCAATATGCTCGAAGAGATGGTCGCGCTTGCGGTGAATAACGAATCCGATATTGCGGTTTGCGGATTAAGATATGTTACCGAAAGCGGTGACGGCTGGGATTGCGTTGACAATGTTCCTTATGGAAAAAAACTTGATGTTAAAAGCGATAAATTCGTTTTAACCGTTCCGCCTGCAGCTTGCAATAAGATTTATAAGCGTGAACTGTTTTTGGAAAACAACATTCGCTATCCGAGCAAGGTTTGGTATGAGGACCTTCGCACAACTACCAAATTGTTTTCGGTTGCCGATGGCGTTGTTTTTACAAATCAATGCTTTTATTACTATCTTCAAAGAGCGGGCTCAATAATTCACAATAAGAATCTCGACCGCAACCGTGAAATTATTGATGCTGTTGAGGATGTAATCGATTTTTATAAACAAAACGGATTCTTTGATGATTTCAAAGAAGAACTCGAATATATCGCTGTACAAGCCATATTTTGGGATGCCCCCGCGAGAATTCTTAAAGCTGTTTCGCGCCATCCGCTTTTAAAAGAGTTTTATAATTATTCCTTCGAGAATTACCCCCAATTTTTAGAAAACAAATATTTTAAGCAATCCGTTGCAGGGAAGGGAATAACGGGCAAAATTTTCTTGTTTTGCTTGAAACATAGATTCTATAAACTGCTCCACCTTTTGCTTAAAATTAAAGGATAGTTTTAAATAGCATTTACCTATTGACAAACTTGACTTTTCGTGGTATTATCAGTAATTGCTGGGGTATTATGGTTAACATAATCTTCAGTTATATGTTAGATATTACGTGGGCGGACAAGTGTCCTCCTGCGAGATATTAATTTATAAATAGGAGGTGTAATATGCCAACCTTTAACCAGTTAGTGCGCAACGGCCGCGAATCTTTGGAGAAGAAAGCTAAGGCTCCTGCTCTTTTAAAGAGCTTCAACTCTATGAAGCGCGTTCAGGTAGACCAGAACTCTCCCCAGAAGCGTGGTGTCTGCACAGCTGTTAAGACCTCGACCCCCAAGAAGCCGAACTCTGCTTTGCGTAAAATTGCGAGAGTACGTCTTTCGAACGGTATGGAAGTTTCCGCTTACATTCCGGGCGTTGGACACAACCTGCAGGAGCATAGCGTTGTTTTGATTCGTGGCGGACGTGTTAAGGACCTTCCCGGTGTGCGTTACCACATCATCCGCGGAACCCTTGATACCCAGGGTGTTGCCAACAGAATGCAGAGCCGCTCTAAGTACGGCGCAAAGCGCCCGAAAGCCAGCGCAAAATAAAGTTAAAGACGAATCAGCTGCAATATCAAGCAGCGTTATTATATATAATATATGTAACGCCCTGCTTGGTGCCACGGGATTTGTCACTCGAGTACCTATGATATCATAAATGTGAAGGAGGGAAGTGCAGTGCCAAGAAGAGGCTTTATCGCAAAACGCGATGTTTTGCCGGATCCACTGTATAATTCTAAAATTGTAACTCGCCTTATCAATAACATCATGCTTGATGGTAAGAAGGGCGTAGCCCAGAAGATCGTTTACGGAGCTTTCGACATTATTGCCGAGAAGACCGGTAAAGATCCGCTGGAGGTTTTTGAGCAGGCAATGGAAAATGTTGTGCCCCAGCTCGAGGTTAAGGCTGTCCGCAAGGGCGGTGCTACCTATCAGGTACCCTTTGAGGTTCGTCCTGAGAGAAAGCAGACCTTAGGCCTTCGCTGGTTAACCAACTACAGCCGTGCCCGTTCTGAAGCCACAATGAAGGAGCGTCTCGCAAACGAGATCCTCGATGCTATCAATGGCATCGGCGGTGCCGCTAAGAAGCGTGACGATACTCATAAAATGGCTGAAGCTAACAAGGCTTTCGCTCATTACAGATGGTAAGAATGAAACAAAATTAGTCTTTGCCGCATTTGCGGCTTAAATGGAGGATAATATGCCAAGAAAGGTATCTCTTGAAAAAACAAGAAATATTGGTATTATGGCCCACATTGACGCAGGTAAGACAACCACCACCGAGCGTATCCTGTTCTACACAGGTAAAACTCACAAAATCGGTGAAACCCATGACGGCGATGCCGTAATGGACTGGATGGCTCAAGAGCAGGAGAGAGGTATTACCATTACCTCCGCTGCTACCACTTGTTTCTGGAAGGACCATCGTGTCAATATTATCGACACTCCCGGACACGTTGACTTCACCGTTGAAGTTCAGCGTTCGCTCCGCGTTCTCGACGGTTCTGTAACCGTTTTGTGCGCAAAGGGCGGTGTTGAGCCTCAGTCTGAAACCGTTTGGCGTCAGGCTGACGAATATAAGGTTCCCCGTATGATCTATGTTAACAAGATGGACATTATGGGTGCCGATTTCTACCGTGTTCTCGACATGGTTAAGGAACGCTTCAATTGTAATGCTGTTCCGATTCAGCTCCCGATCGGTGTTGAAAACACCTTCCGTGGAATCGTTGACCTTATTAACAACGATGCTGAAATTTACTACGACGACCTTGGAAAAGATGTTCGTCGTGAGGCTATTCCGGATGACATGAAGGAACTCGCCGAGAAATACCGTACTGCTCTTATCGAGTCCGTTGTTGAAATGGATGAAGAGCTTATGGAACAGTATTTCGAGGGTGTTGAGCCTTCTGTTGAGCAAATCAAGAAGATCATCCGTAAAGCTACTATTGATAATGATATGGTACCCGTTTGCTGCGGTACTTCTTATCGTAACAAGGGTGTTCAGCCCCTTCTCGATGCTATCGTTGATTTCATGCCCGCTCCGACCGACGTTGAAGCAATTAAGGGTGTAAATCCCGATACCGAAGAGGAAGAGGTTAGACATTCTTCCGATAACGAGCCTTTTGCTGCTCTCGCGTTCAAGATCGCTACTGACCCCTATGTTGGTAAGATCTGCTTCTTCCGTGTATATTCGGGATCGGTTGACTCCGGTACTGCCGTTTATAACTCGGTAAAGGGCAATAGAGAGCGTATGGGCCGTATCTTACAGATGCACGCTAACAGCCGTGAAGATATCGATACCTGCTATGCTGGTGATATCGCTGCTGCTGTTGGTCTTAAGAATACCACCACCGGTGATACTCTTTGCGACGAAAAGCATCCTGTAATTCTCGAATCTATGAACTTCCCGGATCCTGTTATTCGCGTTGCTATCGAACCGAAGACCAAGGCAGGTCAGGAGAAGATGGGTCTTGCTCTTGCAAAGCTTGCTGAAGAAGATCCGACCTTCAAGTGCTATACCGATGAGGAAACCGGCCAGACCATTATTGCTGGTATGGGTGAGTTACACCTTGAAATTATCGTTGACCGTCTCCTTCGTGAGTTTAAGGTTGAGGCTAATGTTGGTGCTCCTCAGGTTGCTTATAAGGAAACTATTCGCAACAAGGTTGACCACGAAACCAAGTATAAGCGTCAGTCCGGTGGTTCCGGTCAGTACGGTCATGTTAAGATTATCGTTGAGCCCAACGAAACCGGTAAGGGTTATGAATTCGTTAACGCTGTTACCGGCGGTGCAATTCCGAAGGAATTCATCGGTCCTGTTGATGCAGGTATTCAGGGCGCATTACAGGCCGGTGTTCTTGCAGGCTACCCCGTTGTTGACGTTAAGGTAACACTTTATGACGGTTCTTACCACGAAGTTGACTCTTCTGAAATGGCATTTAAGATTGCCGGTTCTATGGCATTCAAAGAGGCTTGCAGAGAGGCAGCTCCCGTAATTCTTGAGCCTATCATGAAGGTTGTTGTTATCGTTCCCGAAGAGTATATGGGCGATGTTATCGGCGATCTTAACTCTCGTCGTGGCGAAATCCAAGGCTTCGAGGATCGTTCCGGTGTTAAGCAGATCAATGCTCGCGTTCCGCTTGCTGACATGTTCGGTTACGCAACCGACCTCCGCTCTAAGTCTCAGGGCCGTGGTCAGTATGTAATGGAACCCGACGGCTACAAGGAAGTTCCGAAGAGCATTGCTGAGCAGATTGTTTCTTCCAGACAGAAGAAGGACTAATCTAAAATAACACTTGAACTTTTATTAAATCTTTGGTAGAATATATTTTGGAATTTACCAATATAAACATTTTAAGGAGGAAATCCCAATGGCAAAAGCAAAATTTGAAAGAAATAAGCCGCACGTTAACATTGGTACCATCGGCCACGTTGACCATGGTAAGACCACTTTAACCGCTGCTATCACCAAGTACCTTTCCCTTAAGGGCCAGGCACAGTTCGAGGACTATGCAAACATCGATAAGGCTCCCGAAGAGAGAGAGCGTGGTATTACAATCAATACCGCACACGTTGAGTACGAGACCGATACTCGTCACTATGCACACGTTGACTGCCCCGGACACGCTGACTATGTTAAGAACATGATCACCGGTGCTGCTCAGATGGACGGTGCTATCCTCGTTATCGCTTCTACTGACGGCCCCATGGCTCAGACCAAGGAGCACCTTCTCCTTGCTCGTCAGGTTGGCGTTCCCTACATTGTTGTATTCATGAACAAGACTGACCTCGTTGATGACGAAGAGCTCCTCGAGCTCGTTGAGATGGAAATCCGCGAGACTCTTGACAACTATGAGTTCCCCGGCGATGATACTCCCATCATCAAGGGTTCTGCTCACAAGGCTCTCATTGCTGACAATGATCCTTCTCTCCCTGAGTATGCTCCTATCGCAGAGCTTATGGATGCTGTTGACTCTTACATTCCCACTCCGGATCGTAAGGCTGACCTTCCTTTCCTTATGCCTGTTGAAGACGTATTCACCATCACCGGTCGTGGTACCGTTGCTACCGGCCGTGTTGAGCGTGGTCAGCTCCGTACTTCTGAGGAAGTTGAAATCATTGGTCTTACCGATGAGAGAGCTAAGACTGTTGTAACCGGTATCGAAATGTTCCGTAAGCTTCTCGATTACGCTGAGGCTGGCGATAACATCGGTGCTCTCCTCCGTGGTATTCAGAGAACTGACATCGAGCGTGGTCAGGTTCTTTGTAAGCCCGGCTCTGTAAACCCCCACACCAAGTTCCATGGTCAGGTTTACGTTCTTTCCAAGGATGAAGGCGGCCGTCATACTCCTTTCTTCAACAACTATCGTCCCCAGTTCTACTTCAGAACTACTGACGTTACCGGCGTTATCTCCCTTCCCGCAGGCACCGAGATGTGCATGCCTGGCGATAACGTAGAGATGGATGTTGAGCTCATCACTCCTATCGCTATTGAAGAAGGTCTCCGCTTCGCTATCCGCGAAGGTGGCCGTACTGTTGGTTCCGGCGTTGTTACCGCTATCAACGGCTAATTCAAACTAATAAAAACGGATGCAGTTTCCTGCATCCGTTTTTTTGTTGCAAAAAAAATAGAGCGATTAACGCTCTATTTTTCTTCCGGAATATTCTTTTTAAAGGTTCGCTCAATATAGCGAACAATTTTCTTTTGTTCTTCCTCGGGCAACTGGCGATAATAGAGAATTATATCCTGCTCAGTTGTTTGCAAATCGCGCAAAAACTGCGGCTCTTCAAAAATCTTGTTAGTATTAACAAGGTCGCCAAAGTTATCGCTAAAAATCAAGGGACGCATTTCGGGTTGCCTAAAATCATATCCCTTTTTCTTTTTTTCGCCCGTAAGCTCCTCAATAGAAATTAAATACATATTGCAAATTTTTTGCAATAAATCAACGCTGGGGCGTTTTCCATCGAGTTCAAGGTGTGAATATGTATTAAGTTTTAACCCCAAGGCTTTGGCAACCTGAGCCTGCGTCAGGTTGTTATTCTTGCGCAGTTCGCGCAATTTGTTGTTAAAATAATTATTATCCATATTAACCTCATAATTAAGAGTTTATACTTGACTGAGTTGCAAAATATTGTTATAATGCAAAAGGCAATTTTGCTGGAGTGGCTCAGTTGGTAGAGCAGCTGATTCGTAATCAGCAGGTCGTGGGTTCGAGTCCCATCTTCAGCTCCAAGATAAGATGTTATTCAGTTTGGATAACATCTTATTTTTTTAATCCAAAGAAGTGTCGGTTAAGAGCTCAATCATTCCCGAGTAGATGATAGTCGGGTCGTTAACAAAGCGCTCTTTAATGCTGTTTGCTTGCGCCTCATCGGGAACAAAAAGCGAAACCGCCATAAGTTCTAACGAGCCTTCATTGATTGCGCAGCGAATGTTATAACCAATATCGAGCGGCTTAATCTCAACAGTAGTTTCCTTCGCATATTTAATGCGGGAAAGCATTCTAACCGCAAGGGAATAGGCTTTATCGCGAATGGTTAAGGGGACAGAGGTTTTTAGCGTGGTTGCAACGGTGCTGCCCGTAGGAGTTATTTCATAAAGGGCGTTATCGTTAGCATTTTTGGCTATCAAACCATTTTCGCAAAGCTCGGCAAATGCGGAACTAACCTCGAAATAATTAGCAACGCCCTCATAATGCAAAAGCTCGGAAAGCTGCTGCGCGGGAACGGGTTGCTTAATTGTATGAAGGATATAACATATTAGAATTCTAATTTCATCCGTGCTGACAAGGCCACCTTGTGCAACACCTGCATTGGAAGCATTTATTTCCAAGAAAAAACATCCTTTTCGGTTTTTTATATATTATAAGTGATTATAAAAATTTTTGCAAGTACTTGCAAAGAATAGATATCTGTTATATACTGTTTTTGGGTGATTTTGTGAAAAAGAAGGAACTGTTTGAGCAAAATGCGGTTTTGCATAACCGCCTTAAAACAACAACTGATGAATTAAATAAATATAAAAAGCTTTATAATGCTAATATTGCGGAAATCGCCGCTTTGCGCGAGCAGCTCGAAGAATTGGCCCTGAATCACACTAAACTGCTTGAGCAACTCGCAAAACACGATGAAAATAACAGCGAACCCCAAAAAGAAACAATTATCGAAAAAGCAAAGCCCGTTTCGGCGCCTTTGGAGGTTTTGCTCGAGGATATTTCGGCATATGGTGCTGAGATTATCGGTAAAATAGTTTTAGAAGGAACCAAAATAAGCAATTCGGTTGCCGAAAAGCAAAACGAGCTTTCGGTTGATGTTATAAATTTGATTCTTGGAAAAACCGAGGTTTGCAAAGCGAAGATTTATGATATTTGCAATTCGCAAATTGAAGACGTGAAGAAGAAAGAATTGCTCGATGCTCTTTTTTCTGAATGTTTAGATTATTTTGCGAGCCTTTCCGGACAAATGTAATAGCCATTTTGCAGCAAGACTATCAGTTTTGATAGCCTTGCTTTTTTATTTGTCGAATACAAGTAAACGCGGTCGATAGAAAAAATATTTTATAAGTTTATAAGAACCCCCTAAAGGTAATACTTTTTTTAGAAAAACTTTTGGGGGAATCGCCGTGCAGTATAAAAAGGTTGAAATTTGTGGGGTTGATACATCAGCGCTACCCGTACTGCGAGAGCATGAAAAGGAAGAACTTTTGAAAAGAACTAAAAACGGCGATAAAAATGCTCGTACCGAGCTTATTAACGGAAATTTGCGCTTGGTTTTGAGCGTGATTCAGCGCTTCTCAAATCGAGGCGAGAATCCCGATGACCTATTTCAAGTAGGCTGCATTGGGCTTATAAAATCTATCGACAATTTTGATATAACGCAAAATGTCCGCTTTTCAACATATGCCGTTCCGATGATTATTGGAGAAATCAGGCGCTATTTGCGCGATAACAACTCGATTAGGGTTAGCCGCTCGATTAAAGACACCGCATATAAAGCAATGCAGGTAAAAGAACAAATAATGAATAAATATCAGCGCGAGCCAACCGTTGAAGAAATTGCTGCCGAGCTTAATATCCCGCGTGAGGATGTTGTTGCAGCCCTCGAAAGCATCGTTGACCCCGTTTCGCTTTATGAGCCGGTTTTTTCGGAGGGCGGCGACACTATTTATATGATGGATCAAATTGGCGATAAAAACGATGATAAAAATTGGCTAGATGAAATCGCCCTCAAGGAAGCAATAAAGGCGCTATCACGACGCGAAAAAAAGATATTGAGCCTTAGGTTTATGCAGGGCAAAACGCAAATGGAGGTTTCAAGGGAAATTGGAATTTCCCAAGCGCAGGTATCTCGACTTGAAAAAGGCGCGCTCGATAAAATTAAATTATAATAGCATTTTCGGCAACATATATTTGAATGAGGTGGAGATATGTGTTGTAGAATCATTGAAATGCGCGATAAGCAGGTTATTTGCATAAAGGATGGAACGATAATCGGTTGTGTTTGTGATGTTGAAATTGATGTAACATGCGGAAAGCTTGTTTCGATAGTGATATTCGGACGCCCGCGCTGTTTCGGTCTTTTAGGCAGGTGTGAGGATATTATTATTCCGTGGAGCTGCATCGAAATAATCGGCTCGGATACCATACTTGTTAATTTCGAACCACCGCACGGCAATTTTAGAAAAAAGAAGATTTTCCCATTTTAAGCGGCAGCAGTGCCGCTTATTTATTTTTTGAAAACCCAAGTGCTTTTTACCAATACTATTTTTTAAAAAAATGAGCAAATTATAAATGCGGGCGAAGGAGGCAAAATGAAAAGCATAAAAATTATTTCAAAAGCAAGTGCGATTTTTTTAGCATTTTGCGCTGCGGTAGTTTTTTCTTTGGTAGCAGTTGCGCAGCGCGAAATATCAAACAGTTATTTTGTTGTTGAGGGAGACCAATTGAATATCAGTTGCCAAATCCCTATAACAACGCACTATGGAGGCGCCGAAGAATCGCAGTCGTCTCTAACCGAAAATCGTTTAAAAAGCGATTACAGCGTAAATTTCAGGCTTTTTGGGCTTATTCCTGTTAAAAAGGCAAGCGTTAGCGTTATAGACAATATGTCGGTTGTGCTTTTGGGCGAGCCATTTGGTATGAAAATATATACCGACGGCGTTTTGGTTGTTGATATGAGTGATGTTGATTCAGAAGACGGAGATGTTAATCCCGCGAAGGTTGCGGGTATTAAAATAGGGGACACCATCAAATCAATTAACGGAGTTATAATGCGTTCAAATGAAGATGTCAGCCGAATTGTTGAGGCTTCGGATGGTAGTCCTATGACGATTTGTTATATGAGAGAGAATATTATTAAAACAACAACGCTGACACCGGCTTATTCCAAGAGCGCAGGAGCATATCGAATTGGCCTATGGGTGCGCGACAGCACCGCCGGAATAGGGACCCTAACCTTTTATTCGCCCGCAGCAGATATAATGTGTGGTTTGGGGCATGGCGTTTGTGATGATGACACAGGTCAGCTTATGAGCATTTCGAGCGGTGAAATTGTCAGCGCGCAAATTGTTTCGCTAAAAAAGGGAATTCCAGGAAGTCCCGGCGAGCTTAAGGGAAAGCTCGGTAACCAAACCCTCGGCAGGATGCTTCTTAACTGTGAATGCGGCGTTTTTGCCGAGAAAACTTGCGAATATAACAATCAAGAATTAGTAACATTAGCGTTAAAGCAGGAAATAAAAGAAGGGGAAGCTCTGATATATACAACTATAGATGGCGTGCAGCCCGACTATTACACCTGCAACATTAAAATCAACGCCGAACACGAAGATGAGCGAACACAAAATATGATAATAACCGTAACGGACAAGCGGTTGCTTGAAAAAACAGGCGGAATCGTTCAAGGAATGAGCGGAAGCCCTATTTTGCAGGACGGAAAACTGATTGGCGCCGTTACCCATGTGTTCGTTAATAACCCGCAAAAGGGATATGGAATTTTTGCCGAGAATATGCTTAAAACCGCAAAAGACCTGGGAGAAAATAATAAATTAAGAGATGCATCCTAAAAGATGTAAAGCTAAAAAAAAGCAGCGGTATCAACCGCTGCTTTTTCATTTTAATTAAACTTTTATAATGCCTTATATAATTCATTAGTCGTTTGATAACGGTCCTTTGGGTTAACATTAGTGCATTTTCTAACAATTCTACCCGCCTTGCCGCGAGCAAACTGTTCGCTTGGGTGTTTGCCGCACATCATAACATTCAGCAAAACGCCGAGAGCATATATATCGGTTCTTGCATCGCTTTGCGAAACGCCTAATTGCTCGGGCGAAGCATAGCCTACAGTGCCCATAATAACGGTGTCCTTGCTCGCGTTGGATATCTTTCGCGAAGCGTTAAAATCAATAAGCACAACGCGTCCGTTTTCATCAATCAGCACATTCTCGGGCTTTATGTCGCGGTGAACAAATCCGTTTTTATGCAAAACTTCGAGTGCGGCGCAAATCGATTTAATAACTCGTTTCGCGCCCAAATAACGATATTTTCCGCCCTGCAGGATATCGGCGATAGTGGCGCCGTTTATAAACTCCTCAAGCACCACCTGACCATCCTCAAGCGTTAAAACATCATAAATATACGGCAAATTTTGCGAGGTTATACCGCATAAATAATCATAAATTTTGGAAGGCTCGGGAAGCGAATGAAGAACAATATCGCGCCCCAATTTCTTATGGCGCAATCTAATCGTTTTGCAATCATTTTTATCCGCTAAAACATTAACAGGATTATAGTTTTCGAGAACTTTTTTAATATATTCTTCGCGCTTCATCAGTTGATTGCACCGCCATCCCAAGCTTCAAAGAGCATTTCATGATACATAATCGCAAAATTCTTTAGCTTTGTGAAATTGCGGTTTTCGGCAGTCCCGGAGCTGTGAAGTGTAATAATATAATTGCGTTTTTCGGGCTTCGGGAAAGCATCGCCTGCGATATATGTTTTCTCGCCAGCAAAATAAATATCGGTAATATTATAGCAGTAATAGAAGGAATAAACATTTACGCTTAACATACTCTTCGGGAAGACAACCACTTTAACGGTATCTTTAATTTCCTCGGAGTTAAAAGCATATTTATCAACGGCAACAACCTTTTTTCCATCAATAAACTCGGGAATAACATAAACGCCGTCAGCGGGGGCTTTAGCAACACCCGTTATGGTAATTCCGCCGTTCATAAGGGTAGAACCCGCAACCAGTTCATCATCCGAGGATTGAGCAGCTCGGTAGGTATAAATGGTTGATGAATCGGGGGTTGAAGAGGAATTCGCCGATGAAACAGGGGATGAAGGGTTGCTCGAAGAAGGAGCGGTTGGCTTATTTGACGCTATAGGAGCTTTTTCGGAGGAGGATTCAGGCTTCGATGAAACTGATGAAGAACCCTGCGGCTTTGATGTGGCAGTTAAACTGCTCGTTTTGTCGGAAGAAGGATTGTTCGAAGATGTATTAGAGGTTGTTGTATTATCCTTATCGACTTTAGAAGAAAGGGCGGGAATGTTGCTATCGGGATTTTCGGAAGAGCCATAGTCGTTTTGCGAACCGATAATTAAAGCAGGGGAAGACTCGGAATCATTATTATCCCCCTTGCCGCAAAAAGCGAAGAAAAGAACGATAGCTATAAGCAAAATGCCAAGCAAAGCCGCCATTATGATAACGCCAAGCTTTTTCTTTGAAGCACTGCTCTCGACCGCTACCTTATTATCAAGCGAAGTCATACAATACATACAAAAACGCGCGTTATCATCAATTTCCGCACCGCATTTCGGACATTTTTTCATAAAACAACCCCCTCGTTTATAATATAAAAATAGAATAACACAATATCATGTGTTTTTCAATCATTTATGGCCGCTCATTAACTAATGTCGAATTTTCGGGAACGATAATTTACATAATTTACCATTTTGTTATTGAAATTTTTACCAATAAATGGTAAAATATGTAAAAATCAATTGGAGGAAAAATTATGGAAAAGAAAATTAAAATCGTAATAGCCGATGATTCTACTGAATTCGGTCAAAATTGTGCAAACGCCCTTAAAACCTATGGAATGGATGTTATAATGTGTCAAAAGGATGGTCAAAGATTGCTTCAATGCATTCAAAATGATAAGCCTGATGTTGTTGTAGCTGATGTTTTTATGCCGAATATTGATATTCTCGGCGTGTTATCCTTTTTGAAGAATTATGAGGAAAAGAGCCGCCCGCTTGTTATGGCGATTTCGGGCTTTGATAATCCTCGCCTCGAGCGCGAAACCCTAAATGCTGGCGCTTGTTATTATTTCATAAAACCCTTTGATACAAATGTTTTAGCCGAGAGAATTATTCAGTTATCAGGCTGGAAAAGTGCGGCAATTCCCGTCGTTAAGGACACAGTTTTAAGCGATAGCGATTTAGAACTTATGGTAACCGAAATTATTCATCAAATCGGCGTGCCTGCTCATATAAAGGGCTATCATTATTTGCGCGAGGCGATAATTCTTTCGATTAAGGATAACGAGATGATAAACTCGGTAACCAAGCTTTTATATCCAACCGTTGCCAAGAAAAATCAAACAACTTCCTCTCGCGTTGAGAGAGCGATTCGCCATGCAATTGAGGTTGCTTGGGATAGAGGCGATGTTGATGTTCTTAATTCCTACTTCGGTTTCACAATACATAATGCGCGCGGTAAGCCGACCAACAGCGAATTTATTGCCATGATTGCCGATAAGCTGCGCCTGCGCCTTAAAATCAGTTAATTAAAAAAACCGTTCAGCTAAAAACTGAACGGTTTTCTTTATGAATAGATAAATTTGTCGCGGCGGTATTTTTTGATTTTCGCAATAATAACTCCGCCGATTAAAAGTGCCATAACGGTACAAACGCATATAACCGAGCGAGTGTAGTTAGAGCCTGCGCGAACCTCAAGCCATAAATCGGTTTGCAGCTTGTTGGTTGCATCATCAAGATTAATATAGGCTTCGCAGCCATCTAAACTATCGGGATATGTTGCCTCAACCGCATATTCGCCAAATTCTTCGCTGAGGTATTCCTTATGGCCCTCAATAACTTGGGTTTGCGGGGAGGAATAGCAAAGATATTCAGCATTGGCTTTAGCTGCCTCATAACTGCACATATAGTTTATAAAGGCTTCGGCGGCTGCTTTATTTTTGCAGCCTTTGGGGATGCACATGGCATCAACGAAAACATTAGTGCCTTCCTTCGGGAAAGCAAAGCCAACATCCTCATTTTCGCTCATAATGGTTAATGCATCGCCTATATAATAGGGGGCAAGTGCGGCCTCACCGCTCGACATCATCGGGAAGATTTGGTCCATAACATAGCTGCGAACAAGCGGCTTTTGCTTCTTTAAAAGCTCGGCAGCCTTTTCCCAAACCTCAGGGTCGGTCGAGTTGAAGGAGTCGCCGTTTAAAAGTTGAGCAAGTCCGAATGCATCGCGCGAGTTATCAAACATTAAAATCTTGTTGCTATACTTTTCATCCCAAAGTGCGCCCCAGCTATCAATCTCTTCAGTGACATACTTTTTGTTATAAAGCAGTGCAACGCGTCCCCAAGTGTAGGGAATGGAGAAGCTTTGCTCGGGGTCATAGCTTGTGATAGCCTTATTGTTCAAAAGCGCTTTATCTATATATTGATAGTTGGGGACATTATCAAAATCGATAGGCAAGAGCATATCCTCGCCGATTAATTTTGAAATCATATAATCGGAGATTATTATAACATCATAGCTTGCCGAGCCGCTCTTCAGCTTTGTATAAAGCTCTTCGTTGCTTGCAAAGGTGAGATAGGTTACCTTGATGCCGGTTTTCTTAGTGAAATCCTTGATAACATCGAGCGAGTCATCATCGCCGTTTGAGATATATTCGCCCCAGTTATAAACAACGATGCTTTCTCCTGCAAGGTCATTCTCCTCCGCGCTAACAACCAGAGAGCCGCTGAATGAGCAGGCGAAAATCAAAACGAGAACCGAAAGTAATGCTAAAATTCTTTTCATCGTTTAGCACCTACTTTCGCATCGCTGTCGCGCATCTGGCGGATATTAACAATCAGCATCAAGAGGAAAACTGTTATAAACATAAGCGCCGAAAGTGCATTAATTTTCGGGTTAACGCTCTTTCTTGTCATTGAGTAGATAAGAACCGAGAGGGTTTGTGCCGAGGTTCCCGAGGTGCAATAGCTGATAACAAAGTCATCAAGCGAAAGGGTAAATGCCATAAGCATTCCCGTCATAACGCCGGGCATAATTTCGGGCAAAACAACCTTGAAAAATGCGCGGAAAGGATTGCATCCAAGGTCAAGCGCAGCTTCATAAGAATGTTTATTCATTTGGCGAAGCTTGGGCAAAACCGAAAGAATAACATAGGGGATATTAAACGAAATATGCGATAAAATAAGGGTTAACATTCCGAACTCAAGATGGATGCCGATAACCGAAAGCGCGCTGAAAAGCGAGACAAACAAAAGCATCAGCGAAACGCCGGTTACGATTTCGGGGTTAACCATCGGAATGTTGGTTGCAACCATTAAAGCGCCCTTTAGTTTCTTCTTCATCGCATTAATGCCGATAGCGGCAAGAGTTCCTATGATTGTTGCAAAAATCGAGGCAACAACAGCAACAATGAGGGTTGTTTTAAGGGCGTTGATTATTGCTCCGTCGTTAAGCAATTTCTCATACCAACCAAAAGTGAAGCCGTTCCAAACCGAGCGGCTTTTGGAATCGTTGAATGAGAAAACAATCATAACGAGTATCGGGGCATAAAGAAATGTGAAGATGATTCCGAGATAGAATTTTGAGAGGAATTTCATATAATCAGAGCCTCCTCATCGTCATCACTAAACTGATTCATAACGGCCATACAAATCAAAACGAGCACCATAAGAATCAGCGAGAGAGCGGCGCCGAGATAGGGATTATATGTTGCGCCGAAGAACTGGCTCTCGATAATATCGCCAATGAGCATTTCGCCGCCACCAAGCATCTTTGAAACAACAAAGGTGCTGACTGCGGGAACGAAAACCATTGTTATTCCCGAAATGATTCCGGGAAGGCTGAGGGGCATAATTATTTTTTTGAAAACATTAAGACTGTTGGAGCCTAAATCTTGAGCCGCTTCAACCAGTCGCTTATCCATTTTGGTCAAAACCGAATAGATAGGCATAATCATGAAGGGCAGGAAATTATAAACCATACCTAAAACGATGGCACCCTCGGTGTTGATAAGGCGCATGCGGGGAAGGCCGATCGCTGCAAGGATGTTGTTTATAATGCCTGTGTCCTCAAGTAGGGTCATCCAAGCATATGTGCGCAAAAGGAAATTCATCCACATCGGCATCATAATGAGAAGAATCATGGTGCGCTGTGAACGAGATGAAGATTTTGCAATAATATATGCAACAGGGTAGCCGATAAGCAAGCAAATAAGCGTTGCCAGCATTCCAAGCCAAATTGACTGCATAAGCGAAGGCAAATATTTTGCTGCTTCGGCAAAGTTAGCTAATGTGAAGCCGCCGCCCTCGGTTGTGAAGGAGAAGTAGAATACCATACCAAGAGGTACGATAGTGAACAAAATCATCCAAAAAACATAGGGCAGAGCCATTACTTTTTTAGATGTCATATTTCCTCCTTAACCGCTTCGGCATCATCAGAATAAAGCGGAACTGATGATTTATGCATAATGTGTATGTCAAAGGGGTCAACCGATAATCCGACAACCTTGCCAACCTCGGCAAATTTGGTTGTATGAATCAGCCATTTGCATTCGCCGATATCAACCAAAATCTCATAGTGAACACCCTTGAAGGTTATCGACTCAACCGTTCCGCTAACCTGACCCTTTTCGGGTGCGGAAACGATAACATCTTCGGGACGAATAACAACATCAACGGGGTTGTTTTCGCCAAAGCCCTTATCAACGCAGGGGAAGTCAATACCGTTAAAATGCACGAGCTCATCGCGAACCATAACGCCATCGATAATATTCGATTCGCCGATAAAATCGGCAACAAAGGCGTTTTTGGGCTCGTTATAGATATCTTCAGGAGTTCCGATTTGCTGAATTTCGCCGTTGTTCATAACAACGACGGTATCAGACATGGTCAAGGCTTCTTCTTGGTCATGGGTTACATAGATGAAGGTTATGCCAAGCTCTTGTTGAATCTTCTTAAGCTCGGTTTGCATCTCCTTGCGAAGCTTAAGGTCGAGCGCGGCAAGCGGCTCATCGAGAAGGAGAACCTTAGGCTGATTTGCAAGTGCGCGAGCAATGGCAACGCGCTGCTGCTGACCACCCGAAAGAAGGTTGATGTTTTTGCGCTCATAGCCGCTAAGGTTAACAAGGGCGAGCATTTCCTTAACCTTGGCTTTAATATCCTTTTCGGGCCACTTCTTGATTCTGAGGCCGAACGCGATATTTTCATAAACATTCAGGTGAGGGAATAGCGCATAGCGCTGGAATATGGTGTTAACCTGGCGTTTGTATGCAGGAACATCATTGATTCTTTTGCCCTCAAAAAAAACATCTCCGTTATCGGGCTCAACAAAGCCTGCAATAATCCTAAGGGTGGTTGTTTTGCCGCAACCGGAAGGACCTAAAAGGGTAACGAATTCCTTATCCCTGATATATAGGTCGATTCCCTTAAGAACGGGCTCTTCATCGAACGATACAAAGATGTTTTTGAGTGTGATAATATTGTTGTTTGACATTTAAGCATCCCCCTTTGCGGACACACAGTGCCGCGAAAGCTAAAATTAGCTCTGCGCGATACCCGCGATATCTCTGCTTACAGCCCCGCAAAGGGTTTTTCATAGCCCCAAAATCAAGGTTAGAGCTACGGCCGTATGCTTGAAATCGCTTTAAGCACAGATGCATTAAATAGATAAGTATAAATATATGTGAAAAACCGCATAAAGTCAAGGTTTTTTTGCAAATTTCCAAAAATTATTTAGTATTTATGCATTCCGTAATTGAAAAACTCTTTTTTCCTCGTAAATGCTCTTTTTTCCTCGCAAATGCTCGCAAAAACTTTTTATGGAAATTCGGGCAAAAAAATATAACAAAAACAGTTGCTCATTTAAGCTGTTTGTGTTATACTAAATTGAATATTTATATTTAAAGTAAAAGGGGGAGTGTTTGTGATTATTTTGGGAATTGACCCGGGTTATGCAACCATCGGATACGGTGTTGTTAAATTCGAAAATTACAAGTTCACTCCTCTTGAATATGGTGCTGTAACAACGCCTGCAAAAATTGATTTTTCCGAACGCCTTGAAATGATTTTCGGCGGCATAACCTCGATTATCGAAAAGCATCATCCCGATGCGATGTCGATTGAAAAACTTTTCTTCAACACCAATACAACAACCGCTATTGATGTTGCGCAGGCAAGAGGCGTTATAATGCTGGCGGCAAGGCTTAAAAAACTGCCCGCATTTGAATACACACCTTTGCAGGTTAAGCAATCCGTAACGGGTTACGGAAGGGCTCAAAAGGCTCAGGTTATGGAAATGACAAGGCAAATGCTTTCGCTTAAATCCGTGCCAAAGCCTGACGATACGGCTGATGCGCTCGCCTTGGCAATTTGCCACGGATATACGGCGCAGTCGCTCGGTAGATTTAATTTTGGGAGGTAAAAATAATGATAGCATCTTTAAGAGGAACACTTATCGCTTCCGACACACAGTCAATCGTTGTTGAATGCGGCGGCGTTGGTATGCGTTGTTTTACCACCTTGAAAACTATCGCGGCATTACCCAAACTCGGCAGCGAAGTTTTCCTTTATACATATCTTTCGGTTCGCGAGGATGCACTTGATTTATATGGCTTTGCAACCGAGGCTGAACTTGCTTGCTTTAAGCTTATAACTTCGGTCAACGGAGTTGGCTCTAAAATCGGAATTGCGATTCTTTCGGATTTTTCCCCCGAGCAGGTTTCGCTCTATATTGCGAGTGCCGATGCTAAATCGCTTTCCAAGGCATCGGGTGTTGGTCCGAAACTTGCAAACCGCATTATTTTGGAACTTAAGGACAAGGTTTCGGCTTCGGGCGCTGAAATTCCCGCGCTTCAGGGCGTTGCAGCCGCAACCGAACATACAAATACCAAGGATGCAATCGATGCTCTTTGCTCGCTTGGATTCACAAGAAGCGAAGCATCTCTCGCTGTTGGAAAACTCGATCCCAATATGCCGACCGAAAACCTTATTCGCGATGCATTAAAAACTCTTGCTAGGTAGGTGCAGTTATGGAAGATTTTGATTTTGAAAACCGAATAGTTGCTCCGCAGTATGTCAACAATGTTGATGACAGTGAGTTTTCGCTTCGCCCCCGCGCCTTAAGCGAATATATCGGTCAGGAGCAGGTTAAAGAAAATTTAAGCATTTATATCGAGGCTGCCCGCGCAAGAAGAGAGCCAATCGACCATGTTTTGCTTTATGGCCCTCCCGGACTTGGTAAAACAACTCTTGCAGGTATTATTGCTAGAGAAATGGGTGTTAACATTCGTATAACCTCGGGTCCCGCAATCAAAATCCCTGGTGATTTGGTTGCTTTGCTAACGGGTCTTGAAGAGGGCGATGTTTTATTTATCGATGAAATTCATCGTTTGCCCAGCACGGTTGAAGAGGTTCTTTATCCAGCCATGGAGGATAATGCAATCGATTTCGTTTTCGGCAAAGGCGCTGCCGCCCGCTCAATCAGATTGGATGTTAAACCCTTTACTCTAATTGGAGCAACAACCCGTTCGGGTCAGTTAACCGCTCCGCTTCGTGACCGTTTTGGCGTTTTGCTTCGCCTTGAACTTTATAAGGTTGAAGAGCTTGCCGAAATCGTAACCCGCTCGGCAGGAATTTTAGGCATCGAAATCGAAAGCGATGGCGCGATGGAAATTGCCTCGCGTTCGCGCGGAACTCCTCGAATTGCCAACCGCCTTTTAAAGCGTGTTCGCGATATTGCGCAGGTTCGTTATGATGGTGTTATAACCGAAAAGGTGGCGCAGGATGCCCTTGATAGATTCGGTATTGATGAGCTCGGTCTTGATGAATTTGACCGCAAGATGCTCTCGATAATTATCAATAACTATGCAGGCGGTCCTGTTGGACTTGATACTCTCGCTGCAGCACTCGGCGAGGAATCGGTAACCATCGAGGATGTTTATGAGCCTTATTTAATGCAAATCGGCTTCTTAATGCGAACTGCTCGCGGCCGTTGCGTTACTCCCGCCGCATATAACCACCTCAACATTCCCGTTCCGGGACAGCAACCGATGTTCGGAGATTAATTTATGAGATATTGCAACAATTTTAACGATTATGAACTTATAGATGCCCTGAACGGCGAAAGACTTGAGCGTTGGGGCGATATAATTCTTATCCGACCCGACCCGCAAATCATTTGGGACGGCAAGAAAAAAGACAGCCGCTGGCATAATGCCCATGCGATTTATCATCGTTCGCAAAGTGGCGGCGGATATTGGGAACCGCTTAAATCAGTTCCCGATGTTTGGTCGATAAACTTCCGCAATCTAACCTTTAATTTAAAGCCGATGGGCTTTAAGCATACCGGATTATTTCCCGAGCAAGCCGTTAACTGGGATATGTGCGCCGATGTTATTCGCCGCTCAGGCAGGGAACTTAAGGTTTTAAACCTCTTTGCATACACGGGCGGCGCAACCGTATCGGCTTTGGAAGCAGGCGCTGCTGTCACCCATGTTGATGCTTCGAAAGGTATGGTCGCTTGGGCAAAGGAAAACGCAGTTGCGAGTTCGCTTGCCGACCGACCTGTTCGCTGGCTTGTTGATGATTGCCTAAAGTTTGTTCAGCGCGAAATCAGGCGCGGAAATAAATATGACGGTATTATTATGGACCCTCCTTCATACGGAAGAGGTCCCAACGGCGAGGTTTGGAAATTAGAAAACAACATTTCCGAGCTGCTTGACAGCGTAGGTCAAATTTTAAGCGATGATGCTGAATTTTTCCTCCTTAACTCTTATACAGGTGGCTTATCGCCGACAATTTTGAACTATATGGTTAAAAACCTTGTTGTTAAAAATCGCGGCGGCAAGGTTATAACCGATGAAATAGGCCTGCCCGTTACAAACCGCGATATAGTTTTACCCTGCGGTAACACAACTTATTGGATAAAGGATAACAATGGATAACATTATTAAGATTTCAAATTTGACATTTGAATATACGGATAATGATAACTGCGAAACCATTATTGATAACCTATCTTTATCAGTAGAGCGCGGCTCTTTTACCGTGATTTTAGGTCATAACGGCAGCGGCAAATCAACCCTTGCAAAGCTGATAACGGGTCTTTTAAAGCCTGCCGCAGGAACGGTTTGCGTTGATGGTATGAGCACCCTTGATGAACAGCACGAAAGCGAAATTCATAGAAGGGTAGGGCTCGTTTTCCAAAACCCCGATAACCAAATTGTTGCAACTATTGTTGAAGAAGATGTTGCATTTGGTCCCGAGAATTTAGGTCTTGAACCCGATGTTATTCGCAAGAGGGTTGATGATGCTCTTAAGGCTGTCGATATGTATGACTTTAAGGACCATGCTCCGCATAAGCTCTCGGGCGGTCAAAAGCAGCGCGTTGCTATTGCGGGCGTTATTGCTATGGAGCCCGAATGCATCGTTTTGGATGAACCGACCGCTATGCTCGACCCGCGCGGTCGCAGCGAGGTTATAAACACCATTTATCGCCTAAACAAAGAAAAAGGCATCACCGTTTTGCTCATAACCCATTATATGGAAGAAGCGGAAAATGCCGATAGAATTATTGTTATGGATAAAGGTGAAATCGTTGCCGATGGCGCGCCTAAAACGGTTTTCGCCGATGTTGACACCATAAAATCGGTTGGGCTTGATGTTCCGCAAACAACCGAACTTTTATATCTGCTTAAAAAATCCGGTTTTGAAACCGCTGATGGAATAATTTCCATCGAAGATTGCGAAAAGCAACTGAAAAAACTTTTGTCGGAGGTGTAAGAAGGTATGTCCACGCTTACCGTTGAAAACTTAACACACATATACGGTGAGCAAACACCGTTTGAAAAATCAGCCGTTAAGGATATTTCGTTTACTGCCAACGGCGGCGAAATTATCGGCGTAATCGGTCATACCGGCTCCGGAAAATCAACCCTGGTTCAGCATTTTAACGGCCTATTAAAGGCCTCCTCGGGCAAAATTTTGCTCGATGGCGAGGATATATGGGCAAACCCCAAGGAAATCCGCAAAATCCGCTTTAAAATCGGCCTTGTATTCCAGTATCCCGAGTATCAGCTGTTTGAGGATACTGTTTTTGAGGATATAGCCTTTGGACCTAAAAATATGGGTCTTTCGGAAGAAGAGATTAAGGAGCGCGTTTTAAAAACCGCAAAAATGCTCGGAATCAAAGAGGAGATGCTTAAAAAATCGCCCTTTGACCTTTCGGGCGGCGAAAAGCGCCGCGTTGCCATTGCAGGCGTTATGGCTATGATGCCGAAGGTAATCGTTTTTGATGAGCCAACGGCAGGTCTTGACCCCGCAGGTCGCGATTTGGTGCTTTCGAAGATAAAGGAATACCGTGATTTAACCGGTGCTCTTGTTTTCATCGTTTCCCACAGTATGGAGGATATGGCGAAAACTGCCGACCGTTTGCTGGTTATGAACAGCGGCGAATTATATATGTTTGATAAGACCGAGGAGGTCTTTAAATATAGCCGTGAGCTTGAGCAAATCGGTTTGAGCGTTCCGCAAATAACCCGAGTATTTTGTCGCTTGAGTGATGCGGGTGTTAATGTCCCCGATGATGTTTTCACGGTTGAAAGTGCTTATAACGCCTTGCTGCCTCTTTTAAAAGGAGGTGCAAACAATGGTTAGAGATATAACCTTTGGTCAATATTTTCATTCCAACTCGATTTTGCATCGTGTTGACCCTCGCCTAAAGCTTGTGCTTTTGATTGGCTTTATAGTCTTTATTTTCGTTAGCGGAAATGCCTATGCTTTAGGGCTTATGGGAGTGCTGACCGTTTCGCTTGTTTTGCTCTCAAGAGTGCCTATAAGGCTATTTTTAAAGAGTATTAAGGCGATTTTAATCGTTATAATATTGACCTCAATCCTAAACGCTTTATATGTTGATAGCGGAAAAGTTGTTGCCGAGTTTTGGGTTATTAAAATAACAACGGGCGGTATTAAACGCGCGGTATTTATGTCCTCGCGCATATTAATACTGATTTTGGCAAGCTCGTTGCTTACCTATACAACAACCCCAACAGCCTTAACCGATGCTATCGAACGCCTTCTAAAGCCTTTGAAATTTATAGGCCTTGGCGAAGCGGTTCATATTATGGCGATGATGATAACCATCGCTTTGCGCTTTATTCCAACGCTTATTGAGGAAACCGATAAAATTATGTCGGCTCAAAAGGCGCGCGGTGCGGATATGGATAGCGGCTCATTAATTCATAGAGTTAAAGCGCTTATTCCGATATTGATTCCGCTTTTGATTTCCTCGGTTAGAAGAGCATTCGACCTTGCTGATGCTATGGAATGCCGCTGCTATACCGGCGGAAAGGGTAGAAAAAGAATGAAACAATTAAAGCTTCGCGGTGCTGACTATTTGGCGGCATTTGTTTGCATTCTTTGTTTTTCGGGCGTTGTTGCTCTTAACATTTTATTTTAGGTGAATTTCAATGCGTAAATTGCTGCTGAAAATTTGTTATGATGGTACAAATTACTGCGGTTGGCAGGTCCAGCCGAACGGTATTTCCGTGCAGCAAAAAATGTGTGAGGCGCTTTTTGAACTGTTGGGCACCAAAACCGATGTAACCGGTTGCAGCCGAACCGATTCGGGCGTTCATGCTAACGAATTTTATTGCCATTTCACAACCGAAAACACATCAATTGATGAAAAAGGCTTCGTTGGCGCTCTTAATGTTCGTCTTCCGCAGGATATAACCGTTTTATCCTGCGAAACAGTTAAAGATGATTTTCACGCAAGATATAACGCATTGGCAAAACAATATATTTATAAGTTTTATTGCGCCGATTTTAGAGACCCGTTTTTGGATAAATATGCTCTTCGCCTTTCAAAAGAGCCTGATAGCGTTTTGATTGAGCGTTTTTGCAAAAATGTTATCGGAACATATGATTTTGAGGCTTTTTCGGCTTCGGGAAAGAGCGTTACATCAACCGTTAGAACAATATATGATTGCAGCTTTAAGAAAAAAGGCGACTGTTATGAGTTTTCTATAACGGGCAACGGTTTCCTTTATAATATGGTTCGAATTTTGGTCGGTACGGCGCTTTGCGTGTCGGAAGGTAAGATTAATCCCGACGATTTTAAAACTATTATAGAAGCAAAAAACAGGGCATTAGCAGGCAAAACTGCGCCTGCACACGGCCTTTATCTAAACAAAGTTTTTTATAGGGAGGATGAACTGAACAATGGCTGATTATAAAAAGAAAACAGTTAAAAAAGCATCCGCTCCCCAAAAAACAAAAACTGCAGGGAAGAAGCTTTCATCCTATTCAACCCTAAAAAGAGAAGAACCTAAAAATGATATAACAATGAAGCCGCCTAAGCAAAAAAAGGCTAAAAAAGCGCCTTCAGCACCCAAGCAAAAAGCCGTTCGCGCTCCAAGGCAAAAGAAAAATTTTGATGCAAGAGCCAAGTTTAATGTTTTGCTCGGCAAAAAGGGAAAGATTCGCAAAAAGCGAATAATAACCATATCAATTATCGGCGTTATCTTGTTCGCGATATTGTTATTCGCCTTATTAACGCCTACAGGACCCTTTGAATATATCGAAAACAAAATAAAAGCTATGGGAAGCGGAAGTTTTCCTGCCACTATTAACGGCAGCGAGCTTTATGATTCCTATTCATCGGGCAAGATTATTTACACCTTAACCGATACAAATGCCGAGATATATAATTTCTCGGGCAAGCAAATCTTCTCCCGTCAACATGATTTCAATTCGCCGATGCTGACAACCTCTTCGCAAAGAGGACTTTTATATGATGCAGGCGGCAAGAATATCTATGTTTATAACTATAGCGATGTTGTTGATGAGATAAAAACCAAACACGAGATTTACTGTGCCGATATTTCTCGAAACGGCACCATTGCAATAGCTACCAAATCCGAGGGCTATGCTTCACAGGTTGAGGTTTTATCAAAGGGCGGAAAAACAAAGTATATATGGTATTCCGCAACCGAAATCATTAATAATGTTGCGCTCTCGAATAACGGAAAGCGACTTGCCGTTTCAACCATCGATACATCCGATGGAAACTTCAAATCCAAGGTTTATATCTTTAAATATTCAAGCGCAAAACCGATTTATGAGTTTTCATATGATGGCTCGGTTGTTTATTCGCTTAATACGCTCTCTTCCAAGTATTTTTCGGTTGTAACCGATAAAACGGTTGACCATATTAAATGGAAGGGCGGAAGAAGAACCGAGAGTCCCAACGCCTATACCATAAACCTTTATCGTCAGTGCGGCGATAAAAATATTGCCGTTAGAGGCAATAAATCAAATAACACAATAACCGTTTTCACCGCTTCGGGCAAAATTAAAACCGAATTCGAATTTTTAGGTGCCGTTTCGGACATATCATATAAGGATGGCAAAATATTTATTTTGAGTGACGGATATTTATATTGCCTTGATAAAGATGGTAAATCGGTTTGTGATAAGGTTAATTTATCGGGCTATAGCCGCATTTTTGCAACCGATTTCAATTCCGTTGTTGCCGCGGGCAACTTTGGATTTAATAAATTCAACTTAAAGTAGGAGGACATCATGGGATACATACTTGATATTATTGTTGTTGGAATAATTGCGCTTTGCGTATTTTTATCGGCAAAGAAAGGCTTTGTTAGAACCGCCATCGAGCTTGCAGGATTTATTTTGGCTATAGTTTTAGCCTTCAATCTCGCGCCGACCGTTGCTGACGGAGTTTATGATGCAACACTTGATAAACCGATAACCAAAAAAATCGCTTCGGCTATTGATGAGCGCGCAGGCAGCTCAACCGCTAATATTTCCGAAGCCGTTTGGGATTCCGTTCCCGGATTTATCTCTTCGAATATTGAGCATTTCGGAATAACTCAAGATGAGGTTAATGCAAAGCTTAATAAGCTTTCTACCAGCACATCCGCCGAGATTGCAGCCGAGCTATCTAAAGACACCGTTAAGCCGATTGTTTCCGCAGCTATCAGCGGTATTGTCGGAATAATCATATTCGTATTGGTATCGATTGCAACTAAAATGCTCGCAGTTCCCATCAATAAAATCTTTTCATTCTCGATGGTTGGAACCCTCAATCGTGTTTTAGGCGCAGTTTTAGGCGCAGGAAAGGGAATTGTCTTTGCTGCAGTATTTTGCCTTATCGTTTCCTGCCTCGTTGTATTCACAGAAAACGGCTTCCTTATTTTCACTCGTGAAGCTATCGAAAGTTCAGCATTAACTAAATGGCTTTGCGGTTTTAATCCTATTTTTTAACTTTTTGGGGTGACGGATGTGAAAAGTAAAACTTTTACAATTCCAAATGTTATATCGCTGATTCGTATTGCGCTGATACCCGTTTTTATTGCTATTTATTTCAGTAACATTAAAAATGCGCATGCCTGGGCGTTTACGATAATAATCTTATCCGCTTTGAGCGATATGGCTGATGGAATTATTGCGCGCAAATTTGATATGATTTCGGATTTAGGCAAGGTGCTCGACCCAATCGCCGATAAGCTATCGCAGGTGGCTATCGTTACAATCCTTTGCTTCAAGCATAAAACCTTAATCCCCGTATTTTGCGTGCTCTTTACCAAAGAACTTTTAACCGCATTTGCGGCAACTTTTTGGTTTAAAAAAGGTATGAAGCCCGTTTCGGCTCGCTGGTGGGGCAAGCTCTCAACCGCGTTGCTTTATTCCTCGTTTATGTATTATATGATTGTCGATATGATTCCGTATAATAGCATATTCGCGGTTGATCTTGTGATTATGATTGCGATAATTTCCTGCCTTTTATTCTCAATGTGCGGTTATATTAAAACCGTGCTTCTCGACACAAAACATACCCAAGCATAAGGAGACTATTAATGAAACTTTGTAATAGATGCAAAAAAAGGCCTGCGGTTGTCTTCGTTTCGGACGCCTCTAATCCTTCGGTTGAGCCGCAAGGACTTTGCCTTGTTTGCGCAAAAGAGATGGGCATTAGACCTATCGATGACATGTTAAAGAAAATGAACATTTCCGATGAAGATATCGAGATGATGTCTGAACAGTTTATGGAAATGATGGCGCCTAACGGCGAGATGGATGATGAAAATTTTGAAATGGGCGGAGCGCCGACCTTCCCTTTCCTAAACAATATTTTCGGTTCCTTTCAAAATGCCGCAGGCGAGGAAACTCCCGCCGAAGAGAATGAGGCCCCGAAGGATAAAAAGGGCCATGCAAAGAAGGAAAAGCGCCGTAGATTCATCGATCAATACTGCACTAATCTTTCCGAGCGCGCCAAAACAGGCAAGCTTGATAAGATTATAGGCAGGGAAGAGGAACTCTATAGAGCGATTCAAATTCTTTCCCGCCGTTCTAAAAACAATCCTTGTCTTATTGGTGAACCCGGTGTTGGTAAAACCGCTATTGCCGAGGGTCTAGCAATTAAAATTGCTGCAGGCGATGTTCCTGCCCGACTTATGGATAAGGAAATCCATATGCTCGATTTAACGGGCCTTGTTGCGGGAACGCAGTTCCGCGGACAGTTCGAGAGCCGAATCAAAGGCCTTATTGAAGAACTTAAAACGCAGGGCAACATCATCCTTTTCATTGATGAGGTTCATAATTTGGTTGGTGCAGGCGATTCCGAAGGCTCAATGGGCGCCGCCAATATCCTAAAACCCGCTTTATCCCGCGGAGAAATTCAGGTTATCGGAGCAACAACCTTTACTGAATATCGCAAATACATCGAAAAGGATGCCGCTCTTGAGCGCCGCTTCCAGCCTATTGTTGTTGAAGAGCCGTCAATCGCCGATACCGAAAAAATGCTTCGCGGTATTAAGGGTTATTATGAAGGCTATCATAGCGTTCAAATTCCCGATTCGGTTGTTTCCAAGGTTGTTTATCTTTCCGAGAGATATATTAACGACCGATTTTTACCCGATAAGGCTATCGACCTTCTTGATGAGGCTTGTGCTTGCGCCAGCCTTCGTAATAAAGCGATAGATGAACTCTATTTGTCTAATAAGAAGATTGCCGAGCTTTCTAAAGAGAAGGAAGAAATCGAAAACAATGTTGATTCTCCCGATTATGAGCGCATCGCCTCTTTGAAATCCGAAATCGCTAAATATCAGTCGAAATCGGATGCGCTTTGCGGTCCTGCATCCGAGAATATCGTTACCGATTCCGACCTTGCAAAGGTTATCGAACTTTGGACAGGAATTCCCGCCTCCAAAATCGAAGAGAGCGATTTCGCAAAGCTTAGACATTTGGAAAACGATATTTTGGAGCGCATTATCGGTCAGGATGAAGCCGTTAAGCTCGTTTCCAAGGCGGTTAAACGCTCGCGCGTTCAAACCTCGGCGCATCGCCGACCCGCTTCCTTTATTTTCGTTGGTCCTACAGGTGTTGGAAAAACCGAACTTGCAAAGGTTTTGTCTGAACAACTTTTCAACACTCCCGAAACTTTGATTCGCCTCGATATGTCCGAATTTATGGAAAAACATTCGGTATCGCGAATTATCGGAGCGCCTCCCGGATATGTGGGTTACGATGAAGCAGGTCAGTTAACCGAAAAAATTCGCAGGAAGCCCTATTCGGTAATCTTATTTGATGAAATCGAAAAGGCTCATCCCGATGTTTTAAATATTCTTTTGCAAATCCTTGATGACGGTCGTATTACCGATGCGCAGGGAAGAACAGTTAACTTTGAAAACACCATTGTTATAATCACCTCTAACGCAGGCAGCAATAACACCGAAAGTCTTATGGGCTTTGGCGTTTCGCAGGCAAAGGCTTCGCGCGATAAGGCAATTAAAGCGCTTGAGGAGTTTTTGCGCCCCGAATTTATTGCCCGCGTTGATGAAATCGTTGTTTTCGAGCAACTTTCCGAGGATAGCATGGTTAAAATCGCAGCATTAATGCTCGATGAGTTGGTTTCGGTTATGGCGGAAAAGGATATAACCGTAACCTATGATAAAAATGTTTGCAAAGAACTTTATAAGCTTGCGGGCAGCGGAAAGCACGGCGCCCGTGATTTGCGCAATCAAATCAGGAAAAATATCGAGGATGGCATCGTTGAGCGTTTGCTCGATAATGCCGAGAGCAATATAAGCGAATTGAAAATTGTTGCTAAAAACGGTATTAAGGTTTTATAAAATTTTGCATTAAAAAGGTATTGACTAACAGCGAGATATGTGTTAAAATGTATCTCGCTGTTAAAGCGCGGGTGTAGTTCAATGGCTAGAATCCCAGCCTTCCAAGCTGGTCGTGTGGGTTCGATTCCCATCACCCGCTCCATTCGCCCAAAGTTATTTGGGCGTTTTTTATGCGCTGATAGCTCAGCTGGATAGAGCATCTGCCTTCTAAGCAGAGGGTCGGGGGTTCGAGTCCCTTTCAGCGTGCCAAACCCCAAGATAATTTCTTGGGGTTTAGTTTTTATCGGGGGATATTTTATGTTCGGTTTTGGCAAGAAAAATAAAAACGATAGCGTTCTCAGGCAAATGGACGGTAGAGAAATTAAATATGTTACCCGAAGAATTCGATTAGATGATGGTAATGTTAAAGAGGAAATCCTTGGCAAAACCGGAAGAATGGTCGCTATCAATGGTGAAATTAGGGTTATGTGCGGTGAAACCGATGTGTTTCGTTGCATGGCAGCCGATGCTGTTTATTTTGATTTGATGAGCGGCGCAGGAGTAACCATTTCGGGTGTTAACACTATCGATAACGAGGAAATGGATATTATTGTTTACTATACATATCACAGAAAATAAAAAAACCGCGAGTTAATCGCGGTTTTTTATTTTAACATCAGCGAGCGGGTTAGCCGAAAGGGCATCTCTAACTTGCTCGTTTGAAACATGAGTGTAAATTTGTGTTGTGCCTAAATTTGCGTGGCCTAAAATATCTTTGAGCACTCTAATATCAACATTTCCGTGCTGATACATTAGGGTTGCGGCAGTGTGGCGCAGCTTATGGGTCGAAAGGCCTCTGCCCGAAAGTCCTGCTTTTTCAAGGCAGGTATAAACAATATGCTGAACCGTTTTGTTGCTGATTCGCTTCTTGTTTCGGCTTAAAAACAGCGCGTTTTTCTCGGTAACGGGAACGCCATCAACAGGTCGATGGGGAAGATATGACACTATTGAATTAATGCAAGCCTCATTTAAATAAACAATTCGCTCTTTATTGCCTTTACCTAATAGCCTTAACGAACCATCGGAGCCTATATCGGTAATATTAAGTCCGCATAGCTCCGATAAACGCATTCCGCAGTTTAAAAAGAGGGTTAAAATGCAATAATCGCGCTCTTTGTTGTTGCCATCAACCGATTCGAGCAGTTTTTTGCTCTCCTCAAGGGTTAAATGTTTGGGAAGCGATTTCTTCATTTTGGGCGATTCAAGCAGCTCGGCGGGATTGCTTTCGAGCAAATGCACCTGAAAAGTCAGGTATTTGAAGAAAATGCGAATCGTTGAACCTTTTCTTGCGCGGGTTGCAGCGTTGTTGCCGCGGTCGTTTTTGCAAAAAACCAAAAAAGCATATATATCGGAGAGGGTTATGGTTTTAATAAGCGAAATATCAACATCGCTAATGGAAATTTCAGAAAATTCGGTATTTTTATCAACCAATCCGCGCATTAATTTAATATAGCGAAAAAAGGTTTGTAAATCGAGATAATATTCCTCAATAGAATTTGACGACTTGCCCTTAATACTCTCGCTATAGGTCAAAAAATCGCGAATTATCGGCGGAGCCGAAATTAAAATTTCATGCTTCATTACCACACCTCCCAACGACTACATTATAAATGAAATCAAATTTATTGTCAACGATACTTAAATTGCGTTAAAAATACCACTTATTGTATAAAAAATTTATATATCTTTGCTTGACATAATATATGTGCTGTGTTATAATCTCTTGCGATAGAGGTGCATCGCATCATAAGTAGTTGTCGCGCTCAAATCCGCCAAGGATGTGACAATGAAAGGGGTGTGTTGCCGAAGACGGAGCAGGGCAAAGCTTCGGTCTGGCAGCCGGAAATAAGATTTTGGTTGCTGTCGCAGGGAATGCGGAGTGCTATCTGACAGAATTAATAGAGCAAAAGCGTGCTGTTATGCGTACTTTTTGCAATAATTTTGGATGATAGTTGCATTTCAGCAGCTGTCATTTTTTCGTTATATAACTGTTAAAGGAGATTTTCAAAATGAAAAACACTGTATTTACAGGTGCCGCAACCGCTATTGTAACCCCTCTTAACAAAGATGGTGTTGATTATGATAGCTTTGCAAAGCTTATTGAGTGGCAAATTGAAAAGGGAATAAATGCTATCGTTGTTGCAGGAACAACAGGCGAGGGCTCAACCCTTACCGATGCCGAGCATAAAGCAGTTATAAAGTTTTGCGTTGAAAAGGTTGCAGGTCGCGTTCCCGTTATCGCTGGAACAGGCTCTAACGACACCTCTTATGCAATCGAATTGACAAAGTTCGCTTGTGAGGTTGGCGCCGATGCAATGCTTCTTATAACCCCTTATTACAATAAGGCAACCCAAAAGGGTATGATTGAATCCTTCCGCGCCATTGCTGATGTTTCAACCAAGCCCTGCATTCTTTATAATGTTCCCAGCAGAACAGGCTGCAACATTCTTCCCGAAACTGCCGCCGTTCTTGCTGAACATCCCCGAATCGTTGCTATTAAAGAGGCTTGCGGAAATATTTCGCAGGTTGCCAAACTTGCCGCTCTTTGCGGTGATAAGCTCGATATTTATTCGGGCAACGATGACCAAATCGTTCCGACCCTCTCGCTTGGCGGTAAGGGCGTTATTTCGGTTCTTTCTAACATTATGCCGACCGAAACCGTTGCAATGTGCGAAAACTATTTGAACGGCAATGTTGAGAAGTCAACCGCTATGCAGCTTGAGTATCTTGATTTAATTGATGCTCTTTTCTGCGAGGTTAACCCCATCCCCGTAAAGGCTGCAGTTGCTGCAATGGGTATGTGTGATAACTATCTCCGCCTGCCGCTCACACCCATGGAGCCTCAAAACGAAGCAAAACTTTTAGAACTTATGCGTAAGCATGGTGTTCTTTAATTCTAATTTATAAGGAGCTTTTTATGAGAATCGGTATTTACGGTTACGGTAATTTAGGCCGCGGCGTTGAGTGCGCCGTAATGCAAAATGCGGATGCGCAGCTTGTCGGCGTTTTTACCCGCCGTGACCCCAAAACCGTTACAACTTTATTTAACACACCGGTTTATTCAGCTGATGACATCCTGGATTTCAAGCAGGAAATCGATGTTTTGATTATTTGCGGCGGCAGCGCAACCGATTTGCCCAAGATGACCCCCGCACTTGCTTGTGATTTTAATGTTGTTGACAGCTTCGATACCCACGCAAAGATTCCCGAACATTTTGAAATTGTTAATGCTGCGGCATTTTCCAACAAAACAACTGCTTTGATTTCCTGCGGATGGGACCCCGGAATGTTCTCGCTTAATCGCCTTTATGCCTCCTCAATTTTGCCCGATGGCAAGGATTATACCTTTTGGGGCAGGGGAGTTAGCCAAGGCCATTCGGACGCTATTAGAAGAATTGAAGGCGTTATTGATGCCCGCCAATACACCGTTCCCGTCGAGGAAACACTAACCCGCGTTAGAAACGGAGAAACCCCCGACCTCACAACAAGAGAAAAGCATATCCGCGAATGCTATGTTGTTGCCGCCGAGGGCGCCGATAAGGCTTTAATTGAGCAAAAGATTAAAACTATGCCCAATTATTTTGCCGATTACAATACAACCGTAACATTTATTTCTCTTGAAGAGATGAAGCGCGACCATAGCGAAATCCCCCATGGCGGTTTTGTTATCCGAACCGGTAAAACGGGCGTTGATGGCTGCCATAGCAACACTATTGAATACAGCTTAAAGCTTGATTCCAACCCCGAGTTTACCGCCAGTGCCCTCGTTGCGTATGCAAGGGCTGTTTGCCGCCTCTCCGAGCGCGGTGAATATGGTTGTAAAACCGTTTTCGATATTGCGCCTGCCGATTTATCGCCTTTAAGCGCCGAAGAACTCCGCGCAACAATGCTTTAATAAAGGATTTTTTATGTTAAACAGTAACTTTTCTATTTGTGATAATATCGGAGTGTCCGCCGAGGGTAATCTTGCCTTTGCGGGTCAGGATACCGTTTTTCTTGCTAAAAAATACGGCACTCCGCTTTATTTAATGGATGAAGAACGCATCCGCTATAATTGCCGCACCTTTTTGAATGCCGTTAAGGCCGCTTTCGATGGAAACGGCAAGGTTATGTATGCTTCAAAAGCAGCATCCTTTAAGCGCATTTATGAAATTATGCGCGAAGAGGGAATGTGCGTTGATGTTGTTTCCCAGGGTGAGATTTATAGCGCAATGAAGGGCGGTTTTTCGCTCGAAAATGCCTATTTCCATTCCAACAATAAAACCGATGAGGATATTGCCTTTGCAATCACTAACGGAATAGGATTTTTCGTTGTTGATAACGCCGAGGAGCTTTATTCCATTGATAACGAGGCTAAAAAGCAGGGCAAGATTCAGCCGATTCTTTTAAGAATAACTCCTGGCATTGACCCCCATACATTCGAGGCCGTTGCAACGGGTAAGGTTGATTCTAAATTCGGCTCCGCCATCGAAACGGGACAGGCCGAAGAGATGCTGAAACTCGCCTTAACATTCGAAAATATTGAGGTTGCAGGTCTTCATTGTCATGTAGGCTCTCAGGTTTTCGATTCCGATGTTTTCCTGCACAGCGCCGATGTTATGCTTGATTTCATCGCTGAAATGGAACAAAAGCTTGGATTTAAAACTTTGCAGTTAGACCTTGGCGGCGGCTTTGGTGTTCGTTATCTTGAAACCGACCCCGTTTGCAATATTGCCGAGATAATCGGCGAAATCGGCAGCTTCATTAAAGATAAGGTTGCAAAAATCGGCATTGATATGCCTATTATCGGTTTTGAACCGGGTAGAAGCATCGTTGCCGATGCGGGTATGACTCTTTATACCGTAGGAACCGTTAAACGCATCCCCGAATTCATCAATTATGTTTCGGTTGACGGAGGCATGGGCGACAATATCCGTTATGCCCTCTATAATGCGCCATATACGCTTGCAATCGCTAACCGAATCAACGAGCCTACCGATATGGAATGTACCGTTGTGGGCCGTTTTTGCGAAAGTGGCGATATGATAAAGGAAAATGCCTTCGTTCCGAGCACGACTGCTCGCGATGATGTTCTTGCCACCTTCACAACAGGCGCTTATAACTATTCGATGGCTTCAAATTATAACCGCGTTGGAAGACCGCCTGTTGTTATGTTAAATAACGGCACCTCGTATCTTGCGGTGCGCCGCGAAACTGTTGAAGATTTGGTATCGTTGGATATATAAAATCAACCTCTTGGCTTAATCGGCCGAGAGGTTTTTATTTTTGCGTTTTCTTGACAAAATATTTGAATTTAAGTATAATAATCATTTGGTATTATATTATATATTTACATTTGGAGATGTTATAATGTCGAAGATGGAAAAACTTCGTAATATTGCAATTATTGCCCACGTTGACCATGGTAAAACAACCCTCGTTGACCAGCTCTTAAAACAAAGCGGAACCTTCCGCGTTAACGAGCAGGTTGATGACCGCGTTATGGACTCTAACGACCTTGAACGCGAGCGCGGAATAACCATTCTATCGAAAATAACCAGCGTTATGTATGGCGACACCAAAATCAACATCGTTGACACCCCTGGACACGCTGATTTCGGTGGTGAGGTTGAGCGTATTCTTATGATGGTTGACGGAGTTTTGTTGCTCGTTGATGCATTTGAAGGCTGCATGCCGCAAACCCGCTTTGTTCTTAAAAAAGCATTGGCACTCGGCAAGAAGGCTATTGTTGTTGTTAATAAAATCGACCGTCCCATGGCTCGCCCCAGCGAGGTTGTTGATGAGGTTCTCGATTTATTTATCGAGCTTGGCGCTGATGATGAGCAAATCGAATTCCCCGTGGTTTATGCTTCGGGAAGGGCAGGTATCGCATCCTTTGACCCCGAAACCGACCCCGGCACGGATATGAAACCTATATTCGATATGATTGTTAATGAAATTGATGCGCCCGAAGGCGATGAAAACGGACCTCTCCAAATTCTCTTCACCAATATCGAATATGATGAATATGTCGGAAGAATCGGCGTTGGTCGCGTAACTCGCGGTACTGTTCAAAACGCTCAACAAATCGTTTTATGCCATGCTGACGGAACCCAGTCTAAAGCGAAAATCTCCAAGCTTTATATGTATGAGGGTTTACGCCGCAAGGAGGTTGAAACCGCTCAAGTTGGCGATATTATTCAGGTTGCGGGAATTCAAGACCTAAATATCGGCGAAACCGCCTGCGATCCCGAGCATATTGACCCCATGCCCTTCGTTAAAATCGATGAGCCGACCCTTTCGATGAACTTCATGGTAAACAATTCTCCCTTTGCGGGTCAGGATGGTAAATTCGTTACATCCAGAAACCTTCGCGAGCGTTTATTCAAAGAGGTTGAAACAAATGTAAGCCTTCGCGTTGAGGAAACCGATTCCGCCGATACCTTTAAGGTTTCGGGAAGGGGAGAACTCCATCTTTCCATCCTTATCGAAACTATGCGCCGCCAAGGCTATGAATTCCAGGTTTCGCCGCCCGCAGTTATCTATAAGCGCGATGAAAACGGAACTCTTCTTGAGCCTATCGAACTTCTTATGATTGAGGTTCCCGAAGAATATGTCGGCGTAGTTATGGAGCGCCTTGGAACAAGAAAGGCCGAAATTCGAAATATGGGCACCCGTGAAGACGGAACTTCGCATCTCGAATTCCTTATTCCTTCGCGCGGATTGCTTGGTTTCCGTTCGCAGTTTTTAACCGATACAAACGGCAACGGAATTATGAGCCATGTTTTCGAGGCATATGAGCCGTTCAAGGGCGATTTAGACCAAAGAACAACCGGTTCTATTATCGTTCACGAAACAGGAGAAGCAACAGGCTATGGTCTATTTAACACCCAAAGCCGCGGCCGCCTCTTTATCGGACCCGGAACCCCCGTTTATGAAGGAATGGTTGTTGGCGAAAATCCCAAAAACGAGGATATCGTTTGCAATGTTTGCAAGAAAAAGCAAATGACCAACACCCGTGCTTCGGGAAGCGATGATGCGCTGCGACTTGTTCCGCATTCGCAGTTAAGCCTTGAACAATGTCTTGAATTTATTAAAAACGATGAGTTGGTTGAAATAACCCCGAACAACATTCGTTTGCGCAAGCGCATTTTAAACAAAGAATTAAGAATGAAACATGAGGCCAAAAACAAATGACCTATATCTTGTTAGATTTAGAATGGAACGCAGCATACAGCCGCCGACAGGGAAAATTCGTTAACGAAATTATCCAAATCGGCGCTGTTAAGCTCGATGAAAACCTAAAATTCGTTGATGATATCAGCATAATGGTTCATTCGCAAATCACAAAGAAACTCAGCAACCGTTTCAAAAACCTAACCCACATAACCAATGATGATATGCTTGCGGGCTTGCCGCTGCATGATGCTATTGAGCGTTATAATGCTTGGGCGGGTAAAGAAACCGTTACCTTAACATGGAGCACATCCGATCTTTATGCAATTATAGAAAACTGCAAATATTTTGCAGGCGGCGCCCTTTTCAACTTTGAAAAATATGTTGATTTGCAGGGCTTCGTTCAAGATTGGCTCCATAGAAACGGCCATGAATTCAAGGGGCAAATTTCCCTTAAAACTGCCGCCGATATGCTTAAACTCACAACCGAAGGATTAGAACTTCATACCGCGCGTGATGACAGTATGTTATCGGCAGCTTTATTTAGAAAAACCTTCGATAAAGCCCGACTTGAGCATATTTGGAAGGATGCTTCAACCCCTGAATTTTATGAAAGATTGCTTTTTAAGCCTTATAGCATAACAAGCATCAACGATTCGGCTGTTGATAAGGAAACATTACGCTTCAAATGTGATAAATGCGGTACATATGCCAAACGCAAAACCAAATGGATTTATAAAAATCATTGGTTTAGCGCCAACTTTAAATGTCGTCGATGCGGTAATTGCTTTACGGGCAAGCTTGCCTTTAAAAAGCATTATGACTGCGTTGTGACCAAAAGAATTATCACTCCTATTAAGAAACGCGGTGATAAAAAGGATGATATGCAATCAATGTCCGCGCAGGTGTAACGCCGAGCGCACTGAATATGATAACAAAGGCGGCTTCTGCGGAATGCCGCTTTTTCCTCGTTTGGCTAAAGCCTCGCTCCATTTTTGGGAAGAACCCTGCATAAGCGGCGTTAACGGCTCAGGAACTGTTTTCTTTTCGGGATGCTCCTTGCGTTGTGTCTTTTGTCAAAACTATGATTTAAGCCATAAAGGTTTTGGAAAAAGTGTAACCTTTGAGCGTTTAGCCGAGATTTTCAAATCTCTTGAAGAACGCGGCGCCGAGAACATTAATCTCGTTAACCCAACGCATTATACCCATGCAATTAAAAAGGCATTAGAAATCTATTCTCCTAATATTCCAATAGTTTATAACACGGGCGGATACGATAATGCCGAAATTATCGATGATTTTCCCGCCGATGTTTATTTGTTCGATTTGAAATATTGCGATGATAATAAATCGCTCAATTATTCGGGTGCCGCTGATTATTTTTCGGTTGCAACAAAGAGCCTTAAAAAGGCTTATGAAAGGGTAGGGGCACCGATTTTCGATAAACGCGGAATGCTAAAGAAGGGCATAATCGTTCGCCATTTGCTCCTGCCTGCTTCAACCGGCGATGCAATCAAGATAATTGATTGGTGCGAGAAAAACTGTCCTGATGTGATTTTCAGCCTTATGGCGCAATATACGCCAATGGGCAACTCCGATAAATATAAAGAGCTTTCTCGCCGAATAACAAAACGCGAATATCAAAAGGTTTGCGATGCGCTGGAAAATAGAAGCTTCGCCGAGATTTATGTTCAAGAAATGCAAAGTGCAAGCGAGGAATATATTCCATCGTTTGATTTAGAGGGTGTTTAAATGAGAAAACAAAATATCTTCGCTATTTTAGCGGCAATTATTTGGGGAAGCGCTTTCGTTGCGCAAAAAATCGGCGCTGCCGATGTTCCTCCGCTAACCTTTAATGCAGCTCGTTCGCTTTTAGCGGTTATCGTTTTGAGCGTTGTTGCTTTTATTATGATGAAAATCAAAAAGTCAAAAGGTGAATGCGCTCCCGTAAATAAAGCAAAGGTTGTTTTGGGCGGATTTTGTTGCGGCTTCTTCTTAACGCTGGCAACATTTTTCCAGCAGGCGAGCCTTTCGGAAGAATCGGCAGGTAAGGCAGGCTTTGTAACCGCGCTTTATATCGTAATTGTTCCGATTTTGGGAGTTTTCCTCAAAAAACATATTCCGCTAACCGTTTGGCTCGGCGTGCTTTTGGCAATGGTAGGTCTATATTTCCTTTGCGTTAGCGATGGTTTCGTTTTGGTTAAGAGCGATATTTTCCTGATTTTATGCGCATTTATGTTCGCAATCCAAATTATGTTCATTGATTATTTTGTTGCCTTCGTTGATGGCGTTTTGCTTTCTTTGGCACAGTTTATAACTATGATGGTTTTATCGGCGGGCGCCGCATTCTTTACAGAAACTGTAACCTTTGCATCGTTAAAAGCAGCCTTTTTGCCGATATTATATCTTGGAGTTTTTTCGAGCGGAATTGCATATACTTTGCAAATTTTAGCCCAAAAGGATTCCAATCCAACCGTTATATCCTTACTTATGAGCCTTGAATCGGTGTTTAGCGTTATTGCCTCCGCGCTGCTATTAAAAACCTGGCTTTCTTCGCGCGAAACCTTTGGTTGCATTTTAATGCTTGTAGCCGTTATTTTGGCGCAAATTCCTTCATCATTCTTTAAGAATATATTTAAGAAAAAGGGTAATATTTAACCGACTTTTTGCATAGTATCTACTACCGAAAATATTTCAAGGAGAAGGATACTATGGAGCTAAATATAACCAAGCAAACCGTTTGCACTAACGACCTTTCCTTCAGTCAAAATGTTGAGCAAGGCGTTGATTTCACGGTTAATATTCCCGACTATTGCGGAAGCGTTCAACGAATATTAAAATACTCTTTGACACCGCGAATTTTCCAGAAAAAAATAACGGGCCAAACCCTTTCTATTGAGGGAAATGCCTTCTTTTCAATCATTTTTCTTGATGAGAGCGGAGCGGTTTCGGGTTATGAATCGGTTGCGCCTTTCTCGAAAAATATTGAACTCGGCGCCAATTATGATTGCTTGTTTTTAAATGTTAATGCAAAATGCGGTTACATAAACGCAAAAGCAATAACTCCCGTAAGAATTGATGTTAATTCGGTTATTGAACTCAGCGTTTCGCTATATACCAAAAAATCAACCGAAATCATCAGCGATATTGATTGCGCGGATGTTTTTCTCAACAGGGGAGAAACTCTCGCAACCATGCCAATCAGCGCATCCGAAAAGAATATGATTTTGGATGAAGAAATCCCGCTCACTAACGATTTCCCCTCGATTTACGGTATTTTAAGGCACAATTCGTTTGTTACAGTCAGCGATACCAAGATTGTTAACAACAAGGTAATTGTTAAGGGCGAATTTAAGCTGCATTTATTATATTGCTCCGACAAGCGAAAACCTTGTTGCTTCGATTGCGCTATTCCGTTTAGCCAAATAATTGATGTTGATGGGGTTAACGAAAACTGCAAATGCGAAACAAATGTTGAGGTTTTATCGGTTGATATTAAACCGCGCAGCAACTTTGATGGCGATGTTAGAAGCTTTTTGCTTTGTGCAAAGCTGTGCATATCCGTTAACGCCTATTGCGATAACAACATTGCGGTTGTTTATGATGCTTATTCCTCAAAATTCAATACCACATCCGAAAACAGCAACACCTTTGTTGAAAAGTTATCCGGTAACATCAACGAGGTTTTTGGTTGCAAGAAAACCTTGGATTTCTCGGATGGAGAGCTTGGCAGCATCATCGATATTTGGTCGCTTTGCGCAACAAAGGGATACCGAATAGAGGGCAACTCGCTTATTATAAGCGGAACTGTAACCATTTGCGGCCTTTGCGAGAACGAAGAGGGAACAGTTAACTATTTTGAGCGACCGATAGATTTTGAATATACCTCCTCAGCAGGCACAATGCCCGAAAACCTGCGAATCGACCCATCGGTTGAGGTTCTTAACCTATCACATACTTTAATAAGCGCAAATTCAATTGAAATAAGCGTTGAGCTTGCGCTTGAAGCGAATATCTACGCAAAAAATCGCCTAAATGTTTTAACCGACTTTAAGGCGCTTGATGATAACCTTAAAAAGCCCTCGGATTGTTCAATGATTATCTATTATGCCGAGCGCGGCGAACACACTTGGAACATCGCAAAACGCTTTGGAGCCTCTCCCGAGGACATTATGAGCGTTAATTCGGTCAGCAGCGTTATCCCTGAAAATATGCCGATAATAATATCCTGCTAAATTTTGAAAACCCTCGAATTAATTCGGGGGTTTTTCTTGTAAAACAACATTTTTTGTGTTATCCTATTAACAATAAGATTAAATTTTTTGGCTAATTCGGAAGTGAAAAAATGCAATTTTTTAAACCAAAAATAAGCGATTATGAAAGGCTGAAACCCTTTCTCCAAACCGATGAACTCACCTGCGAAAACCTTTATTTAAACGCGCTGATTTGGAACGATGTTTATCAATATGAGTTCGCTTATTTTGATGAAGAAACTATAATAATTCGCCTCTTCGAAAACGGTGGTTTTATCTATTTGTTGCCCCTCGGCAAATCGTTTTACGATGCCCTGAATGCAATTATAAAACTGCTCGGCGAAAACGACCATTTAACCGCTTCCGACGGCAAAAGACTCGAAAAATTAAAAGAATTTTTAGGCGAAAAAATCAACCTTATTCCTTCCGAAGAAAACTTTGATTATATTTATAGCACCGAGGATTTAGCATACTTGCAGGGCAAAAAATATCATCAAAAACGCAACCATATTTCGGCCTTCACGCGCAAATTTAACTGGCGCTATGAAACCCTTACTGATGATAATATCAATGATGTTTTTAAGGTTGCAACAGCCTGGGTTAAAGAGCGCGCCGATAGCGGCGATGAAGATATATTAATCGAGCTTGATTCCATAAAAGAAATCCTGCCTCACCATAAAAAATTAGATATCATCGGCGGAGTTTTATATGTTGATGAAGAACCTGTTGCATTCGCCTTTGGAAGCCCGATAAACGATAAAATTTTCGATGTAACAACCGAAAAAGCCTTATCCGATTATCCTGGTGCTTATTCGGTTATCAATAACGAATTTGCAAAGCATGAAATGCTCGGCAGTTTTGAAATGCTCAATAGGGAAGATGACCTCGGAATCGAGGGGCTTCGCCGCGCAAAGCGCTCATATAACCCTATAATCTTGCTGAAAAAATATCTTGTTGAAATAAAAAAACCGTAATCGATTGATTACGGTTTTTCTTTTTATTCAGCGTTATTAATTTTATTGAACATCGCCGTAAACTCTTCGAGTTGGCGGGTTGAATCTTCGTTGCGTTCAATAAGCTCGCGCTTGGTTTCCTCGAGGGAAGCGCAAAGGTTATCAACATCGGCAATAAAGCTATCAGCGGTTTTGCGGATGTTTTCTTTAATATCGGCAAGAGCGCAGTGTGCATTCTCGATGCTATCGATATTTTTGAACACCTCTTCGTTAGCCTGACGAGAGGAGGCAACGGAATTATTAACAATATTTTTTGCGCTGTTTTGAGAAACTAAATAGAGCTTACCGATGCTCAAGCTTAACTGCTCAATTTCATCGCAACGATTCTTAAAGCCTTCAAGCTCCTTTAAAACCTCTTCCTTTTCAGCAGCAATAGCCTTTAACTGCTCCTCGGTTTCGGCAAGCTGAAGCTTGGTTTGCTCGATTTGAGCGTTTAAATCAGCCTCGCGTTTAGAGAATTTAGCCTGAGCGGCCTGTATATAATTTACAACATCATCACAATTAAAGCCTAAAAAGCTCTTGCGAAAACCTGCCATAAAAATTCCTCCAATTTTTTGGTCGTGGGGGAATTATATCACTTTATCGCGAATTTTACAAGAGATTTTATAAATAATTATGCATTTGGCGAAAAATATCACTCTTTTTTATTGAAAAATCCGCCTATATAGTATATTATATAATTGCATAAATATGAGAGTTGGTGTTCTATGAATAGAAAAACTGCACGAGAAAATGCATTTATATTAATTTTTGAGCGTTGCTTCCGCGATGATTCGGTTGAAGATATCATCAAGGATGCCATTGAAGCGCGCGAATTTGAATATGATGATTATGTTGAAAAAATCTTCAAGGGCGTTTGCGACAACACGGTTTCGCTCGATGAATCCATTTCGGCAAACCTAAAAGGCTGGAACATAACCCGCCTTTCAAAAGTTTCGCTCTCCCTGCTTAGATTAGCGGTTTATGAAATGCTTTATGTTGAGGATGTTCCCGTTAAGGTTTCCATCAACGAGGCGGTTGAAATTGCTAAAAAATATTCAACCCAGGATGATGCCGCATATATTAACGGAGTTTTGGGTTCTATTGCCGCAAACATTAAGGAAGGATAAATTATTATGCGTGTAACCGTTATTTCGGTCAAACAGCTTAATAGTTATGTTAAATCCCTTTTGGAAAGCGATGAACATTTAACATCGTTTTATCTAAAGGGTGAAATCTCCAACTTTAAAGACCACTACCAAAGCGGACATTTATATTTTTCCCTTAAGGATTCGGATGCCGTTATTAAAGCGGTAATGTTTCGCTTTAGCGCCGCACATTTAAAATTCAAACCCGAGGACGGTATGTCGGTTATTTGCCGCGGTCGAGTTTCGCTTTATGAACGCGATGGTTCTTATCAGTTCTATTGCGAAGAGATGATACCCGATGGTGTCGGCGATTTGACCGTTGCCTTTAACCAAATAAAAGAGAAGTTAGAACGAAAAGGCTATTTTGCCGCCGAGCATAAAAAGCCTATTCCCGAATTTCCTAAAAAAATCGCCGTTATAACCTCCGATACGGGTGCCGCTGTTCAAGATATTTTAAATATAACAGCGAGAAGATACCCGCTTGCCGAAATTATTATGTGCCCCGTTAGGGTGCAGGGTGATGGCGCAGTTTTCGAACTTGTTGATGCTGTTCGCCGCGCTGATAAGCTTGCCGATACAATAATAATCGGCAGGGGAGGCGGCTCTATCGAGGATTTATGGGCGTTTAACAGCGAAGAGCTGGCTGATGCCATATTTGCGGCTAAAACCCCTGTTATTTCCGCTGTGGGTCATGAAACCGATTTCACGATTTGCGATTTTGTTGCCGACCTTCGCGCTCCAACTCCATCGGCTGCTGCCGAGCTCTCCGTTCCGGATTCGGAAGAGCTATCGGTGTATTTAAGCAGTATGGCCGATTTGTTATCGCTCAAACTTTTTTCTCTCGTTAAAAACTATAATTTAAGAATCGCTCTTTGTGATTCAAAACTCTCTTCCGCCGCCGCTTCACTAATTGATAAGCAAACAACAAAAATAAGCGTTTTGCTTGATTCGCTTTCAAAATCGGCGATGCGAAATATTGATAGAACCGATTTATCATTTAGGAAAACCGTTGCCGAGCTGAATGCTTTGAGCCCGCTTAATGTTCTCTCGCGAGGATATTGCATTCCTTCTAAAAACGATAAAACAATTTCGCTAAACGAACTAACAGTTAATGATTCGGTTAAGTTAACATTCAAAAACGGTTGCGCCGATTGCACCGTTCAAAACATTGTTAAGGAGTAATACGATGGCTGAAAAAACCTTTGAAGAAAATTTAAAGCGCCTTGAGGAAATCGTTAAGGCACTTGATAGCGGCGAATGCTCGCTTGATGATTCGGTTAAGCTTTTTGAAGAGGGAATAGCCCTATCGCGCCTTTGCAATACTACCCTTGAAAACGCAAAACAAAAAATAACCCTTCTTACCGAAGCGGAAAAAGGGGAATAATATGTCGGCTGATAGAATTTTAAAATTCGGTAAAGAAACTACCGAACAAAAAATAACCGAACTTTTGGATTTTCCTTCCTGCAAATATGATGCGGTTATTGATGCGATGAAGTATAGCTCGCTTGCGGGCGGAAAACGACTTCGCCCCGCGCTTTTGCTCGAGTTTTATCGCGTTTGCGGCGGAACCGATTTTGATGCAGCCGCAAATTTTGCCGCAGCTATTGAATTCATCCATACATATTCGCTCATCCATGATGACCTTCCTTGTATGGATAACGATGATATGCGCCGTGGTCGTCCTTCGTGCCATATTCAGTTTGGCGAGGATACGGCGTTGCTCGCAGGCGATGCGCTCTTAACATTAGCCTTCGCAACAACAACTACCAAAACAACTATTGATTCGAGCCTTTTATTAAGGGCAGCAAATGTGCTTGCTGACCGCAGCGGAGTTCACGGAATGGTTGGCGGTCAGGTTATTGATTTAGCCATCGAGAACACTCCCGCCGCCCTTGAAACAATACTTGATATGTATTCCCGCAAAACAGGCGCGCTGATTAGTGCAGCCGCCGAAATCGGTTGTATTTTAGCAGGTGCTTCGGATGATTTAATTGATGCCGCAGCCGATTTTGCCAAAAAAATCGGTCTTGCTTTTCAAATAACCGATGATTTGCTTGATATAACCTCAACCGCCGAAGAGCTCGGCAAGCCTATTGGCAGCGATGAGAAGAACCAAAAATCAACCGCTGTTTCAATTTTAGGCTTTGAAGAAGCTAATAAATTTGTTGAAAAACTAACAAAAGAAGCTATAAGCTCGCTATCAAAGTTTAATGATACAGTTGGACTTTGCGAGCTTGCCAATATGCTGACAAAAAGAAAAAATTAGGATGTGCAATTTTGGATTATAAGTTTTTGAGCGGAATTAACTCTCCCGCGGATTTAAAAAAACTTAATAGTGAAGATATCGCACCTCTTTGCGAGGAGATTAGAGACTGTCTTATAGCTGCTGTTGCAAAAAACGGCGGCCATTTGGCATCCAATCTCGGCGCAGTTGAGCTGACTGTTGCGCTCCATCGCGTTTTTAGTTCGCCTGAAGATGCAATTATTTTCGATGTTGGTCATCAATGCTACACCCATAAGCTTTTAACAGGTAGATTCGACCGCATTGATACCATTAGAACCGAAGGCGGACTTTCGGGATTTATGCGCCCTGCCGAAAGCGAACACGACCCCATAACAACAGGTCATTCCAGCAACTCCATTTCGGCAGCCTACGGTATTTATAAAGCAAAAGCCCTGCTTGGCGAGAAGGGAACCGCTATTGCCGTTGTCGGTGATGGCGCTTTAACCGGCGGTATGGTTTATGAGGCTCTTAATAATGCAGGCGCTAAAAAAGGCAATTTTATTGTTGTTATCAATGATAATAAAATGTCCATTTCCAAAAATGTTGGTTCCTTGGCGCGTTATTTATCAAAAATTCGTTCGCGCCCGAAATATCATAGATTAAAAGGATGCGTTCAGCGTTTCCTTTTGAAGATTCCTTTTATCGGAAAATATATTTTCCGCGGTATATTCAAATCTAAAACGCTTATTAAAAACGCAATTTACCATAGCAATATTTTCGAGGGATTGGGCTTCAATTATTTAGGCCCCGTTGATGGTCATAACGAACGAGCGCTCGAAAATATCTTTAATATCGCAAAGAACCAAACCCGACCCGTTATTGTCCATGTAATGACCAAGAAGGGAAAAGGCTATAAGTTCGCCGAAGAGAACCCCGATAATTATCATGGCGTTAAACCCTTCGATACCCAAAGCGGCGCCGCTGCTGCTATTGGAAACGATTTCTCGGCTGCATTTGGCAACGCTCTTTGCGAATTGGCCGAAAAGGATAATAAAATTTGCGCCATAACCGCCGCGATGACCCACGGAACGGGACTTTATGACTTTAGCCAACGCTTCAAAAACCGTTTCTTTGATGTTGGTATTGCCGAGCAGCACGCGGTTACCTTTGCCGCAGGTCTTGCAAAGGGCGGAATGCGACCCGTTTTCGCGGTTTACTCTTCGTTTTTGCAAAGAAGCCTTGATCAGGTTATCCATGATGCGGCAATCGCGAATTTGCCGATAACCATTTGTGTTGACCGCGCAGGCTTTGTCGGCGAGGATGGCGAAACCCACCAAGGCCTTTTTGATACGGCATTTCTTTCGCAAATTCCCGGCGTTAAAATCTATGCCCCTTCAAACTATGCGGAACTCAGCCTTATGCTCGAAAAGGCGATATATGAAGACTCCGTTTCTATCGTTAGATATCCCCGCGGCGGAGAATCCGAAACCTGCGAAAAGATTCCCTGCACCGATAAGTCTTTCTCGGTTTTCGGAAGCGGAAAAACCGCTATCGTAACCTATGGCCGAGTAGTTGGCAACGCGATAAACGCCGCCATTGAACTTGGCAATACCGCTGTTATCAAACTAAATTCCTTAACCGAAATCAACTCGGCGCTCTTTAGTGAGCTTCATAAATATGAAAATATTTTCTTCTTCGAAGAGGGAATAAAGAGCGGCGGAATCGGCGAGCATCTCGGAAACTTGATTGCTGAATCCGATATCAACGCTTCATACCGCCATATTGCGGTTGATGGTTGTTTTGTTGCCGCAGCGAGCGTTGATTCCCAGCTCAAGAAATTCGGTCTTGATAAGAACTCGATTATTAAAACTGTAAAAGGTGAATAAATTGTCTGAAAAAATGCGTCTAGATGCCGCCGTTTTCGAACGCGGTCTTGCCGAAAGCCGTGAAAAAGCCAAGGCTTTTATTATGGCAGGCGTTGTTTATGTTAATAACGAAAAGGCTGATAAGGCAGGAATGCCCATAAAGCCTGACGATAATATTGAGGTTAGAAGCAATCCGCTTAAATATGTCAGTCGCGGCGGTCTAAAGCTTGAAAAGGCTATGCAATCCTTCCCGATTGACCTTAACGATTGCGTTTGCGCGGATATCGGCGCTTCAACAGGCGGATTTACCGATTGTATGCTCCAAAACGGCGCAAAAAAGGTTTATGCCATCGATGTTGGCTACGGTCAACTCGCTTGGAAATTAAGAACCGATGAGCGTGTTGTTAATTTAGAGCGAACCAACTTCCGCTATGTTAACAATGAGGTCATAACCGAACAGTTAGATTTTGCCTCGGTTGATGTTTCCTTTATTTCCTTGAAACATATTTTGCCCAACATGAAAATCCTGCTTAAAAACGGCGGATGCGCCGTTTGCCTCATTAAGCCTCAGTTTGAAGCGGGGAAGGATAAGGTTGGCAAAAAGGGCGTTGTTCGCGATAGTGCCGTTCACATTGAGGTTATCGAAAATGTTATCGGCTACATAACCGAAAACGGTTTTTCGCTTTTAGCGCTCGACTATTCTCCCATCAAAGGACCCGAAGGCAATATTGAATATTTAGCCTATATCCGTTCGGATGATACTCCAACCGTTTCGGCTGATATATCGGCTGAGGAAACGGTCAAATTATCGCATAATTCACTTTAAAGAAGGTGTTTATATGAAAGCCATAATCGTTCCTAACCTCGAAAAAGAGGGCGCATCCACCATTTTAGCGAAGGTTAGAATCGCTTTAGCTGAAAACAATATTGAATATTTCATATCGAAATCGCTTGATAACCTCAACGATGTTGATATTATTATCACCATCGGCGGCGACGGAACCATTATCCACGCTGCAAAAGCAGGCGCCGAGCATAATATTCCCATCTTGGGTATAAATGCAGGTCGTATTGGTTATCTTGCAAATATATCTCCCAATGAATTATCGCTTTTATCAGCCTTAAAGAAGGGTACATATGAGACCGATGAGCGTATGCTCCTTGAGGTTTCTATCGGAGAAAACAAATATTATTGCCTTAACGAGGCGGTTATTTCCAAGGGCTCTATATCCCGAATGATAGATATTAAACTCTTGGTTGATGGCTCGGAAATTTCCTATCGCGCCGATGGTCTTATTGCCGCAACTCCAACCGGCTCAACCGCATATTCTATGTCGGCTGGCGGCCCCGTTGTTGACCCCGCGCTTGGTCTTTTCATCATAACCCCGATTTGTTCAAACTCGTTGTTTGACCGACCCATTATTTTGAGCGAAAACTCAACTTTAGAGGTTTTTGCAGTATCTCCTCAAAATGCTGAGGCATATTTGACCATCGATGGCGAAATATCGGTTCCCGTTCATGAAGCCGATTCTATAACCATAAAGAAGGCGCCCCATACTGCGAAGCTTATTAAAATCAAAAACAGCACATTTTATGAAACTCTTTCGGAAAAAATGAGAGGATAGAACGATGAAAAATAAAAGACAAGATTCACTTCTTAAAATGATTCGCGAAAATGTTATTTCAACCCAAGAGGATTTAATGAATTCCCTGCTTGCTTTGGGATATAAGGTTACCCAATCAACCGTTTCCAGAGATATAAAAGAGCTTAGAATTGTTAAAGCCCTTGATAGCGAAGGCAATTATCGCTATATCAGCGCGTTTGATTCCTCAACCAACAGCGCTGAAAAAACCGATAAATATGCCGATATTTTTGCCCACTCGGTTATTTCTATCAAGCATTCAATGAACGATGTTGTTATAAAGTGTCATCCCGGTATGGCTTCGAGCGCCTGCGTAACGGTTGATTCGCTTTATAAAAATATGATTTTAGGCTCTCTCGCAGGTGACGACACCATCTTTATCATAACCGATGGCGAGGAATCGGCTGAGCTGCTTGCAAAAGAATTAAACAAAATGCTTTAATAACAGAAGGTGTGTTATGCTAGAATACCTGCATATCGAAAATATAGCAGTTATTGAAAAATCCGATATTGAGTTTTTGGATGGCTTTTGTGTTCTTTCGGGCGAGACGGGCGCGGGTAAATCGATTATTATTGATTCGCTGAATGCCGTTTTGGGCGAGCGTGCCTCAAAAAATCTCATCCGCAGCGGCGAAAAGAAGGCAACCGTAACCGCACTTTTCACCGACCTTAACAAAGAAACAAAAAACGCCTTAGGCGAGCTTGGATATCCGCCCGATGAAGAAGGAAATCTCCTTATTAAGAGGGTTATCAGTGCCGATGGCAACGGAAGCGTTAAAATCAACGCGCAACCCGCAACCGCTGCCGTTTTGCGCGAAATATCCGCCTATCTCGTTAATATTCACGGTCAGCACGATAATCAGCTTCTCCTAAACCCCGACACCCATTATCAATTCATCGATAAGGTTGCCGAGAATCAAAAGGAGCTTGAGGCTTATCGCGATGAGTTCGCGAATTACCGTAGAATTAACAGCGAGATAAACAAGCTTTCTATCGATGATGATACCAAAAACCGCAGGATAGAGCTGCTTAAATATCAAATCAATGAAATAACTGCCGCTAATATAACCCCCGGCGAAACCGCCGAGCTTTTGCGCAAGGCTGATATTTATAAAAACTACGATAAATTGATTCGTAACATAAATTCAGCTTATGCCTGCTTGGATGGTGCAGAAGGGGATGGCGCTGTTGAACTGTTGGCAACCGCCAATTCCGCTCTTTTAGGAGCAGGAACCGATGAATTTAATAAAACCGCTGAACGCATTGCCGCCATTCAAATCGAAGCCGATGCGATTAGAAGCGAGCTTTATAGCTTTATCAATTCCTTTGAGTATGATGCTGAAGAGGTTGATAAAACCGAAAAGCGCTTAAGCTTTTTGCAGGAGCTTTATGCGAAATACGGTAAAAGCGAGGCTGCAACGCTTGAATTTTTAAACAAGGCCAACGCCGAGCTCGAAACCATAACCTTCTCGGATAAGAAAATTGCCGAGCTTGAGAGTGAACTTGAGAATTGCTCCGAGCGCTTAATTGCCTGCGGCAATAAACTGACCGATTCTCGCAAAAAGGCAGCGCTCAACTTCCAAAAGGATATTTGCGATGCGTTAGCCTTCCTTGATATGCCGCATGTAACATTCCTCGTTGATTTCAGGAAGGGGAAATACACTAAAAACGGCTGTGACACCATCGAATTCTTGATTTCGGCAAACATTGGTGAAGAACCAAAGCCGCTATCAAAAATCGCTTCAGGCGGCGAATTATCGCGCATTATGCTTTCCATCAAGAGCGTTCTTGCTAATCGTGATGAAATCGATACGCTTATATTCGATGAAATTGATACCGGCATCAGCGGTCGCGCCGCCCAAAAGGTTGGCCACCAGCTCAAAAAGGTATCTTTAGGCAAACAGGTTATTTGCGTTACCCATTTAGCGCAAATTGCCGCCCGCGCCGACCACCACCTATACATAGAAAAGAATGTTATAGGCGGAAGAACGGTTACCGAAATTTCGCCGCTCGACTTCGAGGGAAGAAAACGCGAGCTCGCGCGAATAATCGGCGGCGAGCTGACCGAACAAAACTTAATTTCTGCTGAAGAAATGTTAAATACACAAAACTAACGGAGGATTCCAAAATGCAAATTTATGATGAACTTGTTGCCAGAGGCCTTATCGCTCAGGTAACTGATGAACAGGAAATTAAAGACCTTGTTAACAACGGCAAGGCTACATTCTATATCGGCTTCGACCCGACTGCCGATAGCCTTCATGTTGGCCACTTTATGGCTCTTTGCCTTATGAAGCGCCTTCAAATGGCAGGTAACAAGCCTGTTGTTTTAATCGGCGGCGGCACAGGCTATATCGGTGACCCTTCAGGCCGCAGCGATATGCGCTCCATGATGACCCCCGAAACAATTCAGCACAACTGCGAGTGCTTTAAAAAGCAAATGGAACGCTTTATTGAGTTCGGCGATGATAAGGCAATAATGGTTAACAACGCTGATTGGCTTGTTAAGCTCAACTATATTGAGCTCCTCCGCGAGGTTGGCGCTTGCTTCTCGGTTAACAATATGCTCCGTGCCGAATGCTATAAGCAAAGAATGGAAAAGGGTCTTAGCTTCCTTGAGTTCAACTATATGATTATGCAAAGCTACGACTTCTACCATCTCTTTAAGGAATATGGCTGCAATATGCAGTTTGGCGGCGATGACCAGTGGTCTAATATGCTCGGCGGTACCGAACTTATTCGTAAAAAACTCGGCAAGGATGCCTATGCCATGACCATAACCCTTCTTATGAACTCCGAAGGCAAGAAGATGGGCAAAACCGCTTCGGGCGCAGTTTGGCTCGATGCTAATAAAACAACTCCCTATGAGTTTTATCAATATTGGCGAAATGTTGGCGATAAGGATGTTCTCAAATGCATCCGTATGTTAACCTTCATCCCTGTTGAAGAAATCGATAAGATGGATGCTTGGGAAGGCAGCCAACTCAATGATGCAAAGGAAATTCTCGCCTATGAGCTTACCAAGCTTGTTCACGGCGAGGAGGAAGCAACCAAGGCTCAGGAAGCCTCTCGCGCTATTTTTAGCGGTGCAGGCGTTGCTGCCAATATGCCGACCACAACCGTAACCGATGCTATCTTCCAGGATGGAACAGTTGGTATTCTTGATTTGATGGTTGAATGCGGTCTTATCGCTTCGAAGGGCGAGGGAAGAAGACTCGTTCAGCAGGGCGGCGTTTCGGTTAACGATGCCAAGATAACCGACCCCAACACCCGTTACACCGCCGATGATTTAAAGAACGAAATAATCATCAAAAAAGGCAAGAAAATTTTCCATAAGGTTAATATGTAATTTTAAAAGGCTGTCGTTTGACAGCCTTTTTTCTTTATCTTGTATATAACCGCTCAAGATTTACATCATAAATTATTGTTATGAACTTAATTGAATATAAATCGCAGAGCATAGTTGTTGAGGGTTCCAGCATTTTTAAAATTATATAGCTTGCGCCAACATCCAAAAGCTGACCGACCTTTTCTTCTAATATGTTGCCAATTAAAAACTCGATTCGCATCCATCGGCCGATTTGGTGGCGCAAATATGCGGGAATATATGCCGTATTGGTCATCGTTTCGGGCATCATATCCTCAGCGGAATAAATGCTGATAGCTTGAGGCGTTCCTGTTCGCACGGAAACATCAGGCAGCATTACCGTTTGGTTGTTGCCCTGCATATCATTATTCCAAACGCGCTGCATTTGATTGCTTCCTGCGCCGTAAAGCGAATTGCCCGCATCGCCAAAACCATCATTATTCATATTATTTCTATTATTCCGATTGTTGTTCCAACTGTTGTTTTCGTTCATATTCATCGTATTATAACTACCGTTATTCAAAATATCACCCTTTATGTGTCATAATATGCTTCGGTAGGTCTAAAAAAACAGTGATTATTAATCCTTGTATGAAATGTTCCGGAATTTCCGGGGAAGGCAGACCTACAAGCTGATGAAAAGGGATTATAAAACCAAAGGCAATCGCCAACAGGGCCAAAAATATTTCCTGCAAGCGCCCAATCCGCAACCTCATAGTTTATAGGCTCGGGCGACATATTATAAATATTTTGGTCGTTTCGAACTCCGTTTTTAACCGTCATCGCGCAGTCAAATTGACCGGGCTGCATAATAACCCTTTGAAGACTTCCGTTGCCGGTTCGCAAATATTCTCCGCCGCTGACTCTAACGCGGTTCATAATAACGGTTGCCACTGCTTTCATTCCGTCTTCACCTTCACCGCCCGCCTCACATTGCACCATTCTTGCCAATAACTCACGGTCGTTAAAGGACATTTCATCACCAACCTTCAAAATTATTATATGCCGCTTGTACTTTTATTGATAAAAAGGGGCATAATAGTTTGGGAGTGATAAATATGGATGAAAAGAAACGCAAAAAAGAACGCGATGTTGTTAGAGATATTTCGGCGGAGGCAATTATGTCGCAGCCGCGCGACTGCTTTGAACTACTCAACAAATACGGAACCTATGAGATTCAGCCAACTAACGATTCGGATCAAGATTTTCCGAAAATTGCTCAAGGTCTTCCAAAAGCCGAAAATCGCAAGGTTTTAGATAACGACTAAAAAAATCCCGATGGCAACAACCATCGGGATTTTTTAATTACATATTTATAAGCATCTGCATATCATACATTCCTGCGGGCTTGCCTGCAATAAATGCAGCAGCCTTAACTGCGCCGCTGGCGAAGAGAGCCTTCGACTGTGCAGTGTGGGAGAGGGTTATAACCTCATCATTTCCCGCAAAAATAACATCATGTTCGCCAACTATTGTTCCGCCGCGAACCGAATGCATACCTATTTCGCGTTTATTTCGTTTCTCGCGCTTTGCGTGGCGGTCATACTCATATTCCTTTTCGCCCGAGAAAACCGAATTAACGGCATTTGCAAGCATAATAGCGGTGCCGCTCGGGGCATCGATTTTTTGATTATGGTGTTTTTCGATGATTTCAATATCAAAATCATCACCGAGAATTTTGGCAGCACTCTTTGCGAGTCCTACCAAAACATTAACGCCAAGCGACATATTGAATGTGAAGAAAATGGGTATTACCTTTGAGGCGGCTTCGATAACCTTAAGCTGCTCATCGTTATAACCTGTTGTTGCGATAACGGCAGGAATGTTATGCTTTTTAGCAAATGAGAGCAGGTCGGTCAAATTCGAGGGGTCGGAAAAATCGATGATAACATCGGGGATTTCCTTAACCTCATCAAAATTAGTGTAGGTAGGGAAGGAGGCGGTTAAATCGCGGCACATATCAACGCCTGCAACTACCTGCATATCATCCTTTCCCGCGATAACACCGGCAACCGTAACACACATTTTGCCGAAGCATCCGCTCAATAATACATTTGTCATAATTTTCACATCCGATTCTAAATAAATCTATTAAGCTCCAAAATCAGTTTACCGCGAAGTTTTTCGTTCATTTTTGATAGCGGCATTCTCGTTGGACCAACCGCGCAACCACTTAAATTCAACGCTTCCTTGATGGGGACGGGATTAACATCGCTAAAAAGGGCATCAATTAAGCCAATATGCTCAATTTGCATCGCTGCCGCCTTTTCATAATCGCCCAAAAAGCAAAGCTCGCAAATCTTTGCAACCGTTTCAGGCAGCAAATTTGAAAGAACTGAGATAACTCCAACACCGCCGAGTGATAAAAACGGGGTTATTAGGTCATCGTTTCCGCTATAAAAGTATAAATCATCGCCGCATAGGTCCAAACTCCGTATAAGCGAGGTAATATCTCCGCTCGCTTCTTTGGCGGCAACAATATTTTTATGTCTTGAAAGCTCTCTATAGGTTTCGGGTTTAATATTAACGCCTGTTCTTGCAGGCACATTATAAACAATTATCGGCAACGAAACTCTATCGGCAATATAAAAATAATGCTCAATAAGCCCGTTTTGCGAGGTTTTGTTATAATATGGTGTAACAATGAGCAAAGCATCGGCACCAAGCGACTGGGCCTGTTTTGCAAGATATAGCGCATGCGCAGTATCGTTGCTGCCCGCGCCCGCAATAACGGGAACCTTTCCGTTGGCTATTTCGCAAACGGCGGCAATAGTTTCGGCATGTTCATCGCTCGATAGGGTAGAGGCTTCGCCCGTTGTTCCGTTAACCACTAAGGCGTTAATGCCCGATTTAATCTGATTTTCTGCAACTTCCTTTATTTTAGAAAGGTTAATTGAACGGTCCTCGTTCATTGGGGTTACAAGCGCTGTTGCGGCACCCCTGAAAATCAGTTTTTTCAAAAAATATTCACTCCGAGATTTTATTCGGTTATATTAGTCGATATAACCCTCGGCACAAAGAAGCTCAGCTAAGAGAACAGCGCCGCCTGCGGCACCGCGAAGAGTGTTGTGGGAGAGGCAAACAAACTTGTAGTCATATTGGCTATCCTCGCGCAAACGACCGATAGAAACAGCCATACCATTCTCAAGGTTGCGGTTTAACTTGGTTTGCGGCATATTATCCTCTTCGAAGTAGTTCAAGAACTGCTTGGGAGCACTCGGCAGACCCAAAAGCTGGGGCTTACCCTTGAATTCGCGCCAAGCCTTTAAAATCTCGCTTTTATCGGGAGCATTTTTAAAGGAAACAAATACTGCAGCCATATGACCATCCGAAACGGGAACACGCAAGCACTGTGCGGTGAATTTCGGGGTGGTAGCGTTAACAATCTTGTCGCCCTCGATATGACCCCAAATCTTTAAAGGCTCCTGCTCGGATTTCTCTTCCTCGCCCGAGATAAAGGGAATAACATTATCAACCATCTCAGGCCATCTTTCAAAGGTCTTACCTGCGCCCGAAATTGCCTGATAGGTGCAAACGAGAACATTCTCAACGCCCATATCGGAAAGCGGGAAGATAGCAGGAACATAGCTCTGAAGCGAGCAGTTAGACTTAACAGCAACAAAGCCGCGTTTAGTTCCAAGACGCTTGCGTTGTGCCTCAATAATATTTATATGCTCAGCGTTGATTTCGGGTATAACCATCGGAACATCAGGAGTGAAACGATGGGCGCTGTTGTTGGAAACAACGGGGCACTCGTGCTTTGCATATTCCTCTTCCAAAGCGCGGATTTCATCCTTCTTCATATCAACGGCGCAAAAAACGAAATCAACCATAGAGGTAATGGTATCAATGTCGGCAACGGCATCATAAACCATCATATCCTTCATTTTCTCGGGCATCGGAACGGTCATAGCCCAGCGGTTGCCAACAGCTTCGCTATATGTTTTACCTGCGGAACGGGGGCTGGCAGCTAAAGCCTTAACCTCAAACCACGGATGCTCAGCAAGCAAGAGAGCAAAGCGCTGACCAACCATACCGGTTGCGCCAACAATACCAACATTATATTTTTTCATAAAACTCGGTCCTTTCGGCTGCAAAAAACAGTTGAATATAATCGCTTTTTGCAATATAATATTATTTAATATATCGATTTATTTTAACATTCTATTATTTATTTGTCAAACAATTATAGGCGGAGAGAAATTTTTTTATGAAAAAAAGCGACTTTTTCTATGACTTACCAAAAGAACTTATTGCACAAACACCAATCGAGCCCCGCAATTCATCTCGTCTTTTGGTTTTAGACCGTGAAAACGGCAACATCGAGCATACGGTTTTTTCTTCTCTTGAAGACCATTTAAGAGAAGGGGACTGCCTTATTTTAAATAACACGAGGGTTTTGCCCGCGCGCATTTTCGGAACAAGGGTTGATAGTGGCGCAGTTGTTGAATTTGTGCTGCTTAAAAGGCTTTCGGACAATCTTTGGGAAACAATCGCAGGCCCCGGTAAAAAGGCTCGTGAGGGACACGAATTCACATTTTCCGATAAGCTCTCGGCAACAGTAACCGAAGTTTTGGAAAACGGAAACCGAATTATTGATTTCAGTTATAGCGGCGAATTTTATTCCATTCTCGATGAGGTTGGCAATATGCCGCTTCCGCCATACATTACTGAAAAATTAGAGGATAAAGAACGCTACCAAACAGTTTATTCCAAGGAACTCGGTTCAGCTGCCGCACCCACTGCAGGACTGCATTTTACCGATGAAATGTTAGAATCGCTTAAAATGCGCGGCGTTAACATCGGTTTTGTTACACTTCATGTCGGTCTTGGCACATTCCGACCCGTTAAGGTTGACGATATTAAGGACCATGTTATGCATTCGGAACACTACCATGTTCCAAAAGAAACCGCCGACCTTATTAACGAAACAAAATCAAAGGGCGGTCGCGTTATTTGCGTTGGAACAACAAGCTGCAGAACGCTTGAAAGCGCCTATCAAAACGGCACTATCGATGAATGCAGCGATGATACATCCATATTCATTTATCCCGGTTATAAATTCAAATGTATGGATGCACTTATCACCAATTTCCACCTACCCGAGAGCACACTCATTATGCTTGTTTCAGCCTTTGCCGGCTATGATAGCACAATGAACGCCTATAAAACCGCGGTTGAAGAAAAATATAGATTTTTCTCCTTCGGCGATGCTATGTTTATAAAATAATTTTCAAGAGGTTTTTTAATGTTTACTGTTCATAAAACCGAAGGCCGAGCCCGACTCGGAACCCTCGAAACCGTTCACGGAACCGTGCAAACGCCCGCCTTTATGAATGTTGCAACATCGGCAGCAATCAAGGGTGCCGTTTCGGCCGAAGACCTAAAAACTCTTCACTGCCAGGTAATGCTCAGCAACACCTATCATTTGCATGTGCGACCCGGCGATGAACTCATCCGCAGTCTTGGCGGACTTCATAAATTCTCAACATGGGATGGCCCGATTTTGACCGATAGCGGAGGATTTCAGGTGTTTTCGCTGGCTTCTCTTCGCAAAATCGAAGAAGAGGGCGTAACCTTTAATTCCCATGTTGACGGAAAAAGAATTTTCATGGGTCCCGAAGAGAGCATGAGAATTCAGTCTAACCTCGGCTCAACTATTGCGATGGCATTCGATGAATGCGTTGAAAACCCCGCATCACATAGTTATTCAAAAGCCTCCTGCGAAAGAACATATCGCTGGTTGGTTCGTTGCAAGGAAGAGATGAAGCGCCTTAACTCGCTTGAGGGAACAATTAACCCCAACCAAATGCTCTTCGGCATCAACCAAGGCTGCACCTATTCCGACCTTCGCATTGAGCATATGAAGCAAATTCGCGAGCTCGATTTAGATGGTTATGCGATAGGCGGTCTTGCCGTTGGCGAGCCTACTGCGGATATGTATCGCATTATTGAGGATGTTGAACCCTATATGCCAACCGAAAAACCGCGTTATCTTATGGGCGTTGGCACTCCTGCCAACATTCTAAACGCCGTTGAAAGGGGAGTTGACCTCTTTGACTGTGTAATGCCCAGCCGCAACGCGCGCCATGGTCAGCTATTCACTAATTTCGGCATTATAAATCTCAACAACGAGAAATATAAAGACGACCTTTTGCCGATCGACCCCGAATGCGATTGCCCCGTTTGCAAGCGTTATTCGCGCGCTTATTTGCGTCATCTTTTAAAGAGCGGCGAAATGCTCTCACAGCGATTGCTCGTTATGCATAATCTTCATTTCTATAACACCCTTATGGAAGAAATCCGCGAGGCTCTTAAAAACGGTAATTTTGCCGAATATAAGAAAAATAAAGAACAAATTATCGGAACCCGCGTTTAATTTAAAATTGTTCTTGAAAAGTTCATAATATAAGGTTATAATAACTTTAGCACTTTTTGGAGGTTTAATATCAATGAATTACTCTTACTTATTATTAGAAGCAGCAAAAAATGCTTCCAGCAAACCGGCTTCGGGTGGCGGTAGCGCAGTATTTATGATTGGCTACCTTGCATTCCTCGGCCTTATCATGTACTTCCTTCTCATCCGTCCCAACAAGAAAAAGAAGAAGGCTGAACAGGCTCTTCGCGATAACCTTCAGGTTGGCGATGAGATTATCACCATCGGCGGTTTCTATGGTCGCGTAATGTCCATTAAGGATGACAGCATTGTTATCGAGTCGCTTGCTGACCATTCCAAGCAGCGCATCGTTAAGGGTGCAATTCAGACCAACTTAACTGTTCATGATGCTGCTCCCAAAAAATAATTGAATATTTTTCGCCCCTCCCGAATAGGCTTGTTTGGGAGGGGATTTTTTTGAAATTAAATAAGGAAAATAAAACCAACCTAAAACATATAGTAATAAGTTCGCTTTGCGCGATAATAATAACCTTTGCGGCATTGTTTTTGATTGCCGTTATAATGCATTTTGCGGAAATCGGCAGCCAATATTCCAGCCCGTTATCTTCGGTTGGAATCGCGATTGGATGCTTCTTCGGCGGTTTTATATATTCAAGATTTTGCGGGAAAAAGGGCCTTATTTGCGGATTAACAATCGCGGCGATATATTTTGCCTTAATAACCATAATTTCGCTTATTTTATCCGCCGAAAACCTTGGAATGCTGACCTTGATTCATTTGGTTGTTATGTTATTATCGGGCGGAATTGGCGGAATTTTAGGCGTTAATTTAAATAAAAAAATCAAAATTTAAACTAATAAATAATCCCTCACTGTAAATAATAAAAACAGGGAGGGATATTTTTATGAAGCGTATTATCAGTTTATTTGCCGCTCTTTTAATGCTCGTTTGTGTATTTGCGGGTTGCGGCAAGAAAAAGCTTAAGGATGATGCATCCTCGATGGAGAGCAAGGTAAGCGATATCACAAGCGGCATTCAGTCCGATGTTTCGAGTTTCGGCAGCCAGCTTATGCCTTCAACCTCTTCAATGCCGCAGTAATTATAAGCACCACCCCGAAAATAGGGTGGTGCTTAAATTTTTTAGATAACAAATCCGCCGTTGGGACTAATAACCTGTCCCGTAATAAATTCGGCATCCTTTGAAGCCAAGAATAGGGAAGTGGCAGCAACCTCCGAAGGAGAGCCAAGTCTTCCAATAGGTGTTTCATCAGCAAGCTCGGCTAATGTTTCAACCGAAAGGCTCGAGTTCATTCGCGTTGTAATAACGCCGGGAGCAACGCAGTTAACCCTAATTCCCGAAGGACCAAGCTCCTTTGCCAACGCCTTGGTAAGACCAATAATTCCCGCCTTAACAGCGCTATAGTGAACTTCGCAAGAAGCACCTGTCATACCCCAAATAGAAGAAGTGTTGATAATGCATCCGCTCTTGCGGCTAACCATATGCGGAACGATAGCGCGGCAACAGTTAAAAGTTCCCGTTAAATTAACCGAAACCATTCGCTCCCAATCGCTATCGGTAATATCAGTGAAAAGCTTTTGTTGCGCAATTCCTGCGTTATTAATCAAAACATCAATCTTTCCGAACTTTGCAATACAGTCGTTAACCATTCTTGCAACTTCATGAGTTTTTGTTATATCAGCCATATAGGATAGGGCAGAGTAGCCGTTTTGCTTAAGAGATTTTTCCAATAAAATTGCCGATTCCGCCGAAGAATTATAATTGATAATAACATTATAACCCTTTTCAGCAAAAAGAATTGCGGTTGCAGCGCCGATGCCTTTAGAAGCGCCGGTTATTAAAACTGTGTTTGACATATAATCACCTCATACTTTAATCATTATACCACGGCTACTCATTAAAAGAAATATTTTTTTGAATTTTTTTAACACCACAACCTATAGTTTACATAAGATTCGTTCTCGCCAAGATAGTGCGGTTTACATAATGCGTTTACATAATATTCTAAAACTTGAAAATATTATGTTGACATAATAATTTAAATGTTGTATAACTATTAATGCCGACGTTTTTGCCATCGGTTGTTTTTTTGCGCAATATTTTATATTTTCCGTTAAGGTTACATAATGTTGCTCTCAAATCAATATATTGTTGCAATCTTTTAGGCCGCCCCAAGATATTGATTCGCATTATTTTGTCCTAATCTGCATATATTTTTTTAAAAAGCAGGAGGGACAAGACCATGAATAAAACAACCGTTGTTCAGTTTAAAACCGCAAGTATCGCAGCGTTATTTCGCGAATCATATGTGTTGCTGATTATGTTTGCATCATATATATTCGGTGCAATTTTAGGGGCATCACTTTTGAACACAAGCGATGCTGTTAACGCTAAAGCAAAGGTTCTTTTCGAATCATTTAAAAGCGCGCGCGTTGATTCCTCGTTTTTCAGCACCTTCTTATCATCGGTTATGAGTTGGTTGCCGTTTATGTTGATATTATTTGTTTGCGGAACCTGCATAGTCGGAATGGTTATTTTGCCGCTTTTTATTTGTTATAAAGGATTTTGCTATGGCGCATTGGCAGGGTATATCTACTCATCCTTTTCCTTCAGCGGCATTATTTTTATCCTGATTCTCATCATTCCCGGAACGATTATAGGTGCCTTTGGGCTCTTTTTCGCGGGTAAAAAATCCTTTAATTTTTCGCTCATACTTGCCAAAAGCGTTTTGCCGCGCAGCAGGGAATACAGTATGTATAACATTTTGATTCACTATTGCAAAGGCTTCGCATTTTTGCTTATTATAACTTTTGTTTCAGCTTTGGTCGATGCAACATTATCGACTGCATTTTTTGATAAAATTAATTTTGTTTAAAGAAGGGAGGGGTTATTTTGCAAAACTCAGTTGCTAAGTTCGAAGGCTATTTAATCAACGAGAAAAAAGCCTCTAAAAACACTTTTGAATCTTACATGAGAGATATTGGCCAATTCGCATCTCATTGCTATGCAAACAAAATAACCCGCATTCCCGATATAAACGAAAACACCATTTCGCATTATGTTAAATTCCTGCATTCGCTCGGCAAATCCGAAGCAACCGTTGCAAGAGTTATGGCGTCTTTAAGATGCTTCTTTAACTACCTGGTTAAAGAGGGAATGGTTAACGAGAGCCCCATTAAGTCTATAAAGTTGGCTCCCGCCCAAAAGAAACTGCCCGAGATTTTAACCAACAAGGAAATCGTTTTGTTGCTTTCGCAGCCCGACTGCTCAAACTATAAAGGCTGCCGAGATAAAGCGATGCTCGAGCTTTTATATGCAACGGGAATTAAGGTTTCCGAACTTATCGACCTTAAAACCAGTGATATCAACACCCAAATCGGTATCCTGCATTTACATACCGCAACAAGCCAAAGAATTATCCCGATTTATCCCGAAGCAATTAAGGCGATTGTTAATTATATGTCGGCAGTTCGCGATGTTATAATTACCGATAAGAGCGAGGAAATGCTCTTTACTAATATGAATGGACAACCCTTAACAAGGCAGGGCTTTTGGAAGATTATCAAGCAGTATGCCGAATCCGCCAATATCAATAAGGATATAACCCCGCACACTCTTCGCCATTCATTTGCGGCTCATTTGCTCGAAAACGGCGCACAGCTGCAGGATATTAAGGAAATGCTGGGACATTCCGATATCTCGACAACGCAGGTTTACGCGCAAATTATGAAGAATAAATACGCTAAATCCTATAAGAAGTTCCATCCCATGGCAAGATAAAAAGCTTTGCATCATAAAAATGCAAAGCTTTTCTTTATTTATTTAAATATTTGTATTATAATAGCCATAGACTTTTATAGGAGGGAAATATATGAAGCGCAAAAAGTCCAAGAAATCTCGCAAAATCATCGCCGTTTTTTGCATATTGATTTTATGCTTTTTGGGCGTTTTCTTATATTTTCAATTTTTCCATCATAATGGCGTGACCATTAAGGAATTAAAGGCGGCGGAAATACCGCAATACATCGATGAGCAAATTTTGCCCCTTGAAAGCTCGAGGAAGGGGATAGAGCTGAAAGGTGTTAAAAATATAGTAATCCACTATGTTGGCAACCCAGGCACAACCGCCCAACAAAACCATGATTATTTCGGCAACGAGGGAACGGTTGTTAATTCGCATTTTATAGTTGGTCTTTCGGGAGAAATTATTCAGTGCATTCCGATATATGAACGCTCGGTTGCAACCAATCATAGAAACAGCGACACTATTTCAATCGAGGTTTGCCATCCTGATGAAAGCGGAAGGTTCAACACTTCAACGCGCGCGTCGCTTATTAAGTTAACGGCATGGCTTATCGAAACCTGCAAGTTGGATGTTGAAGATGTGATAAGGCATTATGATGTAACGGGAAAGCTTTGTCCGCTTTATTATGTAGAGCATGAAGATGCTTGGGAAGAACTGTTAAACGATATAAATAACCATATAAAAAACGAGTCCTAAATAATTAGGGCTCATTTTTTATGTAAATATATATGAATTAATAGTAGAAAAATGCAACCGCCATAAAACGGGAAGACCCCCTATTTCTCCAAATCGAATTATACAAAATGGGAATAGGTTTTGTATAATTGCGATTGTGTTACGCAAAGAAAAAAGGCGCGGAAATCTCCGCGCCTTTTTGGCAACATCCCAAGAGCAAACGCGCCACCGCTTGTTCTTATGGCTTAAAGGGATGTTTTGACAAGTATTGTTACCCGTCGCATGCAAGTGTTATTCTACCACAAGGTTTAACTGTTGTCAACCCCACAACCGTTACCTTGAGCATGCGCTCCCCCTTTGGGGGCGGGTGGGGGAAGCCGTTTTTTTGATTTATCTAGTTTTTTCTTGTCAAGGCTTTAAGCGCAGCGTGCCTTGACAAAGATGCCGCGTGTATAATTTTTTTGCCTTTATGGTTTACCATAAAGGGTTGATTGCAAAACACGCGTTTGGTTGTTTTATCAAGGTTTTTTGTTCGGGCACGGCAAGGCAAATGCCCCGTGCGCGGGGCGGTTGGCTTGCCTTGCCCTGCGTGTGCCCGCAGGCACACGGTGCTCCTTTGATAAACATACTATTGTTTTTGAGTAAACGAATTATACAAAATTTTAGTTTTGGATGCCTGTTAAGGTGCTCGTAATTGGGGTCTCGCGCGCAGCGCGAGGGCACAATTATCCAAAACTCCAATTTTGTTTAATTCGTTGTTATGCGGTTTAATTACCGCAGGCGGTGCGGGCATAGCGCGTTGTGCCGCCCGCCCGCCGTTATGAAAACATTTCTAGTTCCCATTGGGAACTAGCGGCGGCGAATTGACCCCGACAAAGCCCAAGAGAAAAAGTTCCATTGGTTTTATCATCACAAAACAACGCAAAAATCCTCCTAAATTTTCGCCGTTAGGGACTTTTTCTTTTTGGGCTTTAGTGAGTGGGTCGCTTGAGCCACCGCCGTATATGCTAGTATTTTTGATTAAATTTTACGGCTCCCTATATACTTGACTAGGTAACACAAAGCGTTCACTTTCGTGCTTAACAAAAAAGATTTTCTTGCCGAGTCGCATTATCTTGAAGCCCTATCTTTGGAAAAATTTGTTGCTCCTGATTATTGGAAAATAGGTCGCGACACTTGGACTTTGTATTCGTACGGCAAGGGCTTCAAGGTTGTTTATTTAAAATACGGCGGAGAGGCTTCTCGTTCTTTAGCCTTGCAAAATAATCCGCCGGTACAAAATAAAAGCGAAGAGCGTTTCTTACAATCTATCAGCCGAACAAAAAGCACCATTTTCGAATTGGCATTTTGCAACGAGTTTTCGCATTTTTGCACATTTACCCAAAACGAAGATTTAGTCGGCAGCCGCTTCGACCTCGCCAAATTCCGCAAGGATTTGGCTCAATTTGTTCGAAATCAAAATCGGTTTCGCGATGAAAAAATCAAATACCTTTTTGTTCCCGAACAACACAAGAATGGTGCTTGGCATATGCACGGGCTAGTCGCGGGTTTAAAGGAGACCGACCTCCGCGAATTTACCCTTAAAGAGAGGCTCCCGCGTGCAATTATTAAGCAGTTGAAAAACGGAGAAAAAATATATAATTGGGAAAAATATTCCCAAAAATTCGGCTTTTTTACCGCAACCAACATAAAATCCCACGAAGCGTGTGCAAAATATATTGTTAAATATATTACAAAAGAGGTTGCCCGCACCGCCATTGAAAAAGGTCATCATATGTTTTTCGCTAGTCAAGGGCTTAAACGGCGCGAGATGATACACCGTGTTGAATTGACACCTTGCCCCGTTAGCAAGTGGGATTTTGAGAATGACTTTATAAAATCGGCGTGGTTCGATAACGCTGAAGAATTAGCAAAGGTTTGGTCAAAGTCCCAAAATTGGGACTTTGATTAGTGAGTTAACATTTTTAGTATTGTAAAAAGGAGACAATTTTATGCGTAGTCAATGGGTTACAAGCGAAATTTTGGAGCATATACTCGCGGCATTAATGCCCGAGAATAGGCTCGCTTGCGAGATTAGTTTAGCAACGGGTTTGAGGATTGGGGATGTGCTGCGGCTTAAGCCCGAATCTGTTCGACCTGACCGCAGCCGTTTCACGATAAAAGAAGAAAAAACGGGGAAGACAAGGGTTGTATATTTGCCGCTAGAACTGCGCGAGCGCGCATATGAAAACGCGGGTCGATATTGGGTGTTTGAGCATCGCATAAACCCGCTTAAGCGAAGAACGCGCCAAGCCATTTTTAAGGATTTGCGCCGAGCGGCGAAAGCGTTTCGCGTTCGAGAACATGTAAGTCCGCATAGCTTGCGAAAGGCATTCGCGGTTGAGTATTTCAATAAATGCGGTCGAGACCTTAAAAAGGTGCAGCATTTGTTGAATCATAGCAATGAAGCAGTTACATTCATTTATGCTATGGCTAACGAAATAAAATAAGCCCTTGACAAGCAAGGACTTATGGTGTAAATTGAAACTCGGAATGTGGCGCGTCGCCGCTTATGCGAGTTTCAAAGAAAGGAGAAATCCGCAATTCTACAAAACGGTCATTTTGTAAGGTGCTTTGCTAGGGGGCATTGTCCCGCAAAGCGCCATTAATTGCACCTTTGCAATTATACAAAATGAATATTTTGTATAATTAAGGGAAGGGGTTTTAGGGGAAAAACGGGCTTTTAGTGCTTTTTATGCCTTTCGCACCCTCAAACCCATACTCTCCCACAATTATACAATAATATTAAATGTATTAGTTTTGTTACACACGCATTACATTGCTGATTTTAATTTTGCTAAACCTTAATTATCATCAAACTGCTTCACAAAATACTTTTCTTTAACATTTTATAAAAAACGCATCGAATAGAAATTTCTCGTCCATACCTTAGGTATTCCCGAAAAAAACTGAGAGGCTGCTTTTTTAGCCGTTCAGTTATTTTTTCTTATAGAAAGCATCAATCGGAGCAATTCTATCGGATAAAATTTTATAATCGGACCAACCAAAAGTTATCAGCCGGTTAGGTTAACATAAATTATAAAGCGATTTGGCAAAATGGATTTTAAACGAAATTATGTAAAAAAAGTTAGGTTTTATATAATACTATCTCGCCTTTTCATGCTTGATATGACCAAAAGAGGCCTTGAAGGCATAGGCTACGGGTCGAAAAAGGGCTGAAATTATCTTAAAAATTCCCCTATTGTTAATTTTTTAACAATATAATACCCTGCTAAATCGTTAGAGAAAATCCATCATATGCCGCAATAAATCCATCCCTTTCAAGGATTTGTTGCGTTTCCTCGTGAGATTTATGCAAGCAACAAGCAATATGACTCAAAAGAATATCGGTTTTGTCGTTAATTATCTTTAAGGTTCGCATTGAATCAACGATAAGTCTTATCATCGGAATGCTGTTATGCTCCCCTAAACGGAAATCTCCGCTATAGTCCCCTACCGTTGCATCCAAAACGATGGCATTAAGCTCCGCGCCCTTCAAAAACTTAACGGTTTCATTTAGTATCCACGCGCCATCAAGCGCATAATAAAGCTTCTTTTCGCCATCGGTTATATAAAGGTGCTGCGGAAAGACTTCGGGCTCATGATTAGCAGGAAGACCGATTACGGTTAAATCATCGATAATATACTGCTTAAAGAGCTTCATATATATTATTTGAGCATCGCAACCACTAATAAGCTCTCCATCTCGAAGCCAAAGGCGAACACCGCCGCATTCGGCAATTTTGTTGATATTTTCGATATTAAAATGGTCGCAATGTCTATGGGTTATTATGATATCGGTTATATCATAAAGCGAAACATTTGCCGCAGTGAGAGCATTTAAAGCGTGAGGTCCACAGTCGAGCATAATATGCCCATCAAGCAATGCACACGCACATCGACGGTGGTCTTTATTAGAAAAATCATCATCTTGAGGAAGATTCATTCTATCGGCGGCGCCGGTACCCAAAAATTTTAATAACAAAAAATCACCTGCTATTTTATCATTTCTTCAAATTCGCTCTCGGATATAACCGCAACACCGAGTTCATTTGCCTTATCGAGTTTGCTGCCTGCGCTTTCGCCCGCAAGAACAAAATCGGTCTTTTTAGAAACCGATGAAGCGGTTTTTCCGCCCATCGACTCGATAATAGCGGCAGCCTCGCTGCGCTTATATTTTTCGAGAGTTCCCGTTAAAACGAAGGTTTTGCCCTCAAAACGAGCATCCTCAAGTGCCTTAACTTCGGCCTGCATATTAACGCCGATTTGCTTGAATTTTTCAATCATTTCAGCTGTTTGCGAGAGCGCAAAATAATCAAAAACGCTTTGCGCCATAATTTGACCGAAGCCTTCAATTTCCGCTAACGCATCAACGCTTGCGTTCATGATATCGTCAATGGTATTGAATTTGCTGACTAAAAGTTTTGCCGCCTTGTTGCCGATATGGCGAATGCCGAGAGCATAAATAAATCGATAAAAATCGTTCTCTTTCGACTTATTGATAGCGGCTATCAAATTATCCGCCGATTTGGCTCCAAAGCCTTCAAGGGCGCAAATATCCTCGGTTTTTAAGGAATATAGGTCGAGCGTTGACGAAATTAAATTTTCATCAAGCAATGTGCTCAAAACAGCGGGTCCCAAGCCCTCAATATCCATAGCATCACGCGAAGCATAGTGAATCAAGTGGCGCAAAAGCTGGGCGGGACAATCGGTATTGGTGCAGCGAACAGCGGCTTCTCCTTCTTCGCGCGAAACCTTTGCGCCGCAGGAAGGACAAATATCGGGCATTTTGAAAACCTCTCCGCCAAGAGCATGCTTCGAAACCCCAACAACCTCGGGAATAATATCTCCCGCTTTTCGAACAATTATCGTATCGCCTATGCAAATGCTTTTTTCGTTTATAAAATCCTGATTATGCAAAACTGCGCGGCTAACCGTTGTTCCTGCAAGCGAAATCGGAGTGAACTCCGCAGTTGGAGTTAAAGCGCCTGTTCGGCCAACATTAATTTCAATTTTTTGAAGGATAGTTTCTTTTTCTTCGGGCGGATATTTATAAGCGATAGCCCATTTGGGATATTTCGAAGTGCTGCCGATGTTATCGCGAATTGAAAGCTCATCAATCTTAATAACGGCGCCATCAATATCAAAGGGCAATTCTCCCCTGCTCTCGCCTATTTTCTCTATTTCGGTTATTGCCTCGGAAATAGAGCCGCACTTTTTATAACTGGGAAGAACCGAAAAGCCCAAACTCTTCAAAAAATCGAGCGATTCAACATGGCTCTTGATTTCTTTGCCTTCGATTTGCTGAATGTTGAACACGAATATATCCAAATCGCGTTGCGCAGTTATTTTAGGATTCTTTTGCCTTAAAGAACCTGCAGCCGCGTTGCGAGGATTTTTGGCAGTTTTTTCGCCCAAATTTTCCTGCCTTTCGACAAGGCGCATAAAACTATCGTGCGACATATAAACCTCGCCGCGAACGATAAGTTTTCCGAGGAAATCAATCTTTTTGGGGATAGATTTAACGGTCATAAGGTTGGCGGTAACATTTTCGCCCGTAACACCATCGCCGCGAGTTGCGCCGCGAACAAACAAACTGTTTTCATATTCGAGCGCAACCGAAAGACCATCGATTTTAGGTTCAACCGAATATATAACCGAACCTGCATCGGCGGCAACCCTCTTATCAAAAGCCTCTAACTCTTCAAAACTGAAAGCATCTAAAAGGCTTTCCATTTTAACCGAATGGTTAACGGCAGAAAATTGAAGCGCCGCTGCGCCGCCAACAACCTTTGTGGGCGAATCGGGCATAGCGAATTGCGGGAAAGATTCCTCCAAACCGCGAAGCTCCCGCATCATCATATCATATTCATAATCTTCAATCTCGGGGCTATCATCAACATAATATTTCACACTGTGATATCTAAGCTGCGCCGATAATGCATCGATTTTTTGTTTTGCTTCACGCTCTGTCATTTTATCACCTTTAGTTTAAATTTAAATCCGCCATAGTTTCGGGAACGATGCCCGTTATAACCGTTTCAGCAACGATATATGATGTTGAAAAATCAATAGAGGTTTTATACCAAGGAGAAAGCAAATAAGCGCTCCCCGAAACCTCAACGCAAATTTGATGCAAAGTTTGATTTATTCCCGCAGCATAAAATTTGCTGGTATAGCCTGTTGAGGTATTAACCGATAAATCCAGTTTGAAATTTAGTTTCGGGCCCCTGCCCACAGTGTATTCATTTCCTATTATTGTTCCGATAGGTATTTCCAAGAAAATATGCGGGCTTTTGTTCATTTCCTCGGAAAAGAGATAATCGATTTCGGTTCTTATTTCGTTGAGCTTAATGATATCGGTTTGCAAGGAGGTTATATTATTGTTGCCATCCCGCGCGACCCTTATAATATCATCATATTCGATGCCGTTTTCTTTAACAGCGCGGTTAACCGCGGCGTTTGCGCAGTCCGACATCATTGAACCAACCTTGTTTTCGGACATTTCAAGAATTAAGAACCTTAAATTTCTATCGGCATAAAGAAAAGCCAACAAAGAAAATATTAAAACTGCGATTATAACGGCAATAATAAAACGCCGTTTTTTTCGCCTAAAACGCATCAAAACACCCACTTTCATACTATATAATACGAAAATGTGTTGTTTTGTGATAAAGCGAAAATTCACATTAATATTTTAACACAAAATACTTATCAATACAAGGAAAACACACTTGACAATCGGAGATATTTCGTTTAAAATAATGCTTGCGCGCGGGTGTGGCGGAATTGGCAGACGCACCAGCCTTAGGAGCTGGCGCCTTGGCGTGGGGGTTCGAGTCCCTTCACCCGCACCAAAATAAAACGAGCACTTACTTTTTGGTAGGCGCTCGTTTTATTTTTATATTTATCAAAAAAACATACTGCTCGTTGAATTTGCGGGTATTAGATGCTATAATATTAAAAAAACACTACTCGGCGGTGATGATTTTGAATTTATTGCATATGAAACACGCTCTCACGGTTGCAAAGGCTGGTTCCCTCGGAAAGGCTTCTGAGGAGTTGCTTATCGCAGCCCCGAACATCAGCCGTTCTATTAAAGAGCTCGAAATCGACCTTGGTATCACTATTTTCGAGCGCACACAAAATGGTATGAAATTGACCCCCGAGGGCGAAGAATTCATTAATTTTGCTAAAGGCATTCTCAACCAAATCGATGAGGTTGAACGCTTTTATAAAGACGGCGCTCCCAAGAAACAAAAGTTTTCCATTTCGGTTCCGCGCGCTTATTATATTTCGGAAGCTTTTGCGAATTTTTCAAAAACTCTTTCGAGCCAACCCGCCGAAGTCTTTTATAAGGAAACAAATTCGCAGCGCACCATTCACAATATGGTTAACCACGATTATAAGCTCGGCATCATTCGCTATGCCGAAAACTATGATGTTTATTTTAAATCGATGCTCGAGGAAAAAGGTTTCGATTATGAGCTTGTAACCGAATTTACCTATTCCCTTATTATGAGCGCCGATAGCCCGCTTGCTAAAAAAGATAACATCACATTTAAGGATTTGACGAATTATATCGAAATCGCGCACGCTGACCCTTATGTTCCTTCGATGCCGCTTTCAAAGGTTGTTAAAGAAGAACTGCCCGATAACATTGAACGGCGCATTTTCATTTTCGAACGCGCAAGTCAATATGATTTGTTATCCTCCAACCCCGAAACCTTTATGTGGGTTTCGCCTGCGCCCGAAAATCTCCTAAAACGATATAATTTAGTTTTGAAGCAATGCACCGATAACAAAAAAATCTATAAAGATATCCTTATATACAAAAAAGGTTACAAGCTTTCAAAGCTTGATAGGCAGTTTATAACCGAGCTTAGCGAATCAAAGCGAAAATACATATAAATCTTAACGCCTACCCTGCGCGGTAGGCGTTTTTATTATAGTTTTTTGGTATTATCAATTTTGATAACACCTTTTATCCGTTTTAAGAATTCTCAAAACCGCGCCTGATTGTTAAAATAATATCAAAGCAAGATAGCGCAAATCACTATAGCAATTTATTAGGAGGCCGCAAAATGGACACCAAAAATTATTTACTCGTTGACAGCGTTGAGAAGCTCGAAGAAGCAATCGCGCGCACCAGAGAAGCGCAAAAGGTATTCGCAACCTATTCCCAAGAGCAGGTTGATAAAATCTTTTTAGCTGCCGCTTCCGCAGCCAACAAGGCAAGAATCCCGCTTGCTAAAATGGCAGTTGAAGAAACAGGCATGGGCATAGTTGAGGATAAGGTTATCAAAAATAACTACGCTTCCGAATATATCTATAACGCTTATAAGGACACCAAAACTTGCGGTGTTATCGAAGAAGATAAGGCCTTCGGCACCAAGAAAATCGCCGAGCCTATCGGTGTTGTTGCGGCAGTTATCCCGACAACCAACCCCACTTCTACCGCTATCTTCAAGTGCTTGCTCGCTCTTAAGACCCGCAACGCTATCATCATAAGTCCTCATCCCCGCGCAAAGAACAGCACCATTGCTGCTGCAAAACTCGTTCTTGAGGCTGCTGTTGCTGCAGGCGCTCCCGAGGGCATCATCGACTGGATTGATGTTCCGTCGTTAGAGATGACCAACACCGTTATGAAGGAAGCCGATATCATCCTTGCAACCGGTGGCCCCGGTATGGTTAAGGCTGCTTATTCCAGCGGCAAACCCGCTCTCGGCGTTGGCGCAGGTAATACTCCTGCTATTATTGATGACAGCGCGAATATTCTCCTCGCAGTTAACTCCATTATTCATTCCAAGACCTTCGATAATGGTATGATTTGCGCATCCGAGCAGTCGGTTATCGTTTTAGAGAGCATCTATGATGCAGTTAAAAAAGAGTTTGCTAACCGCGGCTGCTATTTCCTTGACCCGACCGAAACCGAAAAGGTTCGCAAGACCATAATCATCAACGGCGCTCTCAACGCAAAAATCGTTGGTCAGCCCGCTGCTAAAATTGCCGCGCTCGCCGATGTTGCCGTTCCCGAAGGAACCAAGATACTCATTGGTGAGGTTGAAAGCGTTGAACTTTCCGAAGAGTTCGCTCATGAGAAACTCTCCCCTGTTCTTGCTATGTATAAGGCGAAGGATTTCGCCGATGCACTCGACAAGGCTGATAAGCTCGTTGAGGATGGCGGTTTCGGTCACACCTCTTCCGTATATCTTAACGAAATTACCGAGCAGGAAAAACTGAATGCCTTTGCAGCTCGCATGAAGACCTGCCGTATTCTCGTTAACACTCCCTCCGCACACGGCGGTATTGGCGACCTCTACAACTTTAAGCTTGCCCCCTCCCTCACCCTCGGTTGCGGCTCTTGGGGCGGCAACAGCGTTTCCGACAATGTAGGCGTTAAACACCTCTTAAATATCAAAACAGTAGCTGAAAGAAGGGAAAATATGCTTTGGTTCCGCGCACCTGAAAAGGTTTATATCAAGAAGGGCTGCTTGCCCGTTGCTCTCGATGAGCTTCGCACCGTTCGCGGCGCTAAAAAGGCATTTATCGTTACCGATAACTTCCTCTATCAAAATGGCTACACCAAGCCGATTACCGACAAACTCGATGAAATGGGCATAGCTCACACAACATTCTTTGATGTTCAGCCCGACCCGACTCTTAAAAACGCACAGGATGGCGCAAAGCAAATGGCTGCCTTCCAGCCCGATACAATTATAGCTCTCGGCGGCGGTAGTGCTATGGATGCTGCAAAGATTATGTGGGTTCTTTATGAGCATCCGGATGCCGACTTTATGGATATGGCAATGCGCTTTATCGACATCCGCAAGCGCGTTTACACCTTCCCCAAGATGGGCGAAAAGGCATACTTTATCGCTGTTCCCACCTCGGCAGGTACCGGTTCCGAGGTTACTCCTTTCGCAGTTATCACCGATGGCGATACCGGCGTTAAATATCCTTTAGCTGACTATGAGCTTCTCCCCAATATGGCAATCATCGACACCGATTTCCATATGAGCGCGCCCAAGGGACTCACTGCCGCATCGGGTATCGACGCTGTTACTCACGCAGTTGAGGCCTATGCCGCAATGCTTGCAACCGACTACACCGATGGCCTTGCACTCCAGGCACTCAAAAACATCTTCAAATATCTCCCCCGCGCTTATGATAACGGTCAAACCGATGTTGAGGCACGCGAAAAAATGGCTAACGCCGCTACCATGGCGGGTATGGCATTTGCAAACGCTTTCCTTGGTGTTTGCCACTCCATGGCTCACAAGCTTGGTGCATTCCACCACCTTCCCCACGGCGTTGCAAACGCGCTTATGATTGAAGAGGTTCTTCGCTTCAACGCTTGCGAGGCTCCCGCAAAGATGGGCACCTTCTCGCAGTATGACCACCCCCACGCCCTTGCTCGTTATGCTGAAATCGCCGATTACTTGGGCCTTGGCGGCAAGAGCGATGAAGAGAAACTCGAAAACCTTATTAAGGCAATCAACGACCTCAAAACAAAGGTTGGCATTAAGGCAACCATCAAGGATTACGGCATTGATGAAAACGACTTCCTTGCTCGCCTCGATGATATGGTTGAACAGGCATTTGATGACCAGTGCACAGGCGCTAACCCGCGCTATCCGCTCATGAGCGAAATTAAGCAAATGTATTTAAACGCTTACTACGGCAAGCACTTTATTGAAACCGAGAAGCCCGTTGCCGACAAAAATGCATAATTAAGGAGAGTTGTTTATGAAATTAGATAAAATTATTGCTGTTAGAAATAACAAAACAATCTATCAAGATAACGATGTATGCATTAAGGTTTTCGATACCAATTATTCAAAAGCCGATGTCCTTAATGAAGCATTAAATCAGGCAAGAATTGAAGAAACCGGTCTTAACATTCCCAAAATTCTTGAAGTAACCATGATTGACGGAAAGTGGGCTATCGTTTCCGAGTTCATTAAGGGCAAAACCCTCGCCGAGCTTATGGCTGAAAATCCTGAAAAAACCGATGAATATATCGAACTGCTCGTTGACCTTCAGCTTAGCGTTCACGCCAAACAAAGCCCCCTCCTCAACAAGCTTAAGGATAAGATGAATCGCAAAATCTCGGCTACCGAGCTCGATGCAACCACCCGTTACGAGCTGCACACCCGCCTTGAGGGAATGCCTAAGCACAAAAAGGTTTGCCACGGCGATTTCAACCCTTCGAACATCATCATCTCGGAGGATGGCATTCCCTATATCCTTGACTGGTCGCATGCGACACAGGGCAACGCCTCGGCTGATGTTGCAAGAACATATTTGCTGTTTTGTTTAAACGGCAATGAAGATATAGCAAAGAAATATCTCGATTTGTTTTGCAAAAAGAGCAACACTGCTAAGCAGTATGTTCAAAAATGGATGCCCATCGTTGCTGCATCGCAATCGGTTAAGGGCAACGACCATGAGCGCGAATTCTTGCTCTCTTGGGTTGATGTTGTTGACTATGAATAATAAGAAAACCACCCATCAAGCGATGGGTGGTTTTTATTAGTTGGGATTAGGACCCCAAAGGCCTAAATTAGGCTTGGGAGTTCCGATAGATTTAAGGGTTTCGCGGGCAAAAATGCTCTTCGCGTTATCAACAAAATCTTTATAGGTTAAAAGGCGGCGTTCAATGGTTATGGGGCAATTAACGCCCATTTCATACATCCAAACGCCATTATATCCAACCTCTTCGAGGGCATCAATGTTAGCCTTCCAATCAAGAACACCCTCACCGGGCAACCAATGGCGTTCATTAATGTTATCGCGGTCGGAAACATGAACGGTTATAATCTTGTTGCCAACTGCTCTGATAAAATCGGCAGTATTATCAATGAGCGAATGGTTAAAATCAAGGCAAACGCGGAGTTTATCGTTTGCGCCAAGGAGGGTTAAATGCTCCTCTATTGTGTTGCCAAGGCAGGTGCGCGGAAGATTCTCAAGCGCGATGCGCATTCCCTTTTTATCGGCATATTCGGCTAATGTGTCAAGGCACTGCATAGCATGCTTAACCTTTTCGCCGCGGGTTGATTGGTCAAACGGCTCGTGAGTATGCGTTGGATGAACAACAACCTTATCAATTCCAACCGCTGAAGCGCGGTTAATCAGCTCGGAAAGCTCCGCGATTGCCGCATCGTTGCTCTCCTTTTCAAGAGAAGAAATATCAAAATCGGGGCGCATATGCGAATGAATCGACCAAAGAGTCATTCCCACGGCATCACAAACCTTGCGAGCATTGGGGAAATCAAAATTATCAATATCGGTTCCGCCGCAATATTCAATAGCTTCAATTCCGGCGTTTTTAAGCTCTAAAAGTCCCGCCTCGGTCATTTCATAGCCGCAGCAGCTCGATAAACCAATTTTAAACATAACATCAACTCCTATTCTTTAAGTAATTTTTATCACAAAAACACACGCTTGTCAAACAAAAGCGAAAAATGTTATAAAAATGAACTTTTTGTTAATAAAAGCATTGACATAAGTCATATATAGTGCTATTTTATAATTAAGCACAAAATATTGTGCAAAAAACTTTTTTGGAGGAAAAACTATGAATTCAGCAACTGCCGGCACTATAGGAATTATCGCAGCATTAGTTTGCGCCATCCTTTCGGTAATCTTAATCACACCCGCATCCAAACGCGAAACTCTTTCGCCTTTCTTCAAAGGTCTTGCTGATATCTTCAACTTTAGAGGCCTTATCATTGAGAAGATTCTTAAGTTCTTCTATATTGTCAGCACATATTTCTGCATCTTTGGCGGATTCTTTATGTTGTTTGCTCAGGAACGCACCTGGGGTGGCTATAGAAGCCTTGCAGGTCAAGGATTCCTCACCATGCTCCTTGGTCCCATCTTTATCAGAATTATGTTCGAGTTTATGATGCTCACCATTCTTCTTGTTAAGAATGTTATCGAAATCAACAACAAGCTTAAGAACCAAAATGGTAATAATTCCGCTGCTGATGCCTTTAACCAGCCGATTTATGAGGCTCCCGTTGCCGCTCCCGCAGCTCCTGTAGCACCTGCCGCAGCACCCGCTGAAGCTCCTGCAGCTCCTGCCGATGCTCCTGCTGACGCCGAATAATTAACCATTAAAATAAAAAGCCGAGGAAAACCTCGGCTTTTTTCTTTTATTTTATTTTGCAAATCCAACCTTCGGGACCATCGATGCGACCCATTTGAATACCCGTTAAGGTATCATAAAGTTTTTGAATTGTGGGGCCCATCTTATCCATACCCGACGGGAAGGTTACGGCATTCTCGCCATCAACAATTTTTCCAACGGGAGAAATAACTGCCGCAGTGCCGCAAAGACCGCACTCGGAGAAATCGCCGATTTCATCAAGGCGAACCTTGCGCTCTTCGGTTTCAAGGCCTAAATATTCCGATGCAACCTGCATTAAGGAGCGGCGAGTTATAGAGGGCAAAATAGTATCGGATTTGGGGGTTATAACCTTGTTATCCTTGGTAACAAACAAAATGTTTGCGCCACCTGTTTCCTCGATATAGGTTCTTGTTGCGGAATCAAGATAAACATTTTCATCATAACCGCATTCATGAGCATCAACAATAGCATAAAGGCTCATTGCATAGTTAAGGCCAGCCTTAATATGACCTGTTCCCTTGGGAGCAGCGCGGTCGAAATCGCAGGTGCGAAGAGTTAAAGGTTTAACGCCGCCCTTGAAATAAGGGCCAACGGGCGTTGCAAAGATTCGGAACTGGAACTCGGTTGCGGGCTTAACGCCGATAACCGCATTAGAACCGAACATATAGGGGCGCAAATAAAGCGAAGCGCCTGTTCCATAGGGAGGAACCCAATCAGCATTAGCGGCAACAACAGCCTTAACTGCCTCAATAAATTTATCCTCGGGGAAAACGGGCATCTTCATACGCTCGCAGGAATCAGCCATTCTCTTTGCGTTAAGGTCAGGACGGAAGCAAACGATATCGCCGTTTTCGGTTCGATATGCTTTAAGTCCCTCAAAGCAGGTTTGAGCATACTGCAAAACGCAGGCGCATTCATTCATTGTGATGTTTTCATCCTCAATGAGTTCGCCCTCCTGCCAAGCACCATCTTTATAATTAGCAACAAAGCGCTTATCGGTTTTTATATAACCAAAGCCTAAATTGCTCCAATCGATATCTTTAGGGGTCATAACATTTTTCTCCTTATCAAGAAATACAAAGCAGGCGCCAAAAAAGCAAATACCCGCTTTTGCCTTAAAAAATTATACAACTATCGTTTTTCTTTGTCAATACACTAAAATAGCGCAAAAAGATTTAAAACAACCCTTTAATTTTATTTGTAATTGTAATATAATAGCAGTATCCGCGGAGGGATAAAAATGTTGGATTTATGGCACTATTTAAAGGAACAAAATAAACCTATAGTTATCTACGGTATGGGCAACGGAGCCGATGCCGTTATTGACAAGCTTATTTCGGTTGGCGGCAAGGTTTCGGGCGTTTTTGCGAGCGATGATTTTGTTCGTGGCCAAAGCTTTCGCGGTCATACTGTTTTAACATATAATGATATCAAGGAAAAGTTCAAAAAATTTATAGTTGTTACAGCCTTCGGCAGTTCCCTCCCCGAGGTTAAAGAAAATCTTTTAAGAATCGCAAGCGAGCAAGAGCTATATATTGCCGATGCACCTGTTTACGGAAAAACCTTTTTCGATAGCTCATTCGTTTCGGCTCATAAAAATCAGCTCTTTGAGGTTTATAACAGTTTATCCGATGAACGCTCGAAAGAGGTTTTCGAAAATGTTGTTCGATTTAAATTAAGCGGAAAAACGGATTATTTGTTTGCCGCCGAGGATAACGAAACCGAAACCGTTAAAGGCTTGCTGCAGTTTCCGAAGAATGCAACCATTTATGATTTAGGCGCCTTCAACGGCGACACCGCCGAGAAATTCGCAGCCCTTTGGAATGATTACGGAAAAATCGTTGCGGTTGAGCCATCGGAGCGAAACTTCATCCGCCTTATAGAAAACACAAAACCGCTTAAAAACATCGAATGCGTTAACGCAGCTATAGGCTACCTAAACGGCAATATGTTCTTTGGAAACGAGGGCGGTCGAAACCAGTCGCTTCATGGCGGAAGCAAAACAACCAAGTGTATAACCATCGATTCTTTAGCCGAAAAGTATGGCAAGCCCGACTTCATAAAATTCGATATTGAAGGCGAGGAGCTAAACGGCATAATCGGCGGCGAAGAAACCATCAAAAAATATAAACCCGCCTTAATGATTTCAGCTTATCATCGAAGCGAGGATATCATAACCATCGCCAAAAAGGTTCTTTCGCTGCGCAACGATTATAAGGTCTATTTCCGCCGCTTCCCCTGCATTCCCTGCTGGGATTCATACTTTATCTTTATCTAATAATAATACTTTAAATATTTTGTCAAAAAATGTTGCTATTCGATTGACTTTACACGCCAACTATGCTATATTTCCATTGGTAAAATTTGAGGTGTAATATTATGAAAAAAATCAAAAACTTTTACATACTGTTTTTAATCGGTTATGTATCATACTGTCTTGTATATGTTGGTCGATTAAACCTATCAATCGCATCAACCGATTTGGGTCATATCATCACTGATGCCCAATACGGTTATATCGGAAGCGCATTTTTGATTGCCTTCTCCTGCGGCCGACTAATTAACGGAATCATCGGCGATAAAATTCATCCCCGCTTTATGATTTTCGTTGGACTAACCCTTTCGGGTGTTGCAAACCTTGCGTTATCGTTTTTGCCGAGTTTTCCGCTCTTTATCGCGTTATGGTCGCTTAACGGTTATGCGCAAAGTATGCTTTGGGGCTCGTTATTATCCTATATTTCATTTATTGCCCCCGCCGAAAAGAAGGTTAAGAGCGTTTCGTTTTTAGTTTCCTCGGTTGCAGTCGGCAGCGTTATCGGTCTTTTGCTTGCAACCTTCGCAACCACCACCTTTGGCGTTGGCGCAGCCTTCTTGGTGCCCGCAATCCTTTCTTTAACCCTCTCCTATCTTCCCTTATTTTTCTTCGATGAGAAGTTAGAGATTAAAAGCGATATCAAAAAGAGCCATATCCCCGTAACAAAAATGTTAAGACTGCCCTGCGTTTATATAATGCTGATTCCCGCAGTTTTGCATGGCGTTATTAAGGATAACATTTCTTCTTGGGCGCCGAAATTCTTCCAATCCAACTATAATTTTTCGCTATCTCAAATGCAAATGTTCCTTTATATCATCCCTGTTATCGGAATGATTGGCCGTTTGCTTTATCCTTATCTTCATCAAATCTTCAACCACAAGGAAAACACCGTTTCTATCATTTCGGCAGTTCTTTGCTTTGTCTCGATGCTTCCCCTCGTTTTGGGAGTTAACAACATAATCGTTGCCGCGGTTTGCCTTTGCTTTACCAACGCCGCGATTAATGTTATCAACACTTCGATGCTTTCCATCTTCCCGCTTAAGTTTGCCGCAAGCGGAAATGTTCCGTCTATCACCGGCATTATGGATTTTGCAACCTATATGGGCGCAGGTGTCGGCTCGGCATTCTATGGAGCCACCCTTAAAAATGGCGACTTCAGCTTAATGTTCACAACATGGCTTTTAATTGCTCTTACGATTTCTATTTTATTGTTCATAATTATAAAGGTTACCAAATTCCAAAAGAATTAGAGGTGCTCTATGTTAAGTACATTAACCGTTTCAAAAGAACTCTTCCCCATTGCTGACTATTCCAAAGAAAGCAGCCTTCCCTCTATTGCCAAGGCAGGCGAAAAGGAAGTGCCCTCCGTTTCCGAATTAACCGAAGAGGATGAACTCTTTGTTGGCTATGGCGATGTTAGAGATATCTTCCCCTATAGAATGCAGGACCTTTACACCCGCGAGCGCAAGGAGAAAGAACTCGATGTTGTTATTTTAGAGAATCAGTATCTCAAAGCAACCTTCGCTCCAACCCTCGGCGGCAAGCTTTTATCTCTAATCGATAAAGCGAAAAAACGCGATTTATTATTTAAGAATCCCGTTATTCAGCCCTGCAACCTCGCACTTCGCAACGCTTGGACGAGCGGCGGCGTTGAATGGAACATCGGTAAAGTAGGTCACACACCCTTTACCTGCTCAACCCTGCATACTGCCACCCTTAAAATGGCCGACGGAACCCCCGTTCTTCGTATGTATGAATTTGAGCGCATCAGAAAAGTTACATATCAAATGGATTTCTATATCCCCGAAAACTCAAAATTCCTCCATTGCCGAATGAGAATTGTTAATCCCTCCAATGAGGTTGTTCCTATGTATTGGTGGAGCAATATTGCGGTTCCCGAGGACAAGAATTCGCGCGTTATAACATCGGCAAAACACGCATACACCAGCGAAATTATCGATGGCAAGCGCGTTGTTATGAAATTGCCGATTCCCTTCACCGATGGTTTTGATGCAACCTATCCTACTAACACAGTTGACCGCAGCCGCGACTATTTCTATCGCACCGATGATAGCAAACCGCGCTACATCGCTTATGTTGATAAGGATGGTTATGGACTTTTGCAAACCTCAACCTCAAGACTTAAGGGTAGAAAGCTCTTTGTTTGGGGTCAGGGAGCCGGCGCAAAGCATTGGGAAGATTTCCTTTCCGAGCCGGGAAAAGGCGCCTATGTTGAAATTCAGGCAGGTCTTGCCCGCTCGCAATATGAACATATCCCCATGCCTCCCAAAACCGCTTGGGAATGGGTTGAAGTTTATGGACCCGTTAACTGCAAGGCTAAAAAGGTTCACGGCGAATATGCCGCTGCGCAATCCGAAGCCGAAAAGTGTCTTGCCCGTTTGGTTAGCATTGAAGCACTTGAAAAAGAGCTTAAAGACACCAAAGAGGAAATCGCACTTAAGAAGGCTGAAACTCGCTTGTTTATGGGTAGCGCTTGGGGTCAACTCGAAAATCTTCTTCGTAAAACAAAGGGACTCTCTCCCCTTTCTCCGCATCTCGATTTCGGCCGCATAACCGCCGAACAGGCTGCTTGGAAAATGCTCATAAATGAAGGCACATTAGGTGAACATGACCCGCAAAAGACCATCACTTCTTGGATGATGCAGGATGAAATCACCGAGATGCTCATAGAAGCAATAGAAAACAAGGATAAGGACAACTGGTACACTTGGTTGCAGTTGGGCGCCGTCTATCTTTGCAAGGATGAGTTCATTTTGGCTGAAAAGGCATTCCAAAAATCGGTTAAATGCACCGAGAACGCCTGGAGCTACTATTGCTTGGCAGTCGTTAATATGCATAATAAGAACACTGCTGCCGCAAAGAAAAATGCCCTCGCCGCCCTAAGGCTTAAGGATGATGACCTTTCCCTCTCCAAGGCTATCTTCGCTATATTAAACCGTTGCGAGGACTATAAGAGCATTATTAAGTTCTATGATGCCGCCGATAAGAAGATAAAGAACGATTCGCGCGCAAAAACCGCATATATCTTCGCTCTCGCTCATAGCGGAAAGCATGAAGAAGCGCTCGAACTTTTGATGGCAAACGGCGGACACATTCTTAACGATGTTAAGGAAGAAGAGGTTATCCTATCCGACCTTTACGCCTATCTCAAAAAGGCTATCGCCGATAAAAACGGCGAGGAGTTAAACGAAATCGAAGTCCCCTATAACATCGATTTCCGCGTTAAACCCGAAAAATATACATTTAGATAAAACAAAAACCTGATGTCGTTTGACATCAGGTTTTTCATTTTAAGAAACCTTTTTAAGGGTAACATTTATTGTGTTTAAGCTGTTGTTTGCAATTGTCAGCTTAACGGTTTGGGTTGCGGGTTCAGCAACATAACCTGCGGGAGCGGTAACAGTTAAGGTGTAGTCACCGTAGTTGAAGCCGTCCTTGGTTGTAACGCCTTCGGCGTTGGTTGCGGCAAATTCAAAGATTCTACCGGACTTTGCCTTTAGGGAAATTTTAGCACCCGAAACGGGAGCGCCGTTTTCATCCTTAACAACAACATCAGCCTTTGCGGCGAATCGCATATTAACAGGGGGCGAAATAACGCTTAAAGGCCATACGGGGTCGGGGCCGTAGCAAAAACGCTCCATAGCGCAAAATTCAGGTCCGTTATCGTTACCAACATGGTAAACCCAATGGTAGCCGTTCTTATAGCCTGCATAAATCGAAACATGGCAAGCCCAGTTAGACTTATTGTTCATATCGTTACAAAGAATAATAGAGCCAATCGGAATATTTTGCTTGGGCTTGAATCGAATTTCGCCGCCGCCCGAGCGCGAAGCCTCAAACGGAATCTCATAGGAATAACCCTTCTTAACCCAATCGAGTGCGCAACGATACCAATCGTTTGCAAGAGTGGGATTGGTGGGTTTTGTGAGGAACGAGGTGTCGAGACCAACAACATTGGGCAAATAGTTAAAGTAAACATAGGTTACATAGGATGCGCAAACGAGGTCGTTTCTCTCGAAATATGCAATATCGGGCAAGCCCTGCGCGTTGGTTTCATAGCCTGAAGTGCCGCCGTCATAGTCATAGCTGATTTTCGAGAGCCAGCCAAGACCCTTCTTATATTTCGAAAGAACATACTGCCACATCTTGCCGTCAGCTCTATGCTTTGCAAGATTATAGCCTGTGTAAACCATTGAATCCATAAAGATGTTATCTTCGATATCAATGTTATTATTGGGGTCGTTCGCAACTATAACACTTTGCGGTTTGGAAACGGTTGAGCTCGACTGCGGCTTCGAGGGAACAACAGGTTTGCTCGATACCTGCGGAACTGAACTGCCGGCAGTAGGCTCGGAAGAAACGGGCGTCTCCGATGAAGAGGGCTCGTCCGAAAGCGACGGAAGCGAAGAAGTTACATCCTTCGACTTTTCAACACCGCCGCAAGCGCAAAGCGATAAAATCATAATAAGCATTAATACTAACGCGGTTATACGAGTGAATCTAAACATTAAGACAATCCATCCTCTCAAACATTTTATAACCGAGTAAATTTTAATCCCAAAAGAGTGTTTTGTCAAGAAAGAAAAGATAAATAAAAGGCTGGCAAATCTCTCCACAAGGCAATTTTGCGGATATTTCATGTGCTTCTATCCGCTATAATAAAAAAGCAGATGGTTTCCCATCTGCTCTTTTCTCTTACTTAATGCAATTTTTATCAAAACTGGGGTTAAAGGCATAGAAGTTTTTGCTATCCAGTCGCTCGGTTGCGAGGCGAAGTCCCTCACCAGAACAACAATGGTGAAATGTTTTTGCGACATCAATTTTTTATATCTTCCACTTGATTTCAATGCTCTCTTTTGAGGCGGTTATGCGCTCTATCAGGCAGTCAACCACCGTAATTTTGTCGCTAACCGACAGTTCATCCCAATGCTCAAAATATCCGCTGATTTCTCCCACATCGTTTGTATGGTTATTGTCAAGTGATAAAATCTCAGCTCCGAGTTCTTTCTTCTCGGCATCGAGCTCGGCAATGCGATTATTTATGTACTGCATCACCGTATCATTTGCCGAAGTAATTTTTTCGAGCAAAGAGGATATTTCTTTGTCAATCTCTCCTATGCGTGTTTTAAGTTTTACAACTTGCAGGTTACAGCCGTCCTGCTTTTTCTTTGACAGTGTCTGAAACTCCGCTAATTTCTTCTGCATTTCTTTGAATACAATGTCATCCACAACATCAGCATCCAATGAGCCAAAATGACAACCACCTGCGTGGTATTTGTTTGTGCAGAGATAATAACGATTATCGGACTTAGTTTTGCACTTATAAATCTTAGCGGTTAAAGCATATCCGCAGTTGGCACATTTGATTTTACCCGCAAGCCAGGTTGCTTTTGCCTTGATGGGCCGTGCAACGCTTTGGTTGTTCAAGCACTTGGAACGGCACTTAATCCACGTTGCCGAATCGACAAGTCCCTCATGGGGTGCGAGAACCAATGTGTGACCTACTAAGGATATGGTTTTTCGCTTTAGATTATCGCCCGAATAAAGATACGCTCCGTTTATACCGATAAAGTCCCCAGGTGGGTTAACAATGTTTGTGCCTTGCGATTTAAAAAATTCATAAAGCTGATAATCGGCTTTTACATACGCAGGGTTAATTACCACATCACGCAAACGGCTTCTATTGAAAAGTTTACCGTCACGTTTTCGTATGCCGTGCTCTTCCAAGTAGCGCATCACATCGCCAAACGAGGTTTGAGGTTTTGAATACATTGAAAATATCAATCGAATAACCTCTGCTTCTTCCTCAATGGGCTTATACATTTTTGTTCGTATTCCGTCTATGGTTGTTTCAACCAGTTCAAATCCAAACGGTACTCTGCCACCCATATAAAACCCACGCTTGCTACGGGAAGAATAGGCATCAATAACACGTTGTTGAATGGTCTCACGCTCAAGCTGTGCGAAGATCATTACAATCATCAGCATAGCCTTGCCAATAGGTGTTGAAGTATCGAATTTCTCCATTGTGCTGACAAAGTCAACACGGTTCTTTTGAAACACTTCAATTAAATTGGCAAAATCAAGCACTGAACGGCTGATACGGTCAAGACGGTAAACGATAACACGGTTTACTTTACCCGCCTCTATATCACGCAACAACTCTTGAAACGCAGGGCGGTCTATGTTTTTGCCACTATAACCCTTGTCGGTATAAACTTTATAACTTTCTCCTGTCACTTCCTTTTTACAAAACTCGATTTGACTTTCAACGGATATGCTGTCTATCCTGTCAACCGATTGTCTTGCATAAATTGCGTCAAAAAGATTCAATTTTTACTCCCTTCTTCGCAAAAAGAAGCGGAGCTGCTGACATATATATTATACCATAACAGCCCTTTTTCTTCAAGGTTTACAGGACATATATTTGCAAAAAACATCATATAATTTTGCTTCTATTTGTAATTTTACTTCTCTTTTTTCGTCCACAGAAAATTGAGGAGTTAAATTCGTAATCGACACGATTTTGTTGCCGATTTTCTGCTCCCAAGACTGTGCGACATAATTTACCATACAGTCCGTCTCCTTCCTTTTGCGAATATTTTTCTTTTATTAAAATATGATTTGCGTCTTGTCCTCTATACCAAAACGCATAAGCAACAAGTTTTTTTAATGCTTATTGCTTAAATCTGCCGTCATCAGATTTATGATTTCAGATTTCCGTTCAGAGAATCAGGTAGGGACTAACTCTCTGTCGAAAATCTGCAAATAAAACATAAGAATATAAATTTTGAGTTTCAAGAAAACATTAACTTTAATGGATTCTTTTTATTTCATTTGAATAAGTATTGTTCACATCATTACGCGAATGTCCCATAGATTCGGAAAGTTCTCGTTCAATTTGTGCATCGGTCATTCTGCCTTCGGCTTTGTATCGTTCTTTAGTTTCTTGATAAAACAAATGCCTGAGACTATGCCAATGTATAGATTGTTCTCTTGGTCGTTTGCCCGGGCTTTTGTACTTGGTGCGCTCGGGGTCCATAAATTTCTTTTTGTTATTGTTCATCCAGTTATCCAAGGATTTGCTTTTCTTTATAACGCCGTTTGTATGCTTATCGCATATAACATAATCCATAGAGCACTTACCATTTTTCTGAGCATATGCTAATACCCGTCTTAAAATGTTCTCCTGCATTTTGGTTTCGACCGGTATATCTCTCGGTCTACCACCCTTGGTGTTTGTAAGATTTAATTGTTTATATTTCAGTGCATACTCGATTTGATGCACACGAAGGGTTACAAACTCCTCGTGTCGAAGTCCAAAATATCTGTCCATATATGCCTCAATAACCGCATCCATACGGCCCATATCAAGTGCAACTTTGATAAGGTCATCAAACTCATGCGGAAGAATAGATTTATCCTTTATATATAATTGGCGCTTAGCAACAAAAAAGCATTTATTACTCTTAGGCAAATTTCGTTTAGGGTTCATTCGCTGATGTACCCACTTTATGCCGGATAATTCGGTGAGTATATATCCGGGCTTACAACCGCTGATTTGAAGATGCTCAACATAACTTCGCACATGGCGTACTTCAACATTTCTAAAATTCTGCAATGTGGTATTCTCTCCTAAATACCCACAGAATCTATTCATCACCGCTTTATAACGCCTTCGTGTTTTAAAACTTCCTTGATTTGACCTATCAATCACTGGAAGAGTTTGATTTAGCAAATTGCGCTTTTGATTCTCGGCTTTTCGTTCTTGTTCTTCAGGGGTTAAACTCATAGTATTACTCCTTTCATAGATTTCGGTTTTTTATAAGAAGCATCTATGGTTCCTTAATGCTTCATCACAAATTTCCGATACTTAAATGTGGATAATGTTTTTGCATAGTTTCAAGAAAACATTAACGCACACGAAATTTTCCAAATTTTTGTTCACAGGTTTCAGCGGTCCAGGTTGAAACTGTGTACCAAAATATTTGGACATTAAATATATAAGGAATAAAATTTTCGAGTTTCAAGAAAACATTAAATTTTTGTATGATTTATAAAATCATAGGTTTGTGTACGAAAATTTTTAATTAAGGCAGTTGGTATCGAAACAGATTTATTGACGAAAATTTTAATCATAAAAAATTTTGGCTCCCACAGACTGATTCGCAGTCTATGGGAGCCGCTCTATAAATGATAATCATATTTCCTGTGCTCATTTGAAAATGATGATCATACACTCATTTCGAAATCACAGTCATATATCATTTCAAAAAGACAGGATAGATTCTTTTGCATATTTATAGAAGATTGGTCTCATTAATATTTTATATCTTTGATTACTCTTATAAGAATCTGTTAGGAGCATATCAAAAAGTAAATCATATTTTCATACTAAGCACTGATAGTTACTCTCAAAAAGAATTTCGAAAAGATAGTTAATATATCATTTCAAAATGTGCATCATAAATCATATCAAAATATCATATCAAAATTTTGTCATATATCATACGAAAATGATAGCAAGGCATAGTACGCCCAGGGACTTTTTTACATAAAACTAGGTACGTTTCTCTCATTTTCTTTTACTAACTTTGCGTACTATGCCTTGGCGCCGCTCCCTCGGGCACGCCCTCGGTCGCGTTTCTATCTTCCTTGTTTGAAAGATAGAAACCGGCGCCTCTCAAAAAGAAAGTCATCATCATTTCAAAACGAGTATCATCTTTATCATCTATCATATCGAAAAGATAATCATACCTATCGAAAAGAGAATAAATTTCGAAATGACTCTCGAAATTATAATCATAATTCTTTCAAAACGTAAATCATATTTAGTTGTAATACTGCAGGTCAGCATGATAGGACAAGCCCAGCGTATACTTAGGTGTGCCTAAGCCTCTAAATTTAGAGAACGCAATACCATATACCGATACAATGGATCGGTCCACCGCTGAATAGTGGTACGGCAAGGATTTTCATTACCGATTAAATCCCAGAAACTTTCGTGCTTGATTTAAGTACTGAAAAATTATCCAAGCAAATATTTTTTCAGCCGTGTCTTTCACGATAGCAACGATGAACCTGCCTGTCATCGCTCAGGTGTGCTGCCGCAGATTTTCGTTAACAACTTAAAACTTAAATCTGCTACTCAACCTGCAACATTTCGGCAGCTGTGCAAGTCGGACCTTTTACGGTACACTTCATCATCTCTCGACAAACCTTTGCCGAAGATACCTTTACTTTCCTTGCTAATGGTGTAACTTTCCTTTGTACACCTAATTGAAATTTTAAAAACTCCTTCTCAAAATTTTAAGATGACACTTAAATTCTAAGAAAGGTTTTTTTAGTTTCAAGAAAACATTAACATTTAGTATGACTTTATAAATCAAACATAAAGAATTCAGCGGGACTTATGTCGAAATACAACATTGTATCCATCATAGATTTGAACGACGGGTCAATTTTTCTTTTAAGAATTCGGCTAATATACCCCTCGTTGTATCCGAGCGACAAACTGAGTTCTCGAGCTGTTATGTTATTATCTGACATAAGTTTTTTAAGCCTTTCTCTGTAATCATTTTCCCAAACTGCAGTATCAATGTACTTTTTCATTGATTTCAACCTCTTTTCACAAAAAATATGACCCTTAAAGCCATAAAACTTTAAAGGTCATATTTTTATTAAATAAGGTTATTATTGAGTTTCAAGAAAACATTAATTATTTTTCAACAACTAACAGAACACCTTCTGGACCTAGTCTGTTCTCCGGTTCGTTTAGTAAACCTAATTCTATACATTTATCGATTACGCAACTTACAATGGAAGCGCTTGCTGCCATATTATAAGTTTTGTATTCATCTAACAAATGCTTTTGAATATGTTTCTTTATATGATTTGATACCTCTAATGCCAATTCTTCACAATAAGGTGCAAGTAACGGATATAACTCATCAAGGCACTTGAAGAAACCGTCACTATTTTTATTATCGATGATTATTATTGCCGGTTCTAAAAGTACATCGTTTTTACTCAGTAAACCAACTTCGATTCCTTTAGCCGCAAGTTCTTTTTGTTCTTCAGTTAGTGATTCGATAGGAAGTCCACCTATTGATTTGAGCAAAAGAGAGATAACTTTATCATGTGTGAGATTATGTCCTACTCTAAAATGAGCGTCTATTCTTGGTCCGTAAATATTTCGAATATTAACAAGTGAATAACCGCAGAAATCATGAGCAGTATTCCCATCGCATCCATATCCATACGGAATCTTGGTCTCGTTTTCTTTTCTTGCTATTGCACTAAAGGTAAATTTTCTGCCAGATGACGAGACTGCTTCATTAACATCCGAAAAATGAATCTCATCCATAATTTTTTCAGTTTCTCTAACAAATCCCCAAGTAGCGTTAGTAATTAGCACCCACAAAAGTTGTTTAATATCTTTGGGTTTGTTGATATATGGAAATGTTAATAGTTTTGATTCATTGTCTTTTAAGTACTTTTTTAGCACCTCGCAAAATTGAACAGTATACTTCTCATAAAGCTTTGAAACCTCTATTCGATCCTGTTCATCAACAATAATAATATTAGATATATATTTATCGCCTTGTTTGCGAAGCGTTCCAAACGTTCCGTTTGTACCATGCAGTTGAATTTCTAATTCCTCTTCTACATATATCATTGGAACACATAATTCTTCCGAAAGCTCTTTGGCGCTTTTAGCAACATCTTTGCAGGCATAAATTAGATTTTGTGAAAATGTTCTGGTTGCGTTTACAAAAGGATCGTTTCCTGTTACTGAACCCGAACCCATAAAATCCATTTTAATTGGTTTTAAAGATAAATTTCTTTCATTCATAGTTTCAACCTCTTTTCTGACTGTATTGCGTGCGGAAAACAAACGTTGTTTTACAGTTGTTTCATTGATACCAAGTTTTAAGGCAATGTCCTTGACTTTCATCTCGTCAAGGTAATACAGCACCATAACCTCTCTGTATGCTTTGGATAGAAAAGAAATCTCTGCAAAGATTTTCTTTATCTGTTCCTGCTCGGCGGCTTCTTCTATAAAGTTATCAATTTCATTTTCTTTTGCCGCTAACAACAGGTCACCGTTTTCGATGCTAATGGTTTGACGGGTTAGATTTCTCTTTTCAGAGTAATCGGCATACACTCTCCGAGCGATAGTCCAAACAAAAGCATAAAAGTTTTCTATACTTTTCTGATTATGTACGGCAGATATTACTGCGAGAATTATGTCCGAACATAAATCCTCTGCTTCGTAAGAAGTATTGCATCTTCGGTATGAGAATTGATAGATCTTATCGAGAAACTCTTTATCGCCGATAAATTTTAATATTTCGTTTGTTTTCATCTTGCACCTTTGCTTCAATCATGATTGTTACGCCTATATAGTCGGTAAAAGTAGAGGCTGGTTAGGCGGAAATTTAAAATTATTTAATTTTTTTCTTCAAGGTAATGAAGTATGCGTTTAAATTTATCTTCTTCAGCATAAGGCTTTAATGTTTTTGACATAGTAATAAAACTATAATATTTTTCATAGTCGGATGCAGGAGCACTGATTGACATTGTATTTCTGTCAAATGTTAAACCATCGAATAATGGTGACGAATACTTATGGCCGCTACCTTTTAATTCAGCTTCTATTTCTTCGTATATCTGTATAACCTTTTCCATAGCGTTAAACATTTTTTCTTTATTTTGGAGTTTTGCGTATGCCATGCTTAAATCCTCATAAGCGCTTGCTTTAAAATAAAGAGGATATCCCTCATCGCCAAGAGCTTTTATAATATCTAAAGCCCTATTACAAACGTCAATTGCAATTTCGGGATCGCCCCAAAGGTAATGGTGTTTTGAAATACATAAAATATCTATCAAAATAGATTCAGAATGTGCAAGTATGCATTCCGATTTATAACTGGCACGTTCTTTCGCAGGAACGGAAAGACTTAACAATTCTCTCTTGGAATAGGATGTGTCGGGCAATAAATTCGCAATCTCTAAAACTTTTTCTCTCTTTCCACAAAAAGAGTATGCAAATGCTAAATTAACAATAGTGCTATGCCGTATTTTATCAACGTTGCAATCCCTTAAAATTAAATTCGCCTTTTGTTCAATATCAGAAAGCCATTGATCATTATCCTCATAAACCATCACTTTGTATTCGATTAAATCACTAAGCAACTTATGCTCATTAGGGTATGTTAGTAATGCTTCTTCAATTATATTAATGCTTTTAGCAATTTCACCTGTATGTGTATAACTGCGTGCTTCTTTCAAAACATTTTCTATTATTTCGCTCTTGTTGTCGAGAGAAATATCTAAAAGGAAATCCGAGGTTACACCAAAAAAATTAGATAAAGCAGGAATAAGAGATAAATCAGGCAAAGCCAATCCGTTCTCCCATTTGCTAACCGCTTGGTAGGAGATATTAAGGTAATCTGCCAACTTTTCTTGGGTTACATCCTGTGCTTTACGCAGTTCCTTTATTTTTTCTCCAATCTTTAACATAACATTCACTCCAAATATTTACTCGAAAGCGCTTTCTAATTATAGTATAAATCATAGTAATTCAAATGTGTATAACATAACCGTTTACCTGTATGCAACCACAGGTTGAGTTAGTGAGTTTAATATATGCCGCCCGCAAAACACAGGCGGCAAAACATTACTTTTTAATTACGGGAACCCAAATCTCACTACGATAATCAGGACTGCCCATATTTCCTTCAGTATAGGCTTCTATATCCATTTCATAAGTAGGCTGATAACCCGATGTAGGAAAAAACTCAGAAACAATCTTGTGCCACATATCTTGCATAGCGTTAGGCATTGCACCTTTACACTCAAATACTGCCCAAGTTCTTGCAGGAATGGTGTTTTTTCTAAAACCTTCCGGCACTACTGTATTATCATTACATTTGGCAGCAATAGAATAATCAAATGTTTTTGCGTTCTCCGGTAGGTTTCCGTAACACACACCGAAGATGTAGGTTCTGTCGGTTGTAGTATCTAACAATTTCTTAACGGTACCATCATTATGTGATCTCGTCCAAAAGTCAGGAATGCTTTTTGCATTTTTAGAGTCCTCAACAGTATGCGCTTCCACCTTTTCAATAATATCAAAGGCTTCTTTTTCGATAATCTTGTAATCCATTATATTACCTCCGCTTAATGTAATTTTCACGGAAAGTCGGGAAAAAGATTTAAGTTTAGAGCCGTCTTTCTTTGCTTCAGAAGGTGTAACTCCGTGAAATCTTGAAAAGGCTCTTGTGAAGCTCTCAGGACTTTCATAACCGTATTTCAAAGCAATATCAATCACTTTATCATCTGCTGCACTCAGCTCATTGCCGGCAAGTGTGAGCCGTCTGTTGCGTATATAATCTCCAAGAGTCATTCCGCACAAAATACTGAATATCCTTTGAAGATAGAAACTTGAACAAGCCGCTTCTTTAGCAACTATCTCATAATCAATTTCTTCTGTTAGGTGTTCTTCAATATAGTTGATAGCATTTTGTATTCCGGTAATCCAATCCATCGTATCCCTCCTTTCTGTGTGATTACATTATATAGCGAAAATAATTAATTTTCTTGATTCTAAATGTTCTGCTCTGCAAGGAATAGTTTATGCACCTAACATATAACCGGTTGCCAAGCAAACGGTAATAAATCTTTTGCAGTTACTTTTATTAAGTTGCCATTTTCATCGTTAACAATCACTTTTATATTTGGACAATATTCAAATAGCATTTGACGGCAGTTACCACAAGGCGAAACAACGCAATTAGGAGCTTTATCGTGGACTGCAACAATTGTGTCAAATCCTCTTTCGCTGTTTGATATAGCAATTCCCATTGTGATATATTCAGCACAAGAGCCATGTATTCCGTCACAGTTCACACCCTTGTATATTTCTCCGTTTTTGCAAAGTAAAGCACACCCAACAGTGTGATTATAAACACCATCATCAAAATTATCATTTAAACATTTAAGGGCAATTTCGATAAGTTCTCTATCGGTGTTTGTTATATCGTATTTTTTCAATGTATTTACTCCTTAATTGTAATAAATATGAACGACTTTGTATCGATTTCGATTAGGTTATTCATTTGCAAATTCTTTTTTTATTTCATAGCATTTTACATCACAGAGTTCATCTAAACCAAATTTTGCCTTTGCCTTTGAAAAATGTGTAAATTTCATACCGCATTTTTCCATTACTCTGCCAGAAGCTATATTTTCTACATGATGATCAGCGAGAATTCTTTCAACGCCGTTGTTGAAAAGTTCATTAATTACCGCTTTCAAAGATTCAGTTAGATATCCATTATTCCAATAATCATAAGTTAAAACATAGCCAACTTCAGCCGTCTTTTTATCTTCTGATAAATCGATTACATCAATTACACCAATTAGGTAGTTGCCATCTCTAAGAGTAATACCCCAACGGTAATCGAACCCTTTCTCTGTTTGGCTTTTATACATTGTAAGCAGTTCTTTCGTTTCTTCTATACTTTTATGGGGATACCAACGGCAATAGCGAGCAACACGCTCATCCCAAGTCCAATTTTTAAACATTTCTGCTGCATCCGTATCGTTAAGCGGTCTAAGTAGCAGCCGTTCAGTTTTAATAATACTCATAATTAGTTCTCCATATCAATTACTCTTTTGACTTCTTTTCGGTTTTTAATCCACATAGTTTTCTGTGTATAATGGCTAAGTATCTTTCTGACTTCAACCATATTTTTCTTTTGGAAAGTGTCCGTCCATTTAAGTAAGTTATAAACCGATTTTAAGGTTTCTTTTTTACCTCTTTCAAACCCAAGTTTTCTTTTTATGGCACGCTTTATGATTCTGTAAGTATAAATCCGTTTAGGTATATCAAGCACATAGATTTTATCAGCATCCTCAAAACATTTACCAACCCAAGCATAATATACACCTTCTATTATCCAACTGTCATTTTTAAGAATATTGTTTAGCAGTTCGGTGCGTTTTGGGGTGGGCATTTTAACGCCATAACCATCTGCATTGTTATCCCATTGAATGTCATCCAAATCAAAGTGCGGAATATTATACTTTTCACTTAGTGCCTTGGCTAAGTATGTTTTACCAGAGCCACTACAACCGATTATATGTATTTTCATTTATGTACCTCACCGATGGTTTTAACAAAAAGTTGATCAACAGTGTTATATATAGTTTCAAAGTCTCCTATTTTTTCAAAACCGTACCTTTCGTATAAACCACGTTCACCACTCATAATGTATACTTTTTCAAAACCGAGTTTTACCGCATAAGCAATCACACTATTTATCATTTGTTCAGAAATTCTATTTCCACGATATTTTTCATCAACAAAAACAAACCCAATGAATGGTGAAAAGTTATATTGTTCAGGCAATTCGTCTTTTTCTGCAAGTGTACAATATCCAATGACCTTTTGTTCTACACAAGCTATAAAAACTCTTTCCCAACCGAGAAATTTGTTTTCTTTCATCAGTTTAGCAAGAAATTTTCCAGCCTTCCACGAGCAATTCTCCGCAAATTCAATTGCCGCATTCCAATTTTTATGTTTGTTTGTAATTTCATGTATTTGCAAAATAATTTCACCTTTAAAACTCTTTATAAACTGTTTAAATAAGAATAAGCCTGTTTTCTGCTTTTGAATATTACTACGTTTTTATTCTTTTGTTCTCCTAAAAGTTTTCTATACTTCTTTCTATTAGTTCGATTAAACGAAAAGATTGCTTTGTATAAACTTACTTTCTGCTTATCAAAATACTCAGGACAGTTACCGCCCATATCATCCCTTGATTTACCGTAGTTTTTAACAACACGAACAGTTGAACCCCACAAACAAGTTATTGTGGGTAAATCGAAATAAAAAACAGTATCGCAGTATTTAAATCTGTGAGGTATAGTTCTGCCGAAATTACCGTCAATTATCCATTCATCTTTATCTAATTCTTCTTGTAAAATAGTGTCAAATTCATCTCGCGACAGATGTTCCCATTCGCCGCACCAAAATAATTTATCTAAATGAATTAGCGGTAGCTGTGTCTTTTCGGCAAGCGCTTTAGCAAATGTGGTTTTACCGCTACCTGCATTGCCGATTATAAGAATTCGTTTCATTATAATTTCCCTTTTATTATTGAGTCGATTTCATACATGGCAACCTTGTTTGAATCCCATTTTAACAGTTTTCGTGCCTCATCATATGTAAGCCATTTATATTCAGTATGTTCATTTGATAATAAAGGCTCTAAATCGCACTCAAACGCAAATGAATATTCGGGAATAACAAAGGTGTTTTTATCCCAATGTTGCCGTCTGCTTTCCGCAATAACTTCTACCGGCACATACGCAATACAAGTTAGCTGCCTAATATTTTTCGGTTCAACACCAATTTCTTCTATAGTTTCTCTTTTGGCTGCCTCTATAGGTGTTTCATCATTTTCACCGCCGCCGGCAATAAATTGCCAATATGAGTTGTCGGTTCTACGAAAGGCACAGAACAAGGGTGTACCATCAACTATACGATAAGGAATTGATAATATTTGATATGGTTCACGCATTTTAATCCTCCACGAAATCAATTAATTGTTTCAAACTTTGAATACTCCACTTGTCAGTATTATTGCCACTTCGATCTATTAAGAAAGAGGTGAAACCTTGTTCTCTTGCTCCATCAGCTTCAGGTTTATAGTCATCGACATATAAACTTTCCTGTGCTAAAACGCCTTGTGCGTTAAGTGCCGCATTAAAAATGATTGGACTTGGTTTGCCTGCTCCTACTAAAGAACTTGCGGTAAAAGAAGTGAAGTATTTAGCAATCCCTAACTGTTGCAAAGTATATTCAAGTGACGGCGAGGTGTCACTTATAACGCCCATTTTATATCCGTTCTTATAAAAATACTCCAACACTTCTACGGTTTCAGGAAATAGAGCGCGATCTCCGTTACACCATAGTTCGTTGAATAAGAAATTCGCTCGACCATCTAAGTTCTCTTTAACATTCTCACCTATGAGCAAATGTCGGTAGAACCTTTTGAAAAACTCTTTCTCATCATCAACTGTCTTATACCAAGGTTTTTTCCCTTCGCTTGCAAGGTTAAAAAGACTCATCATTTTATCATAGGATAGTTCGAATGGCTTATCACTCCATTGGCTAATTATCTGATCTCGCCAAAGCTCTTTTTCTTTGTCAAAATATGTAAGTGTACCATCACGATCGAAAAAAATGGCTTTATACTCCACTTTTTATATCTCCTTTTTTCGTCTTTCTACTGCTGTTTTACGGAACTCGGCGGGCGTTGTGCCTGTGTGTTCTTTGAAAATTCGGTTAAAATGTTGTACTGTTTTGAACCCTACCATATTAGCGATATCTTTAATGGGCACATTGGTAAAGCCTAGTTGCTTTTTGGATACAGTAATGCGATATTTCATTAAATATTCGATTGCGGTACAACCAAGTTCCTCTTTCATAAGTGCAGTAAGAGTAGTATGGTTTATTCCGGCATTAGCTGATATATCGGACAGGCTTATACTATCGCCATAATGCCCCTCTATATAAAGCACCGCATCCCGAAGTTTGGGGTTTTTAATAATTGGCGCGTTATCCGATTTTTGGTGGGTTAAACCATAGCCAATAAGACCGTACATGCGCTCCAAAGCAATAATAATCTCCATAAAGTAGGAACGGCCTCTACAAGACCAATACCAATCTCTTTGTTCGGTTAATTCCTCTAACACATAATCGGCAGAATGTTCTATCTTTTCAACCTGAGTATCGGCAATAGGAATCACATACGCTTTATCAATAAACGGTTTTAACATAAACATAT
>JAZRUI010000011.1:0-26448 GCA_045652465.1 Acutalibacteraceae bacterium | reverse complement strand
TCCTTTGCCTTGCCTAAAATCTCAGCGCAGCGCTCGCTAACGAATCTATGGGAAGCACCGTGGAATCCATAGCGGCGAACGCCATACTTCTCATAATACTCATAAGGAATGCCATACATAAATGCGCGGGGCGGCATGGTTTGATGGAAGGAAGTATCAAAAACGGCAACCTGCGGAACATTCTCGCCGAAAGCCTTGATGCAGGCGCGAATACCCATAAGGTTTGCAGGGTTATGAAGCGGAGCGAGATCGTTAAAGCTCTCAACAGTCTTCAAAACATCCTCGTTAATAACAACGGACTTGGAATAGAAATCGCCGCCCTGAACAACGCGGTGACCTACTGCGTTGATTTCATCGAGCGAATCGATAACCTTTGCCTCACTCTTGGTTAACGCATAGATAAGGCAATCAAAAGCCTCCATATGAGTCGGCATCGGATAATCAGCCTTATAAACTCTACCATCAGCAGCGGTATGCTTAATGTTACCTGCCGAGCCGATACGCTCGCAAAGGCCCTTAGCAATAACGCTTTCATCGGTCATATCAATAAGCTGATACTTGAAAGATGAGCTTCCGGCATTAATAACTAAAATTTTCATTTCAATCTCTCCTCGATTTGATTTTTAAATACTTGATATGCGAATAAAAATCGTGTATCATAAGTATAAAATTGCCAAAGAATATAATACTATAAATCTTTTTAAATTGCAAGTTATTAGAGCAAAAGAGGTGTAAAAAATGAGAACTGTTGGTATTATTGCCGAATTTAACCCGTTTCATAACGGCCATCACCACATAATTAACCGATTGAAGCAGCAAGGCGACCGCGTTGTTTGCGTTATCGGCGATGATTTCACGCAGCGTGGCGATGTTGCCATCATCTCTAAATATGCTCGTGCGAGGGCTGCTATTCTAAACGGCGCCGACCTTTGCGTGCTTATGCCTGCGCCTTGGTCGATGTCCTGCGCTAATAATTTTGCAATAGGCGGTGTCAGCCTTTTAAAGGCGTTATCGGTTGATGCCATTGCTTTTGGAAGCGAATGCGCCGATATTGAAAAATTAACCCGAGTTTCCCGCGCCGCACATAGCGATGAAATATCTCCCCTTTTAGCCCTTGAACTGAAAGGCGGCACCACATTCGCCAAGGCAAGACAAAACGCCTTAAAAACCATTCTCGGCGATGATGCAAACATTCTCGAAAACCCGAACGACACGCTGGCAACCGAATATATCCATGCAGCCGCCGTGTTGGATTTTGCCCCCGAATTCGTTGCAATAAAACGCGAGGGCTGCGCCCACGACAGCAACCTGCTTTGCGGCGATTTTGCCAGCGCATCGGCAATTCGCGATTTGGCATTAAACGGTCAAATTGATAAGGCAAAAGCCTTTATGCCGACCGACTCTTTCGATATTTTAAACGAGGAATTTAAAAACGGAAATTTTGCTGATATTAAAAACATCGAATCGGCTATCTTATCAACATTAAGAAGGCTGACCGCCGATGATTTTAAAAATGTCCCCGAGGTTTCCGAGGGCCTTGAAAATAAAATTATTGCCGCAATTTCCGAAGCAACCTCCCTTTCGGCTGCCCTCGAAAAAATCAAAAGCAAACGCTACACATTGGCGCGAATCCGTAGAATCCTTTTGGCGGCATATTTGGGAATCGGCAACGACTTTTTCTTAAAGCCTGTTCCCTACATTAAAGTGCTTGGATTCAATAAATGCGGAGAAGAAATCATCAAATCCGCTAAAGCGACCATTCCGCTAATTAACCGCAGTCGCGATTATCTAAAATTAGAGGGTGAAGCAAAAAAATGCTTCCAAACCCAAAACACCGCTGCCGACTTATATGCCTTAGCCCAAGAAAAGCCAAAAGGCTGTGGTCGAGAGCTTTCGGAAAAACTTATCAAACTATAAAAAATCCCTTTGGAATTTCCAAAGGGATTTCTCTTTAAAGAATTATGCAAATAAGTCCGCTGCAGCCCTCATTTATAACGCGTTCAAGGGTTTCTTGGATTCTCATTCGGGCATCACTCGGCATACGCGCAAGCTTGGTATGCAATCCCTCGTTGACAAGCTCATGCAGGGATTTACCGAAGATATTTGAATCCCAAATCTTCTCGGGACTCTCCTCAAACTCGCGAAGCAAATACATAATGAGGTCTTCGCTTTGTTTTTCGCTGCCGACAATTGGAGTTACCTCGGTTGTTATATTAGCCTTCATCATATGAATTGAAGGGGCTGATGCGCGAAGTCGGACACCGTATCGACCGCCCTGCTTCATAATTTCGGGTTCTTCGAGCGATAGCTCTTCAATGGCGGGCATAACAATTCCATATCCCGTTGCCTCGACCTCATCAATCGCGTTTTTAACCTTGAGATATTCCTTGCGGTCTTTAGAGAGTTCAATCATATTTTTCAAAAGGTCTTCCTCATCGCTGACCGTAAATCCGGTCATCTCGCTCATAACCTTATAGAAAAGTTCGCTCTTGGTTTTAACGGTTACCTTGATTTTTCCGCTTCCTAAATCAATATTATCGATTTTCGCTCCATCAACATATTCGTTATCACACATTTTAGGTTCAAGCATTCGCGCATCATTTATAATCTTCATATCGCTACAGGTTGTTTTAACCGTTTCGATAAGCGAAGCGCGCAGCCAATGGGTCGGCTCCAGAGTGTTTATCCATCTTCCCAAATTTATGCCTATTTCTTTGATTGGGAACTGAAAAAGAACCCTACCCAAAATTTGTTTTATATCATCGGTTGAGAGTTCAACGCAGTTAACGGGAACAACGGGAACCATATATTTTTCCGAGAGTTCGCGCGCTAATGAAACACTATGCGGCGAGTCGGGCTGCATGCAGTTTAGCAATATAATATATGGCTTGTTAATCTCGTTAAGTTCTCTGATAACCCGCTCTTCCGCCTCTTCATATTCCTCGCGCGGAATTTCGCAAATACTGCCATCGGTTGTTATGACAAGACCAATAGTTGAATGCTCGTTTATAACCTTTCGAGTTCCGATTTCGGCTGCCATATTAAAGGGAATTGTTTCATCGAACCAAGGCGTTGCAACCATTCTCGGCTGGTCGTTTTCGACATAGCCGACCGAGCTCGGAACAATATAGCCAACACAGTCAATCAGTCTAACATTGAGGCTGGCGTTGTCTTCTAAATTGATGTTAACGGCGTTTTCGGGAATGAATTTCGGCTCGGTTGTCATAATTGTTCTTCCCGAAGCCGACTGCGGCAGTTCGTCGCTGGCGCGCTCTCTAACATAATGCTCTTCTATATTCGGCAAAACCAGCATATCCATAAATCGTTTTATAAAGGTTGATTTACCCGTTCTAACGGGTCCAACCACACCAATATAAATATCTCCACCCGTTCTTGCGGCTATGTTCTTATAAATGCTTGTATCTGTCATAATGCTCCTCCGCTCACACTTTCTTTTGTATTATTGATATTCGAGGAAGGATTTTTTTATGACATATAATGAATGCTTGAAAAACTTTTGCAGTTGCTGTATTATTTAAAAAGATAATTTTGGAGGAAAAATATGACTAAACTACTTATTCGCCTTTTTGTTAAAAACAAGGATGAAATTAAAGACCCAACCGTTAGAACGGCCTATGCATCCCTCTCGAGCTTTACAGGTATTGTTTTGAACCTGCTTCTTTTTGCAGGCAAGCTTGTTATCGGTCTTATCAGCAATTCGGTTGCCGCAATCGCCGATGCGTTTAACAACCTGACCGATGCCGGTTCTTCGGTTATAACCCTCATCGGCTTCAAGCTTTCTTCGAAGCCTGTTGACCCCGAGCATCCTCACGGCCACGGAAGATTCGAATATGTTACCGCCTTTATCGTTGATATTATTATTCTTTTGGTAGGCTTTGAACTGCTGACCGCCTCGATTGATAAAATATCCAACCCATCGCTTATAACCACAACGCCCACAACCCTAATTTTGCTTTGCATTGCAATTCTCATAAAGTTTTGGCTGTTTGTTTTTTATCGCAAAATCGGCAAAACCATTTCCTCTTCCGCAATCAAGGCGGCATCAACCGACAGCATTTCCGACTGTCTTGCCACCACCCTTGTTTTTGCAACCTCGCTTTTAGCCTATAATAACCTTGCAACCAACCTGCCTTTGGATGGTATTGCAGGTATCATTGTTGCAGGATTCATCCTCTATTCAGGCGCGATGGCGGCCAAGGAAACCATCGACCTCTTGCTTGGCACGACTCCTGATAAAACATTTGTTGATGAGATATATGCCTATGTTGAGGATTACCCCGAAATTTTGGGAATTCACGATGTTATGGTGCACGATTACGGTCCCGGAAGACAAATCGTTTCCTTCCATGCCGAAGTTTCCTGCGAGAGCGATATTAACCACGCACACGAGGTTATCGACCAATTAGAGCGCGATATGCACGCAAAATTTAAATTCATCGTTACAATACATCTCGACCCCATTTCGGTCAACGATGAGAAGGTTAACGCTATGCGTGCATTTGCCGAGGAATGTGCCTCCTCGATTTCCCCCGATTTTTCCATCCACGATTTTAGAATAACGCAGGGCGACACCACCACAAATTTAATATTTGATTTGGTTGTTCCGCATGAATCAAAATATACCATTGAAGAAGCGGTTAAACTTGTTTGCGAGAAGATTAAATCCGAAAAAGAAAACTGCTATGCCGTTGTTCGCGGAGAACATCCATATGTTTAAAAAAATAAAGACCCGATGAAATTCATCGGGTCTTTTCTTATTGTTCAACAATGAGTTCTTTAAGCGAACGATAAAGATAATCGCCGTTTTCCAAAAGCTCGGGGCGTTTAATTGCTATGCATTCGCCTTTAATGACCGTGTGGGTCGGGTCATCGGCCATATGAACATCGCAACCGATATATTCGGCAAGCAGTTTATCAAAGCCGTTGATTTGCGCTCCGCCACCTGTTAGCTTGATTCCGTCAACCTTTATATCGCCGACAATATCGGGCGAGGTGCGCTCAAGCACTGTTCTAACCTCGTTGCAAATGCTATATAAAGCATCTATCGTTGCATCATAAACCTCGCTTGAGGAAATTTCGAAAATTTGCGGAAGTCCCGTTAAGAGGTTTCTTCCCTTTGCGGTCATGGAAACCTCGAGCGGACGCCTATATGCGCTGCAAAGTTGCTTCTTTATCTCCTCGGCGGTTAAGGGGCCGATTAGGATGTTATATTCCTTCTTAACATACTTAATGAGAAGCTCATCAAGGTCGCGCGAAGCGAGTTTAAAGGATTCGCATTCAACAATACCGCCCATAGAGATAGTTGCTATATCGGTGCAGCCTGCGCCGAAATCAACAACCATTCCGCCATGCGGCTTGGAGAAATCCATATTCATTCCAATCGCCGCCGCAATCGGGCTTTCAATAACATTAACATTTCTTCCGCCTGCGGTTTCAAGGGCGTTTGCAACGGTATGATGCTGAATCGGGGTAACACCCGTTGGCATCGAAACGATAACCTTCGGGCGGATAATGCGCTTGCCGAAGGCTTCATGCATATATTCGGTTATCATAGCCTCAGCAACATCCAAAGCGGCAATAATACCATGTTGAATCGGGAAAACAGTTGTTAGGCTATCAGGCGTTCTTCCATATGTTTGATATGCCTTTTCGCCAAAATGAACAGGCTCCCAAGTATCGGTGTCAACCGTTACTACGCTGGGCAATTCAAGGATAATTTTATGACCCGAGGCTATAACGGTTTTCGAGGTGCCAAGGTCGATTGCAATTTCCATTGCCATTTATATCACCACATTTTATAATCATCAATTTTATTATAAATTACTATCCCGCTCTTTGCAAGTGTTAATAAGTGCCGTTGCGCAATAAACATTTTCGGCACCCGCGAGCATTAGTTTTCGCGAACATTCATCGAGCGTTGCGCCTGTCGTTTTGATATCATCAATCAGCAACACATTCTTATAGGAAATTTTGCCGATAACCTCATAGGCATCCTTAACATTTATGAATCGCTCTTCCGCGCCCAAGGTGTGTTGCGCTTTGTTCTTTTTGCTCTTGAGGAGCAACTGCTTATAACGCAAGCCGAGATAACCCGCCGTGCTCTCGGCGAGGAATTGTGCATGGTCAAAGATTTTCATCTTCTTATCACGCTCATACATAGGAATGGCGGTTACAATATCAAATTCGATATCGGGGAAAAGCTCGCGAACCCTTTTAGCCATTTGTTCGCCAAAATAATCGGCGGCATCAAAGTTTTCATGGATTTTAAATGTGTAAACTCCCTGCCTTGCCGAGCCTTTGTTTTCGAAAGGAACGGCTATCCCGCGAAAATGATAAGCAAAGCGCTTGCATTCGCAGTTTTTAAGTGTATTGCCGCAACGAAGGCAAACTTCCCCTGTTATGGGCTCAAGTTTAGCTTCGCAATCCTCGCAAAGCTTTGCTCTGAAATTTATCGGCGTTTCGCAAACCGCGCAACGCTTCGGATACAAATAATGAATCCAGTTTTTAAACAGTGCCATCATTGAATGCATCCTCTATCATTTTTTTGAGTCCCGAATAGCGGAGAGTTTTACGGTCGTTTTCAACCATTCTTTGAACCGTGTTTCTATCGCCGATGATTATCAAGATTCGTTTTGCTCTGGTTACTGCCGTATAAAGAAGATTACGATATGTAAGCTGCGACTGAAGATTCATTAGCGGCAGGATAACACAGTTAAATTCGCTGCCCTGACTTTTATGAACGGTTATGGCATAAGCGGGCTCAAGCTGCGAAATTTCGGTTCCGTAATACGAGGCCACTCTATCATCAAATCTAACGGTTATAAGCTGCGAATAATTATCAATGGTTTCGATAATTCCTATATCACCGTTGAACACGCCGCTACCCTGCTCGCCGTTATCACGATGCCATAAAATATCATAATTATTCTTCACCTGCATTACCTTATCCTTAACGCGGAAGGTAAACCCGCCATTTGAAACGGAAGCTTTAACACCCTCTTCGGGGTTAATTTTAGCCTGCAAGCGAGTGTTTAAGCTAACTGTGCCCAGTTCTAATTTTCTTGAGGGACACAAAACCTGAATATCATCATAAGCGGAAAAACCATATGCCTTCGGCAAACGATCGGCGCAAAGGTTAACGATGGTTTGGGCGGCGGCAGCAGCATCTTTACAATCAATCATAAAGAAATCGGCATCCTTGCAATCAAGGTTGGGCATATTTCCGTTTATAATCTCATGGGCGTTATATGCAATAAGACCCGCATCACTTTGGCGGAAAATCTTATTAAGGGCAACATAGGGTATCCTATCGGAATCGATAATATCATGCAAAACATTACCCGCCGAAACGCTGGGCAACTGATCGGAATCACCGACCAAAATCAGCTTCGTTCCAAGCCTAACCGCGCGCAGCAGGCTTTCAAAAAGGAGGCTATCGACCATCGACATTTCATCAACAATCAGCACATCGCACTTAAGGTGGTTGCGCTCGTTAAAGTTAAAGTAAGGACGGTCGCCTTCGCCCCACTGGACCTCCAAAAGTCTATGAATGGTTTTGGCTTCCCTGCCCGTAAGCTCCGACATTCTTTGGGCAGCTCTTCCGGTTGGCGCAGCCAAAAACACCTTAAGGTTCTTTTGTTCAAAGAGTTCTATTATTCCGTTAAGAGTTGTCGTTTTTCCGGTTCCGGGTCCACCCGTTAAAACTGCAACGCCGCTCGAAAATGCAAGTTCAATGAACCTTCTTTGCATCTTCTCATATTTGATATGTAGGCGGTTTTCTATATAATCAATCTCTAACTCATGCAGCGTTGCTGAAGCCGAATATGAGCATAAAATCGACAGTTTAGCGGCAATAAACTCTTCAGCCGAATAATAAGGCGGCAAAAACAAAAACAAAGCGCCATCGATATTTTCGCAAACAATTCGCCTTGCAGCAATGAGCGCATCCAAAGCCTCATCAATTTCAGCGCGGTTACAAGAGAGAAATCCCGCGCCAAGCTCGCAAACGCGGTCGCGCGGCAGGCAGGTGTGTCCGTTGGATAAATTATGGCGCAAAATATATTCAATGCCTGCGGCAATTCGGTTTTGATTATTTTCTTCAACACCGAAGTTTTCGGCAATTTCATCAACGCGTTCAAAGGAAAAACCGATGGTATCATCACATAAAACAAACGGGTTATCTTTTATTCGCTCAACGGCGGAATCGCCCAGCGCTTTATAAACCTTTGCGGTTTCCTCGGGTGTTATTTTAAAGGCTGATAAGAAAAACATCAGGTCTTGAAGCGAAAATTGCTTTTTATATTCTTCGGAAATTGAGAGCGCCTTTTCGAGCGAAATTCCGCGAATCTCGGCAAGCCTTTCGGGTTTTTCTTTTATTATTTCAAGAGTTTCGTTGCCAAACTTTTTAACAAGCTTTTGAGCGGTTGCGGGGCCGATGCCCTTAACTGCGCCCGAAGAGAGATATCTTAAAATTGCGGCAGCGGTTGAAGGGGTTTCCCTGCTGCATTCGGTTGCAGCAAATTGCTGGCCATAGGTTGGATGGAAAACATAGTCGCCCTTTAATGTAACAACATCTCCAACCGTTATAAACGGGAAATTTCCAACAGCCGTTATATCCTCTCCATCAGCGGAAAGCTTAAAAACCGTATAGCCGTTTTGAGCGTTTTTATAGGTTATGTAATCAATGCGACCACTTAAGGTTTCTTTTCCGCCTTCCACTTTTTTCAACTCCTTTTTATAATCTCATCCCAAACAGTTTCTTTGGTTGCAACAACAAAATCGCTGCATAAATTTTCTATAGCCGCGCAGGCATCGAGCTGCTTTTTAGATAAACCGTTGTCAATACCGATAAGCAACGCGGCATTATTGCTGCCGTTCCAACGAATATCCTCGAGAATCGCGCTAACCTGCTCGGGCGCACATTCATCATCCAAAACCGTAATTAAAATATTCTTTAGAGGTTTGGGGCGCATAAGATAAAGCCAAAATCTATGCAATATTTCGCTTAATCCTATAATCGCCAAAATGATAACTGCTGAAAACACAATAACTCTAAACATTTTATCACCCCATATTAGCCTATGCCGATGATAAAATATTGCTAAAATTTGAAAAAACAGGGCATTCACAGCTATTACCGCAAAAGCGAATAAATGTTGCGAATGCCCGATTATTTATTTAACGGTAACAACTACCTCATATGTGCCTACCTGCCAAATGCTATCATAATTTTCAGAGAAAATACGAACAGGAACGGTATAAACACCTGCAGTTTTTCCGGTTAAATCGGCAACCGCATAAAGTCCCGAAGACTTAATTTTCTTAATCGCCGAGGAGGGACCGCAAATCTTAACATTGCGGACGCCCGAAGCAGTTACCTTTTTAGAATCAACGCCCTTGAACTCAAAGTCGGAAACATTATATGTTCCCTCGGAAAGTCCCGAGGTGCTGATAACAACATTTACAGTTGCGATGTTTTCCGCAATTTTAACGCCGTTAGGCAATATGGGAGCAACATCGAAGCTGTTATTATCCTTGGAAATATCATAGAAATCGATGGGTGCAAGCGAAACCGACTTGATGGTATCAATAGTCGATTCGGGGCCCATAATAGTAACCTTGCTGGTGCTTACCGAATGCGAAATATCCTTATTGGCATAAGCCTTGGGAACATTGGAGAAGGTTACCTTAACGGGAACTTCCTTTTGCTTTAAGATGGGAACGGTTATCTTAACCTTGCTAACCGATAATGTGAAGTTAGAGGTATCAATAGCCTTACCTTCCGCATCGAAAAGATTGATTTTTGCATCGAAGGTTGTTGTTGCCTTAAGTTGAGCGTTAACATCAGCAACGGCAACAACTCTCGCAACCTTATCAAGTTCGGTTCGCGGACCTGTAATCGAAATGGTTGAATCCGTGCTGGTGCTTACCGAGGGGGTATCAACGATAAGACCCGAAACGGCGGTTGCGCCCTTGGCTTCAACCTCAAGGTTATAAAGTTTAGTGTCAACATAGTCAAAAACGGCAGTAACCTTTGACGGAGTAACGCCCAAAACCTTAACGCCCGATTCGGAGCAATAGGCGGAAACCGAAAGTTCATATTCCCCTGCCTCGGTTACCATAGCAAGCGGAGCGCTTACCGAAATATCAGAGGAAGATAGCGACGCGATAACATAGCTCGGTCCGCTAACCCTAACGCTCGCTGTGTTCGAGCTTTGAGAGATAACATCCAATCCGAGTTCGCCCGCAGCAGTTCCTTCGGTTGAAATAGAAATCGGGATGTTGCCGAATGTTCTAATTCGCTCGGGGTTTTGATTAATGGTTATAACAAGCCAAAAAACGAATGCCGCAATAAGCGAAAAGGCAGAAACGAATTTTTTGTTATAGAATAGGTCACGCATTAAATCTTTCTTTAATCTCATTTATTGCGCCCCCTTATTCTCTTTTTTGCCAACAAACTTTTTGAAAAAGCCGGTTAGTCCGCCCGAGGCAGGACGCTCATCAACAAATAAAAGCTTGTTTAACTCTTCGCGAAGTGTTATGGAGTTATAGTTTCTTGTGATTTCGCCGTTAACGGCAATAGAAATAATACCGGTTTCTTCGGAAACAACAACCACGGCGGCATCTGAGTTTTCACTCATACCAAGCGCAGCGCGGTGGCGCGTTCCAAGATCGGAGTTAAGGTTATCATTAGCAGTTAAAGGAAGAATGCAGCCCGCCGAAAGGATTCGACCATCGCGAACTACCATCGCACCGTCATGCAGCGGAGATTTCGGGAAGAAAACATTGGAAATCAACTGCGCCGAAGCTTCAGCATCAACCAAAGTTCCCGTATCAATAATTTCGCCCAAAAGGGTTGAACGCTCAAAAACAATCAGCGCGCCAATCTTTTGCTCCTGCATAGAAGCGCAGGCCTTGCAAACCGAATCAATGCCGCGAAGCATATTATCGCGACCGTCATCAAACGAACGACCGCCGCCAATAAGCTGGCCGCGACCCATACGCTCCAGCGCACGGCGAAGCTCGGGCTGGAAGATGATTGCGATAACAACGATTACGGAGTTAATGAATTTATTGAGCACCCATTTAACGCTGACAAGGTCAAGCCACTGCGCGAGCACCGAAACAATAAGCAATACAAGGATGCCCTTCATAAGCTGTCCCGCACGGGATTTTTTGAACAAATCGATGCCCTTATAGATAACATAAGCGATTAGCAAAATATCGATGATATCGGCTATGCGAATGTTTTTAAGAGCATAGAAGACCTGAACAAACATATTGGCTATCGAGTCAAAAAATTCGCCCATAAACACACTTCCAATCTCATAATGATAACTACACATCTTTATTTTATCATAATATAAAATATTATCAATAGTTTTTTAAAAGTTTTTTTGGGTTTTTATGCTTTGTGATGCCCTAACAAGTGCGCCTATGTCCGAAAATTTGTTAAACGCCGCGGGGCTGGCTCTAACCGTACCGTTTTGCGAAGTGCCGATGGTTAAATGAGCGAGCGGTGCGCAATGGAGTCCTGCCCTTAAGGCAATGCCCTTTTTTGATAAAAAATCCGCCGCCTCCATGCTCATTAAGCCATCAAAATTAAATGAAACAACAGGCGCATATCTTGCATTCGGCAATCGATAAACCGTAATTCCGTTTATCGATTTTAAGCCCATTATCAAACGCTCGCAAAGCGCCGTTTCATGCTTAAAAATGTTATCTATTCCCCTGTTACGGATAAAATCGATGCCCGCGGAAATGCCTGCAATTCCCGGCACATTCAGCGTTCCGCTTTCAAACCTTTCGGGCAAATCCTCGGGTTGCAAAAGCATATTGGAAAAGCTGCCCGTTCCGCCTTCAATTATTGTCTTCTCAATGGGCTTGCGCGCAATAAGAATTCCCGTTCCCATAGGTGCATATAATCCCTTATGCGGCGCAACAAACAAAAAATCTATGCCCGATTCTTCCATATTTATCGGCAAAATTCCCGCAGTTTGTGCGGCATCAACAGCAAACAAAATATCATTCTTTTTGCATATTTTTGCAATTTCTTCAATAGGAAATATTTCTCCCGTGACATTAGATGCATTGGTACAAACTATAAGCTTGGTGTTAGGTTTTATCAGGCGTTCGAAGGAGCGCGCCGTTGCCTCACTATCCCCTAAAATCACCTCGGCAATATCGTATTCGATAACCCCTCTTCTTTTAAGCGTATGGATAGGTCTTGCAACCGCATTATGCTCCATTGAAGAAATTATCACATGGTCGCCCTCCGCGAGAACCCCTTTAATAACAAAATTAGCCGATTCGGTGCAGTTTTGCGTGAAAATTACCTGTTCGGGCGAGGCACCAAAAAATGATGCGACCTTTTCCCTAACGCTATAAACAAACTCTCCGCATCTTTGCGCCGCCATATGCCCGCTGCGACCCGGATTTGCCGAATATTTTTTCAATGCATTCAAAACGGCTTGCTCCACCTCCTGCGGTTTAAGCCCCGTTGTTGCGGCATTATCCAAATATATCAAAAATAGCCCTCCAAATAAGGCGCAGAGGTTGTTCCTCCGCGCCGTTTTTAAATCATATTAATATCTAAAATTTTAACTCCCGCGTTAAGCAAAATTTCCTTGATTTTATCAATATCGCCGCTAACCGAGATACTGTATCCGCAGCCATGACCCAAGCCGGATTTTGTTTTCTCCATATTGGCACTGTAGCCCTTTTGGCGCAAAATATCGCGACCGCGGATGGCATAGGTTATTGTTCCGGTAACAATTAAATATTTACCCAAAATTATCACTCCGAATGTTCCTGTAAATTGCTTTAAAGCAACACATTACATTCTATGCTTGTTCGCTTGTTTTGGGCAAAGAAAAAACCGAATGCGAACATTCGGTTTTTCAGATTATTCATTTTCACTTTTCAAATTGCCGAAAAGGTTGATGCTGCCGCGCTTTTGGAGTCCCGAAATTATAATAATCAAAATCGGGAAACCGAGCATTCCGAGAAGTCCTGCAAAGCGCAAGCCAACAAACATTGATGCTAATGTTAACAGCGGATATAAGCCAACCTGATTTCCGATAATCTTGGGCTCGATAAAGTTGCGGACAATGGTTATAACCAAATAAAGCAGCAAAAGTCCGACAGCGAAGAGGATGTTTCCGTTTATGAGGCTGAAAACTCCCCAAGGAATTAGGATAGCTCCTGTTCCGAGAACGGGCAAAACATCAACAACGGCTATAATTGCCGCCAAAACAACGGGATTGTTAACGCCGATAATTAAGAAACCAACGGCAAGTTCAACAAAGGTTAAGGACATTAAAAGCAAATAGCTCTTAACAATCTTTAGAATACTCTTGAAGAAGATTTCTTTAGTATCGCGAATGATGCGGTTAACCTTGGGAGATGTATGCTTATGGACAAAGCCCATAACCCTATCATAATCCTTAGCAAGATAGCAGCTTGCAACAATGGTTACAAGAATGGTTATCAAAAGTGTTGGAAGGTTTGTTGCAAGAGATGTTACCGAAGCGGAAAGAAATGTTGTTGCAACACCTGTGAACTTCGTAATTATAGTGTCGGGCAGGGCGTTAACCGCGCTGGCAACCTCGGGCGGGAGTTTGCTGAGAACTTCCGAAAAACGAGCATTGATATTATCAAACACGCTCTTTGCGCTCGCCATATAAACCGAGATATTGCTGATAAAGCTCGAAGCCAGGTTATATATGAGAACACAAATAAGGGAAATCACGGTTAGGGTTAATAAATATGTTATTACAACCAAAATAACCGAAACTATACCCTTTCTAATCTTTAGGTGACTCGAAATATATTTAGCAGGTTTTTGAACAATCGCCGCCAAAACAAGGGCGATTACAAAGGGTAAGAAATACCTCAAACTGAATTTTAAAACCAGATATGAAAGCGCCGCAACAACGGATATAAATGCAGCATCTATCAAAAATCTTTTTTTGCGATCAATAGTCAACAAAAAGCACCTCTCTTTTGTAATATAATAACCCATTTTCTGATTTGTATCAATAGTAATTATGTAAATTTTAACAAAAAATATTTTTCTCTTGATTTTTCGAATTTTGTATGATATTATTCTTAATACGCAAATACAAATGTTTTTCTACGGGGGACAATTATGGCTAATAAAAAAATTGCTTTAGTTTGCATATCTGCCCTTCCTGATGTTTTTGAAAAAGTGCTTAAAGCAAAGGAAATGCTGGCATCGGGCGATGCTAAAACGGCTTCCGAGGCCGCTCAGCTTTGCGGCATATCGCGCAGCGCTTTTTATAAATACAAGGATAGCATTTTTTCTTATAATCAGCAACATGTTATCAATCTTCGTGCCGAGCTTCGCGATATTGCGGGCAGCCTTTCGGAGTTTTTATCGGTACTTTATAAATATGATGCCAATGTGTTGACTGTTAATCAAGGAATTCCGACCGATAATGTTGCCGCCGTTACCGTTTCGCTTCGACTCGATAACGAACAACACTCGGTTGATGATATGATTGAAGAATTGGGCCTGTTAAAAGGCGTTGTTTCAATCGAACAAATAATATAAAGGTGGGAAAATTATGGTTGATGTTGCAATAATCGGTCACGGCGTTGTTGGCTCAGGCGTTGCCGAAATTATTATAAACCACAATGAACTTATCAGTCAAAAAGCCAAACGAAATATCAATTTAAAATACATACTTGATATTCGCGAGTTTGAGGGTCTTCCCTACAGCGATAAATTCGTTAAAGATTTCAACACCATCTTAAACGATGATGATGTTAAGGTTGTTGTTGAAACCGCAGGCGGCGCAACCTTTGCATATGAATATGTTAAGGCTTGTCTTCTTCGCGGAAAGAGCGTTGTTACCTCCAACAAAGAACTTGTTGCCTTAAAGGGTGCCGAGCTTTTAAAGATAGCGCAGGATAACAACATTAATTTCCTTTTTGAGGCATCGGTTGGCGGAGGTATCCCTGTTCTTCGTCCTATTGCGCAATGCCTCGCTGCTAACGATTTAAGCGAAATTACGGGTATTCTCAACGGAACCACCAACTTCATCTTAACCAAGATGATTAAGGAAAATATGCAGTTTGATGATGCGCTTTCGATGGCACAGCGTTTAGGCTATGCCGAGCGCGATCCTTCCGCTGATATTGATGGTCACGATGCTGCTCGCAAGATTTGCATCCTCGCTTCCCTTGCATTCGGCAAGCATATTTATCCCGAGCAAATCAAAACCGCAGGTATTCGCGGTATGAAGCTTTCGGATGTTGAGCTTGCAAGCCATATGGGATATGTTACCAAGCTTATCGGTCATTCCAAGGTTCTTGGCGATAAGGTTTCGGCCTCGGTTTGCCCTGCAGTTATTCCTACAAGCAGCGTTATTTCCAATGTTGAGGATGTTTTCAATATTATTAAGGTTCGCGGCGATGCCATCGGCGATGTTGCCTTCTATGGTCGCGGAGCAGGAAAGCTTCCCACAGCGAGCGCTGTTGTTGCCGATGTTATTGACTGCGTTAAGCATCTTTCAGCGAGAAAATATCTCTTCTGGGAGGATGGCGACGATAACTATGTTGCCAACGCCGACGATGTTGCATTCGATTATATGGTTATAACCGATGCCGCAAAGGCCGATGCTTTAACCGCCGCATTCACTTGCAGCGAAACCGCTCAAAAGGATGGCAGCGTTGCTGCTATTATCGAGAAGGTAACCAAAAACAGCATTGCTGCTAAACTTGCCTCGCTCGGAATTGATGATTATCGCGTTTTCCGCGTAATCGATTAACCAAATCAACAATTTTTTCTATTATATAAATAGAAAACAACACAATTTGCAATCTACCGTGCTTCGCGCGGTAAATATAACGGAGGATTTATATGGCACTTATCGTAAAAAAATTCGGCGGCTCTTCTGTTGCCAATAACGACAGACTCTTCAATGTTGCCCGAATTATCGAAAAGGATTACAAAAAGGGCAACGACATTATAGTTGTTGTTTCCGCACAGGGCGATACAACCGATGAGCTCATCGAAAAAGCATATTCGGTTAACCCGAACGGACCTTCCAAGCGCGAAATGGATATGCTCATTTCTGCAGGTGAACAAATGTCGGTTTCGCTTCTTGCAATGGCAATCGAAACCTTGGGACTTCCCGTTGTTTCCTTGCTCGGCTGGCAGGCAGGTTTTATAACCGATTCGCATTATTCTATCGCTCGAATCAAGCGCGTTGAGGGCGAACGCTTGCGCGCTGAGCTCGCTAAAAAGAACATAGTTATCGTTGCTGGTTTCCAAGGAATCAACAAATACGATGATATAACCACATTCGGCCGCGGCGGCTCCGACACAAGCGCTGTTGCTATCGCTGCCGAGCTCAAAGCCGACCTTTGCCAAATCTATACTGATGTTGACGGTGTTTACACCGCTGACCCCCGCATAGTTAAAAACGCGCAAAAGTTGGAAGAAATTACCCACGATGAAATGCTCGAACTTGCCACTCTCGGCGCCCAAGTTCTTAACAACCGCTCGGTTGAAATGGCTAAGAAGCACGGCGTTGAAATGGAAGTTTTATCAAGTCTTACTCCCGATGTTAAGGGAACCATTGTTAAGGAGGTTGTAAAAATGGAAAAAACTATTATCAGAGGTGTTGCTAAGGATAGCAACGTATCCCGTATTTCGATTGTTGGTCTTGCTGACCAGCCCGGTATTGCTTTCAAGGTGTTTAACCGTTTAGCACAGGCTAAGGTTAATGTTGATATTATTCTTCAGTCGGTTGGCCGCGACGGCACAAAGGACATCACCTTCACCGTTACCAAGGACCAGTGCAATACCGCTATTGAGAGCATCCAGTCCTTAAGTGATTCTCTTAAGTATAAGCATGTTGTTCACGATGAGAGCGTTTGCAAAATCTCCATCGTTGGAACAGGTATGGAAACACATCCCGGTGTTGCTTCCAAGATGTTCGAGGCTCTTTATGATGCCGACATCAACATTCAGACCATCTCGACAAGCGAAATCAAGATTTCGGTTCTCGTTGATATTAAAGATGGCGAGCGCGCACTCAACGCTGTTCACGACAAGTTCATCCACTAAAACTAAAAGCACCGCTTCCGCGGTGCTTTTTTATTATAGTTTTAATTCAGCAATAGTAACTCCGTCCTCGCCCTCGCCGAAAACGCCGAGTCGATAGGTGCGGATGTTTTTATGGGTGCGGAGATGGGCGCTAACGCTTTTGCGAAGCACTCCTGTTCCCTTTCCGTGGATAATGCGGATGCTGGGAATTCCGCTCAAAACGGCATTATCGATATATTTATCGAGTTCCATAATTGCCTCATCGCTCGCCATACCGCGAAGGTCAACCTCGGTAACAGCGGTGCGTTCAGCGCGCGACTGAATGCCCTTTATGTTTCTCTCGCGTTTAACCTCTTTGGGCTTATTTGCGGCAAGGCGCAAATTATCGATAGAAACCTTGGTTTTAATAATTCCCGCCTGAACAACGGCAGTTTTTGAGGCTTCATCAACGCTTAAGACAACGGCATTTTTGTTTATATCATAAATAATAACATTGTCGCCTACTACCAACGGGCGCGGGAGAACATAGTTATCGGTATCGCGGCTGATAACAGGGTCGGCAAGGTCCTGCATTTTATTAAGACCGCCCTTAACGGAGCTGCGAGCGCGAGCAAGCATTTGCGCCGAGTTAGCGGCGTTCATCGATTTTTTGATTTCGGCAAGCTCTTCGAGCAGCTTATTGGTTTGAACTCGGGCATTATCAACGATTCGCATAGCCTCGGCTTTAGAATTTTCAGCCTGCTTTTGGCGCTCTTTTTCGAGCTCATCGATTTTAGATTTAACGCTGTTCTTTGCCGCCTGCAATTCGCCGCGCAGCTTATTGGCTTCCTCTCGCTCCTTTTCGGCTTCAAGGCGAGCCTGCTCAAGCGAGCCTATAATATTTTCAAGTCTTAAATCATCTCGGTCGATAAGTCCCTTTGCATTTTCAACTATCGCGGGGTCAAGACCCAGTCTTGTTGAAATTGCGAAGGCGTTGGACCTGCCGGGAACACCTATAAGCAAGCGATATGTCGGGCGAAGGGTTTGAACATCAAATTCGCAACAAGCGTTTTCAACACCGTCGGTATCAAGCGCATAGGATTTAAGCTCGGCATAATGGGTTGTTGCGGCAATGCGCGAGCCTTGCGCTCTCAACTGAATCAAAATAGCGTTAGCGAGAGCCGCGCCTTCAATCGGGTCGGTTCCCGAGCCCAACTCATCGATAAGTACCAATGAATTCTCATCAGCAACCGAAATAATATTGATTATATTCGCCATATGCGATGAGAAGGTTGATAAGGATTGCTCGATGCTTTGCTCATCGCCGATGTCAACAAGCACCTTATCAAAAACAAATATGCTGCTGCCATCATCGACAGGTATCATCAAACCACACATGGTCATCAGCGTTAAAAGTCCGATGGTTTTGAGGGTAACGGTTTTGCCGCCCGTGTTGGGGCCCGTAATAATAAGTGTGTCATAATCCTTGCCAAGGCCAACCGTTACGGGAACAACATCCGAGGGCTTTATAAGCGGATGGCGCGCCTTTTTAAGATATAGCGTTCTATCCGCGCTGAGCGAAGGAATTGAAGCCTTCATTCTATATCCAAGCTTGGCCTTCGCGAAAACCAAATTCAAATAAACAAGCGAAGCATAGGAGCGGGTTGTGCAATCAGCAAAATCAGCCGCCAAAGCCGAAAGTTCGGCTAAAATGCGCTCAATTTCCGCCTTTTCCTTTGCCTTTAAAACCTTAATTTCGTTGTTGATTTCAACAACCGCCATAGGCTCAATAAATAAGGTTGCACCTGAAGAAGATGTATCGTGAACAAGTCCCGCAACCTCGGAGCGATGCTCCGCCTTAACGGGAACAACATATCTTCCGTCGCGCTGGGTGACTATATTCTCCTGCAAAAACTTTGAGTTTTGGCTTTTAACAAGCTTGTCGAGCCTTGAACGGATATTCGCAATAGATGAGGATATTTTCCTTCTAATCTCAAAAAGCGCGGGAGAAGCATTATCGCTGAGTTCTTCATCATTTTTGATGCATAAAAAAATCTTTTCTTCAAAGAATTTATTGGGAACGAGCGAATCAAAATATGGGTCGAGCGAGGTTTCAGCATTAGAGTCGGAGCTGCGGCGCCAATCATAGACTACGCGGATAACGCGGAGGGTTTCGCCGATTTGCAAAAGCTCGCTAGGCGATAAAACTCCGCCTGCCTTCGCTCTTGCCAAAGCGCTGTTAACATTTGGCGCACCACCGAAAGAAGGCGCACCAAAACGAGCCATTAGCGAATGCGCATCGCGCGTTTCCGCCAATAACACCTTGACATCCTCAACATCATACGATGGAGTTAATTCTCTTGCTAATTCAGCCGCATCGGAAAGTCCCGTTTCGGCCGAAAGCAAGCCAAGCACCTTATCAAGTTCTAAAACCTTGTTACATCTACTGAGATTATACATAACATCCTCTAAAGATTTTTATAAAATTCAAGCGTTGTGAACCTATGCTCAATTTGAGACAGCAAAAATGTTTCGGTTGCATAGGATAAATTTTGCATCGATTCATCGGGCAAAGCGAAGCCATAGAGTTTAGCAAAATCAGCATAAACTATATGCCGCATTGCCGCCAAAACTCCCCTACCGATGGGAATTAAATTCGGCACGGGCGGTTTGCAATTTTGGCAATAAATTTCGCCGTTAATTGCATCAAATAACATCGTTTCGCTCTCAAATTCAGCGCAATTACGACAGGCAACCAAATCAGGAGTGTAGCCCGAAATTGAAAGCATTCTAAGTTCGGTAATTGCTTTGAGCATCTTGGGGTTTTTATCGCTTTCCGAAAGAAAATAAAGGGAGTTGAGCATTATTCTCAAATATTCCTCCGCCTCATCCTCAACCGGCGCTAAATTTTCGGCTATCTCGCAAAAATATTGAGCAAGCGATAATTTTTCAATATCGCCGCGCAGGTTTAAAAACACCTTGTTAGCCGATGAATCGGTTACTGTATATGTATCGCGTTTTTTCGAAAAAGTGAAATGCGAATAAGAAAGCAAGGAGGTTGTTGAAGCGTGTTTGTTTTTTAGGCTGCGAGCACCATGGACAAATGCGCGAATGATGCCAAAATCCGAGGTTAGAACCGAGATAATGCGGTCATATTCACCGACATTATTTACCCTGATTACCAACCCGTTGGTTGACAGGCTCATTAGCCTTACCTTCCTTTCTTTTAATATTGCAATAATTCAAATATGCACTAACTGAACCGCAATTCAAAAAATTTTGCCAAGCATTTTTCTCGGTCATTTTTATCACCCGAGATTATTTTTTGTTGCGCGGTTTAAAAATATTAAAGGTAAAATCAGTCAAGACCGAAACCGTGAATCGCGCCCTGCATAGAACGCCAGTTTTCCTTAACCTTAACCCAAAGTTTCAGCGAAACCTGAATGCCATAGAATTCTTCGATATCCTTGCGCGCCAGCGTTCCGATTTTTTTGAGCAAAGCGCCTTTTTTGCCGATGATAATACCCTTATGGCTTTCGCGTTCGCAATAGATAACGGCGCTGACATTCAAAATCGGTTCGCCCTTGGCGCTATCGCTCTCGAAAAACTGCTCCAAATCGATTGCGATACCATGCGGCACCTCGTTATCGAGGGTCCGAAGCAACTTCTCGCGAATCATTTCGGCAACCATAGTGCGCTCGCTTTGGTCGGTTACGGTGTCGCTATCGAAATAATGAACCGACTCCTTGCAAAACGCCATAAGCTCATTTATCAAAATTTCGGCTCCATCGCCGTTTTTAGCTGAAAAAGGAACAACTGCCGCAAAATCGATAAGACCACTGTAAGCACCGATTATGGGCAACATATCGGCTTTATTTTCTAAAAGATCAATTTTGTTAACCGCCAAGATAACGGGTATCTTGCGTTTTTTGAGTTCATCTATAAGCTTGAGCTCGGCGGGAGGAAGATTTTCGGGGTCAAACTTAAAGCGGGTTACCGCCTCAACCATAAAAATAGCGGCATCAACATCCGAAAGACCTGCGCCAACCGCCTTCATCATATTTTCGCCAAGCGCGTTATGCGGCTTATGGAAACCGGGGGTGTCGATAAAGACAAGCTGGGTGTCCCCCTTTGTTAAAACTCCCATAATTTTGGTTCGGGTTGTTTGAGGCTTCTCCGAAACGATGGCAACCTTTTCGCCGACTGCGCGGTTAACAAAAGAAGATTTGCCGACATTAGCACGACCAACAACCGCAATAAAAGCTGATTTTTTCATTAGTTTCTCCTTAAATCGAGCAGCTCCATAACCTGCTCTTCCTTTTTTCGCATAACTGCTTTTTCCTCATCCGAATTAACATGGTCATATCCAAGCAAATGAAGCATTGAATGCACCGTTAAATATGCAGCCTCTCGCTCAAAGGAATGACCGAATTCCAAAGACTGGCTTTGCGCGCGCTCAAGCGAGAGAACGATATCGCCGAGCATCAAATTGCCGTTTTCGGGATTCTCATCATAAATCCCATCCTCGCCGAGCGGAAAGGATAAAACATCGGTCGCTTTATCAATATCACGGAATTCGCGGTTAATTTCGCGAATTTTTTTATCGCTTACAAGGGTAATGCTAACCTCGGCAGGCTCATTAAACTCGTTATCCTTTAATGTTGCTTCGCAAGCCGAAACAATGAGTTCTTTAAGCTCTGGCGTTACATTAACCTTTCTTTGTGAATTTGTTATTGTCGCTTTTATCATTGTTTTTTCTTTCCTCATGTTTTTCATAAGCCTTTATAATTTCTTGAACCAAACGATGTCTGACAACATCGCGGTCGGAAAATTTTGAAATGGCAATATCATCTATTCCCTTAAGAATCGTTACAACCTCTTTAAGGCCCGATTTTTTGCCGTCAGGCAGGTCGATTTGGGTTATATCGCCCGTTACAACCGCCTTTGAATTAAAGCCAAGGCGAGTTAAGAACATCTTCATTTGTTCGCTGGTTGTGTTTTGCGCTTCATCGAGTATTATAAAGCTATCATCCAAGGTTCTTCCGCGCATATAAGCGAGCGGAGCAACCTCGATATCGCCGCGCTCTTGGCAACGCTGGAAGCTTTCGGCTCCAAGCATATCAAAAAGCGCATCATAAAGCGGTCGAAGATATGGGTCAACCTTTTGCTGCAAATCGCCCGGAAGAAAGCCAAGCTTTTCGCCCGCTTCAACCGCAGGTCTTGTTAAAATTATGCGATTGATTTCTTTTGCTCGAAAAGCCTTAACCGCCATCGCAACCGCCAAATAGGTTTTACCCGTTCCTGCAGGGCCAACGCCGATGGTTATGGTGTTGTTTTTAATTGCTTCAACATATTGCTTTTGTCCGAGGGTTTTGGGTTTAACAGGACGACCTTTCGAGGTTATGCATATGCAGCCTGTATCGGTTAAATTTTCGATTTTCTCATCCTCGCCATCCCCGATAAGGGCAAAAACATACTGCAGATTTTGCTCGTTGATTTCCTCCCCCTTATTGATGAGTTTCAAGAGGCATTCAATGGCACGAACGCTGCAAGAAACACCTTCAGGGTCTCCGGAAATTTTAATTTGATTCGAATGCGAGGTTATGCTAACCCCGTATTTATTTTCAATGCGTTTAACATTTTCATCGAAGTTTCCAAACAGGCCTGCAATTTGCTCAACCCGCTCAATATCAATATTTCTATCCAAGTTTTATCTCCTTAGTATATTTATTCAAAATAATTATAGCATATAATTATTCTAATTTGTAGTACTAAATAACAAAAAATCTTCTTTTGCGATATTTTTCAAGGCAACAATATCATAAACAACCGTTACGGAATCATCATTTTGCCGTATATCAATGCTTTTTTCTATTATTTCTACATCCTTTAGCTGCCTATCCAACTGCTCTTTCGCCATTTTTTCGGCGGTTTCGCGGGATAGGGTGGTTTCTCGTTTTTCGACCTTTTTGAAGGTTGATTTATGAAAATATATCGGCAAATAATTTTTCTCGTTTTCAAGGCGCAAAATCTCATCTTCTCTTAAATATTCTTTACCGAATCCTCCAAGATAAAGCGGCAATTTAATGCCAAAAAAACTCAAGGTATAGCATTTTTCTTTTTCTTCTTCTAATGTTTTAATCTCTTGTTTCAGCGGAACGGTTGCCGAAACAGTTTCATAAACCTCGGCGGTTATTTCGGCAATAGAATGCTTAAGCTCGGTGCAGCCGTTTTTATATTCATAAATTCCCGAAACCAAAAGCTGCCCTTCGGCAACGGCATCGCCAACCTTAACGAGGCTTTTGCCTTCCGAAACCTCTATTCTTCTAATGATTCCGTTACCGTTGGCAACCAAATTGCAGGGCGCATTATTATGCTCTTTCTTTTTTGCCTCTTCGGTTACATCAACGGTTAACGCACAGCCCTCAATGTTTATTGCCGCCCATGCGAGCCCATCAACCTTTGAGAGCAATAAAAGCCTTAATTTTTGCGTGTCGATATTCCTTGAAAATGCCCCCTCTTTTATACCTATTTGCCTGCAAGCTGCGAGGATTTCAGCGCTATCAACCGTTTCATTGCCCGCAATATTTATGTTCCAAACGAAGAGCGATAAAATTTGAAGTGTTGCGAAAAAAAGCGCTATTCCCGCAAAGAGCCCGTAGCGGCGTTTATAACGCTTGACAACAAAAGGAAAACCGCTCTTTTTTAGGATATGGATTCGTATTTTTGTTCCTGCCATAATAGGGCGCAACGCGAAAAAATCGCGAACAATTATATAAAAAGTTATCTTATCATTCTTCTTGCGAATGCCCCAAATTCCTATCCCGTTATGTGAACACAAATTGAGTATTCTTTCGGCAAACATTCCGCTGGCTTCAAGCTTTAATTTTCCCATAAAGAAACGATAAAATTTCAAAAAAATCATTTCATCACCTATCCTAAAAATTCGATTTTTTCAATTTTCCCGCAAATGCTCAAGCCCCCCGCATAAAGCGAAGAAATTTCGAGCATATTGCCGGAAATTTCAATCGTTCCTTTGCCGGCATTTAATTTTATATAAGAATCGTTATATTCGAGCACCCCTTTGATTCCATCGATAATTGCCTCGTTATTAGAAAAAAGTTCTATGTGTGCGCCGCTTTGCAATACATTTTGCAGTTCCCAAGGCAGCTTCGGTTTTGCCATAAAAATCCCCCATTCTAACATAATAATATTATTAGTTCACGCCCCATATACTTGAAGGAGGTGTGATTTATGGGTAGAGTTTTTAAAATGAGCGCCGCCGCGACTATTATGCTGACTCTCGGTATAGTTTGTCTTTTCTTTCCCGCGGTTTCGGCAAACGGCGCAAAAGATGGACTTATGCTTTGCGCCAATATTATTATCCCTTCGCTCTTCCCTTTTTGCGCTATCGCGCTTTTTGGATTTAAAAGCGGAATATTCAATAAAGCCTCAAAGCTATTCGCGCCGATTTCTATGAGAATTTTCCGTTTATCGGGCGAGAAATTTTGCGTTTTTTTAATGTCGATGATTGCGGGTTATCCCGTGGGCGCCAGGCTGGTTAGAACGCTCTATGAGCAGGATGAAATCAGCAAAGCTGAAGCCAAGAGAATGATTCTTTACTGCGTCAGCGCGGGACCTGCATTCATATTAACCGCAATTGGCGAAGGAATTTTAGGAGATAGTTATTACGGCCTCGCTCTTTTAATCGGGAATATAACCGCAACATTAATTCTCGCTTTTATAATCGAGTTTCGAACACCGCAAAAGCCGCCCTCACATAAGCAAAACCATATGGCACTCAGCGATGCCTTTGTTGAAGCAACTGCCGATGCCTCGCGTTCGATTATGGGCATTTGCGGATGGGTTATCCTTTTTTCGGCAATAATCGCTATTGTTAATTTCTTGCCGATACCTCAAAATTTAAAGCGTTTCTTTTTGCTGATTTCGGAGGTAACAAACGGAACGCTTTGTGCCGATAAAAATGTGGTGCTGATTGCTGTTTTATTGAGCTTTTGCGGGCTTTGCATTCATTCGCAAATTTATTCCGCCGCAAAAGAAATCGCGCCGAGATACCCAAAATTTCTAATATTTCGCGCTTTCCATGCGGCAATATCGGCCTTAATAACATATTTGTTTTTGATTTTAGACAATAGGACAGTTAAGACAATAACCAACAATGTTGTCGCGAAGCGAAATAATGTTTCCTTTTCATATGCATCGGCGGCCGCACTTATATTTTTAGGGCTTATGCTTTGCGCCTCAATAAGCGAGCATAAAAAAATAAAATTTATGTAGAAAAAAACGCCGTCCTGTGGTAGAATAGTGGTAAGGACGGTGTTTTTTCTATGAAAGCCAAACTTTTTAAAAGCGATATTCCGCGTCTATGCAGGCATTGCGTTTTCTCGCGCGAATTTGATTCGGACAGCGAGGTTTTATGCGCGAAACGCGGCGTTGTTAATAAAAACGATTGCTGCCGAAAATATGCTTATGATGTCACCAAAAGAGTGCCCCAAAAGGCGGTTTTGGCAAACAATTATAAAAGTGAAGATTTTATAATCTAAAAAAGTATTGACAAATAGAATTCCTGTGTTATAATAATTTTTGCGTTTTGACGCTTAATATTTGGTGGATGTAGCTTAGTTGGCCTAAAGCGCCAGTTTGTGGCACTGGAGATCGTGGGTTCGAATCCCATCTTCCACCCCAAGAAAAATACCGCAGGCATCAAGTCTGCGGCATTTTTCTAAAACTTAATATTGGGGTGTCGTCAAGCGGTAAGACACAGCACTTTGACTGCTGCATTCGTAGGTTCGAATCCTGCCACCCCAGCCAGATGGGAAAATCGCTTAAATAGCGGTTTTCCCTTTATTTATGCGGTTTTATGGGTATTTCCGTTTATCATTATTGATATTTTATAACCAAAATCAACACTTAAAATGCACACGTAATATGCAAAATTGCACACGAAATTGCACACGAGAACCAATAAAAAAACAGCGAACAAGCCTTGAGAGCCTGTCCGCTGTTTTTTATGTTAAGGTTTTATAAGTTTGCCCTCTTTAAGCAAGCGCAGCATTTTGCCGTTTTGCCCTGCCGTTCCCAGGTAACCGGTTATGTCGTTTGCTTTAGCGATCTTTGTGCGGTAAGAATAGGACGACTCAGCGCCGATTGACTTAAGCGCTGACACGATGCTGACCGTGCTGCCGGTGTATTTTTTGAAATAGTTCGGTGGCACTGATTCACCCGTATACTTTGCTACGTCAGCCTTGGTGACCTTAAAGTAACTATAAAAGTTGGTCGTTACCGAATTGGTACCGTAGATCTCATCACCGAGATACTTCTTAGCACGGTTGCCTACGTCGAGATGCACA
>JAZRUI010000010.1:0-218773 GCA_045652465.1 Acutalibacteraceae bacterium | reverse complement strand
AGCGAGTATTTTGTTGAGCAATTTACAAAACAAATAAGTCCTAAATTTGCTGAACTTCTTGGAGTTAATATTACGAGACTTAAAAGAAGAGATGCGGAGTTTCTGTCAGATCAATATTTAGGAAATTCGAATATAATTTTTTATAATGGGGTTTGGTACATTAAAACACATATTTTATTAAGTAATTACGGTGCATATTTTTGGTGTATTTGCGGTTCTCAAGAAGAATTTAATCCTTGGAATGTAGAACGGGATATTACCTTGGATTTTGAAATCGTTTTTAATATTCCCAAAGAGGTAATAACGAAGAGCCTTGAACACTTACTTGAAAGAGCAAGAAAAGAAACGGATTTGAAGAGATTAAAAGAAATTGAAAAAGCATATAACAGCTTAATTAATGTTACTGTGCACGATGAATGGATTGGTAGGTGTAAAGAAATTCTAGGTATTAATAACTAAAAATTTTACAATCCATTTATGAAACAACATAAGGTTGGCAATCTAAAAAGGAATGCCAAAGGTTTTATTGAAACATTGGAGAATAAAGTAAAAGAATGAGAAAACACCTCGGTTTTCGACCAGTTCTTTTTCGGACACGAATGACAAAAATCCCGTTCACGCAAGTGGACGGGATTTTTACTTCTTACTTCTTACCTCTTCACTCTTACCTCAAATAAAGTTTGATACGGGATTTTTAGAAAGTAATAAGTATGAAGTAAGAGGTAAGAAATATTGCCCCTTCGCCGCTTTTATGTTATAATGCACTTAAAGGTCGGTGATGAGATGAAAAAATTCAAGGAATTTTTGCTTTTGTTTGTACCAGTAATTGTGTTGACAGCTTTACCTATTATTTTATTTGTTGCCAATCAAACTGAAAATTCATTTATAGGCAATGCACAATATTTAAAATTGTTCTTGAATGACAGCATTTTTTGGAATGCGATTTTCAACACGTATTATAAAGCAATAATTTTTTCTGCTCTGGCAGTTGTTTGTGTTGCTTTGTTATGTCATTTTATAAAATATATTAAATCACGAAAAGTCTTTTATCCTGTTAGCGTTGTTTTGGCTAGCGTGATTTCATTTATAAGTACATATATGAATAGAGTAAATTATTTTGATTTGCCTATGGGTGTGTATGACCCTCAATATTTGATTTCAAATTCACCTCCACCTATTCCGGTTACTATTTATGATATTTTGTTGGCATTACAAATTGGCTTTTTAACAACTTTTTTGTTTTGGTTAGTGGAAACAGTTGTTTCGTTTATAAAAAGTAGAAAATCTACACAAATTTAAGAAAATCAGGTTTTTGACCGGTTTCTTTTGCGCCATGCGCAAATTTGTACTATAATAAATCAAGGCGGTAATTTTATGAGAAAAATATTATGTATTATACTCTTAATCAGTTGCTTTTTTAGTCTTTTTTCCTGCTCCAATAAAGAAGAAAAAATCGGACTTATAACCGACCACGAAACCTTTAAAACTGAAATGTCAAAAAGAATAGACCTTTCAAAATACATTTTTACGCATCGGTCACCGAGCGCAACCCTGGATAGTTATAAATACGAACTCGAAGAAGAACAAGAACTTAAATCGGCAAAATCAAATTTCGAAGTCATAATCGACAACACCAAAATCACTTTGCCCATAACGGTAGAAAATCTATTAACAAAAGGTTTTGATATAATCGAAATAGATTTTGAACCTGTATATTATTTAGACCTCGAGTCAAATTTAAGCTTCGGCGCCTTAAAGGTACTCTCCCCCAAAGGCAATAAGTTCTCAGCCTTTGCAATAAATCCGGGTGAGAATTATCAGGGTAAAATGAAGGACTGTCTGGTAACACAGGTAGATAGCTTTCTTTACGAAAACGGACCGGATTCCGAAACAGATGGTGCGCTTTTAGATGCTGAAATCAAATACTTTAAAAAAATAACAATGGATTCATCATTAGATGATATAATAAAGGAGTTAGGATATCCGTCCTCAATAGAGTACTCTACCGCTGAGTACAAAGGCCAAATCACCATTTCTACTATACAAATGATTTATAATTTTTCCAACAAAGAATATGATGGACACACATCTATAACAATAGAAACCTTGAAAAACGAGGCCGGAACAAAGGAAAATTACATCCAAAGCATAGCATACTTAATCGAATTCCCACCCCAAAAATAAATTTTAACATTTTATTTTCATGCTCTCGCTTTTTCTAAAAGTGCAGGTTCCATTTTAAGTGCTGCTCTTTAATTAGAAAAGACCACCCACGCGGTGGTCTTTTTTATATATGAATTGCTAACATAATAAAAATATTCGTTTTCATGTTAAAATCGATTTAAATATTATTTAATTTATGATATAATGTAAACGGAGTTGAGATGATGAATAAAAAAGAAACTAAGTTGCGCTTTTTTAATAAGACAAAGATAGCGATTGCAGGCCTTTTGCTATTATTACTCTCGGCTGTTGTTTTGCTGTGGCACGGCAACGCAAACAGTATGCAAGCGGCTCCCGCTTTAGTGGCAGATGTATATTTTGATGGAGAGTACCGCATTGGCGATGGCGAGTGGCACAAAATCGTAGAAGGGGAGCACATTTCTTCAACGGAGGGTGATGTTACCCTGCGCGGTAATTTTCATATGCTCGCACCCGATGGTGAATATGTTGGCATTTATAGCGATAATATTCCGATTGCCCTTTATATAAATCATATTAGCCTAACATTTTATGAGGGCGAAAATGAGCCGCACATAATAGATGTGGAAAATCCTCTATACGGTGATTCTGCCTGCCATGAGGATTGGGCCGCCTATACGCTCACAAACGCAAGCGAAGAACCAATCGAGATTCTTATTCATAACCCTCATAGCTTCGGTAATGAAACTGCCATTGATGAGATGCTTTCAAGCACGGCGTTATGGACGGATATTGAGTTTGAAAAAGGCATTCTTGAAAGCGGAAAAAGCCAAAGAGATCGGGGCTTGTTGTTTTCTATAATTTCGCTTATCGTTTTGGGAACCGCATTGTTCTCAACGCTGATACATATAAAAAACAGCAAAATTATTTGGCTTTTAGGCATTGTAATTTTGTTTGCGGGAGCATACCTATCGTACAGTGCAAGCGGCGTTTCGTTTTGGAGCAAATCGGTTGTGACTAATACAACGATTTTGGGCTGCTCGATGATGTTTTATATGCTTTTCCTTTCTATCGCGCTTGTGCACTTTTTGAAAGGAACTAAAATAATCGGCACAATCACCCTTGTGCTGCTGGGCATTTTTGATGCGGCGCTCATTTGCCTGCCGATTATAACCGACATACTCTTTTATGATACTTGGCTTTATTGGGCCGCTGCGCAGATGCTGGGCAATATCATTTTATTTGGCTGCCTTGTGCGAGAATTCTTTGTTACCAAAGCAAAGGAGCGCTGGATTTATATCGGATTAATCCTGCCGCTTATTTCTTTTGGCCTTGATGTTATTATGACCGACCTTGGAATTTGGAAGGGCGGAGTGGCCTCAAGCTATGTTTTCACCGCTTTCTTTATTGCGGCAATGGTTGCAGTGCTTAGGGTTATTCCCAACAGCATCAACACGCTTGCCAAGGCCAAGGAATTGGAAACCGAAAAAATCGTTTTAAATGCTCAGCTAACCGAAAGCAGAGTTTCTACCATGATGAGCCAAATTCGCCCCCACTTTATCTACAACACCTTGGGCAGCATTGAGCAGCTTTGCAGCATCAATCCTCCCAAAGCGGGCGAACTCGTTCATAACTTTGCAAAATATCTGCGCGGTAATTTTGGCGAGCTTGATAATCCAAAGCCGATTTTAATGTCGCAGGAAATGGAGCATGTACATCACTACATAAGCATTGAAAATGTGCGTTTCCCCGATATGACCTTCTCGTTTGAGATGAATTCGGATGATTTCCATATTCCCGCGCTTACCATTCAACCGATTGTTGAAAACGCAATCAAGCACGGACTTATGAAATTGCAAAAGGGCGGCACAATCCGCGTAGTCTCCTATGAGACCGACACCCACTACTGCGTTATGGTGGAGGATGATGGTGTAGGCTTTGATGTGGATGTTCTGCTGGACGAAAGAAAGCATGTGGGCATAAGAAATATTCGCGGAAGACTAAAGGCTATGGTGAACGGCACTTTGGATATTGAAAGCAAAGAGGGCGCCGGAACCAAGGTATTGATAAAAATTCCCAAGGAGGCGGCACAATGATTGCGATAGCGGTTGATGATGAAATATTAATGCTCGGCGCTTTGGCGGCGGCAATTAAGGCATCGCCCGATATCTCTGAGGTTTCGCAGTTTTCCGATTGTGATGAAGCCCTTGCTTTTGTGAAAGAAAATTCGGTTGATATTGCCTTTTTAGATATTAATATGCGTGGCATGGGCGGTCTTGCTCTTGCTGAAAAAATCATCGGTTCTTCTCCTAATTGCAAAATCGTGTTTTGCACCGGATATGAGGAATACGCAATCCCTGCTTTCAAGCTGCATGCCTCCGGATATTTAATGAAGCCTGTTTCGGCTAAGGATGTGCAGGCGGAGATTGATAATATCAAAGGTATCCGCAATAGCGAAAAGCCGCTTACCGTGAAATGCTTTGGTACTTTTGAGGTTTTTGCAAAGGGCGAAAAGCTTACCTTCAAACGCTCAAAAACCAAAGAACTGTTCGCATTTTTGATAGACCGAAACGGCGCAGGCGTTACGGTTGCGGAAATTGGCGTTGCGCTTTGGGAAAACGATGAGGACCAAAAGAATCACAACTATGTTCACCAGTTGTTCCGCGATTTGCGCCAATCGCTTGAGGCGGTGGGAGCTGAGGAGATTTTTGAGAGGAATAATTATTTCTATTCCATTAACCCCGAAAAATTAGATTGCGATTATTTCGCATATTTAAAAAACGGAAAGCCCGAATTCCGCGGCGAGTATATGTCCCAGTATGGTTGGGCAGAGGAAACCTGCGGATTACTTTGGAAAAAAAGAACTGAATAATAACCTTAAAAAGCCGTCGAACAGACGGCTTTTTTTATTTGTTTGTAAGAGGTTTGTCACACCTTAAAGTATATAATAGGAAAGATAAAATAGGTTAATTATACTCTTTGGTTGGAGGTGGAAAGGGTTGGAGAAAAATATACCAAGCGCTTTTCGTGTTTTGCTCTCCGATACGAGCATTGAGAACACCGATATCGCTGCAACATCCGATGGCTTTTTTATGCTTAATAAGTCTATAGCAAACATACTTGCATCCAAAGGTATTCTCGATTTTTTGGATTCGAGCGGTGAGAGGTTTGCTTGCAGCAAATTTTTTGATGATTGGTTTTTATACGCCGTTTTAAGCGATAATGATTATACATATGGCCTTTTAAAGCTCAGGGAACAAGAGCACGATGCGGAGGATGGCTCTCCTGCCGATGGTGATACACCCGGTGTGACAATATCCTTTATTTCCTTTAGCAGCGAAAGATTGCTCGCCTGTCTTGCCGAGCCCACCGATGAAAACAAAAAGAAACTGAATGCCGAAATAAACCGTGTAGTAGCCGGTAGGGGACAGCGCCATCATAAAGCGCTTAAAAAGTATTTCAAAAACCCGCACTCTAGGGCGGCTTACCTTGTGGCTGACAGGTATGTAAAGCTCATTGCCTCCTGCGCTGATAACGGCATTATCAAGGCTCCTGAGTTTTATAAAGAAATCGTTCAAGCGAGTATCTCATATAAAAACTCAGGCAAGTTAGCAAGACTCCCGCGTTTTATTGATGCGCTGAATAGGGAAGCGGGGCACATCGTTTGCGATAACGAAAACATATACCTCGAAAACCCTGCCAAACCAACCGCGCAAGAGGCTTTGGCAATTCTCGCAACCCACACGGGAAACACATCGGTCTATTCCTTTGCGGCAGAGTTGGAATACCATGCAAGATTTTTAACACCTTTGGCGAAAATTAAAATTCCGTTTTTCGGCAGGTCGATTTATGATTCCGCGATTCGAGCCGATATGACGGTGGGAGATACCGAATTTGAGGGGCCCGCTCCGTTTTATAAGGATGATTCCAAAATTGTGAAACGGCAATATAAACTGCATCAAGGCGAAGGCTTTTAGTTGATTCTATAGACTCCTAAATAAAAAATTTATAAATAAGAAATGGAGAAAACTATTATGAAAAAAGATTTGATTTTTGCTCCCCCAATGTTGCTCATCGGCGCTTTATTGTTTTTGCTCAAGACCACCGGAATGACCGCGCATATTGCCATATCGGTAATTGGCGTTTTGGTTTTGGCCGCTTATACAGTTTTAACCAAAAACGAATGGAAAAAGCCTGCGCTCGAAATTATTATGAGGGCTTTTTATGGTGTTGCTTTGGTTAGCGGCGTTGTAATTATGAATGTTCACGGCATTGCCGCGCTCGCCATTATTCACAAAGCAAGTGCTGTTTTGTTTATGGCGCTGGTTATCGTTTTGCTCGCCTATAAAGCGGCAACAAACAAAAAGGCGTAGCTTTTAATTTTGGATACGAGGCGTAGGTATAGAAATGGATAAACTGGTTAGAAAAATCGAAATTCCGCTTGCAAAAAAGAAAATAGAACAAGCAGGCTTGTATATTGTGAAAGAAAAGGACCTCGACCGTTTGGCCGAGGTGGCAGCTGATGCATATAAGGACTATCCCTTACACAATTGGTTAACTAAAGGTAAATACGATGCCAAGGCATCTAAATTAATTATGCAAATATCCCTTAAAACCATGACTGAGGATGCAGTAATTTATGCCGATAGTGAAGAAATTAACGGCTTTGCAGCGTGGCTTCCGTTTGGCTTTACGGGCAATAAAGCCCTGCCGTTTTTAATAAATGGCGGGCTCAGCTTGATTCTTCATTCAGGCCTTGGTATTATTGGAAGACTTTTAACCTACGAAAACTATGCAATGAATCTAAAAAAAGAGTTTACCGAAAATTACGATTGGTATTTATATAATCTTTCCATTAAAAAGGATGCGCAGGGCAAAGGGTTGGCAAGCAAACTGATGCGACCCATGATGCAGTTTTGCGATGATGAGCGTATGGTGGCCTATCTCGAAACCAATAAAGATACAAATGTTGGGCTATATCAGCATTATGGATTTGAACTAATGAAAGAAGAACTAATCCCTAAAAGCACCGTTACGCATTATGCCATGGTAAGAAAGCCGATTTATGAAGAATAATGTTTTGAGGTTTTTAAATATACCACTAAAAATTTTAAGTGCGAATCGGGCTTAATGAAAAGGAGAGTGCAAAATGAAAAAGGAAAAGAAGGAATTAATTAAAAAATTTAAGGTGGTTATCGAAGATTTAATGGATAACTACGAAGAATACACAAATGAAGAAAAAGCGCAAATTAAAGAAGTTTTCAAAAAGGTTGCAGAGTTGAATGCGATTTTAGATAAATATGATATTGATGTATCACTCGATTGGGAAGAATATTCAGCGGCCTATGGTGACTATTTTGGCACAATGCTTTGCCTATAAAGCGATAAATTATATCGAAAGGAGCACCTATAATGTCTAAAAAACGAAAAAAGTTTGCCGATGATGGTTGGGCCATTTGGGTTGATGGCGATGATACCAGCACGGTTTATATTAACAACTGGCTTAACCCCAAAGGCAAAAGCTATGTGGACCTTGCAATTCGCATACGCGGCGTTAAGTTAAGCAAATTATTACATGTTTATGTTCCGTTTGCCATATCCGCCGATGAAATTGAAGATGTATCCTTGCGTTTTAATGATACAAAAATTTTGCAGGCAACCTTTAGCGCAGCCTGCATTGTGGATTACAAGAAAAACGAGCACACCTCCGAAATAGCATACAACGGAAAAACGGTTGATATCGTACATATCAGCACCCTGGAATATGATATAAAACCGTTATCAAACGGCACGCTAATCAATGTAGATTTAGAAAAATTAAACGCATCACTTGATAACGATGAAGCCTATTTCATTTGGCGTATGCCGCATAAATCATTGGATGAAATATTTAAATCCCATGTTGATGTTGGAAATGCGATGAGCCGACTCAGGGATTTGATTACAACCCCTGTGGTTTCGGAAAAATATGGTTATTCCGTTCGTATTAACGAGGCAAGATTGTTGCCGGAAGAGATTACGAGAATCGGCATATTCCACCGCCAAAAATTAAAAAAGGCGGTTATTACCCTTTCGATTGATGAAAATTATGAGCTTAACGATGTAGGCTGCTATCGTATCCGCCGTTTGGAAGAAAACTTATATAAAGATTATCTTCCCGATGGTTATGATTGTTCGGATGTTATTACCTATCAATGGAATCAAAAACGAGAGCACAATGGGCAAGGGCAGTTTAATTTTTATTATAATCTCTCAAAAAATTCGATAAGTAAAAGCAGTATGTTTTTATATATGGTTTTGCTTTTGGCGGTTGGTATCTTTGGCGACCTATTAGCAACGCTGGTCAAAGCGCTGATTCGTATGTGGTTATAGGAGGCGTATGATGAGATTAATTATTCCAATATTACTTAATTGCCTTCTCGTTCTTTCGGTGTATCTCATCGATAAATACACACCGGCCAAAAAGCTTCCATACATAGCCAAGCAAATTATTATTGGCCTTTTATTTGGCGGAGTTTCGGCCTTTGCATCAAGCTACGGTGTGGAATGGCTTGGCACAACGGTTAATGTGCGCGATGCGGCACCGCTTTCGGCAGGCCTTATTTTTGGCGCACCCGCAGGTATTGTGTCCGGCCTTATCGGCGGATTGTATCGTTGGTTTTCGGTTTATTGGGGCGGCGGAGCTTACACCCAGCTTGCGTGTAGCGTAGCCACCATTCTTGCCGGTTTTATGGCGGCAGGATTTAGAAAACTTATGTTTGATAACAAAAAGCCTACCTGGGGTTATGGCGTTTGTATTGCAGTTGTTTGCGAAGTTATTCATATGATTTTAATTTTCCTTACAAATATGGATAACTCCTCATATGCTTTTGAGTTTGTTAAGGGCGCTACAATTCCGATGCTGCTCGGCAATGCTGTGGCTGTAGGATGTGCAATTATCATTGTATCCCTTTTAAGCCATGAGCGTTTCACCAAGGGCAAAGGCGGCGAGCGAATAGCAAACACCTTTCAGCGATGGCTACTTGTATGTATTGTTGTTGCCTATTTGGTTACCAGCACCTTTACCTTCTTTTTGCAAAACGGAATGGTGCGCATTGAAACACAAGAGGTGTTTACCGCCGCAATCAATGATGTTGAGGCGGATGTTAAAGGAAAATCCGATGCGCAGCTTCTTGATATTGCACAAAAAGTTAAAGCTGAATATGAAGCAAACAATAGAATGCCGCTTGAAAACCTTGCAAAAAAATATGGTATCAAAGAAATTAATGTTGTTAACTCCGAGGGCATCATAATTAATTCTACCGAGGCCGATGTTATAAACAACTATGATATGAACAGCAAGGCACAATCTAAGGAATTCGTGGATGTGTTAAAAACCCAGGATTCTTTTGTTCAGCAATATAGCCCCAGAGGAAAAGATGAATCCGTTTGGAGAAAATATGCAGCCATCAACCTGGAAAAAGGCGGATTTATTCAAGTTGGATATGATGCCGAGCAGTTTCACCAGATGCTTAACGACTTTGTTGTTGATGTAACAAAAAATCGCCATGTTGGCACAGGCGGTTTCGTAGCGGTTTGTGATGATAAATTATCGCTGGTAATCGATAATGATTATTCGGGTCAACCGATTTCAACAATCGGAATAAAGCCCCCCACCGAAATGAGGGAGGGAAAAACCGCCACAGCCCTTTATTATGCCGATATTGTTGATGGCAAAACAAGCCTCAGCGAAAAATATATGTATGTATTCAAGTTTGTTGAAGGCTACTGCATTATTGCCGCAATGCCCGAAGCCGAGGCAGTATTTATGCGTGATGCTTCGCTTTATACGAGTATTTTCATGCAGGTTCTTATCTTTGCCGCTTTGTTCGTGTTTATCTATATTCTCATAAAGCGCGTTATTATCAATAACTTAAATAAAATCAACGATACGCTGGGAAGAATCACCGAGGGCGATTTAAATGTAACCGTAGATGTTCGTTCCAATGCGGAGTTTGCTTCACTTTCGGATGATATTAACTCAACGGTTGCAACCCTAAAAAGATATATCGCCGAGGCAGCAGCCCGCATTGATAAGGAGCTTGAATATGCTAAACAAATTCAGCTTTCGGCATTGCCCACAAACTTCCCCGAAGATGAAGATTTCGGTATTTATGCCGAAATGATTGCAGCCAAGGAGGTTGGCGGCGACTTTTACGATTTCTACAAATTAAACGATACAACCGTGGCCTTCCTTGCGGCCGATGTTTCGGGCAAGGGAATTCCTGCGGCAATGTTTATGATGACTGCCAAAACCATTATTAAAGACCTGGCGGAGAGCGGTATGGCAGTGAACGATATTTTCACAAAGGCGAATGAAAAGCTTTGCGAAAATAACGAGTCGGGTATGTTCGTAACGGCTTGGATGGGCATTTTAGACCTAACTACAGGAAATATACAGTTTGCAAACGCAGGACACAATCCGCCCCTGCTTAAACGCGCAGATGGCTCGTTTGAATATTTAAAAATCCGCGCAGGCTTTGTTCTTGCAGGTATGGAGGGTGTTCGTTACCGAGTTGGCGAAATCACGCTTTGCCCCGGTGATAGACTCTTCCTTTATACCGATGGTGTGCCTGAGGCTACAAACATAGATAACAAGCTTTACGGCGAGGATAGACTAATATCCTTTATGAACCAAAACGCTTCTATGAAAGCCGTTAATCTTTTACCGGCGCTAAAAGCCAATATCGATGAATTTGTTGGCGAAGCGCCACAGTTTGATGATATTACCATGCTGATGTTTGATTATAAACCTAAAAAAGGAGGTGAGCATATGACGAATAAAACATTCCCCGCCAAAACCGAATCCTTAAATGAGGTTCTCGGCTTTGTTGAACAAACCCTTGAGAGCTTTGAATGTCCCGTGAAAATCCAAACGGCAATATGTGTTGCCATTGAGGAAGTGTTCGTCAATGTTGCTCACTATGCTTATCCGCAAAGCGTTGGTGATATGAAGCTTCACATCGCTTTTGATGAGGAAAGCCGTGTGATTACCTTCCGTATGTCGGATAAGGGCGTTCCTTTTAATCCTCTCGAAAAACCCGACCCTGATATTACTTTATCGGCACAGGAGCGCGAAATAGGTGGCCTTGGTATTTTCATCGCCAAGAAAACTATGGATTCGCTTAGCTACTCCTATGAAAACGGCGAAAATGTTTTAACCATGATTAAAAAGATATAAGGAGATTTAACTGTATGACTATTGAAATCAAGAAAAACAATCAGGAAACCATCATCGAGATTGTAGGAAGACTCGATACTATCACAGCCCCCGCACTTGATAAAACCATCAACGAGGACATTGGCGATGCCAAAAACCTTGTTCTTGATGTAAAGGGCATGGAGTATATCTCCAGCGCAGGCCTTCGTGTGCTCCTTGCCGCACAAAAGAAAATGCAAAAAATCGGTTCTATGAAGGTAACAGGTGTTTGCGAAGAGGTTATGGAAGTTTTCGAGATGACCGGCTTTGCCGATATTTTGGTGATTGAATAATGGAACTTGTAAGCGAGGCTATCGCATTTGCAGTAAAGGCCCACGATGGAATGCGCCGCAAAAAAGGCGATTCACCATACATTCTGCATCCGATGGAGGCGGCAGTTATTGTTGGCACAATGACCGATGACCAAAACTTAATTGCCGCTGCCGCACTCCATGATGTTGTAGAGGATGCCGAGATAACCCTCGAAGAAATCGAAGAAAGATTCGGCAGCCGTGTGCGCGAGCTTGTGGAGTCTGAAACCGAGGATAAACGAGCCGATTTGCCGCCCGAATCAACCTGGCGCGTTCGCAAGGAAGAATCACTTGAGGTGCTTAAAAACACAAACGATATCGGCGTGCTGATGGTGTGGCTTGGAGATAAGCTTGCCAATATGCGCGCTATCTATCGCGATTTCAAGGCGGAAGGTAATGCCATGTGGCAAAGATTTAACCAAAAGGAAGCGGGCGAGCAGGCTTGGTATTACTGCTCTATTGCCGCCCTGACAAAGCCGTTGGCCAACACATCGGCATGGCTTGAATACAAAACGCTTACAGAGCTTGTGTTTGGAAAAGGAGAATAAAAAATGAATGTTACTTTTCGTTTAGATAAGGATATTTTGTATATCGCATTAGAGGGAAGAATCGATGCTACCAACGCAGCCGAGGCGGAAGAGAAAATTTTCAGCATTAAAAACGCCAACCCCGAAACCCACACCGTTTTGGATGCCGATAAGCTTGAATACATATCTTCCGCAGGCCTTCGCGTTATTTTAAGGCTAAGAAAAGAAGAACCCAAGCTTGCAATTATTAATGTTGCACCCGATGTTTATGAGGTCCTTGATATGACAGGATTTACCGATATGGTAACGGTTGAAAAAGCATATCAAAGAATGACCACCGAGGGCTGCGAATTTATTGCAAAGGGCGCTAACGGTGCCGTTTATCGCTACGATAATGAAACTATACTTAAAACCTATTTTGCAAAGGATTCTCTTCCCGCAATCAAGCAGGAACGCGAGAATGCAAGAAAGGCTTTTGTGCTTGGTATTAACACCGCCATTCCTTATGGTATTGTTCGTGTTGATGATGGCTACGGTACAGTTACCGAGCTTTTAAATGCGGTTAGCGTAACCAAGCTGATTCGCAATAACCCCGATGATTTGTCTGAGGCGGCAAAATATTATATCGATATGCTTAAAGGCATTCACGCTATCGAGGTGGAGGATGGCTTTGTTCCCGATATGAAGGAAACAGCTCTTTCTTGGGCAACCTTTGCAGCAAAACATCTTCCCGAAGAGCAGGGCAAAAAGCTTTGCGCCTTAATTGAGGCCGTTCCCAAGCAAAACACCCTAATGCACGGCGATTACCACACCAACAACATTATGGTGCAAAACGGAGAGCCCCTGCTTATTGATATGGATACTCTGTGTATGGGACACCCAATCTTTGAGCTTGGCTCTATGGTGAACGCCTTTATTGGATATTCCGAGCTTAACCCCCAAAACGCCTTTGATTTCTTCGGATTTTCTCATGAAACCGCAGGAAAGTTTTGGAGATTGGTTTTAAAAATGTATCTTGGCACCGAGGATGAGGATGTATGCCGCAGCGTTGAAGAAAAGGCAATGGTTGTTGGCTACACCCGTATGCTCCGCCGCGCTATTCGCCGCGCAGAAGCACCGGAAAGTCCTGCTCAAATTGCAAGATGCAAGGAAATGCTTAAGGTATTGCTCAATAAGGTTGATACTTTGCTTTTTTAACCTTTTTGAATAATATAAAATAAAAAGAATGGAGTTTTAACAATGAAAAAATTTGTTTGCTTATTAACCATGATTTTAATTTGTGCTGTGTTGTTTGCAGGATGCGGCAAAAACAAAAAAGCCGAGGATGTAAATGTAGATTACAGCCAATATCCGTTTGTAAATACTTCTTGGACAAGGGATGCCGAGAACGATATAGAAACAATTCGCTTCGGTGAAGACGGCGCCTTTGTTTATTATTGCTCTTGCGGAAATCCCGTAAACGATTCCGACCTGTGCGAGGGCTATACCTATGATGATGAAACCAAAACCATTACGCTTAATTGCATTGAAACCACAGATGAAATGGTAACAACCATTAAGATTGTAAAGTGTGATGAAAACAGCTTGCATCTTGATTTTAACGGCGAAGTGAGAATCTTCGAAAAATAACCTATCGTTCTATTGCTTTGTTATGATGCGCGTGGTAAAATATAGTGTTAGCAAGTAACTTTTATTTTAAAGGAGGCTCGGCATATGACGGAAAAGGAAGTTAAAAAACTCAGCAGAGCGCAGCTGATTGATATTATCTACCAACTCCAGTTGCAAATAGAAAAACTGAATGAAGAAAAACAAGAGCTGGAGAAAGAATTGGCCGATAAGCGACTCCGTTTGAGCACTGCCGGCAATATTGCCGAGGCAGCCCTTGAAATTAACGATTGCTTCCGCAGCGCGCAAAATGCCGCAGAGCAATATTTAAACGAGATTAAAGCAATCAAAGAAGAAACCGAAGCTAAGCGCAAAAGAGTTTTTGTAAAGGCGCAAGAGGCTGAAGAAATCATTATGGCTGCAAAAAAGGCGCGAGGCGATTATGATTCTGCCATCAAGGCTATTTTGGAAGAATATAAGCCAAGTGCGGCGGATAACGGGTGATGGATATGATACATAGAAACAAAGGTGAAGTTTCTATTCCAACAAAAGCCCAGGTTGAAACAGAGAGAAAGCGCTACCGCCGCAGGAAAGCCTATAACAAGGCCCTGCGCGGAACAATATATGTTTTAACGGTTGTGGCCGCCATTGCCGTGTTGATTGCAACCCTTATTTTGCCCGTTCTTCAAATCGAGGGCACCAGTATGGAGCCAACCCTTTCAAACGGTGATATTGTGTTGCTTTACAAAACAACCCGTTTTGACCATGGCGACCTTTGTGGCTTCACTTGGAATAATAAACTTTTGATAAAACGAGTAATCGGTTTACCGGGCGATTGGATTGAAATCGATACCGATGGAACCGTATATCTCAACGGTGATAAATTGGATGAACCTTATGTTGAGCATAAGGCTTTGGGAGAATGCGATTTAGAGTTTCCTTTTCAGGTGCCGCAGGAGCAGTACTTTGTAATAGGAGATATGCGAGATAGCTCAATCGACTCTCGCAACACGGTAATCGGATGCATCCCCAAGGACCAAATTGTTGGAAAGGTTTTCTTTAGAGTGTGGCCTTTTAAGAGTATGCGATTTTTTTAAACCAACAATGTATTTATAAAAAGGGCAAGCGTTTATGAGTTTCATTGAACAATACTTGTTACAATTGAATACCGAAAAACGACGGTGGCGGCGTGCTGTAGCAATTTTAACAGCACTGTCGCTCGTTGTTATGCTTGCCACCGTATGGAATCTACGCATGACAGGCGTTACAATTGCAAACAGCGCATCCTGCGGATATGCTGAACACCGCCATAGCGAAGATTGCATGCGAGATGATGCTTTGATTTGCAACATAACCGAGCATATTCACAAAGCCTCGTGTTATTCCAACCCCCAAGCGGACACCGAAACCGCATTAGATTGGCAAAATATGTTTGCCGATTACCCTTATACCGGTGTGCTTCGTGAGGATTTGGTTGGCATTGCAAAAACTCAGGCGGGCTATGCAGAGAGCTTGCTGAATTTTGAGGTTGGCGATGATGGCGAGCGGCGAGGTTATACGAGGTATGGCGCATGGTATGGTGCACCATATAACGATTGGTCGGCAATGTTTGTGTCGTTTTGTCTTAATTATGCCGGCGCAAATGCGGCAGAATTCCCCCAAAGCTCAGGTGCTGCCACAATGGCACAGCTTTGGGAAAAAAGCGGCAAATATATTCCCGTGGGAGGTTATGTTCCCAAAAGCGGAGATATTGTGTTTTTCAACAATAACACCGCAGGCATCATCACAGAAACCTTTAACACCAACTTTTATGTAATACGCGGCGATATAGAAAATGCGGTTGCGAGCGATATAATTCCCTTAAACGACCCGTCCATTATTGGTTGGGGCTGCACGGGAAGGCCTGCCGCGCAGGATAGTTCACAAGCCGATGCTTTGTTGGATATATCAAATGGTCCCGCCTTTTTCATCATAGAAGGGGATAAGGCGCAGCAACCGATGCGAAGGTTTGCCATGAGGGCCGCCCGAGCAATTACAGAACTTATTCCTTATTTGCAATCCAACGGCGGTAGTTATTTCTTCACTTTGTTAGACCTAAACAATGTGGAACTGCCAAAAGATGCAGACGGCAACTATATTGCTGTGGCCAACAAAGGCTACAAAATAACCCTAACATTTAATAGTCCTAAAGGCTTTTTGCTGGGAACATATCAGTATCAAATTCCCAACGGTATGATGGTTGATGGCGGCGAGGGCAGTTTTGTTTTGAAGGATGGAACAAATGTTGGTAACTGGGTGGTTACGGATACAGGCTTGATTACACTTGTGTTTAACGAGCACATAAACAGCCGCACCGATATTACCATAAGTTCCACGCTGGGTATTCACTTCCCCGAGCAGGATGAGCCCATCGATTTTGATGGTTTTATTACCGTTAAGGTGGAGCCGCCCGTTCAACAAAAGGACCCAACAGTTTTATCTAAATGGGGTTCGCCCGGCGCGGGAACAGGAAAAATAAATTGGACCGTTCGTATTGACGGACATACTGATTCCCAAATTCCGGGAAACATTATTACCGACCAACCAACACTGAGCGATTGGAGCAGACCCCACAGTTATAGCCAATCGGATATAGATGGTGGCCTAAACTTTGGTGTTTCGGATGCGGTTGGAGGGTGGCACTCATGGACAGTTCACGCCGATGACCCGCACTTAATATGGGATGAAACGGGATGGTCCTATAAAGTCCCCAAAACCGTCACCTGCGACTATTGTGGTGAACTGGAATTGGGTAATGATGGTTGGGTATATTTAATTAACTATACCTCAACGCCCACCAAACTCAACAGCCCCGGCACCTTTGACTATGAAAACAAGGTTACGGTGGATGGCCAAACCGCATGGGGTTGGAGTAACTTCACCCATGTTGAGATTGAGGCCGAAATTATTAAAACCGGCTCTTTTGTATCCGATGCCGCCACGGGCGGCTTCCTTTGGGAGTTCCAGGCTACCATACCGGGACGACCGGAGGGCAAACGAGCGGAATACTCTTGGTTTGTTATGGATGAAATGCGGCTTATGGATGCAAGCGGCACGATTATCGGCCGAGCACAAAACGATGTCCATTTAGCCAAGGTAACAACAATATATAACGGCAAGGTTATAGAAGTTCCTCGCATTCAGGATGCTACAAATGAGGATATGTTCGCCTGGGATAACGCCTGGTCGGCAACCGAAAACGGAATTACCTATAACCGAACGATAAATCTTCTTTGCCGCTGCCAATGCACTCCCGAAACCTGCCATTGGACAGGCTGTGGAGAATATTGGTATCAAAAGGATGATGGCCAATGGGCCTCCAACGGTTTTTGCCAATGTTGGACCGAAACCCAAAACATGACCTTCACCTTTGTTTACAAAACCGAGGATTTAAACCTTATTAAAGAATATGGTTCTCTTCACTATAAATTAAATAACCATGCGCAACTCTATTATATGCCCGATGGCAGCAACTCGGTTCGCGTTTCCTATGATGATGCTACGGTTACCATTCCGAATTTGTTTGAAAAGCAACTTACCCACGATTTTAACGGCTACACCGCCCACTATAGAATTACGGTAAATGAATCTAAACTGGTGCTGACAAACGGTTCGCCGCTAACAATTCACGATGTTATGACCGATACATTGGCCTACATGAGCGGTTCATTGGTTATCACAACCGAAAATGTAAACGGTCACACAAGTGTTTTGCAGCAGGGTGTGGATTACACCGTTGCATATGATGGCACAGGAGCACAAACCGATTCTGCGGGCAAAAAAGTTCATGTGTTGGATATTGTTATTTTAAATCCGCAACCGGTTATGTATATCCTGGATTATGATACAACACTCATTATTCCGGAGCAAATAACGGGCGGCGTAAAATACAGCAACTCGGCAAATATTACACTTTGGGGCGATGATGTTACGGATAATGCCGTTGAAAAGGTGTATGCCGATATTAACATTGCCGCTAAAAGTTATACGGTTGAAATGTTCAAAACCTGCGCGCTTACGGGCAAACCCCTCCCCGGAGCTACCTTTGGTCTTTATAATGCGCAGGGCGGTTTAATCACTACAGGTGTAACCGATGCCAACGGTAAGCTGGTGTTCCAAACCAATATAATCGAAGGTATCGTTTTGCAAGAACATCTTCTTTATTATTTGCAGGAAATTCAACCTCCGCCGGCATATCAGCTGGATAACACAAGGTATTGGTTCTGCCTCTGTAGCAAAACGGGCGATACCTGTATTGAGTGTAACAAGGTTATGATAGATTATCCGGAGGCAGTTCGCATTCCCTTTGAGGAGATAGGAATTATTAATATTTCCAACTATCCCGCTAATGTAGAACTTCCTGCCACCGGCGGCAGAGGAACAAACATTTATATACTATGCGGCTTGGCACTTGTGCTCGGACCGTTTGTATATGGATTCAGATTGAGGCGCAGATATGGAAGGAGGTTGAATAATTAAAGCCTCCTTAAACGGCGTAAAAAAACCATTTTTATGCGCCTAACTGTTTCCCAATAAAATATTTAAAAATGAAAGGAAAATTACTATGAAAAAGTTTTTATCCCTTATTATGGTATTGGCAATGGTTCTTTCAATAGGTCTTACAGCCTATGCTGCAGAGAATGAAGGCTCGGTTACCATAACAAACGCAACCATCGATGAAACCTATGAAATTTATAAGATTTTTGATGCAAGCATCAGCCGTGATGCTGCAGGCGAAACCAACGCGGTTTCCTATAGCATTGCTGCAAACAACCAGTTCTTTACTGCATTGTTCGGAACTGACGGCACCGTTGAAAACGCCTACTTTGTTTACAACTCTAACACCGGCTCCGTTACCAAAAAGGAAGGCATTAACGATGCTGAGCTTATAGAGTATTTAACCGAATTGGTTGAAAAAGGCAGCTATACCACCGCCGCTCCTTCGGTTAAGGCTACCGGCGCTGAAGTAAAGTTTGATAACCTGCCCTACGGTTATTACTTAATCACCAGCTCTCTCGGCACCACCGTAACCATCAACTCCAACACACCCAATGTTGAGGTAATTGATAAAAACCAAAAGCCCGGCAACGGATTCGATAAGCTGATTCAAAACGGCGTTGATGATAACGGCAACCCCAAATGGGAGAAATCAAACTCTGCCAACATCGGCGATGAGATTACCTATAAAATTTCCTTCGAAGCAACCAACTATGATGGCGAAAACAAAATCAAGTACTATCAGGTTCACGATGAAAAGGGCGATGCCATCTGGGCTGAATTTAACAGCTTTGAGGTTTATGTTAATAATGTAAAGTTAGAGAGAGGTTATTACCTGTCTCAGGGCGGTAACAACACCGAAGACTGGGAATATCTCGGCAATTGGGGCACCACCGAGAAAAATCGCAACAACGCAGACTGGTACTTAGTTCACCTTGATTATGATAAATTCCGCATCACCATTCCGTGGCTCGAGAATCACACCCTTACCGATGTTACCGCCGGAGGCAACACCTCTTATTCTCTTAACTTCGCTGAGGATGCCGCTTCTAAGTTTGATTCTCCCGTTCAGGTAGAGATTATCTACAAAGCAGTTGTAGAAGCTAATGCAGCCATCGGCGATACCACCCACGGCAACCGCTACAACAAGGCCTACGCTTCTTGGACCAGCGAGCACGAGACAGGCTCCACCAAGCCCGAAGAGGTTGTAACCTATGTTTACGGTATTGGCCTTCTTAAGGATGATATTGCTACCCGCCAGAACCTTGCAGGTGCAAAGTTTAAAATCTATAAGGATGAGGCATGCACCGAGCCCCTCTATGTTATCCCCACTAAGATTGATGGTGTTTACATTGTTGATAGCTTAGGCACTGTTGCGGAAAAAATCAGCGGTATTATGCAAGAAACCACCCGTAAGCTTTATGAGCAGTACCTTGAGGATTACTTGAAGGATGAAGAGGGTAATACCATTACTCAAAACAACCTTGTTGTATCGCAGGCTAACGGTAAGTTGGCAATTTTAGGCTTAAAGGAAGGTGCCTATTTCTTAAAGGAAGTAGAGGCTCCCAACGGCTATAACGCCCTCACTCATCCCGTTAAGTTTGAGGCAGGCAAGGACATCCGCCCCTTCAGCATATTTGCTGATGCGGAGGGTAATGTTGCCGATATTCAGGAAGAGGACGGCGTACATACCGAAACCCGCTACGACCTTACCTACTCGGTTGTTCACAACAGCAAGGGCGTTGTGCTGCCCTCCACCGGCGGCACCGGAACCATCTGGCTGATTACTATTGGTTCATTGCTCGCTATCGGCTTTGCAGTGTTCCTAATCACCCATAAGAAGATGTCCGTTTATGCCGACTAATTTTTAATTTAATAACGGGAGGGGAGAAAATCCTCTCCTCCCGTTAAAATATGACAGAAAGGAGATGCCTATGAGAAAGCATAAAACGGTAATATTTTTAACCATTGGTTTTTTGGTGGGTATCTGCATTCTGTTATATCCTGCCTTCAGCAATTATTGGAACAGTAAAACACAAAGTCGAGCAATTACCAACTATGAATCGGTTTTAGATAACCTCGATGAAAAAGAATACGATGCTGTTTTCGAACGCGCCAACGCCTATAATAAGGCACTATATGAAACAAACTATCCTTTAATTGATTATAAAAAAGTTCCCGGCTACCACGAAACCTTGAGCATAACCGAGAACGATATGATAGGTTATCTTAAAATCAACCGCATTGGTGTTGAACTTCCTATCTACCATGGCACATCGGATGCGGTGCTTAATAAAGGCGTTGGCCATTTAGAGGGAAGCAGCCTGCCCATTGGCGGCGAGAACACCCACTGTGTTATGTCGGCGCACAGAGGTTTGCCCAGCGCTAAACTTTTCACCAATCTCGACCGAATGGAACTGGGCGATACCTTTCAAATAACAGTATTGAATAAGGTGTTAACATATCAAGTAGAGTTTATAAAAATAATAGAACCTAACGACCTTTCGGATTTGCAGATAATTGAAGGCGGCGATTATTGCACCCTGTTTACCTGCACACCTTACGGCATCAACACACACCGACTTTTGGTGCGGGGTGTCCGAATCGAAACAATTAAAGAAAAACCTATTATTTATGTCTCCAACGAGGCATTCCGCATAGAACCCTTAATGGTAACACCGGCCGTTGCGGCACCAATGCTCTTGGTGCTCCTTATCCATTTGCTGGTTAAGTACAGAGAACCGCAAAAGGCCGCAAAACAAAAGAAAAAAGTGAGAGGAGGGAAGCATTGTGCGCCGTAAAATCATAGCCTTTTTTGCAATAGCGTTATTGCTTTTAACCTGTTCGTTTACTGTTTTTGCCGAAGAATTTGACCAAAGCAAAAACGGTTCTATCACTATTACGCTTGTTGAACAAAAAGAAAAAGAACCTATTATCGGCGCCGAGCTTAGCCTTTACTATGTTGCAACCGCCTTTTTGGATGCAAACGGAAACCTGATTTATGATTACACGAAGGATTTTGAGCACCTAAATGCCGCACTCACCGATAAAAAACTTGCCGAAAAACTCAGCGTGTTTGTGTCGGAGCATAGTGTGCCCTCGGGGAAAATAACAACCGATGCCAAGGGAACCGCTTTGTGCGAAGAGCTTCCCTTAGGGCTTTATTTTGTAAAGCAAACAGGCGCGGTAGCGGGCTTTGCTCCTTGCACACCGTTTCTTGTAACCGTTCCCAATGAAATTAACGGCGAATATGTGTATGAGGTGAATGCCTCTCCCAAAACAGAGGTTGCAAAACTCACATCCATCACCATAAAAAAGGTGTGGAACACGGGTGCCTCACTTAAAAAGGCAAATAGCGTTACCGTTCAGTTGCTGCAAAACGGAAATGTGGTTAAAACGGCAACCCTTGATGCTAAAAACGATTGGCAGATAACCTATTGTGATATGCCCGAAAGCGATGCCTACAGCGTTAGGGAAATTAATATTCCCAAGGGCTTCACCGCCACTTATAAGCAAAACGGTTATGTTTTCACGGTTACAAACACCGAAACCTTGATACAAACGGGTCAGTTAATATGGCCCATTCCCGTGTTGGCAATCATCGGTATGCTGTTAATTGCATTCGGAATCGTGCTTTTGCAGAAAAAGAGGAAAACAAATGCGTAAACGAATAGGTGTAATATGTGTTTTGCTTGGTGCTCTTTGCCTGCTTTGCTCGGTAGGTTTTGTGGTGTATAACAAGCTTGAATCCAAAAATGCCGCAAAGGCCAGCGGCTCCTTGTTGCAAGAACTTCAGGTTGCAATGCAGGAGGAAAGCGCCGAACAAAACGATTATCAAACCAATATGCCTACCGTTAGGGTGGATGGCTATGAATGCATCGGAGTTCTTTCGATTCCTGTTTTGGATTTAGAACTGCCCGTTTTAACCGATTGGAGCTATGCAAAATTAAAAAAGGCTCCGTGCCATTATTACGGAACCTATCATGAAAAGGATTTTGTTATTGCCGCTCATAACTATAACGCCCACTTTGGCAAATTATCAAAATTACAAGCGGGCGACCTTGTTGTGTTTACCGATGTAGGCGGAACGGCACATCACTATAAGGTTGAAATTTTGGAAACTCTACCCAAAAACGCAACCGAGGAAATGATTACAAGCGGTTTTGCCCTTTCGCTATACACCTGCACCTTGGGTGGCGGCAGCCGAGTAACGGTGCGCTGTAATGCTGCTGCGGGCGGTAACTGAAACCGTATTCATGAATTCAACAAAATCGCCAAACAAACGCATTAAGGCTTATATATTATAAATATTGACTCAAAAAATATAATATGTTATAATAACTTAAAATTTGAGGAAAAGGAATGGAACCAGCTGACTGCAGAGGATGTTGGTTCCTTTTTGTTTTTTTGGGTTAAAATAAATTCAAAAGGAGCTAATTTTATGGAAATTCAACTTAAAGAACTTATTGACCAAATTAAAAAGGATGGCGTTCTCGCAGCCGAAACCGAGGCGGAATCTATAATTGCTGCCGCAAAGGCCGAGGCGCAGAAAATTGTTGCCGATGCAAATGCGGAGGCCGAAAAGATTTTAGCTAATGCAAAAACCGAAAACGAAAGAATGGTTAAATCCGGCGAAGATGCTATTCGCCAGGCGGGTCGCAACCTTCTTATTTCCTTTAGAGAGAGCGTTACAAGAGAACTAAACGCTATTTTAAACGCAAATGTCGGAGCACTCTATTCTTCCGAGAATATGGCAGCCCTTATCATAAATGTTATCGAGGCTTGGGCAAGCAAGCCCGATGCCGAAAGCATCGCAGTGGTGCTTAACAGCGAAACCCTTAATAAACTTGAGGAAACCCTCCTCACAGGAATTAAGGAGAAAATGCTCGCAGGCGTTACCCTTAGGGCGAGCGATAACTTTGATGGTGGCTTCCGCATAGCAGCGGGTGAGGGCGGCGCATATTATGATTATTCCGCCGAGGCCGTTGTTGATATGATTTCTAATTACTTGAGCCCGAAGATTACAGAGCTCTTGAAAGAGGCTTAAAGATATGGCTGAATATTATTTTATATCGCAGCTGCCATCCTTAGATGGAATCGGCGAGGCAACACCGCTTCCCATAACGGTAGAACGCTTTTTAGAGCTTTGCAGCAGCTTTTTAGGCAAAAAAGCAATGGCCGAAATCGAGGCGTTAACCCTCGTGCCGCCGATAGATTCGGAACCATCCGCATCCCCATTAATCAAGGAGTGGAACGATGGGGAACGCAATTTGCGTATTGCGCTTTGCAAGGCTCGTGCAGATAAAATGAACAAGCCCTATAGCCTGCAAAACAAGAATTTGCCCGCCGAGCTTTTAAAGGTTGCCGCAGCTGCAACCGAAATAGAAAATCCGCTTGAGGCAGAGATGTTTCTTCTTCGCCATCGCCTCGGATTTTTGGAAACGCTCCGCCCGATGGACTTTTTCTCCGAGGATTACATCTTCTATTATGCGCTTAAGCTTCGCTTGATTGTGCGTATAAGGCAGTTTGATGTGCAGCTTGGCAAAACAGTTTATAAAGATATTTACAACTCCACTTTAAATGGAGATATGGAGGCTTAATGATGAGCAAAAATGTAGGAAAGGTTGTTAGCATCAACGGAAACCTTGTGTCGGTAGAATTTAACGGCAATGTTTCTATGAACGAAATATGCTATGTTATGTTATCGGATGCCGCGCTTAAGAGCGAGGTTATTCGTATAAGGGGCAACATCGCCCAAATTCAGGTTTATGAAATGACCGGTGGTATTAAGTGCGGTGATGATGTTGAATTCACGGGCGAAATGCTGTCGGCTGAACTCGGCCCCGGTCTTTTGGGCCAAATTTATGACGGACTTCAAAACCCGCTGCCGCTTTTAGCTGAAAAGGCAGGCTGGTTTTTAGAGCGCGGCAACTATGCCGATGGCTTGGATTCCGATAAAAAATGGGAGTTCACTCCTAAAGCCCAAATCGGCGACACCCTCCGTGCAGGCGAATATTTGGGCACCGTTCCCGAGGGCGCATTCACCCATAAAATTTTCATCCCCTTCTATCTGCTAGGAACCTATACCATTAAATCAATTGCCGAAAAGGGCGAATATAGCGTTAAGGACACCGTTGCCGTTATAACCGATGAGCGCGGCCGCGAAATTCCCGTTACAATGTCCTTTAAGTGGCCCGTTAAGCGCGCTATCAGATGCTATAGCGAGAGATTGGCTCCGGTTGAAACAATGGAAACCAAGGTTCGCCTTGTTGATTCCTTCTTCCCCGTAGCAAAGGGCGGAACCTATTGCACACCCGGCCCCTTCGGCGCAGGCAAAACCGTTTTGCAGCACACAACCTCGAAGTATGCCGATGTTGATATTGTTATCATTGCGGCCTGCGGCGAGCGTGCAGGTGAGGTTGTTGAAACCTTAACCGAGTTCCCCGAACTTACCGACCCCAAAACAGGTCGTTCGCTCATGGAGCGCACCATCATCATTTGTAACACATCTTCTATGCCTGTTGCCTCCCGTGAGGCCTCGGTTTACACCTCGGTTACCCTTGCGGAATATTATCGCCAAATGGGCCTTAATGTTTTGCTCCTTGCCGATTCCACCTCGCGTTGGGCACAGGCGCTGCGCGAAATGTCGGGTCGTCTTGAAGAAATCCCCGGCGAGGAGGCATTCCCCGCATATCTCGAATCCTATATTGCCGCTTTCTATGAGCGAGCAGGCTATGTTCGTTTGCCCGATGGCAGCAAGGGCTCGGTTACCATTGGCGGCACCGTTTCGCCCGCTGGCGGTAACTTTGAAGAACCCGTAACCCAGGCAACCTTAAAGGTTGTTGGCGCGTTCCACGGTCTATCTCGTGAACGCTCGGATGCGAGAAAATATCCCGCGATTGACCCGCTTATTTCTTGGTCGAAATATGAGAGCGTAATCGATCGCAAGAAATCCGAATATTGCATGAACATTCTTCATCACGGAAGCGAAGTTGATTCGATGATGAAGGTTATCGGTGAAGAGGGAACAACCCTTGCCGATTATATAATCTATTTGAAATCCGAAATGCTCGATTCGGTATATCTCCAGCAAAACTCCTTTGATTTAATCGAGGCAAACTGCGGAACCCTCCGTCAACGCTATGTGACCGATAAGCTCATTTGCGTTTTGGGCAGCGATTTCGCGCTCGAAAGCAAGGATGCTGCGCGCGTATTCTTTAACCGTATGCGCCAAAGATTTATCGACTGGAACTACACCGAATTCAACAGCGATGCCTTTAAAAAGGCTGAAGCCGAAATCGATGCACTCTATAATGAGGGCAACGGCAAATTAACCTATGGTGCCGAGTGCCTACTGAAGGACGGTGAATGAGAATGAACAAAGTATATAACCGAATCGAATCGGTAGTCGGCAATGTTATTACCGTCAAAGCCGATGGCGTTCAGTATAACGAGCTGGCGCAAATCAACACCCGCTTTGGAAAATCCTTGGCGCAGGTTAATAAGATTGAGGGAGATATCGTTTCTCTTCAGGTTTTTGCAGGCGGTCAGGGCGTGTCAACAGGCGATGAAATCCGCTTTTTGGGACAAGAAATGCGAGTTTCCTTCAGCGAGGATTTATTAGGTCGAATCTTTAACGGCTCGGGCGAGCCGAGAGATAGAGGCCCCGCGTTAACCGATAATATGAAGCCTATCGGCGGACCCTCCGTTAACCCGACCAAGCGCATTCTCGCCAACCGAATGATGAGAACAAACATCCCGATGATTGATATGTTCAACACATTGGTTGTTTCTCAAAAGCTGCCGATTTTCTCGATTTCGGGCGAACCCTATAACCAGCTTTTGGCTCGCATCGCCATGCAGGCTGAGGCGGATGTAATCGTTCTCGGCGGTATGGGACTTAAATATGATGACTTCCTTTATTTCAAGGATGAGCTTTCAAAGGGCGGCGCTCTCAGCAAAACCGTTATGTTTATTCATACCGCATCCGACCCGACGGTTGAATGCATGATGATTCCCGATATGGCGTTGGCAGTTGCCGAGCAGTTTGCCCTGCAAAATAAGGATGTATTGGTGCTTTTAACCGATATGACCAACTTTGCCGATGCGATGAAGGAAATTGCCATAACCCAAGAGCAGGTACCCTCTAACCGTGGCTATCCCGGCGACCTTTATTCGCAGCTTGCAGCCCGTTATGAAAAGGCTGTTGACTTTGCCGATTCGGGCTCGGTTACCGTTCTAGCCGTTACAACTATGCCGGGCGACGATGTAACCCATCCCGTTCCCGATAACACAGGATACATCACCGAGGGTCAGTATTACCTCAAGGGCGGTCGAATCGAACCCTTCGGCTCTCTTTCCCGCCTAAAGCAAAATGTTAACGGCAAAACAAGAAAAGACCATCGCGCATTAATGGATGCAATGATTCGTCTTTATTCATCCTATAAAGAAACTCTCGAGAAGAAAAACATGGGCTTCTCCATGAGCAGTTGGGATGAAAAGCTTTTGAAATACGGTGAACTTTTCGAAAACAAGCTAATGGATTTATCGGTTAACCTTTCTCTTGAAGGCGCCCTTGACCTGGGCTGGGAAATTTTATCCGACTGCTTTGAAAAGGATGAAACCGGAATCAAATCAGACCTCACTGATGAGTTTTGGCCTAAGGGTTAAGGAGGTCTGTAATTTTGGCAAAAATCAAACTAACTAAAAACGAGTTAAAGGTACAAAAAGATGCGCTCAAAATGTACCGGAGATATTTGCCGACTCTAACGCTTAAAAAGCAACAGCTGCAATCCGAAATTCGCGCCATTGAGGCAAAGGCCAACGCGGTTCGAAAGGAAAAAGAAAACCTCGAAAGGGGATTTGAGGATTGGATAGCTGTTTTCAGCGAGAAAAACGCCTTCCCCGAAGGAATAATAACGGTTAGCAATATTCGCAAAGGAAAAGGAAATATTGCAGGCGTTGATATTCCAACCTTCCAAGGGGCGGATTTTTCGAGGGGTGACTATGATTTATATACCACCCCGCTTTGGGTGGATATGGCCGCCAATCATATGGAAAAGGCAATCTCCCTCGATTTAGAGGCTGAAGTGTTGGATGAACAGGTAAGACTTTTAGAGGCGGAGCTTCGCGCAACCTCTCAACGCGTTAACCTGTTCGAAAAGGTAAAAATCCCCGAAACTGAAGCGAACATCAAAAAAATATCAATTTATATGGCGGACCAGCAGGTCAGCGCCGTAGTTCGCTCCAAAATATCCAAGCGCAAAATTGCTCTTCGCAATTTGGAAGCAGCCGAAAGGCAGGTGTCCTCATTATGATAGTTCAAATGAAAAAGATTTCTCTCATATCAATGGGAGATAAAAAAGAGGAAACCCTCAAAAAGCTTCGAAAGCTCGGCCTTGTTCATATCGAGATAAGCGAGGGCAGCGGCGAAAAGCTTGCCCAACTTAAGGAGCAAATCGCTCTCCTTGAGCGAGCAATCTTTTCTATTGGAAAGTCTAAAACTGCCGAATCGAGCGATGCAAAAACCGAGCAAGCCTTGGAAATTGCGCGCGAAATTGATTCATTAACCCAAGAGAAAAGCTCTTGCCTTGCCGAGCGCGCCGCTATCAGCAGCGAGCTTGAGCGATTGAAAAGTTGGGGCGAGATTGACCCCGAAAGCATAAGCGATTTAAAGGCAAACGGAGTAAGCCTTGAGCTTTATGAGATGCCAAAGGCGGAGTATGCCGCCCTTTCGGACTCTTTGAAAACCGTTAAGCTTGATGCCAATAAATCCACAGTCAGGTTCTTGCTTTGGAAAGAAACCGATGAATCCGAACCCGCTTTGGATGGCTATAAGCTCGCAATACCCAAGCGCTCCACCGTGGAAATGAGGCAAAAAATCGCCGATCTTACCGCGCGCGTGGAGGGAATCGACCAAAAAATCTCATCCTATGCAGGCTATATCGGCAGCCTTAAAAAGGCTATAGAGAGCATTAGCAAGGATGTCGAGTTCGAAACCTATGCAACGGGAATGGAAGCCGAGGTGCTCTCGAGTGATGAAGCTAAAGAAATTTCGGTTGCGTATTTCAGCGGCTATATTGAGGCCGAAAAGCTTGATAAGTTTAAAGCCGTGGCTAAGGAAAACGCTTGGGGCATCTTCGTGGAAGACCCCACCGAGGAGGATAATGTCCCGACCAAGCTTAAAAACAATAAGCTTGTCAGCCTTATCTATCCGCTAACCGATTTCTTGGGAACGCTTCCGGGCTATTTTGAGTATGATATTTCTTCGTGGTTTTTAGCCTTCATACTCATATTCTTCGGAATCATTTTCGGAGATGGCGGCTATGGTCTCCTCATTAGCGCAGTAGCGGCTATTCCCATTTTAAAATCGCTTATAAAGAAAAAACCGATTGCTCCCGCGTTTTTGCTTGTCGGACTTTTCGGATTATCAACAATCCTGTGGGGCACCCTTACCTGCACATGGTTTGGACTATCGCCCGAGCAGCTGCCGCAGTGGCTTAAATCGCTGTCGGTTCCCGTAATTTCGAATGTCTATGAGAATAAGCTTTGGAGCCTGCCTTGGACCGCTCAAGGCGTCGGTCTTACAACCGCGCAAAACCTGCAAATCTTTTGCTTCTCGTTGGCGCTCATACAGCTCTCGGTAGCTCATATTAAAGGCGCCATAAGGAATAGAAAAACCCTAAAAATTCTCGGCGATATAGGTTCAATATTGCAGCTTGTAGGTATTTATTATTTGGTTTTAAGCCTTGTTGTAAATGCCGAGGTCTTCAGCTTTGGCCTCGTTATAAGCGGCATTCCCGTTGGAACGGTTGCCATAGCGCTGATAGGCATAGGCTTTGTTATGAGCTTCGTATTCTCAAACTATGAAGGCAGCGTAATAAAATCTATCCTCTCAAGCCTCACCAACATCGTATCGGTGTTGCTCGGCGTGGTAAATGTATTTTCGGATATTGTATCTTATATCCGCTTATGGGCGGTTGGACTCGCAGGTGCCGCAATATCGGCAACCGTAAACGAGCTCGCAGGTCCTCTTCTTGGTAACTTTATGTTTATGGTGCTCGCCATTATCCTCTTGGTGTTTGGTCACGGACTTAATATGGTCTTAAATATTTTGTCGGTTATCGTTCACGGAATTCGACTCAACACGCTCGAGTTCTCCTCGCATTTGGATATGTCGTGGAGCGGTCATAAATTTAAACCATTTGAAGAATAAATTGATTTAAAGGAGAATCATTATGAATTTAGGATTATTAGCAACAGCATTAACTATGGGCATCGCCGCAATCGGTTCCGCAATCGGTATCGGTATTGCAGGTCAAGCCTCCATCGGTGCTTGGAAAAAGTGCTATATGAACAACAAGGCAGCACCCTTCATCTTAACCGTTTTCGCAGGTGCTCCGCTTACCCAAACCATCTACGGCTTCCTTTTGATGCAGCAAATGAAGGCATCCACCGCCGACCCCGCATTCCTCTTTGGTCTTGGCATTGCCTCGGGTGTTGCAATGGCAGCATCCGCTATCTTCCAGGGTAAAGCAGGTGCCGCAGGCGCTGATGCATTAGCCGAAACAGGAAAAGGCTTCTCGCAATACATCACCGTTGTTGGTCTTTGCGAAACCGTTGCGCTTTTCGCCCTCGTTTTCAGCATGGTTGCGCTCGGCTAATCAAAACAAAATTTTATATTTGCATTAGTAAAAAACCACCATCCTACCGATGGTGGTTTTTGAAGGACTAATTATTTAAAAAGCAGGGGATAAGAATATGTTTGGTCAAACAGGCTACATAATAGGCCAAATTTTGGGCGGCATCGCTGTTATTTTAGGCTTTATATCGTTTCAGCAAAAATCCGCTAAGCGAATCGTGTGTGTTGAAATTGTAACCTCGGTTGTTTTTGCAATCCACTACACCCTTTTGGGTGCCTTCACCGCAACCGCGCTCAACGCAATCGCGATTGTTCAGTGTGTTTCCTATTACATCCGCAACCAAAAGGGCGCAAAAGCCCCTTGGATGCCCTATGTTTTCAGCTCACTAATGCTGATAGCGGGAATCATAACCTGGGCTGACTGGCGCTCTGTTTTCATCATCGCAGGTCTTGTTGCATATTCAATCAGCATCGCCCTGCCGAATGCTCAACTTATCCGCGATATAATGTTCATAAAATCGCCTCTTTGCCTAACCTATGATATCCTCTTTTTATCCATCGGCGGAATTTGCTATGAAATAACCGTTATAACATCCTTAATCCTTGGAACAATAAGGTATTATAGGGATTTAAAGGCGGAGAAACAGGATAAATAATTGTTGACAAAACATAAGATTTTGCTATAATAATTAGTGGAGACTCGGCTTTTGTGGAAAGTTTGTCAGGGAGAACGCGTCGGCGACTGAAAGCGCGTTTCAAATGAGTAGTAAGCTTGGGAACACTCCGCGGCAGCCCAAAACTTAATCAAAAGAGGATGCTTTCATTAGCATCAATGCGGGTGGCACCGCGGGTTAACTAATATGTTTGCTCGTCCCGGGAATACTTATAGTATTCTCGGGGCTTTTTATTTTTGTAGTTTTATTAGGAGGTTTTATCATGTATAGAACACTATTCTGTAACGATATCCGTGATGAGCATATCGGCCAAACAGTTTCGCTTGCGGGCTGGGTTGATGTTGTTCGCGACCACGGCGGCGTTATCTTCATCGACCTGCGCGACTACACAGGCGTAACCCAGGTTGTTGTTCATAACGAGGCGCTTGTTAAAAATGTAAACCGTGAAACCGTTATTTCGGTAACCGGCGTTGTTGAAAAGCGCGATGAAGAAACCGTTAACGCAAAGATTGCAACAGGCCGCGTTGAGCTCGTTGCCAATGAGTTAACAATTCTCGGCAAGAGCCAAAATATGCTCCCGTTCGATGTTCGCGCATCGCGCCAGAGCAAGGATGAGCTGCGCCTCAAATTCCGTTATCTCGACCTCCGCAATCCTAAAAACCATGATAATCTTGTAATGCGTTCGAAGATTATTCGCCATCTTCGCAATAAGATGGAGGATAAGAACTTCCTCGATATGCAAACCCCGATTCTAACCGCATCCTCGCCCGAAGGCGCTCGCGACTTCCTCGTTCCCAGCCGCAAGCATCCGGGCAAGTTCTATGCGCTCCCGCAGGCTCCGCAGCAGTTCAAGCAGCTGCTTATGGTTTCGGGATTCGACCGTTATTTCCAGGTTGCGCCCTGCTTCCGCGATGAGGATGCCCGCGCCGACCGTTCTCCCGGCGAATTCTATCAGCTCGACTTTGAGATGGCTTTCGCAACCCAAGAAGAGGTTTTAGAGGTTTGCGAGGATGTTATCTATGACACCTTCAAAACCTTCTCGAACAAAAAGGTAACCGAGAAGCCCTTCCGCCGCATTACCTATGCCGAGTCGATGATGAAATATGGCTCCGATAAGCCCGACCTTCGCAACCCGCTTATCATTTGCGATTTAACCGCATTTTTCGCCGAGGTTGATTTCCCCGCATTTAAGGGACGCCCCGTTCGCGGAATCGTTGCTGACTGTCGCGGAAAATCCAACAAGTTCTTTGAGGATTCCCTAAAATTCGCAACCAGCGCCGAGGTTGGCCTTGGCGGTCTTGGTTATATAACCCTTAAGGATGGCGCCTTCATAGGCCCCATCGCCAAGTTCCTCTCGGATGCTAAAAAGGCTGAAATAACCGAGCTGACAGGTGTTAAAGAGGGCGAAACCCTGTTCTTTATTTGCGATGATAAAAAGAACGATACCGAGAAAAAAGCGGGCCATATCCGTTCTTGGCTTGCCCGCAAGGAGCAGCTCGACCTTATCCGCGATGATGCATTTGAATTTTGCTTTATTGTTGATTTCCCGATGTATGAAATCGATGAGGAAACGGGCGACACTATCTTCACTCATAACCCCTTCTCGATGCCGCAGGGCGGAATGAAGGCTCTCGAGGGTGACGACCCGACCGAGGTTCTCGCATATCAGTATGACCTCGTTTGTAACGGTATCGAGCTCGCATCAGGCGCAGTTCGTAACCACGATATTGATATTATGAAAAAGGCGTTCGAGATTGCAGGCTATTCCGAATCCGAGCTTAAATCTCGCTTCAACGCACTTTACACAGCATTCCAATACGGTGCACCGCCCCATGCAGGTATGGCTCCCGGTATCGACCGTATGGTTATGCTCTTAACCGATGAAGAAAAGATTCTCGATGTTATTGCATTCCCGCTCAACGGCAACGCGCAGGACCTTCTCCTTGGCGCACCGAGTGAGGTAACCAATCAGCAGCTAGAGGATGTTCATTTGCTTGGCAACAACAGTGCCCTCGCAGCCCGTGCAGGAGCAAGCGGCGGAGCAAAGAAGGTAGGGGATAAGCGCAGCACCTTCTCGAATGCCCAGCAGCTCAACCAAATTGCCCTCTCGGATGATGAAGAGGCAGTTATGCAGGATATCTTCAAATCGATGCTCGACAGCGAGGCAACTCTTGCCACTGTTGACACCGAGAACACCGAAGAAATGATTTATGTTATGCCTATGACCAATGTCCTCCGCGAGGATGAGCGCAAGCAGCCGTTTTCGAGAGAGAGCCTGCTTTCGGGTGCTCCCGAGCGCAGCGAGGATAGCTGGCAGGTTCCGCGACTTGTTAAGTAAGGAGGTGCGTTTTAGATGAAATATTATGCAACAAAATTAACCGATAAGGGAAATATTGCAGTTGAGGATACCATTCTTGTTAAGGACGCACCGACTACTGCAGGTTCCCGCATTTTAGAGGGCTTTAAGCCGCTCTTCAGCGCCGAAGCAGTAACCCGTTTGGAAGAAAAGGGATATTCGGTTTCGGGCAAAACCCATGTTGGCGAGTTTTCTCTCGACCTTTGCGGCGAGTTTTCCTATTATGCAAATAAGGATGAAACCATCCGCGGCGCCGCAGCCGAGCTCGTAAAGAACGGCGAAGTTAAGGCAGCTTTAGGCGTTGATGTTAACGGTTCAACCCGCCGCGCAGCAGCGCTCTCGGGCGTTAGCTTCTTAAAGCCGACCTATGGAACAGTTTCGCGCTATGGCATCGTTTCACCCGCCGCTTCGGGCGAGCAGCTTGGCGTTTATGCCGCCGATGCCGCAGGCGTTGCCGAAATTATGAAGACTATTGCAGGCCATGATGAAAAGGATGGAACAAGCATTAGAAATAAATCCTATGATTATTCCGCCGATGCGAATGTTTCGGGCAAAAAGGTTTGCATAGTTAAAGAGCTTTTAGAAAAAGCCGATGAAGCAACCCGCGCAAAGGTTTTCTCCTTTGCTGATAAGCTTCGCGCAAACGGAGTAACCGTTTTAGAAATCTCGCTTGATTTCTTCTCCATCGCCAATACAGCTTGGCAAATCCTTATGACCGCCGAAACCTGCAACAATGTTTCGCGCTATGATGGCGTTAAGTTCGGTTTCCGCGCAAAGGAATATAGAAATATTGATGAGCTCTATGTTAACACCAGAACCGAAGGCTTCAACTTCCTAACCAAGGCAGTTATCCTCTATGGCTCCGATGTTCTCTCCAAAAACCGCTATGATGCTTGCTATGGCAAATCCCTAAAGATTCGCCGCGTTATTGCCGAGCGTTTTGAAGAGCTTATGAAGGATTATGATGCGGTTCTTATTCCCGCATGCAGCAAAACCTCCTATGAGGCCTATGATATTAAGGATGCCTTTATGAAGGTGTTCGCCGAGGGCGAGTTCACAGCAACCGCAAACCTCATAGGCGTTCCCGCGCTTGTTAGCGGCGGCGTTCAGCTTATGGGTAAGCATTTTGATGATAGCCTTCTCTTAAGCCTTGCAGGCGCAACCGAAAGGATGGGTGAATAATATGAACTACGAAATCGTAATCGGTCTTGAAACCCATGTTGAGCTTAGCACCGAATCTAAAATCTTCTGCTCTTGCGGAGGTCATTCGGCAGCAAACGAGCCCAATGATTGCGTTTGCCCCGCTTGCAGCGGTATGCCGGGAATGCTTCCCGTTATGAACAAGCGCGTTGTTGAACTCGCAGTAACAGCAGGTCTTATGCTTAACTGCGAAATCAGCCGCTATACAACCTTCGATAAGAAAAACTATTATTATCCCGATTTGCCCTGCGCTTATCAAATAACCCAGCTTAACCATCCTATTTGCACTAACGGCTGCGTAACCCTAAAAACCTCGCAGGGTAACCGCGATATCCGCATCAAGCAAATCCATATGGAAGAGGATGCAGGTAAGCTCGTTCATGAGGGCAAGGTATCGCTCGTTGACTTTAACCGAACCAGCGTTCCGCTTATCGAAATCGTAACCCAGCCTGATTTCCGCAGCGCTGAAGAGGTTTTGGTTTATCTCAACAAGTTAAAATCAATGTTCCGCTCGGGCGGCATCTCGGAATGCGAAGAGGGCGCAATGCGTTGCGATGTTAACATTTCGGTTCGCCCCGAGGGCAGCGAGCAGTTCGGCGTTAGAACCGAAATCAAGAATATGAGCTCGTTCGAGGCTATCGAGCGCGCCATTAAGTATGAGGCTCAGCGCCATATCGATGCTATCGAGTTTGAAACCGAGGAGCTCGTTCAGGAAACCCGCCGTTTTGATGATGTCAGCGGCAAAACAACCGCTATGAGAAACAAGGAAACCGAGGCGGACTATCGCTATTTCCCCGATGCAAACCTTATGCCCATCATCATTGATGATGAATGGCTCGAGCAAATCAAGGCTCAAAAGCCCGTTGAGGTTGATGCAAAGGCTGAGGAATATCGCGCCGCAGGCATAACCGAAAAGGAGATTGAACTTTTGGTTCAAAATCATAAGGTTAGTCGCCTTCTTGATGATGTTGTTGCCCTCGACTGCAAGGCAAAGGATGCCGCAACCTGGATATTAACCGACCTGGCAGGCGTTCTTCGCAAGGATGGCAAGAGCCTAAACGATGTTTCGCTCTCGGCTGAAAAGTTAGCAGCAATTATTAAAATGGTAGATAGCGGCTCCATCAACCGCGGCGCCGGCAAGAAGATTTTAATTGCCGTTGTTGAAGATGATGTTGACCCCGTTGCATACTGTAAAGAAAACGCCCTTGATCGCAAGGTTGATTCCTCCGCAATCGAGAGCATTATAGAAAGAATTATCGGCGAGAACACTCAAGCCGTTGAGGACTATAAGAACGGCAAGGTTAAAGCAAAGCAGGCCTTGTTCGGAGCTTGTATGAAGGAACTCAAGGGCGCAGGAGATCCCTCTGTAATCAAGGATATCCTCGAGGATAAACTCGCAAAGCTTTAAGTTTTAGCAGTGGGAGTAATCTTTTCATTACTCCCACTGTGTTTTGGAGGAACTATGGGTAGAAAGATTTTGCTAATCCCCGTTGGCGGAACGATTTGCACCTCGCTTAATATCGATGGCAACCTGTCGGTCGATTCGGGCGCGGCTTCGCTTTTAATCGAAAACTTTAGAAAAACCGAATCTTCGTTTTCTAAAAGCGCGGAATTTTTCGTTTGCGAAAATCTTGGACTTTTAAGCGAGAATCTAACGGTCGATTCATGGAATTTAATGATAAAGACCTATTTGGATAACATCTCTCGCGAGGATTTTTGCGGCGTTATCATAGCCCATGGAACCGATACTCTCGCTTTTTCCGCGGCGCTTTTCGCCCAACTTTTAGCGGGAACCGATTTGCCCGTTTTCTTCGTTTCGGCAAACGCGCCTTTATCCAATTCCCGTTCCAACGGAAACGATAATTTCCGCGTTGCGGTTGAATGTATTTCTAGGGGAATTGTGCCTAATATTTATGTTTCTTATAGGAATATCAAGAGCGGGCAAACCCTTATCCATTTAGCCTCAAGAATTCGCCAGTGCGAGCATTATAGCGAGGATTTCGAGAGCGTTGGCGCAATCGAACTCCCCATAATGAGCGAATCGGGATTTTCTTGGGTGCTTAAAAAGGCAAAAGAACTTTATAACCCTAAAAATTGCAAACCCTTCCTTTGCCTGTCACCAAACTTGTGTGAATGCGTTTTGATGATAGAGCCTTATGTCGGCATTAACTATACCGCATTTAACATATCAAACTTCCGCGCCGTGCTCCATGGCGCATATCATTCGGGAACCGCCAATGCAAACGGCGGCGAGAATTCGATTATTCATCTTTTATCAATGGCGGAAAAAGATGAAACCGATATATTCTTTTTCCCTTCAATCGCAAGAAAGGGAAGCTATGAAACTATAGACCAAATTGCGAGCGCCGAAAAGGGCGGAAAAAGAATCAACTTCCTAAACGGATGCTCTAAAGAAACCGCCTATGCAAAACTGCTTATAGCCTATTCGCTCCTGGAAAAGGATGAGCGAATGGATTTCATAAAAAACGAATGCAACTTTGAAGATGCTTATAAAGGAGGCGAATAGCGTGACCGAGCGATTATATGAAACCGATTCCTATCTAAAAAGCTTTAAGGCAACGGTTTTGAGTTCAACCGAAACAAATGGCGAATATTGGGTGCAACTTGATAAAACCGCATTCTTCCCCGAAGGCGGAGGGCAGGCTTCCGATGAGGGAACAATAGGTGGCGCCGCCGTTTCTTTTGTTAAACGCGAGGGAAATATAATCCTTCATAAAACCGAAAAGCCCCTAACCGTAGGCGCCGAGGTTTTAGGCGAAATCGATTGGGAGCTGCGCTATAGCCGAATGCAAAGCCATACCGCCGAGCATATCCTTTCGGGCGTTGTGCATTCTCTTTTCGGCTTCGATAATATCGGCTTCCATATGGGCGAGCGCGTTATGTCGGTTGATTTCAGTGGCTCGCTTTCAAAGGGCGATATTGAAAGGGTTGAATCCGAATCCAACAAAGCCATTTTCAAGAATGTTCCCATAACTGCTTTTTATCCCGCAGGCGAGGAGCTTGAAACCCTCGAATATCGTAGCAAAATAGAACTCGGGGATGATACCCGCATTGTTAAAATCGGCGATATAGATTGCTGCGCCTGCTGCGCTCCGCATCTAAATTCGAGCGGCGAGGCGGGAATAATCAAGGTAATCGATTTTTATCCCAACAAGCAGGGAACAAGGGTCGAGATGCTCGCGGGCGTAACCGCGCTTATGGATTATGCCGCGCTAAACGCCGATAATAAAAAGCTTATGGCGCTTTATAAAGCCCCGCGCGACGGAGTCTTGGCGGCAGCCGAAAAGGCAGCCGAGGACCTTAAAAACCTTCGCGCCGAAAACCAAAACCTTGCGCGCCGATTAGCGCTTTATGAGCTAAAGCGAGAAGAAATCGGCGGAAATCTCCTCGCTTATGGAGAGAACCTTTCCTTTGATGAAATGCGCTATTGCGCTAACAGTCTTAACGATTCCTATTCGCTTTGCGTCTTGCTTTCAAAGGCAGAAGATGGATATATGTATGTCCTTTGCAGCAAAGAGGGCGATGTTCGCCCCCTCGTTTCGGAATTAAACCGAGCCTTCGAGGGAAAGGGCGGCGGCAAGAACGACTATGCCCAAGGCAAACTCGCCGCAAACGAGCCCGAAACGCTCCGCGAATTTGTTTTGAATTTGTTAGGAGGAGAATAATAGGTGGATCCGATTCTAATTTTATTGCTAATATTAGTTGGCGCAGGCGGCGGCTTTGTCCAGCGCGTCAGCGGCTTCGGACTTGGCATTTTCGTTATTATGTTTTTGCCTCTCTTCCTGCCGAGCCATACGGCTGCCACGGCGGTGTCATCGCTGTTTGCGTGCGCAACCGCATCCTATAACGCCGTTCGTTATCGAAAAAACATTTCTTTTAAAACGGCGTTGCCTATGATGTGTGCGGCGCTCGTGTCGATACCCATCGCGGTTTATTTTTCGGCTCATGTTTCGAGCGATATATTCAAAAAACTGCTCGGCGTTGTGCTTATCCTTTTGAGCCTTTATTTCCTTTTCTTCAACAAGCGCATTAAACTGCGCCCCACCGTGTTGAGCGGTGTTATGGCGGGTGCCTTGGGTGGCACACTCGGAGGCCTTTTCGCAACCGGCGGACCTCCCGCGGTGCTCTATTTAACCCACGCGACCCACGATAAGCTTACATATTTCGCGACCATACAGTTCTATTTTTGCTTCACCAATTTGTACAGCACGACAAACCGAATCATAAACGGCATTATAAACACCGATATTTTAATTTTTGCCGCTATTGGTATTGTGGGTTGTATGGCAGGCGATTCTTTAGGCAGGCTTGTCTTTGATAAACTCGATAGCCAAAAACTAAAACTGGTTATCTATATTGGTATGATAATCAGCGGAATAGCAATGTTCTTCTAAGAAACACAGTGTTTATAGAGGTGTAGTTATATGAAAAAAAGATTTTGTCCGTTTTGTGGAACCGAATACGCAGATGGTGCGAGGTATTGTTTTTCCTGTGGTGCATCCATAGAAAATGAGCCCACACCGCTTTCGCAGCCTGTGTATTATCCTGCAAAGGAAATAACACCGGGACGCGGATTTGGTATAACCGCTATGATACTTGGTATTCTTGGTCTATTGGATGGAATAGGACTTTATGAGTGCGTGTTTGAAATAATCAGCGGCAAATATGAATATTGGGGTACTATAGTAGACTTTTTACTTGAGAATGTTTCGGTTTTGCTGCCAAGCATTCTTGCACTTATTTTTGGTATTATTGCAATTAAGCGCGATTATAAAAACGGCATAAGTCGTGCTGGAATTATAACAGCAAGTATTGGCATTGCGTTGGTGCTCCTGTTTGTGATTCTATCTGTGATATATATGGATAAAATCACGTTTATAAATTATGACTATTTGAACGACTTAAGCTATTAAGGAATAAAATATATTTGAAAAAGTTGGTGTATTATGATTAAAGTAACGCTTTTAGGCGATTCCATTCGCCAATCCTATTCTTTTGGTGTTTCTCAAATGTTAGGCGATGAGTTCGATGTTTATGCTCCCGCCGATAACAGCCGCTTCGCGAAATACACACTTCGCCAAATCTTCGAGGAGCGCGAGAATATGAGAGGCACTCGAATAGTCCACTTTAATAACGGAATGTGGGATATTTGCAACCTTTTCGGCGATGGCACCTTCACAAGCGAGCAGGAATATATCGATAATGTTCTTCGCATAGCCGATATTCTTCTCTCGAAATATGAGAAGGTTATTTTCGCAACAACAACTCCGGTTCGCAAGAATAATTGCTACAATAACATTAACGATATTATCCGTTTCAATGAAGTAATCGTTCCGAAGCTCCAAGAAAAGGGAGTTATAATCAACGACCTTTTCACTCCCGTTGCCGAGGATATCGATGGCAATGTTTCGGACGACACTCTTCATCTCTCCGAAAAAGGCGTTGCCATTTGCGAAAAGCTCGTAGTCGAGGCTATAAAAAAGGCTGCCGCGGAGCTTAAATAGGGTGAGTAAAATGAAGAATTTTTTAATCGTAGTTGATATTCAAAATGATTTCGTTGATGGCGCATTGGGAACTGCCGAGGCGGTTGAAATGCTCCCGCGCGCCGAAAAGAAAATAAACGAGTGGGATGGCGAAATATTCGTAACCTACGATACTCATTTTGCCGATTATCTTGATTCCGCCGAGGGCAAAAAATTGCCTGTTTCCCATTGCATTAAGGGAACCGAGGGCTGGAGTCTTAACGCTCGTATTGCCGAAGCGCTCGACTCGAAAAAATATACTGCCGTTGAGAAAATAACCTTCGGCTCTGTGGAGCTGCCGAGCCTTATAAAGGAAGCGGCAGGGGATGAGGACTTCTCTATAACCCTTATCGGACTTTGCACCGATATTTGCGTTGTTTCCAACGCGCTGATTTTAAAGGCTAATTTCCCCGAGCGAGAAATTTCGGTTGATAGCGCCTGCTGCGCGGGTGTAACCCCCGAAAGCCACAACGCCGCCTTGACCACCATGAAAATGTGCCAAATAAATGTGTTATAATAAAACAATGCAACCCCAACTTTTGTTTGGGGTTGTATCGTTTTGTGCAACAAAAAGGGCGTTTGTGTATTTACTTTTTTTGATAGAGATGATATACTAAACGGAGAAACACCGAAGGGGGAAACCATATGCCAACTTTAACATATAACGAAAAGGAATTTTTGCTTGACGGCAAACCCTACCAAATAATTTCGGGCGCAATCCACTATTTTAGAACCGTTCCCGAATATTGGGAGGACCGCCTTTTAAAGCTTAAAGCCTGCGGATTCAACACGGTCGAAACCTACACCTGCTGGAATCTTCATGAACGAAAAGAAGGCGAGTTTGATTTTTCGGGAATTCTTGATATCGAGCGTTTTATCTCAACAGCCGAAAAATTAGACCTAAATGTTATCATCCGCCCGGGTCCATATATTTGCGCTGAATGGGAGTTTGGCGGATTGCCTTCCTGGCTTTTGAAATATGAGGGTCTTGCTCTTCGTTGTGATAATGATTTGTTCTTCGAGAAGGTTAAGCCTTATTATAGCGAACTCTTCAAGCGTATCCGCCCCCATCTTGTTTCAAATGGCGGCAGGGTGTTTATGGTGCAGGTTGAGAATGAATATGGAAGCTTTGGCGATGATAAAACCTATCTCCGCAAAACCCGCGATTTCTTTATAGAGAGCGGCATCGATTGCCTGCTTTTCACCTCGGATGGAACCAACCCCTCAATGCTTTCGGGCGGAACCTTGCCCGAGCTTTTGGCGGTTGCAAACTTCGGAAGCGATCCCAAAGGCAAGCTCGCAAAGCTTGAAGATTTCAAACCGAATCAGCCTTTAATGTGCGGCGAGTTTTGGTGCGGCTGGTTTAATCATTGGTATGAACAAAACCACGAGCATAAGCCTGCGGAAATTGCCGCCATGCTGGATGATTTCTTTGAAATTGGCGCCTCCTTTAATTTTTATATGTTCCATGGTGGCACCAATTTTGGTTTCACAAACGGTGCCAACCATATGGGCGGAATATATCAGCCGACCATAACAAGCTATGATTATTGTGCGCCCTTAAGCGAAGCGGGCGATATGACCGTTACATACGATGCCGTTAAGGCAACTATAGAAAAACAAACGGGCGTTCCTGCTCCCGCTTTGGAGGTTTGCAATTCTAAAAAAGCGGCTTACGGAAAACTAAAGCTTTCCGAGTGTGCTCCGCTTTTTGATAATATAAACAATATCTCCGCCCCCGTGTTTGCAACCTTCCCGCAAACCATGGAGCAGTTAGACCAAGATTTCGGCTATATCCTTTATTCGGCTGAAATTGAGGGTCCGCTCGAGGAGCAAGAACTTGAATTTACCCAACTGCACGACCGCGCCCATATCTTTATAAACGGAAAACTTGTCGGCATTCGCGAGCGCAGCCGCCGCAAGGATAGCGTTTTAATCGAGATAGCAAAAAATGAAAAAATCAAGCTCGATATTTTGGTCGAGAATATGGGCCGCGTTAACTATGGCCCCAAGCTTTTGGATAAGAAGGGAATAGTTGGCGGCATTCGAACAGGCGCCCGTTTCCATTTCGGTTGGCAGCATTATAGCCTACCTATGGAAAAGGAACTTAAAAACCTTGCATGGCAGCCCGTGCAAAATTTGGTCACTCCCGCATTTTACAAGGGAAATTTAAAGATTGAAGGTGCCCCCGCCGATACATTCTTGCGCCTTGATAATTTCGAAAAGGGAATTGTTATCATCAACGGCTTCAATCTAGGCCGCTATTATAATTCCGCGGGACCGCAAAAAACGCTCTATGTTCCTGCGCCCATCCTTCGCGAGGGTGATAACGAGGTTATCGTTTTCGAAACCGACCGCGTAGAAAAATTAGAGATAGAATTTTTCGACACTCCCGATTTAGGCTAAAAGAGGTAAACCTATGGACATCAAAGCAGCCATATTCGATATGGATGGAACCCTTATAGACTCCCTTTATTTTTGGGATGTTTTTTGGGAGAAGATGGGGCTTATCTTCTTGAAGAAGAGCGGCTTCCGCCCCGACCCTGATGATGACCGCGCGGCTAGAACAATGCAGTTCTCCGCAGCTATGGATTTAATCCATGAGAAATATAACATCGCCGAAAGCGGCGCCGAGATTACCAAGCTTGGCGAGGATTTAACGGTTGAATTCTATAACGAGATAGAACTAAAACCTGGCGTTTTGGAGTTTTTGGAGCATCTAAAGGCGAACAATGTTCCTATGTGCATTGCTTCGGCAACCGCTCCCGATAAACTCGCTATTGCAATCGAGCATTGCGGTATCGGTGGTTATTTCAAGGCGGTCTTCTCCTGCGCAACGCTCGGAGTCGGCAAAGAAAAACCCGATATATTCCTAAAAGCGGCGGAGTTTTTAGGCGCGCCGTTAGATAAAACTTGCGTGTTTGAGGATTCCTATGTTGCAATAAAAACCGCAACCGATGCGGGAATGCCAACCGTTGCCATATTTGATGAAAATAACTTTTGTCAGGATGAAATGAGGGCAACCGCAACCCACTATATCGCCAAGGGCGAAACCCTTGAAAAACTTATATAAAAGAAAAGCCGCAGCGTTTTCGCGCTGCGACTTTTTTATTATTTATTTAAAAACCATATCGCCGCGTTAAGATAGGTTGCAAACATAACCCAAAGCAAATATGGTATTTGCAAATATGCCGCAAGCGGGCGTATTTTTTTATATCTCATCATTGTTCTGACTATTAAGAGAAGAAGAATCAAAATCCAAAAAAACGCGAATAGGAATGCGCGGATATTGAAGAAGATAATGCTCCAACCGAAGTTGAAAATAAGGCTGACCGCGTAAGGGTAAAGTGCTGCGCGCTTTTCAACAACACTTGCCATATTATCGCTATAAATCATCGCGGCGCTGATTCCCATCAGTATGAAAAGAATTGTCCAAACGATGGGGAAGACTATCGCGGGAGGCGCAAGCGGGGGAGTGTCGATGGTTTTATAAATATCCATCGAGCCGCTCGTTAGCAGCGCCGAAAGGCCGCCGATTCCCAGCGCAACGGCGATTGAAACAGCATAAGGCTTCCATTTAAATTTCATAAAAACACCACCCCTTTAATTATATCCTCAAGACGGAAAATTATGCTGCGAGTTAAAAAAACATTGTCATTTTGCTAAAATGTGATATAATTAGAGCAATTCCTGATATTTTTGGAGGCTAACATGGAAAAGAAAAATTTATGGCAATTTATTAAATTTGCATTGTTTTCAATATCGGCAGGCGTTATCCAGCTCGGCTCCTATGCCTTGCTTGATGCGCTTTTAAAGGATTGGCGTTGGTTTTATGAGATAAAGCCCGAGTTTATGTTTGAAACCCCCGCGGCATATCGCCATGCGGTTGCATATCTTATCTCGCTCGTGCTTTCGGTTGTTTGGAACTTCACCTTCAACCGCCGATTCACCTTTAATTCCGCCGCTAATATCCCCGTTGCAATGCTTAAGATTACAGGCTTCTATCTGGTGTTCACTCCGCTAACCATGTGGCTCGGCGGAATTGCCGTTGATGCAGGCGTTAACAACTTTGTCGTTGAATTGCTGACAATGTGTTCCAACCTCATTCTTGAGTTCTTCTTCTGCAAATTTGTGGTTTATAGAGGTCAGGAAAACACCCGTCCCGCAAAATAAAAAAATTAAACCGCTTTTGGCTTCAAAAGCGGTTTTTCTATTGATATTTTCGGGGTTTGTGATATAATCGAATTTAAGAAAAGAGAGGTGCATAAATGATGATTTTTGATATGCATACCCATGCCATGGCGGGAACTCCCGCCCCTGAAAAACTGCTTGAAAAAATGAACGAAGCGGGGATATATGGCGGCTGCGTTTTCTCTAACCGCCCCAAATATCCTTATAGCGATATAGGAACCGAGTTCGATGAGCGCGTTGATGAGGTTCTTGCCTGGTCGAAGGGCTATGAGGACCGCATTTTTCCCGTTGTTTGGATTCATCCGTATGAACCGAATATTATCGAAAATCTCCATAGGGCAGTTGAAAAGGGCGTTTGCGCCTTCAAAATTATTTGCACCGATTTTTATGTTTATGAGGAAGAATGCCTTAATGTTCTTCGCGAGATAGCTTCGCTTGGCGTTCCCGTTTTCTTCCATTCGGGAATTTTATGGGATGGCAGGGTTTCCTCGAGCTATAACCGCCCCATCAACTGGGAGGCGCTTATAAGCATTAAGGGGCTTCGCTTTTCAATGGGCCATTGCTCTTGGCCTTGGATTGATGAATGCATCGCGCTTTATGGCAAATTCCTTAATTCGCTTTTAACGGGCGATACCGCCGAAATGTTCTTCGATATAACCCCCGGAACCCCCGAAATTTATCGCGAGGAGTTAATGACCAAACTCTTCACAATCGGCTATGATATCGGAGATAACATTATGTTCGGAACCGATGCATTTTCCGATAACTATAACTCGGATTGGGCTAAAAAATGGCTCAAGACCGATAAAGAGATTATGGATAAATTGGGCGTTAGCCGCGATTGCCGCGAAAAGCTCTATTATAAAAATATAATGCGCTTTTTAGGAAAGGGCGAGGTTGCCGTAACCCATAATATGCCCTCTCCCGATGATGCAAACGCTTGGTCGCCCGTAAACCCCGAGGTTCGCGAGGTTGCAAAAAAATGGTATCAAAAGCTATCCTTCCCGAAATGTTTCGATGAAGAGTTTTATGAGGCGCTCGATGCCATAACCGTTTCCGATGCCGTAACCGTCCAGGATTTCAAAAACGGCAAATGCGGCAAGCGAAATCTCATAACCGCCCTTTGGCTTTGCGAGCAGCTTTCAAACCGCTATAAGCAAAAGGGTATCCCCGAAGAGTACCTTCTCGACACCCTGCATGACATCGTTATTTGGACCGAAACCTGGAGCGAGATTAAGGGCGAGCTTTGCCTGTTTGAAAATTCCTGGCTTGCGCGCCATCTCGATATGCAGCTTATCAAGGTTGGCCGCCTGCAGTATTGTATGGCGGGCAGCGAGCACGATATCCCCAAGTATTCGATAAAAAAGGATGATAATGTCCTTGAGGTTCATATCCCCGCGGTAGGTCCTCTCAATTTTGAGGAATGCAGCGAGTCGCTCAAAGCGGAAAAAGAGTTCTTCGCCCGCTATTTCCCCGAATTCGAATATAAAGAACGAACCTGCCATTCTTGGCTTTTAGACACAACGCTTAAAGACCATATGAAGGCTGAAAGCAATATCCTTAAATTCCAAGAGTTTTTTGATATAACCGAGCTTGAGGAAAGCGATGATATTATCAAATATGTTTTCAGCTGGGATGCAAGAAGATATAACCTAAAGCAAAAAAATGCCGCGGGCAGCCTTGCCGCCGCAGTTAAAAAGCATATCGCCAACGGCGGCAGCTTCTATTGCGGCATCGGCGTAATCAAATAATAGAGGTAAACGAATGCATTTAATCGTTTGTGTTGACAGTCGCGGAGGAATGTCCTTCTTCGGCAAGCGCCAAAGCAAGGATAGCGCGCTTCGTGCTGATATTCTAAAGAGCGTTGGCAAGGTTTATATGAATGCCTATTCCGCTCGCCAGTTTGAAGAAGAGAGCGATAAGATTATCGTTCGCGAGGATTATCTTTTGGCGGCAGGGGAAGAGGACTATTGCTTTGCCGAGCTCGATGATATAACCGAGGCGCTTTGTAGCGCTAAAACGGTAACCATTTATTGCTTTAACCGCAGCTATCCGTTTGATAAGGCATTTCCCGTTGCCGATTATAAAAAGCGATGGAAATGCATTTCGAGCGAGGAATTTTGCGGCTCATCGCATAAAAAGATAACCAAAGAAATCTATCAACTTTAATTTTTCAGCCCTTTTCAAAGGGCTGAATTTATGAGGCGTTTTAAAAAATGGAACAAAACAGTTTTAAAAAGGGAATAATCGACGGTTTGCCGATTTGCATCGGATATTTTGCGGTGTCCTTTGCGTTTGGTATCTTCGCCGTGGCGCAGGGTCTTACATGGCTCGAAGCAGTGCTAATCTCGGCAACCAACCTAACCTCGGCGGGTCAGCTCGCGGGCGTTCCCATAATAGCGGGCGGCGGAACCTTCGCCGAACTTTGCGTTTCGCAACTTGTTATCAACTCGCGCTATTCGTTGATGTCGGTTTCCCTCTCGCAAAAATTCTCGAGCAGGGTAAAGCTATGGCAGCGCTTTTTGATAGCCTTCGGCAATACCGATGAAATCTTCGCGGTTGCAACCGCCAATCCCGCAAGCGTCGGTCCCAATTATATGTATGGACTAATCTTAACCCCCTTAATCGGTTGGACGGGCGGAACGCTCCTCGGCGCCGTAGCAGGGGATGTGTTGCCCGCTATAGTAGTAACCTCTTTGGGCGTTGCGATTTACGGAATGTTTATAGCAATCGTCGTGCCCCAAATCAAGCGCGAGTCTTCGGCTGCATTTTGCGCCGTTTGCGCCATTGCGCTCAGCTGCCTATTCTATTATGTCCCTGCACTCAAATCCGTTCCGAGCGGATTCACGATTATTATTTGCGCAGTCTTGGCGGCGCTCTTGGCAGCCGTTTGCTTCCCACTTCCGCAAAAGGAGGATGAAGAAGCATGATAAGAGAAGAATTTTTAGCCTATCTTTTGGTGATAGCGGGAACTACATATTTGGTTCGAATGCTCCCGCTTGTGCTTTGCAAAAAGAAAATCGAAAACCGATTCCTATTATCCTTTTTGCATTATGTTCCGATTGCCGTTTTATCGGCGATGACCATCCCCGCCATTTTCTATGCAACCGATAGCGTTTATACTGCGCTGGCAGGCTTTATGGGCGCTATGGTGCTGGCATATTTGGGGCAAAGCCTCGTAACCGTTGCGGCGGTTTCCTGCGTTTGCGTTTTGGCGGCGGAGCTTATCAGTAAGCTATTTTAATCATAAATATTCATATTTATGCAAATTTGTGCATAATATATAAGGTAAAATGCATAAAAACCGAATAATTATGTATTTATATGCTTGACAAAACCCGCATAAAGGCATATAATAGTGCTTGTTGATAATGTTTGCATAAATATTCAGGAGGCAATTATGAAAAAAGAAGATATTAAAAAGGTAGTTCTTGCCTATTCGGGCGGACTTGATACATCGATTATGATTTCCTGGCTCAAGGAAAACTATAATAACTGCGAGGTTGTTGCTGTTTCGGGTAATGTTGGTCAGGCTGATGAGCTTGAGGGCCTTGAAGAGAAGGCTTTAAAGACCGGCGCATCCAAACTCTATGTTCTCGACCTCACCGAGGAATATGTTAACGATTATATTATCCCGACCATGAAGGCAGGCGCCGTTTATGAGGAATACCTCCTCGGCACAAGCCATGCCCGTCCCTGCATCGCAAAGGGTCTTGTTGATATAGCCATCAAGGAGAACGCCGATGCTATTGTTCACGGTTGCACAGGTAAGGGTAACGACCAGGTTCGTTTCGAACTTGCTATTAAGCATTTTGCGCCCAATATGCCCATCATCGCTCCTTGGCGTGAATGGGAGCTTAAGTCCCGTGATGAGGAAATTGAGTATGCCGAGGCGCATAACATTCCGCTTAAGATTAACCGCGAAACCAACTATTCCAAGGATAAGAACCTTTGGCACCTTTCGCATGAAGGCCTTGACCTTGAGGATACAGGCAACGAGCCTATGTATGAGAAGGAAGGCTTCCTCGAGATGGGCGTTTCTCCCATTATGGCTCCCGATGCTCCGACCTATATAACCCTCGATTTCGAGCAGGGAACTCCCGTTGCTCTCGATGGCGAAAAGATGACCGCTAAGGAAATCATCCTAAAGCTTAACGAAATCGGCGGTGCAAACGGTATCGGTATCATTGATATCGTTGAAAACCGCTTGGTAGGAATGAAGTGCCGCGGCGTTTATGAAACCCCCGGCGGAACCATTCTTTATAAGGCACACAGCGTTTTAGAGAGCATTTGTCTTGATAAGATGACTCTCCATGAAAAGCAAAAGCTTTCCATAACCTTCGCTGAACTCGTTTATAACGGTCAGTGGTTCACTCCGCTTCGCGAGGCTTTGTCCGCCTTCGTTGATAAAACTCAGGAGAAGGTAACCGGTAAGGTTCGCTTAAAGCTCTACAAGGGCAATATGATAAACGCAGGTGTTTGGAGTCCCTATTCGCTCTATAGCGAGGAAATTGCAACCTTCGGTGAAAGCGATTATGACCAGCGCGATTCCGCAGGCTTTATCAATCTCTATGGCCTTCCGATCAAGGTTCAGGCTATGGTTGATGGCAAAAAGTAAAAATATAAATTGTCCTGCGCAAAACTGCGCAGGACATTTGTGCTATTTTAAAGGAGAAAAATTATGGCCAAAATGTGGGCAGGCAGGACCAGCGGCGTAACCGACAGTCTTGCTGATGATTTCAATTCTTCAATACATTTCGACCTTCGAATGTATCGTCAGGATATAATGGGCAGTATGGCTCATGCTGCGATGCTTTGCAAGCAGGGAATAATAAGCGAGCAGGATGAAAAGCAGCTTATTGATGGACTTGCGGGAATTTTAGCCGATTTAGATAGCGGCAAGCTCGAATTCGATATGAAGAGCGAAGATATCCATATGTTTGTTGAGCAGGTCTTGACTGCGCGAATCGGCGATGTTGGCAAAAAGCTTCACACCGCCCGTAGCCGCAACGATCAGGTTGCGCTCGACCTTCGTATGTATTTGCGCGATGAAAACGAAAAGATTATCGCTTTTTTGCGCGATATTGTCGGAACAATTTGCGACCGCGCCGAGCAGCATAAGGCAACCATAATGCCGGGCTATACCCATCTTCAGCGCGCCCAACCCATAACCTTTGGTCATCATCTTATGGCATATGCCATGATGTTCCTTCGCGATATTGATCGTTTCTCGGATTGCCAAAAGCGCATCAATGTTTCGCCTATCGGCAGCTGCGCGCTTGCGGGAACAACCTATGAAACCGACCGTTTCTTTGAAGCCGAAAAGCTGAAGTTTGCCTCGGTTTCCCAAAACAGTATTGATGGCGTGTCCGACCGCGATTTTTGCATTGATTTCCTTTCCGCGGTGAGCACACTTATGATGCATCTTTCCCGCCTATCCGAAGAAATAATTCTTTGGTCGAGCTGGGAGTTTAAGTTTATCGAGCTCTCCGATGCCTACACAACGGGAAGCTCCATAATGCCCCAAAAGAAAAACTCCGATATGGCCGAGCTCATCCGCGGCAAAACAGGCAGGGTATATGGCGACCTTTTGGCGCTCCTTACAACCCTTAAGGGTCTTCCGCTCGCATATAACAAGGATATGCAGGAGGATAAGGAAAGCGTGTTCGATGCAGTCGATACGGTCGAGATGGCTCTTCCCGTTATGATAGGAATGCTCAAAACCATGTCGGTTTGCGAGGCGAATATGCTCTCGGCTGCCCAAAAGGGATTCATCAACGCAACCGATATGGCTGATTATCTCGTTAAAAAAGGAATGCCCTTTAGAACCGCCTATAAGATTTCGGGCGAGCTTGTTGCCGAGTGCATAAAGCGCGGCTGCGTTCTCGAAACTCTCCCGCTTGATAGCTATAAAGCGGCAAGCGAGCTTTTCGATGATGATATCTATGAGGTAATAGATTTAGCAACCTGCGTTAACAAACGCATCTCCTTCGGCGGAACATGCGTTGCCTCGGTTGAAAAACAAATCGAGTTTGCAAGAAAAAGCCTTTAGAATTTTATGTGCTAAAAATGGCACATCCCACCTGATATATTAAATGCATAGCAAAACGCTGTGTAATAAATTTTAAGGTGGGTATAATATGAATGATAAGAATAAAAAACTCCTTTCGGCTGCGCGTTTGTGGGCAATGTCAAACGGAATGCAGGAGCTCGAAAAAACCTCCGAGGCTATCTTCTTTAACAACGCAGGCAAAACCTGTGGCTTTACGGCGGTAACCGAAACGGCCGAACCTCCTCTTGGCCTTTTGCAGGAGCTAAAAGAGCACTGCTCCACTATTTACATTATCACAAATAGCGAGGATAATGCCCTAAAACTCCGAGAACGGCTACCGAAAGAGTTTATTGTTATTTCATATTCAATGTCTTCTTACTTGGGCTATGAGTTTGAACTTTTCAAACCGATTTTAAATTAATATTTTTAAAAGCCACAACCAATGTGCCGTTTTAGGTACATTGGTTGTGTTATTATATATATAGAAACGGAGGAAGCCGCAATGATTTATGCTATGAGTGATTTGCACGGATGCTATGAAAAGTTTATGAAAATGCTTGAAACCATAAAATTTCAAGAGGGCGACACACTATACATTTTGGGAGATATAGTGGACCGCGGCAGCGGCGGCATTAAGATACTCACGGAAATAATGAATAGAAAAAATGTTGTTGCCTTAAGGGGAAACCATGATTATCTTGCATATTTAATGCTAAGCAGCGTTACAGGTTCTAATATCGAGCTTTCGGAAAAGGCATCCAATAGGTTAAAGCTGTGGCTTGCCGATGGTGGCGCTCAAACCTATAAAGCCTTTATGGAGCTCACAAAAGTGGAGCAAAAAAGGCTGCTTTGTTATATGAATTCCTTTTTGATTTATGATGAACTTTCGATAAACGGCCGAAACTTCTTTTTGGCCCACACAGTGCCCGAAAAGCAAAGAATGCAAGATTTTAATAGGCTTTTATGGCAGGAGTTCATTATTGGCGAGCCCGATTATGAGGAGCAATACTTCTCCGATAAATATATCGTTACGGGGCACACTCCCACAAGCTTTATCGATATCAATTATAAAGGGAAAATATATAAAAAGAACAATCACATTGCCATCGATTGCGGAGCGGTTTGGGGCAATCCGCTTGGCTGCATTTGTCTTGATACGCTGGAAGAATTTTATGCATATTAAAGAGGAAACCAAATGAAAAAGCTAAAAACCGCCTTTAAGGGAATAGATAATATTTTAAATTCAAATCAGGGCGAGGGGAAATTAGTTGTTTTATCCACCCGCCCGGGTATGGGTAAAACAACACTAATGCTCGATATTTTGCTTGATATGGCAAAGCAAAACCGAGAGAAATTCTTATTTGTTTCGCTCGAGAATTCCGAAGAGAAAATCAAAAGTATGATTTCGCTTAAAGGAAAAACGCTCAACGATTTTGAAGAGAATGTTTCGATTGTTTACAATATCTCGGAAAATATAGAGCGCGACCTTTTAAACTATAAGGATTATGCGGTAATATTTTTGGATTATATCGCGCTGATTAAGGGCTTTACCGCTTCAAAGCAAACCGAAATTTTAAAAAACTTAAAAAATTTTTGCAGGGAATATGCCGTTCATATAATTTGCGCCTCAAATTTAAAACGCCCTCCGTTGCAGCGCAAAAGTAGGCACCCAATGCTCATCGATATAGGGAAAACGGTAGGGGAAAATGCCGATGCGGTTTTGGCACTTTATAGGCCAACCTATTTCGAAAGCGAGGAACCTGTAGCCAGCCTTATGGTTTTAAAAGGTGCCACCGAAAAAGGCACCGCAATACCGCTTTTTTATAATGGCGAAACTCGTTCCTACAATTACGACCCTCGCCGAGAGTAAATAAAAACGACCAACCTTTTTGGTTGGTCGTTTAATTTTATTCGGCAGTTTCTTCCGATTCTTCGGCTTCTTCCTCGGTCTCTTCTTCAGCTTCGATAACTTCAGGCTCTTCTTCGATGGCGGCATGCTTGGGTGCGAAGCTCGCAATATTGAAGAAGCCTTCTATATCCTCATCGCTTATGGGGTCGGCGTATCGTGCCTTTTTGAGTTTGTGCGATTTAACCGCAAGAGCGATTAAGAGAATGAGTATGATAACCAAACAACCTAAAATAGAGCAGCACATAATTTTTTCGGTTTTGTTAAAGCCTTTGAAAATCACGATAGGATTAAAGGTTTTGTCCTTTGAATTATTGCTCTCGGCGGGTGTTAATGAAAAATCGGGTGCGCGCTGAATGGTTGATTCAAGCGAGTCAAAGCGGTAGAAGCCTTCCTTACCCTCGTTATAGCAATAAACAATATAAATATCCTTGAGTGACTCGTTTTGCGAGCAAAATGCCGCAACGGTTGCATCGCCAAGGGTTGTAGCGGTTTCATAATATCCTGCGGGAACAGTATAGCTTTCGGGCAGGTCGGCAAATATATAGAGCTTGCCGTTAACGGTCATATAATTAAGCGGAGCGAATTCATCGCGATGCTCTTTATAAACATAGTAGCCGCTGACTGCGGTTTGGTCCTTGGTTATAACATAAATGGTGTAGTCGCCGTTTTCGCTCTTGAAAACATCAACCTCTTTGCCGTTGTAGGTTGCCTTGCCAAGGGTTAGACCCGCGGGAATGGGGGTTCCCGAAAGGTCGGCGTTTATGTGGTGGAGCTCTCCGCCGATAACAACGAGAAGGGGATTGAGGTTAATCGATTCCTCAACGGTTGCGCGGCGGATTTTAAGGGTGTAGGTTTTGGTGTTGCCGTTTTCGGCGGTAACAACAATCTTAAATTCGTTATCGCCAACCTCGAGGCTCTTTTGTCCTGCGCCCGAAACGGTTGCCTTGTTGTGTGCCTTAACGGCGTTAATGTTAACGGTGCTAACCGAGTTTTCAACTATAACCGAATAGGTAGTGGTGTTGCCGCTGAAAATGGGGTCGAGCGCCGCAGCGCCAATACTGAGAGAGGAGAGGTTAGCGTTGCTCGATTTAGCGGCTGGGGTTTGGGGCTTGCTTGAAGCCTGCGGTTTGCTCGAAACCTGCGGCTTGCTCGAAACGGCGGGAGCCTTAACATTAAGCTTTGCCGAAGAGCCGCTTGCCGAAACCTTTTTGAGCGAGCCGTTAACATAGGTGGTGGAGAAGGAAATCGTAGCGGAGCCGTTAGCCTTAACCTTAAAGGTTATAGGATAGCTAACGCGGGTTTCGCCGTTTGCCTCCTTGAGAATTCTAACCGAACTGCCCGAGGCATTATCTCCGCCCGAAATATATTGCAGTATCGCGGTATCGTAGGTCAGAGTTCCGTCAACGCCGTAAATCTCTTCTCCGGCATTAACCGAAACGGTAATTGTTATGCTATCTCCAACCTTGGGAGAATTATTGCTGAAAGCAATGGTTGTGCTGCCTGCTGCCGCTGCGGGTATTGCGAAGAGGGAGAAAAGCAGCGAGAGCGCAAGCAAAACGGTTAAAAAGGATTTTTTAAAACCTGTCATAACAAAACTCCTTACTTAAGTGTCAGTTTGCCTAAAATGTGCATCTTTATGGCGGCTATATCGATAATATCAATTATTCCGTCATTGTTGGCATCGCCGTTTAATAGCGCGCCGCCCGTTAAGCTTCTTTTGCCCAAGATGTGCATCTTAACTGCGGCTATGTCGATAATATCAATAGCCCCATCATCATTAGCATCGCCTCGAACAACCTTCTTTCCCTCGGTCGAAACCGTTAAGGTGCAGTCCTTGGCGGCGGTGATGTTCAGCGTGTAATAGTTATCGTAGCCCGACTGCGAGCGAACGGGTAGCTTAATTGTGTTGGCGCCCGCCTTAAGCGCATAAGTGGCGTTTCCTGAATAAAGCGCGTTTGTGGGAAGCTTAACATAAATCGTCGTGCTGTCCGCAACGCTCAAATTGTAGCTTTGGGTGTACATCGAAAAGGCAGGGGATAGACCGCTTGCTTCGATTGCCGTGAAATAGTAGTTATTAAGTGTTGCATTTTCGGGCGGCATTGTCGGCGCCTTTTCATACATATTTTTATAAACCGGAATACGGAAGGTTAGCGAGAGATTGGTTTTATCCATATAAACCTCGCGGATAAGCCTTGCCGAAGAACGGTGGTCATAAATGCTTTGTGCGTATTGGTGGGTGTAGGGCGTGTTGTCTTGAACATCGAAATCCTTGTAATAATAGGTGTCTTGTCCAATGGCGATGTAGCCCGAAGCATAAAGCTTTGCACCGCCTATTATCGAAGCCGAGCGGGAATTCCAACCCTTCTCCTTCGCATAGGCAAGTCCGTTTCCGATAACATCATCGCCCGATGCTTTGTAGTTAAAGAAATTATAGTATCCGGGGTAATTCTCGGTTGTGCCCGAGATTAAGTCGCTCTTTCCTTCGTTGCCCTGCTCGAGTATGAGGGTTGAAGCCAAAACATAAGGGTTAATGTTAGCCTGCTTGGCAGCCTCGAGGATTATCTTAACATAGGAGCCTTCGTATGCGGCATCGGCAGCCTCATCCTCGGCGGTGTCTTTGTTGTCCTCCTTAACGGGGAAGCCTTTGCCAAGATAGGAACCGCTAACGAATTCCGCAAGCTCCTCCTCGGTTGCCATGCCTTCGCGGTAGGACTGCTGCATAAACATATAAATCGCATCAGTGTTTAAGAAATTGCGCGGGTCCATATAATATGCGATAACCTCTTTGGAGGCATCGGTCCAGTCGCCGCTGTAGGTGTTCCATTTGCCCGTGCTCCAGTTATAGTTTTCGGGGCCCAGCGCTCGCCAAGAAATTCCGTCGGCAGACATATTAACGAGTTTTCTATGACCAAGCGTTTGATTATGAAGCGCAGTCGCAAAATCAATATCAATATAGTCCGCAACAAAATTCCAGTTGGGATATAGCGTGTGCAAAAGCGTCAGCGATTGGCGGTAATCCTCGGGGAAGGTTGCCAGCTGTTCGGCGAATGTTCCTTCGGGAATAACGGGTTCGATAATGTTGATATAAACATCGCCCTTGAGATAACCTGTGTGGGAGCCGTAGGTAACCTTATACCAAACCGAGTTGTCCGTAAAAGTATAGGACGCCAAAACCGTAACAAAATCCTTGGTAACCTGAACGAGTTTTGTGCCGCTCGTTGAATATGTATCACGAATGTTAACCTTCGTTGCATCAACAAAGGCGGTTTTGGGAGCGGGATAGATGTTCTCAATCGGCGTTTCGGAAGCGCCCACCCATATCGAGAAAGATGAAATTGTCAAAATCAAGCATAGCAGCACGCAAATGTGCCGAAGTTTTTTCGACATATAATTCTCCTAAAGTATATTTACATATACAATTATATAAATAGCGACCGATTATGTCAACTGTAAATGACTGGCACGGAAGGCATTTTCAAATGCTTTCGGCGGCGGGGAGGGGAGAAACTATGCAAAATGCCCGAAAATATGCAATTCATACAACAAGTTAAGCAAAAATGTTAATAATTGTTGTAAAACAACAACATTTTCTTGAGCTTCGAAGCCAATAACGGCGCAGCCCTCGAATATTTCAATTCGCGCACACCTGTAACCAACAGCGGTAAAAACACCGTTGCAAATGTTCCTGCAGGCAGCAGCTCGCTCCATGGCTCAAAGGCTCTCTATGCCGCTCCCGCATCGGCACTCAACACCAACTGCGACCTTATCTCGATGCCCGTAACGGTTGAGAAGAATAAGCGCTATGTTATGCACCTCTCTTATTATTCGCTCGAAACCGCACAGGCAGGCTATATCGGTCTTCATGCCGATAAGTCCTTCACAAATGGTTGGACCAGCGGCACAGTTATCCCTGCCTACACCTACCATTGGGAGGTTGAAGGCGCAACCAATAAATCCGCTTGGACTATTGACGGCGGCGTTACTGATGGTGCAAAATACTACATCGTTCGTAAGCAATCCCACGCAACCGTAGGCGCGGGCGCTGACCGTTGGATAGATTTGTGGCTCGTTTTCGATACCGAGGAAGAATCAACCATCTTCAACGCTAATGAAGAAACCGCAACCATGCAAATCTTATTCGGTCTCGGCAACTCCCTAACCAACAAATATTATATCGATAATGTTAGCTTCTGTGAGGCAACCCCCTCCGCATTCGATAAGCTGACCGTTTCGGCAGGCGAAAACGGCAAGATTTCCGCAGTTGATGGCAGCTATACTCCCGACTCGGTTTACTATTCTGACCTTGCAGGCGGAAAGAACTCGGTTGTTGGAACCGCAGTAGCAGGCTCCGAGCGCTATGCATATATGCATGCCGTAACAACCTACACCGCAACTGCTGATAACGGCTTTGTATTCGATGGTTGGTATGATGAAAACGACAACCTCGTATCGGTTAACCCCACCGAAACCTTCGTTGTTGAATGCAACTACACCGCTAAATTCGTTGAAGGCAGCATTTGTGAGGATGGCGGCTATATCGTTGAAAACGGCGATGGCACCGTTACCGCAAAGGCCTACTACGGAAATGTATTCCTCGGCTGGTATCAAAACGATGAACTCGTTTCCACATCCGATACCTCAAAAGCAAGCCTTCGTTATGTTGCAAAGTTTGCATATAACAACCAAATTATCGATGGCGATTTCACCGTAGGCGATGGCCTCGGCGCATGGAACGAAAACAAACTCAACGCCATGACCTTCGCTGCAACAAGCGGCAAGGATGACAATAGCGGCTTAAAGGCCACCACCAAGAGCGATGCTATGATGTCGGCCAAGTATCCCGTAACCGTCAAGAAAAACACCACCTATCAGTTCACCTATAATATGAAGATTAATTCATATGAGGCAACAGGCGAAACCGTAACCCCGGTTTATGGTATGATGGTAGCAGGCAGCACCAGCGGCGCCAACACTTGGGGCAACTGGCCCACACTCGGTTGGTATAGCATTCGCATCCGCTCCAGCGAGGACCATAGCAAGTTTATCAAGTTCGAAAAGTTTGATTCGATTCAAAACTATCAAATGCACTTTGATGAAATCGTTGCCGCTTGCGGCGATGGCTGGTATGATGTTATCGTTGAGTTCAACACAGGCTCCGATACTACAACCGCCAGCGATGGCAATATGTTTGCCGATTCCGATACCGCAACCTTCTATATGGCAATGAGCACCAACAAGTCCAAAACCGATATCGATTATGATAACTTCAGCTTCCATGAGAAGAAGGATGTTACCTATAACGGCAAGGAAAATGTTCGCGTTGAGCAGGTTGGCGTTGGCCCCGTTGCTGCAGGACTTGACTATAGCTTTAGACTCCTCCATGCCGATGAAACCGTTCTTGAAACCGTTAAGTTCAACGGCCAAGATATAACCGCTATCAACGGCGTTTACACTGTAACCCTCGAGGAATCCAACGAAATTGCCGTAACTGCTTCGACCGATGATGAATATCCCGAGCAGGGCAAGGATTTCGATGGCAATCCTCTCGATAAGTGGGATATCCCGCTTTATAACATCCCCGTTTGGGAAGGCAATACCGTATATCAAGAGAATATCATTTTCTATCCCGGTAGAACCAGCGCAAAGCTTCTTTATCCCATTGATGATGTAGTTTCGGTTCGCTCCTACGACCTCGATACCTACTATGTCAAGGGCGTTGACTTCGATATTGTTGACGGAGAGTTCGTATTATTAGAGGGAACCTCCATCCCTGTATTCGATGTTAAACCCTTGCTGCAGGAAGGCGATAAAGGCTATGATGGCGGCAAAACCTCCGATATCGATGGCTATCGCGTTGCAAGATATTGGGAATATGACACCTGCAATTATGCTCTTTCCATAACCTACACTCATTCTACTAAATGGGCTGATGGTTATCGCGGCTCCGCTCAGGGCTCGCTCCTTTCCGAGCTTCCCGATGTTGCCGCTAAACTTCAAAACGGCGAAGATGTTCATATCGTATTCTATGGCGACTCCATGACCAGCGGTATGAGCGCTAGCGGCGGTCTTTATGATGTTTACGACACAACCAACACAGGCGCAACCATTCCTTATGGTTGGTGGCTCCCGCCCTTCACTCCCAACTGGATGACCCTTTTCGTTGAGGGACTTAAAGAACTCTATCCCGAATCCGATATAACTTGGGAAAACCTCTCGTTAGGCGGTCAAACTGCTGATTGGGGCGATAAGAATATTGCCGCTCGTTATAAGCTTCTTGATAAGGAACCCGATTTATTCCTCATCGGCTATGGTATTAACGATGATGGTAAGGAAAATGTAACCAAGGATGCCTTCAAGGCAAGCACCGCAGGAATAATCGATTTCATCAAGAATAAGAAGAGCGACACTTCGATTCTTCTCTATGGCGGAAACGCTGTAAACGACCTTATCTCTATCTATGAGCAGGCAACCGAAAAACTCTTTGCCGATGCGCTTTATGAGCTTGGCGATGAATATGAAAATGTTGCCGCAACAAGCCTAACCGATATCTATCTTGATATCGCAAAGAGCAAAGAGCCTGCCGACTATATGGCTGACCTCGGCGTTCATGCTAACGACTTCGGCTGCCGCATCTATGCTCAAACAATGCTCACAGCTATGAGCCCCGCTCCCGTAGAAGAAAAGCCTGCAGGCGAGTTCGAAACCATCGGTTCGGACATCAGCTCGATTGTAACCCTTAAGGATGGCGTTTCGGCTGAGGTTATGGGCTATAGTGATGCCGATAAGCTCGCAAACGGCTATGATGCCTCGATGGGCGATGGCTACTTAAAGGTAACCGCTAACGGAACCGATTCGGGTTATCTCGATGTTGGCTTCCCCGTAGAACTCGTTAAGGGCAACAAGTATCTCGCACACTTCAAGCTCCGCGTTCTCTCCACCGTATCCGATGCTCGCTTCGATGTTCGCATCGATACCAAGGCAGCATCCTGGTCGGGCGCTCCTGCGGGACTCTCCGGCAAGACCTATGCAAGCTTTGCATATGGTGATTTAAGAAGCGGCAGCGGCGATACTGCAGCCTTCTTCTCTAACTGGGAAACCAAGGGCTATGACGCAAAGGGTTATGTTGATTTCTATATGGTTCTCGATGCAACCAATGTTGAAAATCAAACCGCCTACATCAACATCGGTCTTTATAAAGGCGGCGAGTTCGCAGTTGATAGCTTCAGCTTCGTAAATCAGGCAACCCTCGCTCCCACAATGGAAGGCGCAATGCTCGATGTTGACGGCAGCACCGTTCACTATGTAACCAGCGTTAACCTTCCTGCATATGTTTCGATGAACCGCGCAACCACTCATATGATTGCAAAGCACTTTATCGATACCAAATATCCCACTCGTGCATATGATTTCGATTTCCGCATGAAGGAAGCAGGCTTCGCTTCGGCCCGTGCCGACGAAACCACCGACTATGTCCTCAAGAATACCGAAGGCGAAGTTATGCGAAACGGTAACCTCTATACAACCTATGAAGGCTTCGACGCCATCACGCCTACCGCTCGTATCCTCGCCCGCACCGAAATCTCCATTTCGGATAACTACGGTAACTCTTTAGGCATCGTTCTCGGAACTAATAACACCGATGAGACCAAGGCAATCGACAACGGCGTTTACAGCCGCTCGCTCACTCAAATGAAGCGCCTTGCCGCAAAGGCTCTTATTGAAAACGGTTATGCCGACCTCGCTGCCGAGATGATAACTCCCGTTGGCGGAAACGCGCTTTATAACTGCAATATCGATGAGGTTTGGGCGTTTGTTTTAGCAGCTAACAAACGCAAATAAAGGAGATTTTCATAATGGAAAAATTATATAATGCTCCCGAGTTAGAAATTCTTGAAGCCAAACTTTTGGATGATGTTTGTGCTCCCAGCCAGGGCGATATAACCGACCCCGGCGTTGGCGATAGCGACGGCGACGAAATCTAACCAAAAATTAAAACCCCCGCGGGAAACCGTGGGGGTTTTCTTTATATTCTTATTATAGCGGCGGAATAGGGGGGAAGAACAACCTTGTTATCCAAAACCTCGCCCAAAAGCACCTCGCCGTTTTCAAAGCCCGATGGCAACGGGATTTCATCTCGGTCGCCCCAGCGGTTTATAGCAACGAAAAGGCGGCTTTCATCATCCTCTCGCAAGAAAGAGAAAATGCCGAGCCTGCAAATATGCGGAATAAACGCTCCGCTTTTAAGCGCGGGGGTTGTTCGGCGAATGGCGCCGAGGGTTTTATAAAACTTTAGTATATCCTCATCCTCGTGTCCCCAAGGATAAGCGGCGCGGCAAAACGGGTCGCCGAAGCCTTCCATTCCCGCCTCATCTCCATAGTAAACCGAGGGAACACCGGGCAGGGTGAACTGGAGAACTGCGGCGCAGGTAAGCAGCTGCTTTGCGCGGCATTTTTCCCAATCGTTTAAAACTCTTCCCGATTGCCAAGCGCGGTCGCCCTGTTCATTGGTGCCGAGTCGGGTCAGTATTCTCGCGGTGTCGTGTGAGCCGATGTGGTTCATCAGCGTGTTAATCGCGGGCGGGGGATAATTCTCGAGAACGCTAACTATTCTCTCGCAAAGCTTGTCGCCGTCGCCACCCTTCAAAAAGGCGATTATCCCATCGCAAAAAGGATAATTCATAACCGAGTCGAGCTGCGCTCCGCGCAAAAACTTGCGGCGATAGCCATAGCTTATCTTGTTTGTCGCATCCTCCCAAACCTCGCCGAGGAGATATGCATCGGGATTCTTTCCCTTAATTGCGCGGCGAATGTTATCTAAAAACTCATCGGGCAACTCGTCCGCAACATCCAGCCGCCATCCCATAACTCCGCAGTCCATCCAGCGCCTTAAAACGCCGTTTTCGCCCGTTATGAATTCCGTGAATGCGGGGGAGTTTTCGTGGGTTTCGGGCAACGAGGGAACGCCCCACCAGCAACTGTATTTGTCAGGCCAAGATTCGAAGTTGAACCATTCGCGATAGGCGCAGTTATAATCGTTATAAGCGCCGCTATTGCCGTAGCGCCCCGTTTTGTTGAAATAGAGGCTGTCGTGTCCCGTATGAGAGAAAACGCCGTCTAAGATGATATTTATGCCGTTTTTCGAAGCCTCGCGGCATAAATCCTTCAAACCTTCTTCATCTCCGAGCAGCGGGTCGATTTTGAGATAGTCCGCCGTGTTATAACGGTGGTTCGAATGCGCTTCAAAAATGGGGTTTAGATAAATGCAGTTAACCCCTAAATCCTTAAGATAGGGCAGCTTCTCCTTGATTCCCTCAAGGTCGCCGCCATAGTAATCGTTGCCAAGGCTGCGCGGCTCATCGTTTTGAAGGTATGCAGGCTGTGCGAGCCAGTCCTCCTGCAAAAAGCGGTCAGCGGGGATATTTTGCTTTTCCTTGCCGCTTTTATAAAAACGGTCGGGGAAAATTTGATAAATAATTCCGCCTTTGAGCCAATCGGGGGTTGAAAAATCTTGGCTATAAACCGTTTGCTGCCATTTGCCGCCCTCCGCCGACACAATTCCGAGCGAAGAATCGGTTTTGGTAACAAACATGGTGCCATAGTCACTGTCATATCGGAAGTGATACCAATAAAGCCCCTCCGATAGTTTTATTTCGCAATCATAAAAATGGTAGTCATAGAGCTCTTCCTTGGGCTCCATCCAAACCTCAAACGGGGCTTCGTTATCCTTTTCGATAACGAGAAAAGCGTTATGAACCCTCGCATCTCTATGCAAAAGCAGCCGTAGCCGCAGAGGTGAATCTGCGGCCACAGCGCCGAAATGCGGTTTATAAAGTTTATCTCTCGAATCGAAAGGATAATACTGCATAAATTTTTACTCCGTTTTATTTAAGCGGTGTAGTGTGCCAAATGTCGCGCGCATAATCGGCAATAGAGCGGTCAGCCGCAAAAATTCCCGATTCGGCAATATTGATAAGCGCCATTTTGTTCCAAACATCGCGGTTGTTATAAAGCGCGGTAGCCTTATCCTGCGCGGCGCAGTAATCAGCGTAGTCCGCGAGAGCCATATAGTAGTCAACCGATTTAAGAGTATTGGCAATTCCCGAGAAATCGTTGCCTGCAATGCCCTTGCCGATAAAATCAATCGCCTCGCGAAGCGCAGGGTTGTTGTTATAATAATCGGCGGGGGAGTAGCCATTCTTGCGAATGCGCAAAACCTCGGGCGTTTTCATGCCGAATATGATGATGTTGTCATCGCCGACCGCATCATGAATCTCAACATTAGCGCCGTCATCGGTTCCGAGGGTAACTGCGCCGTTCATCATCAGCTTCATGTTACCCGTTCCGCTGGCTTCGGTTGAAGCAAGCGAGATTTGCTCGCTTATATCGGCGGAGGGAATCATCATCTCGGCCAAGGTAACCCTATAGTCCTCGCAGAAGAGAACCTTCAGCTTGCCGCGAACGACAGGGTCGTTATCAATTTCCTTTGCAAGGCTGGTTATCATATGAATGATTTGCTTTGCGAGGAAATATCCGGGCGCCGCCTTTGCACCGAAAATATAGGTTTTAGGAGTAAAGGGAGCGTTCGGGTTGTTCTTAATGAAGAGATAATCCGAAATAATGTGGAGCGCGTTAAGGTGCTGGCGCTTATATTCGTGCAGGCGCTTAACCTGCATATCGAAAATCGAATCAGGGTCAATCGAAGCACCCAACTCGCGGGCTGCATAGTTAGCGAAACGAACCTTGTTTCCGTGCTTAATTTCGCCGATGCGGTCAAGAGCCGCCTTATCATCGGCAAAAGCGCGAAGCTTTGAAAGCTCTGCAGCGTTCATAATGAAACCATCGCCAATGCTCTCTTTGAGGAAATCGGTGAGCGCGGGGTTGGCTTGGCAAAGCCAGCGGCGATGCGCAATACCGTTTGTAACATTGGTGAATTTTTCGGGAGTCATGCGGTGGTAATCCGCAAAGAGCGAATCCTTTAAAATGTTGCTGTGGAGGCGGGAAACGCCGTTAACGGTGTGGCAGGCGGCAACGCAAAGGTTAGCCATCCTGATAACGCCGCCCTGAATAATAGCGGTGCGTTCAGCCAGCGCAAAATCTCCTGTTTCGCGAATAACCTGCTCGCGGAAGCGGCGGTCGATTTCCTCAACAATTTGATAAACGCGGGGGAGGCGATGCTTAAACATCGGAATTTGCCAACATTCGAGAGCCTCGCTCATAACGGTGTGGTTAGTGTAGGCAACGGTTCTTGAAACAATGTCCCAAGCCTTTTCCCAACCGTAGCCGCATTCATCAAGGAGAAAACGCATAAGCTCGGGGATAGAAAGGGCAGGGTGTGTATCGTTAATGTGAATAGCAACCTTTTCGGGCAGGTTCTCGAGAGTGTTATATTTTCTAAGGTGTCGGCCTAAAATATCTTGTATAGATGCGGAAACGAGGAAATATTGCTGGCGCAGGCGAAGCGATTTGCCCTCCATATGGTTATCCTCGGGATAAAGCACCTTGCTGATAGCCTCGGCCATAGCCTGCTGCTCGAGCGCACGAACATAGTTGCCCTGGTTGAAGGCTGCCATATCGATTTTTTGGCTTTCGGCGCTCCAAAGGCGCAAAACATTAACGGTTTTGCCATCCTTGCCCGCAACCATAAGGTCATAGGGCATAGCGCGAACGGTGGTGTAATCGGTGTGCTCAACACTGTGGAAACCATCGTGCCAGGATTCCTCAATGTGTCCGTCGAAGTTAACATCAACCGCCGAGGCAGGGCGCGGCTCAAGCCAAACGCTGCCGCCGGGCAACCAAAAATCGGGCATTTCGGTCTGCCAACCATCAACCAACTTTTGGCGGAAAATGCCGTATTCATATTTAATGCAGTAACCCATAGCGGGGTAACCGCCGGTCGAAAGACCATCGAGGAAGCAGGCGGCAAGACGACCAAGACCGCCATTGCCAAGTCCTGCATCGGGCTCAAGCTCATAAAGATTCTCAAGCTTAACATCATATGTTGCGAGAGCGTCCTTCATAACCTCTTCTAAATCAAGGTTAAAGAGGTTGTTTTTAAAGGAACGGCCCATAAGAAATTCCATGCTGAGGTAGTAAACCGATTTGGCTTCCTCCGCCTCGATTTTCTTTTTGAAAGCGGTGCGGCGCTCGCGCATAATTTCCAATAACACGAGAACCGAAGCCTTGTAGAAAAATTCATCCGAAGCCTGCTCCGGAGTAATGCCGAAATTGTGCGAAAGCTTTTTCTCAATCAGCTCCGCGAGTGCCTTTGCGGTAATTTTTTCCATAAAAATCACTCCTTTATTAAGTTAAAGGCTTTATTACATACAGTATATACTATTCCACTTAAAAATTCAAGTATTGCCTTTAACCTAAAAAAGCCCAAAATTTGTATATTGTGCACAAAAACGCAATCTCTCAAGCCGCAAAAACTTACTTTAAAGGTAAAATAATACAAAAAATCGCCCATATAAAAGAATAAGGGCGCCTCGCAAAGCGAGACGCCCATTTAAAATTTTTCGATTATTCTTCGATTTCCTCTTCTTCATCTTCGCAGTCGCAATCAAGATAGCCTGCCTTGCGGCCGTTGTGATAAACGATGCGGTCAACAACAACTGCAACTGTTGCAACAATTGCGAGCAAACCGAAAATAGCTAAAAGAACATTTAATACGCTTTTCATAAATATTACCGCCTTTCATAAGAACATTATATAACATTTTTATTCGCCTGTCAATAACAAAGGCGTTAAAGCAGCGGCGCGAAAAGATGGAGAAAATGCTGCTTGAATTTTTGTAAGAGCGGGCGCTTTTTCCAAGCGGCCGCGGTTATCTCCTCGCTTATGTCGCAAATGGATTTCATATGGTCGCGAATATCGATTATAGCGCGACTTCCGCAAAGCCAAACGCCGCATTCAAACTGGTCGTGGAAACTGCGGAAATCCATATTGATGGTGCCAACCGTTGCAACCGTGTCATCCGAAACGAAAAGCTTGGAATGGATGAAACCGGGTGTGTATTCAAAAATCTTAACCCCCGCGTTTAAGAGAGGCTCATAGTTTTGTTGGGTAACGGGATGAACATACCATTTGTCCCAGCGCTTGGGGGTAATAATTCTAACATCAACTCCGCTCTTTGCGGCAAGGCAAAGGGCAGTAATCATCGAGTTATCGACAATAAGATAAGGGGTTGAAATGTAGATATATCTTTTTGCCGAGTTTATAAGCTGCATATAGATTCCCTCGGCAGGGTCGCTGTTGTTTAGGGGGCTGTCGCAATAGGGGAGAACATAGCCATCGTGCGGCTCGGGAAGATTAACCATATAGCGCTCGGTTTTTAAAACCTTGCCCGTGGTAAAGGTCCACATGCTTAAAAACATAACCGTAAAGCTTTGCGCGGCATCGCCCTTTAGGATAACTCCGCAGTCCATCCAATGGCCGAAACGGTTAATGTAGTTAGCGTATTCATCGCCGATGTTAATGCCGCCCGTTATTGCGGTTTTGCCATCGATAACAACAATCTTGCGATGGTCGCGGTTGTTCATAAATAAGTCAACCGAGGGGCGAATTTTATTAAAGATAGCAACCGAAATTCCGTTGCGGCGCAGGCGGTTAACGAATCCGCGGTGCTGGCGCTTAATCGAGCCGAAATCATCGAAAATAATCCTAATCTCAACGCCCTGCGCAGCCTTGCGGCGCAAAACCTCATAAATTTGGCTCCACATTTTTCCTTCAGCGAGAATATAAAACTCAATGAAGATAAACTTTTGAGCCATTTCGAGTTCTTCTAAAAGTCGCGGCAGGAGCACCTCTCCGGGGGAGAGATATTCCGCGCTGGTGTTTTGATAAACGGGGAAGCCCGCTTCGCGCCTTAAATAGTTTGCCTGACGCCAATGCTCCGCATCCTCATAAAACAGCTTTTCTGCGGCTTCATCGCATTTTGGCAAAAATCGCATATAATAAGATTCGCTTTTCTTCATCTTCCTGCGGAAAGGAGGATAAATTCTTCCGCCACCCCAAAGCAGGTATGCGGGAACGCCAACCAAGGGCGCAATCAGGATGAAGGTTGTCCAAGGAAGCTTGTAGGAAGGGTTTGTGTGGGTGTTGATAATATAAACCGCGAGCGACATGCCCAAAAATTCAATAAACGAATAAACCCATAAAAGACTGGAGGATAGGTCATAAACCAAAATATATAAAACTGCAAGCTGGAGCAAAATCATAATTCCCGAAAGTATAATTCGGGTTTGTATGCGAATACCGCGCTTGTGCTTAACCTTCAAATCCTCACCACCTTAAAATCATGTTTTTACTATAATAACACAAAATTAATATTTTTTCTATAGCGTTAGAGTAACAAATGTGTTACAATATTATTAATAATTTCTTGGAGGAATCGTTTTGCCGCAAAAATTCAACCTATCCGAGGGAGTTGACGGTCTTTTTATCGAGGATTCCCGATTCAACACAACCCTTGTTTCCTTTAATTTTTATGTTCCGTTAAGTGAAAAATATTATGAGGACTATGCGCTTTTGCCCTATGTCCTTTCTTCCTGCAGCGATGAATATAAAACCTTCCGCGAACTTAACACAGCGCTCGGCAACCTTTATGGTGCAACCCTTTCGGGCGGCGCGGTTAAATTTATGGATTATCAGCGCATAAGTCTAACCATTTCGGTCATTAACGACCGTTTTGCATTGGAAAACGAGAGCATCGTTTCGAAGGCTGCAAGCCTGCTTGCAAGTCTTGTTTTCGCCCCCTCTTTAGATGGTGAAGCGTTTAGGGAAAGCGATGTCCAGCGCGAAAGAATCCAAATGCTCGACCGTATTCGCGGCGAAATAAATAACAAGCGAGGCTTCGCCCGTGCGAAGGCTTTATCGCTTATGTTTGCGGGCGACCCCTTTGCCCTCCCGCGCTATGGTAGGGAGGAAGAGATGCTGCGCGTTAGCGGTGAGAGCCTCTTTGCCGCTTGGAACAAAATGCTCCGCGAGGCATATATCAGCATTAATGTTGTTGGCGAAAAACTGCCCGAGGGAATCTTCTCGGCAGCGAAGAGCGCGTTTTCGGCTATCCGCCGCGAGAATATATTAACCTTCGAAGGCTTTAAAATGCCCAATTTATCTAAAGAGAGCGAGCTTTGCGAGCGAATGGATATCGCGCAGGGCAAACTCGTTATGGGCTTTTCGATAGGCGAGGTTGATTGCGAGAAGGCTATGGCTCCCGTTACCGTTATGTGCGATATTTTCGGCGGCGGCCCCTATTCCTGCCTTTTTGCCAATGTTCGCGAAAAGTTGAGCCTTTGCTATTATTGCTCCTGCACTCCCTTGAAATCCAAGGGAATTATGCTGGTTGATTCGGGCGTTGAGGCGGCTAATGAGCCCAAAGCGCGCGCCGAAATTTTGAATCAGCTCGAAATTATGAAAAAGGGCGAGTTTTCCCGCGAGCAGTTTGATTCCTCTATCCGCAACATTTGCGACACCGTTAAATCGGTCGGCGATAGCCAAGAGGGAATCAGCAGCTGGTATGCTTCCCGCGTTTTCGATTCCTCGATAGAAACTCCCGAGCAGTTAATCGAGTCCATAAAGGCTGTAACCCCCGAGGCGGTTAAATTAGCCGCGGCCGATGTCAAATTGCATACGGTCTATTCTCTTTTGCCCAAGGAGGATAAGCAGTGATTAAGAAGATATATAACGATGCCGCATTAAATGAGCAGGTAACCTTTGCCTCGCTTGATAACGGTCTTAAAATATTTGTAGCCGAAAAAAAGGATTTCAAATCCAACTTTGCCGTGTTTGGAACAAAATATGGCTCTATCGACACCGCGTTTTCCAAAAACGGCGGCGAGCAGATAGCGGTGCCCGAAGGTATAGCGCATTATCTTGAGCATAAGCTTTTCGAAAGCGAGGAGGGCGATGCCTTTTCCCGCTTTGCCGAAACCGGCGCCAACGCCAACGCCTTCACATCCTTCGACCGCACCTGTTATCTCTTCTCTTGCGCCGATAATTTCGAGGCAAACCTCGATATTTTGCTTGATTTCGTGCAGTCGCCTTATTTCACCGAGCAAACCGTTCAAAAAGAACAGGGTATAATCGGTCAGGAAATAAGAATGTATGATGATAGCCCCCAGTGGTGTATGCTCTTTAATATGCTCGAAGCGATGTATGAAACCCACCCCGTTAAGATAGATATAGCGGGAACGGTGGAATCCATCTCGCATATAACCGCCGAGCTGCTTTATAGCTGCTATGAAACCTTCTATAATCCCGCTAATATGTTTGTTTGCGTTTGCGGCAATGTGAAGGCTGATGAGGTTATCGAGCGCGTGAAAGCCGCCATAAAGCAAGAGGAAAAGGTGGTTATCGAGCGCGCCGAGTTTTCCGAACCGAATAAGGTTAAGAAATCTTATGTTGAAAAGAAAATGGAAATCGCCAAGCCGATGTTCTCCTTTGGCTTCAAAGAGGAATGTGTTGGCGAGCGCACGCTAAAGGAATGTATTTGCAGCGAGCTTATGCTCGATATCCTCGCGGGCGACACCTCTCCGCTCTATGAAGAACTGCTCGCAAAGGAGCTTATAAACGATGAGTTCGATAGCGAGTATTTTCAGGGCAACGGCTATGCAACTGCCATATTCCAGGGCGAGTCGGCTGACCCGCGCGCAGTTGCCGATGCTATTTGCGCCGAGGTTGAAAGACTAAAGAGCGAGGGAATAGATGAAAAACTTTTCGAATCAGCAAGAAGAAGTCTTTACGGAACGGCGGTTAAGCGTTATAATAATGTCGAGGCGGTAACAATGAGCCTCGTTGACTGCGCTATGTCGGATTTCGGACCCTTTGATGATATCGAAATTTTGCGCAATATAACAAAACAGGATGTTGAGGAGCGCCTTTTGCTCTTAAAGAGTGATTGCTCCGTGCTATCAACCATCCTTCCCAAGAGGTAAATTATGGAAGTAACAATTTTTGGAATCCATCTGAATCTAAATCCCGTTGCATTCACATTGCCCTTCGGCGGCGGATGGGATGTTTATTGGTATGGCATCATAATCGCCTCGGGCTTTATGCTCGCCGTGCTTTACGGTATGTTCAACGCCAAGCGTTTAGGCGTTAACAGCGACCGTCTTTTGGATGTTGTAATAGTTGCAACTCCCACCGCTATTTTAGGCGCAAGACTTTATTATATAGCCTTCGACACCGTTTTGAAATTAAAGGATTTCTTTGATTTCTCGGGCGGCGGTTTTTCGGGACTTGCAATCTATGGCGGCGTTATCGGCGCGTTCGCTTCGGGCGCTTTAATGTGCTATATCCGCAAGGTTAAAATTCTCGATGCCTTCGATTTGGCGGCTGTCGGCTTCCTAATCGGTCAGGGTATCGGTCGCTGGGGCAATTTCATAAATCAAGAGGCATTCGGCTCGGCAACAGGCAGCGATTGGTTCGGAATGACCAGCGCCAATGTCGAGGCGGTTTTGGGCGAGGGTCAACTTGCCCATCCCTGCTTCTTATATGAATCTATATGGTGCCTTTTAGGCGCATTCCTTTTGCATCAGTATAGCAAGAAACGCCGCTTCAGCGGTCAGGTTATTTTGGGCTACTGCGTATGGTATGGTCTTGCAAGAACCTTTATCGAGCAGCTGCGAACCGATAGCCTTTTCTTGGGCGGTCCCTTTAAGATTTCAACAATTTTATCGGTCCTGCTTTGTGTTGGCGGCGCGGTAGCAACCGTTGTTATCCTTCGCCGATTAAAGAGCCCCAAGGATGAAGAATATGTTTCGGTGTTTGCCGATGCGATGGATGAACCCGTGAATGAGGAAGTGAAATAAAATGGCAAAAATAATCGATGGAAAAAAGATTTCCGCCGCAGTTCGTGACAGCGTAAAGGCTGAGGTTGCGGCACTTGGGGAAAAGGGCATAAAAACCTGCCTTGCAGTTATCATAGTCGGCGATGACCCTGCATCGAAAATCTATGTTGCCAACAAAGAAAAGGCCTGCGAATACACAGGCATTGAATCCCGCAAATTCGCCCTTCCTGCAAAAACAACCATGGAAGAGCTTTTAACCCTTATCGATAATCTCAACAAGGATGCAACCGTAAACGGCATTCTTTGTCAGCTTCCGTTGCCTAAGGGCTTGGATGAAAAACGCGTTATCGAGGCAATAAGCCCCGAAAAGGATGTTGATGCGTTTTGCCATGAGAATGTTGGCAAAATAATGACAGGCGAGTTTGATTTCCTGCCCTGCACTCCTGCGGGAATTATGGAGATGTTAGCCTATGAGGGAATCGACCCTGCAGGCAAAAACTGCGTTGTAATCGGTCGCTCCAACATCGTTGGAAAGCCGATGGGAATGCTCCTTCTCCATAAAAACGGAACCGTAACCATTTGCCATTCCAAAACTCGCAACCTCCCCGAGGTAACCCGCAGTGCCGATATTTTAGTGTCGGCGGTCGGCCGTGCTAACTTTGTAACCGCCGATATGGTTGGCGAGGGCGCAGTTGTTATCGATGTTGGAATGAATCGCGATGAAAACGGCAAGCTTTGCGGCGATGTTGCCTATGATGAGGTAGAGCCCAAGGCTTCGGCAATAACCCCCGTACCCGGCGGCGTTGGCCCCATGACCATCGCAGTTTTAATGAAGAACACTTTGACTGCAGCACGCAGGCAAAACAATATAAATTAAAGGAACGAAAGAAAAGTTGAAACGATGTTTGTCGCTGGTGCTCCTTCTTTGCTTGTTGTTTTCGATGAGCGCGGGAGCCTTAACCCTTGATAAATACAATTTTAATATTTCGCTTGGCAACGATTATTCGGTTTTAACCGAGGATAATCTTTCGCGCCAAACCGAGTTTATCGAGTCGTTGGGACACAGCGAGGCCTCGGTTAAACAGTATTTCAAAGAGAACTCCTTGATTATGTTTGCGGCGAGCGAAACCCGCCAGGTTCAAGTAACCTGCACCGAAACCGAGTTTTCGAAAAGACTGGGCGATTTGGCTCTTTTAGAGGATAACGAGGCTTTAAATATCGTTAACCGCTTTGTTAAGGTTCAAACGGTTGCAAACCTCAACCTCGTTTCTTTGAATGGAATGAAGCTTTATGAGGTTATCTCTCTAAACAGCGATAAAGGCGGAAGCTTTGCGGGCGTGCAATACATAACCGTTAAAGGCGGCAAGCTTTATAGCATCAGCTTTTTTGAGAATGCCGAGAGGGTAACCGATGATTTCAAAGCCCATGCATTCAGCGCTGTAAAAACTATGAGCATCGGCGCGGTAAAGAGCTCAAGCCTTTCGGGCGCGGGCAATATTGCCGAGATGGTTATTGTCGGCATAATGCTGCTCTTGGCGCTCGCATTAGCCGTTGCCCTCGTAATTTCGCTGACCCGCGATTTTATGAAATACGATGACACCCGCCACTTTATAGTCAGAAGACGGAAAAAATAAATAAACTCGCCCTTTTCGGACATACTATCAGTAGTTTGAAAGGGGCGATTTTTTTGACTTTTGATATAAAAGAAAACATAAAAGAAATCGACAGTCGGGTGCGCCCCGACCTAAATTTCGATGTTATTAAGCGCGATATTATAATAGGCGGCAGGCAGGCGGCGCTTTATTTTATAGATGGCTTTATGAAGGATGCCGTCTTTGAGAAGCTAATGGAATATTTATATAAGATAACGCCCGCCGAACTGAAAGCGATTCCCAATATGGAGGAGTTCACCAAAGGCCATATGCCCTATACCGAGGCGGACTATTCCTCCGATATCGAGGTGGTTGTAACGGCACTTTTATCGGGCCCCGCCATCCTGCTTATCGATGGAATAGGCGAGGCGCTTATTATTGATTCGAGAACCTATCCCTTAAGAGGAATCGAAGAACCGCAAAAGGACCGCTCGGTGCGCGGCTCGAAGGATGGTTTTGTTGAGGCGCTTGTGATGAACACGGCGCTGATTCGCCGCCGAATCCGCGACCCACGCCTTAGAATGGAATATCATCAAATAGGGGAAAGCTCCAAGGTCGATGTTGTCATAAGCTATATTTCGGGAATGGCGGATGAGCAGCTGCTGTCGCGCCTTCGAAAACAAATAGAAAAAATTAAAATCAGCGGCATTTCCATGACCCAGCAAGCCTTAAGCGAGGTGCTTGTCCCAACCAGCTTTTTTAATCCGCTTCCCAAAACAAAGTTCAGCGAGCGTCCCGATTTTGCATCGGCCTGCCTATTAGAGGGCAAGGTTATCGTTGTTATGGATAATTCGCCCGGCGTTATGATTTTGCCCGTTTCGTTTGCCGATTTCTTCAAAGAGGTTGATGATTATTATTTCCCGCCCATAACGGGAAGCTATGTCAGGGTTGTCCGCGCGCTTTCCTCGCTTTTAACGATTTATTTGTTGCCGCTCGTGTTATATATGTATAACAATGTTGCATCGCTGCCCGAATGGCTCTTGTTTTTAGTCCCTGAAGGGGAATTGGCGATTCCAATATTCCTGCAGTTTTTGATTTTGGAGTTCGTTGTTGATGCCTTGCGGCTTGCCTCGGTCAACACTCCCGATGCACTTTCAAATTCAATAGGAATAATAGGCGGATTGATTCTTTCGGAATTCGCGATAACGGCAGGCTGGTTTGTGGCGCAAACCATTTTGTTTGCCTCCTTTGTTGCAATAGCCTCATTCTCTCAACCCAGCTTTGAAATCAGCTATTCAACCAAATTTTTGCGAATTATAATGCTGCTTTTAACCCAATTCATAGGTGGATGGGGAATCCTAATCGGAACGGTGCTCAGCATAGTCGTTATGGCATCAAGCAAAACCCTGTCGGGCAGGAATTATCTCTATCCGATTTTCCCCTTCGATTTAAAAGCCTTTTTTAGAATGTTTATAAGAACCAAACTATAAAGAAAGACCCGTTTAGGGTCTTTCTTTATGTGTTGAAAAAATTAAAAAAATGTGGTATATTTATTAACTGAAAATTCATATGTTCGATTAAGAGATTCGGTAAAATAAAATCAAATAAAAAGAAGAGGGCAAACAAAATGGATGAAAACAATAAAAACGACCTTCCGCTTGAGGGCTTCGATAGCGTAACCCGCGGTTATATCGTTAATTCCGATGATAATTTAACCGAAGCGCCCGAAACGGCAGAAACCTTAAAAGAGGAGCCCGTTTTCGAGCCGCTGCCCGAAAATTCGCATTCTCCCAAAAAGGAACAAAAGAAAAAGCGCTATGGCTTTGGCGTTTTGGCGGTTGCAGTCATTCTTTCGGCGGCTATCGGCGCGGCATCCGCCTTCGGCGCATTTATGCTCTTGAATGATGATGGCAAAACTTCGCTTGCGCCGCCCCCTTCGGGAGAAAACATTGTTAACACGACCATAAATGTCGATAAGGTTGCCGATTCGGTTATTGAAGCGGTTGCCGAGAAGGCAAGCCCCAGCGTTGTCGGAATCCGAACAACCGCCGCAGTATATAACTTCTTCGGCGGCACGAGCGACAGCACAGGCGAGGGAAGCGGAGTTATCTATAAAAGCGATGGCTATATAATAACCAACTATCATGTTATCGAAAGCGTTGTCGGTCAAAGCTCAGCAAACGCTAAAATCGAGGTTTTCTTGAGCCAAAACTCATCTGAATCCCATCCCGCAACCATAATCGGCTATAACATAAGCTCCGATTTAGCGGTCATAAAAATCGAAAAGCAGTCCCTTCCCGCGATTGCCCTCGGCAATTCCGATGAGCTGAAGGCGGGTCAGTTTGTGGCGGCAATCGGCTGCCCGGGCGGACTGAATTTTATGGGCTCCGTAAGCTATGGAATTGTTAGCGGACTCGACCGCAAACTTTCCTCGGGAGATGAGGGCGCGGTTTCGCTGATTCAAACCGATGCAGCAATCAACCCCGGAAATTCGGGCGGCGCGCTCCTTAATATCAAGGGCGAGCTCGTTGGCATAAATAGCTCTAAAATCGCTTCAACCGAATATGAGGGAATGGGCTTCGCAATCCCCGTAAACTCCGTTAAGGAGATTTGTGACCAAATTATAGCGCGTGAGGATAACCCCGAACCCTATATCGGCATAAAGATAAGCGAAACCTATGATAAGCAAACCCTTTTGAGCCTTGGCTATCCCGCGGGCGCCGTTGTTTCCTCGGTCGTAACGGGTGGACCTGCGGCTGAAGGCGGAATCCGCCGCGGCGATATTATAACCGAATTCGCAGGCAAAGAAATCGGCAGCTATAACGACCTTTATGAGGCCATAAGTGCCCAAAAGGTTGGCAGCCAGGTTAAGGTCAGCCTTTATCGTTCGGGAAGATATTATTCAACCGATATAAATATCATCTCAAATAATTCCTTCTAAAAAAACTAAACCCCCTGATACCCGAGTATCAGGGGGTTATTATTTTAGAATATAGCAGGGATGACATAGCTTATAAAGGACATTATAAGACCCGCGGTCACAACGCCAAGCGCAATAGTGGGAAACGAGTTTTTGATTCTGATTCCCAAAACATCGGCAACCAATGCGCCCGTCCAAGCGCCTGTGCCTGGGAGGGGAATGGCAACAAATGCGAAAAGACCGATAATTTTGTTCTTTTCAATCTTAACGCTCTTGTTATGCGCTCGGTCTTCGAGTTTTGTTATCCAGCCGCCAACCTTTTTAAAGCGCTTTAGGAATTTGAAAATTCTCTTAATGAAGAGCAAAACGAAGGGGATAAAAAGAAGGTTACCCATAATGCAAATGGGCAAAGCAACAAACCAGTTAACCCCAAGTATCGCAGCTGCAATAAGTCCGCCGCGCAACTCAACGATGGGGAGCGCGGAAATAACGAATATAACAAGTTCCGCAGGAAGTGCGTCTCTTAAAAAATCGGTAATTTGTGCTACCAAAAAATATCACCCTTTAAAATTAATAACTAACGGTTACACCGTTAAAATAATGCTCTAAAATCTCGGTGTAGGTCATGCCCGCCTTGGCAAAACTGTTAGCGCCGTATTGGCTCATGCCGATGCCGTGACCCTTGCCTCGTGTTTCGAAAATAAATGTGTCGGAGTCGCTTTGATAGGAAATTTTGTATGCTGCCGAGGGGAGGGTGTTATCCTCGCCAACGCGCTCGGCAGTAAAGATGCATTCGCGAAGGTATCTTCCGCTATAGAATGTGCCGATGTTGCCGAAAACAACCGATTCGGCATAGGCGCCATAGCGGTCATAACCTATGTTAAACCAACGGCTCTTATCGGAAACATCCGATAGGTCGATTCCCGTTTCCTCAAGAACCCATTTCTTAACATCCTCCGCTTTATAGGTGCGGTGTGCCGCGAAGGAAATGAAATTGCGGTCAACCGAAGAATCAACATCCGATAGGTAGGAATAGCTATAGTGATAAAGCGCGGCGCTGCGGGCAGTGTAGCCTGCCGAGCAGGGGAAATACATAGTAACTGCAACATCGTTTCCAAAATAAGGTTTAAGACCAATAACCTCTCTAACCGCCTTGTTGACTTGGGTGCTTGCGGTCTTCAAGCGAACAGCGGGAGCCTCGCCCGAGGCGGCGCCGTTTGTAAGCAACCAGCCATAGGCGGCAATCGCCTGCGCCTTGAGCGCTTCGCTCTCGTAGGTTGCGCCCATTTCGGCTTCAACAATCCTTGCGAGAATATCATATGTGCTTCCCGTAACCTTTTGACTCGAAACGGTGTCGAAAACGGTTATTATCTTGTTGCCCAAAAGCTCCATGGCGTTTTCGGCGGTTATGGTAACCGCGTTTGCATCGGTCGAAGCGGTTGCATCAGGCTTTTTGAATGCTGCGGCAAAGGCGGCTGCAGCCTCGGGAGAGGGCGGCGCGCTTTGCTCATAAACGGAGCTGAACTTTTTATAATCGATGATGCCCAACGGTTGAACAGCGGGATTGGGCGCAGTAGCGCTCGAGGTGCCCTCAACCTTCATTTTGCCATCGTTTAGCGTAGCATTTTGGGTGTCAATAAGTGTGCTTTCTCCCGCTCTAACCCTGCGGGCAACAACCAAGGTGTCGTTTTTGCCGTAGGCAACCAAGGTTATAATCTCATCGCTTGCCTTAACATCAACGGTGGTTTTAATTGCCGATTCCTTAAGCAGGAGCTCAAGGTGCTTTGAAAATTCGGCATCATCGGTGAAAGAGGTCTTAAGAAACTCTTCGCTAACCTTGCCGTCGCAGGTGAAGGCGGCAAAGATTTTATAGGTGTTGCCGTCATATAGCGTGTCAAATTTAAACGAGGGTGCGGTGCGGTAGCCTTCAACGGTTGTCAGCTTGGGTAAATTAGCAAACATAACGCCGCCGCGCGCGTCCTTACCGTAAATAACGATATTGCGGTAGTAGGTTTGCGCCGAGATATCTCCCTTAACAAACGGCGTGCCATACATCAAACTGTACCAGTCGTTATAAAGGCGGTTTTTATAATATCCCGCGCCTTTGTTAATTTCGGTAACAATCGGCAACGCGATATCCGCGCCATCGATTTTCAAGAATCCAACCGTGTCTTTGTTGAATTCATAAAGCTCCGACATAGCATCAATAACGCTGCCGTCGCCCTTGTGCTCGCTGCCATACATCTCGCCGTAGCCCTTATAAAGTTTCTTTATAACAAGCGGCTCGGCAAAGAACATATATGCCAAAAGACCAACGCCTAAAAAGGCTAAAATAAGAAGGAAGATTAAGAAACGCTTAAGCCCTTTTTTCGGCTTTTTCTCCTTTTTCTCATCGAGGAATTCTTCTTCAAATTCCGAGAAATCATCAACCTCAATAGGCTTCTCTATAACATAGTTGTCGTCAATTCGTGCGCCCTCATCGTTTTTTTCGGGTTCGCACTCATTTTTTGTGGGTTCTTGGGCGACAGTATTAATATTATTCGCGAGCTCGCGAATATATCCGTGAACCAATTCGCGGCATATGGTTTTGCGGGTTTCGCGCTCTTCAAATAAAACGATTATCGCCTGCGGTCCGCATTCGATAACGCAGCCTCCGAGCTCGCCCGCCGAGGAAACCAAGGGGATTGCGCCGTTTGGCAAAAGAGCCGATTTCTCGATGCCGAATGCCGAAAGGTCGGTTTCGTTCAGTTCATAACCGATTGCGGTGCAAAGGTCGGGCAAAATGGCGTTTTCGCCCTCGGCGTTACCAATCGCGAAAACCACTTGGCTTCGCGAAACCGCTCTGCTGAGGGAACGAACGAACGCGGCGCTTTCCTTCGGCTTATCCGAAAGAAGTCGCATAGTGCAACAACCGCAAAGATTAAATTCAAGTTCAAAATCCGAAGCCGTAGCATAATAAATTATATCGGCTTTAATCGGTGCCGCCATTTTGTTTCTCCTTTAAATATCCGTTAATTTTGGTTTTCCGATGATGTTTCATCGCTTGCAGTATCCGATGAAACGGTAGTTGTTTCATCTTCGCTGGCGGAAGGCTCGGAAGAGAGCGATTCATCCGAAGAAACCTCGCCTGAAGAGGTTTCATCCGAAGATGTATCCTCGGGGGTGCTCGAGGGGTTTATAACCGAGGAAGTGAAATTATAGGGGTTTTTGATGTTCTTTTTATCGTAATATGCTTGGGGATAACGCGGGTTGGGGTTAACCGAAACCTGCTTCAAATCAACCTTAATGCTTTCGCCTTCGCGAACCCTGCGAGCAACGATAACAAGTCTTGCATCGGTAAATTCGCCCGTGCAGGTAGAGAGGGTAACGATTTGGTCATCCTCGATAACATCAACGCCTGTGTTTATAATGCTGCGCTCCTTAAGCTGGGCAACAAACGCCAAAAAATTATCCTGCGATAAAAATTCGGGTGTGCGATATTCGAAAACGAAACCGTTATCCTGCTCGGGGGAGGCGTTGGTTATGAATATCGAGAAAATTTTATAGGTCGCGTCATCATAAAGGGTGCGCATCGTAAATGTCGGGTTTTGCTTATAGAAATTAACATTTTTATAGCGCTTTAAGGTGCCGAACATCGAGCCATCCTTCATCTCGTGACCATAGATAACGAGGTTTTGGCTAACGACATTATCGGTTATTTCGCTTGCGGCATCAAAATAGAGGGTGCCGTAGCGGCTTTTTTCCTTAAGGAAATTGTGCTTAAGATAAAAATCGTTATCCTTGCCGAGAACAACGGGGTTGTTAACCGAGGTACCGCCGATGGTAAGCCAGGCCTTGGTGTCGCCGTTTTTCTTAATAACATCCTCAAAGCTTAAGAAAACGCCGTCATCATCCTTTTCGGTAACCTCTTCCTTGTAAACATCGCGAACGCTCTCAACGATATCGTTTTGGGTGTCGCTCTCGCGGAAATAGTTAATCATATAAAGGGAGGAGGCAATAAGGGCCAAAAGCGAAATTATGAAAACGAGCTTCCTGATAATCTCGCCAACCTTGTCGCCCTTCCAGGGTAGGAGCGACTTTAAAAAGCTCATCAGCTTCAGCTTGATTGCAAAGTCCTTTTTCTTTAAGGGCTTCTCATCCTTTGCCTTCGGCTCGTTGGCGGAGGACTCTTCGGGAGCATTATCTTCCTTGCTATCCTCTAAAATCATTCCCGTTTCAACCGTAACGGGTTCGGGAATATCGGTTTCGGTATCGCTAACGATTTCGGTTAAAAACTCGGTCTTGATATCCTCGCTCTTTTCCTTTTTGGAGAAGAGAGATAGAATCTTTTCCTTAAAGCCCATGGGCTTCGGGAACAACTCATCATCTTCATCGATAATCGATAAAAATCCGCTTTGCTGCTTTGCATATTCATCAGCATCTTCTTTGGTTGCGGGAATATATTGGTCGTTTTGCGCAACCGAGCTTATCATTTGAGCCAGTTCCAAATCGGTGAAGGTTGTTCCCGCCGATTTGGGAGCGGGTTTAGCGGCGCTTGCGATAATACGGTGAACGCCCGCAATAGGAGGTTGTTCGGTTAAAACTCGCGGCGAAGAGCCGATGGAGAAACCGCCCTCCAAAACCTCGGGCAGGGAGCAAACATAACGCCTAACAAGGTCGAGCGCAGTGCGCGCCGAGTTTCTTCTAACCTTCTCGCGTTCGCTGTTTCCGTGACCGAGCGTTGTCTTGCGAATCCAAACATTATGGCGGTCGGCAAGCGCAATATAAACGAGGCCGACAGGCTTGCTTTCGCTGGCTCCGGGGCCCGCAACGCCGGTAATACCAATGCCGATATCAGCGCCCGACATTTTTCTAACGCCCATAGCCATATAAGCGGCAGTATGCTCGCTGACGGCTCCGTGCTTTTCTATGATTTCTTCGGGAACGCCCAGCGCATTAACCTTAACGCGGTTGGCATAGGCGGAAATTCCGAATTCGAAAATCTCCGAAGAACCTGCAACCTCGGTTATCATAGAGGATAACATTCCCGCAGTGCAGGATTCGGCGGTTGCGATTTTTAGCTTCTTTTCCTTTAAAAGGTTAACAACTGCGGTTTGAATGTTTTCAACATCAACGCCGTAAACGCAGTCGCCCAATGTTTCGGTTATGGAGTTAATAACAGGGCTGCAAAGTGCATCGGCAGCGGTGGCCGAGGTTGCTTTTGCAGTAACCCTTAAAAACAGTTCGCCCTCATTTGCATAGGGTGCAACCGTGGGATTTTTAAGCTTGGTGAGGTGCTTGATTTGCGCCTCGATTTTCGATTCGCTCTCGCCAATGATGCGAACCTTATGCGAAACGATAACATCCCTGCTCTTCTTTTCGATATAAGGCTTAACATATTTAGAGAACATATATTGCATCTCGACAGGAGGGCCGGGGAGAATAACAACGGTGTTTCCTCCGTGCTCAATGATGCAGCCGGGAGCAGTTCCTATATCGTTTTTAAGGATATAAGAACCCTTCGGGAAGAGCGCCTGCTTGTAGTTGCTGCCCGCCATGGTGCGACCTGTGCGCTTGAAATATTCTTCAATCTTTTGGCGGCTCTCGCTATCCTCGATAAGGGGAAGAGAGAAAAAGGCTGCAACGCATTCCTTGGTCATATCATCGGCAGTCGGACCGAGTCCGCCCGTCAGGATAATAAGGTTGCTGCGTTTAAGCGCGGCGCCAAGCTCCTGCTTGATTCTTATTTCGTTATCGCCAACAACCGATTGGTTGTAAACATTTATGCCGAGTGCGGCTAACTCTTCAGAGAGATAGCGGGCGTTGGTGTTAACAATGTTGCCAAGCAACAGTTCGGTTCCAACGCAAATAATTTCGCCGTTCATTTAGGTCCTCCAATTAGTCAATGTAGGAATATTCGGTATCAGCAACAGCCTTGCTGACGAGCGCATCAATGTCGAGCGCCGCTTCAGCCTTTTCGCATTGTTCGATGGTGGGCTTTGTGCGGGGATGCTTGGGCGTGAACACGGTGCAGCAATCCTCATAGGGCTGAATGGAAATTTCGAATGTGTCGATTTTGCGCGAAATCGCAATTATATCTTCCTTATCCATTCCGATAAGGGGGCGCAAAACGGGCATCTCGGCAAGGGTGTCGGTAACCGCAAGAGCGGGAAGGGTCTGGCTTGCAACCTGACCTAAACTCTCGCCTGTAATCAGCGCACCGCAGCCGCGCTCCTTTGCGAGCTTTTGGGCGATGCGGAGCATCATTCGGCGCATAATAAGTGTGAAATATTCTTCGGGACAGTGCTTTGCGATTTCCTCTTGAATCTCCGTGAAGGGAACAATTCCGAGTCTTATTGTGCCGCTGTAGCGGGCAACCTTTTCGAGTAACTGTCTAACCTTAAGCTCGGCTCGCGGACTTGTATAAGGCGGGCTGGCAAAATGGATAGCATTGAGTTCAAGACCTCTTCGTGCCATAAGATATGCAGCAACGGGACTATCGATTCCGCCCGAAATCATAATAGCGGCGCGACCTGCGCTCGAAACGGGCATTCCGCCTGCACCGCGCAGCTGACCTGCGCGAATATAGGCATCGTGGTCGCGAATTTCAACCGTAACAACCTGGTCAGGTTCGTGAACATCAACCGAAAGGTGGGGGAAAGCCTCAAGCAGTGCTCCGCCAACCTCGCAGCAAATCTCGGGGGATTTAAGCGGGAATTTTTTATCCGAGCGCTTGGCTTCAACCTTGAAGGTCTTAACGCCCGAGAGTGTATCGGTCAGGTATTGTGCAGCCATCTTTTTGATGCTGTCGATATCCTTCTCGCAAACGGCGGCGCGGTTATAAGCCGAAATGCCGAAAACGGTGCCAACGCGGCTAACCGCCTCATCTATATCAAAATCATCATCACGCGGTGTGATAACAATGGTTGATTGCGCGCGGCTGATATCAAACGCGCCGAGGCTTTGCAGCCTGCGCTTTATGTTTTTAATCATTATATCTTCAAAGCTGCGGCGATTCAGTCCCTTTAAAACGAGCTCGCCATTTTTAATGAGTATGATTTCTTTCATCGTGCGCTCCTTAGTGTTTCCTTTGCCTTTTTAAGCGAATTAAATAGTTTATCAATATCTTCCTTTTTGTTATAACGCGAGAAACTGATGCGAAGAGCTCCGTCAATAATATCGGCGGGTAGTTCCATCGCGTGCAAAACATAACTGCCCTTGCCCTTGGCGCAGGCGCTTCCGCTCGAAACATAGATTCCCTCGGCCTCTAAAAAATGAAGCAGCGTTTCGGAACGGAAATTGGGAAGAGAAATGTTGAGAATATAGGGAAGAGCATCCGCGGGAGAATTAATCGCGATGCCCTCGCCGAGGAAAAGCTCTTTTGCATAATCGCGCAAAGCCAAAACCTCGTTATGATTTTTGGGCAGCTCCTCAATAGCGCCGCGAAGACCCGCAATAAGCGGAACGCTCTCGGTCCCCGAGCGCAGCCCCGATTCCTGACCGCCTCCAACGATAAGGGCGGGAATGTGAACACCCTTTTTCTTATAAAGAACGCCAATTCCCTTGGGTCCGTGGATTTTATGTGCGCTTGCCGATAAAAGGTCGATTCCCAGCTCCGCAACCGAAATTTTCAGTTTGCCGAAGGCTTGAACTGCATCGCAGTGCAAAAGTGCGGGAGCCTTGGCGCGCTGGATTGCCTGCCTTGCAGCCTTAATCGGCTGAATCGAACCAACCTCGTTATTAACAAGCATAATGCTGACAAGAATAGTATTCTCGTTAACCGCATCGAAAATATCCTTTTCTTCAATCTTGCCGAATGCGTTGGGGGAAAGCCTTATAATTTCGAAACCTTCAGCCTCAAGCTGCGCCATAGCCTCCAAAACCGAAGGATGTTCAATTTGGGTTGTAACAATGCGGTTGCCGCGCTTGCGGCGCGATTTTGCGGCGCCGAAAATAGCGGTGTTGTTAGCCTCGGTTCCGCTTCCAACGAAAAAGACCTCATCATCGCGGCAGGAAAGAACCCCACCAACAGCGCTTCTGGCTAAACTAATCTCCGCCTCGGCGTTCATACCCATGATATGAAGGGAGGAGGGGTTACCATAGTTCTCGGTTAGAGTTCTATTTATGTATTTAACCGCGGTTTCGCAAACGGCGGTTGTTGAACTGTTATCAAGATAAACAGCGCTCATCAAGCAAATGCCCCCAATATATACTGAAACATATATATTATAATACCAAATAATCTATATTACAACAATTATTTCTAAAAAGTTTCCCTAAATATAGTAGCCGCTCAAAGCCTCGCAAAAATAACTCTTGACATTTGACTATTGCGGTGGTATAGTAGTAAAGCCGCATATTGCGGGCTCTATTAAAGTTGCCCAGAATTTTGGGCGCGCCCGAACAGTAGCGAGACTGAAATTAAGGCAGGTGCCACAAGGAAATGTACGCAATTATTGAAACCGGCGGAAAGCAGTATCGCGTAGAGAACGGTGATGTTATCTATGTTGAAAAGCTTGGCGCTGAAGAAAACGCAGAAATCATCTTCGACAAGGTTGTTGCTGTATGCGACAAGAAGCTCAAGGTGGGCAAACCGTATGTTAAGGATATGCTCGTAAAGGGTACTGTTCTTAAGAACGGCAAGGGTAAGAAGATCAACATCTTCACCTACAAGCCCAAGAAGGGTGTTGCCCGTCATAAGGGCCACAGACAGCCGTACACTAAGGTTCAGATTAGCGAGATTGCTAAAATAGCAAAGAATGACTAAGGTAACCTTTTTCGGTAACGAGAAGCATTTTAATGGCTTCACCGTAACCGGACATTGCACGGTTGACAGCCGCGATACTGAAGGCAGGCTGGTCTGTGCGGCGGTATCATCCGCCGTTTATATGGCTGCGAACACCTTAACCGATGTAGAAAATGCCGTTTGCGATATTAACGAGAACGATGGTTTCTTATCCCTTAAGGTAATAAAGGAAACAAACGGAACCCAAACGGTTCTAAAAGGCCTTTATATCCATCTTTTGCAGCTATCCGAACAATACAGTAACATAGAATTAAACTTGGAGGTGTAAAACGATGTTAAAGATTAACATTCAGTTATTTGCTCATAAAAAAGGTATGGGTTCTACCAAGAACGGCCGTGACAGTGAGTCCAAGCGTCTTGGCGTTAAGCGCGCAGACGGTCAGTTTGTTCTCGCAGGTAACATTCTCGTTCGTCAAAGAGGAACCCACATCCATGCCGGTAACAATGTCGGCAAGGGTTCTGATGATACCCTTTTCGCACTTATTGACGGAAAGGTAAAGTTTGAGCGTGTAGGTCGCGACCGCAAGCAGGTTAGCATTTACGCTGCTGAATAATCAGATTCGCCCGGCTGAAAATTTAGCCGGGCTTTTGTTTTTATTAAAATTAGAAGGGAAGGGCGGCTTTTGCCGCACTCAGTTATGTTTGTAGATGTAGCAACAATTCATCTTAAAGCGGGTGACGGCGGCAACGGTGCCGTTTCGTTTCATCGCGAAAAATATGTAGCGGCCGGCGGCCCCGATGGCGGCGATGGCGGCAAAGGCGGCGATATTGTCTTTGCGGTTGATGATAACCTCTCAACCCTTGCCGATTTCCGCTATAAGCGCAAATATCAGGCGGAAAGCGGCCAAAACGGCGCAACCTCGCGCAGGACAGGCAAGAGCGCTCAAGACCTTATCGTTTATGTTCCGCGCGGAACCCTTGTTAAGGATGCCGATAACGGCAAAATCATTGCCGATATTTCGGATGATGAGCCGGTTATCATTGCCAAGGGTGGCAAGGGCGGCTGGGGCAACTGGCATTTTGCCAATTCAACCCGTCAGGTTCCTCGTTTTGCAAAAAGCGGTATCCCGGGAGAAAAACTCGATGTAACCCTCGAGCTTAAGCTTCTTGCCGATGTTGGACTTATCGGTTTCCCGAATGTTGGAAAATCAACCCTCGTTTCGGTTGTCAGCGAAGCAAAGCCCAAAATCGCTAATTACCATTTCACTACTTTAACCCCCGTATTAGGCGTTGTTCGCAAGCAGGAGGGCTCCTCCTTCGTAATGGCGGATATCCCAGGTCTTATCGAGGGCGCGGGCGAGGGCGCAGGCCTTGGCCATGAATTTTTGCGCCATGTTGACCGTTGCCGACTGCTTGTTCATGTTATCGATATTTCGGGCAGCGAGGGTCGCGACCCGATTGAGGATTTCAAAAAGATTAACCATGAGCTTGAGGTCTTCAGCCCCGAGCTTGCAACCCGCAAGCAAATCGTTGTTGCCAATAAATGCGATTTAACCGATGATGAAGAGGTTGAACGCATCGGCAAATGGTTCGAGTCGGAGGGCTATGCCTTCTTCCCGGTTATGGCAGCAATCGCCGAGGGAACCGATAAACTCGTTAACCATATCTTTGAAGAACTCGCAAAGCTTCCGCCCATCATTCGCTATGAGCCCGAGGAGCGCGAGGCAGTTATAACCTTCACCCCCAACAAGCGCAATTTCACGGTTCGAAGAGAGGGCGCAGCCTTCCTTATCGAGGATGCCGAATGGCTGCTTAAGATTCTCGAAACGGTTGACCCCGAGGATTATGAATCGCTGCAGTATTTCCAGCGCGTTATGAAGGAAAGCGGCATCATCAAAGCGCTTGTTGATGCAGGCGTTCGCGATGGCGACACAGTAAAACTTTACGATATTGAGTTTGATTATATCTCTTAACGGAGGGCAATATGGAAAAACCGCAACAGCTTAATCCTGCAACCCTCGCATTTATGGGCGATGGAGTTTATACCCTGCTTGTAAGAGAAAAACTATGCGAAATTTCCCGCCCTTCGGGTGAGCTTCATTCGCTTTCGGTCAAGCTCGTTAATGCAACTGCGCAGGCAAGAAGCTTCAAGCTTATCGAGCCGCTCTTAACCGAAACCGAGCTTTCGGTTTTCAAGCGCGGTCGCAACGCGCACACCAATTCAACCCCCAAAAACTCAACCAACGGGGAATATCACACCGCAACGGGACTCGAAACCCTTTTTGGGTTTTTATATCTCGGCGGGCAAACTGAACGAATTAAAGAACTGTTTTCGGTTATATGGAACGATTTTTCGGATAAAATATAACCGAGGTGGTTATATGCGTTCCGTTAAAAGCTTTATAATTGATATATTGTTTTATACCATCGGCTGCGGAATTTATTCCGCGGCCGTGGTTGTTTTTACCGAGCCTAACCGCATTTCTCCCGGCGGCGTAACGGGAATTGCCTTGCTGCTTAAAAACTTTTTTGGTTTTCCCGCGGGCGTTATGGTGTTTCTTTTCAATATTCCGCTTATAATATTGGGATTCATAAAATTCGGAGGGCGGTTTATCGTGGGAACGGCGGTGGCAACCTTTATAATGTCGCTTTCTTTAGATGCTGCGGAATATGTGCTCAAGCCCTATTATACCGATGGAATATTAGCCGCGCTTTTCGGCGGAATTATGATGGGCGCGGGACTTAGCATCGTGTTTATCCACGGCGCAACAACGGGCGGCGCCGATATTGCCGCAAAGCTTATAAACGGCCGTTTCCCATATATCTCGATGGGCAAAACAATCCTTTGCATCGACTTGGCGGTTGTGCTAATATCAGCCGTTGCCTATAAAAATTTTGAGAGCGCGCTTTATTCGATTATTTCGCTCTATGCCTCCTCGCAGGTGCTCGATATGCTGCTTTACGGAACCGATAGGGGAAAGCTTATGCATATAATAACCGATAAACCGCGAGAAATCGCCGATGCCGTCTTTTTGGAACTTAATCGAGGATTAACCGTCCTGCCCGCTGTCGGCGGTTATACGGGCAAGGAGCGCTCGCTGCTGCTATGCGCAACAAGAGCCTCCGAGGTTGCAAAGCTGCAAAGACTTATTAGAGCAGTGGATGAAAATGCATTTTTGGTAATATCCGATGTAGGCGCCATCCTCGGAGAAGGTTTTAAAAGGAATGAATAAAAAAACACCCCATCACAAGGATAGGGTGTTTATTATGGTGCCGGTGGTGGGACTCGCTACGGTGCTGCCGCACCTACACGCCCATGTCGGCGAAAACGATTATCAATCGTTTTCTTCCGCTTGCGCTCCCTCCGTTTCGAGTCCATTTTATCAAATAATAAAAACACCCCATCACAAGGATAGAGTGTTTATTATGGTGCCGGTGGTGGGACTCGAACCCACACGATGTCGCCATCAACGGATTTTGAGTCCGTCACGTCTGCCAATTCCATCACACCGGCGATTAAATTGCCAAATCATTATACAACAACAATATAAAATAATCAAGCACTTTTTAAAAATAAAAAAGCCTGTTACTTGAACGGTAACAGGCTTTATATTTATTTATCCAAAAATCTTTTGAAAGAGGCTAACCTTTTTTGAGAAATTATCGGCCAAATTGCGCTCAACGGTGTATTCCTCAAGCTCGTAATCGCCGCTGTTTGCGGGCATTTCTCCGGTGTTATGCTCGGCAAAAACAATGCGGTCGGAATAAACATAAATCATCATAACCTGAACAACCTTGGGGTCCTCGGCGCCGAGGTTGCCGGGGTTATAGAAGTCCTTATAATATCCGAGCGAGCCCATATGGCAGGCAAGAGCCGAATTTTCATTATCGCTAAAGGGTTGAACCGATTCCTCGGTTGATGCCAGAGCCTGAACGGCTTCGGTGTGAACATGGCCATAGAGGTAAATAACATTGCTGTATTCCTCCATAAGCTCCTTCATTTTAACGCGGCATGCATTATAAACGGTTTCATCAACGGGGTCTAAAAGGGAGGTAACGGTGTGAATGGTGTCGGGCGAATAGTGGCACATAAGGAAAACGGTTTCGTCCTTGCCAATGCTTTTCAGCTGTTTTTCAAGCCAATCAACCTGCTCAATATATAATCCGTTATGGCCAACTTGCTTTATGCTTCTGCGGTCGCCCTGCGGGGTGTTAAGGCCCAAAACCTCAAAACCGTTAACCTCGTAACGGAAGCAAAGCTGCTCATCAAAGGGGAAGGCGTGGTCTTCGCTTATATCGGAGCTGTAAAATTCAGCCTTAGGTTTTCCCATGGCTTTTTCTATGTATTTTGTGTAGTCGTTAGAGTTAATCTCAAGGGTATCGCTGTGAACGGTGGGCTCGCAGTCGTGATTGCCGGTTGCAACAAGGGCTTTGCCACCCTTTGCAGCGCCTGCAAAAAGACTATAGGATGCATCCATAAGGTTCTTAATTCCCTCATCGGTCCAGGTGGTGTAGCGTCCGGTAATGTCGCCGCCAATCATAACAAGGTCGGCTCCGCCCTTTGTGATGGTGTTAACATATTCAACCGCCTTTTGGCTCGAGGGGCGAACAAACGGCTCGGCATCGGCAACGCCGTAATCGTGGTGCGGGTCGCTGAAGCAGGCGATAACAAACGGCTCCTCAGCGCCTGCGCTAAAGAAGGGAATGAAAAGGCAGGCGATAATCGCAACAACGAGAACGGGTATAACAATAAATTTAACTGCTTTCATGATTTTCTCCTTTGTTCATAAAAAGTTACGGATTTTTCCAAACGCCGATAATACTGTCAACACCGTAATATTTTGCCATATCGCGGTTGGGCCAATTAGAAGGCGATTCAGTGGAAAGATATAAAAGTCCGCGCCCTGCGGAATATTTGGTTTCGCAACGAATCATGGGGAGCTCAATGTTTGTAATGCCCTGCTCCTTGCAGTCGATAACATATTGCTCGTTTTGGCGATATTTTGAACCGGTAACATATATATCGTTAACACCGATGCAAATATAGAAAGCGGCATAAAGCATCGCTATCGATGCGGCGCTGGCTGCAACAGCCTTATGGTCGGCGTGGAAGAGGTGCTGCATTAAAATGCCATCAGCAATTATAAGCAATATAACGCTGCAAACCATGCTTCGGCCCTCGTAATAAGCCGCGGTAATCATAATAAAGTTTGCGGCAAGCGAGCCTGCAATAAATATAAGCGAGAGGATTAGCTTTTCGCGGGGAATCTTGGTTAAAATCGCTATAACAAGGAAAACGCAGAAAACAACAAGCAGCACTTCGAGCAGCTTATACATATTAAGTGCGGTTATAAAGTTTTCGCGAAGCTTGGTAGCGGTTAAAGAGAGACTCTTGTTTTTATGTGTTCCGGGTGCGGAAACCATAAAGTATAGCCCGATTATCGCGGTGGGAACGCTTAAAACGCCCCAAACCGTGAATCTTTTCTTTTGGAAGAACCATAAAGCCAGCTGAAGCAATATTCCCATTCCGATAAAAGCAGCGGAGCCGTTTTCCGAAAACGCGCCCATGAGAAGCGAGAAGGGAATGAATAAAATTTTAAGCCATAGCGCTTTAATTGTTTTGTCATATAAAAAGTCGGTAACAAACGGAAGGATATATAAGAGCCCAAAGCAAACGCTCCAAAGGTAGTTGCAAGCGCCGTCAAGCCATAAAAACACCTGACCGAAAGCGGGGGTGAAGACCCAAACCGCCGAAAACAGCGCGCCCAGCAACAAAAAGTTGTGCTTCTTTCCATAGGAAATGTAATACATAAGCCCAAGCATAAGCATAAACATTCCGGCGTTCACAAAGTTGAAGATAACTTTAGGCAAAGCCTCAAAAATTTGAACGAATGAATGCGCAACGAGGCGACCGTTGGTTTGTTCATAATGAACCTTCATTGAGGGGATAATATCCGAAATGCTGTCTATTCGCTCGCCCGAAGACCAGCTGAAATGATAAGACCAATCATCGGCAACCTCTTCGGTGCATAAATTGCAAAATAGCATCAGCAAAAATATTCCGCATAAAAAAGCTATTAAGATTTTTTTGTTTTTCAGCATTATGAGTTCTCCTCATCATAGGTTATATATTGTTTTTCGATAAATATGGGACGCTTTTTGCTTTCGATATAGGTGCGCGCTAAATATTCTCCGATAATTCCGAGAATAATCAGCTGAATGCCGCCCATCAAAAGAATCAGCGCAACAATCGTTGCATAACCTGAAATGTCAATGTGACCCGTTAGCTTTTGAATAACAACAACCAAGAAATAAACAACGGCAGCAAAGGAGGTAAGCGTGCCTAAATAGGTTGCGATTCTTAACGGGAAGGTAGTGAAAGAAAGGAATCCCTCGCCTGCATATTTCAGCAGCTTGCGGAAGGACCAAGAGGTTTTTCCCGCGTTGCGCTCCTCGGCGGTGTAGGGGATATAGTTTGTCTTGAATCCAACCCAAGAGAAAAGTCCCTTTGAAAAACGGTGGTATTCCTCCATTCCCGCAATAGCCCTCGCCATTCTCAGGCGGAAGGTGCGGAAATCGCTGGCGCCGGAATAAAAGTCAACATCGCAAACCTTGTTGATAATGCGATAAAACATTTTCTTGCAAAGGGTTAAAAACTTGCCTTCGCGGCGCTTGTCCTGATATGCAGCAACGCAGTCGAGGTCTTCATCGTCATCAAGAATTGATATCATTTTGAGAACAACCTCGGGGCGCTGCTGAAGGTCGGCATCAATAATAGTAACATAATCGCCAACTGCGTGCTTGAGTCCCGCATAGATAGCAGCCTCTTTACCGAAGTTTCTCGAAAAATTAACCAACTTGATGTTGCTTTGGGTATTATCAGAGCGAAGGGCGAGCAATCGCTTCCAGGTTTCATCGCCGCTTCCGTCGTTAACAAAAATATATTCCAAGCCTGAAACCTTGTCCCCCAAAACCTCTTGGCAGGCCTCGAAGAAGGGAACAACATTATCCTGTTCGTTATAGCAGGGAACTATTAAGGAAAGTTTCATAATATACCTCCTTTATAATATTATCATATTACATCATATAATATTTTTTGTCAAGGAACTGCGAACATACGCTAAAAGCAGTCTAATCGGCGGTTTTTCGCCCTTCTTTCAATTAAAATTTGTGTGGAAAAGTCTTGGATTATGTGATATGATTAACCGAGAAAAAAGGGGGGATAGGGATGCCGATTTTATTTGGCTTCATAGCGCTTATGCTTTTGGTTGCGGTTTATGCCGACAACAAAAGGCTGAAAATCAGCCGTTTTAGCGTAAAAAACGAGCGTTTGCCGAGCGCTTTTTGCGGCTTCAAGGTGCTCCAAATCTCGGATCTCCACGGCGCCTCATTCGGCAAAGAAAACAGCCGACTTTTAGCAAAAATCGGGGCCGAAAAACCCGATATTATCATAATAACGGGGGATATAATCAACTCGCGAAACGCTGATATCGAGAAGGCGAAAAGGCTTTGCGAGGAGCTTGGAAAAATCGCTCCCGTTTTCTTCTCGAGCGGCAACCATGAATCCCGACTCGAGAGCTTCGAAACCCTTAAAAATGCCCTCGAAAAAACGGGTGTTACGGTGCTCGAAAATGAATGTGCCGATTTTGAAAAAGAGGGTCAAAAAATCCGAATTTGCGGCCTTACCGACCCCAAATTCGTAACCGATTACAGCTATAAAAACTCCCTCGCCGCAGTGGAAAAAGCGCTCGAAAAAATGCCGCTCGATGGCGAAAAATTCAAGCTTCTTCTCGCTCATCGCCCCGAGCTTATGGCGGCATATGCAGCGCATTCTATCGACTTGGTTTTCAGCGGCCACGCGCATGGCGGGCAGTTCAGAATTCCGCTTATCGGCGGCCTTTTTGTGCCGAATCAGGGCTTTTTCCCGCATTATGATGCAGGCTTCTTCCTTGAGGGCAAAACCCAAATGCTTGTCAGCTGCGGGCTGGGCAGGAGCATTATCCCGATAAGACTTTTCAACCCGCCCAACCTCGTTATTGCCGTGTTGACAAATGAGGTCGAATAATATAAAATGATAGAGGCTTTTTGAGCCTATTCAAAAATTAGGAGTAAATTTATGAAAAAGTTATTAGCGTTTTCTCTTATCCTTTTGCTGACAGCAGCATTATTTGCAGGATGCGGCAGCAAAGCGGAGGATAAAGGTCTTTTCAAGGTTAACCTTGAGGAATATATGACCGTTGAAGATTATAAGGGAATCAAGATTTCTTCCGATGATGAGGATTTCCTTATGATGGTTAAGGACCAGCAGGAATATGACCTCGCAAACGGCGGCTACGGCGAAGAGGTTGAGGTTGCCTCCGGCAAGGTTCAAATGGGCGATACCGCAACCATTACTTATGTCGGAACGCTCAACGGAGTTCCGTTTGAGGGCGGCACCGAAACCAAGGGCTATGACCTTGTTATCGGTTCGGGCTCGTTTATCGATGGCTTCGAGGATGGCCTTATTGGCAAGGCTATCGGTAGCACCGTTAAGCTCGACCTTAAATTTCCCGAAAATTACGGTAAAGAGGAATTAAACGGCAAGGATGTTGTCTTCACTGTAAACATCAAAACCGTTAAGCGCACAACCTATCCCGACATTAACGATGAAATCGCCAAGAAGCTCGGCTATAAGAGTGCCGATGAGTATAACGCCTATGCCTTCTCCTCGGCAGTTAAGAACTATTGCTATGATAAGCTTATCAAGAACGCAAAGATGACCAAGCTGCCCGCCGACGATGTTAACTATTTCGTTGATATGGAGATGGATTACTATCGCGATATGGCAGCGCAGTATGGCGTTTCCTTTGAAACCGTTATGGGCGCCGATGAGGCAACCGTTAAAAAGCAGGTAAAGGAGCAGGTAGAAGAGGGAATAGCAACCTATGCAGTTCTCTATTATATCGCTCAAAAAGAAAACATTATCCCGACTGCCGATGATGTTGAGAAGGAATATGAAGAGGTTGCAAGCCTCTATTCAACAACCTCCTCTCAAGTTTCCGTCAGCGAGATTAAAAAGACGGTTGATTATAACCAGGTTGAGTATAGCCTCGTTTATGAAAATGTGCTTCAGCTGCTCTTCGAAAATGCTGATATAGCCGAATAAAATCAAACATTTAAGCGCTTTGGAACGAAAAATCCAAGGCGCTGTTGTTTTTTGTACGATATAAGCAAAAATTTTTAAAATAATTGCGCGTTTTTTATTGACATGGTATAAAATGTGTTATATACTAATCTTGTATTAGTGCAATCTTTAGTTTTGCCTTATATATAAGCAAGAAAGGATGCTGTTTTATGAAAAAAACTGTTAAACTTTTAGCAACAGTGCTTGCGCTTGTATTAGCCGTGTCTATGTTTGCGTTCTCGGCTTCGGCCGCTGCCGTAGAAGGCGTTGTTTTAAAGGGCGCTGCTGATGTTAACCCAGGTGATACATACGAGGTTGAGGTTGCTTTGAAAGCTCCCGTAGCCTACACTAATATCGAATTCGTTGTTGAATTTGATGGCAATGTTTTCACCTTGGAAAATGAAGATATCGCTCCCGGCGCTGCTCTTCCTTCGTATGCTGCCATTAATTTCTCCGGCAACACCGTTAAGATTGCAGGTGCAACCGCAAATGCTATCAGCTTAACCGATGACGGCGTTTTGGCAACCCTTACCCTCAAGGTTAAGGAAGACCTCGCTACCTCCGCTGATGAAACCGCTCTTATCAAGGTTTCCACCGCTAAACTTAACAACAGCGGCAGCAAGGTTTATGCCGATGGCGTAGCCGATGATGAACTTTCCGTAGTTGTAAAACACACTTGCGACTATAAAACCAAGAACGATGCCGAGAGCGTTGCTCCCGATTGCGATGATGCAGGATATGATCGCTTTTATTGCGCTTGCGGCCAATATAAAGATGTTCCCGTAGAAGAAACAGGCCATAGCTATGCAAACGCTTGGACTCCCGTTGCAGGCGAGGATAAGTGGTTTGAAAATGTTTGCACTCCTTGTGGCGATTCCATCAAGACCTATCTTCCCGATCCTGTGAAGAGCGAAGAGTTTGGTGTAACCGTTTCGGTTGATAAGGGCGCATTCAGTGAGGTTGTAACCCCCGTTGTTAAACCCCTCGCCGATGAAACTGCCGCAGCCGTTAAGGAACAGCTTGCAAAAGAAGGCAAGATTAAGGATGCCTATTATTTCGAAGTTGGCTTCGATAGCCAAGCAGGCTATAACACCGTTATCAACGCTGCAGGAACCAAGATTGCGATTGACCTCGAAGTTCTCGAGAACCTTAAGGGTCTTGACTATAAGGTTGCCATTGTTTCGGCAAACGGCATAGAGGCTATAAGCGGCAAAACAGCTGATAATAAGGTTGCTTTTGAAGCTGCAAAGCCCGCCATTATCGCAGTTTATGCTATTGAGGAGTCGGTTTCTTCCAAGCCCGCAACTCCCCCCGCATCCACTGGCGACAATTCAGTTCTTCCCATCGCAATTGTTGTTATGGTAGTTGCAGCTCTCGCTGCAGGCGCCACCGTTGCCCTTAAGAAGAAAAAGTCTTAATTGATTAGGATTTTCGGCGCACATATAGCTTTTATATGTGCGCCTTAAATTATATATAAACCAACTTTAAAGCACAAAAAAGGGAGTGTACGATATGTTACACGTTGTTGAAAAAACCTTAAAAGTTAAGGGTCTCAAAGAGCCCAAGAAAATTGTCGGCATCGCCGATGTTCATCTAACCCTCCGCGATGAGCGCGATAACGATGAATACAGCATAAAGCTTCAAAAAGAGCGTTCCTATATGTTCCCGATGGCTTCTCGCTGTTTCGAAGAAATTCGCGAATTCGTTAAAAAGACCCAGCCCGATGCAGTTATGGGCTGCGGCGATATTGTCGATTTCCCCTCGGCAGCAAACCTTGACCTTATTGATGAATTCTTCAATAAGGAATGCAAGAACTATGTTTATGCCCTCGGAAACCACGATTGGAACTACCCCCGTACATACAACAGCATCTACAACTGGCTTGATAATGTTCCCAAGTTCCCCGTAATTAAGGATGGCAACCCCTATGTTCAGGTTACCGACCTTGGCGATGTTTTGCTCGTTGCTATCGATAACCAGGCTGACCGCGTTTTCCCCGAAACCGTTAAGCAGTTCAAGAAGGTTATCGAAATCGGCAAGCCGATGATTCTTTGTATGCATGTTCCGCCGTATTCTCCCGCAATCGGCGACCATATTATGCATGATGAGCGTCCCGAGAAGCACCTTCTCCTTATGATGGGTGTTCCGGATGAAATGGAAGAGCTCGTTGGTCACTGCAAGAGCTGCCTCAATAACGATGCAACCCGCGAAATGAACCAGCTTTTACACGACCCCAATGTTCCGATTGTAGCAATGCTTTCGGGCCATGTTCACTTTGAGTTTAAGCCCCATGATTTCATCGCCGAAGATGAAATCCTCCCCGGAAGATGGCAGTATGGCCTTCGCCTTTCCGCTCCGCAGCTTACTCCCGAAGGCAATGTTCTTCAGCTTAACCTCGTTCCCGATAACGACTAATTTTAAAAGCACCCCTCGGGGTGCTTTTTTTATGCCTCTTTTCATATTCTTTAATGAAAGGGGAGTCTATATGCCAACAATCTATTTAAGTCCCTCAACGCAGGAATTTAACCAATATGTCGATGGTTCGGGCAGCGAAGAATATTATATGAATTTAATAGCCGATGCGATGATTCCGTATCTCAACGCCAGCGGCATCGGCTACACGCGCAACACCCCCGAAATGACCGCCGCCAGCTCGATAACACAGTCAAATTCGGGCAACTACGACCTGCATCTTGCCCTTCATTCCAACGCTTCCGCGCCGCAAAACGCGGGGCAAAATCGCGGCGTTGAGGTTTATTTTTATCCGCAAAGCAGCAGCGGAAGGCGCGCCGCCGAAATAATAGCCGATAACCTCCGCTTAATTTATCCGAATCCGCAGTCGGTTAGGGTTGTTCCAACAACCTCTCTCGGTGAGGTTGCAAGAACCAATGCTCCTGCAGTTCTTATCGAATATGCCTTCCATGATAACTATGCCGATGCCGCTTGGATAAAGAACAATATCGACCCCTTGGCGCGCTACACGGTTTTGGCGCTCGCCGAATTCTTCGGCATCCCGTTTAACCTGCCTCAAACCGTTAGAACAGGCAGGGTAAGAACGCCGCAGGGAGGGGGAGTAAACCTTCGCGCCGACCCCGATATTTATTCAACCGTTTTAACCGTTGTGCCTAATAATTCCGTCGTTACCATCTATGCCGAGGTGCCTGATTGGTATGTCGTTAAATATGGAAACCTCGAGGGATATATGAGCAAGGACTACATCGAAACAACCTAAAAATCGCCAAGCCGATATTTTCGGTTTGGCGTTATTTTATACTTGAAGAGTTTTACTTTTTGAGTTATAATAAATTGAATATATATGTCTATATAATTATTATCTATTAGGAGAATGTATTTTGGAATATAGAAACAGTGCGCGAGCGCCGATGGACGAGCAGTTGGCATATGCCGCTCGTGTTCGCGAAATTTTGCGCGCAAAGTATTCGCAGGTGCCGAAAGCCTGCGTTGAAACCTATGGCTGCCAGCAAAATGTCAGCGATAGCGAACATATAAAGGGAATGCTCATCGAAATGGGCTATGAACTAACCGAAACAACCGAAAACGCCGATTTTGTCCTTTTCAACACCTGTGCCGTTCGCGAGCATGCCGAGGCAAGAGTTTATGGTAATTTGGGCGCGTTAAAGCATTTAAAGCGCCGCCGCCCCGGAATGATAATTGCCATTTGCGGCTGTATGGTTCAGCAGGATTCGGTCAAGGAGCGCATCAAAAAAAGCTATCCCTATGTTGATGTTTTATTCGGCACCCATGTAACCCATCGTTTGTCCGAATTTGTCTATAAGGTCTTAACGGGAACAAAAAGGGTTTTCGAAACCTCAACCGATAACAATAAGATAGTTGAAGATATCCCCGTTAACCGCGATGGCAGTCTTAAAGGCTGGTTGCCCATAATGTATGGCTGCAACAACTTTTGCACATACTGCATAGTGCCGTATGTTCGCGGTCGCGAGCGTTCCCGCGCTCCCGAAGAAATCATCGCCGAAGCGAAAAATATGGTTGCCGCGGGCTTCCGCGAAATAACCCTTTTGGGTCAAAATGTTAATTCCTATGGCAAAGGCGAGGCCCACGGGGTTAATTTCTCGAAATTGCTTAGAATGATAAACGATATAGAGGGCGACTTTAAAATTAGGTTTATGACCTCGCATCCCAAGGATTGCACCAAGGAGCTGCTTGATACAATGGCGGAGTGCGAGAAGATATGCCATCAGCTGCATTTGCCTATGCAGTGCGGCAGCAACCGCATTTTAAAGATAATGAACCGCCATTATGATATCGAGCATTATTTAAGCCTTATCGATTATGCCCGCGAAAAAATGCCCGATATAACCTTAACGAGCGATATAATAGTTGGTTTCCCGGGCGAAACCTATGAGGATTTCTTGGAAACCGTTAAGGTTATTAAAGCGGTTAAGTTCACCTCGTTGTTCACCTTCATCTATTCCAAGCGTGAGGGAACTCCCGCCGCCGTTATGGATGACCCCATAAGCCGCGAAGAAAAGGGCAAATGGTTTGCCGAGCTTCTCAAAGCGCAGGAGGAAATCTCCCGAGCAGGCTATGGCGCGATGATTGGAAAAACCTATCGCGTTTTGTGCGATGGCGAGGGAAGAGTAGAAGGCCGAATGTCGGGCAGGACCGACGGCAATGTAGTGATAGAGTTTTCAGCGGATTCCTCTGCCTACGGAAAATATTTCAATATCCGCGTTGATGAATTAACAAATGTGCTTTGCGGCACAGTAGTAGATTAAAGGAGAAAAAATTATGAACGCAGTAGAAATTGCAAGACAGTTAGGTGCAGCCATCCAGGCTGACGAAAGATACGAGGCATATGTTGCCGCCAAATCGGCAAACGATGCTGATGAAAAACTCCAAACCCAAATCGGCGAGTTTAACATCCTTCGTATGTCGCTCGAGCGCGAATTATCCAGCGAGGAAAAGAGCGATGAGCGCGTTCGCGAGTATAACGAAAAGCTTAGAAATCTCTATGGTGAGATTATGAAGAGCGAAACCATGACCGCTTATAACAATGCAAAAACCGCCCTCGATGAGCTTGTTAACGATGTTAATATGATCATAACAATGTCGCTCGAAGGTGCCGACCCCGCAACCTGCGATCCTCACGCCGCAGGCTGCACAGGTAGCTGCTCCACCTGCGGAGGCTGCCATTAATTAGTTAAACAATTCACTTTAGGGGAGTGTAAAAATTGGGCCAGTTATCACCAATGATGCGCCAATACCTTGAAATAAAGGAACAAAATAAGGACTGTATTCTTTTCTTCCGCTTGGGCGATTTTTATGAGATGTTCTTTGATGATGCAAAGCTTGTATCCAGCGAACTCGAAATCGTTTTAACGGGAAGAGATTGCGGTTTGGAGGAGCGCGCTCCGATGTGCGGCGTGCCTTATCATAGCTGCGAATCCTATATAGCCCGCTTGGTTGATAAAGGCTATAAAATCGCCATTTGCGAGCAGGTTGAGGACCCCGCAACTGCTAAAGGCATCGTAAAACGCGATATCGTTAGGGTTATAACCCCGGGAACCGTAACCGAAGAGAGTATGCTTGATGAATCCAAGAACAATTATCTTTGCGCGGTTCATTTCAGCGATTCTTCCGCAGGCCTTTGTTTTACTGATATTTCAACCGGCTCCATGAATGTAACCGAAATTTCGGGTGATTCGCTCGAATCCCGTGTTGCAGATGAAATCGGCCGTTTTTCCCCTAAAGAGGTTTTATCCTTAAGCCTCGAAACATATCCCTTTTTGCAGGAATATATAACCGAGCGTATAGGTGCTATGCTAACCGTGCTTGAGCAGGGTGATTTTGCGACAGAGCACGCTAATAATCTCATTTGCGAGCATTTCTCGGTTAACAGCTCCGAAAATTTAGGATTTGCCAAAGGCTCGGCCGCTGCTTGTGCCGCAGGCGCAACCCTCGGCTATCTTTATAGAACCCAGCTCAGCCATATCTCGGCTGTAACCAAGGTTAATGTTTACACACAGTCGCAATATATGAAGCTCGATATTTCCGCAATAAGAAATCTCGAACTGTTCGAAACAATGCGCACCAAATCAAAGAAAGGCTCGCTTTTGGGCGTTCTCGATAAAACCAAAACCGCAATGGGCAAGCGCCTTATTCGCGGCTGGCTGGAGCAACCGCTCCTCAATGTTGCCGAGATAACCGCCCGCCACAACGCGGTTAACGAGCTCGTTTCCAACTTCCTTATGCTCAGCGAGCTTTCGGAATATTTAACCGGCGTTAAGGATATGGAACGCCTTATTTCCCGCATCGTTTATGGAACGGCAAGCGGCAAAGAGCTTTTAGCCCTTGCCGAAACTGCAGCGCATTTCCCCGTAATCAAAGAGGTTTTATCCGCATCAAAGAGCCGCCTCTTGCGCGAAATAGATGCAAACCTTGATACATTGGAGGATATCAAAAACCTCATCGATGAATCTATCCATCCCGAAGCCCCCGCCATTGTTCGCGAAGGCGGCATAATCAAAAAGGGCTATAACGCTGAGGTTGATGAACTGCGCGCGATTATAGAAAATGGCGCACAGTACATATCCGATATCGAAACCCGCGAAAAGGAAAGAACGGGAATAAAGAACCTCCGCATCCGCTATAACAAGGTCTTTGGCTACTATATTGAGGTTTCCAATTCCTATCTCGACCGAGTGCCCGAGGATTATATGCGCCGCCAAACCTTAACCAACGGCGAGCGCTTCATAACCGATGAACTTAAAAAACTTGAGGGCAAGATTTTAGGCGCCAAGGATAGAGTTAAGGCGCTTGAGTTTGCAATATTTGATGAGATAAGAAAAACCGTTGCCGCCGAGCTCGTGCGCGTTCAAAAAACCGCCGCGGCAGTTGCAACCCTCGATGTTCTTTGCTCCTTTGCAAATGTTGCGAGCGTTAACTCTTATTGCTGCCCGAAAATCAACACCGATGGCGTTATAACCATAACGGGCGGCCGCCACCCCGTTGTTGAGCAGGTTATAAAAACCCCCTTCGTTTCCAACGACACATTGCTCGACTGCGGCGATAACCGCTGCGCCCTTATAACCGGCCCCAATATGGCAGGTAAATCAACCTATATGCGTCAGGTTGCCATCATAACCTTAATGGCGCAAATCGGCAGCTTCGTTCCTGCGCAGTCGGCGAATATCGGCATTTGTGATGCCGTATTTACCCGTGTAGGCGCTTCCGATGACCTTTCCATGGGTCAATCCACCTTTATGGTGGAAATGAGCGAGGTGGCATATATTCTCAAAAATGCAACCCGCAACAGCCTTATAATATTCGATGAAATCGGTCGCGGAACCGCAACCTTCGACGGTATGTCGATAGCCCGCGCCGTTTTGGAATATGTTGTCGATGCTCGCCGCATCGGCGCAAAAACCCTTTTTGCAACCCATTATCATGAGCTTATTCAGCTTGAAAACGAGCTGAAGGGAATCAAGAACTATAATATTGCCGTTAAGAAACGCGGCGATGATATAACCTTCCTGCGCCGAATTGTTCGTGGCGGCGCCGATGATAGCTATGGTATCGAGGTTGCGGCGCTTTCGGGCATTCCCGAGCGCGTAATAACCCGCGCCAAAGCGGTGCTTAAAGAGGTTCTCTCAAGCGGTGTAACCGTAACCCGCGAAGCGGTAATAGAGGATGCCTTTATGCCGCTAACCGCCGATGGCGCAAGCGATATCCTATCCGACCTTAAGGCGGTGGATGTCAACACCTTGACCCCCATTGAATGTATGAGTATGCTGCATGATTTGGCGGACAAGGCAAAGAAACTTTAACAAAAGAGGTGTGAACAGTGGCAAAAATAAATGTATTACCCCGTCAGGTTGCCGAGCTTATCGCCGCAGGTGAGGTTGTTGAACGCCCCGCTTCGGTAATAAAAGAACTCGTTGAAAACTCAATAGATGCAGGCAGCACCATGGTAACCGTTGAAATTCAGCGCGGCGGTGTTACATATATGCGCGTGACCGATAACGGTTGCGGCATTGAGCGCGATGAGGTTAAAACCGCATTCTTGCGCCATGCCACCAGTAAACTCCGAACCGAAAATGATTTAAACGCTATAGGAACCCTCGGCTTCCGCGGCGAGGCGCTTGCCGCCGTTTCCTCGGTAGCAAGGGTTGAGATTTTAACCGCAACCGCCGATTCGGAATCGGGAACGCTTTATAAAATAAGCGGCGGGGAAGAAGAGGATTTTTGTGAGGCAGGCTGTCCTAAAGGAACAACCATAATTGTCCGCGATTTATTCTTCAACACTCCCGCAAGAATGAAATTCTTAAAAACCGATGTTGCCGAATCCAATGCAGTTGCCGCAATTATCGATAGAATCGCCCTCTCGCATCCCGAGGTTGCCTTTAAATTCATTCGCGATGGAAAGCTAACACTCACAACCAATGGCGATGGCAAGCTTTCCTCGGCGATTTATTCCGTTTTGGGCCGCGATTTCTTCGCAGGTCTAATTCCCGCCTCGAATGAGCAGGATGGCGTTTCGGTTAGCGGCTTTGTTTGCAAACCCGTTTTTTGCAAGCCCAACCGTAACGGTCAGTATTTCTTCTTAAACGGCCGACTTGTTAAATCGGGAACCGCGATGGCAGCTCTCAAACAAGCCTATAAAAACAGCGCAATGGTGGGCAAATTCCCTTATTGCGTGCTTAACATAACCGTGCCCTATTCAACCGTTGATGTTAATGTCCATCCCGCTAAAACCGAGGTGCGCTTCACCGATGAAAAAAGGGTCTTCGGCGCAATTTATTATGCCGTTAAAAACGCGCTTATGCAGGGCGATACCCGTCCTGAAATGAACCTTTCAACCAACCGTCAGCGTTTTGAGCGGATGTCGCTCGAGCAGTTCCGCCAAACCGCCCTCGATGAGGAAGAAAAGAAAACTCCCGCGAAACCTCAAAATGCGCCCGCGCCCGCTCCTTCCGCGCCCGCTGCGCCCATTAAAGAGCGTGTGTATTCCGCAGGTTTCGCTCCCGCGCCGCAAAAGCCTGCCGTGCTATCCGATTCGGGTGTGGAGCAGTTTAGAAATAACTATTTAGCTAAAGAACCTAAAAGGGAAGAACCCATAAAGCAAGAGGTTAAAATAGAAGAACCCAAGCCTGAAATCATCGCCCCGAAGGAGGAGCCGAAGGTCGAAACCGCCCCCGCTCCCGCGGCCGATGTTAAATATATCGGCGAGGCATTCTCAACCTATATAATCGCTCAAATGGGCGAAGAACTTTTCATAATTGATAAGCATGCCGCCCATGAGCGCATAATTTTCGAAAACCTAAAATCAACCCAAACCCCCGAAATCCAAACCCTGCTTTCTTCGGTTGCCGTAAACCTTTCGGGCAACGAGCATACCGCTATTGTCGAAAACATCCCGCTTCTTGAAAAATTCGGCTTCGAAATCGAGGATTTTGGCAGCGGCAGCGTTATTGTAACCGCCGTGCCCGCAGTTTTATCCAACTGCGATATTAAGGCGGTAGTATCCGAAATAGCCGAAAGCCTTAATAAAACGGGTAGGGTAGAGGTTGAGCGTTTGGATGATATTTATCATATCGTTGCTTGCCGCAGCGCAGTTAAGGCGGGCAATCTATCAGGCGCCTATGAGCTTACCGAGCTTGCAAAACGCGTGTTGTCCGGCGAGGATATTATGTATTGTCCCCATGGCCGCCCCGTTGCTATGCGCCTTAAAAAACGCGAAATTGAAAAACAGTTTGGCAGGATACAATAGATGAAAGAAATTAATAAGATTCCGCTGCTTGCTATTGTGGGTCCAACCGCATCGGGCAAAACCGCCCTTTCGGTTGAGCTTGCAAAGGCGCTCGGCGGCGAGATAATCTCTGCCGATTCGATGCAAATTTATAAAGGAATGCCCATCGCCGCCGCAGTTCCGACCGATGAGGAAAAATGCGGCATCCCGCATCATTTAATGGAATTTTGCGAGGCGGGAAGCGAGTTTTCGGTAGCGGATTATGTAAACTTGGCAAAACTTAAGATAAACGAGGTGTATAGCCGCGGAAAACAGCCTATCTTGGTAGGTGGTACAGGACTTTATGTAAACTCGCTTATCGATAATATAGCCTTTACCGAAGAGAAAAAAGATGATGCGCTTCGAGCAACGCTTGAAGAGGAGTTCGACCAAAAGGGCGGCGCTGAAATGCTAAAGCTTTTGGGCGAATTCGACCCCGAAACGGCAAGCCGCCTTCATGAGCGCGACCGCCGCCGAATCATCCGCGCGTTTGAGGTTTATCGCCAAACGGGCAAAACCGTAACCGAGCAAAACGCCGATTCGAAGCGCGAGCCCTCGCCCTATAATGCCCTGCTTATTGGTATAGCATATAGGGATAGAGCAACGCTTTATGACCGAATCAACCGCCGCGTTGATATAATGCTCGAAAACGGACTTTTAGAGGAGGCAAAAAAATATTGCTCCCTCTCTAAAAAAGGCTCGGGACAGGCTATCGGACATAAGGAGCTTGCCCCGTATTTCGCGGGCGAGGCAACCCTCGATGATGCGCTCGAAACCCTAAAACGCGAAACTCGAAGATACGCAAAAAGACAATTAACCTGGTTTTGCCGCGATGAGCGCATAAACTGGATTTATGCCGATGAGGAGGAAGATATCCTAAAATCGGCGCTAAAAATTTGTAAGGAGGGACTAATGCTTGAAAGATAGAAAATTTCGCCTAAACGGCTCGCGACTTATAACCCTTGCGTTGCTCGCGGTTTTTCTTGTTTATTTTATCCATCAAATGCTTTCGGTCTTTATGCCCCTCACAACGGGAACAGCCGTATATTATGAAGCCTTCGAAGGCGTTAACACAACGGGAACAATCATCCGCAACGAAACGCTTTTGTCCTCTAATGAGAGCGGAGTTAAATATTTCGTTGTTGGCGATGGCGAAAAGGTTTCAAAGGGCGGCGTTATTGCCGATATTTTTGCGGCGTCGGAGCAGGCGCAACTGAAAACCGACCTGCAAAACCTCGAAAAGCAAATCGAGGCAGTCAAAGAGGTTCAAGGGTATAATAATACTGCCGCAACCGATTTAACCCTCTTAAACCGCAAAATTGATGAGGCCTTGCTTTCGCTTTCGGCTTCATGCCAAGGCGGCAACTTTTCCGATAGCGAGAACTATTCCCGCGAGCTTTTAAAGCTTTTAAACCGCAAAAAAATTGCAACGGGCGAGGAAACCGATTTCAGCGCAACGCTTGCCGCTTTGGAGGCGCGATATAATTCGCTTAAGGCATCAGCCCCAACGGCAACAGGAACCATAAAATCAACCCTCTCGGGCTATTTTGTTTCAACCGCCGATGGCTATGAAAATCAGTTAACCGCCCAAAATATTTTAAAACTGACCCCCGAACAACTGCGCGACCTTAAACCCGATGCAGTAGGGGAGCAAACGGTTGGAAAAATCGTTTCGGACTACACCTGGTATGTCGCCTGCACGGTGCCGCTTGAGAAGAGCGCCGCCTTCAAGATTGGCGATACCGTTAAGCTTAAAACCACGCTGAAATCCGCAGGTGAAATTCAGTCAACCGTTGCGGCTATTAATCTTGGCAGCGATAAAGATGCTTTAATGGTCTTTGCCTGCCAAAATATGAACGGCGATTTGGCAACCGTTCGAACCCTGCCCCTGACTATCGTAACGGGCGAATATGAGGGCCTTCGCGTCAGCAACCGCGCCGTTCGCGTTGTCGGCGGCAAAACCGGAGTTTATGTAATTTCGGGTATGCAGGCTAAATTTGTTGAAATCGATATTATCCACAGCACAGGCGGCTACACCCTATGCCGCGAAAACAAGGATGGAGATAAAAGCGCTCTCCGCCTTTATGATGAGGTAATCGAGAAGGGAAGAAATCTTTATGACGGTAAAATCATTCGATGAGAATTTCGACCGTAACTATGCCGAAATAAAAGAAAAAATTGCTCTCGCCGCTGCCGCTTCGGGCAGGAAGAGCGAGGATATAATCCTTTTGGCGGCAACCAAAACCGTTTCGGCGGAGCGCATAAACTATGCCATTGAGCAGGGAATAACCTATATCGGCGAAAACCGCGTTCAAGAGCTGCTTTCCAAAGATGATAGCGTTAATCCCGCGGCGCATCGCCATTTCATCGGTCACCTTCAAACCAACAAGGTCAAGGATATTGTTGACCGCGTTGAAATGATTGAATCGGTTGATTCAATTCATCTTGCCGAGAAGATAGGCGCCGAATGCAAAAAGCGCGGAAAAACGATGGATGTTTTGCTTGAAATCAACATCGGCAACGAAGAGAGCAAATCGGGATTCACGCCCGAGGGAATATATGGAGCGATAGATGATTTGCTCAAAATTGAGGGCATTTCGGTGCGCGGAATAATGTCAATTCCCCCGGTTTTCACCGATAGGGAAACAGGACGCAAATTTTTTGAGCGTCTTTATGATATTTTTGTTGACATATCGCATAAAAAATTAGATAATAGTAATAGATTATACCTATCAATGGGTATGTCCTCCGATTATGACCTTGCAATCGAGTGCGGCGCTAATCTTGTTCGCATCGGAACGGGCCTTTTCGGCGATAGAAATTATTAAATCAAAGGAGAACTAAAAATGGGATTTCTCGATGATATCAAAAAGGTATTTTCCTCTTCCGAGGAGGAATATGAGGAAGAGCTCGATGTTGCAGAAGAGGAGCAGGTAGAAGAGCCTCGCGAAAAGAAGGAGAAGGAATCTCCCCGCATCTTCAAGAGCGATCGCAACAAGGTCGTAACCTATACAACTCCGGGTCAAATGCAGGTTGTCCTTTGCAAGCCCGAGCGCTATGAGGATGTTCCCGCCGTTGCTGACCATCTCGGCGAGAAGAAAACCGTTATCTTAAACCTCGAATCGGCAAATCGCGAAACCTCTCGCCGCATCATCGATTTCTTAAGCGGCGTTGCATATGCTATCCATGGCAACATCAAGAAGGTAGCCAACAGTACATATGTTGTAACCCCCAACGATGTAAGCCTTATGGGTGAGCTGTTGCTTGATGATTTCGAAAACGGTAATATGTATCTTTAAAAACGGCAGGCGTGTAAATTAGGCACGCCTGCTTCAGGCTTTTTAAAATAGGAAAAATTTGTTTAAAAGAGGGATGAAAATGTACACTGCAAACGACATAAGAAATATTAGATTTCCCAAATCGATGAACGGCTATAAGCAGGAAGATGTTGATACCTTCCTCGATGGCGTTGAAGAAGATTATGCACAGTTTGATGCAAAAATCCGCGACCTTGAAGGCAAGATAACAACCCTTTCCAAGCAGGTTGATGATCTCAATATTTCCCAAAACAGCATTCAGAATGTTCTCATATCGGCTCAAAAACTTGCCGACCAAATTGTTGGCGAGGCAAAGGAAAAGGCCGAGCAAATTATTGTTGAGGCAAAGGTTCGTGCAAACGATATTAATCGCAGCATTGATGAAAAGGCCGCTGAGGATATGGCTGTTGCCGAGCGCAACAAGCGCGATGCTGAGGCTGAGTATGTTAAGATTATGCAGCGTACAGCCGAAAAATCCGAAACCATGATAACCGCAGCGCATGATAGCGTTGCGCGTCAGCAGCTTCTCTTTGATAAGCTGAAGCTCGATATCGTTAACTTTAAATCGCAGGTTATGGCGCTTTATAAAGAGCATATTGATTCGCTCTCGAAGCTGCCCGATGAGGTTCCCTTCGATGCCGTTCGCGCAGCCGAGGCTGCAGCCTTCGCATTCGAAAGTGCCCCCGATTTTTCCGCTCCTGCCGCTCCCGCAGCTGAAGAGGCTTCGGAGCTTGTCCCCGAGGCAGTAGAGGAAACCGAAACCGTAACCATCGTTGAGGACATTGTTTCGGAATCTCCCGCCGAGGAAGATGCAATAACCGAGCCCGATGTTCCGCTCGGCTTCCGCGTTAACCTTGATAACGAGGATGACGATGACTTTGAAGAAGATGATGAACCCCAAAAGGGATTTTTTAGACGCAAAAGATAGGAGAATTTCCACAGCTATGGACTATAACAAGACACTTAACCTTCCCAACACCGAATTCCCCATGCGCGCAGGTCTTCCCACCCGCGAGCCTGAGGCATTAAAGGCTTGGAGCGAAAACAACCTTTATGAAGAACTTATGAAGCATAACGAGGGCAAACCGCTTTATGTTTTGCATGATGGCCCTCCCTATGCCAACGGTATTATCCATCTTGGAACCGCTCTCAATAAGTCCTTAAAGGATTTCATAATCCGCTATAAGAGCATGACAGGCTTCAAAACCCCCTTCGTTCCGGGCTACGATACCCATGGCCTTCCCACAGAGCTTAAGGCTCGCAAGGCTGCAGGTATGAAATCCGATGAGCGCATTTCAACCGTTGAGCTTCGCAAGCTTTGCCGTGAGTTCGCAGTTAAATATGCCGATGAGCAGCGCCGCCAGTTTGAGCGCCTTGGCGTTTTGGGCGAGTGGGACAAACCCTATCTAACCCTTTCCAACGAATATGTTGCCCGTCAGGTTGAGGTGTTTGGCGAAATGGCCAACCGCGGCTATATCTATAAGGGACTTAAGCCGGTTTATTGGTGCCCCGAGTGCCAAACTGCGCTTGCCGAGGCTGAAATTGAGTATGCTGAAGACCCCTGCTACTCTATCTATGTTAAATTCCCCGTAATTGATGATATGGGCAAGCTCTCCGCTATGGGAGCTGACCTTTCCAAGACCTATTTCGTTATTTGGACAACAACAACCTGGACCCTTCCGGGCAATGTTGCTATTTGCGTAGGCCCCGAATATGAATATGGCCTTTATAAATCGGGCGATGAATATTTCGTAATGGCAACCGAGCTTGCAGGCGCCGCATTTGAGGCAGCCGAAATTGAGGGAACCGAGCTTATCGGAACCATCAAGGGCAGCGAGCTCGAATATATGAAGACCCGCCATCCCTTCGTTGAGCGTGATTCGCTTGTAATCGTTGGCGACCATGTAACCCTTGAAAGCGGTACCGGCTGCGTTCACACTGCTCCGGGCTACGGCACCGAGGACTTTGAGGTTTGCCGCAACTATCCCGAGCTTCCGATGGTTGTAACCGTTGATGCCAAGGGCGTATTCACCGAGAACGCAGGTCAGTTCGCAGGATTAACCACCGATGATGCCAACAAGGCTATCGCAAAGTGGCTTGATGAAAACAACTATCTTTTCGCACTCAAGAAGATTATCCACCAGTATCCCCATTGTTGGCGTTGTAAGCAGCCGATTCTTTATCGTGCAACCGAGCAGTGGTTCTGCTCGATTTCCGATTTCGTTGAGGAAGCTGTTAAGGCTATCGAAACCGTTGAATGGATTCCCGGCTGGGGCGAAGATAGAATTAAGGGCATGGTTCGCGACCGTAGCGACTGGTGTATTTCCCGTCAGCGCGTTTGGGGCGTTCCGATTCCGATTTTCTATTGTAAGGATTGCGGCAAGGAGCTTATAACTCCCGAAACCATCAAAAAGATTGCCGCCAAGTTCCGCGAGGAGGGTGCCGATGCTTGGTATAACCTCCCTGTTGAAGAACTCCTCCCCGAGGGTGCAAAGTGCGAATGCGGCTGCAGCGAGTTCACAAGAGAAACCGATATTATGGATGTTTGGTTCGATTCGGGCTCCTCTCATGCTGCAGTTCTCGAAAACCGCGATTATCTCCAGAGCCCTGCCGACCTTTATTTGGAGGGTGCCGACCAGTATCGTGGCTGGTTCCAGTCTTCGCTTTTAACAAGCGTTGCAACCCGCGGAAGAGCTCCTTATAAAACCGTTGTAACCCATGGCTGGGTTGTTGACGGCGAGGGCAAGAAGATGTCCAAGTCCATCGGCAACACCATCATCCCCGATGATATCGTTAAGCAGTATGGCGCCGATATTCTTCGCCTTTGGGTTGCTTCCTCCGATTACCATGCCGACATCCGCGTTTCGCAGGATATCTTAAAGCAGCTTTCGGAGATTTATCGCAAAATCCGTAACACCGCCCGTTTCATTCTCGGCTGTATTTCTGATTTCGACCCCAACAAGGATATGGCTCTTGAATCCAAGTATGAGGAAATCGACCGTTGGGCAATGAATAAGCTTGATCGCTTGGTTGCTGAATGCCGCGAGGCATATGATAACTTTGAGTATCATATCATCTTCCATGCTATCCATAACTTCTGCGTTCTTGATATGTCCAATTTCTATTTGGATGTTTTAAAGGATAGACTTTATGTTGATGCAGCCGACAGTGCAAGCCGTCGCGCCGCTCAAACCGTAATGTATCGTGTGCTCGATACCTTAACCCGTCTTGTTTCTCCGATTCTCGCATTCACTGCTGATGAAATTTGGCAGTTTATGCCCCATGATAGCTCTTGCGATACCAGAAATGTCGTATTCAACGATATGCCGTCCGCAAAGGGCAACGAGGATAAGGAGTTTATGGCTCGTTGGGATAAGATTATCGCAGTTCGCGAGGATGCCAAGAAGGCTCTCGAAATCGCAAGAACCGAGAAGACCATCGGCGCATCTCTTGATGCTGCAGTAACCCTCTATGCCGAAGGCGAGATGTATGATTTCTTAAAATCCGTAGAGGCTATGTTAAAGCCCGTATTTATCGTTTCTTCCGTTAAGGTTGAAAATGGTAAGGGCGGAACATTAGAGGGCGAAACCGTTGGCGTTTCGGTTAGCCGTGCGGAAGGCGAGAAGTGCGAGCGTTGCTGGTCCTATAGCGAAACCGTTGGCACCGATGCCGAGCATCCGACCCTTTGCGCCCGTTGTGCCGCTGTTATCAAGCAGAGGGGAGCATTAGAAGACTAAGGAGGTTTTAACCTTGTCGTATATCATAGCGTTGGTTATTGGCGCCCTCGCCTTGGGCGCCGACCAGTTTTCTAAATATTATTTTGCAACCAACTTTTTCGAAACCGAAGCCCGTCCCGCTATCGATGGCTTCTTCGAATGGAACTATGTTAAAAACCGCGGCGCCGCTTGGGGTATGCTCGATGGACATACCTGGCTGCTTTTAGTTTTTACCGCAGTTGCCATGCTGGTTTGCATCGCGTTGCTCGTTAAATCGGGCAAGAATAACAAACTGCTCTTTTGGTCGATAACCATGATTTTAAGCGGCGGACTCGGCAATATGATTGACCGTATCTTCCGCGGCTTCGTTGTTGACTTTATCCATTTGCAGTTTATTGATTTCCCCGTGTTCAATATTGCCGATTGCGTTATCGTTATCGGTGCGGGACTCTTAATGCTCAATTTCCTTTTGGATTTCAAGGCATCGAGCAAGCAGCAAAACGAAGTAACCTTGCCCGATGATATGTTAGAAGAATGATAGAAGGAATCTTTGAGGGTTCGCCTGTCCGCCTCGATGTTTATGTTTGCTCTCTCGCCGAGGTAACCCGTTCGAGAGCCGAAAAATTAATTTCGGAAAACTGCGTTTTGGTAAACGGCGAACAAAAACCTAAAAACTATATCTTAAAAGCGGCAGATAGGGTAGAGGTTAACCTCCCCGAGCCTGTCAGTGCCGAGGCAAAGCCCGAAAACATCCCCCTTAACATTGTTTTTGAGGATAGCGAAATGCTGGTCGTCAACAAGGAAAAGGGAATGGTGGTTCATCCCGCCGCGGGCAACCTCGAGGGCACGCTTGTAAACGCGCTGCTTTTCCATTGTGGAGATAGCCTTTCGGGCATAAACGGCGTAACTCGCCCGGGAATTCTCCATCGTATCGATAAGGATACGAGCGGACTTTTAATGGTCGCCAAAAACGATACCGCCCATAATTTCCTCGCCGAGCAAATTAAAGACCATAGCTTTTTCCGTGAATATGAAGCGGTGGTCCACGGTGTTATAAAAACCGACCGCGGCAGGATAGAGGCGCCTATCGGGCGTCATCCAACCCGCCGAAAGGAAATGGCGGTAACCGATAAAAATTCCAAGGATGCAATAACCGAATATGAGGTTATAAAGCGTTATCCTGACTTCACCCATGTAAAACTCCGCCTGCATACAGGTCGAACCCATCAAATTCGAGTTCATATGGCGTTTATGGGTCATCCCGTTGCGGGAGATGCGGTTTATGGACCCAAAAAAGTGGCAGGTAAGGGGATTTTAGAAGGTCAGTGCCTGCATGCAAAGAGATTAGGCTTCATCCATCCCGAAAGCATGGAATATATGGAGTTTGATAGCCCGCTTCCGCAGTATTTCGTAACTTTTTTAGATGAACTTGAGGAGAAACTAAATGGCTGATTTCAGTGGCAAATTGCTTGTCAGCGATATTGATGGAACCCTAATAGGCGGCAAGCCCGAGGTTTCCCAATATAATGTTGAAAGAATAAACTATTTTATAGAAAATGGCGGATATTTCACCTTGGCAACCGGTCGATGTGTTGATGCCTGCCGAGATTTTCTCAAAAGCGTAAAATTAAGCGCTCCCGCCGCAGTGCTAAACGGAACGGTAATATATGATTATGCTACCGAGCGTGTTATAGCCAGTCGCGGCTTAGACGATAAGATGAAAAAAATCGTTTGCGAGATTGCAAAGCGAAACAACCCACTTGTCGGCATTGAAGTTCATAGCCGCGATAAGGTTATCGATGTTGCGGTAACCCGCGAGGTAGATATTCATAATCTCTATGAAGACCTTCACCCGCTTTATATGAATATAGATGAAGCGCTTGAATATGAGTGGAACAAGGTTCTTTTCACCTTTGAAGAAGGATACACGAGAGACCAACTTCGCGAGGATTTTCTCGCCCTCGGCGCGGATAAAGACCAACTTATGTACACAAATGCCCATCTTGATGACGGTATTCACAATTACTTTGAGGCAATCCCCGTGGGTGCCGATAAGGGAACAGGCATTACGATGCTGGCAGAAAAGCTTGGCGTCGATATTAAAAATGTTTTCGGCATTGGCGATTTTTATAACGATATTCCGATGCTCAAAACGGTAGGCTGCGCCGCAGTTGTCGCAGGCGCCCCGGAAGATATCATAAAATTGGCGGATTTTGTTTCATCATCGGTTGATGAAGGAGCGGTCGGTCACTTTATTGATTACATAGAAGAAAGGATGCAAAAACATGAAAATTGAAGAAAAAATTAGCCTTCAAAAAATTGCCACAAAGGTAAGAATGGGCGTTATTGAGGGAGTTTTTAATGCCAAATCTGGTCATCCCGGCGGCTCGCTCTCTTCGGCTGACATTCTAACCTATCTGTATTTCAAGCAGATGAATATTGACCCCCAAAACCCGAAGGACGAAAACCGTGATCGTCTCGTTCTTTCCAAGGGCCATGCTGCCCCCGTTCTTTATTCGGTTCTCGCAAATAAAGGCTATTTTGATGTAGAAATGCTCAAAACTCTTCGTCATGTAGATTCCATCCTTCAAGGCCACCCTGATATGAAGAAAATCCCCGGCGTTGATATGTCCTCCGGCTCGCTTGGTCAGGGCATTTCGGCAGCTGTCGGAATGGCTCTCTCGGCAAAGCATTTTGGCAACGACTTTAAGGTTTACACCGTTTTAGGCGATGGCGAAATCGAAGAGGGTCAGGTTTGGGAGGCCGCAATGTTTGCATCCCATAAAAAGCTTAATAACCTAACCGTTATTGTTGATAACAACAACCTCCAAATCGATGGCACCATCGATGAGGTTAACTCTCCGTATCCCATTGATGAAAAGTTCAAGGCATTCGGCTTTGAGGTAGTAGTAATCAATGGTAACGATTTTGATGAAATCGATGCCGCAATGCAAAAAGTCGGCACATTCTCGAAGCCCTATGCAATCATCGCAAACACCGTTAAGGGTAAGGGCGTTTCGTTCATGGAAAATCAGGTTAGCTGGCATGGCTCCGCTCCCAACGAAGAGCAGTATAATGCCGCTATGGCTGAACTTGCCGACACTTTGGCAGCGCTTTAAGGAGGTATAAAAAATGTCTGAAATCAAGAAAATTGCAACGAGAGATTCCTTTGGTAACGGTCTTGTAGAGCTTGGTAACGAGCGCGATGATTTCATCGTTTTAGATGCCGACCTTGCCGCAGCAACCAAAACAGGCACCTTTAAGAAAGCCTTCCCCGAGCGTCATTATGATTGTGGTATTGCTGAACAAAATATGGTTAGCATCGCCGCAGGTATTGCCGCAACAGGCAAGCGCGTTGTTTGCAGCACATTCGCTATGTTTGCTGCAGGTCGCGCATATGAGCAGGTTCGTAACTCCATCGGATATCCCCATTTAAATGTTATTATCGGCGCAACCCATGCGGGTATTTCGGTTGGTGAGGACGGCGCAACCCATCAGTGCTGCGAGGATTTAGCCTTAATGCGCACCATCCCGGGTATGACCGTTATCAACCCCGCTGATGACACCGAAGCAAAAGCCGCTCTTCGCGCCGCTTTCGACCATGATGGTCCCGTTTATATCCGCTTCGGCCGTCTTGCAGTTCCCGTAATATTCGGCGATGATTATAAGTTCGAAATCGGCAAGGGCATCGAACTCCGCGAGGGCAGTGATGTAACCGTTATCGCAACCGGTCTTTTGGTTAACGAGGCTCTCGAGGCTTATGAAACCTTAAAGGCTGAAGGCATTTCGGCAAGAATCATCAATATGCCCACCATTAAGCCTATCGATAAGGATATTATCGTTAAGGCAGCCAAGGAAACCGGCGCCATCGTAACCGCTGAAGAGCATACCGTTATCGGCGGACTTTACAGCGCAGTTTGCGAGGTTGTAGTTGCCGAGGCTCCCGCACCCGTTGTTCCGGTTGCAGTTAACGATGTTTATGGTCATTCCGGCCCCGCTCCCGTTCTTCTTGATGAGTTCGGCTTGCGCGCAAAGGATATCGTTGCTGCCGCAAAGGCTGCAATTGCCAAGAAATAAAGATAAAAAATGCCGCTTTTGGGTTAGTCCCAAAGGCGGTTTTTTAATAACACAAAAACGCTTGACATTGCGCTTTTTAGATAATAAAATGTTGGTGTAAACCAATAAAACAAGGTGATGCAAAATGAAAAAATTCAAGAAACTATCTACATTGCTCGAAGTGTCCAACAACAACACCCCTAATTTCGAAACCTTCCAAAAGTATGTTGATTTAATTTCGGCAATGGGCTATGATGAACTCTATTTGAGCCTGACCGATGCTTATAAAATGGATGGCGAGCCCTATTTCAACTATAAGCGTGGCGGCTTTACGCCTGATGATTTCAAGAAAATGGAAGAATACACAAATAGCAAGGGCATTGATTTAATTCCCAACATTCAAACTCTCGGACATCTTGCCTTTTTAGAGCGCCATTTTTGCTATACCGATATGCTCGATACCCGCGAGATTTTACTCGCTGGCAATGAGCGCGTTTATGAACTTGTTGATAAAATGTTTGCCACTATGGCAGGAGCTTTAAAATCCCGCCGTATTCATATTGGATATGATGAAACCTATGGTCTTGGAACAGGCAACTATTTTAAACAAAATGGTTTCCGCGACCGCAAACTGATTTTGCTCGAACACTTAAAACGCGTTGTGGAAATCGGCGAAAAATATGGCTACACCTTTGAAATTTGGCATGATATGCTGATTGAACGCTTCCAAACCACCGTGACCCCCGAGGTCGTTAAGGCGGCCCTTCCCGATAGCGTTAAGGTGTTCTATTGGAACTATCGCGAAGCCAATGAGGCAAATCTTCGCAAAAACCTCGAAGAACTTAAGGAAAATGTTGGCTCCTATAAAAAGATTACATATACCGGTGCCGCATATAAAATCAATGGTCTTTCAACCCAAAATGACTTCAGCATTTCGCGCATCATCCCGCAAATGAAGGTCTCATCCGAACTCGGAATAGAACAATATTTGGTAACGGTTTGGTCCGACCGCGGCGCCTGGGTTAATAACTTTGCGGTTATGCCTGTTCTTTTTGCCGCCGCCGAATATGCAAACGGCAACTTTGATGAAAATAAGCCTTTGGATAAGCAAAAGTTTTTCGATATCGTTGGCGCTAATTTTGACGACCTTATGTCGCTCGATTATCTAAACAACCCCGATAAACAGCCTTCAAAATATGTTCATAACCGCTCCTTTAGAGTGTTTGTCGAGGATATGCTCGTAACAGGCTACGACCTGCTCCATGATGAGAAAATGAGCGATTGGTATAAGACCCTCGAAGAGGAATATTCCCGCGTAGAAGCAGGGGAGTTCGGATATATTTTTGAGATGGCAGCCGCCTTTGCGCGCACCTTGTCGATTCGTGCAAATTTAGGTCGCACCATCCGTGCAGCCTATAAAAACGCCGACAAGGAAGCCCTTAAATCTTGCCTTGAACGACTCGAACAATTAAATGTCTCGCTTAATGATTTAATCGATATTTTCTATCGCTATTGGCGCAAAACCAATGTTGGCTTTGGAAGCGAAATCAACCATCTTTTCCTTGGCGGTCAGCTGGTTAGAAACGATTATATAATGCGTGTCATTCGCGATTATATCGAAAACGACCGTAAAATTGATGAGCTCGAAACCGAAACTTTGCCGCCCAGTATCGACCCGCAGTTTGATGATGACACTTTGTTTGTCTATGATTTCCCTTGGCTCTTAACCAACAGCAATCTTCAGTAATTAATAACGCTCCAAAATGTATTGTTTTGGGGCGTTATTTTTTTGAAAGAAATGTTGAAATAACCGCTATATAGTTGTATAATAAAATAGAATTTATATATATTTTTGGAGGTGAGAACATTGAAGCGATGGATTATTCCCAAATATTCCAAGGAACTCGTTAATAATTTGGCGGAAGAATGCGATATCGAGCCCTTTTTGGCGCTCATTTCGGTTCAACGCGGTTATACCGATGCGCTCTCGCTCGATGCTTTTCTCTCCTGTGAGGACGACCTCGACGACCCATTTGTGCTCGCCGATATGGATAAAGCCGCCGCCTGCGTAAACGCGGCGATAGAAGAGGGCAAACTGATTGCCGTTTATGGCGACTATGATTGCGACGGTGTTACCGCAACCGTCCTGCTTTATACCCACTTAATTTCCCGCGGCGCAAATGTTATTTGTTATATCCCCAACCGCGAAGCCGAGGGCTATGGAATGAGCATTGATGCCATTCATCGCCTTGATGGTATGGGCGTTGGACTAATAATAACCGTAGATAACGGCATCAATGCCTGCGAAGAGATTCTCTATGCCGAGAGCCTCGGAATAGATGTTGTCGTAACCGACCATCATATCCCTTCGGGCGAGTTGCCCAAGGCAGTCGCGGTTGTTGACCCCCACCGAGCCGATGACAGCAGCGAATTCCGCGACCTTTCGGGCGTTGGCGTTGCCTATAAACTGGTTTGCGCGCTGGAAAATGCCGTGCCCGAGGAGCTTTTGCCGCAGTATGCCGATTTAGTTGCGCTTGGAACGGTTGCCGATGTTATGCCCCTAAAGGGCGAAAACCGCATCTTTGTCCGCGAAGGACTTATGTATATAAACGATACCGCGAGAACAGGTCTTGCCGCCTTAATGAGCATAGCCTCCTTGGAGGGCAAAACCCTCCGCGCGGGAAATCTCGCCTTTAATCTTGCTCCTCGCATCAATGCGGCAGGAAGAATGGGCGATGCTATGCGCGCCGTTAAACTGCTTTGCAGCGATAATATCGAGGAGGCAACCGCAATAGCCGCCGAAATCGATAAAGAAAACGCCGAGCGCCAAAAAATCGAGCAGCGCATCGAAAAAGAGGCAATAGAGATTATCGAGCAGCACGGCTTTGACCATGACCGTATTGTAGTAGTAAACGGAAATGGCTGGCATAGGGGAGTGGTCGGAATTGCTGCCGCTCGCCTTGTTGAGCGCTATGGCAAGCCTGTTATTGTCCTCTCAACCGAGGGAGATGAATCGGTTGGCTCGGGTAGAAGCGTTGAGGGCTTCTCGCTCTTTGATGCCATCAACACCGCCTCCGATTTCCTCATAAAATTCGGAGGTCACGAGCTCGCCGCAGGACTAACAATTAAAACGGAGCACATAGAAAAGCTCCGCGAAACCTTAAATGCTTATGCCCGCAAGCAGCCGCTTTGCGCGCCGCAAATAACCCTCGATTGTAAACTTCGCCCCGAGGCGTTATCGTTGGAACTTGCCGAAATGCTAACTGCGCTTGAACCCTTCGGCAAGGATAACCAAAACCCGCTTCTCGGAATTTATTCCCTGAAAATTGATAGAATAACCTCTATAGGTAACGGCAAGCATCTCCGCCTGCTTTTCACCCGCGGAGGCAGCGTTATTCAGGCGCTTATGTTCGGAAAAACTCCCGAAACCTTCCCCTATACCGAGGGAGATATGGTTGATATAGCCGCCAATATCGAGGTTAATGAATATCGCGGCGAAAAGAATCTAAGCGTAACCGTTCGCGAGATTCGCCCGTCGGGCCAAAGCGAGCTTGATATCGAAACCGCGGTGCTTTATAGCGATTTTGTTCGTGGTTTTTGCCGCGATACATCCTTTATCCGCCCAACCCGCGAGGAGATTGGTCTTGTTTTCCGCTGCTGCGAGGGAACTGTTAATAAGGAACTCGTTATCAACAAACTAACGGGAAGACTCGCCGTTGGAAAAATCCTTGCCGCAATCGATATTCTTTGCGAGTTAGGACTAATAAAAATCGAGGAAAAGAGCGATGTCGTAACCCTTTCGCGGGTTGATGGTGTCCGCTCCGACCTTGAACTCTCCGATATATTAAAACGACTGAAAGAAGGTGACCAATAATGGATGAAAAATATCTAAAAGATTTCCTCTCCCTCAAAGAAAAGCTCGATGAGGTTGGCGGTTATGATATGCCCTTAATCGAAAAAGCCTTCGAACTTTGCACCGAGGCGCATAAGGGTCAATATCGTTTTTCCCATGAAGAATATTATGTTCATCCCTTATCGGTTGCCGAAATTCTTATTAAAATGGGAATGGATAGCGAATCCATTATCGCCGCCCTGCTCCACGATGTTATCGAGGACACTCCCATAACCCATGAAGATGTTGAAAAGCGTTTTGGCAGCAGCGTTGCAAACCTTGTTGAGGGCGTAACCAAGCTTGGAAAAATTCAGTTCACCTCGAAGGAAGAATTCCAAGCCGAAAACCTCCGCAAGATGTTTATGGCGATGAACGAGGATATCCGAGTTATCATCATAAAACTTGCCGACCGCCTGCACAATATGAGAACGCTCGATGCGATGCGCGAGGATAAGCAGCGCGAAAAATCGCTCGAAACCCTCGAAATCTATGCGCCGATTGCCCATCGTTTGGGTATCCGTGCAGTAAAAGAAGAGCTCGAAGATTTGGCAATTCTCCATCTTGACCCCATAGCCTATAAAGAGGTTGAGGAATCGCTTGCCAATCGCAAATCCGAGCGCGAAGAAAACCTAAAGAAGATTCGCGAGCGCATCGATGAGCATCTAAAGGAAATCCTGCCCAACACCAATGTTCAAATCGAAAGCCGCGTTAAATCGATTCACGGTATCTATCGCAAAATGTATATTCAGGGTAGAGATTTCGATGAAATCTATGATATTTATGCCGTTCGTATCATAACCGATACAATAGCCGACTGCTATAATATCTTGGGAATAATGCATGATATGTTCCGTCCGATTCCCAATCGCTTCAAGGACTATATCTCAACCCCCAAGCCCAATATGTATCAATCGCTGCACACAACCGTTATAGGTCGCGAGGGTATCCCGTTTGAGATTCAAATAAGAACCTTCGATATGCATCATACCGCCGAGTTCGGTATCGCGGCGCATTGGAAATATAAAGAGGGAATCGAAAATTCCCGCAGCAAAATGGATGAGCGCATCTCTTGGGTTCGCCAAATCCTCGAATCGCAAAACGAGGATGAAAACGCCAACGATATCATCCAAACCATCAAAACCGACCTCTCTCAAGAGGATGTTTTCGCCGTTACTCCCAAGGGCGATGTTATCAACCTGCCCGCAGGTTCAACAATTATCGACTTTGCCTTTGCCATCCATTCCGCAGTAGGAATCCGTATGGTTGGCGCCAAGGTTGACGGTCGAATTGTTCCTTTAACCCATGTTGTTAAAACGGGCGAAATTATCGAAATTCTAACAACCAATGCCCAAAACCATGCTCCCAGCCGCGACTGGCTCAAAATCGCGGTTACCAACCAAGCCAAGGCGAAAATCCGCGGCTGGTTCAAAAAGGAGCGCCGCGCCGAAAACATCGAAACGGGTCAAAGTGAACTCGAGCGAGAGTTTGTGCGCAACGGCATAAACCTCCCCGATGATGAAAAAGAGGAGTTCTTATCCGAGCTTGCCCGCCGCCAGCATCTTAACAGCATCGAAGATTTCTATGCTGCAATCGGCTATGGCGGAATCCTCCTTTCCAAAATAATGCCCCGTGTTAAAGAGGACTATAATAAGCTGGTTAAATCCCAAAAACCGATAACGGTTGAGGATATCGTTAAACCCGCTCCGAAAAAATCTTCGGGCGGCGTTGAAATCGAAGGAATCGATAACTGCCTTATTAAACTTTCAAAATGTTGTTCTCCCTTGCCGGGCGATGATATTATCGGATTTATCACCCGTGGCCACGGTGTTTCGGTTCATAAGCGCGATTGCTGCAATGTTCCGCGCGACCTTAATAACTGCGAAGAGCCCGAGCGTTGGGTTAAAGCCTATTGGAATGTCGTTGCCAGTGAGGACTTTGTAACAACCCTGCAAATTACGGGTGTTAACCGCGATGGTATGCTTATGGATGTAACCTCGGCGCTCTTCAATATGAAGGTAACTGTTCATGCAGTTAACGCTCGAAGCACCAAAAACGGTAATTGCGTTGTGGTAGTAACCCTTAAAACCGCGGGCGTTGAGCATCTTGCAAGCATAACTGCAAGACTCGGCAAGCTCCATGGTGTTTTCGCTGTAGAAAGGATAAATCAGTAATGATAGCAATAATTCAGCGCGCATCTCGCGCCGGCGTTGTCGCCGATGGTGTTCCCGCAGGCAGCATCGATGGCGGCCTTATGATACTTTTAGGAGTAGGCGAGGGCGATACCGAGGCCGAGGCCGAGCTTTTAGCCCGCAAGACCGCCGCGCTTCGCATTTTTTGCGATGAAAACGATAAAATGAACCTCTCGCTAACCGATATCGGTGGAGCAGCATTGGTCGTTTCTAATTTCACCCTGCTGGCGGATACCAAAAAGGGAAATCGCCCCTCCTTCATCGGTGCTATGGAACCGATTGAGGCCGACCGCCTTTATAATTACTACTGTGAGCAGCTAAAGCAAAACGGAGTTAATAAGGTTGAAAAGGGCGTTTTCGGCGCCGATATGAAGATCGACCTTTGTTGCGATGGTCCCGTGACCATAACCCTCAATACCGATACTTGGAGAAAATAATATGAAAATTTTCAGCGAACCGCAGGGAATGATGGGCGCAAATTGCTATATGCTAAGGAGCGCCGAAACCGCCGTGGTTATCGACCCTTCGGCTCTAACCGAAACCTTGAAAGAATTTTTGCGCGAAAACCGTGAAAGGCAACTTTTCATAATAGCAACCCACCGCCATTGCGACCATATCGCGGCAATCCCCGCTATAAAGGAGCAGTTTGGCGGCAGCGTGTGTGTTTCGGCCGAGGATGCCTGCGGTCTTATGAGCCAAAACGAAAGTTTGGGCTCATATTTAGGCATATTTCATAGTTCGGTAGTGCCCGATATAACCCTAAACGAGGGAGATGTGACCCTCGGGGATATAACCTTCAAGGTGCTTAAAACCCCGGGCCACACCGAAGGCTCAATTTGCCTTATAATCGATAACGCTATCATAAGCGGTGATACACTTTTTCATTTAAGCATCGGTCGAACCGATTTCCCCAGCGGAAATCCTCGCACAATGCAGGAATCGCTAAAAAGGCTTTTCGCTTTGGAGGAGGACTATATTGTCTATCCGGGTCATGGCGAACCAACCAGCCTTTTTTATGAGCGAAACCATAATCCATACTATATTCGGGAATTTTAAAATATGATTTTAACCGTAATTAACCATGATTTTCGTTATGAGCTTGAAAAGCTTTGCCGAATATTTCTTCCTTTCGAGAAAATCGAAATAACAACCGAGCCGCGCGAAGATGAAATCTTTGCGGCAACAACTGTTGAGCGAAGAGAAGCGCTAACCGACCTTTCGGCAACCCTTTCGTTTTTCGGCAAAACCTTCGAGTTTAAAAACAGCATTCAAAACGACATAACCGATTATAACGATGCTTGCGAGCGCGAGCTGGCGGTTTGCCTTTATAACTGCTTCGTTTGCGCAACGGGTTATACTCCGCCTTGGGGCATCTTAACGGGCGTTCGCCCCGCAAAGCTCTATTCCAGACTTTTTAGTGCCTATGGCGAGGCGGCAACCGATGAATATTTCAGCCAAAAGCTTTTGGTGTCGGATGAAAAGATTTCGCTTTGCAAGGAAACCCACCAAAAAGAGGAGAGAATCGTTTCGCTCTCTCGCGATGATTCTTATAGCCTCTATATCTCGATTCCGTTTTGCCCAACAAGATGTTCCTATTGCTCCTTTGTTTCCCATTCGGTTGAGCACGCGAAGAAACTCATCCCCGAGTATGTCCGCCTGCTTTGCGAGGAGCTTAAAATAACCGCGCAGTATGCGAAGGATAATGCTCTTCGCCTCGAAACGGTCTATATGGGCGGCGGAACCCCAACAACCCTTAGCGCCGAGCAGCTTGATTTGGTGCTCAAAACCGTTCGCGAAAACTTCGATTTAAGCCATCTTCGCGAATTCACGGTTGAGGCGGGTCGCCCCGATACCATAACCCGCGAAAAGCTGGTTGCTTTAAAGGAAAACGGGGTCAACCGCATCAGCATCAACCCCCAAACCATGAACAATAGTGTCCTTATGGCAATCGGCCGCCGCCATACTGCCGAGCAAACCGTTGAATCCTTCCGCCTTGCTCGAGAGTGCGGCTTCGATAATATCAATATGGACCTTATCGCAGGACTCCCAACCGATACAGCCGAGAGCTTCGGCGAAACCCTTGATAGGATTTTAGAGCTTTCGCCTGAGAGCGTAACCGTGCATTCGCTTTCTATGAAGCGCGCCGCAAATCTTTCGAGCGAAAACGCCGCCCTGCCCGCCAATATCGGTAACACCGCCATTTCTATGGTCAGGGAGGCTCGCGAGCGTATAAGAGAGGCTCAAATAGTTCCGTATTATATGTATCGCCAAAGCAAAACCGTCGGCAATTTAGAAAATGTCGGTTTCGCGAAGGATGGATACGAATGCCTTTATAATGTTTATATTATGGACGAAACGCATACAATACTTGCGTGTGGCGCTTCGGCCGTAACCAAGCTTAAAGAACCGAACGGCAATTATATTGAACGCATCTTTAACTATAAATATCCATATGAATATATTAACCGTTTCCAAGAGCTTATTGATAGAAAGGCGAGAATTAACAGTTTTTATGAAACCTACCGTAGAGAGCATTAATAGGGAAGTTAAAGAAAATGTTGGCGAGTTTATTTCTTTGTGTGAGGAGCGTTATCATAACGAGATTCGCTCGCTTGCCGATGAAATATTGAATAACCCCCAAAAGAAAATCGTTATGATAGCGGGACCCTCAGGCTCGGGCAAAACAACAACCGCCCATATCCTAAAGGGATACTTGGAGGAGCGCGGTATTCATCCGAGCGTTGTTTCGCTTGATGATTTTTATCTAAACCGCGAAAACGCTCCGCTTGATAGCGAAGGAAAACCCGATTTCGAAACGGTTCATTCGCTCGATATCCCCGAAATCAACCGCTGCTTTAGCGAGATTATCAAAACGGGCGAAAGCGTTATGCCGCTTTTCGATTTTGGTTGCGGCAAGCGCAAAGCAAACGGCAACCTTGTTAGAATTGCCGCTTCGGGCGTGCTTGTCGTTGAGGGGCTCCATGCGCTAAACCCGCTATTAACCGAGGTTTTGCCGCAGGAAAACATCTATAAGGTTTATATCTCGGTTTCCAAGGCTATCTATAACGAGGATGGCAGCGTGGCTCTTTCGAGCCGTCAGGTGCGCCTTTTGCGCCGTATGTCGCGCGATGATATCTATCGCGGCGCATCTCCGCAAACAACCTTTGATATGTGGGAGAGCGTTGTCCGCGGCGAGCAAAAGTATCTCTATTGCTTCAAGCCAACGGCCAACCGCATTATAACAACCCTTCATGATTATGAGCCCTGCGTTTTCAAAAAGCGTGTGCTTCATCTATTATCGCAAATCGACCCTTCGAGCGAGGATTACGACTATGTTGTCAAAACCGCCGAGGGTCTCGGAAAGTTTACTCATTTAAGCGAGGAACTTATTCCAGCTGATTCGCTTCTTCGCGAGTTTGTTCATCCCATTAAATAAAGTGAGGGCAAAACTATGGAATTTCTTGATGATGTTTTAAATAAAGCGCGAGGTGTTCTCGATTCCGCCTATAAGAAAACCGAAAAGGCGGTTAATGTCAGCAAACAAAAAATGGACATTTCCTCTATGCGTCAGGCAATAGCAAGGCGCTATGAAAAATTAGGCCGCGAGGTTATAAAGGAGTTCGATGATGAAACCGACCTTCCCGCAGAGATAGCCTCCATCGTTGCCGATATCCGCGAGCGCGAGCAAATCCTAAAGCTCGCCGAGGAAGAACTGGGCGAGTCAAGCGGCAAGACCGCTTGCCCCTCCTGCGGAATTAAAAATCGCGCGGGCGCAAAATTTTGCAACGGTTGCGGCGCTGCGCTTTCTTAAAGTTAAAAGGGGACAAGCAGTATGAAAGAACTTAAAATAGGCATAGTTGTTGCCGATGATATGGAATATGCCCCGTTTGCCGAAATGGGCGGAACTGATGCTCCGTATTTCGCAAGAGCAGGTCATAAGTTTGCCTTCCAAAAAAACGAAAATAAAATCTCGGTTTGGTCGGTCTATTGCGGTATAGGCAAGGTTAACGCCGCAGCAGCCGCCATGCACCTTATCGATAACGGATGCGATATGATTCTAAACGCAGGTCTTTCGGGCGGCATCAAGGGTGTCGGCAGGGGAGAACTCGTTATAGGCTCGGCATTTTTGGAGCATGATTTTGATTTAACCGCTTTGGGCTTTAAAAAGGCAGTTAAACCTGGTCAGGACTACATATATGAAGCCGATGAAACCCTCCTTTCGCATTTTATGAAGCTTTTATCGGTCAAGAGCGGAACGCTCGTAACGGGTGACTGCTTCGTGAGCGATTCCGTTTTGAAGGAGTATTTAATCAATGAATTCAGCGCCGCTGCCTGCGATATGGAAACTGCGGCAATCGCTTCGGTTTGCCATATAGCAAAAAAGCCTTTCCTCTCAATCCGCCGCGTATCCGATGATGCGGGCGAGGCAGCAAGCGAGGCTTATCGCGATATGAACGAAAACGAAAAATTCGATTTGGCGGAGCTGCTTATGCGCGGCATTCGCGAAATGCTTGATAACGATAAATTCTTTTGTTAGGGTAGATAAAAATGGCTAAAAGAAAACAACAAAGCTTTGAATACGGCGCGTTGATACTTATAATTTCAACCGCCATTTCTAAAATAATCGGCGCGATTTTCAAAATCCCGCTCGCAAATCTCTTAACAACCGATGGTATGGGCTCCTTCTCATCGGCTTATGAACTCTTCACCCCGATATACGGTCTTGCTATGGCGGGCCTTCCTATCGCAATTTCGCGTATGGTGGCCGAGAATGTGGCTCAAAAGCGTTTTCGCGATGCCAAAGCGGTTATGAGCCTCGCTAAAAAAGCCTTCCTTGTAACGGGAATTATCGGCTTTATCGCGATGGTTGCCTTTTCCTTCACCTTTGTTTCGGCAACCGACCCCTCGGGCAAATCAATCTATAGCGTTTTGATGATTGCGCCTTCGCTTCTTTTCTGCTGCATTTCTTCCATTTATCGCGGATATTATGAGGGTATGCGCAATATGTATCCGACCGCTATTTCGGATATTATCGAAGCGGCAAGCAAACTGCTTATTGGCTTCACCGCGGCATATATCATTCTCGAATCAACCAAGAATGTCGATTATGCGGCGGCAGGCGCCATAATGGGCGTAACAATAGGAACTGCGCTCAGCGCATCGTTCTTGGCGCTGCGCCATAAAATCCGCGGCGATGGTATAACCGATGAGGAACTCGCGGCTTCTCCCGAACCCGAATCCCAAAAGGTAATCCTTCGCGCATTAGCGGCAATCGCAATTCCCGTTGTGCTAACCTCTCTTGCAACAAATGTTGCCAGCTTTATCGATGTATTTATGGTTAAATGGCAAATCGGCAACCTGCTCGATACCTCGCTTGACACCTTAAAGTCGATGTATGCAGGCGCGATTGAGGATTATAATCTTCATTCGATTGCGGGCGACCTTTCGGATGCCAAAATCCCGAATTTCCTCTTTGGCGTTCGCAGCCAGGCGTTCACGATTTATAACCTTATCCCAACCATCGCTTCGGTCTTGGGCGTAAGCGCGCTGCCGCTTTTGGCATCGGTTTGGGCAACCGACCGAGAGAACAAAAAAGAGGTTCGCAAGAGCGTTGACTCGGTTATAAAGCTAACCGCGATTATTGCCATTCCCGCAGGTATCGGTATGGCGGTGCTCTCAACCCAGATAATGACTATGCTTTATGGCGATGTCGCATCGATAGAAATCGGCGGACCTATGCTTGCCATATTCGGCGTAGCGGCAGTTTTTGCGGGTCTTTCGGCTCCCATGACCAGTATCCTTCAAGCAATCGGCAAGCAAATGCTTCCCGTTCGCAATATCGCTATCGGCGCGGCTATAAAAATAATAGTTAACTATGTCCTCGTTGGCATTCCAACCATCAATATTTTGGGCGCACCTATCGGCACTCTTTGCAGCTTTGTCTTCATTTTTGCCGCCAACTTTATTTGCCTTATAAAGCATACAGGCGTTATGCCCAAAATCTTTGCCGACCTTATTAAGCCGCTCATCTCGGGCCTACTTTGCGGTGCGGCAGCCTATGCTGTTTGCAGCGTGGGAGTTGGCAGTTTATATACGGTTGCAGCAATCGGCGCAGCCGGAATAACCTATTTTATTGCGCTTTTCGCACTTCGTACATTTACTGCGGACGATGTGCTTGCGCTGCCCAAGGGCGAGAAACTGCTCCGCCTCTTTAAAAAATTGCATCTTGTTGGATGATTTTGTACCAAATTTACAATTTTTTTGCACATTTTGCGCCTAAAAGGGCCACTTTAACAATATTTTCTCTTGATTTTTTGGAAATTTTGTGTTAAATTTAATACAAGTGATTTAAGGCTTGTCCTTTTGTCACGGACAATGCTAATTTTGGCCGAAAGGTCACATTATTTTTTGGAGGTTATTTATAATGAACAAAACAGAATTAGTTGCAGCAATTGCCGAGAAGGCAGGTCTTTCCAAGAAGGATGCAGATGCAGCAGTAGCAGCATTTGTTGACACCGTTGAAGGCGCTCTCAAGAAGGGCGATAAGGTTGCTCTCGTTGGCTTCGGTACTTTCGAAGTTCGCACCCGTGCAGCTCGCACCGGCGTAAATCCCCAGACCAAGGCTACCATCAAAATCGCAGCTTCTAAGGCTCCTGTTTTCAAGGCAGGCAAGGCTTTCAAGGATGCTGTTGCAAAGTAATTAAATTTACATTCGCAAAGGCCGCCTGATAGGCGGTCTTTGTTTTTGTGAGGAGCAAGTAATGAGACTTGACAAATATCTTAAAGTTTCCCGCCTTATCAAGCGTCGAACCGTTGCAAACGAGGCGTGCGATGCGGGTAGAGTTTCGGTTAACGGAAAGGTTGCCCGTGCATCTTATGATGTTAAAAACGGCGATGTTTTGGAAATAGCCTTTGCGGGTCGAACCGTTAAGGTTGAGGTCTTGGAGGTTGTTGAAACCGTCCGCAAGGATGATGCCGCGGGAATGTATCGCGTTATAGAGTAATAGAACCCTCTTATGCTTCATAAAATGAAGCGTAAGGGGGATTTTTTATGCCTGATGAAAAAGTAAGTGTTTCTCATAACCTGATAATGCAGGAGCGCAAAAAGCTGGTTTTAGGCGGCGTTTGCGATGTTTATAGTTTTTCCGAGGAACTGGTTATAATCGAAACAACAATGGGAGAGCTAACCATAAAGGGAGAGGGCTTGCATATCGATGGATTCAACCGCGAAACGGGGGATATGCAAATGAACGGCAGGGTGGTTGCGCTTGCCTATACGGGCGACGGCAAAAAAAGCGGCTCACTTTTCGGGCGTATATTTAGGTAATGTGGGAAATAAGCAACAGCCATCAAGCGGCATCCTTTTTGCTTTTTGCGGCATTAGGTTTTTTGGCCGCCCTTTTTTATGATATTCTTAAAGCGCTGCGCCTTTTAAAAAGGCACGGCGTTTTGGCGGTTATAATTGAGGATTTAGCCTATTTTTTGCTTTTAACGCTCGCAACCTTCACGCTCTTTATATTCAGGACCAACGGCCAGCCGAGAGCCTTCGCATATTTTGCCGAAGCGGCAGGCTTTTGGGCATGGCGCTTAAGCCTCTCGAAAAAATTCATAAAACTTTTGCGCCGCATTTTTGGCGCAGCTTTAGCCCTGATTTCGAAAATTCGCAGCGCAATTTTGCGGCATTTTGGAAAATTTAGCAATAAATTCAAAAAAGTTTTTAAAAAGTTGCAAAATTGTGTAAAAAAAGGCTTGAAACACATAAAACCTATGGTGTATAATCTCCTTAATAAGATAATAGGTAAGTAGGCGCTTTGCGCCTCGTTATATAAAGGAAGATTTTATGGCTAAAAGAAAAAACAGCGTCCTTCGCCGTGCTCTTTTGCTTGTTGTTTGTGTTTATTTGCTTTTTTCACTTGGCGACCTTGAACACGAATACATAAAGCAGCGCAGCGCGCTTAGGGATGAAATCGAAAAAAAGAATATCATCAGCAGGCAAATCGATGAACTTAAGGATTTGCTGGAAAACGGAACCGAGGCCGATATTATTGAGAAAGCGGCTCGCGAGCGCCTTGGCTTTGTTTATTCTGATGAACAAATTTTCGTTGATATTTCCGGTAATTAACCGGTTTTATTTTAGGGCACATTTCAAGGAGGAAAATTTTTTCTTATGCAACTAACCGTAGGTGAAATCGTAGAAGGCAAGGTAACGGGTATAACCAATTTTGGTGTGTTTGTTGACCTTGGCGAAAATCAAACAGGAATGGTACATATCTCTGAGGTTGCTCAAAGCTATGTAAACGATATTCGCGAGTTTGTTAAAGAGGGCGATGTCGTTAAGATGAAGGTTTTGAACATAGGCGACCAAGGAAAGGTTAGTCTCAGCATTAAGCGAGCTCAAGAGAATGTTCGTCCCGAGCGCAAGCCGAAGGCTCCTCCGAAGCCCGATAGCTCCTTTGTTTGGACCGCAAAACGCGAGGAAACCGGTTCTTTCGAGGATATGATGAACCGTTTCAAGCAGCAAAGCGACGATAAATTTTCCGACTTAAAGCGCAAGAACAATGAAACAAGGCGTCCCCGCCGCGGTGCAGGCAGATAAATAATGTTATATATGGCAGGCAAAAATTTGTCTGCCATTTTTCTTGAAGGAGAAATATGGAAAAATTAAAACTAACCGCCGTTTGCCTGTTTGGAACCGAGGGCATATTGGCGGATGAACTAAAAAGGCTGGGAATCGAAAATGTAACCGCCGAAAACGGCAGGGTTAATTTCGAGGGAGATTATAATATTCTTGCCCGCGCTAACCTCTATAGCCGTTTTGCCGAGCGAATTCTTATCCGTGTCGGCGAATTTTCAGCCGATACATTTAACGACCTGTTTGAGGCAACAAAGGCTCTCCCTTGGGAGAATTTCATCGGCAAAGATGATGCCTTCCCCGTAACGGGTTGGAGCTTGAATTCCAAGCTTTTCAGCATTCCCGATTGCCAATCGATAATTAAAAAGGCGATAGTTGAGCGCCTAAAAGCTAAATACGGTGTTTCCTGGTTTTCCGAAACGGGACCCGAGTTTAAAATCCGTTTTTCAATCCTTAAAGACACGGTTTCTTTAATGATTGACACTTCGGGAGAAGGCCTCCATAAGCGTGGCTACCGCCCCGCATCCAACGATGCCCCGATTAAAGAAACCCTCGCAGCATCGATGTGCGATTTGATTAGAATCTTCCCCGACACGAAACTTTATGACCCGTTTTGCGGCTCGGGAACAATTCTTATCGAGGCGGCGCTTATGGCAACCAAAACCGCGCCGGGACTTGGCCGTTATTTTGCGGCTGAACGCTTTCCGTTTATCCCGCGTTCGGTTTGGCAGGAGGAGCGAACAAGAGCGCTCGATTTAAAGCTTAAGGATGTCGATTTCGAGGGTGTGGGATACGATATCGATCCGAATGCAGTTGAGCTAACGCTGCATAATGCTAAAAAAGCGGGTGTCGCAAAGTATATCAAGGCGGCCTGCGCCGATGTTAAGGATTTCGCTTTGCCCGATGACCGCTGCTCGGTAATAACCAATCCGCCCTATGGCGAGCGTTTGCTCGATATTAGAGAAGCGGAAGCACTTTATAAGACTTTAGGGGAACGCTTGCCGCAGTTGGCAGGCAAAAAATATGGCATCATCAGTCCGCATGATGAGTTTGAAAAGCATTTTGGCAGACCTGCCGATAAGCGCCGCAAGCTCTATAACGGTATGATAAAATGCCAGTTCTATATGTATTTTAAAGGATGAAAGGCTGTATAAAGGGATGAAACAGGTATTCTTCATTAACCCCGCGGCAGGTAAGGGCAAGGGCCCTGAAACCCTCAAACCCCTTATTGAAAAATACTTCGAAGGAAAAAACGATGAGGTTAAGATTATAATAACCGAATCGGTGGGAGATGCTAAAATAAAGGCTCGCGCCGAGGCCGAAACAGGGGAGGAAGCTAACTTCTTTGCCTGCGGCGGCGATGGAACCTTTTTTGAGGTGCTTAACGGCGCCTATGGTTACCCCAATGTTAATTTAGGCGTTATACCCTGTGGCTCGGGAAACGATTTTCTTAAATTCTTCGCCCAACGCGAGCCCTTCGCCGACATCGCGGCGCAGGTTGAGGGCGAGGCCGTGCCTATGGATGTTATCAAAGCCGATGATACATATTGCATAAATATTTGCTCGCTCGGTATGGATGCGGTCGTTGCGGACGGTATGAGCCGTTTTAAGCGCTGGCCGTTTGTTTCGGGCGGTATGGCATATAAACTTTCGGTTGTTAAAACCCTTTTGGGCAAAATCGGTCAACGCGCAAAGGTAACGGTCGATGGCGAGGAAATCGGAACCTTCGATTGCCTTTTTGCGGTTTGCGCCAACGGTCCCGTTTATGGCGGCGGCTATAAAAGCGCCCCGAATGCCAACCCGATGGATGGAAAACTCGAATGGCTCTTGGTTGAAAAAATCTCCAAGCTTAAGATTTTAAAATTCATAAAGCTCTATGAGCAGGGCAAGCATGAAAACCTGCCCATGTGCCGACATGGCAGCTGCAGCGTTATGGAGATTGAAGCCTTCCGCGATGAACCCATTAACCTCGATGGCGAGATTGTTCGCAAGCAAAAGGTTCGTTTTGAGCTCATAAAGGGCGGCGTTAAATTTATCCTCCCGCGAGGCATTTGCGAGGGCTTTAAGCGCGAAGAGGCAACCGTTTAAACCGCGCATTTTGTCGCAAAACGGCATAACTGTTAATAAACTTTTAAATTTATAGGAAAATTTTAGAAAACCTATTGATTTTTAAGGCAGCAGTCTATAGAATATAAATTAGCACTCGAACAAAGAGAGTGCTAACTGAAGAATAAAAGACTTTATATAGGAGGCATTTATTATGACTATTAAACCTTTAGCCGATAGAGTTGTTACCAAGGCAGTTAAGGCGGAAGAAACCACCAAAAGCGGCCTTATCCTAACATCTGCTGCGCAGGAGAAACCGCAAATCGCTGAAATCGTTGCGGTTGGTCCCGGCGGAATCGTTGACGGCAACGAGGTTAAAATGTATGTTAAGGTAGGCGACAAGGTGCTTACCGCTAAATATTCGGGCACCGAGGTTAAGGTTGATGGCGAGGAATACAGCATCATCCGCCAGTCCGATATTTTGGCAATAGTTGAATAGGAGGCAATATAGATGGCAAAAGAAATCATCTTTGGCGAAGAAGCCAGAAAAGCCCTTCAGTCGGGTGTTGACCAGCTTGCAAACGCAGTTAAGGTAACATTGGGACCCAAGGGTAGAAATGTTGTTTTAGATAAAAAATTCGGCGCACCGCTCATCACTAATGATGGCGTTACCATCGCAAAGGAAATCGAGCTTGATAACCCCTTTGAGAATATGGGCGCTCAGCTTGTTAAGGAAGTTTCGGTTAAGACCAACGATGCCGCAGGCGACGGAACAACAACCGCAACCGTTCTCGCTCAGGCTCTCATTTGCGAGGGCATGAAGAATGTTGCCGCAGGTGCAAACCCGATGGTTGTTAAAAAGGGTATCAGCCGCGCAGTAAAAACCGCTGTTGACACCGTTATTTCCAACTCTCAAAAGGTTAGCGGAAGCATTGATATTGCCCGCGTTGCAACCATTTCGGCAGGCGATGAGGTTATTGGTAATCTTATTGCCGAGGCTATGGAAAAGGTATCGGCTGACGGCGTTATAACCGTTGAGGAATCCAAAACCGCCGAAACCTATTCCGAGGTTGTTGAGGGTATGCAGTTTGACCGCGGTTATATCACTCCCTATATGGCAACCGATACCGATAAGATGGAGGCTATCATCGATGAGCCGCTCATCCTTATAACCGATAAGAAAATCTCTAATATTCAGGAGATTTTGCCCCTTCTCGAGCAACTTGTTCAGGCAGGTAGAAAGCTTGTTATTATTGCCGAGGATATCGAGGGCGAGGCTCTTTCGACCATCATCGTTAATAAGCTCCGCGGAACCTTCACCTGCGTTGGCGTTAAGGCTCCCGGCTTCGGCGATAGAAGAAAGGAAATGCTCCAGGATATCGCTATTTTAACAGGTGGTCAGGTTATCACCGAGGAACTCGGACTTGAGCTTAAGAATGCAACCCCCGATATGCTCGGAACCGCCCGTCAGGTTAAAATCGGCAAGGAAAACACCATCATCATCGATGGCGCAGGCGAAAAGGCTGAAATTGCCGCTCGCGTTGCACAAATCCGCAACCAAATCGAAACAACAACCTCCGATTTCGACCGTGAGAAGCTGCAAGAGCGTCTTGCCAAGCTCGCAGGCGGCGTAGCCGTTATTAAGGTTGGCGCTGCAACCGAAATCGAAATGAAGGAAAAGAAGCTCCGCATCGAGGATGCTCTCGCCGCCACCAAGGCAGCAGTTGAAGAGGGTATCGTTGCAGGCGGCGGTGTTGCTCTTATCAATGCCATTCCCGCAGTTAAGGCCCTTCTTGATGAAACCGCAGGCGATGAGAAAACCGGCGTTAGCATCGTGCTCAAATCGCTCGAGGCACCGGTTCGCCAAATTGCCGCAAATGCAGGCCTTGAAGGCTCGGTTATTATCGATAAGATTTTAACCTCGGGCAAGACAAACTACGGCTTTGATGCCTATAACGAGGAATACACCGATATGTTAAGCGCAGGTATTGTTGACCCGACCAAGGTAACCCGCTCGGCTCTTCAAAATGCCGCTTCGGTAGCATCCATGGTGCTCACAACCGAGTCGCTCGTAACCGATAAGAAGGAAGACCCCGCAATCGCAGCAGCCGCAGCCAACGCCGCAGCAGCCGCAGGCGGAATGTATTAAGAAAACAACCAAAAGCCTATCCATCGCGGATAGGCTTTTAGTTATTTTATGCAAACCTAAAAGACATTTTGTGTCCATAAAATCAATTGACAAATTCGAATAAAAACGGTATAATTTTATTAGTAAATGGCGGATTTGTTCGCTTAAAATAATATAATAAAAAAAGCGCACAATTTTGCCTTAAGGCTCTTGTTGTGTGCTTTTTCTTTTTTGGAGGTGATTTGATATGTTTCCTTGTGGGTTTTTAAGGATTGAATAAGAATTCAAAGGAGGAGTTTTATGAAAAAAAGAAATATATCAAAAAAATATTATGTATTTTGTTGAGTGTTACACTTGTTATAAGTTGCGCACCATTAGTTTTGGCAAGAGATATTGATAATAATGAAGATTTTAATGATGTGATTTCTGCATTACAGATTGTTGAAAATTTCAAGTATGACATGGACTTACCAAATGCTACATTGCAGTTGGATCATGTTACAAGTAAATATTGGACATCCTAATCCAAGGTGGTTAAGTAAATATGATGAAAAGGTTGGTTGTAATCACTTCAATATTGGTTGTATGTTTTGCTTTGGTCTGTATTGTTTCTATAAATAATACAGCTTTTATAACCGATTTAAGACCGACGGATGTTGAAAGCATATATGCTACCGATTATTGGCAGGAGTCTTATGCTAATGAAGTATCAACTAATGATGCCGAAACAATTTTGGTTTTGCTTTCTAAAATAGAAATCGATAACAACCCGCAATTCGATTTAAAACTTCAAGGCGGAACAAACGCCATGTTTAAAATCGTTTTAAAAAATGGGAAAACTATCGATTTTGCAGCAAACGGAACTTATATCATAGTAAACCGCAAGGAATATTATAAAGCCTATAACGATGATATTTTGAGAGAGATTTCCGATATTTATTACGATAAGTATGACGGTATAGCATAAAATAGGTAACGGCAGGGAATCCCTGCCGTTATTTTTATTTGACAATATTCTTTTTGAGGGGTATTATAATTATAATTAAACTTTAAAAAGGAAGTAAGAAAAATGCGCAACGACCTAACAATGCTGCTGGACCTTTATGAAATGACCATGTCGAATGGCTTTTTCGATAGCGAATATCGCGATAAAACCGTTTATTTTGATATGTTCTTCCGCCGCGTTCCCGATAATGGCGGCTTTGCCATTATGGCAGGTCTCGACCAGCTGATTGAGTATTTTAACAATCTTTCTTTTTCCGAGGACGATATAAATTATTTGCGCTCGCTTTCGCTCTTTTCCGAGGAGTATCTTGATTATCTTAAGAACTTCAAGTTCGAGTGCGATGTTTGGGCGGTCCCCGAGGGAACCCCGATTTTCCCCAACGAGCCGATAGTAACCGTTCGTGGTCCCGCGCTTCAGGCATTCCTCGTTGAAACCATGGTGCTTTTAACAATCAACCATCAGTCGCTCATAGCAACCAAGGCAAACCGTATCGTTCGCGCGGCGCAGGGAAGAGCAGTGCTCGAATTCGGCGCCCGCCGAGCCCATAGCTATGATGCCGCAATCTATGGAGCCCGTGCCGCAATAATCGGCGGCTGCGCGGGAACCTCTTGCGTTAAGTCGGCAAAGGATTTCTCCGTTATCCCTTCGGGCACAATGGCGCATAGCTGGGTTCAGCTTTTCCCCGATGAATATTCGGCGTTTAAGGCATATGCCGAGAAATATCCCGATTCTTGCCTTTTGCTTGTGGATACCTTCAATGTTTTAAAGAGCGGCGTTCCCAATGCTATTCGCGTGTTTGATGAGGTCTTAAAGCCTCTCGGCAAGCGTCCTAAAGGCATTCGTATCGATAGCGGCGATATAACCTATCTAACCAAGAAATGCCGCAAAATGCTGGATGAAGCGGGCTATCCCGACTGCAAAATTTGCGTTTCCAACTCGCTTGATGAATATCTTATTCGCGATATGCTGATGCAGGGCGCCTGCGTTGATAGCTTCGGCGTTGGCGAGCGTCTTATAACCGCTTCGAGCGAGGCAGTATTCGGCGGCGTTTATAAGCTTTCGGCAGTTGAGAAGGATGGCGAGGTTATCCCCAAGATTAAGGTTAGCGAAAACATCGCCAAGATAACCATCCCCGGAATTAAAATTCCGTGGCGCCTTTATGATAATGAAACAGGCAAGGCTTTAGCCGATGTTATAACCCTGAACCATGAAAAGATTGATGATTCGAAGCCCTATGAAATCTTCGACCCCGTTCACACCTGGAAGCGCAAAACCGTAACTAATTTCACCGCCAAAAAGCTTCAGGTTAAGATTATGGAAAAGGGCAAGCAGGTATATGAGAGCCCCTCCGTCAGCGATATTGCTGTTTATTGCCGCGAGCAGGTTGATGCAATGTGGGATGAGGTTAAGCGCTTCGAAAAACCCCATACCTACTATGTTGACCTCTCTCAAGACCTTTGGGACCTCCGATTTGAAATGCTTAAAGAAATTTCCTCAAAAGGAGATAAAAAGTAATGAAAAGAGTTCTTTGCTTAGTTCTTTGCTTCGCTTTTATCCTTTCCTTTGCCGCCTGCAAAGGGGATAAAAAGGATTCCCGCGGCGAAATTGATAAGTTCGCATCCAAGGGCGAAATCCCCGAATATGAGGTAAAACTCGGCTCCACCGCGGAGTTTGCATTAAAACATTATGAGGATTTATCCAAGGAACAAAACAACGAGGATTTGATTTTAACCGAATATGTCGGCAACACTGCCGTGAACCTGATGAACGGCGTTCAGTCGTTTTATTATGAAAAGCAGCATGCCGACAAGGGCATCGCTGTCGTTGCGGTAACGGGCGGAGAGGCTTATGGCCTCGAGCTTGGCAACACAACAACCAAAAACGATGTCACTGAAAAGCTCGCCGCCGATTACATCGAAAGAGCGGCAACCGCTGATGACCTTTTCTTCCTTCCCGGAACCGTTGAAGGCGCAAAGGTTTTAACCGCCAACTTCGATAAAATTAAACTTGAGTTTTTCTTCTTTGATGATTTTCTTTCGGCAGTTTGCCTGACCGACACTAATTATTGGAACAACTAAAAAACCGCAGGGAACACCATCCCTGCGGCTTTTAACAATGTTAAAATGAGGTTTTTCTATGCTTAAAATAAACGGTCTTACCAAAACCTACGGCGATAAAAAGGCTGTTGATAATCTTTCGCTTTCCATAAAAAAAGGCGAGATTTGCGGCTTTATCGGTCATAACGGCGCAGGTAAAACAACAACTATAAAAGCAGTTTGCGGAATCCTTCGCCCCGATTGCGGCGAAATTTTAATAGGCGGCGAATCGCTCGAGAAAAGTCCGCTTGCCTGCAAGGCGAAAATCGCTTATATTCCCGATAACCCCGATTTATATGAGTTTATGAGCGGAATGCAGTATCTCGGTTTTGTTGCCGATATTTTTGGCATTCCCGCCGAGGTCCGCAAGGAGCGAATCGAAAAGTATGCCGAAATTTTCGCTCTCTCGGATGTGCTCTCCGATTTAACCTCCTCATATTCGCACGGAATGAAGCAAAAACTCGCTGTTATAGCGGCGCTTATCCATGAGCCCGAGCTCATCATTATGGATGAGCCCTTTGTTGGTCTTGACCCCAAGGCAAGCCATCTCTTAAAGCAAATTATGCGCCAAAAATGCGATGAAGGCGCGGCAATCCTCTTTTCAACTCATGTTTTGGAGGTTGCCGAAAAGCTTTGCGATAAGGTTGCAATCATCAAGGATGGCAAGCTCGTAAAATATGGCAGTATGGATGAGGTCAAGGGCGATGATTCGCTTGAGGATGTGTTCCTCGAATTGGAGGAAACAAATGACTAAGCTCTTGCTGAAAAAACAGTTTCGCGAGCTTTTTTCGGGATTTAACGGCGGCAAAAAGGGAAGAAAAAAGAGCAGGGGAATCGGCAAACTGTTTGTTGCCTTCCTGATGTTAATGCTCTTGGCTTCGGTCGGCGTTGTTGTTTATATGGGCGCCGAAAGGATTTGCGCTCCGCTGATTTATGCGGGGTTTTCTTGGCTGTATTTTGCGTTTGTGGCGATGCTCTCGGTCGTAGTAGGAGTAATCGGCAGCATCTTCACAACCTATTCCTCAATCTATTGCGCCAAGGATAACGATTTCCTGCTTTCAATGCCAATTCCGCCCCGAAAAATAATCTTCGCTCGCTTTATAACCGTACTGATTACTACCGTTTTGTATGAATCGGTTGTTTTAATTCCTTCTATAGCGGTTTGGTTTGCATCAGGCAAAACCGACCCAATCCAAATAGCCTTCACAGTGCTGGTAGCCATTCTCATAACCTTCTTTTCGGTAACGCTATCATCGCTTTTAGGCTATGCCGTTTCGCTCGCGCTATTGAGAATTAAGCATAAAAACATAGTAGTTATGGTGTTTTCCATCGCGTTTTTGGTAGCGTATTACTATGTTTATTATAATGCATATTCGATTTTGATGAGCATTCTCGCCAACCCTGCCGTTTTGGGCGCAAAGATTAAAAGCGTTCTCTTTTATTTCTATCATTTGGGACTTGCGGCGGACGGAAAGAGCCTATCGCTTCTCATCGCTTTCTTGATAACTTCGGCGTTTATGCTGCTTTTCTTCCTCCTCGCTTCAAAAACCTTCTTGCGCTCGGCAACACTCAAGGTTAGCGCGGTTAAAGGAAAAACGCAAAAAGCGAAATTTAAGCAAAGCAAGCTCGAAAACGCCCTCCTTTCAAAGGAAGCGCGCGCATTTTTTGGCAACGCTCATTATATGTTGAACACCGCCTTTTCTAGCATTATTATGCCGATACTTGCAGTCGTGTTGCTCTTTAATAAGGCATATATCAGCAACCTGCTTTCGCTTATTCCGAGCCCGATTCCCATGGATATGCTGGCGCTATTCGCTGCGGGCATGGTTTTCTTTATGCTGACCATGAACGATATAACCGCGCCGAGCATTTCGCTTGAGGGTAAAAATCTTTGGATTTATAAAAATATGCCCATAACCCCCATGCAGGTCTTCAAGGCGAAAATAAAGCTGCAGCTGCTGATAACCTTGCCTCCGCTCTTGCTTTTCCTTGCAAGCCTTATCTATGTTTTGCAGTTTAACGCAGTTATGGCGGCGGTGCTTGTTTTGTCGGCGCTTGCCTTCGAGCTTTTCTATGCCTTGCTCGGTTTGGTAATCAACCTGAAATCGCCCAAGCTTGAGTGGACTAATGACATCATCCCCATCAAGCAAAGCCTTTCGGTAACCTTAACCATCTTTGGCGGATGGGGCATCGTTTTCGCCCTTGCAGCGCTTTATAAGGTGCTTTATTCCTTCGTGACTCCCGCCGCATTTTTAGGCGCAGTCGCAGCCTTGTTAGCGGGCATATGCCTTGCTCTTATCAGCTGGCTTAAAAAGCGCGGAACGGCGATTTTTGAAAACCTATAAATTATTAAAAAAAACACCCGTTGTTTAGTGTGAAACAATGGGTGTTTTTGTTGCAAAATAAAGATGATAGTGATATAATATTGCGTATGAATGAAGGTGAATAAATGGTTGAAAATATTATAGGCGCAGCACTTGCCGCTTTGGCAGGCATAGCCGTAGCATATTTTAGTTTTTTGATTTCAAAAAACGCATTAAAAAACAACCCCGAAAAATATCTTGTCGCTTCGCTTTTGCGCATGGTGCTTCAAATAGCATTGTTGGTAGCAATATATTTCGTTGCCAAGCAAACCGTGAAGGAAATAGCGTTTCCGCTTTTAGGCGGCGCTTTGGGAGTAACCCTCCCCGGATTTTATTTAACGGGCAAACTTTTAAACTATAATTCGCCTAAAAATCAAGAGGAAGGGGAGAATGCCGATGGGTGAAAAATCAAAGGTTATAATCAAACTTTTTGGATTTTTGGATGTAACGGGCGAGGTCGTGGCCATGTGGATTATTTTAGGCCTTGTAACGATTGTTTCGCTTATCGTTAAGCATTCGCTCAAAGAGCGGCCCGGAAAATTCCAAAATGTGATTGAAACCGCCGTTGAATCGCTCGATAATTTCTTTTCGGGCAACCTTGGGCAAAGCAAGGCAAGAAAATATTTCCCGTTTCTTGCAACCCTCTTCGTCTTTATAACGCTTTGCAACTATTCGGGTTTAATCCCAGGCGTCGGGCTTACTGATTATGTCAAAGCCCCAACCGCCAGCCTTTCGGTTACCGCTGCACTCGGCGTAGTAACCTTCATCTTCCTGCAAACCTCGGGCATTCGCCATAGCGTTAAGCATTATTTCAAGCATTTCGTATCTCCCATAGCCTTGATGCTTCCGCTATTGTTGCTCGATGAGTTTATAAAACCGGCTTCGCTCGCCCTCCGTCTTTACGGTAATGTTTTCGGCGAGGAAACCGTAACCGAGGAGCTTTATCATATTCTTCCCATCGGTGCCCCCGTGGTAATGATGATTTTATCGCTTCTCTTCTGCGCCCTGCAGGCAATCGTATTCACAATGCTCGTATCCATTTATTTGGATGAAGTAACCGAAACAGAATAATTTTTCAAGGAGAAATAAATTATGACATCAGGAATTATCGCAATCGCAGCAGCAATCGCAATCGCCCTCAGCACAATCGGTCCCGCAATCGCGCAGGGAAAAACCGCTAAAGCCGCAATGGAGAGTATCGCTCGTCAGCCCGATGCCGCAAAGGACATCCGCTCGACCCTTATCATCTCGTTGGCACTTATGGAGGCTCTTACCATCTATGGCCTTCTTATCGCCTTTATGCTTATCAATAAAATCTAAGGAGCAACCCAATGAACATACAGCCGTCCATCATAGTTTGGACCGTTATCTGCTTTGTTCTTTTAATGCTCATTCTTAATAATCTTTTGTTCAAGCCCGTGCTCGAGGTTATGGATAAGAGGCGCAAAAGGGTAGAGGATGCCCGAAAGAAGAGCGCCGAGCGCGAGCGCATAGCAAAAGAAAACGAAGAAAACAAAGCGCGCGCCGAGAGGATAAGCGCCGAGCTTTTCGAAGAGATGAGCAAAAAGGAAGCGGAAAAAATCCAGCAAGACGGAAAAAGGAAGATTCAAAAAGCGCAAAAGGAGCGCCTTTTGAAGGTGAACAAGTATAGAGAGCAAATGAAAACCGAACATAACGCGATTGTTTTGCAGGTTAGCCCCGAAATGGAGAAAACCGCAAAAATTTTCGCCGATGTTTTGCTTTCGGATAGGGTATAAATTATGGAACTGAAATATGTGATTATCAATTTCCTTATCCTTGCTTTAATACTTTTCTTATTCGGCAGGAAGATTGTATTCGGAATCTTCAGCCGCCGCCTTGAAAGAATAGAAAAAGAATTAAAAGAAGCCGAGGATGAGGAAAACTTGCCCATGCCCGCGCTCATCGATTATGCTCCGACCGTTAAAGAGCCCGAAGCCTCCCGCGAGGTGCTTGAGGCTAACGCTATGGTCGATGAGAAGACTACGCAAATCAGCGAGTTTGGCGAGCGCGAATGCCGCGAGGTTCATCGCGAGATGATTGTTGATGCCCGCGAGGAGCTTTTCTCGGTTATGAAAAAATGCGTTGCGGAACTTTTCTCCGCTTCGCCATATTATGAAAAAATCCGCGAAATCGATGAGCAGGTTCTTGATGCCATTCTTCCGCGCATCAAGCTAACCCCGGGCGATATGGCGTATTTGAAGCATAAAGGCGTGCTGTATGTAACGGTAACGTCTGCTTACCCATTGCCGCAGGAGCTTATGAATCGCATCGATAAGGCAACAACCGAACTTGTTGATGCCGCCAACGGCAAAACCTCGCTTTGGTTCTTGCAGGATAGTGAGCTTATCGGAGGCTTCAAACTCCGCATAGGCGATACTGTTTATGACGGAACCGTAGCCGAGGAGCTATATCAGTTTAAAAAGAGCCTAACCCGCGACCCCATCAACAGCAACGATGCGGCAGGCGAGTTAATTAAGGAATTTGCCGATAAAGCCAAGAATTTCGACCCCCATATCCATGTTTATCAGCTCGGCAGGGTTATGACCGTGTCCGATGGTATTTGTTGGATGGATGGTCTTGCCGATATTATGTATGGCGAGGTTATTGAGTTTGAATGCGGCGAGCGCGGAATGGTGCTCGATATTCAGCAAAACCGCATCGGCTGCGTTATTTTCGGCGAATATGAGCATATCGAAAGCGGCTCGCGTGTTCGCAGGGTAGGAAGAATCGCCTCGGTTCCCGTTGGCGAATCGCTGCTCGGAAGAGTTGTTGATGCGCTCGGCAATCCTATCGATGGCGAAGGCTACCTTCCGCAAAAAGAGCGTCGCCCGATTGAATTCCATGCCCCCGCAATTCTCGAGCGCAGTCCTGTTTCCAGCCCGCTCAATACAGGTATTAAGGCAATCGATGCCCTCGTTCCCATTGGAAAGGGTCAGCGCGAGCTCATAATCGGTGACCGTCAAACGGGCAAAACCGCCATCGCGGTCGATACCATCATTAACCAAAAGGGAAAGAACACCGTTTGTATCTATGTTGCAATCGGTCAAAAGGAAACCCTTGTTGCCGAAATTCGCGAAAAGCTCAAGTCCCATGGCGCCCTTGAATACACAACTATTATTGCCGTTCCCGCATCGGGCTCGGCAGCGCTGCAGTATATCGCTCCCTTCTCGGGCTCGGCGATGGCTGAATACTTTATGTATGCAGGCAAGGATGTTTTAATCGTTTATGATGACCTTTCGAAGCATGCCGTTGCCTATCGCGAGCTTTCGCTTCTTCTTCATCGCCCTTCGGGTCGTGAGGCATATCCCGGCGATATTTTCTATCTCCATTCAAGACTTTTGGAGCGCGCTGCACATCTTTCTGATGAACTCGGCGGCGGCTCTATAACCGCGCTTCCGATTATCGAAACCCTAGCGGGCGATATTTCGGCATATATCCCAACAAATGTTATCTCCATAACCGATGGTCAAATATTCCTTGATTCCGAACTCTTTAACGAGGGTCAACGCCCCGCAATCAATGTGGGTCTTTCGGTTTCCCGCGTTGGCGGCGCGGCTCAAAGCGGCCTTATGAAGCAGGTTTCGGCAAACCTTCGAACCCGCCTTGCGCAGTATCGCGAGCTTAAGGAATTTATGCAATTCGGCTCGGATATCGATGATGCAACCGCAAAAGCCCTTTCTTCGGGCGCGCTTCTTATGGAGGCGCTCAAGCAGGCTCGATATGCCCCGGTGGATGACCATCTTCAGGCGCTTTTAATTTTCGCAGTCAGCGAGGGCTTTGCCGATAAAATCGCTCCCGCCGAGATGCCTAAATTTGAGCGAAACCTCTTCGATTTCTTCGCCTCGCAAAAGGCGGATATTTTAGAAAAGCTGAAATCGGGCAAAAAACTAACCCCCGATTCCAAAGCCGAACTTTTGGCAGCTTTGGAAGAATTTAGGGAGTGTGAGAACTGATGCCGACCGTTCAATCTCTTCGAAAAAAACTGCGCGGCATCCGTTCAACCCAAAAGCTTTCAAATGCTATGAAAACGGCAGCAACCGTTAAATATTCGCGCCTTGCAACCCTTTTTTCGAACGATAGTGAGTATGAAAGGGAATGTAGCAGGCTCTATAAAAACTATAGCAGCGAGTGGACCAAAAGTTTTCCCGCCCCGAAAGAGGATGCGCCTGTTTGCTTCATAATTTTAGGCGCAAACAAGGGTATGTGCGGAAAAATTAATGCCGAGCTTGCCGCCTTTGCCGAAAAAGAAATAGGGCAGGAGGAAAACCCCGTTTGCCTCGTTTGCGGCAAGAAGCTAATCGAATATTTTCGGCTTAAACATTTGCCGCTGACCGCCGAATTTGAGTTTGGCGATGTTCCGAGTTCGGTCGAAACCGAACCTCTCGCCGAGCGCATTTATAGCGGCTTGCTTCGCGGCGAGTTTTCGACGGTTAAGATTATCTATCAAAAATACCGCAATATGATGGTTCAAACCCCCTCTTTAATGGATTTGTTTATTCCGAGCGAGGAGGATGAATCGTCCGAGCAGTTGCTTTTTGTCCCCGATAAACAAACCATTATTTCCAAAACCGTTAAAACCGTTATCGGTGCGCTTGTTTTTCGCCGCGTAAGCGAAACCTCGCTCGGCGCCCAAGCCGCAACGCTGATGACTATGCGCTCCGCATATGACACTGCAACAGAGCTTTGCAATGAACTCGAGGCGGAAATCAACCGCCAGCGCCAAAGCAGCGTAACGGCTGATGTTTTGGAAACCGCAGTAGAATACACACAAGAAACGGAAGTGTAACAATGCAAAAAGGCATAGGTATGGTTCAAAGAATAACAGGACCCGTTGTCGATATTTTGTTTGATAAAAACGAGGTCCCTGATATTTTCAATGCCGTAACTATTGAAATTAATAACGAAATATACACCCTCGAGGTTTCCCAGCATTTGGGCGATGGCGAGGTTCGTTGCATTTCCATGAACCCGACCGACGGTATGTCTCGCGGTCTTGCCGCCGTTGATACAGGCGAGCCCATAAAGATTTGCGTCGGTGAAGAAACCATCGGTAGAATGGTTAATGTAACGGGTAAACCCATTGATGGCGGCGAGAGCATCAAAACCGAGCTCCATTGGCCGATTCATCATCCCGCTCCGCCTTTTTCCGAAATCGTTTCATCCGATGAAATCCTTGAAACGGGAATAAAGGTTATCGATTTGATGACGCCCTATCTTCGCGGCGGAAAAATCGGTCTTTTTGGTGGCGCAGGCGTTGGTAAAACCGTTCTCATAATGGAACTTATCCGCAATGTAGCCTTCGAACACGATGGCTATTCGGTTTTTGCAGGCGTTGGAGAGCGTTCCCGCGAGGGTAACGACCTTTGGAACGAAATGCGCCAGTCGGGCGTTATCGATAAAACCGCCCTCGTTTTCGGCCAAATGAACGAAACCGCAGGCGCCCGTCTTCGAGTTCCGCTCGTTGGTCTTACCATGGCGGAATATTTCCGCGAGGAAGCTCAAAAGGATGTTCTCCTTTTTATCGATAATATCTATCGTTTTACCCAAGCAGGCAGCGAGGTTTCGGCGCTTTTGGGTCGAATGCCCTCGGCAGTTGGCTATCAGCCGACCTTGGCATCTGAAATGGGCAAGCTGCAGGAGCGCATCGTTTCGACGGGTAACGGTTCAATAACATCGGTTCAAGCGGTTTATGTTCCCGCCGACGACCTAACCGACCCCGCCCCCGCAACAACCTTCTCCCATCTTGATGCAACAACCGTTTTATCAAGAAAAATCGTTGAACTCGGTATCTATCCCGCGGTTGACCCGCTCGCATCCTCTTCGCGTGCGCTAACCCCCGATTTTGTCGGCAACCGCCATTATGATGTTTCCAAAGAAACCCAGCGCGTTTTGCAAAAATATGCCGAACTTCAGGATATTATCGCAATTTTGGGTATGGATGAGCTTTCCGCCGAGGATAAAATGCTCGTTAAACGCGCCCGAAAGGTTCAGCGCTTTATGAGCCAGCCCTTCCATGTTGCCGAAAGCTTCACAGGTCAAAAGGGCATCTTCGTTCCCATGCATAAAACCGTTGAGGGAATGGAAGCAATTTTGGGCGGCGAATGTGATAACATCCCCGAGCAGGCTTTCTTAATGTGCGGAACCATCGATGATGTTTTCAAAAAACAAAAGGAAATGTAGGGCAAAGCGATGGAAAAAGAACTAACCCTAAAGGTTTTAAGCCCCGCAGCCGAAACCGCAACTCTCGCTTGCGACAGCGTTAACCTGACTGTGTGCGATAACAGCCAAGGCAAAGGCGGCGGCAGCTATGGCATCCATAAAGGTCATACTTCGGCGCTCATAGCGTTAGGCAAAGGCGCAATTTTCGCCAAAAAAGATGGCAAAGAGGTTTATCGCGCCGAGGTTTCCGGAGGCTTTGCAACCGTCGATTCCAATACCGTTACCGTAACGGTCGAAAAATTTATATAATCTAAAGCGGTAGTGCGAATTTTTACTAAATCCGCGGCACCGCTTTTATTTTTCTAAAATCTATGTTAAAATGTTTATGAGGTGGTTTTATGATTCTGAACAAATGTGAAATTCTCGATAATCAGGATATCAAAAGCCTGAACACCCCCGATAAAATCATCGGTCACACCGATGAAATCCATGAAAACGAGTCCGAAACTTTAACCCAAAAGGATTGGCTCCTCGAGAATATTCCCTACATCTCAACGCCCGACACCTTGCTTGACAAGGTCTATTACTATCGTTGGAAAAACCTGCTTGCCTGCCTCTCAAAGCGCAGGGAAGGGGGCAAATACGAATATTGCGAGGCATCGGTCGGCAGCGGATATCATAGATATATCGATTGCGCTCAGGGTGCCCATGTTCGCGATGCCCGCTGGGTTCGCAACACCAAATATCTCAACGATTATATCGATGTAACCCCCATAAATGTTGATTATTGGAACTATCTTTTAGATTCCGTTTATCAAAAATACCTCCTCGATGGCGACCTCGAAAACCTAAAGGATAACTATTTTAAGTTGGTTGCCCGCTTTAACTATCAGTATTTTAAGTTCGACCCCGACTTTGGCCTTTATTATATGCAAAACGGCACCGAGGGTCAGGAGGCGGGCGTTAACGGCTATGATAAAATCGAGCGCGAGCTGACCTATTCGGCTTCCTTCGTTGCCAAGGGCTCATCTCTTGATGCCCTAACCGATAACTCCATCCGTGGCGACTATTGGTCGGCGGAGGGCTCGGGCAACGCATCCGATTATGTTATCATCGATGCTCCCATTGAAAATTTCTATGCAACGGGACTCCGCATTTGGTATAAAACCGAGCCGCAGGGCCTCAAGGTTTATTATAACTGTGAGGGCGAGTGGAAAGCGGTTCAAAATCTCGAGTTTGCCCCTTGGAAATATGATGCTAAAATGACCGAGGTAACCTTCGATAAGGTGCCGACCGATAGAATCAAGGTTGAGTTCGAAAACGCCGAGGGTGGCGCCGTTTCGGCATATGAACTTGTCGTTTGCTATACCTTTGAGCCTTGGGGCTGCGGCAGCTTTTGGAAGATAATAGGCGGCGATGAGAGCTATCGTATGAACGCCAACTGCTTTATGGCTGCAGCGGGTTATTCAATGGCGAAAATCTCTTCGGCAATCGGTCGCCATTGGTCGGATGCGCTCTATTTCAACCGTCGTGCCGATGAAATCAAAACCGCGATTTTTGAAAAGCTTTGGGATGATGATATCTCCTTCTTTGTTGAGATAACCAATGTTGATAAAATCAAAATCAAGGGCAAGGAGAGCAACTGCTATTCGGCTTGGAGCTTTAATTTGGCGCCCGATGAGGAGCGCTATGCCAAGGCTTGGGACTACATAATGCGAGAGGACACATTCTTGGCTCCCTTCGGCGTTACAACCCTTGAAAAGGAAAACCCGCATTATATGCAGCCGTTTGGTCATGGCTGCCTTTGGAACGGCCCCGTTTGGCCCTATACCTATAGCCTAATCCTGCTCGGTATGGCAAACCTTTTGCATGATTATAAGAATCATTCGGTTAAAAAGGCCGATTATTTCGAGCTTTTAAAGCGCTATTGCCTTTGTCATTACGATACCGATTCGGTTGATGATTTTGCCGTTCGCGAGGACCATCATCCCGAGGAAAACCGCTGGATTGCCCCGAATCGCGATTATAACCATTCGAGCTTTATCGATAATGTCCTAAACGGACTTTTGGGCATCCGCCCCATAAAGGATGGGCTTGTTGTCAGCCCCATAATCCCCGATGAATGGGAGTGGTTTTGCGTCGAGGATGTTCGCTGGCAGGGCAGGGATGTAACCGTGCTTTATGATAAAACCGGCGAGAAATACGGCAAGGGAAAGGGTCTAACCGTTTTCCTTGATGGCGAAATCGCCGCCCATAGCGAAACCCTTGAAAAGTTAACGATAGAAAAATAATAAAAAGCAACCGCACCCGCGGTTGCTTTTTATTTGCTTATTTGCTTTTTTGTGGTATAATAATAAAAAACGGAATTGAGGTGAGAACGATGGATAAATTTATGTTGCATTCGCCCTATAAACCAACAGGCGACCAGCCCGAGGCAATTGAAAAAATCGTAGCGGGTATAAATAGGGGCGATAAAGAGCAAACCCTCCTGGGTGTTACAGCCTCGGGCAAAACCTTTACAATGGCGAATATTATCGAGCGCGTTAACCGCCCAACCCTCGTACTCGCCCATAACAAAACCCTCGCCGCGCAGCTTTGCTCCGAATTCCGCGAGTTTTTCCCCGATAACGCGGTTGAATACTTCGTTTCCTATTACGACTATTATCAGCCCGAGGCATATATTCCCGGCACCGATACCTATATCGAAAAGGATTCGGCAATCAACGATGAAATTGATAAACTCCGCCATAGCGCAACCTGCGCGCTTTCCGAGCGCCGCGATGTTATAATCGTTGCCAGCGTTTCTTGCATTTACAGCCTTGGTAACCCGATTGACTATCGTAGCATGGTTATCTCCCTGCGCGTTGGGATGCAAAAAAGCCGCGATGAGCTTATCCGCAAGCTGGTTGATTTGCAGTATGAGCGCAACGATATCGCCTTTGCCCGCAACAAGTTCCGCGTTCGCGGCGATGTTGTTGAAATTTTCCCGTCCTATGCGATGGATTATGCCCTTCGCGTTGAATTTTTTGGCGATGAAATCGACCGTATTTGCGAGGTTAACACCGTAACGGGCGAGGTTAAATCGGCGCTTAAACACGCGGCTATCTATCCCGCTTCGCACTATATCGTGCCGCCCGATAAAATGGGCGATGCGCTCAAAGATATCGAGGATGAGATGGAGGCGCGCGTTCGCGAATTCACCGAGGAGGGCAAGCTAATCGAGGCGCAGCGAATCCGCCAGCGAACCGAATATGATGTTGAAATGCTCCGCGAAATCGGCACCTGCAAGGGCGTTGAAAACTATTCGCGCGTGCTTTCCCGCCGCCCCGCAGGCAGCACTCCGTTCACTCTTCTCGATTATTTTCCCGATGATTTCCTGCTTTTTGTTGATGAATCCCATGTAACGCTTCCGCAGGTTAGGGGAATGTATGGCGGCGACCGCTCAAGAAAGGAAAACCTTGTTGAGTTCGGCTTCCGCCTGCCATCGGCATTTGATAACCGCCCGTTGAATTTCGATGAGTTTTATGCCCATGTGGGTCAAGCCCTCTTCGTTTCGGCAACCCCCGGGGATTTGGAACGCGAAAAATCAACCCAAATTGTTGAGCAGGTTATCCGCCCGACAGGCCTTTTAGACCCCGAAATTTCGGTTCGCCCGAGTGAGGGTCAAATTGATGACCTTATTTCCGAAATCAACCTTCGAACCGCCCGCGGCGAGCGCGTCCTTGTCACAACGCTCACCAAGAAAATGGCGGAGGATTTAACCGAGTATTTAGAGGGCGTTAATATCGCCGTGCGCTATATGCATTATGATATCGACACTATCGAGCGAATGGAAATCATCCGCGATTTGCGAATGGGCAAGTTCGATGTGCTTGTTGGAATCAACCTCCTCCGAGAGGGTCTTGATATCCCCGAGGTGTCGCTCGTGGCTATTTTGGATGCCGATAAGGAGGGCTTTCTCCGAAGCGAAACCTCGCTTATCCAAACCATTGGCCGCGCCGCCCGAAACGCCAACGGAACGGTTATTATGTATGCCGATAGCGTAACAGGCTCGATGGAGCGCGCCATAACCGAAACGCTCCGCCGCCGCGAAATCCAAAAGGATTACAATGATAAACACGGCATTATTCCCACCACAATCGTTAAGGATGTTCGCGATATTATCGAAATCGGCGCATCCGATGAAAAAACTTCGGCAAAGCAAACAAAGCGCTTAAGCGGCAAGGAAAGGGAAGAACTTATCGCCCGCCTGACCCGCGAAATGAAGCATGCCGCCAAGCTGCTTGAATTTGAGCATGCCGCCCATTTGCGTGATAGAATTGAAAAACTTCGTCAGGGCAAATAATTAAAACCGCCAAGGATAAAATTGGCGGTTTTTTATTTTACTATAAAATATAATAAATATATTTACTTTTATGGCGTTTTGGGGTAGAATAAAACTATATATATAATTTTATCATGGAGGCAGTATGGCGAACGATAAAATCATCATAAAAGGCGCAAATGTTCACAACCTTAAAAATGTTGATTTAAGCATCCCGCGCGATAAGCTCGTGGTTTTCACTGGGCTATCGGGTTCGGGAAAATCTTCGCTTGCTTTTGATACAATTTATGCCGAGGGACAGCGCCGCTATGTTGAATCGCTTTCCTCCTATGCGCGTATGTTTTTGGGTCAAATGGAGAAGCCCGATGTTGAGAGCATCGAGGGTCTTTCTCCCGCCATTTCAATCGACCAAAAAACAACCCATAAAAACCCTCGCTCAACCGTTGGAACCGTAACCGAGATTTATGATTATCTTCGCCTTTTATATGCGCGAGTCGGTGTTCCGCATTGTCCCGTTTGCGGCAAAGAGATTTCGCAGCAAACCTGCGACCAAATTGTTGACCGCGTTTGTGCTTTGGAGGATGGAACCAAGATTCAGGTTTTAGCTCCCGTTATTCGCGGCAAAAAGGGCGAGCATCAAAAGGAGTTTGAGGCTGCCCGCAAGTCGGGTTATGTCCGCGTTAGGGTTGATGGAAATCTATATGACCTTTCCGAAGAGATAAAACTCGAAAAAAATATAAAGCATAACATCGAAATCGTTGTTGACCGCCTTGTGGTTTCCGAGAGCGTTAAATCGCGACTGACCGATAGCGTTGAAACCGCCCTATCCTATACAGGCGGACAGGTTGTAATTGATGTTTTGGGCGGTGAGGAGCTTGCCTTTTCGCAAAACTATGCCTGCGAGGAGCACGGCATCAGCATTCCCGAACTAACGCCGACAATGTTTTCATTCAACAATCCCTTCGGCGCCTGCCCGACCTGTACGGGTCTTGGCATGTTTATGAAGGCGAATCCGCGCCTTGTTGTTCCCAATCCCGAGTTAACCCTCCGCGAGGGCGCAATCCGAACCCCCGGCTGGAATATCAACGGATGGCATGGTCAGGAAAACTCCATGGCAACAATGTATTTCACGGCTATCGGCGAACGCCACGGATTCACGCTTGACACCAAATATAAAGATATTTCCCCCGAAGGTCAAAAGGCATTAATGTATGGCACAAACGGAGAAAAACTCCGCCTTAAGCGTTCCTCGCTTTGGGGCGGCGGTGTTCATGAGGCTCCGTTTGAGGGAATCCTAAATAATATCGAGCGCCGCTATAAGGAATCGAACAGCGAATATTCGCGCCACGAGCTTGAATCGCTTATGAGCGCGTCCGATTGCCCAACCTGCGCAGGTGCTCGCCTAAAACCCGAGCCGCTCGCAGTAACGGTTGGAGGCAAGAATATTAAAGAATTCTCTGATATGTCGGTAACCGAGGCTCTCGCGTTTTTAGAAACGCTTTCCTTCGGCGAAATGCAGCAAAAAATAGCGGGTCCCGTTATTAAGGAAATCAAGGAGCGCCTTAACTTCCTTAACAGTGTCGGACTTGAATATCTAACCCTTTCGCGTTCTTCGGGAACGCTTTCGGGCGGCGAAAGCCAGCGCATCCGCTTGGCAACCCAAATAGGCTCTTCGCTTATGGGTGTTGTTTATATTCTTGATGAGCCCAGCATCGGCCTGCACCAGCGCGATAATAACCGCCTGATTTCAACCCTTAAACGCCTTCGCGACCTCGGCAACACCTTGATTGTTGTTGAACACGATGAGGACACCATTCGCTCCGCCGACTTCGTTGTTGATATCGGTCCCGGCGCGGGTATCCATGGCGGCGAGGTTGTTGCAGCAGGAACGGTTGAGGAAATTGAGGGCTGCAAGGCTTCCATAACGGGCGATTATCTTTCGGGTAGGAAGAAAATCGAAATCCCCAAAACCCGCCGCAAGGGCAACGGTCAGTATTTGACCGTTAAGGGTGCAAAGCAAAACAACCTTAAAAATGTTAATGTTAAAATCCCGCTCGGCAAATTCGTTTGCGTAACGGGCGTTTCTGGCTCGGGCAAATCCTCGCTCGTTAACGATATTCTTTATGAGGAACTTGCCAACCGACTTAATGGCGCGAGCCATGTTTCGGGCGAGCATAAGGAAATTTTAGGAACCGAGAACCTCGATAAGGTTATCGATATCAACCAAGCCCCCATCGGTCGAACTCCGCGCTCCAACCCTGCAACCTATACGGGCGTTTTCACCGATATTCGCGATCTCTTCGCATCAACCAAGGATGCCAAAATGAAGGGCTACACCGCGGGAAGATTCTCCTTTAATGTTAAGGGAGGCCGCTGCGAGGCTTGCGAGGGCGATGGAACCCTAAAGATTGAAATGCATTTCTTGCCCGATATTTATGTGCCCTGTGAGGTGTGCGGCGGAACCCGATTCAACCGCGAAACCTTGGCCGTTAAATATAAGGACAAGAATATCTATGATGTCCTTGAGATGACGGTTGAGGAGGGAATGCACTTCTTTGAGCATATCCCGAAAATCCATCGCAAGCTAAAAACCCTTTTCGATGTTGGTCTCGGATATATCAAAATCGGTCAGCCCGCAACCACCCTGTCGGGCGGCGAGGCGCAGCGAGTTAAGCTTGCAACCGAGCTTTCGAAGCGCGGAACGGGCAAAACGATTTATATTCTTGATGAACCGACAACGGGATTGCACACAGCCGATGTACATCGCCTCCTTGAGGTGCTTCAGCGCCTTGTTGATGCGGGAAACACCGTGCTTGTAATCGAGCATAATCTCGATGTTATCAAGTGCGCCGACCATATCATTGATCTAGGTCCCGAGGGCGGCTCGGGCGGCGGCAAAATTATCGCCGAGGGAACTCCCGAGGAGGTTGCCAAGATAGATGGCTCCTTCACAGGTCAGTTCCTAAAACCGCTTTTAAATTAACACTGTGTTAACTAATTAAAATCAACCAAACGCTAAAATATCAAAGAAGGGGGGATTGTATGCTTGGCTATATAAAAGCCTATAAGCCTGAGCTTCGCATTAAGGAATTCGAAATGTATAAAGCCGTTTATTGCTCGCTTTGCAAGCAAATGGGCAAGCGCTACGGTTTCTTAACCCGCTTCACCTTAAGCTATGATTTCACATTTTTGACCCTTCTAAATATGTCGCTTGCCGAGGAAACCTGTTCGCTCGATAAAGGGCGCTGCGTTTGCAATCCTCTCAAAAAATGCATATACTGTAAGGGCACTGACGATGTCTTTTCAATGCCCGCGGCAGCCTCGGTTATAATGGTCTATTATAATATCCGCGATAATGTTATGGATGAGCGGGGAATAAAACGCCTTTTCTATCGCTTTTTATCCTTGGTTTTCCGCCGTGCGCATAAAAAGGCAGCCGCCGATTTCCCGCAAATTGAAGAGGCGGTTAAGGATTATATAACCGCCCAAAGCGAGCTTGAAGCCAAAGCCGTGAGCGATATGGATGCCGCCGCGGCGCCGACAAGCGTTGTGTTATCAAAAATCTTCCCGCTTTGCTCGAATAATGAAAAAGAAAAGCGGGTGCTTGAGCGCTTGGGTTATTGCCTTGGAAGATATATTTATCTTGCCGATGCAAGGGCCGATATGGAAGAGGATAAGAAAAAGGGAAGATATAATCCCTTGCTATCCTATGAGGATGGCGCCTCCCGCGCCGAGCGCAACATCTATATGTGCATTCATGAATCAATAAACGCATTTGAACTGATGGAAATCCGTCAGCTTAAAAATATACTCGGAAACATAATCTATATGGGATTAGAGGATACTTATAAAAGGAGCTTAAAAGATGAAAAATCCGTATGAAGTTTTGGGCGTTAACCGCAACGCCACCGATGATGAAATAAAGGCAGCCTATCGTGCGCTTGCCCGCAAATATCATCCCGATAACTATCAGGACAATCCGTTATCCGACCTTGCAACCGAAAAAATGCAGGAGCTTAACGATGCCTATGATGCAATAATGGATGAGCGCAAGGGCAAGAAAAACAGCAATGCAGGCGGTAATCCTTACGGCAACCCCTATGGTGCGCAGGGTTCCGCATTCCCCGATATCCGCAATCTTATCATGCAGGGTAGAATAGAGGAAGCTCAAGAGCTGCTTGATGGCGTTCCAACCGAGCGCCGCAACGCTGAATGGCATTTCCTTAACGGCTCGGTGCTTTATAAGCGTGGTTGGTTTGATGGCGCTTATAGCGATTTTGCAACCGCTTGCCGAATGGACCCCATGAATCCCGAATATCGCGCAGCCTTTAACCGTATCCAGCAGCAAACCCGCGGCGGTTATCAAAACCCCTATGGAACTCCTGCCAATATGGGTGGTTGCAGCGGTTGTGATATGTGCCAGACCCTCATTTGCGCCGATTGCTGCTGCGAATGTATGGGCGGCGACTTAATTCGTTGTTGCTAATTTTTAAAGGGTGATAATATGAAGAAAACAGGATATTTGACCTTTGGCGCGGTTATGAGTGCTCTCGCGGTTGTAACCATGCTTGTGTCCTATGTTCCTACACTTACATATTCCGTGCCTGCGCTAGCGGGTATGTTCATTATGGTTACCGTTATCGAAATCGGCGTTAAATGGGCGTTTTTCTCCTATGTTGCGGCGTCGGTAATTTCGCTTTTGGTGGCCGAGCCCGAAGCGGCATTATTCTTCGTGTTCCTTTTCGGTTGCTATCCTATTATCAAGGTGCCGCTCGAAAAGATAAAACCGAAACCGCTTGCTTATCTTTTGAAGCTTATTTGCTTTAACGCTGCAGTGTTGGCTGTCTATTATATCTTAACCCTCGTTATGGGCATTCCCATGTTTGAGGGCGAGGTTAAAAAGTATGTTATAGCGGGACTTCTCGTTTTAGCAAACTTTGTGTTCCTCGTTTATGATTATGCTATTAAAAGCGTAGCAAGTTGGTATTATATCCGCCTTCACAGCAAGGTAACAAAACTTATAAAGAGATAGAATATGGCTAAAAGAATTATTGTAGTCGGCGGCGGTGCCGCAGGACTTATGGCGGCAGGCTTTGCGGGTAAAAACGGTCATACCGTAACCGTTATCGAGCCTAACGCTCGCCCTGCCCGAAAGGTTATGATAACGGGCAAGGGCCGCTGCAATGTAACCAACGATACCGATGTATCGGGACTTATAAATGCAGTCAATAAGAATGGTAAATTCCTCTATAGCGCCTTTTCGCTTTTTAGCGCGAAGGATACTAAGGCGTTTTTCGAAAGCAGGGGAGTTGCGCTTAAAACCGAGCGCGGCAACCGCGTTTTCCCGCAGTCGGACAAGTCCTCCGACATTGTTGATGCGCTGGTTTCTTTCGCCCGCGAAAATGCCGAGATAGTAACCGATAGGGTAACCGAAATCGTTGCTAAAGATGGTGCTGTTTGCGCCGTTAAAACCGAAAATGCGGTTTATCCCTGCGATGGCGTTATTTTGGCAACAGGCGGTATGTCTTATCCAACAACGGGCTCAACGGGCGATGGCTATAAATTCGCCAAAGAATTAGGCCACACCGTAACCCCGCTTCGCCCCTCGCTTGTCGGCGTTGAATGCTTCGAGGGATTCCCGCAAAAGGCGCAGGGCTTAAGCCTTAAAAATGTTGGTGTAACCGTAACGAAAGAGGGCGCCAAGAAACCGATTTTCACCGATTTTGGCGAACTCCTTTTCACTCATTTTGGAATATCAGGACCAACCGTTTTATCCGCATCGGCAAAGCTAAGCGATGCCGAAAACGAAAAATACACCTTTCATATCGACCTAAAACCCGCACTCTCGCATGAGGAACTCGATATGAGAATAAGGCGCGATTTCGCCGAGAACATCAATAAGGATTTAATCAACAGCTTGGATGCCTTGCTTCCAAAGAAGCTGATACCGATTATTGTTTCGCTCTCGAAAATCGATGCGAGAACCAAGGTTAACCAAATTTCTCGCGAGCAACGCGAAACGCTCGTGAATCTCTTAAAGGATTTAAAACTAACCGTTTTATCCCTTCGACCCATCGAGGAGGCGGTTATAACCGCGGGCGGCATTTCCTTAAAAGAGGTTGACCCGAAAACGATGCAGTCGCGCATCGTTTCAGGGCTTTATTTTGCAGGCGAAATCCTCGATTTGGATGCCTGCACGGGTGGATTCAATCTTCAAATAGCATTCTCAACCGGTTATGTGGCCGGTAATAACATATAATTTGGGGGATTATTATGATTAATGTGGCAATTGACGGACCTGCCGGCGCAGGTAAGAGCAGCATCGCCCGCAAGGTTGCAGGCAAGCTCGGTTATATCTATGTTGATACAGGTGCCCTTTATCGCACCGTTGCATTAAAGGTTTCAAGATGCGGCTTTGAGGCTGGCGAGGTTGAAAAAATCGAAGAGATGTTGACCTCAACCGTAGTTGGAATCGAATTTGTAAACGGCGAGCAAAGAATGATGCTCGATGGCGAGGATGTAACGGGCAGCATTCGTACCCCCGAGGTTTCGATGTTAGCATCGGCCGTTTCGGCAATCCCCGCGGTTAGAGCCTATTTGCTCTCAACCCAGCGTCGCCTTGCTGCCGAGAATAATGTTATTATGGACGGAAGAGATATCGGAACCGTTGTTTTGCCCGATGCTCAAATCAAAATTTTCTTAACCGCCTCGGCTGAGGACCGCGCTAATCGCCGCTTTTTAGAGCTTAAGGAGAAGGGAATGGATGTCAACTATGATGATGTCCTCTCCGATATCAAAACCCGCGATTATAACGATTCTCATAGAGCGGTAGCGCCGCTGAAACCTGCCGAAAACTCGGTTTTAGCCGATACAACAGGCAACGAGTTTGAGCAGTCGGTTGCGCTCATCGAATCCATAATTAACGAAAAATTAAAGGAAGTTAAATAATGTCGGCTTTTTATAAAACCGTTAGATTTATCGTGCGCCCCATAGCAAGGCTAATGTTTAGAATCAAATGTGTCGGCAGGGAGAATATCCCCAAAGAGGGCGCATTTGTTCTTTGCTGCAATCATACTTCGATGCTTGATTTGGTGCTTTTGGTTGCGCTTTGCCCGCGTGCGATTTGCTTTATGGCAAAGAAGGAGCTCTTCAAAAACCCCATTCTTGCCAAAATTTTTAGGGGTATGGGCGCATTTCCCGTTGACCGCGGAAACAACGACCTTGCCGCTATTAGAACCGCTTGCGGCATAGTTAAAGAGGGCAAAGTGCTCGGCATTTTCCCCGAAGGCACCCGTTATCGCGATTGCAAGCCTCCCCGCGAGGTAAAACCGGGCGTTGCTTTCGTAACCGTTAAAACGGGAGCCGATGTTTTGCCCGTTTCCATCTATAAGCAGGGCAAAACCTTCCCGCTTCGCAAGGTAACCATCCGCTTCGGCGCGCCTATCCCCGCAAACGAGCTTTGCGAGGGCAAGCTTTCCAAAGAGAAAATACCCGAGGTTTGCGATAAAATCCATACCGCGATAACCGATTTATGGGAGTTGAAGTTTTGAAAATAACACTTGCTAAAACTGCGGGCTTTTGCTTTGGTGTTAACCGTGCCGTTAATATGGTTGAGCAGTTGCTCTCGGAGGGCAAAAAGGTTTGCACCCTCGGCGAAATTATCCATAACCGCCAGCTTGTTGACAGCCTAAAGAATAGGGGAGTTCGAATCGTTTCTTCCCCCGATGAGGTTGCTGCGGATGAAACCCTCGTAATCCGTTCCCACGGTGTTGCAAGAGAGGTCTATAACGCGGCTGCCGCGCGCGGAGTCAGCGTTGCCGATGCGACCTGCCCGTTTGTTTCTAAAATTCATAAAATCGTTTCCGAATCCGAGGGCCCCGTTTTAATAGCGGGCGACCCCGCGCATCAAGAGGTTCTCGGCATTATTGGCCACACTTCGGGCGATTATTTTGTCTTCAGCAATCAAGCCGAACTTGAAAATCTTATCGAAAATCATAGCGAATTGCAGGAAAGTTCTTTAACTGTGGTCTCTCAAACTACATTTAATAAAGAAATATTCGAAAAATGCAAAAAAATTTTAAAAAAAGTATATACAAACGCTTCGATTTTTGATACAATATGTTGTGCGACATCCGACCGCCAAAACGAGGCGGCGTTACTTGCGGCAAACAACGATGCTATGGTAGTTATCGGGGGCAAGCATAGCTCCAATACTGCTAAACTGGTCGATGTTTGCAGCAAATATTGCAGCAATACCTTTTTTACCGAAACTAAAGATGGTATTGATTTTGATGCCCTTCGTAATTTTGAACGAATCGGTGTCGTTGCCGGCGCATCAACTCCGGCAGGCATTATAAAGGAGGTTATCATAACCATGGAAGAAATTTTACAACCGGTTGAACAGGCCGAGGAAAAAGAAGCTGTTCGTAAGAGTTTTGAAGAAATGACCGACGAGGAGGCTTTCGAGGAATCCCTTAACAGCCTTAACTCCGATCAGAAAGTTAAAGGTGAAGTATTGGCCGTTAAGCCGACCGAAATCTTAGTTGATATCGGCAGAGGTCTTACTGGATATATACCCGCAGACGAATTTTCATACGACTCTAATATCGACCTTACCGCAGCAGTTAAGGTTGGCGATGTTCTCGACCTTATCATTATGCGTACAAACGACCAGGAAGGTACTGCAATGCTTTCCAAGCGCCGTTATGATGCTATCGCAGGCTGGGACAAGGTAGTTAATGCTAAGGAGTCGGGCGAAATTCTCACCGGAATCGTTACCGATGTTATCAAGGGCGGCGTTATGGCTGCAACTGATGGCGCAAGAATTTTCATTCCCGCAAGCCAGGCAACCGCAACCCGCGGCGAGGCTTTAGAGGATTTAAAGGGCAAGGAAGTTTCCTTCCGCATTATCGAAATCGGCCGCGGCCGTCGCGCAGTTGGCTCCATCCGCAGCGTTCTTCGTGAGCAGCGCAAGGAGCAGGTTTCCAAGCTTTGGGAGACCATGGCAGTTGGCGATAAGTTCAACGGCGTTGTTAAGAGCCTCACAGGCTACGGCGCATTTGTTGATATCGGCGGCGTTGATGGAATGGTTCACATTTCCGAGCTTTCCTGGCAGCGCATTAAGCATCCCTCCGAGGTTGTTTCGGTTGGCGATGAAATCGAGGTTTACATTAAGTCTCTCGATGCTGAGAAGAAGAAAATCTCCCTCGGCTACAAGAAGGCTGATGAGAACCCCTGGACTATTCTTACCCAGAACTATGCAGAGGGCTCGGTTGTAAATGTAACCGTTGTTAGCATGACCGCTTATGGCGCATTTGCCCGCATCATTCCGGGAATCGATGGTCTTATCCATATTTCTCAGATTGCAAACAAGCATGTTGCAAAGCCGCAGGATGAACTTACCGTTGGTCAGGAAGTTGAAGCTAAGATTGTTAGCATCGACCTTGACAAGAAGCGCGTAAGCCTTTCTATCCGTGCTCTTCTTCCCGAAGAGGCTCCCGTTGAGGAAGCAGTTGAGGAAGTAACCGAGGCTCCCGCTGAGGAAGCAGCAGCTGACGCTGAATAATTAAAACAAAAAACACCCGACCGTTTGTCGGGTGTTTTTATTTTTAAATCACATAAACTGGCATAATAAAATGGGAAGGAAAATTGCGGGCAGGTAGTTTGCAACCTTTATCTTTGTCAGCCCAAGCAAATTAAGCGATAGGGCAATAATCAGCAGCGAACCAACGCAGGTCATTTCGTTGATAATCGTGGTCGTGAGCAGCGGCGCAATATAATGTGCCGAAAGAGCAATAGCGCCCTGCAAAATCAAAACGGGGAACGCGGAGAACATAACGCCGATGCCGAAACTCGATGCAAAGATAATCGATGAAATGCCGTCGAGCAGCGATTTCGTGTAGAGTGTGTCGTTTTCGATTCCAAGACCGCAGTTCAAAGAACCAACAACCATCATGGCTCCAACGCAAAACAAAAGTGTTGCCGAAACGAATCCCGTTGCGAATGTTCCTTCTTCTTTATCTCGGCTTAGCTTGCTTTCAAGCGCGTTTGCAAGGCTGTTAACCTGCTTATCAATATTAATAAGCTCGCCAATCGCGGCGCCGACAACAATCGATATAACCGTCATCAAGGTGTCATTGCCGGAATCAATACCTTTAACGCCAATCAGCAAAACGCAAAGCGCAACGCCCTTTTGAATTGTGTCGGCGATTCGGCTCGGAATTCCTTTTTTGAATATAAGTCCAACTAAGCTTCCTGCGATAACCGCGAGGAAATTAACTAAAACTCCCATATCATCATCTCCAAATTACGATAATCATATCATAATAATTTATATAATTCAAGATTTTTCGCTTTACTTTTCCGCTTTTATGTGTTAAAATGTTAAAGTGAATTAAATTAGGGCTCAAAAAGTCCATGAATACTACTGAGGTGTGCAAAATGCAAAATGTTAAAAATCCTTCTACCGATGCCTTTTTCGAGGCAATTTTAACCCTTCGCGATGTCGATGAGTGCTACAAATTCTTTGAAGATGTATGCACCGTTAAGGAGCTTGCCTCCATCGCGCAGCGTTTCACTGTTGCAAAGATGTTAACCGATAAAAAGGTTTATAGCGAGATTGTTGCAACAACCGGCGCCAGCACCGCAACCATCAGCCGCGTTAACCGCTCCTTAACCTATGGAGCCGATGGATATGAAATGGTTTTCAGCCGTTTGAACAAGTAATATGAGCGGCTATAATTTCTTTTCGGAATACTATGATATTTTAACTGAAGATGTTGATTATAAAGGCCGCACGGAATATCTCTGTGGCCTTTTTAAGCGTTTTGGAGCCGAGCCTCGGTTGCTTTTAGACCTCGCCTGCGGAACGGGCGGGTTCACCTTTTCGTTTTTAGAAAAGGGGATAGATGTTATCGGCGTTGACCCATCGGAGGAGATGCTCGCCGTGGCGCGCGAGAAAGCGGCAAAAATGGCTCAAAATCCGCTTTTTCTATGTCAGTCGGGTCAAACGCTTGACCTCTATGGAACGGTTGATGGCGCGGTTTGCTGCCTCGATAGCATCAACCATATAATAGATAGGGAAGACCTGCTTGAAACCTTTCGTAGGGTTTCTCTGTTTTTGGAAAAGGATAAGCTCTTCATTTTCGATGTTAATACGCCCTATAAGCATAAGAACATATTAGGCGATAATTCATTTGTCCGCGAAACCGAAGATATGTTCTTGGTTTGGCAAAACAGCACCGATGAGGATGGCCTAACCGATATTTATCTTGATTTTTTCATCAAAAAAGGCGATACTTATATTCGCGAGAGCGAGGATTTCAGTGAACGCGCATATAGCGACTCGGAGCTTCGCGAAATGCTTTGCTCGGCGGGACTTGAAGTCTTGGCAGTTTTTGGCGATATGACCGATTCGGCCCCCGCCGCTGATAGCGAGCGCAATATTTATGTAACAAGAAAGGTATAAACTATGGGTAAAATAGTTAGATGTATAACAAGTGACGGAACCGTTATGGCGGTCGGCATTGATTCGACCGATATTGTTAACGAAGCGGTTCGTATTCATAAAACATCGGCGGTCGTTTCGGCAGCCCTTGGCAGACTTTTAACCGCAGCCTCCATGATGGGAGATATGCTTAAAGGCAAGGATAACAGCATAACATTGCGATTAGCGGGCAACGGTCCCGTTGGTTCGGTTATTGCAGTTTCCGATTTTGAGGGTAATGTTCGCGGATATGTTCAAAACCCCGTTGTTGAACTGCCCCTTAATCCCAAGGGAAAACTCGATGTTGCGGGTGCAGTCGGCAAGGAGGGCAGCCTCTTTGTTATAAAGGATGTTGGACTCAAGGAGCCTTATAACGGCTCTATCCCGATTTATTCGGGCGAAATCGCCGAGGATATAACCGCCTATTATGCAATCAGCGAGCAAATCCCAACCGTTTGTGCGCTTGGTGTTCTCGTTAACCCCGATTTAACCATCCGCGCCGCAGGCGGATATATCATCCAGCTTTTGCCGACCGCTGATGATGGCATCATCGACCGAGTTGAGAAATCCATCGAGGGAGTTTTGCCCGTAACCCAAATGCTCGATAACGGAATGGAAATAGAGGAAATCATTAAAACCGCGCTTAAAGATTTTGAGGTCGAGGTGCTCGATTTCGGCGAGGCGGCATATAAATGTAACTGTAGCCGCGAGCGCGTTGAGCGCGCCCTTATCAGCACGGGAAAGGAAGAACTGAAATCAATGGCGGAAGAGCTTCCCGAGATTGAAGTTAACTGCCATTTTTGCGATAAAAAATACACTTTTTCGCCCGAAGAAATTCGAAAACTTGCACGATAAAAAAATTTTTAAAAAAGTTTAAAATAAGTGTTGACAAATGGAAACTGTTGTGGTAATATATTGCTTGTCGCCAGTTCAGTTACAGGTTGACAGACGGCGCGTAGGTATGTGGGAGCATAGCTCAGCTGGGAGAGCATCTGCCTTACAAGCAGAGGGTCACAGGTTCGAGCCCTGTTGTTCCCACCACCTTATGGCCTGGTAGTTCAGCTGGTTAGAACGCTAGCCTGTCACGCTAGAGGTCGTGGGTTCGAGCCCCATCCAGGTCGCCACTTTTTGCCTCTGTAGCTCAGTTGGTAGAGCAGGGGACTGAAAATCCCCGTGTCATTGGTTCGATTCCGATCGGAGGCACCATATGCGGATTTAGCTCATCTGGTAGAGCGCCACCTTGCCAAGGTGGAGGTAGCGAGTTCGAGCCTCGTAATCCGCTCCAAACTAAGGACGCTTAAAAGAACCTTTAAGCGTCCTATATTTATAAGGCACCATAGCCAAGCGGTAAGGCAGAGGTCTGCAAAACCTTTATTCCCCGGTTCGATTCCGGGTGGTGCCTCCAAACAAAAAACACCATCCCTCGCGGATGGTGCTTTTTGTTTTGTTGTTATATTATTTAGATCCCGTGCGCTGTGCCGCCGTGTTCTCTCAGTCACATCGCGGCTGTTGGCGAGCACCGCAAGAGTGGGTGTCACAGGTTCGAGTATTGCGACTCCACTAACGATATGCTATAATACATACAGGCGGTGATGATATGAAGAAAATTAAAAAATATATTTATCCAATTGCTTTTTGTGCGATTTTTTTAATTCTTTATCCATCTTTTATGCTTTTGTTTACCAAGCTAATTTCTTTTCCACACGGAAGTTATGCGCCTGCGGCTTGGGCGGTATTGTTTACACTTGTATGGCTTATTATTGCATTACCAATTTATTGTATAAGATACAGCAAAATAATTATTGACGAGAAATTAAAATTGGTGTTTTTAGCTTACAATTCTCTACTGATTATAGCGGCTCATATTTTACCTTTTAATTTGCAAGGTGAAACAACAATTATTATACTCTTTATACTTTGGGTGTTATTTTGGAATTTTGTTCCGTTAATTTGCCGATTGATTTCTCGTAAATATAAAGAAAAAGATATCGAAAAAGAAATGTGAATTTAATGTAATGAAAATCAGGTTTTTAGACCGGTTCCATTTTGAGTGTGGGTCCCAAACAAAAAGCACCATCCGCGGATGGTGCTTTTTGTTTTGTTGTTATCTTATTTAGATCCCGTGCGCTGTGCCACCGTGTTTCTTCAGCCACATCGCGGCTGTTGGCGGGCACCGCAAGAGTGCGTGTCACAGGTTCGAGTATTGCGACTCCACTAACGATATGCTATAATACATACAGGCGGTGATTATATGGATAGAATCACAAAAGAAATGTGTGTTGTTTTTTTGAAGGATTATTATAAATCTAAAATCGTATCGCAATCCATAATTTCATTTTTTGTTGTGATTGCACTGTGGTTTTTTACAAAAAACTTTTTTGTAATTACGCTTGCGGTATTGTCGTTAGCGACACTATGTGTTATGCAAGGTATCAAAATAAGAAACAAAATCCGTAATGTTAACGTAAAGGACTTTTATTTAGAAGAAGACGTTGTTGTGGATTTTAAAAAACGGTTTAAAATTAGGAGAAATGGTGCTGATAAAAAATATATTTATATTTTTAAAAAATATGGTAAACACACGATTTCCTTAAGCATTACTCCAACAATTGAAATTCCATTACATAAAGAACAAAATATTAGTTCATTATCTGTTGATAGATTATCAGCAGAATCATATAATAAAGGAGACAATTTTTATTTGTTGATTTGCGAGGAAGATGGAAAAAAGAAAATTGTTCAAAGCTTTTATAAGTATCATTTTGATGTCAAAAATGAAGATTTCGATTATATTGACGGAAAATATTATTGTAAAAAGATTTAATTAAAGAAAATCAAGTTTTCAGACCGGTTCCATTTTGAGTGTGGGTCCCAAACAAAAAGCACCATCCGCGTATGGTGCTTTTTGTTATCTTATTCAGATCCCGTGCGCTGTGACACCGTGTTTCCTCAGCCCCGTCGCGGCTGTTGGCGCAGTCGTCGGTTTGTGCAAGCGGCAGCGCAGCAGAAACCGCTAACGACAAGAGTGCGTGTCACAGGTTCGAGTATTAGTATACTTGTGGTTATGTCGACTTTATGATATAATGTATATGGGTGGTGATGACATGAAAAAAGTTTATGTTATCGTTTTTGATAGTGAAAGTGAATTGTTAAGAGGTTCTGAAATAATAATAGAGCAGTTTGTAAATTCAGATAACTCAAAGGTGTATTGTGGCGCATGGGGAGAAATTACATCTAATAGAATGGAATGTCTAGAATCAATTTCTTCCTTTGTTAATCATTTTATTCAAATGCAGGAGAAGAAAGAAATATTCTTCGGTTGTAATGTGAAAGATGTTTTAGATATAAAACCTTTGCTAGCGCTTGGAAATTGCAAGTTGCTAGAAGTACCTTATTGTGAGTTTATCAAAGATTTTTGATTTTAAGAAAAATTCAAGTTAATGAGCTGTTTGAGTTGAGGGATATGTTTTATGGACATCATATTTGGGACAGAGATAGATAAAAATGAGATTTTAGAAAAATATCCATATACGCGTCAAGTAATAGGTGATGGTGGAGTTTTAGTTTTAGCAAAAGAGAACTGTCAAATCATAGGTTTTTTATGGGCATATAAGCAAGATATTCCCGTAATGCAAAGTGAAAAAGAGATGTTTATAAATGTCATTGAAGTTTTTGATGCACAACACAGATGCAAGGGTATAGGTAGTCTTATGGTTGAAAAATGCATTGAAAAAGCATTACACGACACTTGCTACCAAGTAAGAGCATATTGTGACATAAGAAATACATCATCAAATATGTTATGGTATAAAAACAAGTTTGCAATATCTCCCGTAAAAATGGAAAATGACAATATTCCTGGGTCGTATGTTACATATAAATTATAAAGGCAATTCTTTTATCACTCGTTTTATGCTACAGGTAAGGTGAATAGCTTGAAAATATAACATTGTGTTTTCTATGGATTTGCTATATAGTTTTTTTAGAGGTGGTTAAATGTTCAAATGCATTTGGATTTGGGTTGTCAAAAATAAAGACTTTTTAATTGCTTTTATCGCTTTAATTCTTACTATTTTGCAATTTATATTTTCTTGTTTAAAAAAACGAGAAAAATATCAAATTATTGCTGAGAAGATGAATTTAACCACAGGTAATATGAATATTTTACTTGTAAATATGTCGATAATCAATTATTCTTCTTCGGTTTTAAATATAACTAAAATGCATTTTATCAACCCAAAAGATAAAGTATTATGCAACTTAAATAAAACGTGGTCGGGAGAACATTATTACCCAAAATTCCCTGAGACTGATATTCCTATAACAGAAAGAATATTTTCTGTTCAGTTTCCTATATCGGTTCAACCAAATGGAGCTATAAGCGTATTAGTTAGGTTTGAGTCAGTTAATGACTTTATAGTTTTAGATAATTGTTTAAAAATCAAAGTTTCAACAACAAAAAGCACTCGTAAAATATTTATGAATGTTAATGAAAAATAACCATAGAGGTGATTATATGAAATTGTTTAATTCTTTTAAAACAAACAAAAAACTTATTAACGAAACAGAATTTGTAAATGTTTATTCTGTAAAATGTGATGAAAAAGAGTATATAATCATTATTCCTAAGAAAAGAGCTAATAACAGAACTATCATTCATTTTATTAATAATACGATTTATTGGGAGCAAATTCCCCGTTTTCCTAAACTTGCAGGCAAACAATATGGAGATAGAATACCGATTTATAAATTTGATGAAAAAGTTTTGAATAACATTTTTGTTCTCAAGGGAAATCCTCTTGGCGATGAGGGCTTGGATAATGGAGTCTTCAGAAGCTCCCAAAAACATGATGAAAATTACGTAAATTGTATAACGTACAAGAAATTCAAGGAAATGTAAGAAAATCAAGTTTTCAGACCAGTTCCATTTTGAGTGTCGCTCCAAAAAAACAAAGGACTACTTCGGTAGTCCTTTGTTTTTATCCAATCCGAAGGATTGGTATGTAATTTCGCGCAAGCGAGTATGTAATCCAGTTGCGGTGCAAGCGGTATGTCATCAAGTCACAAGACTTGTATATTTCTTTCCTTCGGATTGATTATATATAATGCCTCGAATTGATTTGCTGTCGCTGTTATGCTATAATACATAAAGAGGCGGTGATATCAATGAAAATTAAAAAGCATTTTTCCGTTTTGATAATAGTCATACTTTGCATAATTGTTTATGCTTTTTTTGCGAAACCTATAATTGAAAAGCGAACATGGGTGCTTTCTTATGCACAACGAACAGAACCGCCACTTTTTGTTGTTGCGCATAATGAAGATTACGATTTTTCTGATGGCGATATTTCGCCTTTCGAGTTATCTAAACCTATAGAATTGACTCTTAAAGCTAATGACGGTAAATTGATATTGACTGATACAACTAACAGCAATATCTATGAAGGTACTTATAAAGTAAAATCTTGGGGTAGACATATAAATCAAAGCTATACTGTTGTTATCGATGGGGTAGAAGGCACCGCTAATATTAGTTCAAAACTTGGTAGAACATTGTTTGTATCAATAGGTGATTATTATTTGTGCTTTGAAGTCAAATAAATAAGAAACTCTTAGTTTACAGCAACATTTATTTTGTGTCACTAAGTTTAAACTACCCAAAAAAGAAAAGCCACATCGTGTGGCTACGTCACGAATTTATAATACCTTGCACCTCACCGCTTTTATACTACAATATATTTAAGGAGTTGATTGTATGAGAAAAATTATAACATTTTTCTTGTTTCTTATACTGTTGGTGACTATGTGTTCGTGTAAAAGCGCTAATGGTCCCGAGGAAATTATAACTGTAAATTACAATGCGAAAATTGAGGAAAGCCTTTTTCTAATTCCCTTTGAGTATCAATTATCTGAATCTATGAAAGAAAAAGGATTTTTATCAATTGAGAAGAAAGATGACGGGTTAGCCGTATATAAAATAAAACGAAAAGATTATTACAAATACATTTCTCAACTCGAATTATCAAGAAAAGAAATTTTTAACAGATATAATACAGACTACGCACCCTATGTAAAATCTGTTTCATATAATGACGATTTAACTGAAATCGTTATAACCGTAAATAAAACTGATTATGAAAATATATCTTATGAAAGCGGCTCGGCTTATTCAAAAATACAAAATTGTATAATAGGATGTAGGAATAATGTTAGTACGTATCACGGCTTCAGTACAGGTGATTTTATGGAATGTGAAATCAAAGTTGTTGATAGCGTTACGGGCGATGTTCTTAAAACGATATATAGCCCCAGTTCTTTATTAGATAATTAAAATTTTCGGTTTTTAGGTACATTTCATTCGTGTCATTAAGTTCAAACTACCCAAAAAACACTCGTTCTCTTGAACGAGTGTTTTTTTATCCATTGCGAAAGCAATGGTATATCATCACGACGCAGTCGTGTATATCATTGCCGCACGAGTGCGGCGCATCTCATCACACCGTAGGTGTGTATCAAAAATACTTTCGCAATGATGATATACAACTTCTTGCGAAGTTGATGATATGCAATTCCTAACGGAATTGATGATATACAATGCTCCGCATTGATTTATAAAAATCAAACCACAGTTGATTATATCAATTTCCCCTCCGTTGCAAACAACTGACATTTGTGTTATTATAATAATGACGAAAGCGCTTTTGTTAGTTAACTTTGGAGGTGTTTTTATGGATATAATGACTATTGGTAAAAATATAGCCGAACTTCGTAAGGCAAAAGGTGTTAAGCAAGACGAATTGGCAAGATTTGTTGGAATAACGGCACAAGCGGTTTCTAAATGGGAAAACGGCGGTGTGCCTGACACTGAACTCTTACCCAAAATTGCAGATTATTTTAATGTGTCAATAGATGAATTGTTTGGTAGAGAACGCAATACCTCTATTGATATTCAAGATGCGATTTTAAGGGATATCACAAAAACAAAAGTAGATGATCGTATTTCACGAGCTTTTGAACTTTGCTGGATGATAGAGCAATCGATGTATGGCACTATATTTTCTGACCCCGAACGATTTAGAGAAGAAGCAAAGACACACGGTGAAAATGACCAAATTTATTCGCAAATTGAAGTTGATTCGGGATATACAGAGATGGGACTATTTAACCGAATGCAGTATTTCTTGGTAGTGCCTGATGCCAAAGATAAAGATAAAGCCCTTTTAGACGGAATAGATTATCCTGGATTTTTCAAACTGATGGCAGATAAAGATATATTTGAAACCCTTGTTTTTTTGTATAAACGTGATAGTTTTAATGCCTTTACCGAAAAGTTGATAATAAAAGAGTTGGGATATGCCGAGGATACGGCTAAACAGATAATTGCGGAATTGTTGCATCTCAATATTATAGCAAAAACGGTGGCGGATATTGGAAATGACGTGGTTGAGGTTTATCAGTTTGCTCGAAGACCATCCTTTGTGTCCATGTTGATTTTTGCGAGAGAAATGATAGATATACCAAACAATTTCTATGTTAACAATCGGAGTAGGCGCAAACCATATTTAAAATAAAAATATAAAGAAATTCCTCGGTTTTTAGGCATATTTAATTCGTGTCATTAAGTTCAAAACTCCCATAAATCCCGTTCTCGTAAGAGGGCGGGATTTTTATTTTTTTAAATCTTCAATTTGTAAATATACCCCCCTATTGACTATATACCCCCGTAGGGTATATAGTGTATGTGGAGGTTGGATATGGATAATAATTGTTGCAACAAGAAAACTAAAAGAAGCTCCGATGAGAAGAAGCGAATCATCAGCAGGCTAAACCGAATAAGCGGACAAATAAATGGAATAAATAAAATGGTTGAAAATGATGCATATTGTAATGATGTCTTAATTCAACTGTCCGCGGTTGAAAATTCGGTTAAAAGCCTATCAACTTATATTTTGGAAAATCACTTGTACACCTGTGTGCCGAGGGATTTGGAAAATGGCGAGCTTGATACTATTGATGAGCTGATTAGCTTGTTCAAAAGATTTAATAAATAGGAGGTGAGAATATGGATAAAATCGTAGTTTGCGAAAAATGCGGTGCAATGGTTAAGGTGTTAATCGACTGCACTTGTGAAAACTGCGGCATTAAATGCTGCGGCGAAACCATGAAAGAAATTTCGGCTGAAGAAGCAAAGAAGTATTTAGAGAATAAATAATAAGTTTAGAGCTTTTTAAAAAGCGATAGGATAGAGCGCCTGCTTATGGGTGCTCTATTTTTTTGGATTTGAGAGTTTTTTAAGCCTCTTATTGCCATTGGTCGCGCATTATGCTATAATGCAAACGATGAGGTGAAATAATGAATACCTACCTATTTGATTTCGATGGAACACTGGTTGATTCAATGCCGACCTATGTTTCTTCTATGCTCCGCATTCTTGATGAAAACGGAATTTCTTATGATGACAGTATTATAAAAGTAATAACTCCCTTGGGTCTTGTGGGTACAGCGAAGTATTTTATAGAATTGGGCGTTAATAAAACGCTTGAGGAAATCGGCTATAAAATGGGCGAATATATGCTCGCTGAATATGAAAACAATATTCCCGCAAAGAACGGCGTTATCGAAACCCTTAAAGAACTTAAAAAACGCGGCGCGAGTTTAAATGTTTTAACCGCAAGTCCGCATATAACCCTTGATGCCTGCCTAAAGCGTCTTGGCATCTTTGATATTTTCGATAATGTTTGGTCCTGCGATGATTTCGGGACCACTAAAGCCGACCCCGAAATTTATAAAGAGGCGGCTAAAAGGCTGGGCAAATCCGCCGATGAGATTCTCTTTTTAGATGATAATTTCAATGCCGATAAAACCGCTAAAATAGCGGGAATGAAGGTTTGCGGCGTTTATGATGATTCTTCGAAGGATTATATCGATGAGATAAAATCCGTAGCCGATTATTATATCTATAATATGGAGGAGCTCTTGGCGCTTTTTAACTAATTTTTGGCGCCCCGCGTTATAAGGATAGCGTCCGTTTTGCCCCTCTTAATTTTGAAACCTAATGCAAAAAAGCCATACCTTGCGGTATGGCTTTTAATCATATAATCTCTAATTTTTCTTGCCGATAAGCTCCAAAAACGCCTTGGCGGCAGGGGATAGCGGGTTATGCTTTAGATATGCGCAGCCGATGCTTCGCTCGGGAAGCGGCGGGTTAACATTCAGCGGTTTAATTGCTCCCGATGCGAGCGCATCCTCCGAAAACTCCTTAACAACGCAGGAAATGCCGAGGTTAATCGATGCGAATCGAAGCAGCATATCGTGAACCGCAAACTCAATTTGGGGCTCCAAACGAATGCGCTTCGCCGCAAATTTTTCATCTAAATATCGGCGCGAAACCGAGTTTGTTTCGAGAAGAATCAAAGGCTCTTTTGCGATTTCCGCCCAGGTGTAGGAGTTTTTTCCTTTATATTCATTTCCGCAAACAAAAATATCGTGAATTTTAAGGCAGGGCTCAATGTGAAGCTCATCATCGCTAACCGGCAAATTAACAAAAGCGAGCTCGGCTTTTCCTTCCTTCAAATGGTTTAACATTCGCGAGGAATAGGAGGATGCCATTTCTATTCGAATTTCGGGATATTTAGCATGAAACTGCTCAAGATATGGAAGGAGATAGTGCGTTGTAATCGCATCGCCTGCGGCAATAATCAGCGAGCCGCCATCAAGGCGTTTAAATTGCTCGAGCAGCGTTTCGCCCTGCTCAATCGATAGCATCGCGCTCTCGATTTTATTAAAAAGCAGCCTGCCCTCGTTGGTCAGCGAAACCCCTCGGCGCGAGCGAACAAACAGCTGAACGCCTAAATCGCGCTCTAATTGACTAATGCATTGCGATATCGCCGATTGCGAAATATATAGGTTTCTCGCGGCGGTTGAAAAGGATTCATTTTTAGCCGTTTCGTAGAAAATTTTATAGTAATCAAGCTTTGTTTTCATATAAGCACCACTTATTACAGTTGTTAGAATTATCTATTTTACTAATGACCACATTTGTATTATAATATGCGTGTAGAAAATGTCAATATCTTGGAGGAGATTTTTTATGGAAAGAAGAACCGGTACAGTTTCCAGAGGCGTTCGTTGCCCCATTATCCGTGAGGGCGATGATATCGGCAAAATCGTTGTTGACAGCGTTATTGAAGCAGCCGAGGTTGAGGGCTTTGCCCTTCGTGACCGCGATGTTGTTGCAGTAACCGAATCTGTTGTTGCTCGTGCACAGGGAAACTATGCATCGGTTGATGCTATCGCAACCGATGTTAAGGCAAAGCTCGGCGGCGAAACCGTTGGCGTTATTTTCCCCATTTTAAGCCGTAACCGTTTTGCAATTTGCCTTCGCGGTATCGCTATGGGTGCTAAGAAAATTGTTCTTATGCTCAACTATCCCAGCGATGAGGTTGGTAATGCTCTTGTATCTCTCGACCAGCTCGATGAAGCAGGCATTAATCCTTATTCCGATGTGCTTTCCGAGGCAAAATATCGCGAGCTTTTCGGCGAAAATCCCCATCCGTTTACAGGTGTAGATTATGTTAAATATTATGGCGATCTTATCCGCTCCTGCGGAGCCGAAGCCGAGATTGTTTTGGCTAACGATCCCCGTGTTATTTTGAACTACACTGATAGTGTTTTAAACTGCGATATCCACAGCCGCGCACGCACCAAGCGCATCCTCCGCGCAGCAGGCGCAAAGCGTGTTGTTGGCCTTGATGAGATTTTGAACGCTCCCGTTAACGGCAGCGGTTTCAACGCTCAGTATGGTCTTTTGGGCTCCAATAAATCAACCGAAGATAAGGTTAAGCTTTTCCCGCAGGAATGCTTCGACCTTGTTAACGATATGCAGCAGCAGTTCTTGGCTCGCACCGGCAAAAATATCGAGGTTATGGTATATGGCGACGGTGCATTCAAGGATCCCGTTGGAAAGATTTGGGAGCTTGCTGACCCGATCGTTTCTCCTGCCTACACCAAGGGTCTCGAAGGAACTCCCAACGAGCTCAAGCTTAAGTATCTTGCCGATAACGATTATGCTGATTTAAAGGGCGAGGAGCTCAAAAAAGCTATCGAATCCGCTATCCGCGAGAAGGATGGCAACCTTGTTGGCAGCATGGCTTCTCAGGGAACAACCCCCCGCCGTCTTACCGACCTTATCGGCTCGCTTTGCGACCTTACCAGCGGCTCGGGCGACAAGGGAACCCCCATCGTTCTCGTTCAGGGCTATTTCGACAATTTAACCGATTAATTTTAAAAGAGCCGATGTTTAATCGGCTCTTTTTTGCATTTGTTTTTGAGCGGTGGACGATTCCGCGGCACTTTGATAAAAATGCATATAAAAATGCGCTGATAAAAGTAGTATTTAGTCGTTTTTAATGTTTGACAAATAACGCGCGTCATGTTAATATATATTAAATTATATATAAAGGAATTTTATTGCGGTTTTAGGAGGTAACAAGATGTCGGAAATTAAAGCACAAATCATAGCATCAAACCTCACACCTCAGTTTTCTGAAGGTGTTATTGCGTGTTTTTCCGCCATTTCCGGTCTCTCCCGCTATAACTGCCCCCAATATTGTATTTTTCCCGGTTTTTGCGATGTGCATGTGCATTTTCGTGAGCCGGGTTTTTCTTATAAAGAGACCATTTCCTCGGGAAGCGCCGCTGCGGCCCGCGGGGGATACACGGCAGTTTGCACAATGCCGAACCTAAATCCCGTTCCTGATTCGAAGGAAAACCTGAAAGCCCAAACCGATATAATCAAGGCGAATGCCAAAATCAATATCTACCCCTACGGTTCAATAACCGTTCGCCAAATGGGCGAGACCCTCTCCGATATGGAGGGGATGACCGAGGCGATTGCCTTCTCGGATGACGGCAGGGGAGTTCAGGATAGAGAACTTATGCGTCAGGCGATGCTGAAAGCAAAGTCGCTCGGCAAAATAATCGTTGCCCACTGCGAGGATAACTCGCTTTTGCACGGTGGCTATATTCACGATGGCGAATATGCCGCGGCTCACGGACACAAGGGCATATGCAGCGAGAGCGAATGGGGTCCCATCGCCCGCGATATAGAGCTGCTGAAAGAAACCGGTGCTGCCTATCATGTTTGCCATATCTCAACCAAAGAAAGCGTTGAGCTGATTCGAAAGGCAAAAGCCGAAGGCGTTAACATCACCTGCGAAACCGCGCCTCACTATCTCGTTATGGATGATAGCTTCCTGCAAGAGGATGGAAAATTCAAAATGAATCCGCCCTTGCGAGCAAGCGCCGACCGAGAAGCGTTAATCGAAGGTTTAATTGATGGAACAATCGATATGATAGCAACCGACCATGCGCCTCATTCCGCCGAGGAAAAGAGCAAAGGCCTAGCGGGCAGCGCTTTCGGTATAGTCGGTTTGGAAACCGCCTTCGCGGTGCTCTATACCAAGCTGGTTAAACAAAATGTTATATCGCTCGAAAAACTAATCGAGCTTATGTCAATAAATCCGCGCCGAAGATTCGGCATACCACTGAATAACGATTTCGCGGTTTTTGATTTAGAAAAAGAATTCATCGTTGACCCAACCAAGTTTTTATCGCTTGGCAGGGCAACGCCGTTTGAAGGCGAGCGCCTTTGCGGCGAATGCTGCCTAACGGTGTGCGATGGTAAACCGATATATCTTGAAGAACAAATTTAGGAGGCAATATGTATGGCAAAAAGAACAGACATTAAAAAGGTTTTAATCATTGGCTCGGGCCCGATTGTTATCGGTCAGGCTGCCGAGTTTGACTATGCGGGCACCCAGGCATGTCTCGCACTTAAAGAAGAAGGCTACGAGGTTGTTTTAGTTAACTCCAACCCCGCAACCATTATGACCGATACCACTATTGCCGACAAGGTCTATATGGAACCGCTTACCTTGGAATATATCGCCAAGATTCTTCGTTATGAGCGTCCTGATGCTATCGTTCCCGGCATTGGCGGTCAAACAGGTCTTAACCTTGCAATGCAGCTCGAGAAGAAGGGCGTTTTAAAGGAGTGCGGTGTTGAACTGCTCGGAACCAGCAGCGAAAGTATTGTGCGCGCTCAGGACCGTGGGCTTTTCAAGGAGCTTTGCGAATCGATAGGCGAGCCCGTTATTCCTTCTGAAATTACCTATAGCCTCGATGAAGCAAAGGTTGCAGCCGAGAGAATCGGCTATCCCGTTGTTCTTCGCCCTGCATTCACTCTTGGCGGAACAGGCGGCGGCTTTGCCAATAACGAAAAAGAGCTTGTTGAAATCGGTATCAACGCTTTCAAACTTTCTCCCGTGCATCAGGTTCTTATTGAGAAATCCGTTAAGGGCTATAAGGAAATCGAGTTTGAGGTTATGCGCGACTCTAACGACCATGCTATAACAATTTGCGGCATGGAAAATATCGACCCCGTTGGTATCCACACGGGCGACTCCATCGTTGTTGCTCCTATCTTAACCCTTAATGACCATGACCTTAAGATGCTCAACGATAGCGCAATCAAGCTTATCAAAGAGCTTAAGATTGAGGGCGGCTGTAATGTTCAGTTCGCTTTAAACCCCGAAACCAGCGAATATTTCCTCATTGAGGTTAACCCCCGCGTTTCGCGTTCTTCGGCGCTTGCCTCCAAGGCCAGCGGATATCCGATTGCCCGCGTAACCGCCAAGATTGCGGTTGGTATGTCGCTTGAGGAAATCTCCATCGCCAACACCAACGCAGCGTTTGAGCCGCAACTCGATTATGTTGTTGCCAAGCTTCCGCGCTTCCCGTTCGATAAGTTTACAACCGTTCCCAACCTCCTCGGAACCCAGATGAAGGCAACAGGCGAGGTTATGGGTATTGGCTCGAACCTTGAAGAGTGTCTTTTAAAATCGGTTCGTTCCTTGGAAACCGGCGTTTGCCATTTCCATCTTGGAATGTTCGATGATATGCAAAACGAAGAAATCTTCGAATATATCTCCGAATTCCGTTCGGATAATATCTTTGGCGTTACCGAGCTTCTCCGCCGCGGCGTTTCCATCGAGAAGATTCACGAGGTAACAAAAATCACTCCTTATTTCCTTGAGTCCTTCAAGAAAATAACCGAGATGGAGACCAAGCTTGCTGCCAACCCGAACAATGTTGAGGTATTGCTCGAGGCAAAGAAGATGGGCTTTGGCGACCAGTTCATTGCAAAACTTTGGAACACTCGCGAAATCGATGTTTATGCTCTTCGCAAGAAGAATAATTTGTTCCCCGTTTATCGCATGGTTGACACCTGCCACACCGGAGCATACATTCCTTACTTCTATTCTTCCTACACCGGTGAAAACACATCCGTTTTGAGCGATAAGAAAAAGTCCGTTGTTTTGGGCGCAGGTCCTATCCGTATCGGTCAGGGCGTTGAGTTCGACTATTCAACGGTTCACGCTGTAACAACCATTAAAAACTCGGGCTACGAGGCTATTATCATCAATAATAACCCCGAAACCGTTTCAACCGACTATACAACCGCCGACAAACTCTATTTCGAACCCCTCACTCCCGAGGATGTTATGAATATCATCGAGTTTGAAAATCCCGATGGCGTTATCGCCTCGCTTGGCGGTCAAACCGCTATCAACCTTGCCGAACCTCTTATGGAGCGCGGCGTTCAAATTATCGGAACCGATTGCGCTGCTATTGAGCGCGCCGAAAACCGCGATAGCTTTGAGAAGGTTCTTGAGGAGCTTCAAATTCCTCAGCCGCAGGGTAAGGCCGTAACCAATATTGAAGATGGCGTTGCTGCCGCAGCCGCTATCGGCTATCCCGTGCTCGTTCGTCCCAGCTTTGTTTTGGGCGGCCGCGCAATGCAAATCGTTGCTAATGAGGAGCAGCTCCGTCAATACCTCAAAACCGCCGTTGAAATCGATGAGGACAAGCCCGTTCTCGTTGATAAATACATTCAGGGTAAAGAGGTTGAGGTCGATGCAATTTGCGATGGCAAGGATGTATTCGTTCCCGGTATTATGGAACTCGTTGAGAGAACCGGTATCCACAGCGGTGACTCGATAAGCGTTTATCCGACCTTCAGCATCTCCGATAAGGTTAAGGGAACTATTTTGCAGTATGCCAAGAAGTTAGGTCTCGGCATCGGCATCATCGGTCTTTACAATATTCAGTTCATCGTTGATGAAAATGATAATGTTTTCATCATCGAGGTTAACCCCCGTTCTTCGAGAACCGTTCCGTTCCTTTCTAAAGCAACAGGCTATTCGCTTGCTGATATCGCAACCGAGGTTATTCTCGGCAAGAGCTTAAAGGAGCAGGGAATATTCACAATATATCCCGATGAGAAACAGCGCTGGTATGTTAAGGTTCCTGTTTTCTCCTTCAATAAGATTCGCGGACTCGATTCTTATCTCTCTCCCGAAATGAAGTCAACAGGTGAAGCCATCGGTTATGATAACAAGCTTAACCGTGCTCTTTATAAGGCGCTTCAGGCTTCGGGAATGCATCTTCAGAACTACGGAACTGTTTTTGCAACAATCGCCGACAAGGATAAGGAAGAGGCGCTCCCGCTTATTCGCCGCTTCTATAACCTCGGCTTCAATATTCAGGCAACCGAGGGAACTGCCAAATTCTTAAAGGAAAACGGAATCCGCACCCATATGCTCAAAAAGATAAGCGATGGTAGCGATGAGGTTCCCGAGGCTATCCGTCAGGGTCATATTGCCTATATTATCAACACCCGTGACATCGGCTCGGTTGGTCAGATAAGCGATGGTTTAACCATTCGTCAGTGTGCAACCGAAAACAATGTTAACATCTTTACTGCACTCGACACAGTAAAGGTTCTTCTCGATGTTTTAGAGGAAACAACCCTCACTATCTCCACTATAGATGCTTAAAAGGAGCTCATAATGAAACAAAGCCTATTTACAATCGAAACAAACCGCCCGCTAACCGATAATGTTTATCTTATGAAACTGCGTGGCGATGTTTCCGAAATCACCGCTCCCGGTCAGTTTATTAATATCAAACTCGACGGGTTATATCTCCGCCGTCCCATTTCGGTGTGCGACCGTGATGCCGAAACCGTTACCATCATTTATAAGGTGGTAGGCAAGGGAACCGAGCAAATGAGCAAGATGCAGGAAGGCACGCTCGATGTTCTAACCGGCCTTGGCAACGGATATAATACCGCCGTTTCGGGCAACAAACCCCTGCTTGTTGGCGGTGGCGTTGGAGTTCCTCCGCTTTATATGCTTGCAAAAGAGCTTATAAGCGAGGGAAAAGAGGTTTCGGTAATATTAGGCTTTAACACCCAAAGCGAAGTGTTCTATAAGGATGAGTTCGAGGCTTTGGGCGCAAAGGTTTATGTTACAACGGTTGATGGCTCTATGGGCATCAAAGGTTTTGTGACCAATGCGCTTCCTGAAATCGATTATTCTTATGTATTCACTTGCGGACCCGAACCTATGTTAAAAGCACTTTATAAATCGATTAACACTTCGGGTCAGTTCAGCTTTGAAGAAAGAATGGGTTGCGGCTTTGGCGCCTGCATGGGCTGCTCCTGCAAGACTGTAACCGGATATAAGCGTATATGCAAGGATGGCCCCGTGCTCGAAAAGGAGGAAATATTGTGGGAAGCTTAAAAGTTAACCTTTGCGGTATCGAATTAGATAACCCCATTATTCCTGCCAGCGGAACATTTGGCTATGGTTATGAGTTCGCCGATTTATATGATATTAATATGCTCGGCACATTCTCCTTCAAGGGAACCACCAAGGACCCCCGCTTCGGCAACCCCACCTCGCGTATTGCTGAATGCACCGCAGGAATGATAAACGCCGTTGGACTTCAAAATCCCGGCGTTGAAAAGGTTATAAATGAAGAATTGCCCAAGATGGCAAAGGTGTTCCATAAAAAGGTTATGGCAAATGTCAGCGGTTTCTCGATTGAGGACTATGCCTACACCTGCCAAAAGCTTGATGCCTGCCCCGAGGTAGGTTGGCTTGAGGTAAATGTCAGCTGTCCTAATGTTCATGGCGGCGGAATGAGTTTCGGAACCAGCCCTGAAGCGGCAGCTGAGGTAACCCGCGCTGTAAAAGCAGTTACCACTAAACCCGTTATCATTAAATTATCGCCCAATGTAACCGATATAGTTGCAATCGCTAAGGCTTGCGAAGAGGCGGGGGCTGACGGTATCAGCCTTATAAACACCCTTTTGGGTATGCGAATCGACCTTAAAACCCGTAAACCTATCATAGCAAACAAGATGGGCGGCTTCTCGGGTCCTGCGATTTTCCCCGTAGCGGTTAGAATGGTATATCAGGTGGCTCACGCTGTTAATATTCCCGTTATAGGAATGGGCGGCGTAAGCACAGCCGAGGATGTAATCGAACTTATGTTAGCGGGTGCTACCGCCGTTGAGGTTGGTGCCGCTAACCTGGTTGAGCCCTATGCCTGCCGCAACATTATAGAAGACCTGCCGGCAGCTATGAAGAAATATGGCATTGAAAATTTGAAAGATATAATTAAGGAGTGTAAGTAAATGGGTAAGGATGTTATTATTGCCTGCGATTTTTCGAGTGCTGAAAAAACCTTTGAGTTCCTCGATAAGTTCACAGGTAGAAAACCGTTCGTAAAAATTGGTATGGAGCTTTTCTATGCCGAAGGTCCTTCGATTGTTCGTGAAATTAAAAATAGGGGACATAAAATATTCCTCGACCTAAAGCTTCACGATATTCCCAATACTGTTAAGAAGGCTATGAGCGTTCTTTCCAATTTGGATGTTGACCTTTGCAACCTTCATGCGGGCGGAACAGTTCGTATGATGGAGGCTGCTATCGAAGGTCTGACAAGACCCGACGGAACAAGACCGCTTCTCATCGCTGTAACCCAGCTTACATCTACCGACCAGGAAAGCATGGAAAATGACCTGCTTATTAAAGAACCCATCGACAAGGTTGTTATGCATTATGCTTCTTGCGCCAAGCGCGCAGGACTCGATGGCGTTGTTTGCTCTCCGCTCGAGGCAGGCAAGGTTCATGATATTTGCGGCAACGAATTCTTAACCGTAACTCCCGGTGTTCGTTTTGCCGATGGCGATATTGGCGACCAAAAGCGCGTTATGACTCCTGCCGAGGCTAAAAAGATCGGCTCCGATTATATCGTAGTTGGCAGACCGATTACCGCCGCTGAAGACCCGGTTGCCGCTTATGAGCGTTGCATCAGCGAATTTGTTGACTAATAAGTGAGGACACTAATATGGAAAGCTACAAAAGAGAATTTATTCAATTTTTAGAGAGCGCAGGCGTTTTAAAGTTTGGCGATTTCACTGCTAAGAGCGGTAGAAAAATTCCTTATTTTATAAATGCAGGCGATATTAAAACAGGCGACCAAATTTCGAAACTCGGCGAATTTTATGCCAAGGCATATTTCGAAAAGGTTGGCAACAAGAAAACCGTTCTTTACGGTCCTGCATACAAGGGCATTCCGATTGCTGTTTCGGTTGCGGTTGCTCTTTCCAAGGAAGGCCTTGATGTTCCTTTCTTCTTCAACCGTAAGGAAGAAAAGGACCATGGCGAAGGCGGAGTATTCGTTGGTCAAAAGCCTGTAGCCGGCGAAGAAATCGTTATCGTTGAAGATGTTATAACCGCAGGTACCGCTATTCGCGAGAGCATGGCAATTCTTTCGAGCCTTGAGGGCACCAAGGTTGCCGCAACCTTTGTTATGGTTGACCGCAAGGAAAAGGGTCAAACCGAAAAATCGGCTATGGCTGAGGTTGGCGAAGAGTTCGGATTCCCTGTATATTCGGTTGTTGATGTTTATGACATTATTGAATACCTCGAAGAGGATGAAACCAACCGCGAAAATGTTGACCGCATTAAGAAGTATCTTGAGGTTAACGGAGCAAAGGCATAAACTTTTCCCAAATTTTGAGAAAGGAAGCGATTTCTATGAGAAGTCTAATCGACATATTGGATTTGTCGGTTTCGGAAATCGAGGAACTTATCGCAACGGCTTGCGATATTATTGATAATCCGCAAAAATATAGCGAGAAATGCAAGGGCAAAAAACTTGCCACCCTGTTTTTCGAGCCCTCAACCCGAACCCGTTTGAGTTTTGAGGCTGCTATGTATGAGCTTGGCGGAAATGTTATCGGTTTCTCGGAATCAAACAGTTCTTCAGCCGCAAAGGGCGAAAGCGTTGCAGATACTGCTAAAACCATCAGTTGCTATGCTGATATTATCGCGATGCGCCATCCTAAAGAGGGCGCGCCCTATGTTGCGTCGCTTAATGCAACCATTCCTGTTATCAATGCAGGCGATGGCGGACATAATCACCCAACCCAAACCCTCGCCGATTTGTTGACAATTCATCGCGAGAAGGGAAGATTTAACAATCTAACGATAGGCTTCTGCGGAGACCTTAAATTTGGAAGAACCGTTCATTCGCTAATAAACGCGATGTCGCGTTACAGCGGAATTAATGTGGTTTTAATTTCTCCGAAGGAACTAAAGCTTCCGAGCTATGTTAAAAAGGATATTTTGGATAAAAACGGCATACCCTATGTGGAAACCGAGAGCCTTGAGGCAGCAATGCCCTCGCTCGATATCCTGTATATGACAAGAGTTCAGCGCGAACGCTTCTTTAACGAGGAGGACTACCTCCGCCTTAAAGATAGCTACATTCTCGACACCGAAAAGCTCGCCTCTGCAAAGAGTGACCTTTCGGTTATGCATCCGCTGCCGCGTGTTAACGAAATCAGCGTAGCGGTTGATAACGACCCGCGTGCTTGCTATTTCAAGCAGGTGCTTAACGGAAAATATATGAGAATGGCGCTTATCTTAAAACTTCTTGAGGAGGCGAGCATATGAAGGTAGATTCGATTCTTAACGGTATTGTTATCGATCATATTGAAGCCGGCAAGGCAATGAAGATTTTTAAGTTGCTGGAACTTGGAAAATTCGAATGCCCGATAGCCATAATCAAGAATGTTCCCAGCAAAAAAATGGGCAAAAAGGATATTATTAAAATCGATGGAGATGTTCCGGTTGATTTTGATGTTATCGGATATGTTGACCCGGCTGCAACAATCAACATTATTAAGAATGGCGACATCGTTGAAAAGATAACCTGTTGCTTGCCTGAAACACTTAAAAATGTTGTTTATTGCAAAAACCCGCGTTGTATAACCTCGGTCGAGCAGGAGATAGACCATATCTTCAAGCTGACCGATAAAGAAAATAAAATTTATCGCTGTATTTATTGCGAAACCAAAGCGAATTAAGAAAGAGGAGAAAAAATCATGGCAATTTTTATTAACGAACCTTCACACACTTTTAATGAATATCTTCTTATTCCGGGTTATTCTTCAAGCGAATGCGTTCCCGCAAATGTTTCGCTCAAAACCCCGCTCGTTAAGTTTAAGAAGGGCGAAGAATCCGCAATCACAATGAACATTCCTATGGTTTCGGCCATTATGCAGTCGGTATCGGGCGACCGTTTAGCTGTTGCCCTGGCAATCGAAGGCGGCGTTTCCTTCATCTATGGTTCTCAGTCGGTTGAGGATGAGGCCGCTATGGTAAAGCGCGCAAAGGGCTATAAGGCAGGCTTTGTTAAGAGCGATTCCAATCTTTCGCCCGATGCAACTCTTGCTGATGTTATTGCTCTCAGCCGCGAGAAGGGTCATTCGACCATCGCAATCACCGAGGACGGAACTGCCGACGGCAAACTCCTTGGTATTGTAACAGGTAGAGATTATCGCGTAAGCCGTATGTCGCCCGACCTCAAGGTTAGCGAGTTTATGACTCCCTTTGATAAGCTTGTTTGGGCAAAAGAGGGAACAACCCTCAAAGAGGCTAACGATATTATTTGGGATAACAAGCTTAACTCGCTTCCCATCATCAGCGATGACCAAAAGCTTTGCTACTTTGTTTTCCGCAAGGACTATGATATGCACAAGCAAAATCCCAACGAACTGCTTGATCCCTCCAAGCGTTATGTTGTGGGTGCTGGTATCAACACCCGCGACTATGCTGAGCGCGTTCCCGCACTCGTTGAGGCAGGTGCTGATGTTCTTTGTATCGACTCTTCCGAAGGCTTCTCCGAATGGCAAAAGCTAACCATCGAATGGATTCGTGAGCACTATGGCGATTCGGTTAAGGTAGGCGCAGGTAATGTTGTTGATGCTGAAGGCTTCCGTTTCTTGGCTGATTGCGGCGCCGACTTTATTAAGGTTGGTATCGGCGGCGGTTCTATTTGTATAACCCGCGAAACCAAGGGTATCGGCCGCGGTCAGGCAACTGCCTTGATTGAGGTTTGCAAAGAGCGTGACCGTTACTTTGAGGAAACCGGCATTTATGTTCCTGTTTGCTCCGATGGCGGTATCGTTTATGACCATCATATAACATTAGCTCTTGCTATGGGCGCTGATTTCGTAATGCTCGGTCGTTATTTTGCTCGTTTCGATGAAAGCCCGACCAACAAGGTTAGCATCGGCGGCACCTATTATAAAGAGTATTGGGGCGAGGGCTCGGCTCGCGCTCGTAACTGGCAGCGCTATGACCTTGGCGGCGATAAGAAGCTTTCCTTCGAAGAAGGCGTTGATTCCTATGTTCCTTATGCAGGAAGCCTCAAGGACAATGTTGCTATCTCGCTCAGCAAGGTTCGTTCAACCATGTGCAACTGTGGCGCTTTAACCATTCCTGAACTTCAGGATAAGGCAAAACTCACCCTTGTTTCCGCAACTAGCATTGTTGAGGGTGGCGCACACGATGTTATTCAAAAAGAAAGCAACACAACCATTAAATAATTATTTTTAGATTAACAGCAAGTAAGTATGGAGGATTTTACAATGAAAAAAGTCGGAATTGTAATGGGTAGCGATAGCGATTTACCCATCATCAAAAAAGCTACCGATATGCTCGATAGCCTCGGAATCCATTATGAGGTTCATGTTTATTCGGCCCATAGAACTCCGGTTGAGGCTCGCGATTTCACCGTTAACGCAAAGAAAAACGGATTTGGCGTTATTATCGCGGCGGCAGGAATGGCAGCGCATTTAGCGGGTGCCATTGCAGCAAACACAACCTTGCCCGTTATCGGCATTCCTTGTAAATCTTCCAATCTTGACGGTATGGATGCCCTGCTTTCAACCGTTCAAATGCCCACAGGCATTCCCGTTGCCACCGTTGCTATTAACGGCGGTGGTAACGCTGCTTTGCTTGCTGCTCAAATTTTAGCGCTCGGTGATGAAGAATTAGCAGCGAAGTTAGATGCTAAACGCGCCGCCGATGCAAAGGCTGTCCTCGAAAAGGACGCTCGCATTTGCGCCGAATTCAAGGCTTAATTATTAGTTAACATTTACGGAGGTTTATCTTAATGGGAGGTTTTTTCGGCGCAGTTTGTAAAACTGATGCGATTTCCGATGTTTTCTTCGGAACCGACTATCACTCGCACCTCGGAACCCGCCGTGCAGGCGTTGCGGCGTATGATTCCGAAATCGGACTTCAGCGCGAGATTCATAACATTCAAAACTCGCTTTTCAGAACCAAGTTCGATGATATTTTTGATGAAATGAAGGGGAATGCGGCAATCGGCTGCATTAGCGATTTCTATCCGCAACCCTTAATTATATCTTCAACGCTCGGCTCTTTTGCAATTTGCACTATTGGTGTTATCAACAATTCCGATGAACTGATAGAGCGCTATTTCAAAGATAATAACGGCCATTTTTGCGGAATGACCGGCGGCGCAGTTAATGCAACCGAGCTTATAGCGGCTCTTATCAGCCAAAAAAAGACCTTTGCCGAAGGCATTAGATTCGCGCAGGAGCAAATCGACGGAACAGCTAACATCCTCATTTTGACCAATGAGGGCAAACTGATTGCCGCTCGTGATTTGTTGGGTAGAATTCCTGTTCGCATCGGCAAAAATGAAAATGGTTATGCGGTAGCATTTGAAGATTATGCTTATGCAAAACTTGATTATGAGGATGAAAAGGAATTGGGACCCGGTGAGGTTGTTGAGATAACCGCCGATAGCCTAACCCAGTTGCTGCCTCCGCGCAAAAAGATGCGTATGTGCGCCTTCCTTTGGAGCTACTACGGATTCCCGACTGCAACCTATGAAGGCGTTAATGTTGAGCTTATGCGTTATCGCAACGGTCAAATTATGGCTAATGCCGATAAGGATGCGGGAAGACTTGATTCGATTGATTATGTCGGTGGTGTGCCCGATTCGGGAACTCCCCATGCAATCGGTTATGCAGGTCAAAGCGGAATACCTTTTTCCCGCGCTTTTATAAAATACACACCCACTTGGGCGCGCAGCTTTATGCCGACCAAGCAAAGCGAGCGCCAGCGCATCGCCAAGATGAAACAAATCCCCGTTCACGGACTTATCAAGGACAAAAACCTTTTGTTCGTTGATGATTCTATCGTTCGTGGCACTCAGCTTAAAGAAACCGTTGATTTTCTTTATTCTAACGGCGCAAAATCGGTTCATATGCGTTCCGCTTGTCCTCCGATTATGTATGGCTGTAAATACCTTAATTTCTCCCGCTCAACGAGTGATATGGATTTAATCGCTCGCCGAACAATTATGGAGCTTGAAGGGGAAGAGGGTATGAACCATATTGAGGAATATAGCGACGGAACAACCGAGCGCGGTAGAAACCTTCGCGCAAGCATTTGCGAAAAGCTTAATTTTGCTTCTCTTGAATTTCAGTCCCTTAAGGGCATTATCGAGGCAATAGGAATTGATGAAGAAAACTTGTGCACCTATTGCTGGAACGGAAAGGAATAATATTTATGCATACTAACTCCAAATCCGAAGCCTATGCAGCAGCAGGCGTTGATATAACTGCAGGCTACAAGGCTGTTGAACTTATGAAAAAACACATTGCAAGAACCCGCAACGAGGGTTGTCTTGATGATGTTGGCGGCTTTGGCGGCTGCTTTGGTCTTCCGATGGCAGGAATTGAAGAGCCTGTTCTCGTTAGCGGAACCGATGGTTGCGGCACCAAAGTTAAGCTCGCTATCTTAATGGATAAGCATGATACTATCGGTATCGATGCTGTTGCTATGTGCGTTAACGATATTATTTGCTGCGGCGCAAGACCGCTTTTCTTCCTCGATTATATTGCCTGCGGCAAGAATATTCCCGAGAAGATAGCAGCTATCGTTAGCGGCGTTTGCGAGGGCTGCGTTCAGTCCGGCGCTGCTTTAATCGGCGGCGAAACCGCTGAACATCCCGGCATGATGCCTGTTGAGGATTATGACCTTGCAGGCTTCGCTGTTGGTATCGTTGATAAGAAGAAGATTCTTGATAATAAAACCGTTAAGGCGGGCGATGTTGTTATCGCCCTTCCTTCGACCGGTGTTCATTCCAACGGCTTCTCGCTCGTTCGCAAGGTTTTCGATATCGAAAACTGCGACCTTACCGCTTATAAGGATGAACTCGGCGGCAAGACCTTGGGCGAGGCACTCCTTACTCCCACAAGAATTTATGTTAAACCCGTTCTTGCACTTTTAGAGCAGGTTAGCGTTCATGCAATTTCTCATATAACCGGCGGCGGATTCTATGAAAACATCCCGAGAAGCCTCCCGAAGGGCTATTCGGTTAAGGTTGATAAATCCGCATTAAGAATTTTGCCGATTTTCGACCTTATTCAGAAGGTTGGCGGAATCTCCGAACGCGATATGTTCAATACATATAATATGGGTGTTGGTATGAGCATCGTTGTTGCCGCTGAAGATGCCGACAAGGCTATCGAAGTTTTAAAGGCAAACGGCGAGGATGCTTATGTTATCGGCTCTGTTATAGAAAGTGACGAGGGCGTTATCATTGAATAAGAAGAATATAGTCGTTCTCGCTTCCGGCGGCGGAACCAATTTGCAGGCTCTTATTGATGCCGAGCATAGGGGAGAGCTTGGGTGCGGAAAGATAACCTGTGTTATCGCTTCCAAGGCTGATGCTTATGCGCTTGTCCGCGCTCGTGATAACGGAATTAAAACCCGAACTCTCATAAGAAAAGATTATGATGATGTTAATAAATATAGCGAGGATATGCTCGCTATGCTTCTTGAGGAAAAGGCCGATATAATCGTTTATGCAGGCTTTATGACCATTCTTGGCGATGCTGTTTGCGATGCTTTCCCCAACAAGATGGTTAATGTTCATCCCGCGCTTATTCCTTCTTTTTGCGGCAAGGGCTATTATGGTCTTCGTGTGCATGAAGAGGCTCTTAAAAAGGGCGTTAAGGTTTCGGGAGCAACTGTGCATTTCGTAACCGCCGAGTGCGATGCCGGTCCTATCATTCTTCAAAAAGCGGTTGAGGTTTTGGATGATGACACACCTGAAACGCTCCAACGCCGCATAATGGAGCAGGCGGAATGGAAGATTCTTCCCGCAGCAGTTGCTCTTTTGTGTGATGAAAAAATCGTTGTAGAAAACGGAAAAACCCATATTAAACAATAGGAGGGCTTATAGATGGAAATCAAAACTATTGAAAATGAACTTAATTCTTTAGCATACCACGGTAGAGGTATTATCATCGGTAAAAGTGCTGACGGTAAAAAGGCTATAACTGCATATTTCATTATGGGACGCAGCGAAAACAGCCGTAACCGCGTATTCGTTGAGGACGGCGAGGGCATCAGAACTCAAGCTTTTGATGAGTCCAAGATGGTTGACCCCCACCTCATCATTTATGCTCCCGTTAGAGTTCTTGGCAACAAGACCATCGTTACCAACGGCGACCAAACCGATACTATCTATGAGCTGATGGATAGACAAATGACATTTGAGCAGGCTCTTCGCACCCGCGAATTTGAGGATGATATGCCTAACTTCACTCCTCGAATTTCGGGCATCATCCGCCTCGAGAACGGCGATATGAACTATGCTATGTCGATTTTAAAATCGGCCGACGGCGATGGTTCTTCCTGCCAGAGATACACCTTTGCATATTCCAACCCCTTGGCAGGTAAGGCAAAGTTTATCCACACCTATAAATGCGATGGCAACCCGCTCCCGAGCTTCGAGGGCGAGCCCAAAACCTTAACTCTTCCCGATGTTGATATCGACACCTTAACCGACCTCATTTGGAAGAATTTAAACGAGGATAACAAGGTTTCTCTCTTCGTTAGATACATAGATTTAGAAACTGGAAAATATGATTCCAGAATAGTTAATAAAAATGTTTAAGGAGCAAGAAAAATGAAGGATATCGAACTTAAGTATGGTTGCAACCCCAACCAAAAGCCCTCTAAAATTTTCATGCATGATGGAAGCGATCTTCCCATTAAAATTTTAAGCGGTAAGCCCGGCTATATCAATTTCCTCGATGCTTTCAATTCTTGGCAGCTCGTTAAGGAACTTAAGGTTGCTTTAGGCCTTCCCGCTGTAACCTCTTTTAAGCATGTAAGCCCGACATCAGCAGCAGTTGGCATTCCGCTTTCCGATAAGCTTAAGAAGGCTTGCTTTGTTGATGATATCGAAGGTCTTGATGATTCGCCCCTCGCTTGCGCATATGCCCGCGCCCGCGGCACCGATAGAATGTGCTCCTTCGGCGACTGGGTTGCTCTTTCGGATGTTTGCGATGTTACAACCGCACTTCTTATCAAGCGCGAGGTATCCGATGGCATCATCGCTCCCGGCTATGAGCCCGAAGCTCTTGAGATTTTAAAATCCAAGCGCGGCGGAAATTATAACATCGTTGAAATCGATGAGAACTATGTTCCCGATGCTATTGAGCATAAGCAGGTTTATGGCATCACCTTCGAGCAGGGAAGAAACAACTTTGAAATTAACCGCGAGCTTCTTTCCAATATCGTAACCGATAATAAGGAGCTTCCCGAGAGCGCAATTCGCGACCTTATCGTTGCGCTCATCACCTTGAAATACACCCAGTCCAACTCGGTTTGCTATGCAGTTGACGGACAGGCTATCGGCGTTGGCGCAGGTCAGCAGTCGAGAATCCACTGCACCCGCCTTGCAGGCACCAAGGCCGACACTTGGTTCTTGCGTCAGCACGATAAGGTTCTTTCCTTGCCCTTCAAGTCCGACATCGGCAGACCCGACCGCGACAATGTTATTGACGGTTATATCAATAAAAACGAAGAAGATGTTTGCGCTGATGGTGTTTGGCAGCGTTATTTCACCGAAAGACCCGAACCCCTCACCGATGAAGAAGCAAAAGCATATCTTGCATCTATTGATGGAGTTGCCCTTGGAAGTGATGCATTCTTCCCGTTCAGCGATAATATCGAGCGCGCAAAGAAGAGCGGCGTTAAATATATCGCAGAACCCGGCGGCTCGATTCGCGATGATGCTGTAATCGATTGCTGCAATAAATATGGAATGGCAATGGCATTCACAGGAATGCGTTTATTCCACCATTAATGATTTTCCCGAAGGAGAAAGCAATGAAGGTTTTGGTTGTAGGCGGTGGCGGTAGAGAACACGCTATCGTTAAGAAAATTAAAGAAAACAAATCGGTAACCGAGATTTTTGCCCTGCCCGGAAACGGCGGCATTGCTGCGGATGCGGTTTGTGTTAACATCGGCGCAAAGGAAACAGAAAAAATAGTTGAATTTGCGCTTGAAAATAAAATCGACTATGCTGTTGTAGCGCCCGATGACCCGTTGGTTCTCGGTTGCGTTGATGCGCTCGAGGAAAAGGGAATACCCTGCTTCGGTCCTCGCGCTAACGCCGCGATTATTGAGGGAAGTAAGGTCTTTTCCAAGAACCTTATGCGCAAATATAACATTCCCACCGCTGAATACGAGGTTTTCGATAACTGCGAGGCGGCTATTGAATATTTAAAAACTGCTCCCATTCCAACCGTTGTTAAGGCTGACGGTCTTGCTCTCGGCAAGGGCGTTATCATAGCTATGACTCGCGAGGAGGCAGTTGATGCCGTTCGCTCCATCATGGAGGATAAGCAGTTCGGCAAGAGCGGCGACCGCATCGTTATTGAAGAATTCTTGACCGGTCCTGAGGTTTCAGTCCTTTGCTTTACTGATAGCAAAACCGTTGCTCCTATGGTTTCTTCAATGGACCATAAGAGAGCGGGGGACAACGATACAGGACTTAATACCGGCGGCATGGGAACTGTTGCTCCCAACCCCTACTACACCGAAACTATTGCTGCGGAATGTATGGAAAAGATTTTCCTGCCTACCGTTAATGCTATGAACGCCGAGGGAAGACCCTTCAAGGGCTGCCTCTATTTCGGCCTAATGCTAACTCCTAACGGACCCAAAGTTATTGAATACAACTGCCGTTTCGGCGACCCCGAAACTCAGGTTGTTTTGCCGCTTCTTGACAGTGATTTGCTGACAGTTATGCAGGCGGTAACAAATGAAACCCTTGCCGATATCGAGGTTAAGTGGAAGAATGAAAATGCTTGCTGCGTTATTATGGCTTCAAACGGCTATCCGCAGGCATATGAAAAGGGATATGAGATAACCATTCCCGAGGAGATTTCCAACAAGGTTTATGTTGCTGGTGCTGAATTAAAGGATGGCAAACTGCTTACTTCGGGTGGTAGAGTCCTTGGTGCAACCGCAACCGCCGAAACCCTCGAAAAGGCTGTTGAATCGGCTTATGACCTTGTTAAACAAATCAATTTTGGAAATGCATATTATCGTAACGATATTGGCAAAAAAGCGCTAATGGCAACTATGGAGGAATAAAAGTGGTTTATAGAGTATTTGTTGAAAAGAAAAAGGAACTCGCAAACGAGGCTAAAGCTCTTATCTCGGATGCGAAAACCCTGCTCGGCATTGAAGCTCTTGAGGATATTCGTATTCTCAACCGTTATGATGCTGAAAACATAACCGAAGAACTCTTCGATTATGCAATTAAAACTGTTTTTTCCGAGCCCCAGCTCGATATTGCTTCTGCCGAGGCTGATTTAGGTAATGCTATAACCTTCGCAGTTGAGTTCTTGCCCGGTCAGTTTGACCAGCGCGCTGACTCCGCCGCGCAGTGCATCCAAATCATCTCGCAGGGCGAGCGTCCCTTAATCCGTACCGCAAAGGTTTATGCGCTCTATGGAAATTTAAGCGATGCTGATATTGCTGAAATTAAAAAGTATGTTATCAACCCCGTTGAAGCTCGCGAGGCAACCTTAGATAAGCCTGAAACCTTAAAGGTTAACTATGAGGTTCCCACAACCGTTCGCACTCTCGACGGTTTCATTGAGCTTGACCGCAAGGGCCTTGAGGATTTTGTTCGTGATTATGGTCTTGCTATGGATGCTGATGATATCGCATTTTGTCAGGATTACTTCAAATCCGAGCATCGCGACCCGACCATCACCGAAATTCGCATGATCGATACTTATTGGTCTGACCACTGCCGTCACACCACATTCTTAACAACCATTGATTCGGTTAAGTTTGAGGATGAACTTTTGCAGGCAGCCTATGATGAATATATTGCGGTTCGCAAGGAGCTTGGTCGCACCAAGCCGATTTGCCTTATGGATCTTGCAACCGTTGCTGTTAAATATTTGAAAACCAAGGGCAAGCTCGACAAGCTTGATGAATCCGAAGAAATCAATGCTTGCACCGTTAAAATCGATGTTGATGTTGATGGTGTTACCGAGCCTTGGCTTTTGCTCTTCAAAAATGAAACCCATAACCATCCCACCGAAATCGAACCCTTTGGTGGCGCCGCAACCTGTATCGGTGGCGCAATTCGCGATCCGCTTTCGGGCCGTTCTTATGTTTATGGTGCAATGCGCGTTACAGGTGCAGCTGACCCGTTAAAGCCCGTTAGCGAAACCATTAAGGGCAAATTGCCGCAGCGCAAGATTGTAACAACCGCTGCTGCAGGTTATTCCTCCTATGGTAACCAAATCGGTCTTGCAACCGGCATTGTTGATGAAATCTATCATCCTGGCTATGCCGCAAAGCGTATGGAAATCGGCGCAGTTATAGCTGCTGCTCCTGCTGAAAATGTTCGCCGTGAGGTTCCCGCACCGGGCGATATAGTTATCCTTTTGGGTGGCGCAACAGGTCGCGACGGTATCGGCGGTGCAACAGGTTCTTCCAAGGCTCATAACGCACAGTCGGTTGAAACCTGCGGTGCCGAGGTTCAAAAGGGTAATGCTCCCGAAGAGCGCAAGCTCCAGCGCCTTTTCCGCAACAAGACTGCAACCCGTATGATTAAGCGCTGCAACGACTTTGGTGCAGGCGGCGTTTCGGTTGCTATCGGTGAGCTTGCTGACGGTCTTGAGATTGACTTAAACGCAGTTCCCAAGAAGTATGAAGGTCTTGATGGAACCGAGCTCGCAATCAGCGAATCGCAGGAAAGAATGGCTGTAGTTGTTGAGAAGGAAAATGTTGATGCCTTCCTAAAACTCGCCGCTGAAGAAAATCTTAACGCTTGCCCCGTTGCTGTTGTAAAGGAAGAGGCTCGCCTCGTTATGAACTGGAACGGCAAGAAGATTGTTGATATCAGCCGTGAATTCTTAAATTCCAACGGTGCTGAAAAGCACATTGCTATAACTCCCGCAGCTCCCGCTTTAAAGGAACAAAAGGTTGAAGGCTCTTTTGCCGAGAACATTGAAAAGATGGCAACCGACCTTAACATTTGCTCCAAGCGCGGACTTTCCGAGCGTTTTGACTCGACCATTGGTGCAGGAACTGTTTTGATGCCATTCGGCGGTAAGAATCAGTTAACCCCCATCCAGGCAATGGTTCAAAAAATCTCGGTTGAAAAGAAGCATACCGATGATTGCTCGCTTATGTCTTGGGGTTATAATCCCTTCTTAACCGAGCAAAGCCCCTATCATGGCGCATATTTAGCAGTTGTTGAATCGGTTTGCAAGCTTATCGCAACCGGCGCTAAATTCGAAGATGTTTATTTAACATTCCAAGAATATTTCCCGCATCCCGGCAAGGATGGCAAGCGTTGGGGTCAACCCTTGGCAGCTCTCCTTGGCGCATTTAAGGCTCAAAAAGAACTCGGAATCGGTTCTATCGGCGGTAAGGACTCCATGAGCGGCTCCTTCGAGGACCTCGATGTTCCTCCGACTCTCGTTTCCTTCGCCGTAACAACCGAGAAGGTAGGGGATATCGTTTCTCCCGAATTCAAAAAGGCAGGCAACAAGGTTTATGTTGTTCGCCCCGAGTTTGATGATAACAACCTTCCCAAGACCGATTCTCTTATTGAAACCTTCAATAAGGTAACCGCTCTTATGCGTTCGGGCAAAGCCGTTTCGGTTTACACTCCCGGACTTGGCGGTATCGGCGAGGCCGTTATGAAGATGGCATTCGGTAACGGACTTGGATTCAAGTTTGAAAACATCGACCTTGATGGTATATTCGGCTATTCCTATGGCGCATTCGTTATCGAAGCAACCGAGGAAATCGATGCTGATTATATCGGCGTTGTAACCGATGACGGCAAGATGTCGTTCGGTGCTGAAAGCGTTTCGCTTGAGAATGTTTTGAACGCCTATGAGAACAAGCTCGAGAGCGTTTACAGCTGCAACATTGCCGACCGCAAGACTCCCATGGAGAACTTCGAATATAAGGCAACCGAGCGCCATGCTCCTGCTATCAAGGTTGCCAAACCCAAGGTTATTATTCCCGCATTCCCCGGAACCAACTGTGAGTTTGACAGTGCAAAGGTAATGCGCGATGCAGGTGCCGAGCCTGAAATTATTGTTATCAACAACCTTTCGGCTTCGGGCATTCAAGCAAGCGTTGAACGCTTTGCAAACGAACTCAAGACCGCCCAAATGGTATTCATCCCCGGCGGCTTCTCGGGCGGCGACGAGCCTGACGGAAGTGGTAAGTTCATAACTGCATTCTTCCGCAACGCCGCAGTTAAGGAAGGCGTTCATGATTTGCTTAAGAATCGTGATGGTCTTATGTGTGGTATTTGTAACGGTTTCCAGGCTCTCATTAAGCTTGGCCTTGTACCTTACGGTGAGATTATCGATACCGATGAAAACTGCCCCACATTAACATTTAACACTATTGCACGCCACCAGTCGCGCATTGTTCGCACCCGTGTTGCTTCTAATAAGTCGCCCTGGCTCGCACTTACCGAGGTTGGCGATATCTATAATGTTCCGATTTCGCATGGTGAGGGTAGATTCCTTGCAAGCGAAGAACTTATAAAGCAGCTTGCCGCCAACGGTCAAATTGCAACCCAGTATGTTGACCTTGATGGCAACGCTACCAGCGATGTTCATTTCAATCCCAACGATTCGATGTATGCTATCGAGGGTATCACTTCGCCCGACGGTAGAGTATTCGGTAAGATGGGTCACAGTGAGCGTATCGGCTCGGGTCTTTATAAGAATGTACCCGGTAACTACGATATTCGTATGTTCGAATCGGCAGTTCGCTATTTTAAGTAAAGGAGAATTTGGCTAATGAATTTCTTTGAAGAACTCAAGAATTATGATGCCGCTGTAGCCGAGGGCTGCGCCCTTGAACTTGAGCGCCAGCAGCATAATATTGAACTTATCGCTTCAGAAAACATTGTTTCCAAGGCTGTTTTACTTGCAGCGGGCGGTGTTTTAACCAATAAATATGCCGAAGGCTATCCTTCCAAACGATATTATGGCGGTTGCCAGTGTGTTGACATTGTTGAAGAAATCGCTCGCAAGCGTGCTTGCGAGCTCTTCGGCGCTGACCATGCCAATGTTCAGCCCCATAGTGGCGCAAACGCAAACCTCGCTGTTTTCTTTGCGCTGCTTCAGCCGGGCGATACCGTAATGGGCATGAACCTCCAGCAGGGAGGTCACTTGTCCCATGGTTCTCCCGTTAACATTTCGGGTAAATATTTCAACATCGTTCCTTATGGCGTTAACGATGAAACCGAGATGATTGATTATGATGAAATGGAGCGCATCGCTAAGGAATGCCAGCCCAAGCTTATCGTTGTTGGCGCAAGCGCATATTCCAGAGTTATTGATTTCGCTCGTTGCCGCGAGATTGCTGATGCAGTTGGCGCCTATTTAATGGTTGATATGGCTCATATTGCAGGTCTTATCGCTGCAGGCGTTCATCCTTCTCCCGTGCCCTATGCCGATGTTGTAACAACAACAACCCATAAAACCCTTCGCGGTCCTCGTGGCGGTATGATTCTTTGCCGTGAGGAACTTGCAAAGCAAATCGACAAGGCTGTTTTCCCCGGAACTCAGGGTGGTCCTTTGATGCACATTATCGCAGCCAAGGCTGTTGCTCTCGGCGAGGCATTAAGTGATGACTTTAAGGCTTATGGCGAACAAATCGTTAAGAACGCAGCCGTTCTTTGCGAGGGACTCAAGCAGCGCGGAATTAAAATTGTTTCTGATGGAACCGATAACCATCTAATGCTTTTAAACCTCGTTGATACAGGTATTACCGGTAAAGAACTCGAGCATAGACTCGATGAGGTTCATATTACCGCTAATAAGAACACCATCCCGAATGACCCGCAAAGCCCGTTTGTAACAAGCGGTGTTCGTATCGGAACCCCTGCTGTAACAACCCGCGGCTTCAAAGAACCTGAAATGAAGCTTATCGCTGATTGGATTGCTGACATCATTGAAGATTTTGAGGGTAATAAGGAACGAGTTTCCCGCGAGGTTCAAGAACTTTGCGCTAAATTCCCGATTTATTAAAGGAGAATGAAAATGGCATACTTATCTGATATTGAAATTGCTCAGTCCTGCCAAATGAAACCCATTGGCGAAATCGCTGCAACTGCTCATGTTGATGAAAAATATATTGAGCAGTATGGTAAATACAAGGCAAAGATTGATTTATCTCTTTTGAATGAAACCGACCGCAAGGATGGTAAGCTCATTTTGGTTACCGCCATTACTCCCACTCCTGCAGGCGAGGGCAAAACAACAACAACCATCGGTCTTGCTGATGGTCTTCGCCGCATAGGCAAGGATGTAACCGTTGCCCTTCGTGAGCCCTCTTTAGGACCCGTTTTCGGCGTTAAGGGCGGTGCCGCAGGCGGCGGATATGCTCAGGTTGTTCCCATGGAGGACATTAACCTTCACTTCACCGGCGACTTCCATGCTATCGGCGCTGCAAACAACCTTCTTGCTGCCATGCTTGATAACCATATCCAGCAGGGTAACGCTCTTGGAATCGATGTTCGCAAGATAACCTGGAAGCGTTGCGTTGATATGAACGACCGTCAGCTTCGCTTCGTTGTTGACGGAATGGGCGGCAAGGCAAACGGTGTTCCGCGTGAGGACGGCTTTGATATTACCGTTGCAAGCGAAATTATGGCTATTCTTTGCCTTTCCAATTCCATAAGCGACTTGAAAGAGCGTCTCTCTCGCATCATCGTTGGTTATACCTATGATGATAAGCCCGTAACCTGCGGACAACTTAAGGCTGCAGGCGCTATGACCGTTTTGCTTAAGGAAGCTCTCAAACCCAACCTCGTTCAAACCCTTGAAGGCACCCCCGCATTTGTTCATGGCGGTCCCTTCGCTAACATTGCTCATGGCTGTAACTCGGTTATGGCAACCAAACTTGCTCTTAAGATGGGTGACTATACCATTACTGAAGCAGGCTTCGGTGCTGACCTTGGTGCTGAAAAATTTCTCGACATTAAGTGCCGTATGGCAGGACTCACTCCCGATGCAGTTGTTGTTGTTGCAACAGTTCGTGCTCTTAAGATGCATGGCGGTCTTGCAAAGAATCAGCTCGCTGATGAAGACCTTGCCGCACTTGAAAAGGGAATACCCAACCTCTTGCGTCATGTTTCCAACATCAGCAATGTTTATAAGCTTCCTTGCGTTGTTGCAGTTAACCGTTTCCCGACCGATACCGATAAGGAAATCGACTTCATAATTGCAAAGTGCAAAGAAATCGGCGTTAACACCGTTCTTTCGAATGTTTGGGCTGAAGGCGGCAAGGGCGGCGAAGACCTCGCTCGTGAGGTTGTTCGTCTTTGCGAAGAGGAAAAGGGCGACTTCACCTTCTCCTATGAGCTCGACGGTACAATCGAGGATAAGATTGAGGCTGTTGTTAAAAAGGTTTATGGCGGAAACGGCATAAATGTTCTTCCCGCAGCTAAAAAGCAAATCGAGCAGTTAACCGCTCTCGGATTTGATAAATGCCCCGTTTGTATTGCTAAAACTCAGTATAGTTTCTCGGATGACCCCACCAAATTAGGTGCACCCGAAGACTTTACCGTTACCGTTAAAAATGTTAAGATTTCCGCAGGCGCAGGATTTATCGTTGTTCTTACCGGCGATATTCTTACAATGCCCGGCTTGCCCAAATCTCCGGCTGCTGAACGCATCGATGTTGATGCCGACGGAAAGATTACCGGCTTATTCTAATAAAAAAACACCGTGTATTAAATACACGGTGTTTTAATTTTATTTAATTTTACTTTTTCTTCATAAAATTATCACTGTAGAAATTCGAATGCTTGGCAAGCTCATCGCTAAGCTTGTCGAAAACGAATCGCTCGCACATTGTTTGTTCGCCCGAGAATAGGTTAACGCCAAGCGCTAAATGGTTGCCTTCAATTTTGCAGCCCATAGCAGCGAGTGTGGTGGGGAACATATCTATTGTTGCGAATTCGCGGTTCTTGGTGTTTTCAATCTTTAGGTCAGGCGCGGGATTAATGAAGCAGTTATAAACTCTTCTGGTGTAATTATCGCGCATATTACCGTTAATATAGCCCTCGTCCATACTGCAATGGTCGCCGGTTATAACGATTGTTGTGTTTTCATAGAAATCCTGTTGCTTAATCCATTCAATGAATTCGGCAATTCGTTTGCTCGAGCAGGAGATAACATTGTTGTATTGCTCGCTATATTTACTGTCGCAATCGCTGCATAAGAATCCGTCGATATGGTGTGTATCAACCGTTAACATGCTGAATGCGAAGGGCTGGTCCTGCTTTGAAATCTCGAGCAACTCTTGTTTTGCGTATTCAACAAGGTATTTATCCTCCATGCCCCACCATTCCCAATAACCGCGGGGAACGATACCATCATCATAGGCTGTATAGAGGTCATAAACCTTATTAACACCATGCTGCTCGAAAAATTGTTTTCTTCCGCCGTATTCGCCATCGGAACCGAACATAATTGTTTGGTAATAACCCTCTTTTTCGAGAATGTCGGTTATCGAGGTAACTCCGGGGAGGAAATTATCATATTGACCGCCGTCAACGCTGCCGTTGAGGTCAATAGTGAATTTTAACGGTAGTCCTGTTGAGTGGGCAACCAAGGCGCCAACAGTCCAGGTTGTGCCCGAAAGGGTTCTTCCTCCGCCAACTCCATCGTTATGCGAAAAATTAATGTTATCAGTCGCTAATTGATGAAGTTCAGGCAAAAGGTTATATTCAACGCCGCCGCCAAGTTCCTCGCTTAAGAATGTCGTCTCCATCGATTCCAAATAGATATAAATCAAATTTCGACGCTCTTCAGGAAACTCAATCTCAACATCGTTGGGGTCAACATATTCGTGCATATAAAGGTCGGTTTCGTTGAGCGAGAGATATGCCCATTTAACGAGTCCGGAATAGAAGGCTCCCGTGATTATAAGAGTTGCAACCAAAATGGAAGAAACCCAAACGGCAACCTTATGCGGAACTAAATATTTTCTACCTTTTTCTTCGCGCTTTTCTTTCTTGAACGGGCAGAAAAACAATATGAAATATGTTAAAAGAGTGAAAACAACGGCGGGGATAAGACCTCTGAAAACATAAGTCATCATCAGCTTGCTTTCAACGCTTCCTGCATCGGAGGTTAAAGCATAAATAACTGCATCGAATCCAACATCGCCGTAAACGCTTTTATACCAAAAGGCGGCAAAGAAGCCAACCATGCCAAGCGCAATAAGAATGAAAAATGCAATTCGCGATGGCAAATGTCTATTTTCTTTTTCCCCCATAATCATCCTCCTAAAATGTCTTTAAAAGCACATTTATCCACAAAAGTATAACACAAAATTGCATAAAAATCAATACAGTATAATTTAACAATATATTGGATATCCCTATTGTAAAAGTTTAGAAATTATTATATAATTGATACGGTCTAATAAAGCGAGGTGCGCTATGAGAAAAACTAAAATTATATGCACGATAGGACCTTCCTGTTCCGATGAAAAAACTCTTGAGCAAATGTGCCGTGCAGGTATGAATATTGCAAGACTAAACTTTTCCCACGGAACGCATGAGGACTATCTCAAAAAGATAAATGCTATCAAAAATGTTAGAGAACGCTTAAATCTTCCTATTGCCATTATGTTGGACACTAAAGGCCCGGAATACCGCATTAAATCCTTTAAGGAAGGCGCGGTTTCTTTAAGCGAAGGCGACATTTTCACGCTCACTACCGAAGAGGTGGTCGGCGATGAAAAACGCGTATCGGTTAATTATAAAGGTCTTCCCGATGATTTATGCGTTGGCGACCGCATTTTGCTTAATGACGGTATGCTTGAGATGGCGGTTATTGAACTAACTAAAACCGAAATCATTTGCCGCGTGCTGATAGGCGGAAAACTTTCCGACCGAAAGAGCATGAGCTTTCCCGGCAAGCATTTGCATCAAATTTATTTGAGCGAGCAGGATAAAAAAGATATTTTGTTCGGCATTGAAAACGATGTTGATTTTATTGCTTGTTCTTTTGTTTCCTGTAAACAGGATATGCTTGATGTTAAAGATTTTGTCCTCGAAAACGGCGGAAAGGGAATAGACCTTATTGCCAAAATCGAAAACAGGACAGGCGTTGAAAACATCGAGGAAATTTGCAGCGAATGCACAGGCGTTATGATTGGCCGCGGCGATATGGGCGTTGAGATTCCGTTTGAAGAGTTGCCTGCAATTCAAAAACAAATCATAACCAAGTGCCGCTTGATGGGCAAGCGCGTTATAACCGCAACCGAAATGCTGGAATCGATGATTCATAATCCGCGCCCCACAAGAGCCGAAATTTCGGATGTTGCCAATGCCGTTTATGATGGCACAAGCGTTATTATGCTCTCGGGTGAAACCGCTGCGGGAAAATATCCCGTTCGAACCGTTGAGGTTATGTCCACCATCGCGGAACACACCGAAAAAAAGATTCATTATTCTAAGCGCTTCTATCGCTCCGAATTCAAAATTAAAGACACGGTTGATGCCCTTTCGCATGCAACCTGCGCTATGGCAATCGATATTGATGCAAAGGCTATAGCTGTTTGCAGTCTTTCGGGAATAACCGCGAGAATGGTTTCTCGTTTCAGGCCTCCCGTTGACATTATAGGTCTAACAACCGATGAAAAAACTTGGCGAAAGCTTGCGATGTCGTGGGGCGTTATTCCCGTAATGTGTGACCGCTTCCAATCGACAGATGTTCTTTTCTATTCGGCAAAAAATATTGCAGTTGCAACCCTTGATTTAAAGGCGGGCGACAATATTATTATGACGGGCGGAATAACCAATGGTGTTTCGGGAAATACAAACACCATAAAAATCGAAACTGTTTAAATAATCGATTGACAAAATGCCGGCATTGATATATTATTATATGGATGCATTTGGAGGCATAGCTCAGTTGGTTAGAGTACTTGCTTGACATGCAAGGGGTCGCAGATTCAAGTTCTGCTGTCTCCACCAATATAAAAAAGACCGAGTTTCTAAACTCGGTCTTTTTTTATTAAACATTAGAGGGCAGTCCCGTTGCTATATCGCCTAAATGACCAATAAAGCCATATTCGACATCAAAGAATTTTCCGTTTTCATATTTAACGGTTGTAATCGAGGCGTTACCCGCCCAAGAGATGTCTTTTAAGTTTTCCTTGGTTATGCCCATAGCGTATGCGCCGAGAGCGCGAACGGGTGTTGCATGGGTCGCCAAAACAATGTTCTTGCCATCGTTTTCTTCCGCTATAGAAATAACGGCGCTCACAACTCGGTCATAAAGCTCGGCAACAGTTTCTCCGCCGTCGGGAGCGGCTTTGCCGATATCATTTCGCCAAATATAATAGTTTTCGAGGAATTCCGTTTCAAGGTCATCAAACTTTTTGCCTTCCCAAATACCCGCGTTGATTTCCTTTAATCCGTCGTTTGTGTATAACGGGATATCGAGCAAATCCGAAACGGCTTTGCCGGTGTTGTAAGCGCGGTTTAAGGGGCTTGCATAAACTGCATCAATATTTTTATCCTTCAAAAACTCGGCTGCAAGCTTTGCCTGGGCTTGTCCTTTTTCGGTGAGCTTGAAATTGCTGCTTCCCGTAAAAATTCGCGCAAGGTTTGCCTCGCTCTCGCCGTGTCTGATTAAATAAAAGGTTGTCAAAACTATCACTCCCAAAATTATCTAAACAAATTTTATCATAAAATTATTTAATGTCAATAAATTTGGAGTGTGTTATTATCTCAAAAAAGGGAAGTGCCGCTATTATTATTTATAAGCGCTCGTTGCTTTATGGCGCTAACGGTGCTCAAACCAAACGAAAAGAATGCTGTGGGCGAATTTTCGCAATATTTTAGCCATTTATTCTGGCGAACTATATTCCAAAACAAAAAGATGCTGCAAGTCTAAAACTTTGCAGCATCTTGCTTTTTTATGGCTTTTTAAAAAGCCCGATTTTCGGAGGATTTTTTGTGAATATAAAAAACATAAGTGCCACTATAACAAATCCCATAAAAGCAACAATGTTAGAATTCTTTCCTATGAAAAAATGATTCTTTTCGAAAACCCGCGATATTAAGAAGGTGAATATAACCCCCATAAAGAACAATGCAATATTAAATGCATCAACATTTTTGCCGATAATGCCCGTGACGGTGTAATAAACCGTGATAATAAAGAGCATACCCAAGATTATTGCGACAAACCTCGAGAGCAAAAATCCCGATGGCGCTTTGTTTGCAAAGAATTCGGCAACGCTTAAAACTGCAGCGGGCCAAAAGAGAAGCTTTTGATGCTCCCAAATGCTTTCGTTAACCGCGCTGAAAAAACCTAAAAGGCTGTTTTCTCCGCTCCAGTCGAAGAGAAAATGCAGCAAAACTCCCAGCGCCGACACGGTTAAAATATCAAAAATCAGCATTGTTTTTCTCATAAAATCACCCTTAAAATTATATGCATATTAAGGGAGGAATATAAAATAACTTTATAAATATTTAACACTTTATACATTAAAAATTGCAAATATCGACATAAGCGGCGAGTATAATATTTAGAGCAAAAGGAGCTGAAATATATGAGGCCAATATTAGCCTGTATAACACCGCAACCCCACTGCGCCAATATAATATCGGCGGCCAAAATGATGGCGGAGCGCCTCGGGTGCCGACTTTATGTTTTAACAGCGCTGCCGCTTAAACAATCGGCACATGACAGAGCGGAAAGTTTGAAAATTTTAAAGAGCATCTCCGATTCCTGCGATGTTGATGTTATTATTCGCTATAGTGATAAACCCGAAATAGGGCTATCGCTTCAGGCGAGAGAGTTAAACCCGCGACATATTTTTATAGGCGAGGATAGCGGATTTTTAAACAAGTTTTTAGCGCATTATAAAGAAGCGCCCATAAGCATTGTTTCCAAGAATGTTGTTTTCACCGTTCCAAAAATTAAAGGCGCATAAAATAAACCCCCGAGTTTTCTCGGGGGTTTAATGTTATCTCTTTTTCTTTTTGCCTTTTTTGGCGCGTGCAGCAGTAAAGTTGCACCATCTAACCCAAAGCGGACCGGAAACGCACATGGAAGAAACGCAGCCCGAAACAATACCAAATGCCATCGGGATAGCGAAGGTGCGAAGCGAGGTAAGACCGCAAATTTCCGAAACCACAATAACGGTAAGAACCGCAACGAAGGTTGTGATGGTTGTGAAAATGGTACGGCGCATTACCTGGGTGATGCTGGTATCAACGATTGTTGCAAGGTCACCACCGGAGATGGATTTCTTGTTTTCGCGAATACGGTCGTAAATAACGATGGTATCGTTAAGTGAGTAACCAAGAAGAGTGAGGATAACTGCCATAAAGTTGGAGTCGATTTGTAAGCGGAAGAGAATGCAGGCAGAAAATGCAACTGCAACATCCAAAACGAGGGCTGCAAGAGCGGTGATACCTGCCGAAACGCCGCCAATTCTTCTAAAGCGAATTCCAACATAAACAACTACGAGAGCGGCAGCAAGGGCAACTGCAAATAAAGCCTTAGCAAAGAAGCTGCCTGCAAGGGTGGGGTTAACGGTTTGTGCCTCACCTAAAGCAACCTTGTTATCCTTATATTCCTTTTGAAGTTCGGTAAGGATTTTTTGCTGCGCCTCGGTAGAAAGTGCCTCATCACCAACAAGGGTAACAACCAATTTGGTTGTATCACCCGACATGGAAGAGCTCTCGGAAACACTAACATCTTTGCCATCGAGTGCTTTTTCAATTATTTTTTCTGCATCGGCAGTTTTAATTTCGCCGGTGTAGGTATAGGTTAAGCGGCTGCCGCCCTTGAAGTTAATATCAAGGCCAACACCGAAAACAATACCAACGATTAAAGCGGCGCAAATGACAACTGCATAAACAATAAGCGGAATGCGGAGGTTCTTTACAAAACCAAATGTTTTATTAGTCATTTTTAGCACCTCCATAGAACTGCGGCTTGCGCATAAACTTTATTCTCGAAATGCTCTTGAGCATAAGGCGTGTTGCGCCGATACCCATAATAAAGTTGAAAACAACGCCCATAAGCAAGGTGTAGCCGAAGGAATAAATTGAACCTGTTATGGAAGAGCTGAAGAGCGACATAATGGGTGAGAGAAGCTTTGCCATAAAGCTATCGGGAGAACCGAAGGCGCCCATAAGAATAAGCGAAACGATAACAACGGTAACATTACCATCGATAACAGCGGAAAGGCTGTTCTTGAAACCGGCATTAATTGCACCGTCAATAGTTTTGCCCTTCTTGAACTCATCTATGATGCGCTCGGAAGCAATAACATTACAGTCAACACCGATACCGATAGAAAGAATCATACCTGCAATACCGGGTATTGTAAGAGTGAAGCTGGAAGCACCGGGGAAGAAACCGGAAATAGCAGCAACCATGCCTGCAACCTGTCCGAGAAGTGCAATAGAAGCAATAGCACCGGGAATACGGTATCTTGCAATCATAAGAACACAAATAAGGAAGAGTGCGATTGCGCCAGCCAATACCATAACGCGGAGTGCCTCAGAACCGAGTGTGGGGGAGATAACCTGAAGTTTAGAGTCATCAACCGAGAGAGCAAAGGGAAGAGTACCTGCGTTGATTTGGTCAGCAAGTGCTTTTGCCTCATCGGCGCCGCCACCACCAAGGGTAATCATAGCGTTACCGTCAGTAATTGCTTCGTTAACAGTGGGACTGGAAATTAAGGTGTCATCCATCCAAATAGAGATGGTTTGCTTAACGAGGCGCTTGGTTGCTTCAGCAAACTTAGCTTTACCGGTTGCGGTAAGCTCGAGCTGAACAACATACTGGTTGTCTAAATAGCCTGCTTCAGCATGCTTAACATCTTCGGAACCCTTTAAGATAACCTTGTCGTTTGTGGTGCCTTCGCAGAAGGTGAGCATCGCGGTAGCGCCAAGGGAGTTAACAGTCTTAGTGGGGTCGAATGTGCTTTCGCCTGCCTGCCAGGGGAAACGAACGATAACCTGCTTGTTGTCATCATCAACATAAACTTCATAGTCAGTAATGTTGTTGTTAACAAGTCGCTTTTCGATGATTATCTTTGCGGCATCCATATCAGAGTCACTAATCTTGTCGATATCGATGTCGGGGGAGAAAACAGCCTCAACACCGCCCTGAATATCAATGCCCCAACGAATATCGTTGGCACCCTTGACATATGTAAGCTTTTTGTCGCCGTAGTAATCATAGATTCCGAAAAATGCACTGAAGGTTAACGCGAGTATCAGTGCGAAAACTATGAAAAACGTCGACTTACGTGATTTTTTCATAAGAAATCCTCCGTTATTTGAACTTATAAATAACATTATATATTTTTTATCAACTAAAGTCAATAACGGCGTTATAAAAAGTGAAAATTTTGCTCAATATATTGAGATTTGTGTTCCCAAAATTCAATAGATTGTGATTTAAAACTTGACATATAATAAATGTAGTAATAAAATAATTATGATATGGTAGCATATTATGATTTGGCGAATCATTTATTTTACCGTTTCACGGGCGAAAAACGCGGCCCTTAATCAACATGCGTATTTTAATATAGGAGGTGCATTTATATGCCTGAAACAATGTATTATGTTATCGGCGGTATCGCGCTGGTTGTTGCATCGGTTATTTTCTTTTTAATCGGTTCGGCACATCGCAAGAAAACCGCTGAAGCTACAATCGGTTCAGCCGAAGATGAGGCGCGAAGAATTTTAAGCGATGCTATGAAAACTGCCGAAGCTCGCAAAAAGGAGCTTATTATTGAGGCAAAGGAAGAAATACATCAGCTTCGCACCGAAACTGACCGCGACCTGCGCGAACGCCGCGCTGAGGTTCAGCGTCAGGAGCACAGACTTCAGCAAAAGGAAGAAACCCTCGACCGTAAGATAGATAACCTTGAGGTTAAAGAGGAAAACATTCAGAAGCGTGCTAAAGAGGTTGAAGAAAAATTAGTTGAAACTGAAAAGGTCAAGAAGAGCCAGCTCGAGCTTTTAGAGCGTATTTCCGGCTTTTCCGCAGAACAGGCCAAAGAACATTTGCTTTCCATTCTCGATGGAGAACTTTCCCATGAAAAGGCTGTTAAAATCCTTGATTATGAACAGCAGCTTAAGGATGAGGTTGACCAGCGCGCTCGCGATTTAATTTCGCATGCAGTTCAGCGTTGCGCAGCCGACCATTCATCCGAAGTAACCGTTTCGGTTGTTGCGCTGCCCAACGATGAAATGAAGGGTAGAATTATAGGTCGTGAGGGTAGAAATATCCGTGCGCTCGAAACCGCAACCGGCGTTGATTTGATTATCGATGATACCCCCGAAACCATAACCCTTTCGAGCTTCGATCCCGTTAGAAGAGAAATTGCTCGTCTTTCGCTTGAAAAGCTTATTCTTGACGGAAGAATTCATCCCGCAAGAATCGAAGAAACCGTTGCTAAAGCAACCGCTGAGGTTGAGCGCACCATTAAGCAGGAAGGCGAACGCGCAATGCTTGATGCAGGTGTTCATAACCTTCATCCCGAACTCGTTCGTTTGCTTGGCCGCTTGCGCTATCGTACAAGCTATGGTCAAAATGTTTTAAATCATTCGCTTGAGGTTTGCCATCTTGCAGGTCTTATGGCTGCCGAGCTCGGCGAGGATGTTAGCCTTGCCAAGCGTGCAGGTCTTTTGCACGATATCGGTAAAGCACTTGACCACGAGCAGGAAGGCTCCCACATCCAGTTGGGTGTTGAGGTTGCAAAGAAGTGCAAGGAAAGCGAAATGGTTGTTCACGCAATCCATGCTCACCATGGTGAGGTTGAAGCCAAGACCGTTATTGCCTGCCTTGTTCAGGCTGCCGATGCTATTTCGGCTGCCCGTCCCGGCGCAAGAAGAGAGAATATCGAGAGCTACATAAAGCGTCTTGAAAAGCTTGAGGAAATCGCCAATTCCTTTAACGGCGTTGAACGCTCGTTTGCTATTCAAGCAGGCCGCGAGGTTAGAATCGTGGTTAAGCCTAATGTGGTTAGCGATGACCAAATGGTCCTTATGGCTCACGAAATTGCTCAAAGCATCGAAAAAGAGCTTGAATATCCCGGTCAGATTAAGGTTAACCTTATTCGCGAGAATAGAGCAGTTGACTACGCAAAATAAAAAAAGAACCGCAGGAGTTTTCTCCTGCGGTTTTTATATTTATTTACCTGTGCTTCCGAAACCGCCTTCGCCGCGCTCGGTTTCATCGAGTGTTTCGGTTTCGATGAATTCGGCTGCCAAAAAGGGCATAATAACAAGTTGAGCGATGCGCTCGCCCTGCTTGATAATTTTTGCCTCATCCGAGTCGTTATGAAGCGCAACGATATATTCGCCGCGATAATCGGAATCGGCAACGCCAACGCAGTTTGCGGGGCGAAGACCCTGCTTTGCGGCAAGACCGCTGCGGGCAAAAATTGCGCCGAAATATCCTTCGGGAACGGCAATGGCGAGTCCTGTTCCAATTTTAACATTTTTATGGGGCGGGATAATAACATCACCCTCACAGCAGGCATAAAGGTCATATCCTGCGGCATATTTTGAACCCCTGGTGGGAAGGGTTGCGTTTGGGTTTAATTTTTTTATCTTAATTTCCAAAACCATCACTCCACAAATTCTTTGTATATATTATATAGAAAAGGCGAGCAAAACGCAAGGTAAACATTGACTTATTTGAGAGTTTACTTTATTATAAATATATATTTTTATTAGGCGGTGCATTTAATGTATAGCTTTGATGCTAAAAAGGTTTGCAACGATTGCATTAATTGGATAAAGGATTGGTTCGCTTCTAATGGTCCCGATTGCAAGGCGGTTGTCGGCATTTCGGGAGGCAAAGATAGCTCGGTTGTTGCCGCATTGTGCTGCGCCGCATTAGGCAAAGAACGCGTTTTCGGTGTGCTTATGCCGCAGGGCGAGCAGGCTGATATAGATTATTCTATCGACCTTTGCAAAACCCTCGGTATCGAAAACATAACGGTTAATGTTAAGAATGCCATTGAAGCCGTAACCGCCGAAATTTCTGAAAAACTTCCGCTAACTCAACAATCGCGCTTCAACCTTCCGCCGCGCATTCGTATGTCGGTGCTGTATGCCGTTTCGCAGTCGGTTAACGGCCGCGTTGCCAATACCTGCAATCTATCCGAGGACTGGGTTGGTTATTCAACCCGTTATGGCGATAGCGTTGGCGACTTCAGCCCCTTATCGCTTTTAACCGTTCGCGAGGTTAAGGCTATCGGCAGGGAACTCGGACTTCCCGAGCGTTTCATCGAAAAAACGCCTATCGATGGTCTTTGCGGCAAAACCGATGAAGACAACCTTGGTTTCACCTATGAAACCCTGGACCGCTATATTCGCGAAGGAATTATTGATGACGCTGAAACCAAAGCCAAGATTGATTCTATGCATGAGCGAAATTTGTTCAAGCTAAAGCTTATGCCTGTTTTCCCATATCAACCTTAAAAGAGGTGCAAAATGCCTAATTATAAAATTGCCGATTTAATCGTGCATATGGATTGCAAGAGCGAGATGCTTTTATCGCGCGGCAAACCCTATGAGGTTAGCGATGAACTAACCCCCGACATCAACATTGTTCTCACCGAAAAGAAAATTAAATATTATCTCGATAAATATCCTGCCATGAACCAAAACGAATGGGAATATATGCTTTATGGCAGCGGCTTCTATAATGAGATAACCGCCTATAACGGTATGCTTTTGCACGCTTCGGGCGTTGTTGTTGATGGCAAGGCTTATCTTTTTTCCGCGCCCTGCGGAACGGGAAAATCAACCCATACATCGCTTTGGCTCAAAATTTTTGGGGAGAAAGCCTTTATCATAAACGATGATAAACCCGCCATTAGAATTATCGATGGCAAGCCTTATGTTTATGGAACTCCCTTTAGCGGCAAGCACGATATAAGCAAAAATGTTCGAGCTGAGCTTGGCGGTATTTGCTTTATTTCGCAGTCGCCCGAAAACGAGATTTCGGTTATGGATAACAGCGCGGTTATCGTTGCTGTTATGGAGCAAACCGTTCGCAATCTTTCTATGGAAAATATGGATAAAATGCTTACCGTCCTTGATGACATTTTGAATTCCGTTAAGGTTTATTCGCTCAAATGCAATATGGACCCTTCGGCGGCAATTTTATCCTATGAAACTATGAGTGGAGAAAAGTTTAATGGTTAATGATTTCTCTTTGGAAGAGATGATGCCAACGCTGATTGAAACCTTGAAAAACGGCGGAGAAGTTACATTTACGGTAACCGGCAGCAGTATGCTTCCGATGCTTCGCCATAAGGTTGATACAGTAACCCTTATCGCGCCCTGCGGAAGGCTTAAAAAACGCGATATTCCGTTTTATAAAAACGGCGAAAAATATATTCTTCATCGCATCATCAAGGTTAACGAAAAGGATTATACCATCCGCGGAGATAACTGCTATTTTATCGAAAAGGGAATTAGCGATGATGATATTATAGGCGTCGTTAAGGAATTCACTCATAAGAACAAAAAGCATAGTGTTAACGATTTAGGCTATAGGCTTTATGCTTTTTGGCGCTCGAACTGCGTATCATATTTTGTTAGAAAAAATATTTATCTTAAAGTTCGCTCCTTTTTAGGAAGAACAAAACGAAAAATATTTAAATAAAAAAACCACCCGAAAGGGTGGTTTTTGTTTTAGAATTTTGTGTTGCTTAGGAATGCCTTAACCTTTTCGGATTTCGATTTTTCGAAAACCTCTTCGGGTGTTCCCATTTCTTCGATAATGCCGTCCGCCATAAAGATTATTTTATCGGAAACGCTTCTTGCGAATTCCATTTCATGGGTAACAACAATCATCGTTCTATTGTCATCCTTAAGGCCTCTGATAACGCGCAAAACCTCTCCGGTAAGCGAAGGGTCGAGCGCGCTTGTGGGCTCGTCAAAACAAAGAATTTCGGGCTTCATAGCCAAGGCTCTTGCGATAGCAACGCGCTGCTGCTGACCGCCCGATAATTCGCAGGGATAAGCATCCAAACGGTCGCCAAGACCAACGCGCTCTAAAAGAGCAACAGCGTTTTTGCGAATTTCTTCATCGCTGCCCGCATTCAAAAGGGAAGGAGCGAGCATAACATTTTTGAGAGCGCTATACTGCGGGAAAAGGTTAAATGATTGGAAAACAAGGCCGAAATGCAAGCGGTTTTGGCGCTTTTCGGATTCGCTCAAGGTTTTATGCAGCGAAGCATCAAAAATGGTTTTATCATCAACGGTTATGGTGCCGCCGTTTGCAATTTCAAGGAAATTAAGGCAACGAAGCAGGGTAGTCTTACCGCTGCCGGAAGAGCCGATGATGGAAACAACCTCGCCCTTTTCAACACTAAAGCTAATGCCCTTTAAAACCTCGTTTTTACCAAAGGATTTTTTAAGTTCGTTTACTTCTAAAAAAGCCATATCGCCGCCTCCTAATTCTTATAGTAGTTGAGCTTCTTTTCGAAGAAACTGAACAGAAGCGTGAGAATTCCGCAGAAGGCGAGATAGAAAACAGCGGTATAGAATAACGGCCAAATAATACCCTTCGAGTTAAATGTTTCGGCAACCTTAATAATTTCGATAACCGAAATAACGCGAACGAGAGAGGTATCCTTAACGAGGGTGATGATTTCGTTGCTCATGGGGGCGATAATGCGCTTAACAACCTGCATAAGCACGATTTTAAAGAAGATTTGAGTCTTTTTAAGACCTAAAACCTGACCTGCCTCATATTGTCCCCTCGGGATTCCTTCAATACCGCCGCGATAAATCTCGGAGAAATAAGCCGCATAGTTGATAACGAAGGTAACCAGCGCCGCCAAGAAGCGGTTGGATGCAAAAATGGGGTTATCAAACAACATACCGGGCATGAAGAAAACAACAAGAATTTGAAGCATCAGCGGTGTGCCGCGGATTATCCAAATGAAAATCTTGGTCAAATAACTTAAGGGCTTGAATTTTGACATGGAACCGAAGGATAAAATAAGTCCCAGCGGCAATGCGAAGAGAAGGGTGAGAGCGAACAATTTTAAGGTAACGCCAAAGCCTTCAAACAACGCGAGCGTAACATCCCAAAAACTATACATAAAACAATTCCTTTATAGTGATTTACATAAATGAGCGGCAACCGTATAAGCGGCTGCCGCTTGAAATTTAAACTAAATAGGGATTAGCCAACGAGTGCATCAGCAAGACCGTACTTATCAGCAACCTTCTTTAAGGTGCCGTCAGCCTTGAAGGTCTTGAGAATGTTGTTAACTTCAGCAGTAACATCGCTGCCCTTGCGGAATGCGATAGAATAATATTCTTCAGCTGCCTCAACGCCTTCCTCAAGAATCATAAGGGAAGCATAGCTGCTGCCTTCCTTGTTGATGAGGTAGTTAGCCATGATGTAGTCGATAACTGCTGCATCGGAGGTTTTGCCGAGGAGCTCGGAGAGAGCGCCGATTTGGTCATCCTTCTCGATGAATGTTGCCTTATCAAAGTTTGCCTTAATGAAATCTTCGCCTGCGGAGCCGGATTCAGCTGCGATGGTTGCCTTTGCGAGAGCATCAGCGGTAGCGAACTTATCTTTGTTTGCGGAGTTGATAACAACAGCCTGCTTGTTCTTCATGTACCAATCGGTGAGGCTCATGTTTGCAGCGCGCTCTTCATCCCAGGTAAGACCGTTCCAAATGCAGTCGATGGTTTTGCCGGCGAGCTCATTTTCCTTGTATTTCCAGTTGATAAGCTGGAACTTAACTTCAACGCCGAGTTCTTTTGCAACGAGTTTTGCGAGGTCAGCATCGAAGCCTACCCATTCGCCGTCAACCTGATAATCCATAGGCTCATAATCGGTGATACCAATGATTAAAGTGCCCTTGTCTTTAATGTATTCAAGGTCGCTTTTAGCGCCATCAGCCTTGTCGCTGCTGGTGTCGTTTGCGCCGCCGCAACCGGCAAAAACGGTTGCGATGAGTAAAAGTGCGGTTAAAAGTGCTAATAATTTTTTCATATGTAACATCTCCTTTTGTGTGTTAGCATTTTACCACATTACTACGCTAAAGTCAACACCTTTTTAAATATAAATAAAAAAACCGCCGAAAGCCTTGCTTTCAGCGGTTTTCAAAGTTATCTCTTGCTTAAAACTTCGTCCTCATATTTGCGGATTTCATCAAACCATTCGGGACCTGCGGTAACGCCGCAAACCTCGCAGTAACGGTTCCAAATCTCGCCGAAGGGCATAATCTTGAGCTCTTCCTGCATAACCATAAGCTCGGTCAGCTTGTTTTCATCCTGAAGCTTCTTGAGCATAGCATGGGGAGTGCACAATGCGGAAAGGAGAGCCTTTTGCCAGCTGCGGAAGCCAACGGTCCAAGCGCTGATACGGTTAATGCTTGCATCAAAGTAGTCAAGTGCCATATAAACGCGATCGAGAGCATCACAACGAACGATTTCCTTTGCAATTTCCTTGGTTTCATCATCAAGGAGAAGAACATGGTCGGAGTCCCAACGAACGCCGCGGGTAATGTGGAGAGCGATTTCGGGAAAGTAGCAAAGTAATGCGGGAACCTTATCCGAAACATACTCCATCGGATGATAGTGACCATTGTCCATAAGCGGTAAGCAACCGTCATGTGTTGCAGCGAAGGAAAGGGTGAATTCAGCGGAACCAACAGTGTAGGATTCAACGCCGATACCGAAAACCTTAGACTCAACGCAGGGCTTAACAAGGTTCTTATCAAAGGGCTCAGCAAGGATTGCCTCGATAGAATCCTTATAGCGCATACGGGGACCCATGCGGTCTGCGGGGATATCCTTATAGCCGTCGCCTGTCCAAATGTTCATAACGCAGGGAACGCCGGTTTGCTCAGCGAAATACTGCGAAATGCGGATACAAGCCTTGCCGTGCTCAATCCAGAAATCGCGGGTAGCCTTATCGGGGCTCGAAAGGGTAAGACCGTCCTTAACCATCGGATGAGAGAAGAAGGTGGGGTTAAAGTCAATGCCCATATTTCTCTCTTTAGCAAAGTCAACCCACTTTTGGAAATGCTTGGGCTCAAGCTTATCGCGGTCGGCATATTCGCCGTTTTCAAAGATAGCATAGCAAGCATGAACATTTAACTTTTTAGCGCCGGGGCAAAGCGACATAACCTTATCCATATCAGCGAGAAGCTGTTCGGGAGTGGTAGCCTTGCCGGGGTAGTTACCGGTTGTCTGAATGCCTCCGGTTAAAGGACCATCATGGTCAAAACCGATAACATCATCACCCTGCCAACAATGGAGGGAAACGGGGATATTCTTGAGCTTTTCAATAGCAGCATCAGTATCAATACCTAACTTTGCATATTGTTCACGGGCGAGCTCATAGCCTTTGGAAGCTGCAATAGACATATGTATTAATCTCACTTTCATTTAAGATTTTATTTATAATAACATATATTGGAGCGGTTGTCTATCGAAAAGATGAAGATTTTACTATATTTTCTTTACATCAACAACCGAAACAACATCATCATTTACCGAAAATTTAACCTCAAAGCCCGCAAAGGGGAAACCATAGATTCTTTTGGGGTCATCATGGTAGGCAGGTCTTGGGTCGCTTTTCAGGATTTCTTTAAGCGGCGCGAGTTTGTCTTTTTCGATTAAATCGGAAAATTCTTTCGGGAATTCGAGCTTGAGGGCATATCCCGCTTTCTCATCCGAAAAACCACCAACGGCATTGTTATGAATGTCGCTTATGGGAAGATAAGGCTTAATATCAAATATAGGCGTGCCATCCAAAAGGTCAGCCCCGCCAACATATATAACGGGGGCATCGGGCGAATCATAATCAACCCGCAGCAGTTTGACCGAAGAAAGACCTAAATGATTCGGTCGATAGGGCGAGCGGGTTGCAAAAACGCCGACTCGCTCATTTCCGCCAAGCCTTGGAGGACGGACGGTTGGCGACCAGTCGTCCTTTTCAACGGCGGAAAAATGCCAAATAAGCCAAAGATGCGAAAATTCCTCAATTCCGCGAACCGCGTTTTTATCGCGGTATTCCGAAGTGAACACAATCTTCGATTCTAATTCTTCAATTAGATTGCTTTGGCGAGGAATGCCGAATTTAGTCGGGAAGTCAGTGTGTATATAGGCAATCGGTTTAATTTCCATTATAATAGCACCTTCATAACTTTTGAAGAATCCCAATAGTTATCAATTTAAAAGTATTTATATCCGAGCCAAAGAACCGAGTAGCGGTCTTTTAGGTCCTTTGCAAAAAGAATAGCGTTATCGATTTTTTCTTTGCCGTAAAGCTCAACGAATTCATTATAGTCAAGTTCGATTTTTTCGAGCAACTCAAGCATTTCGGCTTCGCTCGGTGCTTCTGAAAGAACGGCTTTGATTTGCTCTTGTTTTTCAAAAACTGTTGCCTCATCGGCATCGGTGTACCAACCCATCTTATCCTGCAGTTTTATAACCTCATCGGCGGAGGTAAGATAGATTTCTTTTATATTCTTTTCCCACTCGGCGCGGTCAAATGCAAATTTGCGAGGCGCGGAGTTAATGATTTTTTCTCTTAAAGCCGCGGTTGCAACTGCCGAATAAATAACATCAACACCATGGGGGAAATAGGGCTTGTTTTCTAAAATGCCCGTGATTTCAAAATAGTGCGAGAGATGATGTTCGCTGCCCGAGGCGGGTCGCGAGTTTCCAACATAGCTCATCGCGATACCAACCGTTACGAGAGCCTCCATTAAAGCGCCAACCGCAGCCTCATCGCGTTTTTTAACGCCTTCGGCCAAATCTCTAACGCGGTGGGTTGTTTCCATGGTGAGGTTGTAAACCGCGGGGCATATGTATTCATTGTTTATGAGAGCGCTTAATTTCCAGTCGTTAAGGCAGGAATACTTGCCGATAATATCGCCCCAACCCGCTTGAATCATTGGGAAGGGCGCATTTGCGAGCACCTTTGTATCGGCAATAATACCCTTGGGAGGATTAGCGCCGAGGGTTATCTTCATTCCGCCGAGAATCAGCGCCGAACCAACCGAGGCATAGCCGTCCATCGAGGGAGCGGTTGCAACAATATAATAGGGGAGCTCGTTGCGGTGGCTGACATATTTGCAAAGGTCGTTAATAACGCCCGAGCCAACGCCGATGATAATATCGGTATCGCCCATGAGAGCATTTTCGATTTTTTCGATTGCCGCTTCATCGGGGATGAGAACGAAATCGGGTGTGTCGAAAACGATAGTTGAGGTTATCTTGTCCTTTAAAATCTCAAAAACTTCTTTTCCGCAAACGGCATATGTATTGCTGTCGGCAACCAAAAGAATGCTTTTAAAGTCAGCACACATTTCAGTAAGCTTTGGCAAAACACCGTTTCCGATTTCAATAAGATCAATAGGGCAAAGGTGGTCCATGCCGCATTCGCAGCCGATTATACCATCGCAAAGTTTTTTAATATCGGTCATAATAGCCCTCCCTAATATAACTGAATTGATTATATAATATTTTCATTTAAAGTTCAATACTTCCAATTATTTAATATTTGGTTATTTTGAACTGTATTTTTTCTCATAAATATTTTAGATTTTTTCAAAAAAACTATATACATCGAGAAAAAATTGTGATAAAATACCTTGGTAAAGGACATTTAGTCTATATATGTTAGGAGTTTTGATGTATGAAAAAAGTTTACGAAGGAAAAACCAAAGACGTTTACAGCCTCGATAACGGCAATGTAATGCTTAAGTTTAAAGATGATTGCACCGGCAAAGACGGCGTTTTTGATCCGGGCGAGAATACCGTTGGTCTTACCATCGAAGGTATCGGCAAGGCAAATCTTGAAACCTCTATTCATTATTTTGAGCTTCTTAAGGCCGCAGGCATCAAGACACACTATGTATCCGCAAACCTTGATGATGCAACTATGGAAGTTCTTCCCGCAACCGTATTCGGCCATGGTCTTGAGGTTATTTGCCGTTTAGTTGCAACCGGCAGCTTCATCCGTAGATACGGCGAGTATATGGCTGACGGAACCGTTCTTCCCGGCGGTTATGTTGAGTGCACATTTAAGAACGATGAGAAGGGCGATCCGCTTGTAACCGGCGAAGGTCTTGCCGCTCTTGGCGTTATGACCCCCGAAATGTTCGAAAGCATGAAGGAGCAAACCCTTAAGATTACCAAGATTGTTGCCGATGATTTAAAGAGCATCGGTCTTGACCTTTGGGATATCAAGTTTGAGTTCGGATATAACAACGGCGAGGTTATCCTCATCGATGAAATCGCTTCGGGCAATATGCGCGTTTATAAGGATGGCGCTATCGTTGATCCCGTTGAGCTCACCAAGCTTATCAACAACAGATAAATTCAAAAGCCTCCGTTATTCGGAGGCTTTTTGACTTTTTATCTTAAATGCGATATACTAAATAAAAAAAAACAAGGGAAGCATTTATGATTAGCAAATTATTGAACTTCTTAAAGAGCGAAACAGGCTCATATCTCTTTTTTGGCGCAATGACAACGGTTGTTAACTATATATTCTTTGTAGCCGCTATGGAACTCGGCGGGGGAGTTATCTTTTCCAATACCGTTGCTTTTGTTTTCGCCGTAACCTTTGCATATTTCACTAACAAGATTTATGTTTTCAAAAGCAAAAGCTGGAAGCTAAATGTTGTTTTAAAAGAAACCGCCGCCTTTATAGCAGCGCGCATCCTTTCGTTCCTCTTTGAAACCGCAGGACTTTGGTTTGCTGAGGATGTTATAAAGACCAATAAAATCGGCATTTTAGTCGCCAAGGTTATTTTATCGGTTGTTGTGGTTTTGCTCAACTGGGTAATCAGCAAATTTTTCATTTTCAAAAAAAGCAATTAAAAAACCGACCCACAATTTGGGTCGGTTTTTTATTGGCTGGGGTGGCAGGATACGGTGCGCTCTCGTTTTTAACGATGGCTGCGAGCCATTTGCGTTAAAAACTTCGTGCTGCCGACTTCGTAGTTCGGAAAGCCTATCGCGGCTTTGCGGCTACTACGACGAACCAACGGTTCTCATCCTGATTTAAGTAAAAAAACAACCTGCCCAAAAGGACAGGTTGTTTTTTGGCTGGGGTGGCAGGATTCGAACCTAGCGGAACGATACTCAAAAATTGCACAAATAAAGGCTTTTTAGGATTTCGTGTGCAATTCCGTGTGCAATTATTGAGCATCATACACAGAAGTGAAGTGATTTGATATCTTGATATCATATTCGTTTTGTTTGCTTTTTAGTGCGTGATTATAGACATTGTTCATAGTATAGTTTGTTTTCCATCCGCCGCGCGCCATAATATATTTATCAGGTACGTTCATCGCGTGCAATATAGATACATTATAATGACGGAGATCGTGAAAACGAAAGATAGGAATATCATTATTGATTAAGATTTTTTTAAAACGTCGTGTTATATGAGCGGGACTAATATTCGTAATTTTGCCGCTGATTCCGTTAAGCTTCTCAATAACAAAATCGGGAAATTCAATATCACGGTAGCTTGAAGAAGTCTTCGGTACCTTTACAACGGTTTTGCCGTCTTCATCGCGCACGACCGCCTTGTTTACTGAAACTATGTTACCGTGAATATCATCTGATGTAAGCGCGCAGATTTCGCCTCGGCGCATAGGACCAAAAGCAGCGAGCAATATGGGAACCTCCATATCTGTCTCTCTGACCGCATTCATCAAACGCTTGACGTCGTTGTCATCAGGGATATATAAGTTAGCGGGCACCTTCTGAGGGAGGGTAGTGGTTAGAACAAAACCAGGCCTAAACATTCTTAAAACCGCAGACAATAATCCATGAATATTTCGGATGGTTTTGGGAGAAACCTCAGCAGCTGCGATGTTAATGGCTCGTTGAATTTGCTCCATTTTCAAAGCAGAAACCTTAATGTCCATAATTGATTGCAGATGTGCTTCAGCTGTATTTTTATAGATGCGAATTGTTCCGGGTGATAGTATATTTTCTTTCGAGTCTATATACCGCTTATATGCTTGGCGCAGAGTAATATTTTCGGTCTTGTTTTGTTCTTCGGTATCGGCTAACCATTGAGCTGCGGCGAGCTCGACCTTGCGGCGATCAGAATCCGTGAACGAACGACGTAGCACAACGCCATCAACAACCTTGGCGGGCTGGATGCGCCATTTGCCTGAGGGTAGTTTTTTAGCCGTTGCCATATAACATCACTCCGTTCACGTGGGTAATTTAAAAATTAACATTTGCCTTGACAGTATCCAAAATATGAACTATAATTTGTATGTCGAAATATATCGACATACAAGAAGGGGCGTTTTTTAATTATTGCTGGGGGCAAGAAAATGGTTCATTATAAGATTGTTAAGAATCGAATATATAGGGAAGAACTCGGCAGGTACGTATCATATGGAATAAAAGTTTCTTCCAATGGAGGGCGCTGCATATTCGAGGATGTTTCCGTAAATAGGAAAAGCCTACGCCGAGTAGTTAAGTTATGCAATAAGTGCCGTGTGGATCCGCGGCATCTTGCTGAAGTAATAGAGGATTATTTGGGATAATCCTATTTTATCAGTTTCGGCGGTGTGCAACGCAGGCACGCATCATAGCCTTTTTGAACAGCATCAACTAATGAAATCACACGCCTGGAACATCTTAGATAACTGCAATTGCCTCTATGGTATTTCTCACCGGTATTTGTTATATATACGATAGTGCTGCCGTTTTGGTACAGTTTTTCATCAACAGCGTCATAAATACAGGTGCCGCTTATTAACACAATAGCAGCAAGAATTATGGATAAAACGATATGCCGTGAAATAATGGATTTGATTTTGTAGAGAAGTTTTTTCATGTTTTTGAAATGTAGTTTGTGTTATATCTTTTACGAATTAATAATTAGGTGTAACAATTGTGAAGCTCTTTGTATGTGAAAAAGGCAGAAAGAATAAATGCGATAATAGAAAATATTACCGTAGCAATATCCCAACTGTAATATAGACTGCTTTCTATAATAGCATGGTGATATGACTTATGATTTGTTAATGAAATGGTCCAGGACTGGAAATTTTGATCTTGGAGCTCTTCCGATTCCCCATATTCAATAAAATCACCAATGTCTGAAAAAATGTGGTAATCCAAATCAAGATATCCACCGTTCTTAAAAAACACTTTATCGACATGAAAAAACAATTTGCCATCTTCGGTTCTTACGGTTATTTCAGCGGGGAGGGTGTATGTTTTTTGGGATTCATTGTGATGGGCGATGACATAGTAACAATAAGTTCCGCTATGCAGCGTTCGTGGGTCGCGTTCACCTAAAAAGTGCACAACACTTTTATTTCCTAAAAAAGTAGATAAAATGTAAATGGAGCTTACCAATAATACAAATATCTTGCGAGTCCTTTTTCTCGTTATTTCTAATAGTATTTCTGTGTAATTAGTTCCCTTAGTTTTAAACCAAGTGAATATATCTGAACAAAAGAGCAGCAAAAGAAGTATTTGTAATGTAGAAAAGAAACTATGTGAAAAGACTTTATAGATGTTATACAGCATTAAATAAAACACCCTTATAAGTAGACTTCATATGCGTTGATTATTTATGTGTTAATATTTCTTCTTGAATACAGATAAGACAGAAACAAGAGTATTAATAAAGAACGGCAAAAAAAGAACAACAAAAGCTATATAATAAATAATTGCAAAAATATCTTGCGGTCCACCAATAGCACAAAATAATCCCCACAACCAAAAAATAATGGATGTAATAGGAAGTATGCTTTGCAGTGCAATTAACAGAAATGCACCAAAAGAGGATATGTTTATAAAGACGAAAGGCATAATGCTAATTAGCGAACAAATCAAAAAGAATAAAACATACCCAAAAGAGCCAAAAGAATTAACAAGTTTATATTTTAACACTATGAGTTTTTCTCCTTTGTAACAAACTCTGCATATCGAGCGATCTCATTTATCTTATCCTCGGTAAGTAGATCGGCATCAATTTTTAGTATGCCTGCAAGAACCTCCGCATCTGATGAATGCGTGCCGAGCAAATAATCAGTGCTCACACCGAGAAATGCCGATATTTGATTAATATATTTTAAATATGAGTGATTGTGGCCGGCTTTCCAATTTGAAAAGGTGTTTTTGCCGAGGCCAAGATAGTCGGTAAGATCTTTTTGATTTTTTTCCTTAATTTCAAGTAATTGAATAATTTTCTCTAAAGTTCCCATAAGATACCACCATTCGTACTTTTATTGCAAAAGAATATTTTGCTTGACAGTATCTAAAATGTGAACTATAATTATTGTGTCGAAACAACTTGATAAAAAGTGAGCGCCGTTGTTTTTTCTTTTAAACTCCCACCGTTTAAAGAATATAGCACACAAAATGATTACTGTTGCAAGTATATATTACTATTTTGTGGGCACACTTGTCAAGTTGTTTCGACAAATTCCATAAAATGGAATAAAAAATGCGCAGAAATAATGAGCTTTTGTGTGATGATTTTTTATTTTTTTGCTAATAGGTTACCAAAAAAGATACTAAATTGTTGACATCACTCAAAATATGTATTATAATCTGCTTGTCGAAACGACCTGCCTTAACAATATCAGGCTGATCCTTAACCCACCCACCGGGGATCCTACATAATATGATTGCTGTTGAAAAGTATTGTGACGTTTGATTTATTGTCAAGTCGGGTTGTTTCGGCGCTTCTGGGAGTGCAGTCCTAAAGCGCCGCATATAGTCATGAGAGAAACGCTAACCGCATTGTAATACCCTCTTATATCTACAGAGGGGAGGTGTATTATGTATGCGGGATGAATTTATTGATTTGCTTTGTCAGCATCCTGAGCTTGAGGGCGAACTTCGGCAGATTTTAACACAGCCAAAGCAGCAGCCTGAAGTTCAGGAGGAGCAGAGTCAAAAAGACCGATAAGTTCGAGCTGCGACTCGGAAAGTCCGTTATCTTTAGATAGCGGACTTTTTTCTTTTCCTAATAGGTAATCTGTTGAAACTCCTAAGAAATCTGCAATCCTTCCAATATGTTTTTCATAAGATTTGCATTTGCCGGATTTCCAATCAGTAAACACGTTTTTGCTGATATTTAAAAAATCCGTTAAATCTTTTTGTTTTTTTCCCTGCTTATTAAGTTCTTCTTGTATCTTGTTCAAAACACGCAAAATTGTTACCCCCTATTTGTATAATTGTGCACAAAATACGAAAAAATGTAATTTTGTCATTGACAGTTAGAAACTTACGTGCTATATTGAATGGGTCGAAACGATTTGACAGAATAAAAGCCCGGTATAAAGAATGCGCGCTTTTATTCATAAGTCCAAGAAACTCGCACTATATTAACTGTCGCAAGTATATAGTAATGTTTTTGCGAACTTTTGTCAAGTCGTTTCGACAATACAAGTGAGGAGGTAAAAGCATAATGCAGGACCCTATAATCATTGAGATCAAAAAGAGAATGCTCGAGCTGGGTTGGACAAATGGTGATCTGGCACAGGCGACGGGGTATAAAACCTCTACCATAAATGCATATATGTCAAACCTATCTGCGCGCGAGAGAAGCAAGGCAGTAGGGGAAGTTATCTGCAAAACTCTTCAGATAGCCCAGTAAATCACAATTCAATACTTGCGATAACACGGTCGCCGCAGGGTGGAGGACCTTCTTGTCATTGTGCCGGTTTTGTTCATATGAGGCACCGTCCATACTTTGAAATCTCCAAAATATACACTCCCCCAAAAATATTTAACCGCACCCGACAGGGATGCGCGGGTGCGGTTACTGATAACATAAACGTTTTGTTTGGCTTT
>JAZRUI010000009.1:0-108664 GCA_045652465.1 Acutalibacteraceae bacterium | reverse complement strand
TTGAAGTTTGTGCCGGTGAATCCGTCATCCTCATAAACCTTGATGTTTTTAAAGCCGTTAGTTTTTGCGTATTTAGAAAGCATACGTTTTTGATTGGTGATGGAATTACTTTCTTTTTCAGTGCCATCGTCACGAGATACACGACAGTAAAGAGCTGTAATCCCTAAATTTTCTTTCGACTGCATTAGTCCTCCTTTCCGACAGTCGAGCACATATATTCCGTATTCATATTATCTGTTGTTGGCGCATCTGTCCAATCTGTGAAATCGCTTGTAACAACTCTTGCTAATCGGTCTTTAAGGCTGACTTTTTCTTTGGCGGGCAAAAAGGATGAAGAAACTATATACTTGACTTTACCGATTTTGTACTTCTGTTCGCCACCAAGACCTACAATAAATCCCATTCCAATCACCTCGAATCCCTTTGCTTGAGTTTGTAATTCTTTTCGCAAAGCTTAATGATTTCATCTTCCATTTGTTGAAGCGTGTAAGATTTCGGGAAGAACTTTCTAATCTTTTCGGTTTGAATATGAAGCCGTTCTCTTTGATTGGCTTTCAGTTCACTCAAAATCTCAGATATAGATTCAGGAGTAAGCCCATCCTTTTGACTAATTTCTTTTAGTCGCATGGCTTGAGAAAGATTAGGTGTGGCTTCCGTCACCTCCATTACCTCGAGCAAATCATTTTGCTCAATGTCATTAAGGAAAGATAGTTCAACCGCAGGGGTGAAAGCAATTCGGCCTTCATCCACCATGTCCAAAAGTTTCTTATTGAGATTTGTGAGTCGAACATATCTTTTGATTTGCGATGCGCTTTCTAAAGCTCGCACCCTTGCAACGTGGTTTCCAGGTCCAAGTTGGACCGAATCTTTATTTTGTCGTTTAAGCGCTTCGTTTCTCATCTTATAGGCGAAGGCTTTTTCGCTCGGCAAGATGTGTTCGCGATTAAAATTACTGTCGACCACTGCCACGATTGCTGTATCTTTATCCATAGAATAAATTAAGGCAGGAACTTCTGAAAGTCCTGCCTTTTTAGCTGCAAATATTCTTCTGTGCCCGGATATGATTTCATAATTTTCGGTACCCTCAATCGGTCGCACCGCAACGGGATTGATTATTGCGTTCTTGCGGATACTCTCAGTGAGTGCCACCATATCCCAATCGTCCACCACCTTGTACGGATGGCCTTTGAACTCCTTCAAGTTCTCAATCTTTAAATTCGTAATTTCTTTATTCATTTACATTCTCCTTTTCATTTTTTAAATCGTTGGTTGTAACCAACTGTCGTAAATATTCGGATACAGTGAGTCCGTTTTGCTTTGCGCGGTATTCCATTCGTTTCTTTTCATACTCACTTACCCGAAAGATAACAACTGTGTTTTTCTTTTTTGACATTTTAATAATTCCTTTCATTCTTCATTGGGGTATTAGGGGTCAGCCCCTAACAAGGTGTTTGTGTGTACACAAAGGCGATGCTTGCTGCGAAGCACCAAGCAATATGCCGTGGGTATCCAAACGCGATGCTTGCGAGACCAATGCCATCACGAAGTGATGCCATCCCATCAAGGCGACTTGAAAAAATTTAATTATGCTACTTTTTAAGTGTTGTTTAACACCTCCATTAAACGATAGATTTATTTTTTTGCCGTTCTATCCGAAAGTCGTTCCTATCCCGGGATCTCACCGCAACGTTGTTTCGCTCGCTTTAAGTTAAATCAAAGGTCATCGCAAAATCATATCTCCATCGGACGGCTATTCAGTTGTCAAGGTGCTGTTACTTAAAACGAGATTGTTGTATATATGTATCTTTCTTTGAAGACAAAATAAAAAAAGCCGATACATAGGTAACACGAATAAGCGGGAGCACTGCTCTCGCTTAAATCCGATGTTCTATGTATCGACTTTGAAACTCAAAGACGAGGACTGTATGATCAGCCTTCTCTGCCAACAGTCCCGTAGCATTTGTGAAGGCGGTGGCATAAGCCACGAATGTTATGTTTTAACACATCTTCATATTAAGTTGTAAAATGCCGAAATTTCGACATATAACATTATAGCAGAACAAATGTTCATTTGTCAAGACTTTTTTTATTGTTTTTTTGAATTTTTTAGATAAAGGGTTAAACCATCACCTTAGTGTTAATGTTTTTAAAATTCATAAGGACTGTGTAAACAAAAAAGTCGCCACACAGCATATAAAAGATGCCGTGTGGCGACTGTACAAAACAGATTTTAGTAATCTTCATCATCGTTGAACATAACAAGATTCTTCTTTATTGATTGCTATCTAAAATAGTTTGGACAATATCTGATATAACTTCTGATGCAAGTTTTTTATAAATTATATCGGGATATTTATCGATGACGATATTTTCGATTTCTGTAAACAGTTCTACAGCTTTATCAATGCATTGCATCGCCAAACTGGTGTTATCAATTTCAACACCTCTATGTAACATAAGATTTATTGCCATCTGATATGATGTAGCATAATGTTCAAAAAGATTCTCGTTTTCACTTATTAAATCCATAAATTGTTCGACACTAATATCAAGGTTACAATACGAAAAATAAATTCTTAATACTTCTGCAATATCTCCCGTGTCTGGATCAACATTAAAAGCCATTACAAAGCATAAGGAATTCAAAAAATCTCCAACCATAGAATCAGGTTCTAATCCGTGTGGTTTGTTAACATATAATTCCTCAACTAATTTCGAAAATTCTGAAATATGGTCATCACTACTTATACAAAGCATATCGGATTCATCTTGTTCTATCGCAACGTCACTATCAATAGATGTTAAAAATTTTTCATCATAAGCATTAAAATCAGTTTTGCAATTGTTTCCATTTAGTAAATCTAAAACAGGCTGTTTTTGAGCTTCAATAAGTTCTTTACGAATTGACACGGGACCATAAATAAAGTAAAGGTCCCCATCTTCTAACCCACACTTAGTAAAAAGGTGATAATCTGTATAGATTTGCGGGAAGGTTGTCCAATCTAGTAAACTCATTTTTCGTCTGTTGGCGCTGTAGACATGAAAACCAGTAAATTCTGTATTTGGGAAATATGTATCTGCTTGTGCCCGAGTATACTCATCCTTAATACTTTCTTGATTGAATTTTCTGTGATACTGCAAAACTTGATGGAACAAATTGCTTATATCATAGCTTTCTTGTTTCAAACCTAAAATTTTAAATATACTCATTACGTTAGCTACTGCATAGCCGTACAGTTCTTCCGTGCAATCAAAACTCCAAGACTCATTGTAGATATTCATTATCATTTGTGGCCAAGAAAGAATTTCAAAATATCTTTTCAAAGCACAAACAAAGTTGCCTTGCATCATATACAACTCAGCATCTATAGATAAAAGTAAATATTTATTACCTATGCCAGAAGGTAGAGTGTGTGCACGAGGTAAAGTCTTTTCAATATAATAACGACATTCTTCGATAAAATACAATTCAGCCGCACCATTTTTATCATAAAAAGAATTAAAACCCAAAATGCCAATAAGATTTTCTATCATTCGAACATTTAGAGAGAGGCTATCAGGATTTGATTTCAGTTGCCTCAGAATATTTCGTCTATTATCCAGTTCGCTGCTTTCCTCACATAATTCAGTGTGTTCTGTTGATAGTTCTGACGCTATATCGAATTGATATTTGTATTTATAGGGCGGTACAGTTTTATTTATTTTTCTAACAAAATTGAATATTTTTTCACTGTCGGAATTGCCATAAGCAATTTGTTGATTTTCTTTATTCTTGCGAATCTTTTCTGCCTCAACTTCTTTTTTTACCTCTTTTGCAGTATCTACAACCGCTTTTGCAAATAAAAAATCCCAAAAACCCATTAAAATCTTCTCCTTTAAATTAATTTATTTAGCTCTGTTTGAAAATCCAAAAATCCATGCTGCAAGTAAAATAACAGTAAGTGTAATACCCAGTCCTATTTCTTCACCGTCAGTATAAATAAATGTATTTATAATTGGCATAAAACATCCAATGAGCGCTAATATCCAACCAACAATTCCCCAAGCACAATAAATTTTGGGAGGTTCATCAGTACTTTGCTGCTGTGGTTTGTATCTGCCTGTTGAATGATTTTTGTTTCGGTAAATTCTATTAAAATCATCACAATCGTTCATATACTCACCGAAGCTTACCTTACCATCATTATCAAGGTCCGCCTGTTTTCCAGTTAAGAAACTAAAATCATCATCAAACATAATTACACCCTTTCTTTTATTCTTACTTAATTATAAAACATTTATTGTCCTATAAAACGGACTTGAATAGGGTGAATTTACTTTTTCTTTCACTTTTTTGTAAACTCGTTGTTTAGGCATTATGAAAGTTCTGATAGTTTAGTAAAATAACCATTATTACATTTGATACGTGTTTCCCGCTGTGGTCTTTGGTTAAATACATAGAACTGTCGTAATTTATACAATTTATATTAGCCCATGTTTAACGCCCTATCATTGATTTTGTTTTTAAAATTTTATTGTTATATATAATGCTATTCAGCAAACGCCCAAACTTACCATAAGCTTACGACCAATATCTTCTATTTTTTCTTTACTTTTAATTACACCTAAACGTTGTAATATTAAAGATTTATCTATTGTCATAGGCTGTTCGCATAAAACAGTAGATGGTTTAGCAACCCCATCTTTCGGCCATAGATCAACGTGTGTTGGCATATGCTTTTTCTGTTTCGATGTTAATGGGCAAATAACTGTAGTCGGTGAATTAGAATTGCCTATATCATTTTGCATAATAACACCCGGGCGAATACCGTTTTGTGCGGAACCAACATTTTTACTTAAATCTACTAAATATATTTCTCCTCGATGAATTTGATTTTCTATATATCATTACTCCTTTTCTAATTTCTTATATTTTTTGCTTACTTCTTCAAACTTTTCCGGAAATTCAATTTTATACCACATTAAAATTAATGATTCCTTAAACATAGCCGTTCCATGCGCTTTTGGGAATAAATACTTGATTTTTTGTATTGATTCAATAAACCAATCCTCACAATCCATTTGTATAAGCAGGTTTCTGATGTCCTCTGGAAGTCCTCGTCTTGAGTAGATTCCTTTTCTTACATCTTCCATTATTTTTAACGGAATTCCAACATCTGATATGTTTATCTTTGAGCACTTATTTCTAACATAATCAAAAACATCTTCTCTAAAAGCCAAAGTGTCTTTTAACTTATGACCTTTAGATAATAAAACATCTGCATTGTTTTCAAACGCACCTGTTGCATGAGCAAGCCCATCTAACTTAAGTAAATCTCCGAAAGAATTGGGTTTATATGTTTTTATCATTTCTTTTAAATGCTTTGAACCAAAGTCACAGACATTATCAGTATTATTGTTTTTAAATGCTTCTAAAATTATCTTGTCAGAAAGGTTGATATATTTGTAAGAAAACCCAGTAATACTAGAAAGCTCTTTAATAATATCCAATGTGCTATTTTTTAATATATTAAACGATGGATATTTATAAAACTTTTCAAACTGTTCTTCTAAGGTGATTTCAGAACCATCAACCGCTTCAGAATTTGTTTTATCGACAACAATGATTTTTTCCCTTGCTATGGAATTACTTGAAACATATAAAATTTTATTACCTTTAAAATAATTCAAAAGTAGTCTTTTTGTTTCATCTGCAATTTCTTTTGGAATACACAAATCAAAATGTGCGCCTTGATATAATGTTGAGCTAACTGTTTCAAAAGAAATGTTGTGTCCGTCTTTAACAAATTTTGAGCCACAGGAACACTTTTTATCCTCTAAATCCCATCCACAATATTCTGTATCAGAGAACTCAAGGTTATGGCAATTCGGACAATAATAATGCGCCCTTAAAGGATTAACCTCTGTTGCTCCCAACAAATATGCGACGAACGAAGAGCCTATTGTACCCCACGAGCGAACATAGCAACCTTTCGATTCTGCTAATTTATTAATTTCGCTTATCAAATCCCAATAAATAATAATTTCTTCATCTTTTAGTACAGAAAATTCACTTAAAAAGCGATTTGAAATTTCAATATGATGATTTTCTTTATACTTTTGCTTTAAATTTTTTTGTACTTTTTGCCAAATGTCTTTTTTCATAGCAAATACTCCTTTTTCTTTTTCGTCATTAGACGAGTGGTATTTGCAAGCCATAAGTTCATCAACAGTCACTTCAAGAATATCGGCAAGTTTATATAACAATTCCGATTTTGGTTTTGCGTAGTTTCTTTCCCACTTTGAAACAGCTTTATCAGTAACTCCGACGAGCTTACCAAGTTGAAATTGCGATAGGCCACTTCGCTTTCTCAACTTAAAAAGAAATTCACCAAAACTATAGTCTTTCATAAAATCCCCTCACTTGCTAAGTAAATTATAAGATTTTTCATTATTAAAAACAACATCATTATCTCTACCTACGGTAGAAATTTGAAAAAAATAGCCTTCTTTGTCATTTAAAATATACAACAAAGGAGGCTACTTGTATTGTGTCGGCTAATTTCCATTCAACTCTTAAATTATTATTTTAACTTTTAATGCCCCTTTCACAACATCAGGATTGTTTTTTGATGTGATTTTATAGGGTATTTCTGTGATTTCATCTTTAACAAACAAAATTGACGGGAATGCAACTGTTGTATTGTGTTTAATGTAATCCACTTTCAACTTAACAATGTAATTATCTCCATTTGAATAAATCGAATAGCAAAAAACATCATTTAACTCCTCAATGAAATCATCGCTATAGTTTGGAACATATCCAGGTAATCCATACGGTCTAGTAGTGTGAGTTGAAGTACGATTTCTTTCTGACTCGGAATACTCAACATATTCAGCTGTACTGTCAATTCCAAACAAGACGCTCATATCGCAATCATTTAAAAGATAGCCCATTTCATCATTTTCGAAATGGGGAAACTCTGATAAAGTTAACAATGTTTTTTGAGGTATCTCAAATGTTATTTCTACATCCTCATCTATCGCTTTACCGCAGTTTTGAATAGCTAAGCGCAAACAATGTTTATTAGAAAAAGCTTTTTCCACAGGAGCCCATTCCAATGCTTTCGATATAGTTTCGTGTAGTTTTTTGATTTTTCGATACTTGGAAACTTCTTCCGAACTACCTTTCAACTTAAGTCCACCATATAAACCTACAGAGATAGGGTCCTTACCAAGATTGCCTAAATCAAAAAAATCATCAGGAAGATTTAACTCTAATTGTTCTGCGACTTCTGTGATGAATTTTCGCTCGTCATCATCTATATCTACTGCACTTATAAAACCCGTTAAAAAAGTATTGTTTACAGCAGTTCGTTTGCCTACATTCATTCCCGCGATTTCTTGATACATTGAACGAATTGTTTCGAGAAATTGATGCATTGTAGTTTGCGTATTTAACACAAAAGGAGATACAACCGCTTCTTCTGACAACTTACCATTTGTATCTATTCCCATCAGTTTTAACTCAGAAACACGTTCGCTTTTCACTTCTTTAACTTTCTGTTCGGATAGAAAATACATTGAAAGATGAGCAAAAAATAGTTTCTTAAATTCTTCATCAGAAGAATATGTAAAATAAATACCGCGATCTTTATATTTCTCACGGAACGCCTGAATTTTCTTATACCCTTCATCGTTTACTTGTGATGGAGGGAGCGGTTTGTCCGAGAAATACATAAACACCTGCTTGCCTGATTGAAGCATAATTTCGATTTCCTCTTCCGTGCCAGACTCCAACTCGTCTGTGGGAGATCCGAATTTAGTCCAAAATATTGCAACGGCAGCATCGCATTTATTTACAAATTGCTCATTTAACAACGTTTGTGGTTTTCCACCTGATTGAGCATACGAACTTTTGCCCCAGTGACGAGTTTTTATTGTTATGCCTAAAGTTTCAGCATATAGCTCATTGAACTCTTCAACGGCAGATTCAATCAGTTTTACTTCTTCCTTAACATCGCCTGGACATGAAATCAAAAGATTGTATAGCGTTACATTTTGTGCCATACACACACCTCACATGTTTCTTTAATTATTGCACACAAAATCGCATCTTTTGCATTGAAAGCAGCGATTGTTTAATTGACTCATAATGCTCCTCTATACCATAGGCGCGTAAAACAGTAATGTCAAAATTACGTCTATCTTCCAAGGTCAACTCGTTACTTGTATGCTCGACTTGTCTATCTAATAAAGGTACAAATGCTTCTAAAATAGCAATCTTATTTTCATTAGATAAGAGTTCAGGATTAAGCATAAATGCATTTCTAATTGTTGTGCTACTTATATCCAAGACGCCAAGTCCTCTTCCAAACCCAACCGACTCAATATAAAACATTCCTAATATTGAATTCAATAATGCATGATATAACGATACTTCTGTATATCCCGATTTCTTTTTCAAACCAATAAGTCTTTGGTTAATAAAAGTCGGCTCATCAAACTTAGCGAAAAATAACCTTCTATCAGGGTTCATAGTTGTTACTATATCAGCTGTATTGGTTGATGCCATTTCATACCATTGCATATTTCGTCTTGCTAAAACTTCTGGCAATGGACGTCCTACTCCATTTACACCATTTTGGAATCGGGCTATCCAAGATAATGCGCCTTGATGATTTTGCATTCTCAATTCGTCCAAACTTAACGAACAACAAAAAGCATCATTATCTGCTTCGGCTTTAAGAGTATCTACATTTCTTGCATTTTTTAGAACTTTTTTAATATATACATCTTCGATGCCGTGTCCATTTTCAGGATAAAACATTGTGTCCCAACCGCGACGTTCGCCACGAACAACAGTAAAAACGGTAGAAATAGGGCACAGTTTTTCTCTGATATCAAGCAACCAGCGTATGTCGTGGAAAAGAGCAGATAGAGAAACATTCATATCAGCCAATGCTGTGATTTCTGCTTTTGAATACCGCTTATAGCTCATGATTCTATCATTAATTTCTCTGTTCAATAAAGATGAATTTACGATAGTATCACGGATGGAAATATCCGAGTGGATTTCAGATAATTTGTTGTGCCAAACGCAAAATGCTGTTTGATCATCATCAGTGGGAGGTTCGATATGCTCTTTTTTTGAAAGAATCGTGATTATCGTAACCACCTGCGCATTATTAAACCAGCGTTCCGCATCGGTGATGTGTATTTGCTCAATTTTATAATAAAAGCCAAGTGCCTTAAAGAATTCTTTTCCCGCTGCTGTCCCTAACCAAGAATTTGAAGTAATTATTCCTAAACGTCCATTGCTCTCAATAGCTTCATATAAAGAAAACAGAATATATGAATAATAATCACTTCTATTACTTAGAGCGATATTGGTGTGTTGTAGAACACTTTCGCTAATTGTATTAATATATCTCCAATCATTTTCAGATATTTTCTCAAAAGGGACAAAAGGCAAATTAGAAACCAGTGTATCAAATTTTGGAATTTGAAATATCATCGTTTCACCGTTAATTGGATTAGTGATATTTATTTCATCGCCTTCTCGCAATTCAAAAACATTTTTTTGAAATATTTTGTTAGGAAGGTTAATTGCTTCAACATTTGTCATACTTATAGTTGCCAATTGTAATGGCAGTGAGAACTTATCTTCCGCCCAAGTTGAATTAACTGCATTTTCGATATTCCCAAGTCTATTCCTTTTATTATTCAATATAGCTTTCGGAATAGAGCCCGTGCCACAACAAGGATCTATCGCATTACCAGACCAATTTAGCGTTGTCAAACGAACCAATAATTCTGCTAATGTGTCCGGAGTGGTAAACTGACCGTTTATTTCTCTTTTAGTAATAGCTACAGTTTTTTCGAGAACATTTTGAAGAGTACCTTGCTCAATTTGACGAAGTCCATTGTCTTTTAAGAAAATATTTAAATCCATCAAATCATGCCAAGTGTCCGCTGGGATGTGGTCATTGTGTTCGATACTATTAAAAATATTAAAAAAGTCACACGTTGCAGTAATATTTTGAAAGATTTCATTTGCACGATTTACTTCAGAGTCAAAATCTAATGTTTCTATAGCCAGAGCACCATTATGACGCGATTTTATTAAATGTGCAAAAATGATTCTGTTAGTCCAATTTATAAGAAGTGCTTTGGCATATGCATCATACATATTAGTTTCATCATAAGTGTATTCCGTTTGCACTTCACTCCACCATACTGATAAAAATGCATTGATTCTTGCATCTAAAATAGCTGCGCCATGCAATTCTGTGCTAACCAATGATTTGTTTCGTTCAATAATTTTGGAAATAATTGTGTCTGATAGAAATTCGCCGATCTCCGTTCCGCGAATTTCGCCAGATACTAAAAATGCATTTATTTCTATAAGTATTCTTTCGATAATTGGCAGCCACTCATTTTTATATCTTTCAACATCTTCTCGTGTTTGTATGTGGTTGGTTTCATTCCACTGCCTAACAATCTCAAATTCATCATCTTCATTTTTTACATATAGCACTCCGGCTGTAAAGTTCCAGATAAAACAGCTATTTAACCCTAAAGAACGTGCTTTGCGTATCGCATCTTCAATAAACGCATTGTCAGTTATGGGGGTATCAGGCAATTTTAACTCCCAGCCTTGCAAAATTTGTGTTTGATTCTCATCGCCATAAAGCAACACATCTGGGAACATACTTCTATGGCCGGTTGAGATCGTACTTTCTCCTCCTGCTCTTACGATTCGCAAGCCCATAGTTTGCAGTTTAATATTTATATCTGAAATCATAGATATTGCCCAACTACGTTCATTTCGTCTTACTACTGTCGGCATATTCTTTACCTCGTTTCGAATTCTGAAATCAAATTTGTTGATACTATATGACTTTTTGTTTTTTTATCAATAGATTCCCATGCTAAAAACAATCGTCTTTTAGCAACGTCAATATAATCAATTTCATCTTTTTTAAATAATGCAACATCTTCGTTTTTTTCTATTCCTATAAAGTTTCTGCCTTCCATTAAAGCTGCAACTAAAAATGAACCGCTACCGAAGGTATTGTCTAAAATCACATCTCCTGGATTGGAATATGTTTTGATAAAATAGCGTCCTAATTCTACTGGCTTTTGTGTAGGATGAACGACCTCGCCTTCGCACTCTGCTGTCTTAATATATATTATATCAGTAGGGTAACGTTCACCATCGCTCTGAACGTGTACTGGTTGAAAATCGCCATAACTACCACTCAATTGGTTTTTGCGAACACCTTTATCATATGGAACACCACTTGTCATTTGTGGGTTATATATTGGTTGCTTTTTGTAAAACACACAAACATCTTCATGTTTTCTAAGCGGTTGTTTTTTTGCATTCAGAAAATTAGTCGGTTTCGATTTTTCCCAAACCCACTTATATTTATAAAGATTCGGCTGACTTAATATAAGTTTTGCTGTAAACAGACCTTGCGACGTTAAAATTATGGCACCATTAGGTTTTATTATCCTATTGTATTGTTCCCATAATTGATCTAACGGGATATAACAATCCCATTGGTTTTGTGTGATTCCATACGGCAAATCGCATAGAATCATATCTATACTTTCATCGGGTATTTTCTTCATTACTTCAATACAGTCACCCTCAAATAATTTATTAACTAATGGATATATTTTTGATGTAATATCAATCATTATTTTTGCTCCTATAATAATTAAATTTCTTTTTCCAAACTATATCATCCAAATCGGGACGATGAGATGGTATTGTCTGCTATTTTTTAAACTAATTAAGATTTTTCAATAACCAACACCATACGGATTAGAACACCGGTTTGATAAACCAGAAATTCCAAAAGATTTTTATCTACCGCATCATTATGTTTGGCTATACGGTCATTGATATTTTTATATGAATTAATCAATGGCTGGAACAAGCCGCTAATCCCTGCGTCAACGCTTTTTTCACCAAGGTATTTACAAATTTCATTTTTATTTGTTTCAAGGTTTTTTGTGTTACAAAGAAATTCTTGTAAAAAACTCTCCAGCGCTTTTCTTAAATTATCAGCAACATCTCTAATGTAAATACCTTCGGAATATTGTTTCAAAGCAGTAACAAAGGTTTTATGCGCATTTGGATAATCTTTTAACCACTGAAGTGGTTCGGACACAAGTGCATCATCCAGTTCTTGCGCACCTTTAGGAAAAACAAAAACTCCATCATCATCTTTTAAGATTTCATAATGAATATTAAGTTTATCTAAAGCGTTTTTCAAACAATCTAAAATCTGTTTTTTAGAAATCGTATCATATCCATTGTAGATAGGCTTACAAGTATTATAAAACGCAATATATTTTGATATCAGTTCGGTAGTACAATGACATTTTTCCAAACTTTCACTTAAATGCTGATATGGACGGTAATAACTGTAATAGGGTTCGCCAACCATTTGGCAGTAATTCAAATGACAGTTATCATCGTATGATTCGCGAACAACATTATCTACAAAATTTTTTAAATTATTTGAAAGCATTTCAAACTTCGCTTTATCATCAAAGCCAATACCTAATTTCTCCCTATAATCGACCCATTTCATAGTTAAATTCTCCTCACTTTGTTTCTTCCGGAATGAACTCCATAATGTCATCTACACCACAGTTAAGTGCAGCGCAAATTTTGCCAAGAGTTTCGACAGTAACGTTTTCACCTTTGCTCATTTTGGTGATAGTATAATTACTGATATCCGCAACTTTGGCGAGGTCTTTTTTCTTCATGTCATGGTCAATTAAAAGCTTCCATAGTTTCTTGTAACTAACAGCCATAAGTACACCTCATAAAAAAATTATAATATAACAAGTGCATTATACCATAAAAATTATAGATGTGCAATACAAAATAAAGCGATAACTACATTTAATTTTGATAAGACTTTACACGCAACAAAAAATATGAGTTTATATGTAAAAGCAAAGAGGCTCCACACAATGATGGAACCCCTTTGCTTTTATTCACTCTTTTCAGGCACTGTAATTTCACTTGTTTTCAGCCATTCTTCGTATTGGTGATTGCCTTCTTCGGTTTCGTAGAAAGCTATAATATCAGGCAAAATGGCTCGTGCAAATGACTCAAGCGCTTCTATGGGAATAGTGCAACTCATACGCAAATCAACTCCTTATAAATAATTTCATTGATTCTATCACGTATGCCGTTCATTTTGCAAACCCATTCCATTTGGTTTTCTGCTTTTAGTTGCTCGGTGATGCCTTCAGCGGCTTTGTATTGTGAGATAAGTGTATCAAACATTTCTTCTGCTTGCTTATTAACATCAGCAAGATAACGGTTGAGTTTGCAATCTAAAATTAGCGCGGTATAAAATCCTTTGCGATGATGTTTGATATACTCTAAATGCCGTTGACCCCAAATGCCGATTTCGACTTGTTCTTCGTCAGGGAGTTTAAGGCAAGGGATATAATAATCACCATGAAGTTCGTACCATAATCCATTGTTTTCATCGTAAATATACTTTTCCATAATCAAACCTCCTGATAAACCACTTTGAGTTTCTTTTGTTTTGAACGGATAATTTTTAGCAGAACCTCATCCAAAACATCGGTGCATTTACCATCTTCAATGAGGGAGTTACGCATTTCATTCATACAGTTAACAACTACTCGACGTTCAAAATCGTCCAATGCGATATAATATTTCTTTGCTTTCATCGCGCTTACTCCTTTAACAAGTCCTTAAATGGAGCCTCATCGTTTATAAACGTATCGTATGTGAACTGTGCTCCCAATCGGAAACCCATTATGAAACTATCAAGGTTGGATTCTCCGTTCACCACACCCCAAGCGTTGCAAAAATCAAGAAATTTCTTTTTATTTTCGCCGGATAGGTTCTCGGTCAAGAAATCTTCGTTTAACATCAATACTTCCATTTGCTTTTGCACGGCTTTATTTTCCTTAGTGCTTCGTGCTTGTGGGTCGAGATTGCCATAATAAAACTCTTCTATAAATTTAAACATCAGTATTTTCTCCTTCTTTTTGTATATACAACGCATCTTGTATATACATTTTAATTTATTATTTTTGAAAACACCAATGTGCCGATTTGATACGGTAGAAATATATGTGTGAAAGTCGGTTATTTTAGTTTTAATTTCTAGAATCCGTTAAGAACAACCGCACCAACGAAAAAGGTTACCTTTTGGGTGACCTTTTTCTTTTGCCTTTCGGCTGATTACACACTCGAAAAAGTAAAGAATCTTGCATATAAAAACCCGCCGCGAGAAATTGCGGCGGGTTTTTATATCAATATTTACTTTATGCATTTATTGCAGCCTGCACATTTGCCGTTGCAACTTTCGGGGCAGCCTATGCAGCCCTTCCCCGCTTTTTTTGATTTATAAATATAAAACGATGCTGAACCAACAATCAGGACTACGGCTGCAATAACTATAATATCGGTTAAATTCATCTATTCTACCTCCATTATTGTTAAACGGCTTTCGCCTTAAGCTTTTGAGCCTCCATAGCCTTAAGCTTTTGGCTATTCTTATAGATAATAACCGAAACGAATAGAACCATTAAGGCGAGCAACGCAAAGCCAAGCACTATCATCCAAGGTTTGCCAATGCTTTCGCCCGTTACGAGGCATCCAATAACAAATGTTAAAAATCCAACGGCATAACCAACCGACAGCTGAAGCGCAACGCCGCCTATGAGCCATTTTTTGCTTCCCAGCTCAGCGTTCATCGCGCCTATCGCCGCAAAGCAAGGAGGGCTAAACAAATTGAACATTAAAAATGCCAACGCGGCAACCGCGGTTATACCCATATTATCGGCAATAACCGAAGCGCTTCCGATAACCTCTAATTCCTCCCCTATTACACGCTCGAATGCATAGCAGGTTGCCAAGGTGCCGACAACGCATTCTTTGGCAATAAAGCCCGTTAACGCAGCGGCGGCAAGCTGCCACGCAACAACGCCGACCATCGGCGCCAATATGTAGGCAACGGGAGCAGCAACCACGGCAAGCATCGATTCATTAGCGTTATCAACCAATTGAAGCTTCAGGTTGAAATTTTGCATTAAATAAATAACAAAATTGCAAAGCAAAATAATTGTTCCCGCTTTTATAACATAGCTCTTGCCGCGGGCGCACATTGATTTAACGGCATTCCAAACCGACGGAGCCTTATATTCGGGCAATTCAATGATAAAGAAGGATCTTCGCGCTTTATAGCAGGTTATTTCATTTATCAGCCAAGCACAAAACAAAATAATAACTATTCCAAAGAAATACATAGCGGTTCCAACCCAAGCGCTCTTGGGGAAAAACGCGCCAACAAAAAGCGAAATAACGGGCAGTTTTGCGCCGCAGGGCATAAACGGAGTTATGAGAGCGGTTGCTCTACGCTCGCGTTCATCTCTAATGGTTCGACAAGCCATAACCGCAGGAACGGCGCAGCCGGTTCCGATTATGAACGGGACAACCGATTTTCCCGAAAGTCCAACCTTTTTAAAGATGGGATCAAGAACCACCGAAACTCTCGCCATATATCCGCAGTCTTCAAGCAAGGCGATAAGGAAATACATCACCATAACAAGCGGCAAAAAGCCAACTACCGCTGCAACGCCCTGAATAATTCCCTCGAGCACCAATGCCTGCAAAATAGGGGTTGCTCCCGACATCCAGTCAGCCGCCAACACCTTGAACGCTTCTATATAACCAACGAGGCCTTTAAAAGAGCCGACTCCATCCGCCAGCCAAGCGCCGAGCCACGCCTGCGATATTTGAAATACCAAAAACATTATAACCGCAAAGATGGGGATGCCTAACCATTTATTGGTCAAAAAAGCATCTATTTTATCGTGAATGGTTCGCTGGTTGGTTCGAATTTTGCGGGTTTCAACAACCCTGACTATCGAATTAACAAAAGAAAAGCGTTGTTTATCGGCTTCGGCAACAGCAAACTTATCGGTATAATCGATATTCTTTTGAACATACGGAGCAACCTGCGTTTTTCCTGCCTGCTGCAGCGCTAACTTAACAACCTCATGCAATCCGTCGCTGGTTGTTGAAACGGTTTCAACAACGGGACAGTTAAGCAAAAGAGAGAGATTTTCCGCATTAATGACGGTTTGTTTTTTCTTGTTAACATCGGTCTTATTAAGCGCCAAAATCATCGGGATTCCCAGCTCTAACAACTGAGTGGTGAAGAAAAGGCTTCGACTTAAATTGGTTGCATCAACTATGTTAACGATAACATCAATATCCGCGCTCTTAATATAGGAGCTGGTAACGCCTTCCTCCGAGGTGAAGGCTGCCATCGAATAGGTTCCCGGAAGGTCAACTGCGATAACTTCCTCTTCCCCATTTAAATAAGAACGCTTAATTTTATCTTCCTTTTTCTCAACCGTTACGCCCGCCCAGTTTCCTACCTTTTCGCTGCCGCCGGTTAGAGCGTTGAACATAGTAGTTTTGCCGCTGTTCGGGTTTCCTGCTAAGGCAATTCTCATATCTTCCTCCAAAAAGTTGGGTTATTAAAAACTAACCACCTATTTTAAAAAATAAAAGACAACTGACCATCGCTTCTATATAGCGATAGCCGCTGCCAACTGTTTATCAATATTATATCTGCCATCCTTTATCGAAACGATGCAGCTTCCCTTTAAATGCATAATAACCGTTATCGGTTCGCCGCTATAGCAACCAAGCGAAAACAAGAAAGCTTTTAGCTCTTCATCATCCGTTTCGATGGATTTGATTATATATTCAATGCCCTCTTCGGCACCAATAAGATTCATTATCTTTTCTCCTTAACTCAAGCTCGTTAGCCTTGGCTAACTGCAAGTGATAAATAATCAGTTAGCCTCGGCTAACCTCTTGGATATATTAGCATAAAGCAAGTTTTTTGTCAATACTTTCCTATATGTTTTTCTAAATTTTATTAGACTTGAAAACAGCATTTTTTTATGGTAAAATAACCCCATAAAGGAGGAGTTTTATGCCCCTGCACGAATCCGCCGAGATGTATCTCGAGAATATTTATCTTCTTTCTAAAAAATTAGAGATTGTTCGCAGCATTGATGTTGCCGAACATATGGGATTTTCAAAACCCAGCGTTTCCCGCGCAGTTGGTCTTTTGAAAAAAGAAGGCTATCTTGATATGGAGCATGATGGAAATCTTATTTTAACCGAAGAAGGTATAACCGCCGCCAAAAAGATTTTTGAACGCCATACTGTTTTATCCGAACTTTTAATTAAAATCGGCGTTAGCGCCGAAACTGCTGCTACCGATGCTTGCAAAATTGAGCATGTTATAAGCGATGAAACTATGGAAGCAATTAAAAAGTTTTCCGCAAAATAATTAAACGCCGTAACTTTTGTTACGGCGTTTTTTGTTTTTATTTATTTGCAAGTTCTTGCTTTGCTTGTTCGCGGGCGCTTGTTTTTCCTTCGGGTTTGATATCCCCTGCCTTGAGCAATGCCTGCTTGGTTAGGAAGGGACCAACGAGTTCATAAATCAAAACCGAGAAGAGGGTTAGGTTTGCAACAATGGCACCGGTCTCGCCAAGGCTTTCGGCCTTGATTGCCATACCGAGCGCAACGCCCGCCTGCGGGAATAAGGTTACGCCAAGATACTTAACGATACTGTTATCGCAGTTTACGGATTTAGCACTTGCGAATGCGCCGAAATATTTTCCGATACATCTCGAGATAATATATACAAGGCCGATAAATACGATTGTAGTATCCTTAAATACTGCGAGTTCAAGCTCGGCACCGCTTAATACGAAGAAAAGGATAAACAGCGGCGCCGTCCAGCGGTCAACGCGGTCCATAAGTTCTTCGGAAAAATTACAAGTGTTGCAAAATACAGTTCCGAGCATCATGCAAACCAAAAGCGATGAGAAAGCAATATGAACGCCCGCAATTTCGAGTTTAACCATTGATAATGCAACCGTTAGCAAAACAAAGGTTACGGACATGGAAAGGCGTTTGGATTTCGAATGGAAAAATCTTTCGAAATATGTAAAGAAAAGACCCATAAGAAGGCCGAGCAAGAGAGAAAGCACAACCTCCAAAAGCGGCTCAACAACAACCGAGAGAATATCAATGCTTCCTGCTATAAGCGCCTTTGCAACGCCGAAGGAAACCGCGAAAAGCACAAGACCTACCGCATCATCAAGGGCTACTATCGGCAACAGCAGGTCGGTCAGCGGACCTTTTGCCTTATACTGTCTTACAACCATAAGGGTTGCCGCAGGAGCGGTTGCCGAAGCAACGGCACCCATAACAATCGCTGTTGGCAACGGAAGCTTTTCGGGCATCAGGAAATGAAGTCCGATAAGGGTTGCGTCAACGAGAAGCGTTGTAAATACTGCTTGCGTTATACCGATAACGGTTGCTTGGCGACCTGTTTTCTTAAGCTGCGACAAACGGAATTCGTTTCCGATTGAAAACGCGATAAAGCCAAGCGCAACATCGCAAAGTATTGAATAGCTTTTAACATCCGCCATGCTTACAAATCCCAATCCGCCGATATCGAGCGAACCGAGCACATAGGGACCCACCAATATACCTGCAACCAAATATGCAGTTACTGCAGGTAACGCTAATTTCTTTGCCAATCGCGAAAGCATAAGGCCAACGAACAAAGAAACCGACAGGCTAAGCAAAAAATGCATATTACTGTCTAAAATGATTTTCATATTCTCATCCCTCAAGATTTATTCAACTTGATAATTTTATGACTAATAATTCTATATGTCAAGTAAAAAAAGTCCCGATACCGTTTCATACAGTATCGGGACATAATTTCTTTATTCTCCGAAGGGGAAATTGAAATCTTCGGTGTTATTGCTGTTGGGAGAGCTGCTGTTTTGGTTTTTCGAATAACTGGAAGTTCCTTTATCGGCCAAGAGCTTTGCCGAAACAGTTTTGGTTTTACCCTTATCATCAATAACCGCAAGGGTTATGGTGTCGCCCGGTTTTGCCGAATCAATAACATCGAGCATAATATTGGCGGAGGTTATCTTTTCGCCGTTAACCTCAACAATAATATCCCCTTCAGCAACCTTACCATAGAGGTCGCTTGTCGCATCGACCGAAGCAACATAAAGGCCTGCCTGCATTTTGGAAACCTCGGCAGTCAGCGCATCGATTTCGGAATAAGAAATTCCGAGCTTTGCCCTTCCCTCTACATATCCGTTCTTAATAAGCGAATCGGCAACCGACTTGGCAATATCCATCGGAACCGCAAAGCCCATTCCCTCATATTCGGTGCTGGCAAGCTTGCAAGAGGTTATTCCAACAACCTGACCATACATATTAAGCAACGCGCCACCCGAGCTTCCGGGATTAATGGCGGTATCGGTTTGGATAAACTTCATAGTGTAGCTTGAGGTTGCTGCCGAGCGGCGACCAATGGTCGAAACATATCCGCCGGTTAGGTTGTTTTGGGTGTTTGCGCCTGTGGGACGGCCTATCGCAACAACAGGCTCGCCAACATAAAGCTCATCAGGGTTTCCGAACTCGGCAGGGGTTAACTTAACATCATCGGTTACTTTGATAACCGCAATATCGGTTCTTGTATCACCTGCTACATATTCAGCTGAATACATTTTTCCATCGGCAGTGTAAACCTTGAACTTTGCAGCCGCAATATCGCCGTATATATGGTCATTAGTGATGATATAACCATCCTCCGAGCAAACGACTCCGCTTGCTGATGAGAGGGATTTATCGTTATAGGTATATATACCCACAATAGAATCGTTGGCCTTTTCATAAACCTCGGCAGCGGTTAGCATATCCTTATCCGAAGGCTTTGCCGAAAGGTTAACATTTATGGGCTTTTTAATGCTTGTTGCTGCATCCTTCCTGCCGAAATAATATCCCGCAGTCATAGCGCCGCAAAACAACACAACAAAAGCCATAACGAGGGCAAAAACTCTTAAACCTTTTTTGCTTCCGTTATCTACCTTTTCATCCGACAGTTCGATAACGGGCAGCATCTCGCTATAGGGTGTATATCCAAAATCATCGGCGAGTTCGATGGTATCACTAACGGATTCGGCATTATCCTCTACTGCCTCAACAACATCCTCTTGGTTGGTTGTTTCGTTTTCCAATGCGTCTTGCACATTCTCTTCAGGCATAGAGTTTAAATTTTCTTCATTCATTATTTTTTCTCCTTTGGACGGTTCTCGGTTAGAGTGAAATAAAATTCAACATATTCATTGCGCTTGGAATCAGCTTTTATATTTCCGCCGTGTATATCAATAATGGTTTTTGAAATATAAAGGCCCAATCCTGTTCCGTTTTTGTTTGCCGAACGCGATTTATCAGCCTTATAAAAACGGTCGAATATATATTTTAAATCCGCTTGTTCAATATAGCTTCCGGTGTTTTTAACCGAAAACATCACCGTTTTATTTTTCTCGATAATCGAAAACTCGATAAGACCATTTTCATTAGTGAACTTAATAGCGTTATCAACAAGGTTAAATATTACCTGATAAATTAGGTCATAGTCGGCAGTTACTACAATGCCATCTTCTTCAAGACCTTTAATATCGATTCCCTTATCGAAAATTCTTCGATTTTGAGATATAACAACATTTCTTGCAGCCTTAACGATATCAAAACGAGTGGGATTAATTTTTTGTTCGCCCGATTCGAGTTTCGCAAGACAAAGCATAGCCTCGACCAAACGAGAAAGTCGCTTTATTTCATCGGAAACGATGGTTAAATAATGTTTCTCGGTATCGCCGTCTATTGTACCGTCAAGAATTGCATCAATAAAACCGCCTATGGTGGTCATTGGTGTGCGAAGTTCATGCGACACATTGGCAACAAAGCTTCGGCGCATACCCTCAAGTTGGGCTAACGAATTAGTCATATTATTAAACGAGATAGAAAGCTCGCCTATTTCATCATCGGAAATAACGGGGATTCTTCTCGAGAAATCTCCCTTTGCCATTCGCTTGGCAGCCTCGGACATTTGCCTTAAGGGTTTAACCAAACGATAGGACATTAAATAACCTGCAACCAGCATTATGAGTATGGGAATTATAGCCGCAAACAAATATATTCTTAAGAGACTGTTAAAGAAAATTCGCGGCTGCGCTGCAGGAGCGGATGAGAAAACCGCGCCTATTACCTCGCCATCTACCGTTATTGGCATGGCAGTTGTGAAATAAGCATCGTTACTATAAAAGCCGCCAAGGAAACCGTTTTCGGAATATGTTCCCTTTAACACCTTGTCGATTATATCGGCCGACAATGCCTTGCGGCTCATGCTGCAGCTTCCGTTTTTGGAAAAGGCTTCGCAACTGCAAACAATAACCTTTCCTCCCTTGTCGGAAACAAAAATTTCGGCATCGGAGGTTTTGGAAAGTGCGGTTACCATTCCCGAAAGCATTCCGCTTTCGAAATAATCGCTATCCGCAACCTCGGCTATTGCATTGCAGTTTTCAATCAAGCTTTCGCGCTTGTCGTTTACCAAATAGTTAATAACAACGAAGCCGAGTATTGTTGATAAAAAGGTTATTCCAACCAGGAAAATTGCAGCATTAGTAAGGAAAAACTTTTTGAAAAGTCTTGAATTCATACTAAACTATTTAACCTCAAATTTATATCCAACGCCCCAAACGGTTTTAAGCGACCATTCGGTTGAAACGCCCTCGAGCTTTTCGCGCAGGCGCTTAACATGGACATCTACAGTTCTAGAATCGCCATAATAATCGAATCCCCAAACCTCATCTAAAAGCTGGTCGCGGGTGTAAACCCTGTTAGGATTGCTGGCAAGATGATAAACAAGCTCAAGCTCTTTAGGCGGAGTATCAACAGCGGTGCCGTTGACAATCAGCTCATAATTGGTAAGGTTAATTACCAGTTTATCAAACTTAACCTCTTTAATTTCGTTTTCCTTATCGGGAGCGGCTCGCCTTAAAACGGCCTTAACGCGCGCAACAACCTCTTTGGCATCAAAGGGTTTGGTAATATAATCATCCGCGCCGAGCTCAAGACCTAAAATCTTATCGAAGGTTTCGCCCTTTGCGGTTGTCATAATAATCGGGACATTAGATTCTTTTCTAATGGCACGGCAAACCTGCCATCCATCGAGTTTCGGCAACATAATATCCAACAAAACCAAATCGGGCGAACCTTTGAGAGCAATTCTCAAGGCTGTTTCGCCATCGTTGGCAACGATAGTTTCAAATCCATCTTTGGTGAGATAAAGTCTTAACAATTCGCAAATGTTAACATCATCGTCAACGATGAGAATTTTTTTGTTTGCCAAAATAATCATCTCCTCTTTAGTATAATACACCCTCTATTATAAATCTTGATTAAGAAATTGTGAATAATAAATTTTGAGAGTCAAAGAAAAGCCGCCTTGGAAATCCAAGGCGGCCGGAAAACAAAAAAACTTTAATTACTCAATTATTAGTTGTTCTCGTTTTCTGCTTCTTTCATCTTTGCGAAGCAATCGCTGCAGTATACCGGACGGTCCTCACGGGGAGCAAACGGAACACGTGCTACGCCACCGCATGCGTTGCAAACAGCCTCGTGCATCTCGCGCGGAGCTCTGCCTGCATTCTTACGCTTGTCGCGGCAAGGCTTGCAACGCTGAGGCTCGTTCTCGAATCCTTTTTCAGCATAGAACTCCTGCTCTCTTGCCGAGAAAACGAACTCCTCTCCGCAGTCCTTGCATACTAATGTTTTGTCTTCAAACATTTTCTGTACCTCTCTCAATTGGTTTTTGCCCCGGACGGAATCGCACCGACATCTTTGAGAACAACGCTCTTCTAATTTAAGCTACTTGGGCATATATTAACGGCATATAGCCGTTATAGATGGCTTAGTTTGTTTCTTATTCGGTAAAGCGCATTATTAACCGATTTTTCGGAAACCGCTAACGCTGCCGCAGTTTCGGCAACGCTGAAATTATGCAAATAAAGCATAAGTGTTTTATATTCTAGCTTCGAAAGCTTAGTTCTCAAATTGTTTTTTAAATCCGAAACATCCTCGGTTTGGATAAGCATTTCCTCAGGACTTAAGGATGTTGCCGTTGGCTCCATATCGTCCAGGCTTATGAGCTTGTCCTTGGGGATGCGCTTTTTTCGGGAAATTGCACGAGCCTCGGAAATCAGGGCTCGGTCAACACATAAGCGGGCAAAGGTCGAAAAAGAGGCAGCATCGGGGTTGAAGGATTTGATGCATTGATAGAGAGCAATAATTCCCTCTTGCATTAAATCTTCCATTTCAACGGCTCCGTTATAATAAGCAAGCGCACGAGATTTTATCAAACCCGTGTAGCGTTTTAATAAAACAACGCCGGCTTCGCTATCGCCGTTCTTTGCTGTTATTGCAAGTTCATCATCCGATGATTTTTTGTATTTTTCGACAAAACTTATTCCCAATTTAACACCAAAATAATATAATATTAACTAATAACATATTACATCAGTGAAAACAAAATGTCAAGAAATAATTGTTTTTCTCTATTTTATACAATATTTCTATAATATATTAATGCAAAATAAACTGTAAAAAACGGTCTTGTTTAAAGTTGACAATCCCCCAACTGTGGGGTATCATAATTATAAGGTTATTCCTTGAAATTAAACATCAGGAGGAATTATGTTGAATCAAAAATATGAACTTTGGTTAAAAGAAGCAACCGCTGATGCCGATATCGTTGCCGAGCTTAATGCTATTAAGGGCGATGAAGAGGCAATCAATGATAGATTCTATAAAGACCTTGCATTTGGAACGGGCGGTCTTCGCGGCGTTATCGGAGCTGGTACAAACCGCATGAATATATACACAGTAGGTCGCGCAACCCAGGGACTTGCCGAATATGTTAACTCGGTTTCCAAGAGCGGAAAGGTTGCTATTGCTTATGACAGCCGCATCAAATCCGATACCTTCGCAAAGCATTCGGCTGCTATTCTTGCCGCTAACGGCATTAAGGTTTATATCTATCCCGAGCTTATGCCGACTCCTATGCTCTCCTACGCGGTTAGATATTTCGGCTGCGATGCAGGTATTGTTATAACCGCAAGCCATAATCCCGCGATTTATAACGGATATAAGGCATATGGTCCCGATGGCTCGCAGCTCAACCTCGAAGCAAGCGAATATGTTCTCTCTATTATGAACAAGGTTGACATTTTCAAAGAGGTTAAGACCTGTGATTTTGATATGGCTGTAGATAATGGCCAAATCGAATTCATCGGAGAAGAAGTTATCGATTCTTACCTCGAGAATGTTAAGGCTCAACAGGTTAACCCCGAGCTTTGTGAAGACAGCGACATTAAGGTTGTCTATACTCCCCTGCACGGTGCCGGAAACAAACCCGTTCGCGCTATCTTAAAGAAAATCGGACTCAAGGATGTAACGGTTGTTCCCGAGCAGGAAAAGCCTGACGGCAACTCCCCCACCGCACCTTACCCCAACCCCGAGCTACGCCAGCCGTTTGACTGCGCTCTAAAGCTTGCCGAGAGCATATCCCCCGATTTGCTTCTCGCAACCGACCCCGACTGCGACCGCGTTGGTATTGCAGTTAAGGACAATGGAGAGTTCAAGTTGCTTACGGGAAACCAAGTTGGTGCATTACTTTTAAACTATATTCTTTCTCAAAAGGCTTCTAAAGGTCTCCTGCCGACCAACCCCATAGCAGTTAAAACCATCGTTACCACCGAGCTTTGCCAAAAGATTGCCGATAAATACGGTTGCGAGCTCATAAATGTTTTAACCGGATTCAAGTTCATTGGCGAACAAATCGGTCTTTTGGAAGCGCGCGGAGAAATGGACCGCTACCAATTCGGTTTCGAAGAGAGCTATGGTTATCTTGCCGGCGGATATGTTCGCGACAAGGATGCCGTTGTTGCTTCGATGCTCATTTGCGAGATGGTTTGCTACTATAAAAAGCAGGGCAAAAATCTTATTGAGGTTTTAAACGGAATTTACGAAGAGTTTGGATATTTCAACAACTCGCAGGTTTGCTTCACCTTTGAGGGTCAAACCGGTATGCAAAAGATGGCAGCAATGATGCAAAAGCTTTGCGCCGAACCGCCTAAATCTATTGCGGGCGCCGCTGTTGCTACAATATCCAACTATATCCTATCCGAAACAACCGATTGCAAAACCGGCGAGAAAAAAGCCATCGACCTGCCTAAATCCGATGTTTTAGGCTATGCTTTGGAAAATGGAAGCTCGGTTGTTATCCGCCCCTCGGGAACCGAACCTAAAATTAAGGTTTATATTTCGAGCGTTGGCAAGGATGAGGCCGATGCAATCAATATTTCGGCTAAGCTTGCCGAATCGGTTAAGGAAATTTTAGGAATCGAATAAAATAAAAAAAGCAGTCAAGGAAACTTGACTGCTTTTTATTTTGTTTACTGTGCAGCTGAGGTTGCTGCCGATGAAGTTGCTAAAACTGTTGAAGAGTTCGAAGCGGTGCCATCGGTTGAAGCGATAGTGGAAGAACTTTCAACCTTTTTAACGGGTTCAAGGATGTTACCTTCGTGGGTCTTGCAGGTGTCGCGATAGCTCCTTTTATACCAGCCTTGTACGGTAATGGGGCAGGTATCGGTTGCTAAAAGGCCGCTTTCTTTGCAGAAATATCGGCTTTCAACATATTTGCTATCCTTGAAGTTCTCAACAGGAAGGTTTGCATGAACCTTTTGCATTACGGCGCCCCACATATTTCTTGCCATTCTAACATTGGAAACCTTTCCGTTGTTATCATAGCCATACCAGCTGGCGCCGATATAATGGGTTGTGCCGCCAACAAACCAAAGGTCGTTATCGTTATTTGAAGTACCTGTTTTTGCGAAAATGCGATGGTTAGGAACATATGCGGTTACATCCTTACCTGTACCGTCGCTTCCGTAAACAACATTTTGAAGCATATGGTTTACGATGCAAGCGGTATCCTCGCCGATAACTGCGTTCGGGTCGCTTTTCTTGTTGATGATAATGTTATCCTGCTGGTCGGTTATAAGGGTGTAGAACTTGGGTTCATAATAATAGCCGCCGTTGCCGAACATAGCATAAGCCGCTGCGGCTTCGAGGGTTGTAACGCCGCCGCTTGTTCCGCCCATTCCCATGGGAGAAAGGTTGGCATCATCGGGATAGTTAAGGTTTTTAAAGCCTAACTTTTGCGTTAGGAATTCGAAGCATTTTTGCGGTGTGAGCGCGTTTACAAGCGCAACGGGAATTGTGTTAACCGAACGCTGAACCGCGTATGCCGCCGTAATTTTGCCATAATAGCCGCCATCGTTATACCAGTTGTTGGGCGACCATTCCTCTCCGCCGCTGAGATATACGGTTTTCTTATCATCAACGATGGTGGAATATGTTAATGAGTCGTTCTCAATAGAGAGCGCATAAGCGGTTAAGGGCTTCATAGAAGAACCTAACTGTCGGGGCGCGGAGGTTGCGCGGTTAAGTCCGCGGCTTTCCTTCTTTTCTCCCAAGCCGCCCGCTATTGCAACAACATTGCCTCTATAATCCATAATGGTTATGGCACCTTGGGCAAGCTCGCCGCTATTTTTATTGGTGAGGCGGTTGCTTTCATCGGTATAAACCGATTCAACGGCGTTTTGAATTTCGGGAATCATAGTGGTATAGATTTTATAGCCGCCGTCATAAAGGCTTTGAATGGCATAAGATCTATCCATATTTTTTTCTTCAACGAGGTCATCGGCAATTTGCTCGATGAGGGCATCAACAAAATAGGAATTGATTTGGTTAGATGCGGTTGAATTGCCCGAAGCCACTATAACGATTTCCTCTTCGAGAGCAGCTTCATATTCCTCATCGGTTATTTTACCGAGCTGATGCATCTTATAAAGAACGGTTTCTTTTCTTCCCTTGTTGGATTCAAAATAATCAACGGGGTTATAATAGGTCGGGCTCTTGGCAATAGAGGCTAAAACCGCGCACTCGGCGATAGAAAGCTCGGATGCCTTCTTGCCGAAATAATAATTAGCGGCACATTCAACGCCATAAGCGCCTTTACCCATATAGATGGTGTTAAGGTAGGCTTCGAGGATAGTGGTCTTATCGTATTCCGACTCAAGCTTTCTCGCACGCATAATCTCGCGGATTTTGCGCATCGCGCTATGGTCGTTATCCTGCATTAAGTTCTTAACCAACTGCTGGGTTATGGTCGAACCACCAAACTCGGAATCGCTATAGTTTATAAACATATTAACGAAAGCCAAGAAGGTTCGCTTAAGGTCAACGCCGGTGTGCTTATCGAAGCGTTCATCTTCGATGGAAATAAAGGCATCGCCCAAGGCTTTTGGCATATCGTTATAGTCTATCCAAATGCGGTTTTCCGCGCCGCTCAAGGTTTGATACGGCACATATTCGCCCGTTTTTTGGTCGGCAACATAAATCGTTGTCGAAAAATTGATAGATTCGCCGCTAAAGGTATCGGCAAGGTTATTAAGGTCATACGGAATGTCATCATCCACGCAGGTAAACGCCCAAAGAATGAAAGCACCAAAGGCGATACAAACGGTTATGATACCGACAAGGCAAACCAAAAGCGTGTTGCGGATTATCTTCTTTTTGCGGGAAATGTCCTGCGCAGATTGCACCGCGGCTTCCTTTTTTTCTCCATCATTATTCGAAATTGTCGAAAAGCTGTTAAGGTCAAAAGTTCCGCCTTCATTAGAATTTACGCTATCGCCAAACTCATCATTGGTTTCAATATTATTGTCCGGGATTTCGTTAGAATTTAAATCTTCAAAATTCTTATCGGTCATACACCTTAACCTCCTTTACTATATTCTCTAAATTATGATTTAAAAAGGCATAGACCTTTTTGTGAGGTTATTATACCACATTTTTCCCAAAATGGGGTTACAATATTGTATTTTTTAAAAATTTTACAAATTGAATACCTCTCCACCTTTTTGTTAACAATAATACGGAGGGTGTGTTTTTTTGAAATTAAAAATAATTATTATGTCGGTGGTTGCAATACTTTTAATCGGTTCGGTAATAGCCATAAGCAAATACGGCATAGAAAAAAATGATAATTCTAATCGCTCGAATCTTCCAATAGTGCTAAAGGAACACAACAACGCAATTGCCGCTTTTAGGGGCGAGGATATAATCGAAGAGTTTCCCGATGTTGTTTTCCCTTCCCTTCCCGAATACGATAGAAACGCGCTTAAAAGAGGAATAACATTCGAAAGCATGAACGAGGTTTATATCGCCATTGAAGACTATGACGGATAGGACATTCTCATCACTCATATAATTTATCGGAGATGATAAATTATGTTTATGGGTTTGATAACCGAGGTAATGCGAGGGATTATCTATCTCGCCCTCCATGTTTCGAGCGTTGGAGCCTTCCCCAAAGCGCTGAACTCAAAGCAGGAAACGGCTTTGATAAAAGAGATGGAGGCAGGCAGCGAAGAGGCTAAAAACAAGCTTATAGAGCACAATTTGCGGCTGGTTGCACACATTGTTAAAAAATATTTCAGCGGTCAAATCGAGCAGGATGATTTGATTTCCATCGGCACTATCGGTTTAATAAAAGCGGTTACAACCTTTCAATCAGACAAAGGCATTCGCCTTGCTACATACGCTGCAAGATGCATTGAAAACGAAATTCTTATGTGCTTTCGCAATCTAAAGAAAAGCGCTAATGATGTTTTCATCAGCGACCCGATAGATACCGACGGAGAAGGCAACGCGCTAACGCTGATAGACATTATCTCGGATAACGAAGATATTGTTGAAAACATTGATTTGAAAATCAAAATTGATAGTCTAAAACGCTATGTTATGACTGCGCTTGATGAGAGAGAAAGAAAGATAATCATTTTGCGTTATGGGTTATACGGAGGATATGAACTAACCCAACAGCAGGTTGCCAAGCGATTGGGCATATCGCGCTCCTATGTTTCAAGAATTGAAAAGAAGGCGCTCGAAAAACTCTATGAATGCTTCACAAAACAAGAAAAATCGACATAATTAAATGTTTAACTACTTTACAAATTATAACTCCCGTTATATAATAATTTAGTAGAAAAATTTGGGAGGCACACCATGAGAATTATACATACCGAAAACTATGAACAACTTAGCCGCCAAGCCGCAAATCTTATTGCCGCTCAGGTTATTTTAAAGCCCGATTCGGTGCTCGGTCTTGCAACCGGCTCCACACCTATCGGCGCATATGCCGAGCTCATCAAAATGTATGAGAACGGCGATGTTGATTTCAAAAATGTTACCACAGTTAACCTCGACGAATACTGTGGACTCACACCCGATAACGACCAAAGCTATCGCTACTTTATGAATAAGCACCTTTTCAGCAAGGTTAATGTTAACCCCGAAAAGACCAATGTTCCCAGCGGTATCGCAGCCGACCCGGAAGCCGAATGCGTTCGCTATGATAAGCTCATCGAGGATTTAGGCGGAATCGACCTTCAGTTGCTCGGCATCGGTCATAACGGTCATATCGGCTTCAACGAGCCCGATGACAAATACACCAAGGAAACCCACATTGTTAAACTCGGCGAAAGCACCATTGAGGCTAACTCGCGTTTCTTTGACAGTTATGATGATGTTCCCAAGCAGGCAATCACAATGGGTATTAAATCCATTATGAACGCTAAAAAGGTTTTACTTATCGCTTCGGGCAAGGATAAGCAGGAAATCGTTAAAAAAGCCTTCTATGGCCCCGTTACACCCGCTGTTCCCGCTTCTATCTTACAGCTCCATCCCGACCTTACAGTTATTGTTTGCGAATAATAAAAAAGCTTGCAGGTTTAATTCCTGCAAGCTTTTCTTTTTATCAGCTTATATATTAAGAAAACGATTGCACAACCGAGAATGGCGCCCGAAGAATCGATAATAACATCAAAAAACTCGCAGCTTCTTCCCGGAACAAAATGCTGATGAATTTCATCGCTTGTCGAGTAAAGCACGCATGAGATAAAAGCAACCAATATCTTAATCAATGGGCTTGGTTTCTTATAGGTTAGCAATCCGCTCGACATAAAAGCCCCCAAAAGGGTGTATATCGAAAAATGCGCTCCCTTGCGAACAATATACTGAAGGCTCGAAACGAAGGCTTCCTGCTTTTCTACGGACAAAAGATGAAAGTTTCGTTTTAAATATGGCGCAATCATTCTAATGAATCCCCTGCTCGTTCCGCTTGATTCCGCGGCGGTTTGGGATGACATTATAAATATGATTAACATTATCGAAAATGCCGCCACAAACGAAAAATAACGAACATATAGCGTCTTTTTATTGCTCATTTAACCATTCAACCGCCTTAACAATATACGGGTTTTCGCTATCCTTTAAAACATAACGATATTTGCTCTCATAATCGGTCAAAGCAAAATTCTTATCGGGGATTATACCGCCGTTTGTGAAATCAGTTTTGCTTTTTGAGAAAAATTTTCCAACCGTGAATCTAATAGAAGAACCGTCGCTTAAGCGGTAGGTTGTTTGCATAATGCCTTTGCCAAAGGTTGGTTGACCGATAAGGATTCCCTTTTCATAGTCGCGAATTGATATTGCGAAAAGCTCCGCAGCGCTGGCGGTTCTCTCATTTGTCAGCACCGCCATGGGAAGAAGCGTTTCGCCTTTATCGGATTTATGAAGAACCTTGCTTGAGCCGTCAGCATATTCAGCCGAAACGATTACACCTTCGGGAAGCAAAATATCCAAAATTGCGGCTACGGAATCAACCGTTCCGCCGCCGTTATTGGTTACATCAAAAATAAGTCCTTTAACGCCGCTATCCATCAAAGTATTAAGCGCAATCTTAAACTGCGAAACCGAGCTTTCGTTGAATTCGGTTATTTGGATATAACCATATTCCCCTACCGTATGGTAAAACACCGATTGAACCTCAAAATAGTTAACGGTTACGCCAATATCAAAAGCATCCTTTCCGCGAAGGACGGAAAGTTTAATCTCTTCCCCTATTTCGCCTATTAAAAAATCGGTACATTCAACATAATTGGAGCGGGTTACCTCGGTTTCGCGGACTGCGGTTATTTGGTCGCCGGCGCGAAGACCTGCCTTATAAGCGGGACCGCCCTCGCTAACATTAATAACATATATTTTTTCGGTATCGGGATGCATACTGATTGTAACGCCGATGCCGTTTTTATTTCCGTCGAGCGCATCAAAATTAACCTTGGCATCAGCCTTCGGCAAATATTGGGCATACTTATCCCCGAGCGCTGATGCATATCCTTGGAAAATCGCAGTGTCAAGGTCATCCGCTTTGAGCTCGCCATAGAAATGGCGGTTGGCAAGAAAATCGATTTCAGCCAATTTTAGATGGGTTTTTGCGCGTTCGCCCAAGAAGGCATAGATAACCCCAAGGGTTAATATAATACCAAACAAAACGCAAAGCGCGCCTATTAAAATAGTTTTGCGAAGAGAAACTGTTCTTTTCACTGTTATACCTCAAATTAAAAAGGGCAAGCGCGGTTAAATCACGCCGCGAATTGCCCTTTTATTTTTATTTTACTTTGCTGTAATACTTCATCGGGTCAACGCGAGTACCGTTAAGATAAATTTCGAAATGGCAATGATAGCCGGTTGAATATCCGGTTGAACCGATATAACCGATTACCTGACCCTTCTTAACCTTTTGGCCTGCGGAAACCGCAGTTTTAGTCATATGACCTGCAAGAGATTTATAGTTATCTCCTCTATAGTTACCATGGTCAATCATAACATGGTTGCCCCAACCGCTGCCGCATCCGCAGCTGCGAGATTTACCATAGTTATGACCACAAGAATTATAGGCTTTAACAACAACACCGTCAGCAGGAGCAACAATCTTTGCCATATAGATGCTGCCATCGGAAATATCGATGCCTCTATGCCATGTTCCCCAACGCTTACCGAAGCCCGAGGTTATCTTGTAATGTCCGGGTACCGGCCAGGTGAAATCGCTACCGTCATAGACAGTACCGGTGTTCATATTGATATAGGGAGCAAGTTCGGCTTCAAGGGCGGCAATTTCCTTCTCAATTTGCTTGTTCTCGTTTTGAACATCGGTTTGCTCGGAATTGATATCGGAAATTATGGAATTAACATATGCAACCTGCTTATCAAGTTCTTTTTTCTTAACAGCGAGGGTTGCCTTCATTTCATCCTGCTCGGCAATTCTTTTATCGATATCGGCGCGTTTTGCATCGATATCGGCCTGAGTTGCATTGATGCCGTCGATAACCTTCTTGTTATACACCGCCATTGTTTTGGTGTATTTGAGAAGAGCCAAATATTCGGAGAAATCCTTAGTGCCCATTAAAAGTTCCAAGGAGTTGTTGCTGTTGTTCATATGGATTGAACGCATACGGCAACGATAGAAATACATCTTTTCTTCCTTTTCTTTTTCAAGGCGCTTGATTTCGTTCTCGTTGGCAGTAATTTCGTTGTTGCACTCGGTAATTTTTTTATTACAAAGCGTTATTTGCTGCTGAATATTTGAGATTTGCTTTTCAACGGTTTGCTTAATTTTGTTTTGAGCCGCTTTCTCGGATTTAAGCGCCGCTATTTCCTTCTCGAGTTCTTTAGATTTTTTCTCGAGTTCGGAAATTTGAGCGTTAATCTCATCCTTAGTTTTAGCAACAACCACGGGAGCCTCGGTTAAAAGTGAACCAAAAGCCATAAGACAACACATAACGAACGCTATAATCGCTCTTCTATGTTTAAATAATTTCACAAAAGTACCTCCGTTAGTTATACGCTCTAAATTCGCTGCCTTCGTGTCTTAAATACTTACTGATAATAATTACGCTGCCGATAACACCTGCTGCAATTCCAATGAGCGCAAAAACGCCAAACATTTGCAACCAAACAACCTTGAATGCTACAGGGCTTACGGCGCCTAAAAGCGAAGGAATAAAGGTTTCGAGCATAACGCGATAGCAGAAATAAACCACTACCTCCGACAATATAGCCGAAACCACGCCAAGCACTACGCCCTCTACAACGAAGGGCAGTCTTACAAATGAGTCGGTTGCGCCAACTGCCTTCATTATGCTGATTTCAAGCTTGCGGTTATACATTGTAACTCTAATGGTGTTACAAACAATAACAAGCGAAATAACCAGCAAAATAGCAATTATCCAGAAGCCTGCCATACCGAGGCCTTCTTTTATGTTGGCAACCTTTTGAGCGGTTTCGCCGCTCGAAGAAAGATAATAAACGCCATCAATCTTTTCGATAGCTTCAACCGTTTCATCAAAACGGGATATATCCTTCAGCACCACCTCGGCGCCGCAGGAGCAAAAGTTAACCTCATCCTTAATTGCGCCGGCATATTCGATTTTGTTTAGGAAAGCAAAATCTTCCTCGCTGGAAAAATATGTTGCTTCGGCAATGTTATCGAGCTTTGCAATTTCGGCGGTAACCGCCTTGCCCTCAACCTCGTTATGAACATCATACATATCATCGGTAATGGTTGTGGGGCGGGCTTCGCCCTTAATGGGATATGCAACGGCGTTATAATCCTTGAAATAAACTCTTATAACATTTTGTTCCTCGATTTTAGCCATTGCGCGGTTAACATTTTGACCTATAAGAATCGCAATTCCTATAAGAACCATACAAGCCATTAAAACGCCAATGGAGGCTATGGACATCATACGGTTAACCCAAACATTTTTAAGACCCTCACGGGTAAGATATTTTACACTTCTTGCTTTCATAGCGCACTACCCTCCGCATTGTCGGCAACAATATGACCGCCGTCAAGCATAATAACACGGTGGTTAAAGTCGCGAACGAGATTATGGTCATGCGTTACCATAAGGATAGTGGTACCGCGCTTATTGATTTCATCAAGAAGTCCTACTATTTCATAAGACATATTGGGGTCAACATTTCCTGTAGGCTCGTCCGCAATCAGCAAATCGGGAGAGTTTACGAGGGCACGCGCAAGACCAACGCGCTGCTGCTCGCCGCCCGAAAGCTCATCGGGCATTGAACGGGCTTTATGGCCAAGGCCCACCTTGCTGAGGGCGCGCGAAACCTCCTTGCGGATTTTGCGGTTGCCTGCGCCAACAACATGCATCGCAAATGCAACATTATCGAAAACATTCATTGTCGGGATAAGGCGGAAATCCTGGAACACGATGCCCATTGTTCTACGGAGCATCGGCACCTGTTTGCGTTTCATGGTAGTGAGATTATATCCGTTTACCAAAACATCGCCTACATTTGCCTTTTCCTCGCGCATTATGAGCTTCATAAATGTACTCTTACCTGCACCTGAAGAACCAACAACGAACACAAACTCGCCTTTATTAATTTTTAGGTTGATATCTGCGAGAGCATGAGTGCCACTATGATAGGTTTTGGAAACCCCGCGGAACTCTATAAGCGGATGCTCATATGCAGTTGAACTGGTATTAATAACACTCACTCATTTCCTTAATACTTTACGGGGTTGGATTTAAGATATTTCTTAACCATAAGGGCAATTTTAAATACAATTGCATGGTCGAACTCGCGAAGGTCAAGACCTGTTATCTTGCGAATTTTCTCAAGGCGATAAACCAGGGTGTTTCTATGAACGAAAAGCTTTCTCGATGTTTCGGAAACATTGAGGTTGTTTTCGAAGAAACGCTGAATTGTGAAGAGGGTTTCCTGATCAAGACTATCGATAGAGCCTTTCTTGAAAACTTCACGAAGGAAGGTTTCGCAAAGGGTTGTCGGAAGCTGATAGATAAGACGGGCTATGCCGAGGTTATCATAGGAGATAATTGTCTTCTCGGTGTCGAACACTTTGCCGACCTCAAGAGAAATTTGAGCCTCTTTGAAGGAACGGGCAAGATCCTTAAGGTTCGAAACTGTTGTTCCGATACCAACCGATACTTGAGTATAGAATTCGCTCGAAAGGGTGTCAACGATGGAGTTGGCAAGCTTGGCGATGGTTTCGTTGCTAACGCCCTGCTTGGTTTCCTTAACGAGAGCAATATCGGTTTCGCTGATATTGATAACAAAATCCTTTGCCTTATCGGGGAAAAGGTTGCAAACAATATCATAAACCGAAACATCGTTCTTGCTGGTAACACGGATGAGCAAAACGGTTCGGGTTACATCGCTGTTAAAGCGAAGCTCGCGAGCCTTCAAATAAATATCTCCGGGAAGGATATTATCGAGGATTATATTTTTGATGAAGTTTCCGCGGTCATAGTTCTCATCATAATAGAACTTGATGCTGGAAAGCGAAACAGCCAAAATAGAGCAATAACGCATCGCCTCAACATCGGTTCCTTCAACAAAGATTAAATATTCAGGATGTTGCGGAGTGCCAAAGGGTTTATAGGTGTATCTTCCGCTAACGAAAGCCTCATTCTCGGCTCCGTGCATAAGATTAACCTCTAAATTTTCGCCGATTTTGCCTAAATCACTGCAGGCAACAACGGTATATGTTTCGTCGATTACTCCGATGGTTCTATCAACTGCATCGCGCATTTGATGAACAACACTTTGGAACAAACGGTTTGACATTTAACATCCTTCTCTCTTAAATATGATAAATTGGTAATTTTGTATATAAATCTCGTTACTATACACATTATATTGTATCACAAATCATTTATTTTGCAATATATATCTTTAAAAAATATTAAAAAAGTAACAAATTAGTAACAAATGAAATAAAAGAAAACCGACTTCCCTTGAACGGAAAGTCGGTTTTTTATCAAAATTAGTTGCAGATTGTCTTCTCGGTGTCCTTATCGAAGATGTGAATCTTAGCGGGATCGATAGCAATCTTTATGGTGTCGCCTGCACGAGCGGTCGAAGAAGGATCAACGCGAGCGTTGATAGCCTGACCTTCGCAGTTCATGTAGAGGTAGGTTTCAGCACCCATAAGCTCGGTAACTTCAACATTAGCCTCAACAACGCCGTCGGGAAGGTTTGCAACGAGGTCAGCCTCATTGTGAACATGCTCAGGACGGATACCAAAGATAACTTCCTTATCAACATAAGCATCAAGGCAGTTGTCCTTATTCTTGGTTGCGGGAAGCTTAATCTTATACTTAACGCCTGCGCGGGTCTTGGTGTCTTCAGAGCCGAACTCTACGAAGTAGTCTTCCTTCTCCTTTAATACCTTAGCTTCGATGAAGTTCATCTGGGGAGAACCGATGAAGCCTGCAACGAAGAGGTTGCAAGGATACTCATAAAGCTTCTGAGGAGCATCAACCTGCTGGATGAAGCCGTCCTTCATAACAACGATTCGAGTACCCATGGTCATAGCTTCGGTCTGGTCGTGGGTAACATAAATAAATGTGGTTCCAAGACGCTGATGAAGCTTGGTAATCTCGGTACGCATCTGTGCACGAAGCTTAGCATCGAGGTTGGAAAGCGGTTCGTCAAGTAAGAATACCTTAGGCTCACGAACGATAGCACGACCGAGAGCAACACGCTGACGCTGACCACCCGAAAGAGCCTTCGGCTTACGCTCGAGAAGATGCTCAATATCAAGGATACGAGCAGCCTCTTCTACGCGGCGCTTAATTTCATCTTTAGAAGTTTTACGAAGTTTAAGACCGAATGCCATGTTATCGAAAACGGTCATATGGGGATAAAGAGCATAGTTCTGGAAAACCATGGCGATATCTCTATCCTTGGGAGCAACATCGTTAACAAGACGGTCGCCTATATAGAGCTCACCGCTGCTGATTTCTTCAAGACCGGCAACCATACGAAGAGTTGTGGACTTACCGCAGCCGGAAGGACCAACGAGGATGATGAATTCCTTGTCCTTGATTTCGAGATTGAAATCAGAAACTGCGACAACTCCGCCGGGATACTTTTTATAGATGTTGCGAAGTGACAAACTAGCCATTATTTTTGACCTCCTAAAATTTAAGCAGAAACCTACTTGTAAACATACTTCTTATCATCGTGAGTAATTATACCAAAACCTGCTATAAATTGCTACAATGATTTTATCCAAAATAAATTGTAGCGTTTTGTTACAAATGTATAATAACTGAATATTTGGAAGAAAAATCACACATTTTTGGAAATTTCTTTCAGCAGTTCTTCCCTGCCTTCAAGCAGGATAAACTCGCCTTCCTCCAAATCGTTAGGCAGCTGCAAACCGCCTATTCTAAGGCGCGACAACTCGTTAACCCCCAAGCCGACGGTTCCGAACATTCGCTTGATTTGGTGGTACTTGCCCTCGCATATGGTTATAGATGCTTTGTTTTCGGCAATTCGCTTTAAAACAGCGGGCATACACAGGCTGCCGTCCGCCAGCGTTACACCCTTTTCGAAAAGCTCTATATGCTCATCGGTAACATCGCCGTCGAGGGTTACAATATATTCCTTCTCAATAAGGGATTTGGGCGAGATGATTTTATGGGCGGTTTTGCCATCATCGGTTAAAAGCAATAAACCCGTTGTGTCCTTATCGAGTCTTCCGACGGGAGCCATATCCTTGCGGCGGAATTCCTCGGGCAAAAGCTCCAAAACGGTTGCTTGGCGCTTATCCTCGGTCGCGGTCAGCACGCCCTTGGGTTTGTTCATAAGGATATATAAAAACTCGTTATATGCAACCTTTTGACCGTTTACGGCGACCTCATCGGTTTCGGTGTTTATTTTATAATCATAATGTTTTTCGGTGACGCCGTTTACGGTTACGCGCAAGGATTTTAGCGCCTCACGCGCCTCACTGCGCGACATTCCCGTTTGGCCCGACAAATATTTATCCAGCCTCATCAAAGCCATTTTAACTTCCCCTTTTATTTTTCTTCACAAAGCGGCCTCGTTTCGCCGCCGAGTATCGCGGAGGATATATCTCCCCCGATTACCCTGCCTTTATAGCAAAGCATATTAACGAAGATATTATCATCATCGCAAAGCACCTTATAAGTATATTTAGTTACGATGATGCCTTTATATTCTTCAAGATTAAATCCCGCCGTTTTTTGAAGGTCGTTATATTTCTTATAAACCCCTGAAAACTCCTCGGGAATCTTAATTTCTTCTTCGCAAAGCGAATCGGCATCGACCTTAATGCCGATGGATTCAAGATATGCTATCCTCTCATCAGGATTGCGAATATCGCGGTTTTCCACACGAGTGATTATAGCCCCTTCTACCAAGAATGCACAAAGGAGCATAAGCGAAAAGGCAATAATGCGCAAGCTGCGCTTATACAAAACCGCATACATAAAAGCACATCCTTTCCAAGCCTACTAATACTATGAGAAAGGATGTGATTATATTACTTTTGTTTGATAACGGTGCAAACGGCGTGAGCCGAAATGCCTAAAAGCTCGCCTGTAAAGCCAAGACCTTCTTCGGTTGTGGCTTTAACATTTATATTGGAAAGGTCGGTTTTGCAATCATTAGCGATATTCTTAACCATATCGGATATGTAGGGAGCCAATTTCGGCTTTTGCGCGATAACGGTTGCATCGATATTACCAACTGCATATCCCTTTTCTTGAAGGAGCGCAACAACATGGCGCAAAAGAATGCGACTGTCTATCCCCTCGAATTCGGGCGCAGTGTCGGGGAAATGCTTGCCAATATCGCCAAGCGCCAACGCGCCTAAAAGCGCATCACTCACCGCATGGAGCAAAACATCGGCATCCGAATGACCCAAAAGTCCCTTTTCATAAGGAACCGAAACGCCGCCAAGAACAAGGGGGCGGTCGTTGGCGAATTTATGAACATCATAGCCATGTCCTATTCTAATCATTTTCCTTACCTCCCATGTTCAATATGCCCTCGGCAACATTGATATCCTCTTTGGTCGTAATTTTGATGTTGTTATAGCTTCCCTCAACTATATGAACCTTTATTCCATCGGCTTCGGCAACCGAGCAGTCATCAGTGAATACCGATAAATCGGGTTTCGACAAAATTGCATTTTTGAACTGCGCGAAATTAAAGCCCTGAGGGGTTTGAACCGAGAAAACGGTGTTGCGGTCGAGGGTTTGGGAAACGACGCCGTTCTCCGCTATCTTCAAAGTGTCCTTAACCGCAACGGCACAGGTTACTGCGCCATATTTTTGCGCGGCATCGGCAACCGATTCGATTATATCCTCGGTTACGAAGGGACGGGCGCCATCATGGATAAGAACGCACTCGGTTTCGGCATCCAATCGCAAAATACCGTTTTTAACCGATTCTTCGCGACAAGAGCCGCCTTCGACAATATCGGTTACCTTGGTAATCAAATATTTCTCGGCTAACATTTGGAAGCCTAAAATATCGCTTTCGCGCGCAACAATCACGATATTCTTGATGCAGCGGGCGTTTTCAAAAGCAAGCAGCGTTCTTGCCAAAACGGGTATTCCGCCGATAGAAAGCAGCTGCTTGGACATTCCGCCCATACGGCTGGATGAGCCCGCGGCAACTATAATTGCCGAAACGGTTCCCTCGTTTTCGGTTCGCGCTTCATATTCGAGCATGAGTTCGGTTAATTCCATAGTTTCCTCACAAAAAATGCCGCGCTTTGAAAAACAAAGTGCGGCATTCATTTAAAACATTTTATTCTTCGCAGTCGCCGTCACAGCAGTCGCAATCGCATTCAAAATCAAACTCGAGATTAGTGCCGCAGTTGGGGCAATCGATGCTGCCTTCAGCAAGCATATCCTCATCAACGCAAATTATATCATTGCAGTTGGGGCATTCAACCTCATAAAGTTCATCGTCACAATCGCAGCAATCATCGCAATCGCAGCAATCATCCTCATAAACTACATCTTCGAGAGCAGCGAGGTCCTCATCAACTGCATCGATTTGCTCAGCGAGCTCAGCGCAGCCGTCCTCAAGGTCTTCAACGGTAAGAGCGATGTCATCTAAAACATCGATGATTGCCTTGATTACCTTATCCTGCTTGTTGTTATCATCTAATGCGAGACCATCAGCAAGGCCTTTAATGTAAGATACTTTTTCAGAAATTGTCATGTCTTTACACTCCTTCACAGGTTATCTTAAACAATCTTTTCGAAATTATGCACGTTCCATATACTCGCCGGTGCGGGTATCGATACGAATCATATCGCCTTCGTTGATGAAGAGCGGAACGCGGATTTCAGCGCCGGTCTCAAGAGTTGCGGGCTTGGTTGCGTTGGTAGCAGTGTTGCCGGCAAAACCGGGATCGGTCTGGGCGATTTGCAATTCTACGAATGTAGGAGGCTCAACGCCAAAAACATTGCCCTTATAGGAAAGGATTTTGCAAACCATGTTTTCCTTAACGAACTTGAAAGCATCGCCAAGGTCTGCAGCGTTAACGGGAACGAGCTCATAGCTTTCGGGATCCATGAAATAATAAAGGCCTTCATCGCTATAGGAGAACTCCATTTCCTTTCTCTCAACGAATGCAGTGGGATATTTATCGTTAGGGTTGAATGTGCGTTCAACAACCGAACCGGCAATAACATTTCTAATCTTTGCGCGAACGAATGCTGCGCCCTTTCCGGGTTTTACATGCTGAAATTCGATAATTTGATAAACGTTACCATCCATTTCAAATGTTACGCCGTTTCTGAAATCACCAGCACTTACCATATTAAAATTCCTCCAAAAAACAAAATAGAATAAAGTTAATGCTAACTCTAAAAAATTATAAGGTTTTTTTAGGCTTTTGTCAAGCCTTTAACACTATTTTAAAAGCGATAAATAGCAGTCTTTCATTATTTTCGCATCCTCGGCTTGGGTGCCGTCCGATTCGCAAATAATTGTTGGCGAGCAATTCTTGGCAGCAATAAGCTCCATAACCGGCTCATAATCGGGTCCGAATACCGAATCCGCAAAGGTTAGATGCTTTTTCTCTCCCCCATCGGTATATTCAATTTTCGAGAAATGCGAATGGAAGGTTTTGAGCCTTGCTTCACCGAGGCGATTCTCAATTTGCGAGAACACATCGAGGAAATCCTCTTTTTCTTTAAGACCGCCAAGAGTTCGCGCGTTGAGATGGCCGAAGTCGATACAAGGGATTAAGCGTTCATCAAGCTCGCAAAGCGATAAAACCTCGCCAAGGGTTCCGAGCTGATTGATTTTTCCCATTGTTTCGGGGCAAATATGAATATCGCCGAGACCTTCTCTATCGAGCGCATCGAGGGCTTTTTTCATAGTATCGCAGGCAAGAAACAAAGCCTCCTCGCGGCTAATTTTTCCGCAAGAGCCCGTATGCACGACGATGCGGTTGCCGCCCATCGCTTTAACTGCGCGAGCGCTGCTTAAGATATAGTTTATGGAATTAAGGCGTTTTTCCTCTTCGACCGAGGACATCGAGATATAATAAGGCGCATGAAGCGAGAGCACTATTCCCTTTTCGGCAGCTTTCTTGCCGAGCAGGGCGGCCTTATCAAGTCCTATATTCACTCCTCTTCCGCACTGGTATTCAAAGGCATCAAGTCCCATTTTTTCTACATATTCGGGAACATCCAAGCTGCCCTTATATCCCATTTTGAAAAAGCTTTCGGAATTACCTGCGGGACCGAATTTTGCCGACATACCAACACCACCTTAAAATTTATATCTCTTTAAAATTTTCTTTTCTAAACTGCGGCGAACCTTAAAGCTCCATTTATCCTCGGGCAAAATGGGGGTTAAAAGAATTTTCTTAACCCTTGAAACCCATCCGCCGAGCATATCGGTGAACATCTGGTCACCAACTATGGCAACATTTTTGCGCTTTTCGCCGACTGCCTTTGCGGCGCGCATATAGCCAAAAGGAAGGGGCTTCGCAGCCGTTGAAATGAACGGAAGTCCAATCTTGGCTGCAAAAGGTTCAACCCTTCGCTTTTTAGAATTAGAAAGCACTATTAATTTTATGCCGTTATCCTGCATAAGCTTCAGCCATTCTAAAAGACCTTCGGTTAAGGTTTGACCATGATGGGTTGACATTGTGTTATCAACATCAAGCAACAAGGCGTTAACGCCCAAACTTTTAACATCCTCAATGGTTATATCGGTTATGCGGTCGCGTTTAATATGAGGTTTTAAAATCATAATATTCCCCTTCTTACACAAAAAAGCGACTGCGCTGCAGCCGCTTTTATGCAATAAGTAATTTATCGGAACTTGCGCTTGCGTGCGGCTTCCGACTTCTTTTTACGCTTTACAGAAGGCTTCTCATAGTGTTCTCTTTTGCGAACTTCCTGGATTACTCCATCCTTAGCGGTCTGTCTCTTAAAGCGTCTGAGTGCGTTATCAAGCGACTCATTTTCTTTTACTCTAACCTGACTCATTTACATTCCCTCCCTCCGCATATATAAGCAGGGGTTATCAAATTTCATTATACAAGCCAAAACACATTCTGTCAAGACATTATTTAACAACAATGTTTACAAGCTTGCCAGGAACATAAAGTTCCTTAATAACGCTCTTGCCTTCCATAGCGGCGGCAACAGCTTCATCAGCCTTTGCAAGTGCGATTGCATCGGCTGCGGTTATCTCGGCAGGAACATTAAGCTTAGTCTTAATTTTGCCGTTGATTTGAGCAACAATCTCAATGGTTGCAACAACACACTTGGACTCATCAAACTCGGGCCAAGCGGCTTGGTTGAGCATTCCCTCAAAGCCTGCGAGCTCCCACATTTCCTCGGTGATATGAGGAGCAAAGGGATTAAGCAGGGTTATGAAGGTTTTAAGTTCAGCGCGGGTTATGCTCTTCTTAGCATAAATATCGTTAAGAAGCGACATTAAAGCGGCAATAGCAGTGTTCATCTTGAGCTCTTCGATATCGCTTGTTACCTTTTGAATGGTACGATGGAAATCGGCTTCAAGTTCAGCGCTATAGGCATCGCCATCAACGAGCATATCGTTAAGACCCCATACGCGGTCAAGGAAACGCTTGCAACCCTTAATGGAGGAGCTGCTCCAGGGAGCGGCCTTTTCGAAGTCGCCTATAAACATCTCATAAAGACGCATAGTGTCGGCGCCATACTGATTAACGATATCATCGGGGTTAACAACATTTCCGCGCGACTTGGACATCTTCACGCCGTTTTCGCCCAAAATCATACCGTGGCTGGTACGCTTTGCATAGGGTTCAGCGGTCGGAACAACGCCGATATCATAGAGGAAATGATGCCAGAAACGGCTATAAAGCAGGTGAAGCGTTGTATGCTCCATGCCGCCGTTATACCAATCAACAGGACCCCAATATTCAAGCGCTTCCTTAGATGCGAGGGCATCCTTATTGTGGGGATCACAATAGCGCAAGAAATACCAAGAAGAACCTGCCCACTGGGGCATAGTATCGGTTTCACGATGAGCGGGGCCGCCGCAATGAGGACAGGTTGTGTTAACCCAGTCGGTCATCTTTGCGAGGGGCGATTCGCCGTTATCGGTCGGCTCATAGGAATCAACTGTCGGCAATAAAAGCGGAAGCTCGTTTTCGGGAACGGCAACATATCCGCACTTTTCACAATGAACAATCGGGATGGGCTCGCCCCAATATCTCTGGCGGGAGAAAACCCAGTCGCGAAGCTTATAGTTAACGGTTTTAGAGCCTAAATCGCGCTCAACAAGCCAATCAGCAATAGCCTTTTTAGCCTCATCAACGCTCATACCGTTTAAGAAACCGGAGTTAACCATAACGCCGCTGTCACAATCGGTATAGGCTTCTTTTTCAACATCGCCGCCTGCAACAACCTCAATAATCGGAACACCAAACTTTTTAGCAAAAGCCCAGTCGCGGCTATCATGACCGGGAACGCCCATAACGCAGCCGGTACCATAAGAAATAAGTACATAATCCGAAACGAAAATCGGGATTTCCTTTTCGGTTGCAGGGTTAATCGCCGAAACGCCCTCAAGTCTAACGCCGGTTTTATCCTTGGCGAGCTCGGTGCGCTCAAAATCGGACTTGCGAGCAGCCTCCTCTTGATATGCGCGAAGCTCATCGATATTCTTTATCTCGCCTGCCCACTTTTCGAGAAGCGGATGTTCGGGAGAAATAACCATATAGGTAACGCCGAAGAGAGTATCTGCGCGGGTGGAGAATACCTCGAACTCATCGCCGGTTGTTGTTTTAAACTTGATTTGGGTTCCTTCAGAACGACCAATCCAATTGCGCTGCTGGGTCTTAACGCGCTCAATGAAGTTAACCTCATCAAGACCGTTTATAAGCTTTTCGGCATATTCGGTAATCTTAAGCATCCACTGGCTCTTAACCTTATGAACAACCTCGTTGCCGCAGCGCTCACAAACGCCGTTAACAACCTCTTCGTTTGCAAGAACGCATTTACAAGAGGTGCACCAGTTAACCGACATTTCCTTTTTATAAGCAAGACCCTTCTTGAAAAGCTGAAGGAATATCCACTGGGTCCATTTATAATATTCGGGGTCGGTGGTGTTGATTTCGCGGGTCCAATCGAAGGAGAAACCAAGCGACTGAAGCTGCTCTTTAAAGCGAGCAACATTGTTTTGTGTTACGATTTCAGGATGGATATGGTTCTTTATTGCGAAGTTCTCGGTCGGAAGGCCGAAAGCATCCCAACCCATGGGATAAAGAACATTATAGCCTTCAAGGCGTCTTTTACGGCTAACGATATCAAGGGCGGTGTAGGAACGGGGATGACCTACATGGAGGCCCTGACCCGAAGGATACGGGAATTCAACAAGCGCAAAAAATTTCGGCTTGGAATAATCATCGGTTGCAGCAAAGGTATTGTTTTCATACCAATGCTTTTGCCATTTCTTTTCTATTTGCTTATAATCGTAGAACATTGTTAATCCTCCTGCTCGGATGTGAGTATATCATCGAGATTTATTACATTGCCATCGCTCCACATACGGTCGAGGCCATAAAACTCGCGTGCTTCCCTGCTGAAAATATGAACTATAACCTCATTATAATCGAGCAAAATCCAACCTGTGGCCTTGCCTTCAATATGATGGGGCTCAATGCCAAGCGCCGACAGTTTGCACTCAACCTCTTCGGCAAGTGCGCGAACATGGGTAGAAGATGTGGCGGTTGCCATTAGAAGATATTCCGCAAGAATGGTTATCTCCCCTACCTCAACGGCAAACATATCTCTTGCTTTGCGTTCATTAACGGCATTTGCCGCAACTTTTAAAATTTCAAAGGCTTCCAAAAAACTTCCTCATTTCAAAGACTTATTTCATTGTAGGCCTCCACCGTATCCGGATGGATGGGCTTACCTTTTCTTATTAAATCAACAATCGAATATGCAAGCGCATAGCGCATAGCCGATTCAAGACTTTCATCTACCAAACGGCGCATAACATCAACATCGTCATAATCACGGTCGGCCGATGTGAAATCGGCAAGATATATAATCTTGTCGGTCAAGGTCATATTAGCGCGCGCAGTTGTATGATAACGGATGGCTGTTATAAGCTCTTCATCATTAATCATTAGATTATGGCGAACATAAAGCGAACCTGACATCGCATGCCAAAGTTTTTCCGCCTGCGATTCAATAGACGAAAGAATTATACCAAAGTCGCTAAATAATTGCAAGTGCTCCTCTTTGGGGGCATTTTTGGTTATATCATGCAAAAGTCCCGCAAGATAGCATTTCTCGGCATCGCCGCCATATTTTTTTGCCAAACGCGCCGCCTCATCCGCAACGCAAAGCGAATGCTCAAAGCGTTTGGGCGTCAGTCGCGTTTTGAGCAACTGTTTATAATCTTCAATAGTCATTATAAAACTCCGTAAAGACCGTTCTTTTTTATATAGTCCATAACCTTGGGCGGAATCATGGAAAACTCCCCCGCTCTAACCTCGCTGGAAGAAATATCGGTTATATTCGCATCGATAACGGTTATATTTCCACCTGCCGAAGCAATAGCGTTAACCGCCGCATCAAAGTTGGCATTATCGATTCCAACGCGACGGAAGGCAATTAAATCCGCCATTTTCAAAATATCTTGGTAGCGATACCAAGTGCTGAAGGTTGTTATCATATCGCCGCCCAAAACAAGCGCAATTTTTTTATCATAGGTTTTGCGCAGCTCGCAAAGGGTGTTATAGGTATAGCTGAGGCCCTCGAGTTGCAGTTCAAGGTTTGAAAACTCGACATCCATAAAATCTTCCAGCGCTATTTTGCACATATTAAGGCGATGCTCGCCCGATGCCAAAACGGGTGCATCTTTATGCGGCGGTTGGAAGGTTGGCATTACTATAAGTTTTTCAACCTGCGGCAATGATAATACCTTTTTTGCCATTTCAACATGGCCGTTATGAATGGGATTAAAGGTTCCGCCGAAGAGGGCTATCCTTTTATCCATTTTTCTTTACCAAAACTATTTTCTTGTTTTCCTTGCTTTCGCGATAAAGCACAAAGCGCGAACCAATAACCTGAACAACATCAGCGCCGGTTTGGTTTGCGATTTCATCAGCCGCCTCGCGGGAAGACTGGGGGCTGGTTTCGAGAACGCGAAGCTTAATAAGCTCGCGAGCCTCTAATGTTTCATCAACCTGACGGATGAGCTGCTCATTTATGCCGCCCTTGCCTACCTGAAAAATAGTTTCTAAACTGTTTGCAAGCGCACGAAGCTGTGCGCGTTGTTTTCCTGTTAACATTTTTTACCTCTTAAATATAGTTTTTAAGTTCATCGCGGAGCATTTTAAGCGCCTTGCCACGATGGCTTACCTTATCCTTCTCTTCGCCTGATGCAAGACCGAAGCAGCCAATTTCGCCGATAAAGAGCGGGTCATAGCCAAAGCCGTTTTGACCCTTTTCTTCAAAATCAATATGGCCTTCGCATTTGCCCGTTACGGTGAATTTCCTGCCATCGGGAAAAACGCAGGCAACGGCTGAAACGAAGCGGGCTGTTCTCTTTTCCATGGGAACGCCATCAAGCTCGCGGAGGAGTTTGCGGTTATTTTCTTTATCATCGCCGTGAACCCCGCTATAACGAGCCGAAAAGATTCCGGGCGCACCATCTAACGCATCAACGCAAAGACCCGAATCATCCGCCAACGATACAAATCCTGTTTGCTCACAGGCGGCGGCTGCTTTTATGATTGCGTTTTCTTCAAAGGTTGTTCCGTTTTCTTCAACATCTTCAAGCGGAAAATCGAGATCGCTTTCGCAAATAACCTCGATTCCCATAGGCTCGAGGATGCGTTTGAATTCAATAACCTTGTGGGCATTTTTTGTTGCTATAAAGAATTTCACTTTTATTCCTCGCTTTCAAAAAGACCCGCGGCGAATTTTTCGGCATCAAAGGGCTGAAGATCATCAATTCCCTCGCCTACGCCAACAAACTTAACGGGAATTCCAAGCTCATGGTTAATTGCAAGCACAACGCCGCCACGAGCGGTTCCGTCTAACTTAGTTAAGACAATACCCGTTATATTAGCAACATTTTTAAACTCGCGCGCCTGGTTAACTGCGTTTTGACCCGTTGTTGCATCCAAAACAAGCAGCGTTTCGAGCGAAGCATCGGGAAGCTCGCGGTTAATAACGCGATACATTTTCGCAAGCTCATCCATAAGATTTTTCTTGTTATGGAGGCGGCCTGCAGTATCGCAAACGATAACATCGGCCTTTTTAGCCTTTGCGGATGCGATAGTATCGAAAATTACCGATGCGGGATCGGTTCCCTCAACGCTCTTAACCATATCGACACCACTGCGCTCTGCCCAAACCGAAAGCTGGTCAATAGCGGCGGCACGGAAGGTATCGGCGGCGCCGAGAACAACCTTTTTGCCCTGCTTCTTAAAGCCCAAAGCCATCTTACCGATGGTTGTTGTTTTTCCAACGCCGTTAACGCCTATCATAAGCACAATAGACGGCGCGGTTTCGAGATGAAGCGCAGTATCGCCCTTGAGCATATCGGCAACGGTTTCTCTTAAAAGCGTGCGAATCTCATCAGGGTCGGTTATGCGCTCCTCCTTCACGCGTTGGCGAAGGGCATCGCAAATATGGGTTGAAGTTGCAACGCCGATATCGCAGGTTATTAAAATTTCTTCGAGTTCCTCAAAAAGTTCTTCATCGATTTTCTTGAAACTCTTGATAACGCTGTTTACAGCGCCGGAAATATTGGAGCGGGTTTTTTTAAGTCCCTCACTTATTTTGCTGAAAAAGCCCATTTATAAACCTCTTAGTTTAAGTTCATTTTCTTTTCAAGCTCGGCTACATTTAGCTCAAGCAGCTTGGTTATACCCTTTTCTTGCATGGTTACACCGTAAAGCATATCGGCGGCTTCCATTGTTCCGCGACGGTGGGTTATGCAAATAAACTGGGTATTAAAGTCGGCGCGGCTCATATAATCGGCAACGCGGTCAACATTTATATCATCAAGTGCGGTATCAACCTCATCGAGGAAGCAGAACGGAGGCGCATTTACGCGCATAATCGAGAAGTAAATCGAGAGCGCGATAAGAGCCTTCTCACCACCCGAAAGACCATCAAGGCTGGGAACATTCTTGCCGGGGAGTTTAACATTAATATCAATTCCGCTTTCAAGGATGTTGGAGGGGTCGCTTAAGGTTAATTCCGCCTGACCGCCGCCAAACAGTTCCTTAAAGGTTTTGCTGAATGTGGTGCTGATTTTTGCGAAGCCCTCGGTGAAGAGTTCCTGCATTTGTCCCGTTAACTGAGCAATAAGCTTATTAAGCTCGGCGCGGGATTTCTCAACATCGGCAACCTGCTCGGAAAGGAAGTTATAGCGCTCGCTAACCTCTTTATATTCATCGATTGCGGCAACATTAACATGGCCGAGCGAGCGAATCTTGGATTTAACCTCGGCAAGGGTTTTGCGAGCTTCGGTTACATTCTCGATTACGATGCCCATATCCTCCGCTTCGGTGCGGGTTAGCTGATATTCATCATAAAGGCGTTTAACAACCTCATCAAGCTCGCGGAGCATCGATTCTCTACGCTCGTTGAGTCTTGCAAGCTCACCGCTTAAGGTTTCCTTTTGCTCTAAAATCTCGCGTTCACGAACGCGCATTTCATGAGAATTCTTTTCCATCTCGCCTCTCGATGCAATTAAGGCTTCGGTTTCGGCCTCGGCATCGCTCTTGCTTTGACGGAGAGCATCAATATCATTCTTTATTTTTTCGATTTGCTCGCCGATTTCAACATTCTTGGCAAGCAAGCCTTCCTTTTCGGTTAAAAGCGCCGTGTTGCGCTCTAAGCGATTTCCGACAGCATTCTCAAGCGAGAGCTTAACGGAGCGCAAGTTCTCGATATCCTTTTCAATCTCAACGATATTAAGGCGAAGCTCGGTAAGTGCGCCTGCAACCTGCTCGCGGTTAGCGGCAAGGTTATCGCGGCCGCCTGTTTTAGCCGCAATTTGCGACTCAACATCGCTCTTTTGAGCCTCGATTTCGGAGATTGCCTTTTGGCATTCTTCAATAGAAGCGGTATGCTCGGCAACCTTAAGGGCGGAATTATTCTTTTCCTCCTCGGCGTTTTGGAACGATGCCTGAGCAGCGCTGCGAAGTTCGTTTATTCTACGAAGCTCGGCGAGGGCGCGAATCTTATCCTCGTTTGCGGTTGTAAGAACGCCGCTTGCCGCAACAATATCGGCTTCAACTGCAGCGAGTTCCTCGCTTGCGGAAACATAATCGGCATCAAGTTTCTTAAGCTTTTCATCGAGCTTTAGTTTTTCGTTCTTGAGTTTTTCAATCTCGCCGCTGCGGCTTAAAATGCCCGCCTGCTTCGAAAGGCTGCCGCCCGTCAGGCTTCCGCCCGGGTTAACAACCTGTCCGTCAAGCGAAACAACCTTAAGTTTATATCCGGTTTTCTTGGATATGGTTGTTGCGCTGTCGAGGTCGTCGGAAACGATTGTTCCGCCAAGCAAATATTTGATTATCTCGCGATATTTTTCATCGCAGTTAACCAAATCGCTTGCAACACCGACAAAGCCAAAAAGCTTTTCGGCCTCTTCGGTTTCATATTTTTTAGCCTTCATGGTTGCAACGGGCAGGAAGGTTGCACGACCATGGTTGCCCTTTTTGAGCATTTCAATGGCGCGTTTTGCATCGGCATCGGTTTCGGTAACGATGTTTTGCATCGCATTACCGAGCGCTACCTCGATAGCAACCGCATATTCGCGCGGAACATTTATTATGCGTGAAACAGGGCCATATATTCCGCGAAGAAGACCTTTTTCAGCATCGGCCATAACCTTCTTAACCGAATGGTTAAAGCCTTCCATATTCTTTTCAAGGTCCTCAAGAACCTGAATTTTATGTAGTTTGCTTTCGATTTCGAGCGCGGTTTCATCCATATCGCTCTTAATTTTATCAACAGTTTCCTTGCGGGAATTCTTGCGAAGCTCATAGCCTTTAAGCGAATTAACGCAGGAAGAAATATTCTCCTCAATTTCATCGAGAAGTTTATTGGTTTCGTTGAGCTCGCCAGTTAAAGCGTCAATCTCCGCCTGCTTTTCAGCCAAAACCTCATCAATTACCGAAGCACGGTTGTTGATTTCATCGATGGAAGACTGCGCTGTAACCATCTTAACGCGCTCATCGGAGCCCTGCGCCATAAGAGCGTTTAAGGATTTGGAAAGCTCTTCGATATCCTTGGAAATGGTTTCGCTATCGGTTAAAAGGTTGCTTAAATTCTCGCTTGTTTCGGCAACCTTGATTTCGAGAGCCGAAATTTTAGCCTGCTTTTCGGCGATTTCTTCGGTTTTCTTCGCAATCTCTTCAGCAGCCGTTGCATCGCTATCAGCAATGCCGGAAATTTCCTCTTCAATTCTTGAAACGGTTTCCTTGTTATGCTCAACAGTATTTTCTAAAACCGCAATATTACCGGTTAAAGCAACTGCCTGTTCCTCGAAAAATGCAGCACGGGCGCGCATATTATCGATATCGGATGTGAGCTTTGCAAAGCCCTCGGAATTGCTCTCAAGGTCGGTTTCCATTTGCTTTAGTTTGTTATCGGCATCGCTATATTGCGCTTCGGCAACCGCGATTTTGCTATCCTGATTGCGGATAGCATCCTTGGAGTTATTAAGAGTGTGCATCCAAAGACCGATTTCAAGCTCCTTGCGCTCGGCAGCATACTTTAGGAACTTTTCAGCCTTTTTAGATTGCTCCGCCAAGGGTCCTACGCGACCCTCAAGCTCGCCCAAAATATCGCGAAGGCGCAACATATTATCATCGGCGGCTGCGAGCTTGCGCTCAGCCTCCAACTTGCGATAACGATATTTAGATATTCCCGAGGCCTCCTCGAAAATATCCCTGCGCTCGTGAGATTTGGAGCTGATGATAGTGTCGATTTTGCCCTGACCTATCATCGAATATCCGTCGCGTCCAAGACCTGTATCCATAAACAGCTCGTTAACATCGCGAAGACGAACCGAAACATTGTTTATGAGATATTCGCTCTCGTGAGAACGGTAATAACGGCGGGTTATTGCCACCGTGTCATTATCAAAATTTAAACTGCGATCGGAATTGTCAATAACCAAGGTAACCTCGCAATAACCGTGAGGACGGCGCTCGGCTGTTCCGCCGAAGATAACATCCTCCATCGATTGTCCGCGAAGATTTTTGGTTGATTGCTCGCCGAGAACCCAACGAACGGCATCGGAAATATTACTCTTTCCGCTTCCGTTAGGTCCAACAACGGCGGTTATACCTCTTCCGAATTTAAGTGTTGTTTTGTCGGCAAAGGATTTAAATCCTTGAATTTCGATTGAACGCAACAGCACTTTTTATTCACACCCTTTTTACTAATACATCGTTTTTTGAAACATCACTATTTGCGGTTATCTTAATATTATAACCTATACTACTAAAATAATCTATATTGGATTTTGATTGTCCCTTGGCTTTAGAGAGGTCATAAGGGTTTACGAAAACCTCATACTCCCCTTTTTCCTCGAGCAAGGCGAAAATCTTATTGCGAAAAACGCGAGCCTCGCAAAGTTCTCTAAACGCAGGATGCCAAGGACCTGCGATATATGCCGATTCATCAATGGTATGCAGTCCCAAACGAATAAGCGGGATATTTTCTTTTTGGAAAACATCCATTATTTGGGTGCAACCCTCGACCGCCTCTTCAACAGTTTCGGGGGAATATTTTCCCTCTTTAGCGAGCAGCGCCAAATCGGTATTTTCCAAGACAATGGTTGGATAAACGCGAACACAATCGGGTTTCAATCCCGCTATTTGTTTTGCGGTTTCCATATCCCTTTCCCTATTCGAGCCATAAAGCCCTGTCATCATTTGAAGGCCAAGCGAAAAACCGCTTTGCTTTATAAGGCGGGATGCGTTTTTTATGTCCTCGGCGTTATGACCTCGTTTATTGAGCGATAAAACCTCATCGCACATACTTTGAGCGCCGAGTTCAATGGTTGTTACACCATATTTTTTAAGTAAATCAAGATTTTCTCCGTTTATTGCATCAGGTCTGGTTGAAATGCGAATTCCCGCAACAACACCATCCCTTACAAACGGATAAGCTGCCTCCAAAAGTGGGAGCATAACCTCTTTTTCGATTGCCGTGAAGCTGCCGCCGAAGAAGGCAATTTCAGTTGTTTCGGGGTTATAGCTTTTGCTATCCTTTGCAACATTTACCGCCGCCTCAACATCAAACGCGGTTGGCACCTTTTCGGTTCTCGCAATATGATGCTGATTGCAAAAACTGCATTTGTTGGGGCAGCCCAAATGCGGAACAAAAATGGAAATATTAGAGTGTTTTACGCTCATTCAGTTATCCCCATAAGCGCAAGCGCCTGCTTGGCAGCCTTTTGCTCTGCCTGCTTTTTGCTGCGACCCGTTCCCGAACCGATAACATTTGAGTTAAGGCGAACCTCAACGGTAAAGCTCTTATCGTGGTCAGGTCCGCTTTCGGCAACAAGAACATAGGAAAGCTGTTCCTCGCGGTTACGCTGAATAACCTCTTGAAGGGTTGTTTTATAATCCTTAAACACCTCATCATCGCGATGCTTTAATTCCTCGGTTACGAAGCGGAGCACATGCTTTTTAGCCTGTTCCATACCTGCATCGAGATAAATAGCAGCCAAAACCGCCTCAAAGGCATCGGCTAAAATCGAGGGGCGATTTCTTCCGCCGTTTTGCTCTTCACCCTTGCCGAGAAGGATATATTCGCCTATGCCCAATTCTTTCGAAAAAGCACAAAGCGATTTTTCGCAAACCAGCGATGCGCGCAGCTTGGTTAAATCGCCCTCGAGGCTGTTTTTAAAGTTAGCGAATATATATTCGGATACAATGATAGAAAGCACCGAATCGCCCAAAAATTCAAGGCGTTCGTTGCAGGCGGAAGCATCCCCTTTTTCGTTGGCATACGATGAATGCGTTAAAGCCAACGAAAGCAAGGATTTATCCTTAAAGCTATATCCGATTTTATTCTCCAGAGCCTGCATAGGTATTCCCCTTACATTTTACTGAGGCCTTCGCTTATTTGACCGATAACATCCTTTTCGGTATAAAGCACAGCCTGATGAATTGCGTTCTTAATTGCCATAGCTTTAGAACTGCCGTGCGCCTTGATTACGGGTTTTGAGCAACCGAGCAACGGAGCGCCGCCAACCTCTTCATAATCGGCTTTTTTCTTAACCTCATGAAGACCGCCCTTTAATACTAATGCGGCCAACTTGGTCTTTAAATTCTTATAAAGCACTCCCTTAATCAGCTTGAAGAAGGAAGATGTTACGCCTTCGATTAACTTTAAGGCGATATTTCCTGTGAAACCGTCGGTTATTACGGCATCGCATTCGCCCTTCATAATCTCGCGGGATTCAATATTGCCGATAAAATTGATGGGAGCATTTTTAAGCAGGTCATAAGCGGCGAGATGCAGCTCATCGCCCTTGGTTTCTTCGGTTCCTATGTTGAGAAGACCGATTTTGGGATTCTCCCTGCCCTCTACCTTTTCAAGATAAACGCTTGCCATAAGACCATATTGAGCGAGCATTTCGGGGCGAGTGTCGGCATTAGCGCCGATATCGAGCATTAAAAAGGGATTTTTAAGGCCCGGAATCATACTTGCAAGTGCAACTCTTTTTATGCCCTTAATGCGCTTTGCAATTAAGGTTCCGCCAACTACAACAGCACCTGTGCTGCCTGCCGAAACAAAGGCATCAGCCTCATCATCGGCTAAAGCGCGGAAGGCAACCGCCATAGAGCAGTCCTTTTTTGCTTTTAAAATCGAGGTCGGTTCATCATGCATCGAAATAACATCGGGAGCATGCTTGATTTCCATACCGCAAAGCGATATGCCGTTTTCTTCAGCGCATTTTTTTATGGTTTCCTCATCGCCTACGAGGATGGGAGTTATGCCGTATTCATCGGCACCCATGCGAGCACCTTTTATTATTTCGAGCGGTGCGTTATCGCCGCCGAAAGCATCAATGGCTATTTTCATCATTTTACTCCTTAATATTTGAATCAAACCATTCAAGAGAACGGTTTGCAAGGGCGCTGTAGCGTTCACGCTTGTCCCTTATTTTTTCGGGCAGAACAGGCAAAACGCCAAAATTCGCACCCATAGGCTGAAAATCGGTTACGCTTTCATCACAAATATAGGATATAAGCGCGCCGATCATTGTAAATTCAGGCAAAATCAAGGGGTCTTCACCCAAAACGAATGCCGCAGCATTTCTTCCCGCAATTATTCCGCTTGCTGCCGATTCCATATAACCTTCAACGCCGGTTATTTGACCCGCGAAGAAGATATTGTTATCGGATTTAAGCGAGAGAGTTTTGTTAAGTAAACGCGGGGAATCGATAAAGGTGTTGCGATGCATAACGCCAAAACGCAAGAATTCAGCATTTGCAAGACCGGGAATCAGCGAAAAGACCCTTTTTTGCTCGGGGAATTTCAGGTTGGTTTGGAAGCCTACCAAATTGAGCATTGTTCCCTCGGCGTTTTCTTTGCGAAGTTGAACAACTGCCCAAGGGCGGTGGCCCGTTCGCGGGTCGCGAAGACCAACGGGTTTTAGAGGACCGAAACGAATTGAATCCTCTCCCCTTTTTGCAAGAATTTCAATAGGCATACAACCTTCATAAACCGTAACGGGTTTATCGAAATCCTTAAGAGGAGCGGTTTCGGCACCGACAAGCTCTTTATGGAAAAGCTCATATTCCTCGCGATTCATAGGACAGTTGATATAATCGGCATCGCCCTTATCATAGCGCGAAGCAGGAAAAGCAATCGACATATCAACGCTATCGGCCGAAACAATCGGCGCAGCAGCATCAAAAAAGCTTAAATGCTCGCTTTTGAGTTTTTCCTTAAGACTGTTTATGAGAGCTTCATCGGTCAGCGGACCCGTTGCAATAACGGTTACGCCTTCGGGAATTTCGGTTACAACCTCTTCTATAACATTAATAAAGGGGTTTTCCTTAATTTTGCGGGTGATGTAATCCGAGAAAACATCACGGTCAACCGCCAAGGCACCACCTGCAGGAACGCGGCAGGTATCGGCAGCGTCCATACAAACCGAGCCAAAACGGCGCATTTCGGTTTTTAGAAGACCTGCAGCCGAATCAACCCTCAAAGCCTTGAGAGAATTAGAGCAAACAAGCTCCGCAAAACCATCCATATGATGGGCAGGAGAACGCTTTATCGGCTTCATTTCATATAAATCGACATATATTCCCCTTGCCGCTATTTGAAGAGCGGCCTCGCAGCCTGCAAGACCCGCTCCTAAAACATTGATTTTATTCATCTTACTTTTTCTTTCTCGAAGGGCAATCAGCATTCATACAATATTTCCTGCCCTTAAAGCCCTTTAAGATATAACCGCCGCACTCGGGGCAAACATCACCCGTCGGGATGCCGGGAGCGGCAAAATCACAAGCGGGATAGTTGCTGCAACCATAGAAAGCCTTGTTGGTTCCGCGCTTTACGCGCTTAACAAGCTTCGCGCCGCACTTCGGGCAGGGCTGCTTGATTTCATCCTCGGGCATCGGCTTGGTGTTCTTGCACTCGGGATAACCGGGGCAAGCCAAGAATTTTCCGAAACGGCTGTTTTTAACAACCATCTTTCTTCCGCACTTATCGCAAATAACATCGCTCTCAACTGCGGGAACCTTAACGCGAACACCATCCATGCTTTGTTCAGCCTTCTTAAGAAGGGTTTCGAAATCGCCATAGAAGGTTGATAAAACATCGGTCCAGTTAAGGCTGCCATCCTCGATCTTATCGAGGTTGGTTTCCATACCTGCGGTGAACTTAATATCAACAATCTTCTTAAAGTGTTCCTTCATCAGCTCGGTAACAACCGTTCCCAATGCGGTAGGCTTTAAGGATTTTTTATCGCGCTCGATATATTCGCGCTGCAAAATGTTGGCAATAATGGGAGCATAGGTCGAAGGACGGCCAATTCCGTTTTCTTCGAGTGCCTTAATGAGTGTCGGCTCCATATAGCGCTGGGGCGGCTGGGTGAAATGCTGGTTGGGTTCAAGCGATTTAAGCTTAAGCACATCGCCCTTTTCCATCGGAGGAAGAACGCCATATTCTTCATCCTTCTCATCCTTGCCCTCTTCGTAAAGCACGGTAAATCCGTCGAACTTAACGCTATAGCCGCTTGCCTTGAACATATAATCGCCTGCAACGATATCAACCGCAACGGTATCCTGAACGCAAGCGGACATCAAGCTGGCAACAAAGCGCTCCCAAATGAGCTTATAGAGTTTATATTGCTCGGTTGAAAGCGAATCTTTGATTTGCTCGGGGTCTAAATTAACATTGGTGGGGCGGATGGCTTCGTGGGCATCCTGAGCGCCCGCCTTGGTTTTAAAATAGCGCGGTTTTTTGGGCAAATATTTATCGCCGAAGCGCGAAACAATATATTGACCTGCGGCAAAACGCGCTTCCTCGGAGATACGAAGCGAGTCGGTACGCATATAGGTTATAAGACCTGTAACGCCCATTCCCGGAATCTCAACGCCTTCATAAAGCTGCTGGGCAATCTTCATTGTGCGCTGACCGCCAAAACCAAGCTTTCTGGAGGCTTCCTGCTGCATGGTTGAGGTTGTGAACGGAGGGGCGGGTTGCTTATTGCGAACGCCGGTCTTAACATTTTCAACAACATAATCCTTGCCATCAAGCTCGCCTACAATGCGATTAGCATCGGCTTCGCAAAGGATTTCGAGCTTTTCGCCTGCGGCGGTTCCATAGAGGTAGGATTCAAAAGATTTTCTTCCGCTTAAAAGTTTAGCATCGATAGTCCAATATTCTTTGGGAATAAAGGCTTCGATTTCCTTTTCACGGTCAACGATAAGACGAAGGGCAACCGATTGAACGCGACCTGCCGAAAGACCGCTTTTAACCTTTTTCCAAAGGAAGGGGCTGATTTTATAGCCCACAAGACGGTCAAGCACGCGGCGAGCCTGCTGAGCATCAACAAGGTCGGTGTTAATTTGGCGGGGCTTGCTCATTCCCGCTTTAACGCCGCTCTCGGTTATCTCGTTAAAGGCAACGCGGTTTGCTTCGTTCATATCAAGCGCTAAAATTTGCGCTAAATGCCAAGAAATAGCCTCTCCCTCGCGGTCCGGGTCGGTTGCGAGATAAACCATTTCGCTCTCGGCAGCAGCCGCTTTAAGCGATTTTATAAGCTCCTTTTTATCGGACATATTGATATACTGAGGAGCAAAACCGTGTTCGGTATCGATACCTAAACGCGATTTCGGCAAATCTCTTACATGACCAACGGATGCCATTACTTCATAGCCCGCGCCAAGATATTTTTTTATACTCTTTATCTTACCGGGAGACTCAACAATAACCAGTTTTGACATTTTCATACTCCTTATTGTACTTTAAGATAACGACCACCGGGGATTGCCTTAAGCGCACCCATAATTTCGAGTTCGGTCACGGCGGCCATTAGTTCGCTTGCGTTATAATCGCAAAACACACTCAGTTCATCAACGCAAAAGGGTTCCTCGGGGGCGGCATTATAGATAGATAATGCAACCTGCGACAAAGCCGAAAGGTCAACTCCTGCCGCTTCGGGCGCGGGAGGAGCCGAAGGCTTCGAAACCTTTTTCGTTGCGGACTGTTCCATAGGCTTCAGCGGAGTGCTGAATGCCTTTTCTATATCAAGTTTATCTTTATAGATGCTGATATATTCAAGAAAAACATCATTTGCGGTTAAAACGGGCTTTGCGCCATCCCGCAAAAGATTATTGGAACCGATATACTGAGGAAGGGTTGGGTTACCCGGGATTACGAACACATCCCTACCCTGCTCAAGCGCATGACGCGCGGTTATAAGAGCTCCGCTTCTCTCGCCCGCCTCGATTAAAATCGTTCCAAGCGTTAACGCCGACATAAGACGGTTTCTAATTTGGAAGGCTCCCTTGTTAACGGGAGTTTCGGGCGGAAACTCGGTTAATACACAACCGTTTTTATTTATTATATCTTCACGCAAGGATTCGTTTTCTTTAAGATAGTCAAAGCCGAAGCCACAGGGCATTAAAAGCACCGTTGCTCCCTCGGCAGTCAGAGCGCCTTTATGGGCTGCACAATCAACCCCAACGGCACCGCCGCTGACAATTACCATTCCGCCCAGCGACAGTCGCGCCGACAGCGAATAGGAGGCTTTGATACCAAAGTCCGAACATTTGCGTGGACCTACAATACATACTGACGGTTCTGAATTCAAATCAGGCAGTTTGCCCTTTAAATAAAGCACCAGCGGGAAATCGGGAATTCTCGCAAGGCAATCGGGATATCTTCCGCTGCCATAACAAATGATATCAATTCCGTTTTGTTTGCAATATTCGAGCGTTTTCTCGGCCTTTGAGAGCGACTTATCCTTTGCGCTTTTTAAAGCCTTGGGCGTGAAAAGTCCCGAATTATAAAGCTGCGAGTCGGTTGCCGAATAAACGCCTTTCGGAGAACCGAAACGGTCAATTATTGCGGCAGTTTTGCCATAGCCGCAACCTAAAACGCTTTGAAGCCAAACAAAATATTTCATCCCGCCTACCTCTGCATTTCCCACATAACAATGGATGCGGCAACTGCGGCATTTAAGGATTCAGCCCTGCCCGACATTTTAATTGTTATGGGCTTGCTTATTGATTTCGCTTCTTCGGTCAAACCGTTAGCTTCATTGCCTATCAAGGCAGCACAGCCATCGGAAAATTTGACATCGGTTAGCGACATAGCCTCGCCCGAAACAACGCAGGCATAAAGGGTTAAACCGCTATCTTGAAGTTCCTTAACAAAATCCTCGCAAACTATCACGGGCAGGCGCAACAAAGCGCCCATAGAGGCTCGAAGAGATTTAGGCGAAAAGGGATCGCATCCGCCTTGGGATATGATAATTCCGTCAATCCCCAAAGCTTCGGCAGTTCTCGAAACTGCGCCTAAATTCGAAGGGTCGGCTATATTCTCAAGCGCAATATAACGACCGCTTTTGTTGATAGTTTGCATCTTTTTTTGAAACTCAACAAGGCATATTATGCCCTGCGGCGACTTGGTGTCCGAGATTTTTTCAAAAACGCTGTCAGACAGCAAATATGCCTTATCAGCTGCGCATGAGAGCGTTTTTATATCCTCGGCATACTTTTTCGCGGCCGTTTCGGAAACCAGCAAATGAGTGAAAACAAAGCCGTTTTCAGCGGCATCACGGCAAAGACGCAATCCTTCAATGACGAAAAGACCGTGCTCTTTTCGGGAACGGCCTGAATTATTTAGCTGGGAAACCAGCTTTATTAAGGGATTATCCCTGCTTGTAATTTTAGTGAACTCGTTCACCAAACACCACCGCCTTGCGAAGTGTTTTAAAAAAAGGCCGCCCGAGAGCAAAAATATTGCCTCGGGCGTAAAAACTTTTATTTGCTTAAAGCCTTCTTGGCAGTTTCGGCAAGGGTAGCAAAACCGGCAGCATCATTAACAGCCAGTTCAGCAAGCATCTTGCGGTTCAACTGTACGCCGGCCTTCTTAAGACCGTTCATGAAAGTAGAATAATTCATGCCATTCTGCTTTGCAGCTGCAGAAATTCTGGTGATCCAAAGGCGACGGAAATCGCGCTTCTTAAGTCTACGACCAATGTAGGCATAATTGCCCGACTTCATAACAGCTTCTTTAGCAGTTCTAAAGAGCTTAGATTTAGCGCCAAAATAACCCTTAGCGAGTTTTAAAGTCTTTTTTCTTCTTTTGCGTGTGGCTAACGCACCTTTTACTCGTGCCATTTACAGCAACCTCCGTTAATTCTCTTAATTTCCCTTTACTTATAGGGAATCATTTTCTTGACTGCTGCTACATTTGTTGTGTGCGCAACCACAGTCTTGCGAAGATTTCTCTTACGCTTGGTAGTCTTCTTGTTTAAGATGTGCGATTTGTAAGCATGTGCACGCTTAACCTTGCCGGTCTTGGTAAGCTTAAAACGCTTTTTTGCACCGCTGTGAGTTTTAATCTTAGGCATTTTAAAATCCTCCCTTTAATATACAACTATTTAGTAGGCTTCGGGGCAAGGAACATAAGCATGTTTCTGCCCTCCATTTTAGCAGGCTTTTCAACAACCGAAACTTCCGAGCAATATTCAGCGAAACGGTTCATGTTATCGAGACCAATCTCGGGATGTCCCATTTCACGACCGCGGAAGCGGATGGAAACCTTTACCTTATTGCCTGAGCTCAAGAACTTTTTAGCTTGGTTGCCCTTGGTTTCAAAATCGTGGGTATCAATGCTGAGACCTAAACGAATCTCCTTGATTTCAACCACCTTTTGATTCTTTTTGGCTTCCTTCTCGCGCTTGGCCTGCTCGAAACGGTATTTTCCGTAGTCCATTATTTTGCAAACGGGCGGATTAGCCGTAGGAGCAATGTTAACAAGGTCGAGGTCCTTTTCGTATGCTGCTTTTAAAGCATCCTTCACCGGAAGTATTCCGAGCTGAGAACCGTCAGAATCGATAACTCTGACCTCTTTGAAGCGGATTTCTTCGTTGATGGCAATTTCTTTGCTGCTAATTGGTAAACACCTCCAAAATAAAAAGCGTGGACGGCATAATCCGTCCACGCATAATAAGTCCAATAGTTGAAAAATTAAAACTTATTAACCCTGTAAGTCGAGCCCGCGGGGTGAGAACGGAAATCCGTAACTGCTTTATTGTAAGTCTTATTTTAACACATTTTTTCGTTTTGTCAAGAGAAAATTAAAACTCAAGACCCAAATATTCAACATATTCCTCTAAACACATATTGAGGCGGTTCATTTCGGCGGCATGCTCCTTGCCGACATAGCGATAATGCCAAGGCTCATAGATAATCCTTGTTATATCCTGCTTGTCCTTCGGATATCGCATAACAAAGCCATATTCGGCTGCATGCTCTTGAAGCCAAGTGAACTGTCTTGTGTTTTCAAAGGAGGTTTCAACCGAGTTTAGGTCAACCGCTAAACCGAGGTTATGGTCGCTCGTTCCGGGAACAGCAACAATGGTTCCAGCCTTTTCCTTTGCCTTTTGCTCGTTATAGCCCTGATTGAGCCATTTTTGAACCTCGGCGTTATAAAGATTGGTTTGCTTGGTTAAGGTTCTGAAACAAGAAATAACAAGCAAATTAACACCGTCACCGTTAGCGGCGGCAAGCATGGCGTTAAGGTCGCCAACTGCGCGAGCATCAAAGCTCATTCCCTGATCTCTTGCATATGCGGGGGTTATCAATCCTGTCTTAACCGAGAAATCAGCGGGCAAAACATTTTCATAGTTTGCAAGGCGCAGCATCCATTTATCCTCTTCGGATACAGCGGGCACCGAGCTTGAGTTGGTATTACTTTGAGTGCTTGAGGAATTACCGCTTGGCAGCGATTCGGTCATAGATGAGGTTTCGTTATCAGCCAGCTTTGCGCGAAGGCGCATATTATCTGCAAATAAAACGATAGTTACGATGGCAAGAACCATCGCAACTACCGATAGAGAAATTACAGCTCGCTGTGCTGCCGAAGACCTTCTGCGCTTTTTGCGCACATGAGAATTCGTAGGCACTTTTATAATCCTCCGTTATATTATTCTAATGCGAATAACATCCGCGCCGATTGCAGCGATTGCAGCTTCAACCTTTTCTTTATCAACAGCGCCTACATCAATCATGGTATAGGCATAGTCGCCGCGGGATTTGTTAATCATATTTTCAATGTTAACATTTCCTTCAGCAACTGCGGTTGTGATGCGGGAGAGAATGTTGGGAACATTCTTATGAATTACGCAAACACGAGCCTCGCCGCTACGGGGCATAAATGCCTCGGGGAGGTTAACCGAGTTGGTGATATTACCGTTCTCAAGATAATCAGAAAGCTCGCGAACAGCCATAATAGCGCAGTTCTCTTCAGCCTCGGGAGTGGATGCGCCAAGGTGCGGAATAGCGATGATTCCGTTAACCTCAAGCAGCTCCTCGCTCGGGAAATCGGTTACATAAGCGGCAACCTTTCCAGACTCTAAAGCAGCCTTGATATCATCGTTGTTAACAAGGTCGCCACGGGCGAAGTTTAAGATGCGAACGCCATCCTTCATGGATGCGATGGTATCCTTATTGATGAAGCCCTTGGTTTCCTTAGTTAGCGGAACATGAACCGAAATATAGTCGCACTTCTCATAGATTTCCTTTAAATCCATAGCGTGGATAGCGTTATGGGTTAAGTTCCAAGCGGAATTAAGAGAAAGATACGGGTCGTAACCATAAACCTTCATGCCGAGCTTGTTAGCAGCGTTGGCAACCAAAACGCCGATAGCGCCAAGACCAACAATACCAATGCTCTTGCCGAGGATTTCGGGACCTGTGAAGGCGCTTTTGCCCTTCTCAACCATCTTGCCAACTTCGGCGCCGTTACCCTTTAAGGTTCTTGCCCATTCAATACCTGCAACAACCTTACGGGAGGAAAGCAAAAGACCAGCAAGAACGAGTTCCTTAACGGCATTTGCGTTAGCACCGGGGGTGTTGAAAACAACGATACCGTTTTCGGAGCAGCGCTCAATCGGGATGTTATTGGTGCCTGCGCCTGCACGGGCGATAGCCTTTAAATTGGGGTCGAACTCGGCCTCATGAAGCGAAGCGGAACGAACAACTGCGCCGTCGGGGCTTGCTACATCATCGCCAACGGTATAAGCTGCGGCGGGAAGAAGCGAAAGACCGTTATTGGAAATTTTATTATAGGTTTTAATGTTAAACATTACATATGCTCCTTTTCAAACTTATCCATAAACTCAACTAACTTGCGAACGCCTTCGATGGGCATAGCATTGTAGATAGAAGCGCGCATACCGCCAACCGAGCGATGGCCCTTAAGATTTACAAAGCCTGCCTTCTTAGCAGCGGCAACAAACTCGGCATCGAGCTCTTCGCTGCCGGTTACGAAGGGAACATTCATAAGCGAACGGTCCTCAGGAACAACGGTTCCCTTGAAGAGCTTGCTGTTATCGAGGAAATCATAAAGAATCTTTGCCTTTTCCTCGTTATACTTCTTCATATTCTCAAGACCGCCCATAGTGTCGCGAATCCACTTCATAACAAGACCTGCAACATAGATGGTGTAGCAAGGCGGAGTGTTGAACATGGAGCCGTTTTCGGAATGGGTTACATAATTGAACATGGTGGGAGTGATGTCCATAGCGTTGCCGAGAAGGTCCTTGCGGATGATAACGATGGTAAGACCTGCGGGAGCAACATTCTTTTGAGCGCCGCCATAAAGCACGCCGAACTTGGTTACATCAATCGGCTCGGAAAGCATGCAGCTCGAGATATCAGCTACGAGCGGAACATCGCCGGTATCGGGAAGGGTGTTCCACTTGGTACCATAGATGGTGTTGTTCATGCAAATATGGAAATAGTCAGCATCGGGAGTGAAGGTGGACTTATCGAGCTTGGGGATATAAGAGAAGGTCTTATCAGCCGAAGAAGCGATAACCTTTGCCTCGCCATAGCGAGCAGCCTCTTGATATGCCTTTTTAGCCCACTGACCGGTAACAACGAAGTCAGCCTTCTTGTTCTTGTTCATAAGGTTTAAGGGAAGCATTGCAAACTGCGAGGATGCTCCACCCTGCAGGAATAATACAGCGTAGTTGTCAGGGATGTTCATAAGCTCGCGAAGGGTTGCTTCGGTCTCATCAAAAATTGCCTGATATTCCTTAGAACGGTGGGACATTTCCATAACGGACTGACCGCTGGTTCCAAACTCTAACATTTCTGCTGCGCAGGTCTTTAATACTTCCTCGGGAAGCATGGAAGGACCGGCACTGAAATTATAAACTCTTGCCATAATAATGACCTCCAAAAAAATATTACCAATACATTATATTAACGCGATTTTATAAAGTCAATAGGATTGTTAAGAAAATGTCAATGTTTTTTAATTTTCGCCAAAAAGTTTGTTAAATAATTATCAATGTATATTTAGGGGTGGGTTGCAAGATATATTAGGTAAAAAGAAAAACCTCCCTGCGCCGCTGCACAGAGAGGTTTTTGTTATTTTTCAAAATGGTCATAGAGCCATTCAATCGACTTCTCTACCCAATCATATTTACGGGTTAGAGCCGGTCTATGGCGATATAGGCGCTCGGTTGAAAGCGAAAGTCCATGGTCGCCCTTTTCATATATATGCAATTCAAAGGGAACGCCGTTTGCTCTAAGCGCTTCGGCATAAAGCAGGCTGTTGGCAACAGGAACGCATCTATCCTCAAAGGTATGCCAAATGAAAGCAGGCGGAGTTGTTGGCTTAACGCGCTTCTCATTCGAATGCTTATACCAATCCTTTTCATCTTGACTGCCCGTTAAATTCATAAGCGAGCCTGCATGACGCTCCTCCCCTGCCGTTATAACAGGATAGCAAAGGATGGCATAATCGGGGCGGTAAAGCTTTTCATCAACCGCCTCATCTCCGAAAATTTCGCGATTATCCCACTCGGTTGATATATTGGAGGCGAGATGACCCGCCGCCGAAAAACCGAGAACTATAATCTTATTGGGGTCGATTTGCCACTCATTCGACATATCTCGGCAAAGCTTTATTGCTGCGGCGATATTGCACAGCGCCTCAGGATAGCGATGCGGAGCGGTTGCATAATCGAGGGTTAGCGCGCAAAAGCCTGCGGCATTATATGCGAGGGCAACGCGTTCGCCCTCCCATATTTCGCAAACATTAGAATATCCGCCGCCCGGGCAAACGATAACCATCGGTCGCAGACCAACATAGGAGTCCTTATTTAATATATATGTATGCACCGAGGGCATAAAGCCATGCTCGGTTGGGGTTTCGCGCAAATTGATTTTTTCACTTATCACATTCTTGCACCTTTTATGCAGGCAAAGGCATTAAGCGTTTGCCTGCTCGTTTTCCATAATAGCGCGGAAATCATCGCCGGAGATTTTCTCTTCGTTAAAGAGCACGCGAGCAACCTCGTTGAGTTTTTCCATATTGCCTGTTAGGATTTCAATTGCTTTCTTATACTGTGCGGTAACAACATCATAGATTTCTTGGTCAATCTTGCCTGCGGTTACATCAGAATAGTTGGGGGTTGAGGAGAAATCGCGACCGAGGAAAACCTCATCGCTGTTAGTGCCATAGGTTACAAGGCCTAACTTCTCGCTCATACCAAAGCGAGTTATCATCTTGCGGGCAATTTCGGTTGCGCGCTCAATATCATTGGATGCGCCGGAGCAAATATCATTTTGGGTTAACTGCTCGGCGGCACGACCTGCAAGCAAGGAACAAATTTGCTCTAACATCTGACCGCGCGAAACATGGCCCTTTTCCTCGGTGGGAAGATACATTGTATATCCTGCTGCCATACCGCGAGGAATGATAGAAATTTGATGAACAGGGTCCTGAGTGGGCAAGAAATAGGACACAACAGCGTGACCTGCTTCATGATAAGAGGTTATCATCTTGTCCTTATCGGTGATAACATGGGACTTCTTCTCGGTTCCCATAACAACCTTGATGGTTGCCTCTTCGATAAGCTCTTCGGTTATAGCCTTGAGACCCTTGCGGGCGGCAAGCAAAGCAGCCTCGTTTAAGAGGTTTTCAAGGTCAGCACCTGTAAATCCTGCGGTTGATTTTGCGATAGTCTTAAGATTAACATCGGGGCCTAACGGCTTTCCGCGGGAATGAACCTTAAGAATCTCTTCTCTTCCCTTAACATCAGGATAGTTAACGGTTATTTGACGGTCAAAACGGCCGGGACGGAGCAATGCTCTATCAAGAATGTCGGGACGGTTGGTTGCAGCCATAACAATTACGCCTTCGTTGGTTCCGAAGCCATCCATCTCAACCAAGAGCTGGTTTAGGGTTTGTTCGCGCTCATCGTTACCACCGCCGAGACCTGCTCCGCGCTGGCGACCAACTGCATCGATTTCATCGATAAATACAATGGAGGGCGAGTTTTTCTTTGCCTCTTCGAACAAATCGCGAACGCGGGATGCACCTACGCCGACAAACATTTCAACGAAATCCGAACCCGAAATCGAGAGGAACGGAACTCCTGCCTCGCCTGCAACTGCGCGGGCAAGAAGGGTTTTACCTGTTCCGGGAGGGCCCATAAGCAAAACGCCCTTGGGAATTCTTGCGCCAAGCTCGTTAAAGCGCTTGGGGTTTTTAAGGAAATCAACGATTTCAGCGAGTTCTTCCTTCTCTTCATCGGCACCCGCAACATCGATAAATGTTGTCTTCTTGCGGTCCGACTGCTTGCGGATACGCGCCTTGCCAACGCCCATAGTATGGTCTCTTCCACCCATGGTTTGGCTCATTCGCTTGCTTAAGAAAATCCAGAAGAAAATCACAACCGCAATGGTCAAAACAGTGGGAAGCAGGTTCATAATCCAGCTGGTTTCGCCACCACGCTCGTAATCGAACTTAATGGCCATGTCGGTTCCCTTGTTTTCTTCATAGATTTGCATTACCTTTTCGTTCACATCGTTATAGAAAATCGATGGGTCGGCAACAGTATAGGTGTACATCTTGCCGTCGGAACGAAGGCGGTATTTCAGTTCGCCCGAATAAAGATTGAGCTTATACTCGGACACTTCGTTATTCTTAATTAAATCAACTATTTCGTAATACTTCTTGTCGGTCTGGTTATCGAGGCCATACATTACTGCCGCGATAGAAACAAGCAAGATTATCGGAACAATGATAAAAAGAATAATCTTTTTTCCATTTTTCTTCAAAAGAGGCACTTCCTTTCGGGGGGATTATTTTTCGTAAACACTCGGCTTAAGCACGCCTAAACTGGGAATGTTACGGTATTTTTCATCATAGTCAAGTCCGTAGCCAACTACGAAGGCATCGGGAATTGTAAATCCGATATAATCGGCTTCAATATCGGCGGTGCGGCGTTCAGGCTTGTCTAAGAATGTACAAATTTTAAAACTTTTCGGGTTGCGCTTAAGCAAAACTTCCTTGAGCTGAGAGAGTGTGTTTCCCGAATCGAGAATATCCTCAACAACCAAGAGGTCGTAGCCTTCAAGGTCTATATCGAGGTCTTTTTTAATCTTAATGGTACCCGAGCTGTTGGTGCCCGAGCCATAAGACGAAACCGCCATAAAATCAATCTTACAATCAACTGTTATAGCGCGCATAAGGTCAGCCATAAAAACTACAGAACCCTTTAAAACGCTTATGAGCAATAGGTTCTTGTCCTTATAATCTTCGGAGATTTTCTTGCCAAGTTCGGCAATTTTCGCAGCTATCTCCTCTTCGGTTAATAAAACTTTTTCAACATCTCTAAGCATATTTTAACATCCCCCAAAAAAGCTAAAATTATTATTGATTTTGCTTATAGTTAAATATAAGAATTTGTTTGGAGTTTTCATCAATGCAAACACGTTCGCTAACGCCTGCGCCGCAAATCCAAACTATTCCCTCGCTATCGACCGCAATCGGCAACTGTTCGCGCGCGTTAGCAGGAACTTTCAGTTCGTTATAAAGCTTTTTAAGGGTTTTTGTTCCCCTACCCTTTAGCTTTATGCTATCGCCTTCCACCCTTGTTCTCAGCGAAACTTTGCCACATATTTTATCACAATCGATTGCGTTTTTTAATAACAATTTGTTAACTTTGAGCATTTCTTCAAAGCTTTCCCTGTCGGTTGTTTGCATCGCAACGGTAAATTCTATCGGCTCTTCCTTTGAAAGCAACGAAAGCTTTCCGTTTTTTATGCAAACTGTTTGGCCGCCGCCAATACTACGACAGGTGGTTTCCCCTAAAGCATCATATATTTCGTTAATATGAATGCTATCGGCCGAGGTTTTAGCCTCTTTTTCCAAAAACAGCGCTATCATACGCTTTGCAATAGAAGGTGCGGCATTCTTTGCAATCGCGAGCGTTCCGTTTTTGAGATTTTTTTCGAACTGTTCAGCCGCAAGCGAAGAAAGGAAATCGCTATCCTCTCCTGCCGAAAGCGTAAACCTCGTTATTGCATCGCAAAAAGACGGGTTGAGCGCTTCCAAGTTAGGAATGACATTATGTCTTATCTTGTTGCGGGTGTAATCATCGGTTAGATTACTGCTGTCAGTCACGAAAGGAACATCATTTTCTTTGCAATAAGCCTCGATTTCAGAACGAGTGCAAAAAATAAACGGTCGAACAAAGTTGTCCCTAACGGGCGGTATGCCCGAAGCACCTTTTAGCGCAGTTCCGCGCGAAAGGTTAATAAGTACTGTTTCGGCGTTGTCGCTCGCTGTATGAGCCGTTGCGGTTTTGCCGCAGGAAACGCGGGCAAGAAAATCATATCTTATGTCCCTTGCCGCCTGCTCGATGCTTTTGCCGCTTGCCGCCGCATAGCCCGCTACATCGGCGCTCTCGGTTATAAGCGGAATGCCGTTTTTTTCGCAAAACGAAACAACAAACGCCTCGTCCCTATCGGATTCCTCGCCGCGCAGCTTATGGTTAAGATGCGCCGCGGAAAGCTCGATTTTAAAGCGCTCACGGTTTTTATAGAGTATATCAAGCAGCGCCATTGAATCGGCGCCGCCCGATAACGCAACGGTTACGCGATCGCCCGCGCTAAACAAAGAAAAACGCTCGACAGCGGCTAATACTTTGTTAAGCATTAATGATACACATCCTCCGAGGTAAACCTTGTGTGTGCGCCATCCCAATGCAGCGGCACCTCATCGATAGAACCGTGACGGTTTTTAGCAACGAGGCAAAGCGCCTTGGTTTGGTCGCTTCGGTCGGCATCGTCGGCCTTTTCGCTATCATAATAGGCTTCGCGATAAAGGAATAAAACGATATCGGCATCCTGCTCGATAGAACCCGAATCACGCAAATCGGACAACGCAGGCTTATGAGATTTAACGGTTTTTCCTTCGGTTGCACGCGAAAGCTGGGCGCAAACTATAATCGGGATATGCAAATCCTTTGCCAACACCTTAAGGCTACGGGTTATCTCGGAAATTTCCTGAACGCGGTTTTCCTTTTGGCGGGGCGAATGCATAAGTCCCAAATAGTCGATGATAACGAGGTCAACCTTCTTCATACGCAAAAGTTTTGCTCTAATTTCGGGAACGGTTATACCTGCGCTCTCATCAAAGAAAAGATTGGCCTTCGAGAGATTGGCGCTCGCATTTAAAAGCTTGGTCCATTCATCATCGGTTAGGTCGCCTGTTCGAAGCTTTTGGCTCTCAACGGGAGCCTCGCTCGAGAGCATACGCTGAGCCAACTGGTCGCGGCTCATCTCAAGGCTGAAGAAGCAAACCGTTTTGCCTGCATTCATAGCAACGTTACGGGCAATATTGAGCGCAAACGAGGTTTTACCCATACCGGGACGAGCACCGAGGATTATAAGGTCGGACTTATTAAGGCCGGTTATAACCCTATCGAGCGCTGAAATTCCTGTAGGAATTCCGATATAGTCATCTCGGGTTTGCGGGTCGTTAATCTTGCCCAAACGGTCGAATGTTTCATTATGGATAACATCCTTGATGTGGGTTAGACCCGTAAAATCGATACCCTCGCGGATATCATAAATGCTTTGCTCGGCTGCATCGATAAGGGCGGAGGAATCCTTTGCATTCTCCTCAACATCCTTAATAATCTTTTGCGCCGCGAGCATTAAAGAACGGGCATAATAACGGTCGCGTATAATGCTTACATATGTAACGATATTTGCGGACGAAGGAACAGCCTGAGCCAACTGCGAAAGATATGCCTTGCCGCCCGTTTCATCATAAACGCCCTCACTCTTTAACTTTTCAAGAACGGTTACGAAATCGATTTTACCGCCCGAGAGTTCGAGCATATGCGAAAGAACACTATAGATTTTTTGATGCTGCGGAAGATAAAAGTATTCGGTTTTTAACTGGTTAATAACCAAATTGATGCTGGCGGGGTCGATAAGAATTGAACCGAGAACAGCCTGCTCAGCCTCAATCGAATAGGGCAATTTTCTTCCCTCTAAATCCAAAACGAGTTTTTCGTCTGCCATTTTTCTCTCCTGCTTATTCGGCAACAACTACGCTTACGGTAGCGGTTATGCCGTTATAAAGTTTAACTTCGGCGCTATAGGTACCGAACGCTTTGATATCATTCATGGAAACCTTTTTCTTATCAACGGTAACCGCGAAGGCCTTGTTGATTTCGGCGGCAACCTCCTTGGAGGTTACGGCGCCGAAAAGTTTGCCCGAGGCTCCTGCCTTCGCCTTAATGGTTACGCTCTTGCCGTTTATCTTATCGGCTACCGCTTGCGCGGCAGCCTTTTCTTCTGCTTTATGATGGTCGGCAGCAGCCTGCTTGCTCTTAAACTCGCCCATAGCTGCGCTATCAGCCTCTATTGCAAGCTTCTTGGGGAAAAGGAAGTTGCGAGCATATCCATCCGATACATTGCAAAGCTCGCCTTTTTTGCCGTGACCTTTAACATCTGCTAACAATATAACCTTCATTTTCTTGCTCCTTAAACATACATAATTATGGGTAGAATCATAGGATTGCGGCGGGTTTGCTCATAAAGATAGCGCGAAACCGCATCGCGAACGCGGGTTTTAACCGTGTTCATATCCCTGATGTTTTTAATATAACACTGTTCAAGCGCATCGCAGGCGATTTCGTGCGCTTCGGACATAATATCCTCGGATTCGCGAGCATAGATGAAACCGCGCGAGATGATTTCGGGACCTGCCAAAACCTCTCCTGTTACGCTATCCATGGTTACGGTTATAACTATAACGCCATCCTCGGCAAGATGCTTGCGGTCGCGAAGAACCGTTCCGCCAACATCGCCAACGCCGAGTCCGTCAACCAAGACGCGTCCTGCTTGAACTGTATCGATTATCTTCGCCTTCTTTTTCGAAAGCTCGATAACATTGCCGAGCGCCGCTATTACTATATTCTCCTTGGGGATTCCCATCGCCTCGCCGAGCTGGGCATTCTTAACAAGATGCTTTTGCTCGCCATGGACAGGGATATAATACTGCGGTTTAACAAGGCTTAAGATTATTTTGAGTTCCTCGCGGCATGCATGGCCCGAAACATGAACATCATACATCTTTTCATAAACAACATTTGCGCCGCGCTTCATAAGCTCATTAACAACGCGGGTTACAAATTTTTCGTTGCCGGGAATCGGGGTTGCCGAAATGATAATCATATCGCCGGGGATAATCTCAACATTTCGATGGTCGGAATACGCCATTCGGTGCAGCGCCGACATAGGCTCGCCCTGACTGCCTGTTGTTATGATAACAAGCTTATCAAGCGGATAATTCTTTATTGCCTCGATTTCGATTATAACGCCATCGGGCACCTTAAGATAGCCGAGCTCCGATGCAATCGAAACAACATTGGTCATACTCCTGCCCGAAATCGCTACCTTTCGGTTGCAGCGCACCGCCTCATCAATTATTTGCTGAATACGATGAATATTCGACGAGAAGGTTGCAACGATAATGCGATGACCCTCAGCCTTTTTAAAGAGGGTTGAGAAGGATTCGCCAACCAGCCTTTCGGATGAAGTGAAGCCCTGACGCTCGGCATTGGTGGAATCCGAAAGCAGCGCAAGCACGCCCTCTTTTCCAAGCTCCGCAAAACGCGCGAGGTCAATCATTTTATCATCAATCGGGGTTGTGTCGATTTTAAAGTCGCCTGTTTGAACCACCGTTCCCGCAGGGCAGGTTATTGCAAGCGCAACCGCACCGGGAATCGAATGGTTAACATGGATAAACTCCACCGTGAAGGAGCCGAGCTTTATGGTTGAGCCGGCATCAACGGTATTGAGTTTTGCTTCAGCCAGCATCTTATGCTCGCGAAGCTTGCCCTCGATAAGGCCGAGGCTGAGGCGGGTTCCGTAAATCGGGATATTAAGCTTCTTCAAAAGATACGGAACGGCGCCGATATGGTCTTCATGTCCATGGGTTATAACAAGGCCTCTTATCTTTTCCTTGTTTTTTTCAAGGTAGTCAAAATCGGGGATGATAACATCAATACCCGGGGTGTCCTCATCGGGGAAGGTCATGCCGCAGTCAACAATAAACATACTGCCTGCATAGTCATAAAGAGTTAGGTTTTTGCCTATCTCTCCAAGACCTCCGAGCGGGATAATTTTCATCTTGGGGGCTTTTTTAGGAGCCTCACCGCTCTTTTTCTTGCCAACATTTTTTTGAGTTTTGGGTTGGTTATGCGGTTTGCCTTTAGACTTGAAATTATTGTTACTGTTGTTCTTCTTGTTCTTAACGCTTTTTTGTTCTTTTGTTTCGTTTTTCTTGTTTGTCGATTTCTTCTTATTCTTGTTCTCTTCTGTTTTTGCCATCAAAAACTTTACCTCCTTTTTAGGTAGTATGTATATCAAACTAAACAATTGTAGTAATAAATATCCAAAATAATTCTAATCATTCGCCGCCGCTATGTCAAGGTATTATTTATATTTATATATAATTTAGGCATAAAATTCATTTTTTAAACAAAAAAGTCCCGTTGGTGTAACGGGACTTAAGGTTTGATTTCGAAATAATAGCGGCGAGAAGACGGCGGAAAATCGGATAGGACTCCATATTCAGGGTCATAAAAAACGCCGTCAAAATAGAGCGACCAATGCCAACAATGCGGGGTTTCAAGGCTCAAAATACACACCCTCGGAAGTTGCTCCTTCTCCCGCGCTTCTTTGCGAGTTCGGTCATAGGAAATGCCCAAAATATCAAGCGTTTCAAACATTTGCTTTAGGGTTGTTTCGCGCTCGTTTTTGCAAAGTTTTACTATGGTTTCAACGCTCTCATCCGAAAGCATCGCGAGCACCGCCTGACCGCACTGAAGCGGCGTTGGCTCGAATATATGAACAGGATTCTCGGTTAGCGGCATTTCATCGCCTCCTGGCACTTGTTGCTTTATTTTTTGGGGAAGTTGATTTCATCCATAGCTTCATCTATAGATTTGCAAATTTTACCAACGATTTCCTCAAAACCTTTATTGGTAAAAAGTTTATAATAGCTATCATTATGTTCGCGGAAATTGGGCTCATCCACCTTGGCTTGCTGTGAGGTTAAGCTGAGCAACTTTGTAGCAGCAAAAAGCCACCAATACCAAGCATCATTTCCTCGAGCTTCGGGATATGGAGCAAACTTTTTGCTATCGAATTGCTCTTTATTTGCTTTGCAATAATGATTGTTTCCCCAAGGATTCTTATCATCATAATTGCCTATTCCAAAATACATAGCAGCGTCAATCTCTATTCGAAAAGCAAGGCTCATATCGGGCGATATCTCGGGCGGAAGCTTAAAGGCGATTGCCGGGTATGTAGAGCCTTTTTGCTCATAATACTTTTTTGCCATTTCATAATCATAATAATCAGTTCTGCATCCCTCAACGATTGCATATTTTTGTTTTATATGCTCCTCAATTTTTTCCAAAACCTGGAGCATTTTTTGGGCCTTTATATGCGGCAACGAGCTGCTTATACTATCGGCTGTTTTTATATAATCAAGAGTACCGCTGTTGAACAATTCGTATAATTCGTTATTCATTACCTTGCTATCCTTTCCTGTTATTCTACTCATTGCTGACTGAAACTGCGAAAGAACCTCTCTGAGACCAGGCTCTTCTTCGGATGCTTTTATGCATTCCTCCAACCACAAATCGATATTATAAATAAACGAAACGCAACAATATTCATCCTCGTTTAAGCCATTGGCACTGTATTCGGACGGTTTATGCGCATCCAAGGTTAGATAATAAATTGGGGCGTTTTGACGATACTTAGCGTAATCTATCAGCTGACGTTCTTGGTCGCCCGCGTTTATTTTTACCTCGATGGGAATTCTTACATCACCATATGTTATAAAAAGGTCGATTCTTCGGTTGTTTTCGATTACATATTCCGAATAAACCACGGCTTTTTCAAGGTCTTCCGGGTCAATTTGGCGGTTTAAAACATATTTGAAAAACAGGTTTAAAAATTCAGTTCCGTGGTTGTGTGTTCCATCCTTGCGGAGGAGTTCAAAAATCAAAGAACAAATTCTCACTTCTCTCGTATCAATTCCTGTGATACAGAAAATATTAAATCCGTTCGCTTCTTGTGAAACGGTTAAGGCTTTGCTTTTTTCGGCAGCCTTTGATAAAAAGTCTTGAACAAGTTGTTTGTTGAGTTCTTCCACTTTTGCACCTCCAAAAAATTAATACTGTTCCAACGCGGTATTGAGGTCCAGTTTGACCTTTTCTTTAAGGGATTCGGGCGATAAAATCTTTATATGAAGCGAATATTGCATCGCCCAAAGCTGCATCGCTCTCTCGCTTACGGTAACGCGGACGGTTACCTCATCCTCGGTTTCATCGGAGAAGGTCGGGTTTGCGAACCAATCAAAAATATCATTCAAAAGATATTTTTTCGCCCTAAAGGTTACGGGGATTGTTTCGCCCGAGAACATATACATATTTTCCGCCATATGCTTCGAAAGATTGAACCCGTTTTGCATCCCTTTAACCTGCTTTTGCGGCTTTTGCGGGGTTTCAAGCAGGCGAATATTGGTTATCCTATCGAGGCGATAATTCGAAACATTATCATGGCTGTCGTTGTTGCAAATAAGATAATATTTTCCGTTGTTTGCCGCCATTTGATAGGGGTTTATGATATATTCGCAGGGCTTGCCGTTATCGCCTAAAACGGGATGAAGTTTTTTATCGGTTTCATAGCGGCAATAATTAAATGCAACCTGCCTGCCCTTGGCGATTGCCTCATCAAGAATCTCTATTGTATAGAAAAGCTGATGATTGTTTTGAGCGGTTTCGGGCAGGGTTTTTATATAGCGCACGCGCGATTTGAAATATTGATTCGAGAGCCCTTCAATCTTCTCAACGAGATGCTTGCATTGGCTATAAGGAATATGCTTTGAAAACAAAAGACCATCGATAAGCAAGCGCAGCTCACTATCGGAAAAATCGCGTTCTAAATAGAAATCCGAGAGAATATAACTCTCGACCATAACGGTTTCGCCCGTTTTCTTATCCTTTTCGGGAATCATACGAATAGATTCGCTATAGTTAATATCATAGCCGAACTCAATAAGACTTTGGAGATTTCGCTTAACGCTCTTGCGGTCGGCATCCATATCGTATTCGTTTTTAAGAATCTCAACGATATCCTTTTGAGAGAGCCTATGCTCCTCGTCGGTATAGCGGCGAAGAATATCGAGAATGTTCATTATCATCAGTTTTTTCGGCTTGGAAGATTTCATCATTATCACCTTTCACATTATAACATCTCTAAACCTAAAATACAATAGCTTATGGGTAAAAAATGTCCCATCCCCTATTTTCCAATAATGTTTCTCCTCGGTGTATCAACTCATTTTAACATTCTCTATGGCATAAAAGTAAAATAACGCTTGATTTTGATAAAAAATATGGCGTTATTTGTCGTTGTCATTTAGGGAGCTATTATGGTATAATCGTTTCATAGAATAAAGCCTGGGAGATGACAAAAATGAAAAGATTATTTGCTATTTTACTCACTTTAGCGCTCATTTTCTCGCTTGCCGCTTGCGGAACCGAAACCGTTATTATTGATAACACGGGTTCATCCGACACGCAAAGCACCGAGAGCGAAAAGCCTTCCGACGAGGGAGATAAAGCCCCCTCCTCCAGCCAAAAGGAAGAAACCGAAAAGCCCTCCTCTTCCTCGAGCAAAAAGCCCGCTTCGGACGACAAAGACCAACCCCACACTCATAATTATATACCCAAAACCACCCAGGGAAGCTGCATCAAAAAGGGTTCTACCACCTTTACCTGCAGTTGCGGCGACAGTTACACCGAAGAAACCGATTTCGCACACACCTATGAGGGATATTTTTGCTCTAAATGCTTGAGCATTCATCCCGACCATGTTGGCGATTATCTCAAGGAGGTTATCGAAACCAACGGAAACAGCACCGGTGCAGGCAACGAATATGTTCTCAACCTTACCACCCTCGTTTGCGACTACACCAATAACATAATCGTTCGCAAGAGCGGCTATGAGGATGGCACAAAGTTTGACTATAGCATAGATTTCAGCCGCGGCAAATACTCGATTGAATATGGCAGCAAAAAGGAAAACGGCAACTTCGATGCCGCAAAGCTCACCAAGACCACCAAAATTTGCAAGGATGCGGAACTTGATAACTTTTTCCACACCCTACTCGCTATGATGGTTTCGGATTTCTCCGATGCTGACATTCGAGTAACATTAGCTGATTTAGGATTTAAGAACTATAAATAAGACAAAAAAGCGATGGATTTCCCATCGCTTTTTCTTTGCGCTGCTTTATAGGCGCGGCACCCTATGATTTTTTGCATTGCGTTCCATCGTGGAGGATTTCATAGTTTTCTTTTAGAATCAGCTCCTCGATAAACACGAATTGATAGCCCTGCTCTTTGAGGGTTTTGAGTATGGTCGGCAAAGCCGCGGGGGTATGCTCCGCATCGTTATGAAACAGCACTATAGAGCCGTTTTTGACCTTGCTTATAACCCTGTTTGCGATGCTGTCGGGAGTTGCCGAATCCTTCCAATCGAGGGAATCAACATCCCATTGAATAGTGAACATTTTTGCGCTTTCAACAGCGTTTATAACGGCGTTGCTATAATCGCCGTAGGGCGGGCGGAAAAGCGTTGGCTCATAGCCCGTTATGTTCTTGATTTTTTGGTTGCAAGCCGAAAGCTCGGCGCTCATTTGGGCGGTTGAAAGTTTGGTCATATAGGGATGAGAATTGGAATGGTTGGCTATTTTATGACCCGCGTCGTGCAGCTGCTTTACCGATTCGGGATATTTATCAACCCACGCGCCAACAACGAAAAAGGTTGCGGGAACATCATATTCCGCGAGGATGCTTATAAGCTCTTCGGTATCATCGTTTCCCCACGCGGCATCAAAGGAAATTGCAACCTTTTTTTCCTCGCTCTCAACGCAATAAATCGGCAATAATCGAGATTCGCGAGCGAAAACCTTTACCGAGCCGATAACCGCAATAGCGAGCGCGAAAAACGCGCAAAGTGCCAACAAAATTTGCCTTTTTGATATTATTATATATTTCAAGCTAACGCCCCCTTTATTACTGTTTTAATCTATGCTCGGCGGCTTGGACTTTATAACATAAAAAACGCCTGAAAATTCAGGCGTTTTTCTTTATCTCATTGATTCAATAAATATTTGGGCGAACATTCTTCCGCTGAAATCCATCATATGGTTTATGTTGTTTTCAAGGCGGTCAAGCGGTTGCTTGCACTTCGAAATATCGAAGGAGAAGGATGTTAGCTTAATCGGCGCACAGTTCTCGCGCTCGTTGCAAATTTCTTCAAGCATTTTTTCATATTGAAGGAAAACCTCGGTGGGATAGCATGCGGCATCGGTATTGCAAATATGCGGCGATACGAGCACACAGGCTGTATCGGGGTTGCCGTTTTCATCGGTTCTTATTTTATCAATAATTCCGAGGTTATGCTCTTTATAATCAGCGGGGCTGACACCGCCGCACAAATCGTTAACACCATAGCCGAGGAAAATGATATCGGGGCGATTTTTTGAGAGTTTTAATCTCGCCGAAAGGTGCTCGAGCGCCCATCTTGCATCAACGCCGCCCATCGAGATGTTATCGATATTTATGGTTGCATTGGGATACATCTTGCGAAGAACCGAAATAAACATATCGAACCAAGGCGGAGAATAAGGCGGCACATTAAGACCTACCGTATAGAAAGAGCCGCTATCGGTTCTATCAAAAAATCTATCCTCCGAATAGCCGCCGCTGCAGCCCCAAGAGGTGTAGTTGCTATCGCCGTTCAGCATAATGTTGAGGGTTTCTCCGCGGTCGAGTTTTTCGAAGATTTTGGGCAATCTTTCGCGAATCGAAGAAACACCCGCGCCCGAATAGCCATCCTCAAAGGTTTTGGAATGCTTATAGGTTACGCATACCGTCATTTGGCGCATTTTGATGCCGCAGGTATCATAAAGGAAAAGCCCTTCCTTTTTAGCAGGAAAAACATGGCAATTCGGCTTTTCGGTTAACGGCTCGATATCCCAAACGGGGATGTTTGTACCCTCGCAAAGAACGAGCTCGCCATTTTCAACATAAAAATCAACGCCCTCGCAAAACTCGGTTTGCAAATCGAAGGTGCGCACCGAAATTATCTCATCAATCGGAAAAAGGAGGCGCGCTTTTTTGCGGCCGCGATAAAATAAAACGCCTTCGTTATAAACTGTATCCCCTTCCCAAACGGGTTTGGTATAGGTTTGTTCATCATAGCGGTCGATAATCATTTTTAGCCCTCCAAAATTTGGTCAAAGTATTTTTCTATTATCGCGGCGGTTGAATTGCCCTCCGCGCGGTCGTTTCGTTCGGGAGAGGAGATAACCTCAACCCCGTGAACAGCCGCTACCACCGAGTTTTTATCGATATACGCTTTAAGCATACCGTTCAAAAGCTCGGGTCTATAGGAATAGTCGCCATGGAGAATAACGGCATCTAAATCAAACAAGTTAACAGCACTTACAAGTCCACTGCCAAGATAGGTTGTTATAAATTCAAGCACCTCGAGAGCTTTTTTATCGCCCTCGTATGCGGCATCGACTATCTCATGCTTATAATCGGCAAATCCGAAGCGCTCTTTAAGCGCGGCAAGCGATACATAGCGTTCAAGGCAGCCGTTGTTTCCGCAGGGGCAAGGCAAGCCGCCCGCTACAACGCTTATATGACCGAGCTCTCCCGAAAAGCCGAGCGCACCGCGATAAATCTCGCCGCCTGTTACAACAGCCGAGCCGATACCATGAGAAATAATAACCGACATAAAGTTTTGCATTCTATCTCGCAAAAGATTCTCGCGCATCGCCAGCAACACCGCGTTATTCTCAAGCGAAACAGGCATATCGGTTTTTTTATGAATCTCATCAACCACCGCAACATTATGCAAAATATCGAGATGCGGAGGCGAAAGGATGATTCCGCGGGTTATATCAAGAGGACCGGGGCAGCTGACACCAATACCGATGCAGTCTTCCCTTTTTAGCCCTTGCTTTTCTATTAGCTTGAAGACGGTTTCTACGGTATAATCAATTACCTCATCGGCCGAAGAGAAGCGCTCAATAGCGGTTGTTTCGCTCAAAAGCACCTCGCCCTTTAAATCGGTTATACAAACCTTTATATCGCGGCGATGAAGAATTATTCCCGCTGCAAATCGATAGTTTGCAACAATATCGAGCAATATGCGCTTGCGGCCGATAACCGATTCCTCGGTTCCTATTTCCCTAACCTGTCCCTCGGCAATAAGGGCGTTGGTTATCATCGTTACGGATGACTTTGAAAGCCCCGCCAGCGAGGAAATTTCGGCGCGCGAAATAGGCGTTTTTCGGATGAGATTTAAAATTGTTGCGCGGTTATCGTTTTTGATAGACTGAACATTTTTCGCGTAGCTCTTCAAACCCTACACCCCTTCCTTTTAGGTTATTGTAAATCAAATCATACCATTTGTAAAGATATTTATTGACAGCGGCTTTAATATATATTATAATTATTATAGCAATTAGTTTAAGGCTTGAACTAATGGAGGAAAAATGAACATTAAATATTTTCAAAAGGGATTTAACTACTCGCAGGATGGCCCCGGCAACCGCTTGGTTTATCATCTTCATGGTTGCAATATGAAATGTCCTTGGTGCTCAAATCCCGAGGGTATGGATGCCGCTAAAGAGCATTCCGCCTTCCCTGTTACGACCGTTTCGGTTGATGAGATGCTAACGGAGATTCTTTCCTGCAAGCCGATGTTTTTTGACGGAGGCGGAATAACCTTAACGGGCGGCGAGGTTTCGCTGCAGCTGGATGCGACCTTGGAGTTGCTCAAAAGGCTCAAGGAAGAAGGCATCAACACCGCGATTGAAACCAACGCGATGCATCCTCTCCTTCCCTCGCTTTACCCATATATTGACCATTTAATAATGGATGTTAAAAGCGCCAACAGTAAAAAGCTTTTGGCAGTAACGGGCGGAGTTTTGGAGCCGATTCTCAAAAACCTTGAGGCGGCGGCAAACGCAAACCTTGATATTTTGGTTCATGTTCCGCTCATAAACGGCTTTAATGCCGACGAGGGCGACACGGACCTGCTTTTGGAGGCGCTTTCTCCCTTTAAGGATAAAATCAAAATTGAATTCTTGGCCTACCATGAATACGGCAAGGATAAATGGAAACAATGCGGACTTGTGTATGCTATGGAAGATGCAAACATAAGCACCGAATGTTATAAAAACACAGTTAATAAATTCAAGGCTGCGGGCTTCAACGCAGTGAGAACATAAGGAGGAAATTTTTTATGGCAATCACACATGAGAAAACCACTGAAATGGCAAAAGAATTATTCCGCGAAGAGCGTCGTTTGATGCGCCTCGACGGTTGGTTCCTTTCCAAAGAAATCGGCATGAAATATGAGCATGAAACCGAGGGTATGTCCAAAATGCGTCGTACCGCATATTTGCTCAAGAAAATCGCTGCCGAGCTCCCCATCTCCATCAGCGACAACGCTGTTTTTGCGGGAACCCAGCGCGATGCTTTCGCTCGCAGTTATGCACTTATCAATCCTTCTTTCCGCGTTGAAACCTTCTCGGGTTACTGCGACCCGACCGCTGTTTTCGGCGATATTGAACCCAACGAGGATATCACTAAAGAGCGTCTTGACATCGTTAAGGCTCACGATAAGAAGACCGACTACATAAAAGAACTCACCAAGGTTTATGATGCAGCCGAAAACTACACCAAAGAGGTTGCCTTCTTTGTTGAGCAGGTTACCGGTCATGTTATTCCCGATATGCGCCATGCTTTAGCAGTTGGTGTTGAAGAGATGAAGCGCGAAATCGAAGAGAACATGGCAAAGACTACCGATGAAGAGCGTCTTGATGCATTCCGCGCAATGCTCGATTCTCTCGATGCTGTTTTAATCTTCGCTGCCCGCTATAGAGAAATCGCTCTCGAAAAGGCAGTTGGCGACAAGGCTGAACAGTTCACCCGCCTTGCAAACGCTCTCGAGCAGGTTCCCGCAAAGGGCGCTCGCAATCTTTTCGAGGCTTTACAGTCGTTTATGCTTTTATGGCAGGTTATGTGCCTTGAGCAGGCTCCCAACCCGTTCGCATTCTCGGTTGGTAATGCCGATAGAATCTTCGAGCCCTATCGCGCAATGGAAGACCTCTCCCGCGAGGATACCGCCGCATTATTCAAGCATTTGCTTGTTTTCTATAATGTTGCTGACCGCAGCTGGGCTATCAGCCAAAACCTCATCGTAGGCGGCAAGGATACCGCAGGCAACGACCTTACAAGCGTTTGCTCCTATGCCCTTCTCGATGCTTATTATGATATGAACCTTCCCCAGCCGATTCTCTCGGTTAAGCTTCATAAAAACACCCCCGACAAGCTTTATGAGGAGCTCGGCCGCTTCTTCTTCACACCCGGCTGCCTTACCCCCTCGCTCTTCAATGATGACTCGGTATTCGATGTTCTTCGCAATGCCGGCGTTGCCGAAGAGGACCTCGCTGATTATTCTATCGCAGGTTGCCAAGAGCCTCTCATTATGGGTAAAGACAACGCTAACACCACCAACAGCTGGCTCAACCTCGGCAAGATTCTTGAACTCACCTTAAGCGATGGCGTTTCCACCATCACAGGCGAGCGCATTTTGCCCGCAACAGGCGACAGCGCTGAAACCATTCTTAAGAATCTTCGCGAGCGCTTCTATGCTAACTGCCAGTTTATTATTAAGGAAATGACCAAGTCCGCAAACGGCGCTTCCCGCGCTCTCTCCAACCTGCCTGTTCCCTTCCTTTCGACCCTTATGGGCGGAATTGAATCGGGCTACGATATGCGTGACCCCGTTCATCAGGGAACCAAATATAACGGCAGCGGATGCCTCATTCACGGACTTTCGATTATTGCTGACAGCTTTGTTGCGGTTGACACACTGCTTGCTGAAAGACCGCAGGATGCTGAACGCCTTATAACCGCTCTTGCAAACGACTTTAAGGATGACGAAGAGCTTCGCGAATATCTCCTCGGCTGCAAAAAATACGGTAACAACATCGCCGTTGTTGATGATGAGGCTGCTGATGTTGCCGCTAAGGTTGCCGATATGGTTGCCGCTGAGAAGAACTACCTCGGAAATCCCTTCCGTCCCGACTTCTCCTCTCCCTCGACCCACCTCACCTATGGTTATTGGGTTGGCGCTTTGCCCGATGGCAGAAAGGCAAGAGAGATGATGAACTACGGCGTTGACCCGCTCTTCGGCGATGCTCATCAGGGTCTTGGATTCCGCGTTCTTTCGGCATTCAAGCTTCCCTACATCAAGATGAACGGCGGCTTCGCTTCCCACTTCGGTATTGACCCCAACTACTTCACAGGCGCAACCTATGAGGAAAAGGGCATTGAATTCAAGAACAAGGTTATGCGCCAGTTCTTCTTCAACCCGCTTAACGATAAGCTTGCTCCCTTCTATCTCTATGTTAATGTTACCACCCCCGAAATGCTCCGCAAGGTTCTTGATAACCCGAAGAAATATGCTCCGAGCGGTGTTTACATTATGAGAATCCACGGAACCTTCGTTAACTTCCTCGACCTTTCTCCCGCTATCCAGCAGGATATTATAAAGCGTCTTGACCTTAAATCCACAACCTTGGAGTGTTAGTATGTTTGTTTTAGGCATTGATATTGGAACAACAACAATATGCGTTTCGGCGGTTGACGCCGAAACGGGTATTGGCAAAAAGGCTATAACGGTTAACAGCGAAAGCTTTATTGAAACCGATAAGTCTTTTGAGAAAATACAATCGGTTGAAACCATCGAGAGCAAGGTTTTTGACCTTCTCTCGCAGGTTCGCGCCGAAGCAAAAGAAATTTGCGCCATCGGTGTTACGGGACAAATGCACGGCATTGTTTATACCGATGAAAACGGTTTAGCCTGCAGCACTCTTGCAACCTGGCAGGATGGCCGCGCCGCCGAAAAAGCGGAAGACGGCAAAACCTACTGCGAGCAAATTAAGGAGCTAACAGGTTATGCAGTTGCCCCCGGATACGGTCTTGCAACCCATTACTACAATGTTAAAAACGGTTTGGTTCCCGAAAATGCACGCAGCTTTTGCACCATTCACGATTATATTGCAATGCGCCTTTGCGGCAGAAAAACCCCGATTATGCACTCTTCTGATGCCGCAAGCTTCGGTCTTTTCGATTTGAAGGAGGCTCGCTTTGATGCCGCCGCTTGCGAAAAGCTCGGTTTCGACCTCTCGATGCTTCCCGAGGTTACTGCGCTGACCGCTTCGGCTGGAACATATGAGGGTATCCCCGTTAGTGTTGCTATCGGTGATAATCAAGCAAGCTTTATCGGCTCGGTTGATGACAGCGAGAACACCATTCTTGTTAACATCGGCACCGGCAGCCAAATCTCGGTTAAGGGCAATCCCCAAACCGCTTTCCCCTCCGGCGAGGTTCGCCCGCTTACGGGAGACGATTATATTCTCGTTGGAAGCGCTCTTTGCGGCGGACGCGTTTATGCCTGCCTTGAAAAGTTCTTCCGCGAAACCTTCCGCCTTTATGGCGGCGGTGATGAATCGGCTTATCGCTTTATGGATGATATTGCCGAAAGCTTCTACCCCATCGACAACGAATTGATTGTTGATACCGCATTTTCCGGCAAGCGCTCCAACCCCTCGGTTCGCGGCAGCATTCAAAACATTTGCACCGATAATCTTACTCCCGCTCACTTGGTTTGTGGCGTACTTAAGGGCTCGGTTCGCGAGCTTTATGATATGTATCTTGAGGTTAAGGACACCCTTAAAACCCAACCCACCAAGCTGGTTGGTTCGGGCAACGGCCTCCGCAAGAGCCCTGTTTGGCGCAAAATGTGTGAAGAGATGTTTGGCCTTTCCATGTCGGTTCCCGCCCATAAGGAAGAGGCTGCCTATGGCGCCGCTGTTTTCGCGCTTGCCGCCTGCGGAGTTTATGACAGCATCAAGGATGCGCAAAAGATTATTAAATACTTAGGTGATTAACATGAATAAATCCGAAATTGTTAAAAATCCGATTTTCTTCAACCGCAACCGCGTTGGTAGAATTTACACCGGTGGTAAGCTTTTCGCAGGTTTCTTTGGCGATGAGCCGATTGACGGTTTTCTTCCCGAAGAATGGGTTTGCTCGGCAGTTGAGGCCCTCAATGAAGGCAGCGAGATTGAAAACGAAGGTATCTCCACCGTTCGCGGAACAAATATCCTCTTCTCCGACCTTTTAGAGGAATATAGCGCTGAAATGCTCGGCGAGCGCAAGGACTTCCCCGTTCTTGTTAAGCTCCTCGACAGTGCCATCCGCCTCCCCATTCAGGCTCACCCCGACCGCGCATATTCCGAAAAATATCTCAACTCCAGCTACGGCAAGGCCGAATCCTGGATTGTTGTTGACACCCGCGAGGATGCCTGCCTTTACTTTGGCTTTAAGGATAAGATGACCAAGGATGAATTCCGCGAGGCTGTTGCAAAGAGCTATGATGAGCCCGATTATATGCAGCCGCTTCTCAACCGTGTTCCCGTTAAGAAGGGCGATGTTTATTTAGTTCCCGCAAAAATGGTTCACGCTATCGGCGCAGGCTGCCTTATCCTTGAAACACAGGAGCCTTCGGATTTCACCATTCAGCCCGAGGCTTGGTGCGCAGGAAATCGCATCACCGAGCACACAATGTATCTCGGTTTGGAGCCCGATATTGCTCTCGATGTATTTAATTTTGATATATTCGGCGAAGAAGCTGTTCGCCGCGCAAAGAAGGAACCCATCACGGTTTATGAGAAGGACGGCATCAAGCGCGAAACCCTCATCTCCTATGATGACACTCCCTGCTTCGCGGTTAACCGTTTCACCCTCGAAAACGCTGAAACCGATGACCTTACCGCTCCCGCAATTTATATTGTTACCGAGGGCGAAGGCGAAATCGTTTGCGGCGAAAACAAAACTGCTGTTAAGAAGGGCGATTATTTCTTCACTCCTTACAGCGTTAAGGGCAAAATATCCGTTAAAACCGCAGGTTCTTTGGAGCTTGTTGAATGTTTGCCCGCTAAATTATAATTAAAAGATACGAGTCGCTTTAGGTGGCTCGTATCTTTATTTTAAACAGTTTTTGTTTGTGTTTTGCTATCCCATAAATTTTTATATTTATATATAATCATAGTATAAACTTGCGTTTTGGAGTGATGAAAAACCATGAAAAATATTAAACGCGTTACCCTCGAGGTTAGTTTAAAGCCCTTTAAGAGCACCGACCCTGCTGTTATCAAAAAGGTTTGCGAAGGCGCTTTCTTGCAATGGAAAAACCTTCTTGATAAAGCCGATGAGGTTGGCGTTATGTTTTGGACTGCCGACGGAAGCGAGCTTTTGGACTACCGCGGCAACCTCGATGACACCTTTGAATGGGCACACTTTATAGGCGGCGCCAATGTTAAGATGGAATGGGACCGCAAGAATGACCCCGATGGCATCGGTCTTCACACCCGCAACTATCCTTATATGGAAAACGCCCCCGAATATACCTACCGCGACCTTAAAAACATAGTTTCTATTGTTAAAGAGGTTGGCGCAAGGGTTACAGGCAAGCCGATTTTCGTTGGCACAACCTTTGACCCCGGCCCTGAATTTGCGGTTTCGGACTTTAAATATAACCGCCATAACGAGATTTGCGAGGGCGCATCCATGGGCGCCAAGAGCATGGTTTGCTGCTATGGCGTTTTGAATGGCGATGATGTTACATATGCCGCATATCCGAACGGAATCCCCGATGGCACACCCTTTGGAACATTCCTCGGCAAGCAATCGGAAATCTTCCTCGGCGATATGGGATTTGATTATATTTGGCTCTCAAACGGCTTTGGTTTCGGAACCGAAACCTGGGGCGTTTCGGGCGCACTCTTTGATGGCAAGGCATTCTATGCCGACAAGCTTGATGACTGCCGCGAGAAGATTGCCGACTTCTGGAAACTTTTCTATAAGGAATGCCACTATCCCGTTCAAACAAGAGGCACTAATCTCACGGTTGGCGCCGATTTCGCTTCCGACGGCGTTGACCACGGAATGATTTATGAACTCAACCCCGAGCTTTTGCCGCCGCCTAACTCTCCTTGGGCAGCTCTTGACGGCAACTTCGGTCTTGAGCTTGCAGGTTATATGTCGCGCGCTGCGGAGCTTCCCGATGAGGACTTCCTTTTCCGCTTCTATGTTCACGATATTTGGTGGCTCAACAGCCCCTGGATTGACCGCTATGAAGGTCAGCCCCACGATATCTTTTTGCCGACCGCAACCTCGCGCATCAATAGCGAGGGTGAAACGGTTGTTGCAAACCATATAAACTTTCTCTCAATCGATGATAGCTACGGAAATATGCCCGAGCGTTGCCCCAACGAGATTATTCCCTATATGATTTCCTCTTATGTTAACGCTCCTGATGATGCCGCTCCCTTTGTTTGGGTTTATCCCTTCGCTGAATATAACAACCTCGATAGCGGTCGCCTTGAGAAATGCTTCTTCGAGGATTGGTATTTAGTTGCGGCGCTCAACCACGGTATGCCCGTTAACAGCGTTGTTTCGAGCAATAATTTCGCAAAACTATATGATAGCAAGCCTCATATTTTTGAGGGACGCGTTTTGGTTGTTCCCATGCCCAGCGAGGGAGCAGCCGTTTGCAAGCCGCTTGCAAGCTTTATCAAAAACGGCGGCAAGGTTATGTTCTATGGTTCTCTCAAAGGCGCCGACAGCGAAATTATCGATTTGCTCGGTCTTAAGAAGGACATGGAAATCAGCGGAACCTTCGAGGTTATCGACAAAACAGGCATTTCGGATGAACTGACCGACGACGAGGTTTGCACAAATATTGAATTCGGCGGAATATTCACCGATGGCGGACTTTGCGCCGTTGCTGCGGATGAATTCACCACCGTTCTCGCAAGCGCCGTACAGGGCGAAAATTCGCGCGTTATTGCAACGGTTAGAAATGTTGAAAACGGAGTTGCGGTTTGGTGCCGCGGATGCGACTGCTCAAGAAAGCCGGTTGATGATAACGATGCCGCCAAGAATGATGACACCGTTCATTATGATTCGTTCCCTGCCGAGATTTTGATGCGCAAGGCAGCAAAATATGTTGGCTATGATTTCACATTCGAAAAGCTCAACCGCTACTCTCCCGAGCCTGTTATTCTTATGCATCGCTCGAATGGCGCAATTTGGTTCAACGGCTACTGCCCCGATACAACGGTTGGCATAAAGCTTTCCACCCCGCTTGGTGCTCCCCTGATGCTTGCAAACGAATGCACCGTTGAAAATGACAGTGCAACCTATCATATGCCGAGAGCTTGGCGCCATGAATGCCGCGTATTTATAAATAACGGCTCAAAGGGCGTTGTTCACGCAAGGGAGAGAATCGCAACGGCATACGGCATTCGCCGCCGCATTATGGTTGACGGATTGGATAATGCAACCGTTTATGTTATCCCCTATTCCGACCCCGAAAAAACCTTCTTCTTGCTTAATTCCGATTTCCCGCATTTTGTTTCGCAAACACCCTTCAGCTATGAGCTTGTTGATTCGCCCTATGGCAAGGTTTATAAGCTTACCGGCATAACCGGACACCTGCTCATTTCCGAAAAAATATAGATTTTCGGTTGTTTTTACAGGCGTTTGCTGATATAATCAAAATATAAACTAACTATAAGGGGATTTATTATGGCAAGAACTACTCTAACTTTTAATTGCACCAAACCCTTTGACCAGGTTGATAATACCATTGCAAACATTCTTGTTCTTTCGGGATACAAGAAGATCGAGCAAAACGATGAAGTTGTTTGGAAAAAGGGCACAGGATTTTTAACCGCTATTCAGTACATAAAGATTGAATACGGCGATAACACCGTTATTGCTTCGGGTTGGATTCGCCCCGGCGCCAGCGGAATCCTTGAACTCAAGGAGATTTCGCTTGAGGGCGTTGCAGGTTCGATTCCCAAGAAGGCAGTTAAGAAGGTTCTCGATAAAATCAGGGATGCAATCTAATTTCTTTTAAAAGAAAAAAGCAGCAGTCAAACGACTGCTGCTTTTAATTTTATGTTTTAATTAGCGGGAAACTCTATGAGCGATGTGAAGATCGTCAGCATTGAGGTTCTTCTTCATGTTGAGAGCCTCATAGATATCATAGTTAACAATCTCGCCCTGCTGATAGGCAATAACGCGGTTGCCGATTCCCTCTTTGAGAAGCTCAACTGCATAGAAGCCCATCTTGGTTGCCATTACGCGGTCACGAACGGTCGGGTTGCCGCCGCGCTGAACATGGCCGAGAACGGTCGGGCGGGTGCCAACGCCGGTTGCCTTTTCGATTTCCTCAGCCATCTTATCAACATCGCAAAGGTTCTCGGCAACAACAATTATAAAGTGCTTCTTGCCTGCGGCTTTTGCTGCCAAGATGCGGTCGATAACATCATTCTTAAGGTCATAAGGCATTTCGGGAACGAGGATTGCGGTTGCGCCAACTGCAGTTCCAACCTCATAAGCGAGGTAGCCAGCGTGGCGACCCATAACCTCAACTATGGAACAACGGCAATGCGACTGAACGGTATCACGAAGCTTATCGGTCATTTCGCAAGCGGTGTTCATAGCGGTGTCGAAGCCGATTGTATATTCGGTTGAAGAAATATCGTTATCGATGGTTGCGGGGATGCCGATGCAGGGAATTCCCTGAAGCGAAAGGTCGCGAGCGCCGCGGAAAGAACCATCGCCGCCGATAACAACTATACCCTCGATGCCGAGTTCGCGACAAGCGGCTGCAGCGTCCATAACGCCTTCTTGTGTTTTAAACTTTTCGCTGCGGGCAGTTCCGAGAATTGTTCCGCCGCGCTGAATGATATCGGAAACCGAACGGTCCCCCATATCAATTACATTTCTATTGAAAAGGCCTTCATATCCATCAAGAATGCCTTTTACCTTCATTCCTCTATAAAGAGCGGTTCTTACAACCGAACGAACAGCCGCGTTCATTCCGGGAGCATCGCCGCCGCTGGTTAAAACGCCAATAGTGTTTAATTTCATAATTAGTTCAACTCCAAAACAATATCAAACGGTATTATATATCCTTTTCCATAAATTTTCAACATTTTTTCGCAATATTATACTGTATTTTTTAAAAGTTTCAAACGCTCATTACAGTTTTATGCGAAAAGATTTAAACAACGCGGACATTTTCCTCGCCTATAATCGAGCTTAACTCCTCACGAATGCGGGAGAGTTCTCCCTCATAAACCCAAAGCGCAGGCGGAGCCTTTAGGGTCTTTTTATCGTTTTGAGTGAAGATATAGGTTTCATACTGTCTTCCCTGCTTTCTTTGCGAGGCAAGAACCTGTTTAACCTCCGCAACAGCCGAATCGTTTATATCGTTAACCCTGATATAAATCTTCCGTTCCGCCTTAAACGAAACCGCCTCGGCATCCTTTAGAGATACCTCCTCCATTCGCTCAATCACAAGCTCGGTTGGGCGGTCTTCGCGTTCGGAAACCGTTGCAAAAAATTTATAAACCTTGTCCTCGGAAATGATCGGCTTATATGCGGCATAGACCTTGCCGAAGGCAACGGCATTTACCGTTCCAGTCATATCCTCAAGCACAAGATTGCAAAGCTGACTGTTGGACTTGGTTGTTTTCTCTTTTTTGGAAGAAATAAGAGCAACAATGGTTATGCGAGCGCCATCGTTATGAACATTTTCGGCAAGTTCATTACACTTAACGCCTGCCACCATCGAAACATATCCCTCATAGGCCTTCATTGGATGACCCGAAAGATAAAGCCCCGTTACCTCCTTTTCCATTTTAAGCAATTCATCGGTTGGAAGTTCCTCGCAGGGGCTCAAAATGAATTCATCGGATGAGGCTTGTCCATCGCCGAAAAGGTCTAACTGACCGCCGCTTGTATAGCGTTTTTTATCCGAAACGGCTGCTAAAACGGCATCTATATTTTGCAGCATTTGGCGACGATTTTGTTCGAGACCATCGAGCGCGCCGCTCTTAATCAGTCCTTCAAGCGCGCGGCGATTCATATCCCTGCCATCGGCGCGCAGGCAAAAATCATACATCGATTTAAATGCGCCGTTTTGCTCGCGCTCGGCTATCAAACGATCTATCATTCCGCGGCCGAGGTTTTTAATCGCCAAGAGGCCGAATCTTATCTCGCCATCGCAAACGCTGAAATCGTTTTGACTGATGTTAACATTGGGCGGCAAAATTCGCAGGCCAATGCGCTGACATTCGCAGGTGTATTCATATATTTTTGCGGGCGAATCCAGCACGCTGGTCATAAGCGCCGCCATATAAATTGCGGGATAATGGCATTTTAGATATGCCGTTCTATATGCCACAACCGCATAAGCCGCGGCATGGGATTTATTGAATGCATATGAGCTGAATGCTATCATATCGTCGAATATTTTTTCGGCGACAGCGCTATCAACTCCCCTTCTTACCGCACCTTCGCAAACAATGGTTCCGTCGGGCGCGACTTCGCCGTTTATAAAGGCATCGCGTTCGCGAAGCATAACATCATGCTTCTTCTTGGACATGGCGCGGCGAACGATATCCGCCCTGCCGAGCGAATATCCCGCAAGGTTGCGGAAAACCTGCATAACCTGCTCTTGATAAACTATGCAGCCATAGGTTACATCGAGGATATCCTTTAAAAGGGGCGTTGCATAGGTTACTGCATCGGGGTTATGGCGGTTTTTAACATATTTAGGTATTGAATCCATAGGACCGGGACGATAAAGCGAAACAACGGCAATAAGGTCCTCGATTTTTTCGGGGCGAAGCTGGCGCAAAACATTTTTAACGCCGGTTGATTCATACTGGAAAACGCCCTCGGTTAGACCCGCGGAGAGCATCTCCATGGTCTTTTTATCATTCATCGGGATTTTCTCGATATCAAAATCGGGCTCGGTTTTTCGAATCTCGCGCTCGGAATCGCTGATAACCGTTAGATTTCGAAGTCCCAAAAAGTCCATCTTAAGAAGGCCTAATTCCTCAAGGGCGGTCATTGTGTATTGCGTTACGACCATATCATCATTAAGCGCAAGCGGAACATAATCGGACACGGGAAGGTCGGATATTACAACACCTGCCGCATGGGTCGAAGCGTGGCGCGGCATTCCCTCAACGCTTTTGGCGATGGAGATGAGCTCGGCAACCTGCAAATCGGTTTCCATCAGCAAACGAAGTTCGGGAACGACCGAAACCGCCTTTTCGATAGTCATATCAAAGGCAGTCGGAATAAGCTTGGAGATTTTGTCGCAAAGGGCATACGGCATATCCATCGCTCTTCCGACATCGCGAACGGCGGCACGCGCCGCAAGGGTTCCGAAGGTTACTATTTGGGCAACATGGTCGCTGCCGTATTTATTTATTACATAATCGATAACTTCGCCGCGGCGAATATAACAAAAATCGACATCGAAATCGGGCATTGAAACGCGCTCGGGATTCAAAAAGCGCTCAAAAAGAAGGTTATATTTTATGGGGTCGATGCCCGTTATTCCAACGCAATATGCCGCCAGGCTGCCCGCGCCCGAGCCACGACCGGGGCCTACGGGAATGCCACGGCTTTTGGCATAGTTTATGAAATCTTGAACTATGAGATAATAATCAACATATCCCATTTGGTTGATTGTTTTCAGCTCATATTCAAGGCGGTCGATAACCGCTTTATCGGGGTTATCTCCATAGTTTTTATATAATCCGTTATAGCATAGCTCACGGAAATAGTCATAATGGTTGCGCTCGCCTATATCAAAATAGGGAAGCTTGATTTTGCCGAATTCGAACTCGAGGTTACACATATCGGCGATTTTTTTAGTGTTTTCAAGGGCACTCGGATAATAGGAGAAAAGCTCCTCCATTTCCTCCCCTGTTTTCAAATAGAATTCTTGGGTTTTGAATTCCAAAATATTTTCATCGCTTATTTTGCTGCCTGTTTGGATGCAGGTTAAAACCTTTTGCATCTTGGCATCCTCGCGCTCAACATAATGAACATCGTTGGTTGCAACCAGCGGAATGCCCGTTTCCTGCGAGATTTTAACGATATAAGGGTTAATTTGCTTTTGCTCTATGATGCCATGGTCCTGCATTTCGAGGTAGTAGTTTCCCCTGCCGAAGACCTCATCATACCAAAGGGCGGTTTGCTTGGCTTTTTCATAATCGCCGCGCGAAAGAAGGCGCGGAATTTCGCCTGCAAGGCAGGCCGAAAGCGCAATAATGCCCTCGTTATAGGTTTTTAAGAGCTCCTTATCAACGCGAGGCTTGGAATAAAAGCCTTCAATAAAGCCCGAGGACACGAGTTTAATGAGGTTTTTATAGCCCTCTTCGTTTTTGCAAAGCAACACCAAATGGTGATACGCGTTTTCGTTATAAATTTTGGTTTTCTCGAAACGGCTGCCCGGGGCAACATAGACCTCGCAGCCGATTATCGGCTTAACACCGCGCTTTTTGGCTTCTTTATAAAAGGATATGGCTCCATACATAACGCCATGGTCGGTTATGGCAAGGGCGGATTGATTTTTCTCTACTGCGGCATCAAGAAGCTTGCCGATACGGCAGGCGCCGTCCAGCAGGCTATATTCGGTATGCACATGAAGATGAACAAAATCCATTCCCTTTTCCTCCTTTTATGAATTTGCAAGTTCGACTATCTTTTTTAAGCGATGGTTAAGACCCGAGCGGGTTATTTTGTTTTCGGCGATAACGCAAAGCTCGGAAAGCGGAGCTTCGGGATGCTCTTTGCGGAGCATCGCTGCCTCATAAAGCTCGGGAGGCAGGGTTAAAAGCGCGCCGCTTTTTTCTAACTTTTCGATTGCGTTGCGCTGCTCCATCGAAGCTTTAACGGTTTTGGCTATATTGCCGTTATCGCAGTTTTTTATGCGGTTGGTTTTATTGCGCATATCCTTATAAATTTGAACATTCATAAGCTCCAAGGAATGCATTGTTGCGCCTATAACGGTTAACAAATCCTCTATATCGGCGCCGTTTTTGAAATAGATGACCTTTTTTCCTGCGCGGTTTGAAATTTTCGGATTCAGTCCTCGCGCCAACAAAACCTCATTAAAACTCTCCGCCAAATCGGCATTTTTAAGGGCAAACTCGGCATGGAAATCGGTTTCGGGATTTGAAATGCTGCCGCAGGATAAGAACGCTCCTCTTATAAAAGCTTCGGTGCAGCATTCCTTCGTGAACATACCCTCGTTTAACGCAAGATTCGCATCGCTTCCGAAGCGCTCATACTTAATTAGTATTCTCTTTATATCGGTCGGACTATCAACCGTTACAAGATAGGTTGGTTTTTTAACTCCGCCCTCGGAAACGGTTGCAACAACCGAAAAACAGCTGAAAATCAGGCTTTTAAGGCGCTCTGCGGCGTTTTTATCGGTTGAGAGCCAAGATATGCCATCCATAGAAAAAGACCTGCCGAAAAGCAGCATACCGTAACATTCGGCATACCTGCAACATCCGACAGTTCTATTCTGACATAATTCACTTTTTACATCCTTCGTAAAAGACATTTATATCACCTATTTTGTAATATCGCGGTGGATTGCCGCCACATTAAAGCCTAATTTTTTAATATGCTCGGCAATTAGCTCGGCAAATACTACCGAACGGTGTTTTCCGCCCGTACAGCCGACTGCAATAACTAACTGGCTTTTGCCCTCGCTGCAATAAAGCGGCATAGAATAATCCAAAAAGCCCAAAAGGCGATTCTTGAATTCTTCGGTTACATCGTTATTCAAAACATAATCTTTGATTTCATCGCAAAGTCCCGTTAAAGGACGGAGTTCATCAATATAAAAAGGATTCGGAAGGCAACGAACATCAAACATCAAATCGGCCTCGGTTGCGGGACCATACTTAAATCCGAATGACATAACGCGAACCGAAAGCCCCTCATTTGTGTTGCCCAAAAACAGCGAGGTTATTTGCTCGCGGATTTGCTTCGCGGAGGTTTGGGAGGTCATAAAAACATAATCCGCGCAGCGGCGAATGGGTTCGAGCAATTCGCGCTCTATGCTGACTGCTTCAGAAATTGAAACCACCTCGCTGGCAAGCGGATGCTTGCGGCGGGTTTCCTTATAGCGGCGAACAAGCACATCATCGGCACAATCAAAAAACGCAATTTTAAAGCTAATGTTTTTATCCTTTAGCCCTTGGAGCACCGCCGCAATATCGGAAAAATGCTTAAGCGCACGGGCATCGGTAACAACGGCGGCTTTTTCGATTTCGTTATTTGCAGCCATCATATCAACGAGCGTTGTTGTGAGCGAGGGCGGAATATTATCAACGCAATAATATCCGATATCCTCTAAAACCTTTGCCGCATTTGATTTGCCTGCTCCGGACATACCGGTAACTATAAGCAGTTCCAACCCCTTTTTACCTCCCCAGTTTTATAACTTCGCTTTCTAATTCGACCTCGAATTTTTCTAAAACGGTTTTCTTTATATGCTCGATAAGGGCAAGCACATCGGCGCAGGTTGCATTGCCAACATTGATAATAAAGCCTGCGTGTTTCTCGCTGACCTGCGCGCCACCTATCTGATAACCCTTGAGATTACACTGCTCAATGAGCGCTCCCGCAAAATGGCCCTCGGGGCGCTTGAAAACGCTGCCCGCGCTCGGGAAATTGAGCGGTTGTTTAGCCTTACGGCGGCCGACATAATCATCCATTCTTTCGCGAATGGCGCTCTTATCATCGCTCATTAGGCAAAATTCAGCCGAAAGGATAACATCGTTTTTGCCGCTAAAACGGCTATGGCGATAGGAAAAATCGAGCTCCTCGGCTTCCGCTCTTTTAATTTCGCCATCGCTGCTTAAATAGGTTACCGCGCGAACGATATCCTTCATTTCGCCGCCATAGGCGCCTGCGTTCATATAAATCGCCCCGCCGACGCTGCCGGGAATTCCATAAGCCGTTTCAACACCCGAAAGGCCTTCGTTAAGCGCAAAAGAGCATAAAGCCGCAAGCGAGGCACCCGCGCCGCAGGAAACAATATTTTCCTCCAAGAGTTCGATTTTATCGAACCCATCAGCAATATGGACAACCGCGCCCTCTATTCCCTCATCGGAAATTAAAAGATTAGAGCCCTTGCCAAGCGGCATAAAGGGAATCGAATATTCCCTTAAAAGGCTGATTACCCTTTTTAACTGCTCCTCATTTTTGGGCGAAACCAAAACATCGGCAGGACCGCCGATTTTAAAGGTCGTATATGACGACATGGGGCAGTTTTCCACATATTCAATTTTTAAATCGGATAATGCTTTTAAAAATGCCGTCACCGCTATCACCCTTAATTGTTCAAATTATAAAGACAGGCTGCGCCGATAATTCCCGCATCGTTTGCCAACTGCGCCGCAAGAATTTCGGTTTGCTTGGCAACATTTTTGGAATAGCGCTGTTTCTCGTTATCCTCGCGGATAGGAGCGATAAGAGTTTCGCCTTCATGGGAAATTCCGCCGCCGATACAAAGAACATCGGGTTGGAATGTGTTAACAACATTGGTTATGCCTGCGGAAACATAAAGCGCATACTGATTAACAACATCAGTTCCTGCCTTATCTCCCTTTCGCATAGCATCGAAAGCGGTTCTTCCGCTTACTCTATCGATGTTTCCTTCAACAAGCTCCCACATAACGCTATCGGGATTTTGCTGCATAGCCGCCTTGGTTTGGCGGATAAGGGCGGTTGCCGAAGCATAGGTTTCCCAGCAGCCCTTGCGACCGCAGGTGCACTGTTCACCGTTATAAATCAGCACGGTATGACCAAGCTCGCCACCTGCATAGTTGCTGCCTGTGAAGAGTTTGCCGCCTATGATAATTCCGCAGCCTACACCTGTTCCCAATGTTATGGTTATAAAATCGTTGGCGCCTTTGCCTGCGCCGGCCATATATTCGCCGTATGCCGCGGCATTAGCATCGTTTTCGATATAGCATTTAACTCCGCCTAAACGCGAAGAAACAAACTCAACCATGGGAACCTTATCGAAATGAAGGTTGTTGGAGGTTGCGATAATGCCATTTACAGGGTCAATGCTTCCGGGAGCACCGATACCAACCGAATTAACATCATCGAGGGTTATGCCTGCATCCTCAAGCGCCATATAGCAAGCTGCCGCAATATCATCGGCTATCTCCTCGGCGGGGCGGGGCGAATTAGTCTTCTTTTTGCCGCGACCCACAATTTGAAAATTATCATCGACAACACCAACTGCGATATTGGTGCCGCCTAAATCTATGCCAAGATTATACATAAAATTACCTCAATCTTTAAAAGTCGGAATATCCGGTTTTATCACTTGCATCGTTGCTCTTTGCCTCGCTCATTCCAAGGCGCTCAAGCAACGCCTGCGCGGCATTGTAGCCAAGTTTCTTTTGGCGGTTGTTTCTTGCCGCAACCTCGATGATTACCGCAAGGTTACGACCGGGTTTAACGGGAACCGTTATAGAGGGCAACGAAATGCCCAATATCTCGGTTGTTTCATCCTCAAGTCCCATACGGTCATAAACCTTCGAGGAATCCCAAGGCTCGATATTGATTACCAAATCAATCTTCTCGGTCGGCTTAACTGCGCCCACACCGAAAATACGGCTGGCGTTAATAATACCTATACCGCGAAGCTCGATAAAATGACGGATATTTTCGGGAGAAGAGCCAACCAGCGATTTAGAGGAAACGCGGCGAATCTCAACCGCATCATCGGCTATAAGACGATGGCCGCGGTTAACAAGCTCGATAGCGGTTTCACTCTTACCAACGCCGCTCTCACCCAAGAGAAGAATACCTTCACCGAATACCTCGACCAAAACGCCGTGGCGGGTAATACGAGGGGCAAGCTGAACATTTAAAAATGAAATCAAGGCTGCCAAGAAGCCCGAGGTTGAATCGGAGGTTCTAAGCATCGGAACAGCATATTTTTCAGCCGCATCAAGAAGCTCTTTATTAACCTCGATATCACGGGTTATTATAACAGCGGCAGGCTTTGTTGACATAAAGGAATCAATTGCCTTTAAATATTCATCCTTCGGCAATTCATAGAGATAGCTTATCTCGCTTCGACCCAAAACCTGAATGCGCTGATTATCATAATATTCGAAATAACCGCTCAACTGAAGTCCGGGGCGGTTGATTTCAGTATTGCCGATAAGCAGGTTATCCGGATTATCGGGCATATGAATTGTTTCGAGCGAAAACTCCTTGATAACGCGTGAGAGCGAAACCGTAAACTGTTTTTTCATAATTTTCCTCCAATAGCATAGAGATATACAAGTTTATTATACAGTATTCTTCTATCAAAATAAAGTGTTTTTATTATTTTTCTTGTAAAATTTAGCGTTAGGTTATATAATTACTCTATCAGTTACTTTTTGTCGGAGGCATTTTAATGAAACTTGGTATTGTAGGACTGCCGAATGTCGGCAAATCAACACTTTTTAACGCTATAACAAATGCAGGCGCTGAATCGGCCAACTATCCGTTCTGCACCATCGACCCCAATGTCGGTGTTGTTTCGGTTCCCGATGAACGCCTTGATAAGCTTTGCGAGATGTACACCACCGCAAGCAAGGTTCCCCCTATCGTTCCCGCAGTTATCGAATTCGTTGATATTGCAGGTCTTGTTAAGGGCGCCTCCAAGGGCGAAGGCTTGGGCAATAAGTTCCTCGCCAACATCCGCGAGGTTGATGCGATTGTTCATGTTGTTCGCTGCTTTGAAAACGATAATATCATACATGTTGAGGGCAACATCAATCCCATTCGTGATATTGAAACTATAAACACCGAGCTTATCTTCTCCGATATGGAGATGGTTGAGCGCCGAATCGCCAAGACCCAAAAGGAGCTTAAGGGCAACAAATCGCTGCAAGGCGAGGTTGATTTCTTAAACAAGCTTTATGCCCATCTTGATTCGGGCAAATGCGCCAGAAGCCTTTCGATGGATGATGACGAAAAGGCAATCCTCTCGACCATCGATTTGTTAACCTCCAAGCCCATCATCTATGCTGCAAACATGAGCGAAGATGATTTTGCTTCGGGAATTGAGGATAACGATGGCCTCAAGGCAGTTACCGCGCTTGCAGCCGAGGAAGGCTCGCAGGTTCTTCCCATTTGCGCCCAAATGGAGGCTGATATTGCCGAGATGAGCGCTGAAGAAAAGCTTATGTTCCTCTCCGAGCTCGGACTTGAAAATTCGGGTCTTGACCGCCTTATTCAAAAGAGCTATACCCTGCTCGGTCTTATCTCCTTCCTTACCGCGGGAGAAAAAGAGGTTCGCGCTTGGACCATCCGCGATGGTCTAAAGGCTCCGCAGGCCGCCGGAAAAATACACACTGATTTTGAGCGCGGATTCATTCGCGCGCAGGTTGTTGCATATGATGATCTTGCTGCTGCAGGCTCGCTTGCCAACGCAAGGGTTAAGGGACTGGTTCGCACTGAAGGCAAGGAATATGTTATGAAAGACGGAGATGTTGTTGAGTTCCTGTTTAATGTTTAATTACGGAGGTATTTATGGGATATTTGAAAAGAACCTGGGCTGAAATTAATCTTGATGCCCTGCTTGAAAATTTCTCGCTCATAAAAAAGAATACCAACGCAACAATTGCCGCTGTTGTTAAGGCTGACGCCTATGGACACGGCGCTTCGGTTATTGCTCCTGTTCTTGAGAATGCAGGGGCTTCGATGTTTGCAGTTTCTAACATTGAAGAGGCTTTATCGCTTAGAAAAAACGGCATCGTAAGCCCTATTATGATTTTGGGCTACACCCCCGCGAACTATGCTTTAACGCTTGCTGACGGCGGAATAATTCAAACAATTTATTCGCTTGATTATGCTAAAGAGCTATCCGCCGAGGCGGAGAAAATCGGGCGCGAAATCAGCTGCCATCTAAAGCTTGACACAGGTATGTCGCGACTTGGATTTGATTGCCGAAGCGATGAGCTTTTAGGGCTCGATGATATGCTCGCCGCTGCCGCTCTCCCCCATATTTCGGTTACGGGCGCATTCACACATTATGCCTCCGCCGACCGCTCAGGAGATGAAGAGGGCGAGTTTACGGCAAAGCAATATGCCCTATTCTCCCTCGCCGCAAAGCGACTTGAAGAAAACGGCTTAACTGCGCTTGCGCTTCACAGCTGCAATTCCGCCGGATTTTTGCTCGATAACGACAAGCACGGCGATATTGTTCGCCCCGGTATTATTCTTTACGGACTGATGCCCGACCGCTCAATGGAGATTTCCCAAAAGCTAAAGCCGATTATGAATTTTTATTCGAGCGTTGCTTTTGTTAAAAAGATAAGAAAGGGCGACACGGTTAGCTACGGAAGGCATTTCACCGCTTCGCGCGATATGACGGTTGCGACCGTTTGCGTTGGCTATGCCGACGGATACCCAAGGCTCTTATCGGGAAAGGGTTATATGCTGATAAACGGGCAAAAAGCGCCCATTCTCGGCAATGTTTGCATGGATCAAACCGTTGTTGATGTCAGCGATATTGAGGGAGTTTCGATTGGAACCGAAGTAACCCTTTTCGGAGAAGAACTCTCGGCTGATATTTTAGCGGAATATTGCGACACCATAGGCTATGAGCTGGTTTGCGGCATTTCGCGCCGAGTTCCGCGAATTTATAAAAAAGGCGGCAAAGAGGTTAAGGTTATTGATTATATTTTAGACTAACAAAAAAGGTTGACCTTTTCGGTCAACCTTTTTATTATTTCCACCATTGTTCATTATAACAAACTTCGGGAACGGTATCCGTCCACCCTACTGAATAGGCAACGCAGTCACCCAGCGTGTTTTCAGCGATGTTTGAATACTGCCAAAGCATAATATCATCGGGATAATATTGATTTGCTATTGCTTCGCGCGCTGCAGAAATATAAAAGTCCTCTGCGCCAAACTGATGCAGCATTTCATGCGCCACAACCGAAGCACGCTGACCGCGTTTCAACCATGACTGTTGCTTATATCCAAGCGGCCGACGGAAAAGCACCGTTTCCTCAACCAGCACCGTACTTCCGTTAGATGCCTGATTTCGGGTATAGCTTGTACCATCTGAATTTAAAATGCAAAGGAAAATTATTTCTCTGCCTCCGTTAGCAGATGATACCGCCTGCCTGAGTTCCTCCTCCGAGGAATATCCAAAGTCCTCAGCAGCTTTTATCAATACATCCTTAGTTGAAGGTGCGGACCTAAGGTCACGGTTTACAATGCCCTCATATTTAAATGTGTACCCGTTGCTTATTGCGGTGCCAAATGCGCGAACGCTTAAATCAAGTGACACATGCCACTTTTCGGCCTCTTTTTCAAGATAAGCTACAGCAGGGTCCAGTTCATACGATAAAAACTCTTCAATCGAGGCTGTGTCCCAAGAACTATCGTTATCATCAATGAATATAGCATAGATGATGGGAGCGCCGCGTAACTGCTTACTGTAGCCTATATTGTACCACGGTCTTAAAGTATCGTAATAATCGGGGTCTGTAGAGGTAGGCTTCCTTTCGGGGACAGAAGAAACCGATGTACCGGAAGAAGGCGTTACTGTGTTGGGCCTTTGCGAGGAGCTATTATTTTGTGAAGAACTGCTTTGCGGTTTAGAACTCACGGATAAATCGCTCGATACAATGCTATTTGAAGATGAAAAGACTGTGTCGTTTCCCACCGTATCGGAAACTGAATCAAAGGTAGATTCAGCATTTGCAGCATCCTTTTTGCAACCCGAAGTTACCGCAGCGAGACAAGCACAAAGAAGTATAGCCAAAAATATTAGTGCTGATTTTTTCACCAAAGACACCTCGGTTTTACATTCCAAAGGCATAGCCTGCGGCAATGCCTATTGCGGCGGAAAGACAAATTATTATAATGGGATGCACCTTTTTAAAGGCGAGCACCGCCATTCCCAAAAAGAGCACGATTGACAGATATAATCCTTCGCTTTTGAAGATGGCTGCCGAATAGCCTGCAGGAATGAAAACGATTTTGCCAATCGACACAATTGCGGCGGCAATAAGACCGACAACGGCGGGTTTAAGCCCCGTCATTGCGCCCGCAACAAAGCGGTTGGTCTTGAATTTTTCATAGCAACGGGCAACTATAAGTATAATTATAAACGAGGGCAAAACAACGCCCAAGGTTGCACAAATCGCGCCTAAAATTCCGCCTTGGTCGGTTCCTATATAGGTTGCCATATTAATAGCAAAGGGACCGGGGGTTGATTCGCTGACGGCGATGAAATTTACAATTTCGGGTTGGGTTACCCAGCCTTGCGAAATAGCCTCGCTTTGGATTAGCGGCAACATTGCGTAGCCGCCGCCGAAGGTTAGCGCGCCTATCTTAAAGAAGGTCCATAAAAGTTCTAAATAAATCATTTAATGGCACGCTCCTTCCTATCAATTATAAGGGAGGAAACAATGCCGAATATCGCGCAGGCGATAACCACCCAAAGCACATTTACGCCGAAGAATGCAGTAACTACAAATGCGGATGCCATAACGATATAAGCGAGCAAATTTTTCTTGGATTTTTTGAACATTGTATAAAGCGCTTTGAACACCAGCGCCAAAACGCCCGCACGAATACCGTTGAAGGCATATTTAACCGCTTTAATATCGCTGAATTCGGAAAGCAAACGGGCTATGACCGAGATTATTACGAACGAGGGCAAAACAACACCGAAGGTTGCTGCGGCGGAACCTAATACACCGCAGGTTTTATAGCCTACGAATGTTGCCGTGTTTATCGCGATGGGTCCCGGAGTTGATTCGGCAATGGCAACAATTTCGAGAATATCATCATCCGAAATCCAGCCATTCTTTTCAACCGTTTCATGCTGAATGAGGGGAATCATCGCATAGCCGCCGCCAAAGGTGAACGCGCCTATTCTAAAGAAGACCGAGAACAACCGCCAAATGGTTTTAAGGCGGCTTTTTTTGTTATCTTTCATTAAGACTGTTATACACTCCTTCTTCTTTAACATTGATATATGCGGGGCGGATTATCTTGCCTGAATTTTGAATTTCTTCGATTCTATGGGCGCTCCAACCCGCTATTCGAGCGGTTGCGAACAAGGGAGTGAAAAGTTCGCAGGGCAGCTCGAGCATACGATAAATAAGTCCCGAATAAAAATCGACATTAGCGCTAACGCCCTTATACATTTTGCGCTTTTCGGAAATAATTTCGGGCGCTAACCTTGCAACCGTTTCATAAAGCGCAAACTCCTCTTCCCTGCCTTTTTCGGCGGCAAGCTCACGAGCGCACTGCTTTAATATATCCGAGCGGGGGTCGGACAGCGAATAAACCGCGTGACCCATTCCATAAATAAGACCCAAACGGTCGAAGGCTTCACGATTAAGAAGCTTTGCAAGATAATCCTTAATCTCGCCTTCATTCTTGGTGTTTATGCTTTGCTGCATATCATCAAACATACGAACAACTTTGATGTTTGCGCCGCCGTGACGCGGGCCCTTCAGCGAGCCGAGCGCAGCCGAAACGGCCGAATAGGTATCGGTTCCCGAAGATGTTACAACATGGGTTGTGAAGGTTGAATTATTACCGCCGCCATGTTCAGCGTGAAGAATAAGCGCCAAATCCAAAATTTTGGCCTCTAAATCGCTATATTCTCCATCCTCGCGCAGGATGTTAAGCAGGGTTTCGGCGGTTGAGAGCCCCGATTTCGGATGATGAATAAAAAGGCTCTTGCCAAGATGATAGTGCTGATATGAATGATAACTGTAAATCGATAATAACGGGAACATCGCAATCAGCTGCAAGCACTGGCGCAAAACATTGGGAACGGATGTATCATCAGGGTTTTCATCATATGCATAAAGCGCCAAAACGCTTCGAGATATTATGTTCATCATATCCCTGCCGGGAGCCTTTAGAATCATATCGCGGACAAAGGATGTCGGCAGCGAACGATATTCCGAAAGGGTTGCCGAAAATTCGGCAAGCTCCTGCTCGTTGGGCAGTTTCGAGAAAAGCAAAAGATAAACCGTTTCTTCAAAACCCAGGCGGTTATCCGCCTTGAAGCCTGCAACCAAATCGCGGACATTTATTCCGCGATAAAAAAGCTGACCTTCGCAGGGACACACCGTTCCGTCAGCGAGGACTTCTTTTGCCTTTATGTGGGAAACCTCGGTTAGACCCGTTACAACGCCGTTACCGTTCAAATCGCGAAGACCGCGATTAACCTTATGAAGCGCATACATCTCGGGTTTTATTCCGTTGCCGCTTTGCGAGATTTCAGACATTTTTTGAATGTAGGGGGTAATTTCAGAGTAGGATTTCATCTGCTTTTCCTTTCTTTTTAGTTGTTAATAATATAATACCATTTTTTGCCCTGTAAATCAACAAAAAACTGGTTGTTATGTTTTTAAAAAACTCCCCTTTCGAAGGACGCAAAAATCGACAAAAGAGGAATTTTTTGTTGTTGCTTATTTCGACAAAATATTATATAATAACAGTAACTATGTGGTATTAGTAGAGGGGGTAGCATAATGAAATTCTTGAAGAAGCTCATTCCTAAATATTCGATAATTCCCGTTATCGCCATCATAATAGCCGGTGCTTCGGTTTATTTCGTTACCAAGCTCCTGACCGATGGCGGTCATCATTACGATATCAGCCTTCCTATAGACCATAAAATCCCCTTCATTTCGGCTTTTATCATTATTTACATTCTCTCCTATGTTCAATGGGTTGTCGGTTATTTATCGGTTGCCCGCGAGGAGGAGAATTTTGCCCTGCGCGTTATCTCGGCCGAGATTATCGCAAAAATCATTTGCCTTGCGATATTCTTGCTTTTGCCGACCGCTATGGCGCGCCCCGAAATCCTCGGCAACGATATTTTCGGAAAGCTCACCAAGCTTATCTACACCATCGACACACCAACCAACCTTTTCCCTTCTATCCACTGCCTTGAAAGCTGGATAATCTTCCGCACAAGCTTCGGACTTAAAAAGATTGGTCGATGGATTGTTCCCGTTTATGCTATTTTTGCGGTTTTGGTTTTCATTACCGTTTTATTTGTCAGACAGCATTTGATACTCGATATTCCCGCGGCAATCTTGGTTGGCGAAATTTCGCTTTATTTAAGCCGCCGCTTCAAGACTGAACGAGTTTTCAAACGCCTTAATTCACGATTCATAAGAAAGGGGTAAGCCTGTGCCGTTTAGAAAACAGCGACACGCCGCAACCACAACGGGCAGCGACACCGCAGCCTTCAACCCAAAAAGCAAGGCCGTTTGGACCTTTGTTTTTATTGCTATTTCTATGCTTAGCATTTGGGCTGTTGTTTCCCACGCGAAGGATTTTTCGCTTACTGCCTTTATAAATTTCGTGCGCCATGCTGACCCGTTTTGGGTTACTGCCGCCCTGCTTTCGATGATAGGATTCATTGTTTTCGAGGGGTTGGCGCTTGTTGCCCTTTGCGGTGCATTCGGGTATCACAAGGGAATCGGCAGGGGCAACCTTTATTCGGCGGCGGATATTTATTTTTCCGCTATAACGCCCTCCGCAACGGGTGGGCAACCCGCCAGCGCATATTTTATGATAAAGGATGGCATCCCCGGAACCGTTACAACCGTTATCCTGCTCGCTAACCTGATTATGTACACGGCGGCGATAGTTCTTTTAGGCCTTATTTCGGTTTTCGCCTTCCCTAACCTTCTTTCGAATTTCGATTCGCTTTCAATGGCTCTCATAACCTTTGGAATGCTTTTCTTGCTTGCGCTTTTGCTTCTCTTTATTTTGCTCATTTGCAAAAAGGGCGTTATGCGAATGATTTGCCGCGGCGCGGTTAAAATCGCCGCAAAGCTCCATCTTATTCATAACCCTGCGCAAACGCTTATGCGGCTTGATGCCAAGATGGAAAATTATTCGGAGCAAACCGATATGTTAAAGGGCAAGGGCAAAACGCTTTTTTGGGTTTTCATTTTCAACCTTTTGCAACGCATTTGCCAAATTGCCATAACGCCGTTTGCATATCTTGCCGAGGGCGGAAGCCTTAAAGAAGCCGTTCGCGTTTTCTTCACACAAACCGATGTCACTCTCGGAGCACACTGCATCCCCATCCCCGGTTCAATGGGTGTTACGGATTATCTTATGCTTGATGGCTTTGGCGAGCTCGAAATTGCAAACCCCGCGTTTTTAGAGCTTTTGAGCCGTTCGCTTTCATTTTATATTTGCATTATTATTTGCGGCATCGTCGTTTTAGGCGGCTGCTATGCCTTATCCAAAAAGGATAAGAGGAGGAACGAAAAATGATAGGTATTTATGATTACACCGTTATACTGACATATCTCTCCTTGCTTTCGGCAAGCTCGGGTATTGTTATAACGCTCGGCGGAAGCGGTCACCCATTTATGGGAATTTTCTTCTTGCTGTTTTGCGGACTTTGTGATGCATTCGACGGCAAGGTTGCCAACACCAAGAAGGGTCGCACGGACTCTGAACGCAAGTTTGGCATTCAAATCGATTCGCTTTCGGATCTCGTTGCCTTCGGCGTTTTGCCCGCCTGCATCGGCGCAGCCTTCATAAGAACCTCGCCCATGCTCGGAGCTCTTGTTGAAGAGAGCAGCAGACCCTGGTATTTAACCGCCGCAAAAATGGTTATTTTTGCATTCCTTGTGCTTTATGTTCTTGCCGCAATGATTCGCCTTGCATATTTTAATGTTAGCGAAGAAGAGCGCCAGGCAACCGAGGATGGCGCAAGAAAATATTATCTCGGTCTTCCCGTTACAAGCGCCGCAATCATCTTCCCCTCTGTTGCACTTTTCCAATATTTAATCCCCGCTGATTTAACCCTCGTTTATATCTTCACAGCGCTTATTACTGCCGTTTTGTTCCTAACCCCGTTCCAGCTCAAAAAACTTGGCTTAAAGGGAATCTTTATGCTTATCGGCGTTGGAGCGATTGAATTTATTGCTATATTCATCATAACCCTTCAGCGTTGCAGTTAATATGAAGAAAAGAGAAAAAGGCGCGCTCGGCTTTTTATATCAAACCGCGTTCGGCAGAATTATTTTAAAACTGCTCACCGCGCGATGGATTTCTAAGCTTTGCGGCGCATATTTAAGCTCCCGGGCTTCAAAATGGCTTATAAAGCGTTTTGTTGCCAAAAACAATATAAATCTCGATGATTATGTTGCAAGCGGTTTTAGGTGCTTTAACGACTGTTTTTGCCGCAAAATTAAGGATGGCCTACGCCCTGTTGATAACGATAAAAGCCACCTTATCTCCCCCTGCGATGGTTTGCTTTCGGCATACCGCATTGATGGCGACACCGTTTTGCCCATAAAGCAAAGCCGCTACACCATTCAGTCGCTTTTGAAGGACGAAGAGCTTGCAAAGCGCTACCGCGATGGCATTTGCCTTGTTTTTCGACTTTGCGTTGACCATTATCATAGATACGCTTATATTGATAACGGCAAAAAGGGAGAAAACAAATTCATTAAAGGCAGGCTACACACCGTTCGCCCCATTGCGCTCGAAAGCTATCCTGTTTTTTGCGAAAACTGCCGCGAATACACCGTTATGCAAACCGAAAACTTTGGCACCGTTACCCAAATTGAGGTTGGCGCCATGCTGGTTGGAAAAATAAAAAATCTCCACGGCGAATATGAGTTTTCGCGCGGAGAGGAAAAAGGAATGTTCCTTTATGGCGGCAGCACCGTTGTTGTTTTGCTGGAAAAGGATGCTGCTATAATAGATGAGCGATATTTTGATGCAACCGCCCGCTATGAGGAAACCCCCGTTAAGATGGGACAATGCATTGGAAATAAATAAAAACACCTTCAAGAATGAAGGTGTTTTTATTTTTATCTATTTAAGCTTTAAAAAATACGGACCACACAAATCTCCCTCGTGCGTTTTAATATAGGTCCATTCAAAATCCTTGCCCACAACATAAATCTCGGAAAATTTATCAAGCGCTTTCGGAGCACACAAGTCATAAGTGAGTTCGTTAGGCTCATCATCAAAATCCCAATCAATATAAAACGCACCTTTTTTGTTGACTTTTTCAAACTCCGCTCGTGCCCTATCGCCTACCGAATATGTGTCCTTATCGAGCAAATTATATGAAAAAATGTGCCATATGTAATCATTAGCATATTTTTCAACAACCTGTTTCGGTAGTGAGGAAGCAAAGGTTTTAAGCCATTTATCGCGGAACTCTTTTTTTGTCACTTATATCATCTCTTTACTGCAGTTTCGTTTATTGGATAACGCTCATACTTACCTATAAAGGGCGTTATATTGGTGTTCTCTTCGCAAAAAGGAATTATTTTAGCTACTGCCTCAAAATAATTGCTTCCAATAACAAAAGTTTTAATCATTTTACCTTTCAGTTTTTTCTTGCAATCTGTTTTTATTTGACACTCATGCTCGGCAAAATATAAACGATATGTATTCCACATCCCTCGGGTTTCTCCGCAATAAGATAATCCCCAATCCTTAACATTTTCCCATTTCACGAATTTCCTGCTAAACCAGGATACACACAGAATGCCATCACTGTTGATAGTTATCTGTTTATTGTTGGTTGCAAGAGCAAAAATGCCGATAATCAGCATAGCAATTACCCAAACACAAACAAAAATCAAGCTCAAAATATTCGAAAAAGTATATTCTTCTTCAAAAGGCAATAATCCAAAAACGAGTTGAACTCCCACAAGTGCCATTATTATAACAACAACACCTATTACCAAAAAAGCTATGTTTCGTTTAATGATTATCTGGTTTTTGGATTGTGAAAATTCAAGCATTATCTCACCGCCTCCCGTGTATTATAGCATAAAAATGGCGGCAATCGCAATACTTATTACCTCTTACCACTTTACTTATTACTTCCCAAAAATTCCGCAAGGTTTTTGGCTGAGGTAAGAGTGAAGAGGTAAGAAGTAAAAAGTAAAAATCCCGCCCACTTTAAGTGAACGGGATTTTTGGTGCACCTGAGCATTCTATAATCGAACCGTTTACCTCTTTTAGAGTTACGGTTTTGCTTGCTTCCTTATAATTAAATGTTATGACCAATTTGTCGTCGTAGAGATATACGGCGTTTACAAAAATGTCAATCAGTCTTTGTTTGTGTTCCTTCGTTTCCAAGCTCATGCTCTGAATATGCTTGAGCCATAATACTAAGCCCTCTTTGGTGATTGTGGGCTTCTTCATTTCTTCCTTGATGAGTTTTAATTTAATCTCATCTCTCGTCTGCTCCAACTCAATCATTCTTTGTTTTGT
>JAZRUI010000008.1:0-153251 GCA_045652465.1 Acutalibacteraceae bacterium | reverse complement strand
CCCAAGAGCCGGCGGTTGTGATCTCCTTTGCACAGATGTCAAAGTGCGGGTTGATGGTAGCATCGCCACCGTTGATGAAGAAGCCGAGCTCACAGAGACCGCCGCCATTGCGGATAAATTTGTAGATGTTGGAGTGTGCCGCGGGAGAACCGGTGCACTGGAATGCAAAGTCTGCTTCATAGCCGCCGAATGCATCCTTGACGAGTGCTGCGAGCGCAGCGGTGTCCTTTGCATTTTTGAAGTTGACGGAGTGATCCGCGCCCATTTCTTTTGCAAAGGCAAGTCTGCGGTCGTTGCCGTCTACCGCAACGATGTTTTCAATACCCATTGTTCTGAGCACTGCGATACAGATCAGACCGATCGGTCCGCAGCCCTGTACGACGACACGGGAATTGAAGCGAAGAATTCCGGTGGTCTTTGCACGTTCCACTGCGTGAATGAGAACGGCAGCAGGCTCGATCAGAATACGGGAATCGAGATCCAGATCGGATACGTTGAAGATCGACGATCCGCCGCGAACGAGGAGATAGTCTGCAAACCAACCGTTGAGATGGATGTCATCATCCGGAAGCAGACCGTATACATCGGCGCCGCCGACGTTCTGCTTGTTCAGATCAAACATGGTAATTGCGGGGTTGTCCTTGAAGATCATACAGGTAACGACCTTGTCGCCAACCTTTAAGGGTTTGCCTGCGCTGTCAACCTTAACATTCTTACCCATCTTAACGATTTCGCCTGTACCCTCGTGGCCGAGTGCAACAGGGATAAGACCGAAGGGATCGCGCTTATACTCATGGGCATCGGTGCCGCAAACGCCGCAGCCCTCAACCTTTACGAGCACATCATCATCGCCAACAGTCGGCATCGGATACTCTTTAATCTCGATTTTCTCAAGACCTGTGAGCATTGCAACCTTTGCGGTTGCGGGGATGCCTGCAGCTGCTGCGGGAGCGGCGGAAGTTGAACCGCCCATACCCTCAAGAACCTGTCTAACAATTTGTTCGATATTTGCCGAATTTATATCCATTAAATATCTCTGCCTTTCTTAAAAGCTTGCGCTTTCAAAAATTTTCTTGCCGTATTCGGCAAGGGCGGTGTCCTGCGCTTCGGTTCCTCCCGAAACGCCGAGTCCTCCGATTAGCTCGCCCTTTTTGTTATAAAGGGGTTCGCCGCCTCCGAAGATAACTATCTTGCCGCCGTTTGTAAACTGTATGCCATAAAGCGAGCCGCCCGGCTGAGCCAAAGGCTTTAGCTTGCTTGTTGACATTTTAAGGGATACAACAGTGAAGGCTTTTCCAAAGGCTATATCATAGCTGGCGATGAAGGAATCATCCATGCATTCAACCAACACGGGATTTGCTCCCTTATTCGATATTGCCACAACCGCATTAACGCCCATTTCCTTTGCCTTATCCCGAACCTTTTTCGAAAGGCGGCGGGCGGCTTCGAGGGTCATATCGGTTGTTGGACGGATGCTTTCAACCACAGTATCCACAATGGAGCTTATGGTTTTTTCATCCATTTACTCCACCTCTTATTTTCCGAGCTGTTCGATAACGCGCTTGGTGATTTCAGCAACTATGTCAGCATCCTTGCCGCCGCAGTTGCCGCCGCAGTGACCGCCGCAGCCATGGCAGCTGGGCTGACCGTTCTTAGCGTTTGCGCAAAGGTCAGCGGGATGCTTACCCTTCATGCCGAACTGACGACGAATCTCATAGAGGCGCTGAACCTGAGAATCGGAAAGCTCCTTCGGACCGCCAAGCTGCTTGGAGATATAGAGAAGCTTTGCATAGAACTCAACAGACTCCATCTTGTGATAAGCGTTGAGAAGAGAATCGGAGAAGGTTAATGCACCGTGGTTCTCAAGTAAAACTGCATCGAAATGCTGAACATACTTGGAAACTGCATCGGGGATTTCCTCGGTAGAGGGGGTGCCGTATTCGGCAATCGGAACGCAGCCGAGAGCGATAACTGCCTCAGGCATGATGGGCTGAGTTAGCGGGATGCCTGCGATAGCAAAGCCGGTTGCATATAACGGATGAGCGTGAACAACCGAGTTAACATCGGGACGCTCCTTATAAACTCTCATGTGCATCTTGATTTCGGAAGAGGGCTTGAAGCCGGGGTTGGCCTGAAGAACCTTTCCGTCACGGTCAACCTTGCAGATGTACTCGGGGGTCATAAAGCCCTTGGAAACACCTGTGGGTGTGCAGAGAAACTCATTGTCGTTGAGCTTAACCGAGATGTTACCATCGTTGGATGCTACCATTCCCTGGTTATAAATTCTCTTACCGATTTCGCAAATTTGTTTTTTGATTTCATATTCGCTTGCCATTTTTCAAAACTCCTTTTGAAAATTTATTTTTTTACAGTTAAATATTATCACAATCAAACAGAAAAGTCAACATAAAACCGATAAAAAATCTTTGTTTTTGTTGTTTTTTAAGTTTTTTGGCTTGGTTTTTTGAGAAATTCTATCAATTCCGGTATGCCTTTGCCCGTTAGACTGTCTATAATAAACACTTTTTCGCATCCCGATAGCCGCAGCCACTTTTCGGCGCGCTCGGGAGAATAACCCTCACGATGGGTTACAATGCCCACAACCTCACGATTTACCATACAGGTTATGTTGGGCGGATAGAGGGAATACGGTTCATCAGCCGCAAGCAAAAGTCCGACAACATCGGCCTCATAGGAATAGAGGCAAAGCGCGGCGCCGAGGCTTGCGTTTTCGGCGTATTCTCCGGGGGTATCGATAAGCCAGTCGTCATAGCTTATGGATTGGGTTTTTTGATAGGAAACCTTTAGTCCCTTAAGGGCTTGGGTTAGGGTTGTTTTCCCTGCCCCGCTGCGTCCTATCAAGATGAGCTTGCGCATTAGGTTTTGGTTATGTTGCAAACCGCAAAGCCAAGCTTTTGTTCGGCATATTCGCAAACGGCGATGAGCGACGACTCTACCTGCGACACCGTTCCCGTTACGATAACCGTTCCGCTGAAGCGGTCCACAAATCCAAGCTCGGCACCCGAGGATTTAATTGCGATGTCGCCCGCTATGATAGCGGTTTCGCTCGGGCTGAGGGTTAGAATTCCTATTGCGCTTTTGCTGTAGTCAACCGCGGGGTCGAGGCCCAACTTCTTATAAAGAATCTCATCGGGGTTGGCAATGATATGAGCTATCGTTATTTGCTTACCCGGAACGAGTTCTTGAATAATTCTGGTTTTGCCTTCGTCCTGCGGCAGGTTGTTAAAATTCACCGGCTTTCTAACCTCCTATCTTTCCTTGCAGTCCGTAAGAGTTAACCACCCGCAGCAGCTCCTCCATATGCTCGCCCGAGGGCGGGGTTATGCTGCTTAAGGTGTATTCTCTTCCGAGTCCTGCATATTTGTCCTGACCTATGCGATGATAAGGCAGGATATGCATTTCCTCAACATTCGGCAGCGATGAGGCGAAGCGCGCGATTGCCGCTATCTCATCCGCCGTGTCGTTAAAAGTTGGGATAACCGGAGTTCTGATAATCAGGCGCGTTCCGCTTTTTGCAATTCGGGCGGCGTTTTCTAATATCAGCTCATTCGGTTGACTTGTGAATTCCTTATGCTTCGCGCTATCCATATGCTTGATGTCCATAAGGAATGTGTCGATAAAGGGAAGCATTTTTTCAATGGTTGCAAAGGGGGCAAAGGCGGTTGATTCAACCGCGGTTGTGATGCCCTGCTGCTTTGCCGCTTTAAGCAGCGCCAAGGCAAAATCAGGTTGCATCAGCATTTCGCCGCCCGAGAGGGTTAGTCCTCCGCCGCTTCGGCGGTAATAAATTCGGTCTTTGAGCACCGTTTCCAGCACCTCATCAACCGTTACATCTCGGCCAACGATTTTCTCTTCGCCGTTTTGCATCATCTTTTGTATCTCATAGGACTGGGATTCAGGATTGCAGCACCAGCGGCAACGAAGCGGACAGCCCTTTAGGAATACTATGGTTCGAACGCCCGGACCATCATGGACCGAGAAACGCTGAATGTCGAAAATTCTTCCCTTAACATTCAGTATTTCGTTCATTAAAATCCTCCCTGCTCGGTTCGGTTAATTATATCCTCCTGCAAGGAGCGAGAAAGGGTTGTGAAGAGGGCGCTGTAGCCCGCAACACGAACAACCAGCGAACGATATTTATCGGGGTTGCGCTGGGCATCGCGCAGGGTCTCGCGCGATACAACATTAAACTGCATATGGCTTCCCTTTTGGTCGAAGTAGCCGCGAACGAGAGCAACGAAGCTTTCGAGTCCGCTTTCTCCCGCGAGAGCCGAGGGATGGAACTTCATATTAAAGAGGGTGCCGTTAGAGGCAATATAATGGTCGAGGCGGGAAACCGAGTTTGCCGAAGCGGTTGGGCCGTTAATATCGCGACCCGCCGCGGGCGAAACGCCATCCGCCACAGGAGTGTATGCCAGGCGGCCATCGGGGGTTGCTCCGGTTTGCGCTCCGAGCGGAACATTTGCCGAAACAGGATAAAGTCCCGCCTGATAGATGCCTCCGCGGGGATTTTTATATCCCTCGAGCGGGCGGGTGTAGGTATAGGCTACATCTCGGGCAAACATATCGATTTCTTTGATATCGTTGCCGTATTTCGGCAGCGCGTTGATTAAAGAGAGAATCTCATCATAGCGAGCCTTCTTATCGGCGGAGCAATTATTTTGGCGGACAACATTATATATATTATGTATATCCTGCTCCTCGAGCTTCTTGCCCTCCAGCAGCAGCTCCTTCGCAACCTGCTCGGTCATACGATGGGCTGCATGGGAATCGAGCTCCTTGCCGAAGTTGTTATCAAGTGCTTCGCTAAACTCCTCGAGGGTTAGCTTCTTTTGCTCGTAAACCAAGGCCTTAACCGCCCACAGCGCATCCGCCATATTGGCGATGCCGAAGCCCTGCGGACCTGTGAAGTTATAGTGTGCGCCGCCCTCCTGAAGGCTCTTGCCTTTTCCGATGCAATCCTCAACCATAGAGGACTGGAACGGAAGCGGGCAACGCTCGGCATGGGCTTGGTCGATAGCGTTATCGGCGTTTACGAGAAGTTCGATAAAATAATTCATTTGAGCCTTATAGGCATCATAGAACTGTTCGAAGGTTTTGAAATCGGAGAGCGCGCCGGTTTTGGGACCTATTTGCACTCCCTTGTCAACACCGTTTGAGAAAACCAATTCAAGCGGGCGACACATATTGAAGAATGCGGCATCGTGCCATCCATCGGTCTTGCCCGATTTTTGAGGCTCAACGCAACCGATTATGTTATAATCGCGGGCATCCTCAAGGGTTAGTCCCCTGCTTTGGAGCGAGGGAATTATTACCTCATCGTTATAATAGGCAGGAAGGCCAACGCCTGTTCTTGTCAGCTTTGCCGCCTTTTTGAGGAATTCATGCGGCGTTCCGTTCCAAACGCGAACCGAGAAGGAAGGCTGCGGAAGCAAAACATGCATTGTTGCCTCAATAGACATATAGGATAAATCGTTTGTTGCATCGTTGCCATGCTTATCCTGACCGCCTGCAATAAGGTTTTGGAAAAGGCTATAGCCCGCAAAGCCTTCGGCGGAAGCCGCATCGCGAACCTTGTTGAGGTCGTTGAGCTTAACCCAAATACAATCCATAAGCTCCTGCGCGAATTCGCGGGTTATTTTTCCCGCATCCAAATCGGCTTTATAATAAGGATACATATATTGGTCAAAACGGCCGGGCGAAATGCTATGACCGCTCGATTCAACCTGCAGCAGCATTTGAATAAACCAGAAGGATTGGCAAGCCTCATAGAACGAGGTTGCGCCATAGCGCGGAACGCGAGCGCAGTTTTCGCTGATTTTTATGAGCTCGGCTTTGCGCGCGGCATCGTTTTCCTTTGCGGCGAGTTCTTTTGCAAGCGCGCTGTAACGCTCGGCATAGAGCGAGGCAGCCTCGCAGCTTAGGATAACTGCGCCGAGGAAATGGTGGCGCTTGGCATAATCGCCATCGCCCTTTGAGAGCTTGGAGAGCGCCTCAGCAGCCTCAGCCTTGATGCCCTCAAAGCCAACCGCAAGCACCTTGCCGTAATCAACCGTTACATGACCGATACCGTTATAATAGTAGTTACCGGGTGTGAATATATTATGGTCAACGGCCTGCTGAGCCTCGGGCGCCATATAGGCGGTTGCGAGCTCGCTTGTGGTCTTGCCCTTCCAATATTTATATACCTCTCGAAGGGTGCTCTTGGTTTCTTCCGAAATAAAGAAGGGGTCGGCGGGGCGGGTTGCCACGGTTTCAAACTCCGACTCGAGCCACTCGAAGGAATATTCGGGGAACACCTGACAGCCGCGCGCCGACTTGGTTGCGCTGCCAACTATAAGCTCCTCGGGGCGAATTACGATAGGAATGTTTTTAACAATATGGTAAAACGCCTTGGCCCTGCGAACCGTTATGGGCTCGCCCTCGGTTTCTTTATATGATTCGGTTAAAAGCACCGCGCGGTCTGCCTCGATTTCGGGCAGATGGTCATAAAGGGCGGAAATGAGTCTATCAATTCTTTCCGATTTCTTTATTTCCTGCGTGTATATTTCGCTCATTCGGATACCTCCCGACATTAATCTACTGTAATATTACACCAAAACAACATAAAAGTCAATAGAAACCAAACAAAAATAAAGAAAATAAAACAAAAAACCAACAATTCTTGATAACATCTTCGCGCTTTCCCCTCTCTACCTATATAAATATGTTGGTTTTTTGTGTCATTTTAGACATTCACACCCTTATTCCTTTAAAAACAATAAAACTCCCCTGTGTTGACAGGGGAGTTTTTTATATGTTATAGTTAATAAAGTTTGAGCAGCATTGCCATTAAGGGCATGCTTGCGAGGGATAGAACCGTGCTTGTCGGCACGAGAACTCCCGAAACCTCGGTATCTCCATCGAACATTTCGGCGAACATACTCGTTGCCGTTGCCGATGGGGTTGCTGCCGCGATGAAAACAACGGTTGCCACCACGGCGTTCGAATATATGCCCGTAATGCTGAGCGCCTTCAACAGCGCGAATGTTATAGCGGGGCAAACAAGCAATCGAAGCGCCACCGAGAACCAAAGGCTGCCGCGCGAGAGCACATTTTTATAGTTAGCGTTGGCAGCATGGTAGCCAACCACCATCATGGAAAGGGGCGCCACCAGCCCTTTGAGCATATCGATAGCCGAGCCTGCCACATCGGGGACATAGCGACTTGCGGGAGTGAAGAAAATTATAAGTCCGACTGCCATGCTTATTATAACGGGGTTTGTTGCTATCTTCATGGGGCGCATATACTTCGTATCGCGAGTGTAAACAAAGCAGCCGAGAGTCCAAAGCAGGAGATTAAAGGTCACATTGGCGGCGGTTGCGTATATCACGGCCTCGGCGCCGAGCAGGCGCTCGATAAGCGGAATGCCCATATAACCCGCGTTGGAAAATATAATCGAAAACTGAAGAGTTCTTTTAACGCGCTGTTCTCCGCATATTAAAAACGAGGCGAGGAAGAACAAAAGCATTGCCGCCGCGGTTAGCGCTGCCGAGGCAATAATCCCGCCGAGCATTTCTTTTTCGAACTCGCGGATGAAGGGCGAAATCATCATCGCGGGGGTTGCGATATAAAGCACAAGTTTCGAAAGCCCGTTTGCGAAATTTTTATCTCCGCGCATCAGCTTTGCCATTATAACGCCCGGAATGAGCATCAGCATTAACAGCAACACATTATTAAAAAGTGTTTCTATATTTATAATCATTATATACATCCTCTTTTCGGTGAAATATTTTATCACACCGAAAGATTAAAGTAAACCCTAAAAGGAGAAAATATGACAAGAATCGTTTTTTGCGACCTCGATAACACCCTGCTGCCCGCAGGGCGCGACCGAATCGATGGAGAAATTCTCTCCGAGATAAAAAGAATAACCGATAAGGGAATTTATTTTTGCGTTGCAAGCGGAAGACCCTATGGCCAGCTGAAGAGCCTCTTCGGCGAGCTTTATCGCCGCGTGGTTTTCATTTGTCTTGATGGCGCGCTGACGATGCATCGCGACTGCGTTCTTGAAAAGCGCCTTCTCCCCCACCCCGAAAGGCTGCTAGGAGGCGAATCCCCCGCAACGCTTTACAGCCGCACATCCGAGCGCGAGCTACCCGCGGAACTCTCCTCTCAAAGAATAAAGGAAGAGCTCAACCGCGCAGGCGGCATCCTTAAAATCGCGCTTTACGGAAAGCCCGCCTTTTCCGAGCTTTCCCGCCTTTGCTACCAAAGCGGGGATATATATGAATATGTTGCTCCTTGCGCCAACAAGGGCTCGGCGGCAACCGCTTTAATGGAGAAGCTGCGAATCGACCCGCAAAAAAGCGCCGCCCTCGGCGATGGCGAAAACGATATTCCCCTGCTGCGCGTCGCAGGCTCCGCTTTCCGCACGGAAAACTGCCACGCCGCCCTTCGCGATATGGGGCTGCCCGCTATTGCTCCCCTCGAGTTTTTAAAAAGATTTTAACAAAAAAGGACCTTAAGCTTTCGCTTAAAGTCCTTTTATTTTTATGCTACGGGAGGAACGGCGCGACCTGCGGCAGCATCGGCAAGATAGATTAATATCTTTTCCATATTGGTTGCCGAGATGAAGCCTATGGGCGCAGAATCAACCTCAACATAATAGCGGCGTTCGCTATATTTAATGAACTTAATCGAAGAGGAAATTCCCTCGCCTGTGGCGGTTACGGTCAACACCGGAGTTCCGCTTTCGCGCTTTAGGGTTACCTCGTTGCATTCAACTACCATATGCTGATAGAAGTTTTGGAAGTTCTTGGCATCGATTTCCTTGCCGTTTGCCTTAATCTTGAGCACCTCGTCGGTATCATCGGTTTTTGCCGTATAGTCGATATCGAAGGCGTAGGTTTCCTTGGCGGTTTTGAAGGTCATCTTCTTGAAATCGGTTAAAATCTCAATAAACGCCAAGCGGTTGGCAAAAGCGGTTTCGGGGATTTCAGCAAAAGGCAGGAAGCTGTTTGCAACCTTGAAGATTATATTCTCCTTGCCGCCAACCAAAACTGCAAAGTATTCCTCATCATAGCGCGAGGCGCTAATCTCAACCTTCTTGCCGCCATACTCGATTGAGAGGCGCATTTCGGGCGAGGAAAGACCATATTTAGATAAATCGGCACTGGTGGGATTATATTTATATGCCTCCGCGGCGGTTAGACCGCCAACCGCAACCTCAAACAGCAGCGTAACATTTTCGCTGTCGGCATAGCGGCGGACAGGCGAGGTCATAACATAATCGTTATAATTTCCCGAGCCTGCTTTTTCGTTCATCTCGAAAACGAGCTTGCTGGGGAAGTTTTTGCCCGAAAGGGTTATTTTGTCAAACTTCGTGAGTTTATCCTCATCGAAATAATCGAGGGTGTCGCCATCGATGGTTGCAGCAGGGATAGCATGGCTTGTTGCCATTTGTTCATCGGTTTTTGCGAAATCCGCTGCGGCATCGGCGCTGATTAAATAGATGGTGCCGTCAATCTCGGCATAAAGTCCGCTGCCCGAGGGAGTTTCGCTGCCGATTTTAAGGGTTTTGCTATCGGCGGCATCATGACCCGTAATCTCAATTAGGAATGCGGGCTTATTAAATCCATAGTCCGCTCCTTCCTCGCGCTCAACGGTTCTTGTTGCGCGCAGGGATAACGCGGTGTCGGCAACCATGGCGATTGCTGTTGTTTCGGTAAGCTCGGGGGGAATTCCCTTTATGCTCCAGGAAACCTTTTTCTCGGTTTTGCCGGTTTCCTCGTTTTTAACATCAACAAGGGTTGAAACATAGGTCGAAACCGAGTTGGGACGGGTTATCTTTATCGAGGCAACCTTTTCGGGCTCGATAGAAGTAACGGGAATGTTTTCGGTTGCGGCAAGTCCTGCCTCTTCCTCTTTGGGAACGAGTTTGACTATCGCGAAAATCGCTCCGCCCAGCAAAACGGCAACCAAAAGCGAAGCGATTATGCTTTTAAGCATTTTCTTTTGCTTTTTCGGCTTGCGCGGCGCGGTTTTGGTTGGGGATGCGGTAAAGATTGTTGACTCTACCTGAAGTTCATTGTTTTCTTCGGGGAGAAGGCTCATCTTCTGCTCCTCCTAATCCAAACGAATATACCCGAACCCATAATTACGAGGGGCAACAAAACAACGAAGATGGTGCGCATTCTTCCAACCTCGGCAAGCGAGGGAGAAAGGAATGTGTTCATTTCAACAACCTTTTGGTCGAAGGAAATTGCGCTTGTGTCGCGACCGCAGGCATTATCAAGCCACGAAATAACGCTGTTCATATTGCCAACATCGGTATAAACTGTCCACTCGGAGGAGATGAAATCAACCGACGAGCAAACAAAAACACCGCTGGTCTTGGCGCCGAAATCGGCATCGTAAATAGTGTCGTGGGTGTAGATTGCAACGGCGAAGGATTCTTCCTTCTGGTCCTTTGCGGGCTCCCATTCCTTGTCGGCATCCATCGGTGCGGCAACTGCCGAATCATAGGTGCTGATAAGGACATTGGCAACACGGTTACCAAAGGTTGTATATGCCTTGCGCATGGGAACGGCATCGCTAACGGCAAACATATAGCCCTGATTGTTTATCGAATTGGTATAGTCGGTTTTCTCGTTTTTAAGGAAGGGGGTTGTCGGAGAATAGAGGGTTTGGTTGGAGGAGTTGGTTTCATAAACCAACTTGCCCTCTTCAATTTCGGCACCCCATTCAGCCAAGAAATCATATAAATTCGGATAGCCTGTTTTTGTTCCGTCGCAGAACACCATAAGGTTCTTGCCCTTCTCGCCGCCGTTCTCCAAGAACTTTTCGAGAACATCAATTTCGGCAGGAGCTAAATCCTTCTTGGGAGCAACAAGAGCAACTATATCAGCCTCTTCGGGGATTTTGGTTAAGATGGAATCCTTAACCTCAACAACATTATAGTTGTTAAGCGAAAGGTTGCCCCAAATTGCATCAAAGGCTTTATCCTTGCTGTGACCCGATAAAAGCGCAACAGTGTTGCTCTTATCGCTGGTTGCAGCATAAATCGCGCTGGTAACAGCGGTTTCAACCTTGGAGGTTGCTATGGTGTAATATCCCATTCCGTAGGCTGCTGCACCCGAGGAATCAACAAGTTCATACATATCATCGAAGTTAATAACGCGAGCGTTGGTAACCTCTTTGCCCTCGGCATCCTTAAACTTGCAATAAACCAAGATATCTCCATAATAGAGGGTTGTTTCGGGAACGATTTGCTGGATGGTGTTGAAGCTTGCCTTATCAGGGTCGGCATAACGGATAACTATTTTATCGTTATAACGGGTATAAAGCGATAACAGCTTCGCGGTTTGAACGAAGAAGCTGGGGTTTGCATCGGTTGCATAGTTTTGAAGGGCATATGCGCGCATATATTCGCCCGTGAAGCCCGATTCGGATGCACAAACAACAACGGTTACATCCTTTTCAACATCGCGGATATACTCAATGTTCTCTTTGGAAATCGAGTTTTCGCCGGTTGAGGAAAGGTCGATATCGGTCGGGAAGCGCTCCGAGATAACAACCGAGAGCACATTAACGGCAACAACCGCAACCAAAACAATAGCAATTAAAGCGGCAGTGTAGGCACCGTGCTTTAACAAAAACTGATTCTTAATCTTATCGATTTTTTCGCCCTTAAAGCTAAAAAGTTTTTTCATAAATCACGCACCTACCTTTACGCCCAACGCTTCTTGTCAAGCATGCGAACGGTTAAGAAAACGAACAAGAACGCAAAGCTTAAGAAGAAAACGATGTTGGAGAAATTGATGATTCCGTTATAGAAATCGTTATATTTGCTCATGAAGGAAACATAGCTTGCTGCCTTGGTCAGCCAAGCGATTCCCGACATAGCGGCAAAGGAATCAACCATATAAAGCACAAGCGAAACCACAAGGCTCAAAACGGCGGAAACAACCTGACTCTCGGTTAGCGCCGAAATGAACATACAAACCGCAATTAAAGCAGCGCCATAAATCAGCACGCCGAAAAGCGAGCCGAAATAATAAAGCCAGTTAAGCGATTCGAGCTTGGTGGTTAAGATGATTTGATAAAGAAGGGTCGGAGCAAAGCCGATAGCATAAACCGCAAGAGCCGATAAGAACTTGCCGAGGGCAATTCCCCAAAGGCTAACAGGAGCGGTTAAGAGAACCTGGTCGGTCTTTTGCTTGCGCTCTTCGCTGAAGAGGCGCATTGTAAGCACAGGAACCGCAAACATAACAACGGTTAGGGTGCTCGAAATTACATATTCGTTTTCGGCATAGCCGGCACTAAACATATAAACGAAGAAAAGTCCCTCAAAAAGCGCCAAAGCGGCAACGATTAAATAGCCGAGGGGAGATGTGAAATAGGCTTTGAATTCTCTTTTGAAAATCGCAGTCATTATTTTTTCTCCTCCTTATTAGTCTTATTGAAGAGCTTCTCGCTGCTTAATGTTTCATCGGTTAAGCGCAGGAATATTTGCTCGAGGGTCAGCGCGTTGCTCTTGAGCTCCATGATGGGCCAGTTGCGGTCAGCCAAGCGCTCAAACATATCGCGGCGAACATCAACGCCCTCTTCGGGGATAATGCGGAACACAGCGGTTCCTGCGGCTCCCTTTCCGAGAGATTCAATCGATTCAACGCCGTTTATACCTGTAAGAAGTTTTGCAACATCCTTTTCGGGACCCGAAACGGCAACCTCGAGCGACTTATCAGCCGAAACGCTCGCCGAAAGCTCATCGGGGGTTCCATCGGCAACGATGCGACCCTTGTTGATAACCAAGATTCTTCCGCAAACCGCCTGAATTTCGGAGAGGATATGGGAAGAAAGAATGATGGTGTGGTTTTTAGAAAGGCGCGCAATCAAATTGCGGATTTCGATTATTTGCTTGGGGTCAAGACCAACGGTCGGCTCATCGAGGATGAGAACATCGGGGTTGCCAACCAGCGCCTGCGCAATACCAACTCTTTGGCGATAACCTTTAGAGAGGGTCTTTATGAGGCGGTTAGCAACATGGTCGATTTTAACCAAGCGGCAAATTTCATCAATATGAGGACGCTTGGGGAGCTTGACCTTTTTAAGGTCGTAAACAAAGAAGAGATACTCCTTAACGGTCATATCGGTATAAAGCGGGGGGATTTCAGGCAAATAGCCGATTCTTCTCTTGGCAGCAGCGGGGCTTTCAACAATATCGTAGCCATCGATGTTGGCGCTGCCTGCTGTCGGCGAGAGATAGCCTGTTAATATGTTCATTATAGTTGATTTACCGGCACCGTTGGGTCCCAAAAAGCCAACTACTTCGCCATCCTCGATTTTAAAGCTAACATCGCTGACGGCAAGATGTTTTCCGTATCTTTTAGAGAGCGCGGAAACTTCTATCATAGGTTTACCTCCAAACTCTTAATGCCAGGCATTAAGAAATTTTCTTTTATAATGTTAACAAACAAATTTACTAAAGTTGTAAACACAAAATTAACAATATTAGTATTATACAACTTAATAGCCTTTTTCGCAAGATTTTATTGACTGAACCTGCGATTTACTATAAAATATTACCGAGGTGACTTTTATGGCAGAAATTAAACCCTTCCGCGCCCTTCGTTTTACACAAAAGGCAGGAAACATCAAAGAGCTTTGCTGCCCTCCCTATGACATCATAAGCGAGGAAGAGCGCAAGGCTTTCAAAGAGAAAAATGAATATAACATTATCGGTCTTGAACTTCCCGGCAAGGAGGCTGAAGATTATGCCGCTGCCGCCGAGCGCCAAAGCTCTTGGCTTGAAAACGGCATCCTCCGCCAGGACGATGAGGACACTATTTATATCTACGAAGAGGACTTCACGGTTGCGGGCAAGCGCTACTCCTTTAGAGGAATTGTTTGCCGCGTTCGCCTTTATCATTTCAGCGAAAATGTTGTTCTTCCCCATGAGGAAACCCTCAACAAGGCAAAAGAGGACCGTTTCCGCTTGATGACCGCAACAGGTTCAAACTTCAGCCAAATCTACTCGCTTTATCACGATGACGGCTCAACGGCAAAAACCGTTGCCGACAACTCGGCTTCGGCTCCCGAAATCGAGTTTACCGATGGCGAAGGCGTTACCCACCGTATGTGGCGCGTAAGCGATGCGGGCGAAATCGAGAAAATCGCCAATCAGTTTGCCGACCGCAAGCTTTATATCGCCGATGGACACCACCGTTACGAAACCGCCCTTAAATATCGCGACAGCGTAAACCACGAGGGCGCAAGCGACTATGTTATGATGTTCCTCATCAACATGGATAACGATGGTTTGGTTGTTTTCCCGACCCATAGAATCGTTAGAGACCTTCCCTCGTTCTCAACTGCCGATTTGTTAGCGGGATGCGGCGAGGATTTCGAGGTTGTTGCAACCGAAAAATCGAAAATCGAGGGTCTTCTTGCCGATAAATATGCAAAGGGCAAAAAGGCATTCGGATTCTATGATGGCGATAGCGCATATCTCTTAACCTTGAAGGACACCGCCGTTATGGAAAAGGTTCTCCCGAACGCCTCCAAGGCGCTCCGCGAGCTTGATGTTTCGGTGCTCCACAGCCTTCTTCTCGAGCGCATTTTAAAGATAGACAAGGAAAATATGGCAAACCAGAAAAACCTTACCTATACCCGCAGCGCCGATGAGGCTTTTGCCGCCGCAGAGAGCAGCGCAAACGCCTGTTTTATCCTTAACCCCACCCGCGTTGAGGAGATTGCCGCAGTTAGCCAAGCGGGCGAGAAAATGCCGCAAAAATCAACCTATTTCTATCCCAAACTTATAACAGGTCTTGTTATGAATAAAATACTGTAAAAAAAAAGAAAACCCCAACCTTTCGGTTGAGGTTTCTTTTTATGGTGACCCGGACGGGATTCGCTACGGCGCTATCGCGCCTACACGCCCGCGTCGGCGAAAACGATTATCAATCGTTTTCTTCCGCTTCGCTCCCTCCTGTTCGAATCCCTGCCTTTAAAATCAAGATAAAGAAAAAAAGAGATATCCCAAAGGATATCTCTTTTCTTTATGGTGACCCGGACGGGATTCGAACCCGTGTTACCGCCGTGAAAGGGCGGTGTCTTAGGCCTCTTGACCACCGGGCCTGGTAGCGGCTATAGGACTTGAACCTACGACACTTCGGGTATGAACCGAATGCTCTAGCCAACTGAGCTAAGCCGCCATTTGCGACCGATTCATTATAATATATGATTTTCGGTTTGTCAACATATTTTTTAAAAAAGAGAAAAAACCTTATTTCCCCGCCCTTAAAATATTATCCCCAAACCTTTACAAACAAAAACATTTTGTGCTATATTATTATTAAAGAAACCGCTATTAAATTTAACCGAGGTGGGCTTATGTTTAATAAATTTTGCAAAAAGCAGTTATGGGAATGTTCAAGGGAGCTTTCGGCCGTTGCGCAGGGGTTTATTCCTGCCGAAACTGTTATTAAAAACGCAAAGCTTATCAATGTTTGCACCAAGGAAATCTTGGAAAACACCGATGTTGCAATACATAGCGGTCGCATCGCGCTCGTTGGCGATGCTTCGCATTGCATTGGCGAGAACACAACCGTTTATGATGCCGCGGGCGCTTATATCGCCCCCGGAATGCTCGATGGACATATCCACATAGAATCCTCTATGCTCAGCGCAGGAGAATATGCCCGCGCGGTTATCCCCCACGGAACGGTTGGCATTTATTATGACCCGCACGAAATTTGTAATGTTTTGGGGATGGACGGCGTTCGCCTTATGATGGATGATGCCGCAAGAACCCCCTTAAAGGCGATGCTGACCCTTCCCTCCTGCGTTCCCGCAGTTCCGGGATTTGAGGATAACGGCGCAACCGTTACCTCGACGGACATCAAAAACGAAATTAACGCTCCCGAGGTTGTTGGACTCGGCGAGATGATGAACTTCCCCGGGATTCAGTTTTCAAACGAGGAAACCCATGCAATCACGGGCGAAACCCTAAAGGCCGGCAAAATTGTTACGGGCCATTATTCAATCCCCGAGACAGGCAAGGGGCTTAACTCATATATAGCGGCAGGCATCCGCTGTTGCCACGAATCAACAAGGGCGGAGGATGCGCTCGCAAAGATGCGCCTCGGTATGTATGCACTGCTGCGCGAAGGCTCCGCTTGGCACGACCTTAAGGAGGTTAGCCGCGCTATAACCCAAAACGAGGTTGACTCTCGCTTTGCCTGCCTGATTTCGGATGACACCCACCCACACACATTGCTTGAAAACGGTCATCTTGACCATATCGTTAAGAGGGCTATAGCGGAGGGAATCGACCCCGTTACCGCCATTCAAATGGTTACCCTCAACTGCGCGCAATGCTTTAGAATGGACCATGAGCTCGGCTCGATAACCCCCGGCAAATGCGCCGATATCATCTTTATTGATAACCTTGAAGATTTCAACATAACCCGCGTTCTTATCGATGGCGAGGCGGTTGCCGAGCAGGGCAAAATGCTAAAGGAATTCGCCCCCTTCGAATATCCCGAAAGCGCTATGCAAACTATGCATGTCGGCGAAAAAATAACCGCCGAAACCTTTAAAATAAAGACCGATAAAAAGGGCACCGCAACCGTTAGAGCGATTGAGATTATCCCCGCCCGAGTTGGCGATTATGAAAGAAAAATCTCATTGCAGGTCAAGGATGGCGAGCTTTGCTCCGACACCGACCAAGATGCGCTCAAGACCTTTGTTTTCGAGCGCCATAAGGCAACAGGCACCCACGGCGTTGGCTTTGTTAAGGGCTTTAACATTAAGTGCGGCGCGATGGCATCAACCGTTGCCCACGATGCGCATAACCTCTTGGTTATCGGAACAAACGATGAGGATATGGCGCTTGCCGCCAACACCCTTATCGAATGCGGCGGCGGAATGTGTGCCGTTCAAAACGGGGTTGTTTTAGGGGTTGTCCCGCTCCCGCTTGCAGGGCTTATGAACATTAAATCGGCCGAAGAGATGAGCGAAACGGTTGAAAAACTCGAAAAGGCTTGGAAGACCCTCGGCTGCGATATCGTTTCCCCCTTTATGACCATGGCGCTTATCCCCCTCGCCTGCCTGCCCGAGCTGCGACTCACCAACCGCGGCCTTGTTGATTGCACAACCTTTAATTTCACCGACCTTGAGGTTGAGGAATAAGTTTTAAAAGGAAAAATATATGCTAAAAAGATTTTTAAGTTATTATAAGCCGCACATAAAAATATTTATCCTTGATATGCTGGCGAGCCTTCTTGTTTCGCTTTCGGGAATAGTTTATCCTATCGTTACGCGCCGAATGCTCAACGATTTTATTCCGTACGAAAAATATGACCTTATCGTTATTTGGGGAATAGCCCTCCTTTTCATCTATATCATTCGAATGCTGCTTAACTATTTTATCCAGTATAAGGGTCATATAATGGGCGTTAGAATGCAGGCGCAAATGCGAAGAGAGATGTTTTGCCACCTGCAAAAGCTGCCCTTTTCGTTTTATGATAACCATGAAACGGGCAAGATTATGTCGCGCATGACCAACGATTTGATGAATGTCAGCGAGCTTGCGCACCACGGTCCCGAAAATGTTATCATCTCCTCGATTTCGATTATCGTTGCTTTTTGCTATCTTTGCACCATAAATGTTTGGCTAACCCTTATAATCTTCGCCTGCGTTCCGCTGTTGGTTCTTATTTCGGCGGTGCTTCGCAAGCGAATGCGCGCCGCGTTTTTAAGAAGCCGCGAGGCTATCGCGAAAATTAACGCCTCGCTCGAAAACAGCATTTCGGGCATTCGCGTTACCAAGGCGTTCACCAACTCAAAAAGCGAAACCGAGAAATTCCAAAACGGCAACGAGGAGTTTGTTTCGGCTCGCCGCGATGCCTATGATGCGATGGGAAAATTCCACGCAACAACAGGCTTCGTTACCGATGTTTTCAATGTTGTTATTCTAATCGCGGGCGGACTTTTCCTTTATAACGGTTCGATAGATTTCGCCGATTATTCCGCCTTCTTTGTTTCTATCAATATGTTCCTTGCCCCCATCCGCCAGCTGATTATGTTTATTGAGCAATATCAAGAGGGCGTTACGGGCTTTAGCCGTTTTGTTGAGATTATGGACACCGAGCCCGAAAAGGATATCGAGGGCGCACTCACCGAGTTTGCCCCGAGCGGTCATATTGAGCTTAAAAATGTTACCTATGGCTACGGCGAGGAAAGCGATGTTTTGCACGATGTAAGCCTTGATATAAAGAAGGGCGAAACCTTTGCCCTTGTTGGCCCCTCGGGCGGCGGCAAGACCACCATTTGCCACCTTATTCCCCGTTTTTACAAGGTAGAGCAGGGCGAAATTGCCATTGACGGAACCGATATCAAAAACATTGCCGCCGAAACACTGCGCCGAAACATAGGCATTGTTCAGCAGGATATTTATCTCTTTAATGCCTCTATGCGCGATAACATTCTCTACGGCAACCCATATGCAAGCGAAGAGGAGGTTATTGCCGCCGCAAAGCGAGCAAATATCCACGATTATATTATGACGCTGCCAAACGGTTATGACACCGAAATCGGCGAGCGCGGAGTTAGGCTCTCGGGCGGACAAAAGCAGCGCCTTTCGATTGCGCGAGTTTTCTTGAAAGACCCGCCAATTCTCATCCTCGATGAGGCAACCAGCGCGCTTGATAACACAACCGAAATCTTAATTCAAGAATCGCTCGATGAACTTTGCAAGGGAAGGACAACCATTGTTGTCGCCCATCGCCTTTCAACCGTTAAAAATGCCGACCGCATCGCGGTTATTTCCGACGGTAAGGTTACCGAAGAGGGCACCCACGATGAGCTGATTGCTCTCGACGGCACCTATAAGCACCTTTATTCTCTGCAGTTCCGTGAGGATTAAAATTAAAAGCCTTAGCTTTTGCTAAGGCTTTTTTGTTTTGCATATTCACTTGGCGAAATGCCCTCGGCATTTTTAAAATAGCGGCTAAAAGAGTAAATCGAATCAAAACCGAAGTCGTGTGCCGTTTCGGTTACGCTCGCGCCCGACTCTAAAAACTCTTTTATGGCAATCAGTCGGCGGCGGTTATAATATTTCGAAACGGGCTCTCCCATATCCTCGCGGAAACGCTTTTCAATATAAAACTTGTTATAATGAAAATGGTCTTCAAGCAGCGAGAGGGTTATTTTCTCGCTGATATTACCCTCGATAAACTGCTTTATCATTTGGGATAGCGGCTCAGATTTTCGCGAAGCTGCGGTTTCGCCGAGGCGGGCGAGCAGCTTTCCGATAATCGCGGTCAGCAATGCCTTTGCGCCGAGCTGCGAGGCAATATCGCGTTTTTTGAAATCATCAATAATTTTATAAAGACTCTCTATCATTTCGCGCTCCGCCGCAGGGATAACGGGCGATAAAAATCCGCTCAAAACATCCCTGTGGATTAGCTCTTTTTCCCCATCCGTAAGGTCGGGCAGGTCTTTAAAACAAACAAACCGCTTCTCGCTTTGCGACTGCGAATAGCGCATATCAAAATGGATATGCGGCTGCGAAACGGGGCGGGAAAGCACCTCGATGCTATGCGAAATTCCGGGGCGCAGGAAAATAAAATCGCCCGCGCGGCAAAGGTATTCAACGCCGTCAAAAGTTAGCCGCATACTGCCGCTTTCGAGATAAATTATTTCATAATCAAGGATGATTCGCTGCCTGATTTTAGTGTTTGCGGGCAGCAGCGAGCGGGTTGCTCGGCGAATGTAGGGAGAGATAGTATTTATATCCATAATCACCAACACACCAAAAAATGTTAAATAAATCGCAAATTTATGATATTTATTTTATCATAGATAAACCTTATAGTAAAGACAAATCTTTTAAGGAGGATTATTAATGTTTAATGACCTTTCAAAGTTAAAAAATGCGAAATCCCGTTCTATCTCTCCCGAAAACTTCACAGGAGAGAAAGGCAAGGGCGGAATGGCAACCGAAGGCGCTAACGCTCCCTATGCTCGCGAGCTTGGCATCGGCTGGAAAATCTCCCCCTGCGTTCATATAAAACCGGGCGAAACCTTCACCCTCGCCGACATTCACGGTCAGGGTCGCATTCGCCATATTTGGGCAACCGATAACGCAAACCGCAACCGCAAGCTCATCCTGCGCGCTTATTGGGACGGAGCCGAGAAGCCCTCTATCGAAGCTCCCATGTGCGATTTCTTCGCATCGGCTGACTATCAAAGCTATGATGCTTTATCCTCGGCGGTTGTTTGCATTGGTCCCAAGCGCGGCTTCAACTGCTACTGGGATATGCCTTTCTACACCCAGGCTCGCTTTACTGTTGAAAACATCTATAACGAAACCATCGTTCTTTACTATCAAATCGACTACACCCTCGAAGACCTCGAGCCGGGACTCGGCTATTTCCATGCCCAGTTCCGCCGCGTTAACCCGCTACCCTACAAGGAGGTTTACACCATTCTTGACAATGTTAAGGGCAAGGGTCAATATGTTGGTACATATATGTTCTGGGGCGTTAACAACACCGGCTGGTGGGGCGAAGGCGAAATCAAGTTCTATATGGACGGCGACACCGAATTCCCCACAATTTGCGGCACAGGCACCGAGGACTATTTCTGCGGTTCTTGGAACTTCGATATCGGCGGAAAATATCAGGAATTCACCAATATGTATTGCGGCGTTCCCAAGATTATCCGTCCCAACGGACTCTACACCTCGCAGCAGCGTTTCTCGATGTATCGCTGGCATCTTTGCGACCCGATTTATTTTGATGAGGACTTAAAGGTTACCATTCAGGCTCTCGGCTGGCGCGATCAGGGCCGCTACCTGCCGCTTCAGGATGACATTTCCTCGGTTGCTTTCTGGTATCAGGATAAGCCGAGCGAAACCTTCCCCGAGTTCCCCGATGCTGACCATCTTGAAATAATATAAGGTGTGAATTATGAAACAACCTAAAATTTTAGTTGTTGGCAGTCTTGTTATGGATTTAATCGTTTTAACCCCTCGCTTTGCCGAGCGCGGCGAAACGGTTATCGGCGGCTCTTTCTCAACCGCCGCAGGCGGCAAGGGCGCTAACCAAGCCGTTCAGGCCGCAAGACTTGGCGCCAAGGTTTCGATGCTTGGTCGCGTTGGCGATGATGATTTTGGTCGCGCGCTCATTAAAAGCGCCGCCGACAGCGGAGTTGACACCTCTCATATTTTAAAAACCGAGGGCATCTCTTCCGCAGTTGGCAATGTTCAAATTGAGCAAACCGAAAAGGGCACCGAAAATCGCATCATCGTTGTGCCCGGCGCCAACTTCTCCCTAACCGAAGCCGACACCGACTACTTAAAAACCGAAATAGCCGATTTCGATATGGTTATTTTGCAGCACGAAATCCCAACCGAGGTTAATATCGCGGTTGCCCGACTTGCAAAGGCTGCGGGCGTTCCCGTTATGCTCAATCCCGCCCCCTCGGCGGAGGTTCCGAAAGAGCTTCTCGCCTGCCTTTCCTTTATTGCTCCCAACGAGCATGAGGCGAAGGATATTTGCGGCATCGCCCCCGAGGGCGAAGAGGGCATCAAGGCCGCTGCCAAGAGCTTTGCCGCCCTGGGCGTTGATAATGTTATTATAACTCTCGGCAAGCACGGCTGCGCCTACACCGATGGCGAAACGGTTATCCACAGCGGCTCTATCGATTGCGGCAAGGTTTTAGACCCCACCGCCGCGGGCGATAGCTTCATCGGCGCGTTTTGCACCGCCTATGCCGCAGGCGCACCCATAAAGGATGCTCTCCTGCTCGCCAACTGCGTTGCGGGAATAACGGTTACGGGAATGGGCGCTCAAACCAGCCTGCCCTACCTCGACCGCGTTTTAGAACTTATGAATTCAAAGGGCTTCGATACTTCGCTTTTCGAAGTTCTGAAAGGATGAAAATTATGCTCGATAATTTCCTTAAAATCAGCAAAGAGGAGTTCAACAATTTCGTTGATAACATTGATAAAGAGCGCCTTCAAAAGGCGGCTGATTTGATTTTGGAATCCAAGGCTCAGGGCGGCCGCCTCCACATTACGGGAATCGGAAAGCCCTCCCATGTTTCCAACTATATCGCATCGCTCATTTCCTCAACCGGCACCCCCACCTACTACCTCCACGGTACCGAAGCGGTGCACGGCTCCTGCGGTCAGCTCTCCGAGGGAGATGTTGTTATTTGCATCTCCAACAGCGGCGAAACCGCCGAGCTTAAGGCAACCGCCATGGCAATTCGCAACAACGGCTGCCGCCTCATCGCCGTTACAGGCAACGATGATTCCTGGCTCGCAAAATATTGCGACTGCAGCCTTTTTGCAGGAGTAAAGCAGGAGGGCGGTCCGCTCAATCGCGCTCCCCGCGCCTCTATCCTCGCCGAAACCTTCATTTTGCAGTGCCTCTCGGTTTTACTGCAGGAGGCTGTTGGCATAACCCCGCAGGAATATGTCAAGCGCCACCCCGGCGGCGCGCTCGGCTCTTTGCGCGAAAACGAAAAATAGAGATTATAAAACCCTCTCGCTCGAGAGGGTTTTTTCTTGCATAAATAATAAGAATTTGATATAATTTATTTACCTTTAAGATTTAAGGAGAATGAATGTGTCGTTTCCGCTTGACAAAATTAGAAATTTTTGCATTGTTGCTCATATAGACCATGGTAAATCAACCCTTGCCGACCGACTCTTGGAATTGACCGAATCGGTTGCAGCCCGCGATATGGAGGACCAAATTCTTGACAGCATGGACCTCGAGCGCGAGCGCGGAATTACCATTAAAGCCCACGCCGTTACCCTTTACTACACCGCAAACGATGGCGAGCGCTATGAGCTTAACTTAATAGACACTCCCGGCCATGTTGACTTTAACTATGAGGTTTCGCGCAGCCTTGCTGCCTGCGAAGGCGCAGTTTTGGTTGTTGATGCCTCGCAGGGAATCGAGGCGCAAACCCTCGCCAACACCTATTTGGCGGTTGACCACGGACTTGAGCTTTTGCCCGTTATCAACAAAATCGACCTTCCGAGCGCCGACCCTGACCGAATTGTTAAAGAAATTGAGGACATTATCGGCATTCCCGCCGAGGATGCTCCCCGCGTTTCGGCAAAGAGCGGCATAAATATCGGCGAGGTGCTTGAGCGCATCGTTACCGATGTTCCCGCCCCCGTTGGCGACCGTAATGCCCCGCTTAAGGCCCTTATTTTCGACTCTTATTATGACCCCTACCGCGGAGTTATTGTTTATTTCCGCGTTGTTGAGGGAACACTGCGCTCGGGCGATATGGTTCGCCTTATGAACACGGGTGCCGAATATCTAACGGTTGAAATCGGCCGCAAATGCGCAACCGCGCTTGAGCCTTGCGATAAACTGGAGGCAGGCGAGGTTGGATATCTTGCCGCCGCGATAAAAACCGTTAGCGATGCCCGCGTTGGCGACACCATCACCTCCGCCGAGACCCCCGCAAGCGAGCCTCTTTCGGGATATCGTCAGGTTAACCCCGTTGTTTTCTGCGGTATCTATCCCGCCGACGGCGCAAAATACACCGACCTGCGCGAGGCGCTTGAAAAGCTCCAGCTTAACGATGCTTCGCTGCTTTTCGAGCCCGAAACCTCGGGCGCTTTAGGTTTCGGTTTCCGCTGCGGTTTCTTGGGACTTCTTCATATGGAGATTATCCAAGAGCGCCTTGAGCGCGAATATAACCTCGACCTCGTTACAACCGCGCCCAGCGTTGTTTATAAATTCGAGCTGACCAGCGGCGAAACCGTTGAGGTTGATAACCCGACTAACTACCCCGACCCCGCAACCATCGCGCGCTCGCTTGAGCCGATTGCCGATGTTCATATCTATAGCCCCAGCGAATATGTCGGCACCATAATGGAGCTTTGTCAGGAGCGCCGCGGCGATTATAAGGATATGCAATATATGGGCGACCGCGTTGATATTCACTATGAGATGCCGATGGGCGATATCATCTATGATTTCTTCGATGCCCTAAAATCTCGAACCCGCGGATATGCCAGCTATGACTATGAGCCCAAGGGCTATAAAGAATCCAAGCTCGTTAAGCTCGATGTTATGCTTGCGGGCGATGTTGTTGATGCGCTTTCCTTCATCGTTTTTGCCGATGATGCCTACACCCGCGCAAGAAAAATCGCCGAAAAGCTAAAGGAATTCATCCCGCGCCAGCTCTTCGAGGTTCCCGTTCAGGTTGCCGTTGGCGGCAAGATTATCGCCCGCGAAACCGTTAAAGCGATGCGCAAGGATGTTCTTGCCAAGTGCTACGGCGGCGATATAACCCGCAAAAAGAAGCTGCTTGAGAAGCAAAAGGAAGGCAAAAAGCGAATGCGCAAGCTCGGCTCCGTTGAGGTTCCGCAGGAAGCATTTATGGCAGTTCTTAAGCTTGATGAATAATAAAAAGACCTCCGTTTGGAGGTCTTTTTTTGTTAGAAAAATACGCCTGTTATAAAAATTTCAAGTCCGATTCCGATTAAGATAACGCCGCCTAAAATGCTCGCCTTTCCCGCAATCTTGGTTCCGAAGCGTTTGCCTATAAGCACGCCCGCGGTGCAAATAAGGAAGGTTGCAGCCGCGATGATAAGACCGCAAACCAAGGCTTCGTTGGGTTTATATTCGCTGATAGTGAACCCAACCGATAAGGCATCAATCGAGGTTGCGATTCCCTGCAAAATCAGCGTTCCGAAGGAGGCAGGCTTCAGGGGGCAGGTTGCGCCCTCATTCGTTTTCAGCCCCTCGAGCAACATATTAATTCCTATAAAGAGCAAAAGTGCCAGCGCAATATAGGGAATGAACTTTTGGAACTGCGCGAATTGACTGGCAAGGCTATGAACACATATATAGCCAACCATCGGCATAAAAAACTGGAAGAACGAGAAGATGCTAACGATTAAAAGCATCCTTCTTTTTTTCATTTTAGGCTCGCAAAGACCGCTGACAAGCGAAACCGAAAAGGCATCCATCGCGAGTCCCGCGCCCAAAAGAACGCTCGTTGATATAAATTTAAAATTCCACATACTTTCTCCAAAAAAACCCCGACTGCCAAGGCAGTCGGAAGAATCTTCAGTCTTACGACCAAAGCATTTTATCATTTTTTCCTTTTCTTGTCAATCATATCCCCTTATACTTTTTGCGGGTTGCCATTCCGCCGCGGATATGGCGCTCACTTTTGTTTTGCTCGAGCACCTTTTTAACCTCTATATAAAGGGATGGGTATTCGCGCGACAAACCCGCAGTTACATCCTTATGAACGGTGGATTTGCTGATGTTAAACCGAGCCGCCGCAGCCCGCACGGTTGCTCCCGTTTCAACTATATAGTTGCCTAAAAGTCGCGCGCGGTCGTTTGTGTGGACATTCATATCCTCAACTCCTATAAAGCCTTTAATTAACTTTATGAGTGAGGGCGTTTTTATATTACAAAACCCCCAAGTTTCCTTGGGGGTTTTAAAATTAGTTTATGGTTTTTTCGGCAACTTCCTTTAAAACAAAGGCGAGGAATTCATCAACGCTCTGGCTGCCTAAATCAATGCCGCCGCGCTTGCGAACCGAAAGCGTTCCCGCTTCGGCCTCCTTATCGCCCGCTACGAGCATATAAGGAATCTTGGCAAGCTGGGCTTCGCGAATCTTGAAGCCTATCTTTTCGTTGCGGTCGTCAAGTTCAACGCGAAGACCTGCGCGCTCTAAACGCTCCTTAACGGCGTTCATATATTCATGGTGACGATCGGCTATCGGCAAAAGCTTAACCTGAACGGGGGCAAGCCATGTCGGGAATGCGCCTGCATACTTCTCGATGAGAAGAGCGAGTGTGCGCTCATAGCAGCCGATAGAGGTTCTATGAATGATATAGGGGTTCTTCTTGGTGCCGTCGGCAGCGGTGTATTCCATGCCGAACTTTTCAGCAAGAAGCTGGTCAACCTGAATGGTAATGAGGGTGTCCTCCTTGCCGTGAACATTCTTAATCTGAATGTCGAGCTTGGGACCATAGAATGCGGCCTCGCCAACACCAACCTTATAGGGAATCTCAAGGTTGTCGAGAATCTTGCCCATAATACCCTGGGCCTCTTCCCATTGCTCATCGGTGCCGATATACTTATCGCGGTCGGCGGGATCCCACTGGGAGAAGCGATAGCTTACATCCTCATAAAGACCCAATGTCTTGAGCATATAAATAGCAAGCTCAAGACAGCCGCGGAATTCATCCTCGAGCTGCTCGGGGGTGCACATTAAGTGACCCTCGGAAATGGTGAACTGGCGAACACGAATAAGGCCATGCATCTCGCCGCTTGCCTCGTTGCGGAAGAGGGTTGAGGTTTCGTTATAGCGAAGCGGCAAATCGCGATAGGAACGGGGACGGTTTAAATATGCCTGATACTGGAAGGGGCAGGGCATGGGACGAAGAGCGAAGCACTCCTTCTCCTCATCCTGCGGGTCACCCAACACAAACATACCGTCAAGGTAATGGTCCCAGTGGCCCGAAACCTTATAAAGGTCGCTCTTTGCCATAAAGGGAGTTTTGGTTAAAAGCCAGCCGCGGCGCTGCTCCTCATCCTCAACGAAACGCTGAAGAAGCTGGATAATGCGGGCGCCCTTCGGAAGCATAATGGGAAGTCCCTGACCGATTAGGTCGCTGGTTGTGAAGAGCTCGAGCTCGCGACCGAGCTTGTTATGGTCGCGCTTTTTAGCCTCCTCGATTGCTTCTAGATGGGCATCAAGCTCGCTTTGCTTGGGGAATGCGGTTCCATAAACGCGCTGAAGCATTTTGTTGTTGGAATCGCCGCGCCAATATGCGCCTGTGCAGGAGGTCAGCTTAACTGCCTTAACCTTGCCTGTCGAGAGAAGGTGCGGGCCTGCGCAAAGGTCGAAGAAATCGCCCTGCTTATAAAGGCTAATCTCGGCATCAGCAGGCAAATCGCGGATAAGCTCAAGCTTATAGGGCTCATCGCGCTCGGTGAAGAGCTCGATTGCCTCCTCGCGGGAAACTATAGTCTTCTCAAGGTAGATATCCTCCTTGATTACATTGCGCATCTCATCCTCGATGTCGGCGAGCATTTCGGGAGTGAACATAACCGCCGAATCAAAGTCATAATAAAATCCGTTCTCAACCGAAGGACCAATCGCAAGCTTAACATCGGGATAAAGGCGCTTAACTGCCTGAGCCAAAATGTGGCTTGTTGTGTGGCGATAGGCGGCGCGGCCATATTCATCCTCAAAGGTTAAAATTTCGAGCTCGCAATCCTCGTTTATTGCGGTGCGAAGGTCGCAGGGTTCGCCGTTAACCTTGATAGCGCAAGCGGCCTTGGCAAGACCTGCGCCGATGCTTGCGGCAATCTCCCATCCGAAAACTCCGTTTTCATATTCGCGAACTACTCCGCCCTTTAATGTTACCTTAACCATAATTTTTCCTCCGAATAAAAAAATAAACCCCATCCCATATTCTGGGATGAAGCAAATACTCCACGGTTCCACCCGGATTGCAGGTTGCCCTGCCTCTTTAGAATCCTTAACGCGGATTAACGACCCTGTTCGCAGGGCACTCGGGGGTGGTTTTCACATTTTTGTTGCGCGGGATGGCTTGCAGCCGACGACCTTCCCTCTCTTGGCGCAAACGGCAAAATGCTACTGTTCCCGTCAGCGTTTTAACAGTTATATAATAACCTTAGCGATAGAGTTTGTCAAGTTTTCTGTTGAATATTTATTTTTATTGTGATAATATTTAATTCGCGAGGTGTTTATATGTTTTTAAAGCGAAACAAAAAAGATTTCGGCTCTTCCTATGATTTTATAATCGCGGGTCTCGGTAACCCCGGAAGAGAATACGAAACAACCCGACATAACGCAGGCTTTATGGTGCTCGACCGTTTGGCCGAGATGCATTCCTGCGAGATAAAGAAGATTAAATTCAAATCGCTTATCGGCGAATGCCGAATAGGCGACAGTCGCGTTTTGCTTTTAAAACCTCAAACCTATATGAACAATTCGGGTCAGGCGCTCGTTGAGGCGCTCTCGTTTTATAAGCTGACTCCCGAACAAGCGCTCATCATTTTTGATGACATTTCGCTGCCGCCCGGCAAAATTCGCATCAAGCGAAACGGCTCGGATGGCGGACATAACGGCTTGAAAAACATTATCTATCTTTCGGGAAAAAACTCCTTCCCTCGCATCAAGGTTGGCGTTGGTGCCAAGCCTCATCCCGATTATGACCTCAAGGATTGGGTCCTCGGCTCTTTCAAGGGCGAGGATGCAGTTTTAATGAAAACCTCCGTCCAAAACGCCGCCGATGCCGCAGTTTGCTTCGTTCGCGAGGGCATCGACAGCGCTATGAATAAATTCAGCAACAAATAAGGAGCTGCTATGCATTTTTTGAGTTCGGTTATTTCCGAAACCGAGGACTGCAAAAAACTTCTCCACTCGATTGAAAAAGGCTTCCTCCCCGCGGTTTGCACGGGGCTGCCACCTGCTCCCCGCGCCGCTATTATCGCGGCGGTTATCGAGAGCGGCAGGCGCGCCGCCGTTGTTTGCCCCGATGAATCCGAGGCCAACAAACTGCTCGAGGACCTTCTCGCATTAGGGCTTGAAGGCTCGCTTTTGCCGGCAAGAGATTTGCTCGAGGATGCGGGCGCGCTCGGCTCAAAAGAGTGGGAACATAAACGCTTATACACCCTGTCTGCTCTTGCAGACGGGGTCTTACCCGTTTGTGTTGGCTCTCTCGAGAGCTTTTCGCTCTTCACCTGCCCGATGCATCGCCTGAAGGCTGCAACCTTCACCCTTCGCTCGGGCGAACTCATAACCCCCGAGGAGCTCGCCGCAAGGCTGGTTTGCGCGGGATACACCCGCCAAGGTCAGGTTGACGGAACGGCGCAGTTTGCCCTGCGCGGCGGAATATTCGATGTTTTCCCAACAGGGCTCGCGCAACCCGTTCGAATCGAGTTTTGGGGCGATGAAATCGATTCCATTTCCTATTTTGATATAGAGTCGCAGCGCCGCGGCGACACTTTAAAAGAAATTTTCATCTCTCCTGCGCGCGAGGTTCTCGCGGGCGAGGAAGAGCTTTTGGCGGTTATCGAAAAGCAACTGAAAAAGGCAAAAACCGAAAACAAAAAAGCCCTGTTAGAGCAGGATAAAGCCGCTCTTTTGGGCGGAACCTTTTCGCAGTTCGACCGCTATCTTCCCCTTTTATACGACCGCCGCTACACCGCCTTCGACTACCTCGAGGATGCCGTTTTATTCGTTTGCGACAGCGCAGGAATAAACGACCGAAGCGACGCGCTCATAACAATCAAAAGCGAGGATATAAAGCGCCGAATCGAAAACGATAGCTCCGTTCATAACAGCCTCTCCTATCTATCCCGCGCCGAATTTTGGATGGAAGCCGAAAAGCGCGGCTCCGTTATTTTAGAAAACTTCACCCGCAGCGGCTATCCCTTTGCGCTTAAAGAGCTTATTCCCTTTGAGATGAAGCAGCTGCCCCCTTGGCGCGGCGGACTCGAGCTTTTAATCGAGGATTTAAGCGAAAACACCGTTATTCTCGCGGGCGGCGAAAAGGCAGCAAAGCTTTTAGCCGAAGAGCTGAACCAAAACGGCAAAGCCGCAACATATATTGAAAATCTAACCGAAAATCCCCGCGGCATAATCGTTACGGTTGGCGGGCTTTCGGCGGGCATTTCCATTCCCCGCGCTAAATTCTCGCTTATCACTCATAGCGATATTTTAAAACACCGCAAAAAGACCCACCGCTACAAAGCGGGCAACATAAACTCTCTCGATGAACTCAAGGGCGGCGAATTCGTTGTTCACGCGGTTCACGGAATAGGTCAGTTTTCGGGCATTCATAAAATCGAAAACGATGGCATCATAAAGGATTATCTAAAGATTTTTTATGCCAAGGGCGATGTGCTTTATGTTCCCGTTACCCAGCTCGACCTCGTTTCAAAATATATCGGAGGCGATGAGGGAATTCGCCTCAATAAACTGGGCGGAAGCGAATGGCAAAAAACCAAAACCCGCGTTCGCGCCGCAGTTAAGGATATGGCAAAGCAGCTGACCGCGCTTTATGCCAAGCGCCTTGAAATAAAGGGTCACGCTTTCTCGCAGGACACCGATATTCAATCGGATTTTGAGCGCCGCTTTGAGTTCGAGGAAACCGATGACCAGCTGCGCTGCATAAACGAAATTAAGGATGATATGGAGCGCGCCGTTCCGATGGACCGATTGCTTTGCGGCGATGTTGGCTTTGGCAAGACCGAGGTTGCGCTGCGCGCCGCATTTAAATGCGTTTCGGAGGGCAAACAATGCGCGCTGATGGCGCCAACAACCATTCTCGCCTGGCAGCATTATAACACCGTTTTAAAACGCTTCGGCGACTTCCCGCTTGAAACAAGGCTTTTATCCCGCTTTGTTTCGAAATCGGCGCAGCAAAAGACCATCGAGGGTCTCCGCCGCGGCAATGTTGATATGGTTATTGGCACCCACAGGATTATTTCCAGCGATGTTAAGTTCCGCGATTTAGGCCTCATTATTATCGATGAGGAGCACCGCTTCGGCGTTGCCCAAAAGGAAAAACTAAAGGAGCTTTATCCCTCGGTTGATGTTCTAACCCTTTCCGCAACCCCCATTCCGCGAACCCTTAATATGGCGATGTCGGGGCTTAGGGATATGTCCTCCATTGATGAGGCGCCCGAAGACCGCCAGCCCGTTCAAACCTATGTTATCGAGCAGCAAAACGGCCTTTTGCTCGATGCGATTCATCGCGAGCTTCGCCGCGGAGGTCAGGTTTATTATCTCCACAACCGAGTTGAGAGCATAACCGCCTGCGCTGCGCGACTCAAAGCACAGCTGCCCGATGCAAACATCGGCATCGCCCACGGCAAGATGGATGAAGAAAGCCTCTCGCGCGTTTGGAAGCAGCTTATTGAGCACGAAATCGATATCCTGGTTTGCACAACGATTATCGAAACCGGCGTTGATGTTCCCAACGCCAACACGCTCATTATCGAGGATGCCGACCGAATGGGACTCTCGGAGCTGCATCAGCTTCGCGGTCGAGTCGGTCGCTCTCCACGCCGCGCTTATGCATATTTTTGTTTCCGCCCCGGCAAGGCGCTTTCGGAAATTGCCGAAAAGCGGCTTGATGCCATCCGCGAATACACCGAATTCGGCTCGGGCTTTAAGATTGCCATGCGCGACCTTGAAATCAGAGGCGCGGGCAGCATTTTAGGCGGCGAGCAGCACGGTCACCTCGAGGCGGTTGGCTATGATATGTATGTTAGCCTCCTGCAAAACGCCATCAAGGAAGAAAAGGGCGAGGAGGCAGAAAGCGAAAACAACTGCGTTATCGACCTTTCGATTTCGGCTCATATTCCCGAAAGCTATATCCCGCTTTTGAGTCAGCGCCTCGGCATCTATCGCCGAATTGCCGAAATTAAAAACGAGGATGATGTTTCGGATGTTATCGATGAGCTTTGCGACCGCTTCGGCGAGCCTCCTCGGGCGGTTTTAGGCCTTTGCGAAATCGCGTTGCTTCGCAGCCGCGCATTCCAAAACGGAATAACCGAGGTTTCGCAACGCGGCACCGTTATAAGACTCTATAGCGACACCATCTCGCCCGAAGTCACATCGCGACTCTCGGCAAAATATTCGCTCCGCTTTATGCTGGGCGGCGGAAAACGCCCGCATTATGCCATCGAAATGGCTCCGACTCAAACCGCGGTTTCAGCCCTTCGCGAGATTATGGACACCCTCGCGGAGCCTAATAATTAGTGCTGGACTTTTAGTTTGTTTTGTTATATAATAACTTTTAGATTATTAGAAAAGAGGACATATTTATGAAATTCCTTAAAAAAGCCCTCGCTTTTGTTTTAGCAAGCGTTATGGTTTGTTCCTTTGCCGCTTGCCATAAAAAAGGCGAAATTGCCGTTACTGTTAAGGATGGCGAATTATCCGAACAGTTCACATCTGCAACCTATCTCTTCGCTCTTATGACCGCTGACAGCGAGGCTTCCTCGAAGGTTCAAGAACAGTGGACCAAGGACAAGGTTGACACCTCGAAGATGACCGAGAAGGACCTTTATGCCGCAAAGATCGATAAGAAATCCTACACCACTTGGGTTCGCGATCGCGCAAAGGAAATCTTGGTTGAATATGCCGCTTATAAAATGAAGTGCTTGCAAAACGATATCAAACTTAAGGACACCGATATCGAAAACGCTGAATACAACGCAATGTATTATTGGTCGTATTACGGTTATCAGGCACTTTATGAGCCCAACGGCGTAGGCTATGAAACCTTCAAAAACGCAAACATTTATCCCCTCTATTCCAACGCTTACTTCGAGTTCCTCTATGGCGAGAAGGGCGAAAAGGAAATTGCCAAGGCCGACATTTTAAAGGCTATGGATGAAAACTTCACCATCGCTAATGTTATCGAGGTTGACCTCTCCTCCAAGAAGGATGACGAAGCCAAGAAGATTAGAGAAAAGTTCGAAGGCTATTATTCCCGTCTTAAGAAGGGCGCAAAGTTCGAAACCATCTATAACGAATACTACGAGATAAAGGACACCTCTTCTTCCAAGCCCTCCTCTTCCTCGAATGTTTCCTCGAACCCCTCTTCTTCGGATGTTTCTTCCGCAACAACCTCCTCCGAACCCGAAAAGGTTTTAGAGCCGAAGGATGCATATGCAACCCTCTTGGGCGATGAAGACACCGATTATGCAAGCGACCACTTCAAAACCGTTAAGGCTATGAAAAAGGGCGAAATCAAGCTTATCGACGATACCGAAAAGAAAAAGATAACCCTCCTCATCGCAGGCGATATGATGAGCGATGAATATTGGACCGAAAATCTTAACACCGTTGTTATGTTCCTCTTAAAGGGCGACGAGTTTGAAAAGGCTATGGATGAATATATGAACACCCTCACCGTTAAGGTTGATGGCAGTGCTACCAAGCGTTTCAGCGTTAAGAATCTCTACAAATATTCTAAATAAGCAAAAAAATTAAACCCCTCGGTTTTCCGAGGGGTTTGTTTTTTTATCTATTTTTCATCGATATAGTTGCAGGCTGCAAGCGCCGCAACTGCGCCATCGGCAACCGCGGTGGTTACCTGACGAACGCCCTTCTTGCGGCAATCTCCTGCCACATAGATTCCGCTCTTGCCCGTTTTGCAGGCTTCATCAACATCGGCATAGCCATAGCTATCAAGCGGCAAAACATTGGCGAATGCTTCGTTTTGGGGAACAAGTCCAATCGCTACGAAAGCGCCTTCGGCGGGAATAACGGTTTCGTTGCCTTCTTCATCGGCGATTTTAACTCCTGTCAGCTCGCCTTCGCCTAAAAATTCGCAAACCTTTGCGCCTAAAATCACATTGGCTTTTTCGTTGGAATAGAGGCGGTCTTGGAGTCTTTGCTCGCCCGTAAGATAGGGCAGGTTTTGAACAACGGTTACCTTGGATGCGTTCTCGCAAAGGAGAAGCGCCTCCTGAAGCGCCGAGTTGCCGCCGCCAACCACAACAACCTCGCGGCCGTTATAGAATGCGCCATCGCAAACTGCGCAAAAAGAGATTCCGTTTCCGATAAGCTCCTGCTCGCCCGCAACGCCTAAAAGGCGATGCTTGGCGCCGGTTGCAATTATAACCGCCTTGGCTTCGAACTCTCCGCCCTCGGTTACAACGGTTTTAACCTCGCCATCGCGAATTTCAAGCACCGTGTCCATTTCGATTTCGGCGCCCTGCGCCAAAACCTGCTCAACCAGTTTTTCGGCAATTTCGTTTCCGCTTGCCGAAATAAAACCGGGATAGTTTTCTACCATCGGCGAATAGGTTATTTGTCCGCCGAAGGTAGCCTTTTCTATAACTAAAACAGTTTTGTTTGCTCTAAGGGCGTAGAGCGCCGCAGTAAGTCCTGCGGGGCCCCCGCCAATTACTATAATATCAGTCATGATTACTGTCCCAAATATTTCTTAATATCCGAAACGCCGGTGAGTTTCAAAACGCCGTCGCCATCGGGTACGATAAGGGTGGGAGCCTGCTTGATGCCATATGCCTCAACGAGCTCGGCATTTTCGTTAGCCAAAATCTTGTCATACTTAACGCCAGCCTTATCAAGAAGAGCGCAAGCTATCTTGCAGTTGGGGCAGGTTGCGGTTGTGAAAAGCATAGCGGTTGCTACTGCAGCAGGAGCTTCCTTCTCGCAGCAAGCACAAGCAGCTTCTCTTGCATGGCTCTTGGTTAACTTGGATTTTGCAACATCATAAACCTTGCGGTCCTTGTATTTCTGGCTCTTACCATCGTTCCAGTTTTGAACGGGGCGATAGTAACCTGTAATACGGCTATAAACCTCGGTAGTGGTTCCGCAATCGGGGCACTTATATTCCTCGCCTGCGATGTAACCATGGTTCTTACATACCGAGTAGGTCGGGCTGATGGAATAATAAGGAAGCTTATAGTTTTCAGCAATCTTGCGAACAAGGTTTGCGGTTACCTTCCAATCGGGCAAACGCTCGCCAAGGAAGGCATGGAAAACGGTTCCCGAGGTGTAGAGAGTGTGGAGGTCATCCTGCATCTCAAGAGCAGTGAAAACATCCTCGGTGTAACCAACGGGAAGATGAGAAGAGTTGGTGTAGTAGGGTGTTGCATCCTCGCCGCCTGCAGTCTTGATGTCGGGATAGTGCTTACGGTCGTGCTTTGCAAGACGATAAGAGGTCGATTCAGCGGGGGTTGCTTCGAGGTTATAAAGGTCGCCATAGAGCTCCTGATAATCCGAGAGGCGCTCGCGCATATGGTTGAGAACTTCCTTGGAGAACTCCTGGGTTTCCTTATTGGTCATATCCTTGCCGAGCCAAGCAGCGTTAAGGCCAACCTCGTTCATACCAACAAGACCGATGGTCGAGAAGTGGTTTGCGAAGGTGCCGAGGTAACGCTTGGTGTAGGGATAGAGGCCTTCATCAAGAAGCTTGGTGATAACTGTTCTCTTAATCTTAAGCGAACGAGCGGCAATATCCATAAGCTTGTCAAGACGAGCATAGAACTCCTCGGGGGTCTTGGAGAGATATGCGATTCTGGGCATATTGATGGTTACAACGCCAACAGAACCGGTGCTCTCGCCGCTTCCGAAGAAGCCGCCCGACTTTTTGCGAAGCTCGCGAAGGTCAAGACGCAAACGGCAGCACATGGAACGAACATCGCTGGGCTCCATATCGCTGTTGATATAGTTGGAGAAATAGGGGGTGCCGTATTTCGCGGTCATCTCGAAGAGAAGCTTGTTGTTCTCGGTTTCGGACCAATCGAAATCGCGGGTGATGGAATAGGTCGGGATGGGATACTGGAAGCCGCGGCCGTTGGCATCGCCTTCAATCATAATCTCGATAAACGCCTTGTTTATCATATCCATCTCGGCTTTGCAATCCTTATACTTGAAGTCCATCTCCTTGCCGCCAACGATAGCGTTGAGTTCAGCAAGGTCGTTAGGAACGGTCCAGTCAAGGGTGATGTTGGAGAAGGGTGCCTGAGTTCCCCAGCGCGACGGAGTGTTAACACCGTAAACAAAGGACTCAATGCACTTCTTAACCTGGTCATAAGAAAGGTTATCAACCTTAACAAAGGGAGCAAGATAGGTATCGAACGAGGAGAATGCCTGAGCGCCTGCCCATTCGTTTTGCATGATGCCGAGGAAGTTAACCATCTGGTTGCAAAGGGTTGCAAGATGGCTTGCGGGAGCCGAGGTAATCTTGCCCGAAACGCCGCCGAGACCCTCTTGAATTAACTGCTTTAAGGACCAACCTGCGCAGTAACCTGTGAGCATCGAGAGGTCATGCAGGTGCATATCGCCGTTGCGATGAGCTGCTGCGATTTCCTCATCATAGATTTCGGAAAGCCAATAGTTGGCGGTTATGGCGCCCGAGTTGGAAAGGATAAGACCGCCTACCGAATAGGTAACGGTGGAGTTTTCCTTAACGCGCCAGTCGGTGATGTTAACATAGCTGTTAACAATCTCCTTATAATCAAGGAAGGTTCCCTTAATGTTTCTAATCTTCTCGCGCTGCTTACGATAAAGAATGTATGCCTTGGCAACATCATCATAACCCGCCTTAATAAGAACGGTTTCAACGCTATCCTGAATTTTTTCAACTGCGATTTGGCCATTTTCAATTAACGGCTCATATTCAGCAGTTACCTTAAGTGCAAGGAAATCAATAATATCGCGGTTATACTCGCGCTCGCAAGCATCGAATGCCTTTTCAATAGCGGCGCTGATTTTCGGAAGGTCAAATTCTACTACCTTTCCGTCTCTTTTTACAACTTCATACATATTTTGTCCCTCTCTTTTCTATGTTTTTCGTGCTCACACATAATACCATATACTGTGTTGGGTGTCAAGTTACAAAACTATATCTTGTGTTCATATTCCTCGCAATTCTACATTTTCAACAATTTGCGACAAATTTTGTTGTAACTCTTTCATAAAGTCCTTGGAATGGGCTGAAAAACCGCCCTCAATGAGGTCGCCCGAATCAACAAAGCTTTGCAAAAACCAGCGTTTTGCAGGGGCAATCCAACGCGCCGCATCCATAAGACCTTCCTTTGTGTGGAGTTCTTTGACAACGGTTGTTCTGAACTCATAATCAACCTTGCCCTCTTTTAGTATTCCAACGCTTTTCTCGATATTCTCGGTTGAAAAATTATCAATGCCAATCGTTTTTCCATATTCCTCTTTGCTGTTCTTAATATCCATAGCAACATAATCGAGGAGTCCCGCATCGATAAGCTCGCGGAGCTTTTCGGGATAGCAACCGTTGGTGTCGAGCTTTATGAGCAGCCCGGTTTCACGAATTTTTTCTAAAAACTCTCTAATATCGGGTTGTAAAAGCGGCTCGCCGCCGGTTATGCAAACGCCATCGAGCATCCCCTTCCTTTTATATATATAGGAAAGGACCTCCTCTTCCGCTATTCGGTCCTCGGCTTCCGTTTCGGTAACCAAGCGCGCATTGTGACAAAACGGGCAACGAAGATTGCAGCCCGCGGTGAACACCGTGCAGGCTATTTTGCCGGGGAAATCCAGCACCGTCATTTTTTGGAGTCCGTGAATAACCATATTTTCCCTCCTTAAACACAATATATTGTTATAGCTCGACTATTGTATCACATATCTTGGTGTTATACAAGCGTTATTTCACATTTCCTTGATTTTCTTTTTTTATTAAGTTATGCCGCCCTTTTTCCTTATATTTTATTGAAACCGAAGATGGCGCGCGTTTTTAAGTTTCTTGGGGTGGCTGTTTTTATTTGTGCGAAAAAATTAGTCAAAAGTGCAAAAAAAGTGCAAAAAAGTTTCGTTTTGTGCAAAAAGTTTTGTTATGTGCATTTACTTATTTTTTAGCCGATGCTATACTGCCCACAAAGGAGGTAATTACTATGATTACTTTAAAAGCCGATATGAACTCACCCGTTCAAGAAAATTATTTAGGCCTTGGCGCCATTTACCACCCGTTTGCAGGAATGCCTGACGATGCGGGCCGTGTTTACACCGAGGAGCAGTGTGAAATGGAAGCTGCTCGAGCCGCATATTTGCGCGTTAAGGTTGTTCGCGGATATTATTCTTGGTATGCCTGGGATAAAGATACAAACACCTGGGACTGGGACAACGAGCGCATGACCGTTGTTTATAAGTGGCTCGAGAGAATGAAAAAAGCGGGCATAACCGTTGTTCTCAACACCGGCTGGTGGAACATCGGCGACCTTATGGGCAACTACCACGCAGGCCCCTGCCCCTTCTATGTTGAGGGCGATTGGGACAAGACCATTCAAAATTATGCCGACTGGGTTTCGGCAAATGTCGAGGAAATCATCGTAAAGCGCGGCTTTGACAATGTCAAATATTTCGCGCTCTTCACCGAGCCGAACGAATGCCCCTTAAAGGAATTCCCGAACGAAGAGGTTAGAAAAAACTACCGCGAAAGCTGGTATAAATCCGCCAAGGCTGCACACGACACCCTTGTTCGTAACGGACTTCGCGACAAGATTAAGCTCCTCGGTCCGCAGGAGGGTCAGGCAAACCGCGCATGGTTTACCGAATGGGCGCTCTCTATGGGCTGCGGCGATTGGCTTGATGGCATTTCGATGCACAACTATCTTCAGTTTGCCGACCGCCCGAAAACCGATGTTCACTCGGGCTCGAAATCGGTAATCTTCCCCTTTGCGGGAGCTCGCATGCAGCAGGATGTTATGCTTAAAAAGAACACCGATTACACCGTATCGGTTTGGGTTAAATCCAAGAAAAACATTCCCGTTTCAGAGGATTCCTCGGTTGTGTTCGGTCTCTTCTCGGAGGGCTCTTTCTGGCACTATTTCACCCACTACTGCGAGCCGAGAGACTCCGTATTTACCATGACCATTCCCGCAAACGAAATAGAAGAAGACTGGAAAAAGTTTGAATTCACCTTTAACTCGGGCGACCACGAAGCCTTAACCGCAGGTCTTTTCTCTAATATGAAGCGCGCCGACGGCGTAAAAGACAGCCTTTGGAACGGTCTTCCCTTCCTGCTTGCAAACGGACTCTCGCTCTACTGCGATGACTTTAACCTATTTGAAACCGCAACAGGCAAGGAGATGCTTAAGGACACCAGCTTCGAATGCTGCAACCATTGGTATGTGCTTTGGGGCAGATATCTTTGCACCGATGCCTATGAAAACTGGCTCGGCATGGAGAAGGATGCTATCCGCGTTCTCCCGCAGCACCTAAAGAGCGAATATTGGCACGATGAATACAATGTTACCTTTGATGAAAAGAGTGACCCCGAACACGGCGTTTATATGTCGCTCGGTCAGGTAGCTCAAATGAACGGCGGCGGAAAATGCTCCTTTATGTGGACCCTTTTCGACCAACAGTGGCCCAACAACCACACAAACTCGCCCGATGCCTTTGAGGATGGCGTTCATATCCACGGCATTGCCCCCGTGCTTAATAAAACCATAGTTCCCCACCCCACCTATTATTCTTGGGGTCTTGTTTCCCGCTATACGGGCGGCGAGGGCACCAAGTGCTACGAGGGAATTAACTATTCCGAGGAAAAGGTTGCCATGAATGTTAACGCGCTGCCCGACGGCAACTATACCATAACGGTTGTTAACTACGGCAAAACCGAGCAGGAGATTGCCCTTAAATACAACACCTGCTTCGGTCGCGATTTTAACCGCCATCTTTATGACAGCGCAACCATCGTTCCCGATGAGAGCGCAACATTGCCGGGAATCGACAAGGTGTTCAAGAATGTTTCCGATACCATAATCGATACACTCCCGCCCATGAGCGTTGCGGTTTATACCACCCTTAACGATTAATATTTAGAGGTATTTATTATGATTAAGCTTACCGCGGATATGCACACTCCCGTGCAGGAAAACTTTTTAGGTCTCGGCGCCGTTTACCACGGACACGCAGGTCAGCCCGATGAATGCGGCCGCGTTTACACGGAAGAGCAGTGCATTTTAGAGGCAAAGCGCGCTGCCGATATGCGCCTTAAAATTGCCCGCACATTCTACACTTGGTATGCCTATGACTTCGAGCGCGGAGTTTGGGATTGGGACAACGAGCGTTGTCAGGCATTCTATCGCTGGCTGCAGCGAATGAAGGATGCAAACATTTCGGTTGCGCTCAACACAGGCTATTCCAATGTTGGCGAGTTGCAGGGCGACCATTGGCAGGGTCCCTGCCCCTATAAGGTTGAGGGCGACTGGGATGCAACCGTTCAAAACTATGCAAAATGGGTTAGCGAAACCTATTATCAATTAGTTGTTAAGCGCGGCTTTACCAATGTTAAATATTTCCTGCTCTTCACCGAGCCCAACGAGCGAAGCTATCCGACCCTCCCCTATGAGGGTGCCGACTATCGCCATCTTTGGTATCAATGCGCTCGCGCCGCACACGAGCAGTTGGTTCGCGATGGCTACCGCGATGGCATTAAGCTTATTGGTCCGCAGGAGGGCATCAACTATCATCCTTGGATGACCGAATGGGCTTTCCACGAGATGGACTGCGCCGATTTCCTCGACGGCGGAAGCCTTCACAGCTATCTTGAGAAGGTAATCGAGGACCCCTCGCTTTATCACAGCGGAAACCAATCCATTGTTATGGCGCGCGATGATGCAACCATCCAGCAGGTTGTAAACCTCAAGAAAAACACCGATTACACCCTCTCGGTATGGCTCCGCGAGAACTTTGCCACCGAGGTAACCGAGGATAGCGCGGTTGTTTTGGGCGCCTGCTCTAAAGGCAGCTTCTACCGCTATTTCCGCGATTACAGCTTTATTTCGGATGCTGATTTCAAATTCACAATCCCCGCAAAGGAGCTCACAAAAGAGTGGAAGAGGTTTGAATTTAGCTTTAACTCGGGCGACCACGAAAAGCTGCAAATTGCAATTTGGTCTCAAATTCGCCGCGCCGACGGAGTTAAAAACGCCTATTGGCTTGACCCCGTAGAAACCACCATTTTCAACGAGGGTGCTGCAATTATAGTTGATGACTGTTCGCTCCGCGAGAAGGGAAGCGAAAAGGAGCTTTTGATGGACCCTGGCTTTGAGACCGTCAACTACTGGTATGGCCTCCAAGTTAGAGCAATCGGAAACGATGCCTATATCCGCTGGTGCAACTATGAAAGAGATGCTATCCGTGCACTCCCCGAAAAGCTCAAACGCAACTATTGGCACGATGAATACAACTCCCACAACCCCTTTATTCACCGCGACCATAAGCTTCACGGCATTTATCTCGCCCTCGGCACCGTTGCTATGATGAACTGCGGTCAGCAAGCCTCGCTTATGTGGACACTCTTTGACCAGCAGTGGCCCAACGACCATAACGATAACCACCTGTGCGCAGGCGACGGCTTCTACGATGGCGACCACCGCCACGGACTTATGCCCAACCTTCGCCGCACCGATATCCCCGCAACCGTTCCCTATCATTCCTACTATTATTGGGGAATGATTTCCCGCTATACCGGCGGCGAGGGCACCAAGTGCTACACGGGTATCAACCATTCGGACAAAAAGGTTGAAATGAACATCAACGAATTACCCGATGGAAACTTTACCATAACCGTTGTAAACTACGGCGATACCGCCGAGGACATTACCCTCAACTACAACACCTACTTCGGCCGCACATTCTATCGCCACCTTGCCGACTCGGCAGTTGTTACCCCCGATGAAACCGCAACGCTGCCCGGCATCGATAAGGTGTTCGAAAATGTTTGCGATAGCATTATCGACACCATCCCGCCCATGAGCGCCGCAGTTTACACCACAATGAATGACTAATATTAAAAAAACAAGGCCCCTCGAAAGAGAGGTCTTGTTTAAAAGAGGGATATTATGATAACTCTTACCGCCGATATGCATTCCCCTGCGCAGGAAAACTTTTTGGGTCTTGGCGCGGTTTACCATGGCTTCGCGGGTCAGCCCGATGATGCAGGTCGCGTTTACACAAAAGAGCAAATAAAAACCGAAGTTTCCCGCGTTAGAGATATGCGCGTTAAGATTGTTCGAACATATTATAACTGGTATCCTTGGGATAAGGAAACGGGCGAATGGAACTGGGAAAATGCGCGTTGTCAGGCTTTTTATAACTGGTGCAGTGAGATGCAAAAAGCGGGCGTAACCATCGCCATAAATGTTGGCTGGTCGAATGTTGGCGAGCTGCAGGGCGACCATTGGCAGGGCTTTTGCCCCCTAAAGGTGGAGGGCGACTGGGATGCAACCGTTAGAAACTACGCCAAATGGGTCAGCGATACATTTTATCAGCTGGTTATAAAGCGCGGGTTTACCAACATTAAATATTTCCTTATCTTCACCGAGCCCAACGAGCGAAGCTACCCCTCGCTTCCCTATGAGGGCGCCGACTACCGCGAGCTTTGGCTTCAATGCGCCCGCGCGGCACACGAGCAGCTGGTTCGCGATGGCTACCGCGATAAGATAAAACTCCTCGGTCCGCAGGAGGGACTCGCCTTCCATCCCTGGCTCAACGAATGGGTTTGGAACGAAAAGCATTGCGAGGAATTTCTCGATGGCGGCTCGATGCACAACTATCTTCTCTTCCCCGAAGTGCCGCCCGAGGACATCCATTCGGGCAAAAAATCCATCATAATCCCGCACGGCTATGCCCAAATTCAACAGCCAATAACCCTAAAGCCCAACACAAACTATACCGCAAGCGTTTGGCTTAAATCCAAAATTTCGGCAGCAACAAAGGAAAACAGCCGAGTTATGTTTGGCGCCTTCGGCAAAGGCTCGCTTTATCATTATTTTATGAACTACTGCGAACCGCAGGACGGCGTTTTCACAATGGAGATTCCGCAAAGCGAGCTCTCACGCGATGAATGGCGCCGCTTCGAATTCAAATTTAATTCAGGCGAGCACGAAAGCCTTAACGCCTGCGTTTATTCGATTATCAACCGCCTCGACGGAAAGATTGACCGCACTTGGTTTTATGATGGCGGACTCTCGCCCCTTTATGCCGATGGCGCGGCGATTCTTTGCGATGATTTTTCTATCAAGGATGAAAACGGCGAGGAGATTATCGGCGATTCGAGCTTTGAATCGGCAACAAAATGGTACACCTTCCGTTGCAAACCGCTTTGCACCGATGCCTACACCACATGGCTCGACTATGAGCGCGATGCGATAGCTATTCTCCCCAAAAAGCTCAAAACCGAATATTGGCACGATGAATATAACTCCTTCGCGGGAACATTCCATAAAGGTCGCTATGAAAAAGAGCACGGCGTTTGGCTCTCGCTCGGGCAGGTTGCCTTAATGAATGGCGGCGGAAAATGCTCCTTCCTTTGGGCGCTTTTCGACCAACAATGGCCCAACGACCATCGAACCACGGGCGATGCCTTCTTTGATGGCGAGCATCGCTGGGGACTTATGCCCAATTTGATGCGCGGGCTATATGCCCCCTACCCCGCCTACTACGCTTGGGGAATGGTTAGCCGCTACACGGGCGGCGAGGGCACCAAAACCTATGAGGGAATTAATCATTCCGCCGAAAAGGTTGCGATGAACATAAACGAGCTGCCCGACGGAAACTATACCATAACGGTTGTTAACTACAGCCAAAAGGAGCAGGATGTTTGCCTTTCGTTCAATACCTGCTTCGGCAAAAACTTTTATCGCCACCGCTATGTTGCGAGCGAAATCGAGCCCGATGATTCGGCAACCCTGCCGCCTACTGATAAGGTTTTCGAAAATGTTGACAACAAAATAACCGACACACTAAAGCCTATGAGCGTCGTGGTTTACACAACGCTTGATGACTAACCCATAAAAAAACACCCTTTGGAAAACCAAAGGGTGTTTTTTTGTTTAATTATTTTGTGCCGAAGAGGCGGTCGCCCGCGTCGCCAAGACCGGGAAGAATGTAGGCGTTTTCGTTTAAGCAACGGTCGAGCGTTGAAACAAAAACAGTAACATCGGGATGGGTTTCGGCAACCTTTGCGACACCCTCAGGGGCGCCGATAACTGCCATAAACTTGATTGTCTTGCAGCCGCGCTTTTTGAGCTGAGTAATAGCATCGCAGGCGCTTCCGCCGGTGGCAAGCATGGGGTCAACAACAACGACAACCTTATCCTCAATGCCATCGGGCAGCTTGCAATAATATTCGCAAGGCTCAAAGGTTTCTTCATCGCGATACATACCAATATGACCTACTCGGGCTGTGGGGAACAGAACATGAATTCCGTTTACCATTCCGAGACCTGCGCGAAGGATGGGAACGATAACTACCGAATTATCCTTTACTACGCGCTGAGTGCATTTTTCAAGCGGTGTTTCAACCTCTATTTCAACAGTCGGAACATCCTTTAAGCACTCAAAGGTCATCAGCGTTGTGATTTCCTCGATAAGCTCGCGGAACTCCTTCATGCTGGTGGTTTTGCTGCGAAGATGTGCAATCTTATGGTTTATAAGGGGATGGTCAAAAATGACCACATTTTTGTAATCTTTCATTACTGTGCGTCCTTCTCTTTGCCGAGTTTGCTCTTCTCAACCTTGCTGAGTACAACATTGGTAACGATACCAACGATGAGTGCGGTTGCGATGGGGGTTACGGTGATAACCTTGGAGATGATACCTGCTGCATCGCGAGCATAGGGAATCTGAATCGAAAGACCGCCGATACCCGAAATAAGGATAGCAGCAACAACGAACATATTCTTGTTATCATCGAGGTCGATGTTTTTGAACATACGAAGACCGGAAACAGCGATGAAGCCATAAAGGGTTAAGCAAACGCCGCCCATTACGCAAGAAGGAATGGACTGGAGGATAACCATTAAGGGCTTAACGAAGGAAAGACCGAGGCACATGATAGCGGTGGTGGTGATGGTGATAACCGATGCGTTTTTGGTGATAGCAACGCAGCCTACCGACTCGCCATAAGTAGTGTTGGGGCAAACGCCGAAAACAGTACCTGCGATGGAACCTACACCGTCGCCAAGGAGGGTGTTCTTAAGGCCGGGCTCTTTAATAAGGTCGCGACCGATGATGGAAGAAAGGTTCTTATGGTCAGCAATGTGCTCTGCGAAAACAACGAGAGCAACGGGAAGGAATGCGATAACGATTTCAGCGATAACGCCTGCGGTAAGACCGTTTGCAGCGCCGCTCTTGATTTCATCGATAGCTCCGAGGAGAGCAAAACGGGGATAATCGAAGAGAGCCGAGAAGCCGCGGAAGGAGCCGCTGGCATCAACGAAGCAATTCTTAATGGGCTCGAAGTCAACGATAAGGAAATAGTTTATGTCGGCAACCTTACCGATAACGGTGAAGATTGCGGCGGTTGCATAACCTGCAACAACGCCCAAAATGAAGGGAACCAAGCGAGCCATCTTATGGCGCTTTTGAACCGAGCAAATAACGATGGTGAAGAAAGCAACAAAGCCGCAGAAAAGACCAACTAAATTATAGGTTCCGTTTGCAGCAACATTTGCCTTGGTTATATCGCCCATTGCATTTACTGCGAGGGAAAGTCCGATAAGGGCAACTGTGGGTCCGATGATGATGGGAGGCATAAGCTTGTCAACCCAGTTTGTTCCAACAAAATGGATAACAATAGCAAGCACTACATAAACAAGACCTGCAACGGCAGAACCTAAAATGATTCCGCAGTAGCCATAAGAAACGGCAACAAACAGGGAGTTTAAGAATGCGAAAGAGCTACCGAGGAAAACAGGGCTCTTGAATCTTGTGAAGCACTGATAAACAAGAGTTCCTACACCTGCACCGAAGATAGCTGCAGGAATTTGTGCGGGCAGGCCGATTATCGCAGGAACAGCGATGGTTGCTGCAAGGATTGCAAGAACCTGCTGAAGTGCGAAGATGAGCATTGAGCCAAACTTCGGTCTGTCATGAATGTCGTAAACGAGATTTGCCAAAATAATCACTCCTAAAACATTTTTTTACAGGGTTTGACGCTAAAAACATTTTATCATACTTTTTCGATTTTTGGAATAGTTTTGTTAATAATTTTTTAAAATTTCCCCAAAAATTTTGGAAAGAGAATTTGCGGATTGAAACCTCCGCCGCAAAATGGTATATTAGGGGTGGAACAAATTTTTAAGGAGGCAAAAAATGAAATCAAAAAGTTTGTTTTTTGTTCGCACTTTAGTTCTCTTTTTCGGTGCTTTAATCTGCTTCAATGCAATTATGCTCTTTTTGCTCTCCAACTTTAATATTGGCAACCTTCTAACCTTAGCGTTGGGATGCGCCCTGCTTTTATATGGAATTTATTTTCATAAGATAAATCACGATTTCCCGAAATCAGTTAAAATAGTCTTAGCCTCAGGAATGGCAGTTTTATTTGCTTTTATGGCCTTTTTGTTGACCTTTGGCTCGGTTGACACCACCAAGTATAGCGAGGACGCTATCATTGTTTTAGGCGCGGCTGTTCACGGCGAAACCCCCAGCGCGGTTTTGAAAACACGCCTTAATGCCGCCCGTAGATACCACGAGAAAAACCCCGATGCGCTTATCGTTGTGAGCGGCGGGCAGGGTCCGCAAGAGGATATAAGCGAGGCCGAGGCTATGAAACGATATCTCGTTTCCCACGGAGTCAACCCGAACATTATAATTAAAGAGGAAAACGCAACCAGCACGCTGGAAAACTTCCGTTTCTCGAAGGAAATCCTCGATGAGCGGCTGGGAGAGGACTACCGCGTTTGCTATATCACAAACGAATTCCATATCTACCGCGCAGGCGGATTTGCAAAAAAAGCAGGTTTTTCCCAAACCACCCATTTGCACAGTAACACCCGCTTTGATTCCATACTGCCGGGAACCTTGCGCGAATGTCTTGCGGTTCTTTATTTTTGGGTTTCTTAAACCAAGGAGTGATTAAATGCTAACAAATTATCACACCCACTCTACCTTTTGCGATGGTATAAACACTCCTGAGCAAATGGTTCTTTCGGCGATTGAAAAGGGCTTCTCGGTGCTCGGTTTTTCGGGTCACGGATTTACGGATTTCGACCTGCGCTACTGCATGAAGGACACCGAAGGCTACATCGCCGAGATTCGCCGCCTAAAAGAAAAATATGAAGGAAAAATCGAGATTCTCCTCGGCATAGAGGAGGATATGCACTGCTTTGTTGAGCGCGAGCGCTACGATTATATAATAGGCTCCTCCCATTATTCTTTTTTGGGGGATAAGTTTTTCGATATCGATGGCTCTCCCGAAGCAACCACCAAGGGCGTTGAGGCTTGGGGCAACCCGCTGGCTTACGCCGAAGATTATTTTAAAACCTTTTGCGATTATATAAAGCGCCGCAAGCCCGATGTTGTCGGCCATTTCGACCTTTTAACAAAATTCGATGATGTTCGCGGCGGCGGTTTCGGGGCGATGCCCGAATATCGCGCTCTCGCAAAAAAATATGCCGCTGCTGCCGCAAAGGCGGACTGCATATTTGAAATAAACACGGGAGCTATCTCCCGCGGCTGGTGCAAAGCGCCCTATCCCTCCCGCGATATTTTAGAGGTGCTAAAGGCGGCGGATGCGAAAATTATGCTCAACTCCGATTGCCACCATGCCGATGCACTCGATTGCAACTTCGCCGAGTCCAAGGCTATGCTCCGCGACATTGGTTTTAAGGAGCTTTATTATCTCTCGGGCGGAAAATGGCAAAGCTGCGCTATCTAAAACAAAAGCCTGCGGCTTGCAGGCTTTCTTTTTGGGGCGGCAACTCTACGGAGCGTAGAGTTTTATCGACAAATCTAAACAAATTCTTCGAAATCGATATATTTTAGATAGGTTTACATTGAAGAACCTTGGCTTTATAATGAAATTGAAATGAGGTGCTCTTATGGATTCTAAACTAACCGGCTCGCTTATTGCCTCGCTTCGCAAGGCGGCGGGCTTAACCCAAGCGGCACTTGCCGAAAAACTAAATGTTAGCGACAAAACGATAAGCAAATGGGAGAACGGCCTCGGCTATCCCGAAATAACCCTCTTCCCCGATATCGCGGCGCTCTTCGGCGTTTCGGTTGATTATCTTTTAACCGGCGAGCGCAACGGAATAACCGTTGCGGGAAGCATAATTGTTGACTCGGTTAAAAACATTTCAACCTTCCCCGAAAAGGGTATGCTCTCGATTATCTCGAGCGTTCAAAAGGCGGCGGGCGGCTGCGCTCCAAACACCGCTATCGACCTCGCTCGAATCGACCGCTCGATTCCCGTTTCGGTTGTTGGCTGCGTTGGAGATGATGATAACGGCAACTTTATAACGGGCGTTATGCAAAAGAACGGCGTTAACACGGGGATGCTAACCGTTACAAACGAAACCGCAACCTCGTTTAGCGATGTTATGAGCCTTAAAAGCGGCGAGCGAACCTTCTTCAGCTTCCGCGGCGCAAACGATGTTTTCGCCCCCGAGCACATCAACCTCTCGGCGCTCAAATGCAAAATTTTACATATCGGATATATCCTTATGCTGGCAAAATTCGATGCCCCCGATAAGGAATACGGCACGGTTATGGCGCGCTTTTTGCATGATGTTCGCGAAAAGGGCATCAAGACCTCTATTGATGTTGTCTCAAGCAGCGATGAGGACTATAAGGCAACCATTATCCCCGCCCTTAAATATACCGACTATGCCATTATGAACGAGGTTGAAAGCGGAATGCTAACCGACCTTGCGCCTTATAACGAGGATGGCTCGGTCAACATCGAAAATGTTCGCAAGACCATGGAGTTTATGGCCGATTGCGGCGTTTCGGAAAAGGTTATTATCCATTGCAAGCAGTGCGGCTTTTGCCTCGATGCGGCAAGCGGCGAATTCACGGTTATTCCCTCGCTTGATATTCCCGCCGAGGAGATTAAGGGCAGCGTTGGCGCAGGAGATGCTTATTGCGCGGGATGCCTTTATGCCCTTTATAACGGCTTTGACGATAAGAAAATGCTCGAGTTTGCTTCGGCTTCCGCAGCCTGCAATCTCTTCTCCGAAAACGCAACCGACAGTATGCGCTCGGCCGAGGAGATTGAGAAACTCGAGAGCGTTTATAGGAGGAAAACCATATGAAGCGTTGCGAATATAACAAACAGGTAGCCCTCGCGCTCGAATATTTCGAAAAAGCGGGCATCGTTTTAACCGAACACGAAAAGGAAAACATTGAGGTTGCCGATTTCGGCAAGGGTTTCGTTAACGAGCTCGGTCTTCAGCTTTTGGTTTATGTTAACACCGAGCGCGTTTGCGCCAAAGAGATGGTGCTTTTGCCCCATCAAACCTGCCCCGAACATATGCATATTCCAACGGGCGGCCAAGAAGGCAAGGAAGAAACCTCCCGCTGCCGCTACGGCGAGGTTTATCTCTATGTTGAAGGCGAGAAAAACACCGAACAAATAAAAGCCAAGCTTCCGCCCAGCGATGTTTCGGTGTTCCACGAAATTGTTCTCCGCCCCGGCGAGCAATACACCCTTTCCCCCCAAACCCTGCACTGGTTCCAAGCGGGCGAGAATGGCGCCGTTATTTCGGAATTTTCAACCCGCAGCACCGATGAAACCGATGTTTTCACCGATAAAACAATCGTTAGAGCAACCCTTATAGAGGAGGACTAAAAATGTTAGTAAATCTTGATGCAGTTTTAAAGGATGCCCAAAAAAACCACTATGGCGTTGGCCTTTTCAATACCACCGATACCGATATGCTTGAGGCTGTTATCTCGGCAGCCGAGGAGCTTCGTTCCCCCGTTATTATCGGCACCGCCGAGGTTCTCCTGCCCTTCGGCGAGCTAAAGCTTATCGCGCCCGCTATGGTTGCTGCCGCAAAGCGCGCAACCGTTCCGGTTGTTGTTCATTATGACCACGGTCTTACCCGCGAGCGTTGCATTGAGGCTATCGACCTCGGCTTCTCGAGCATTATGTTTGACGGCTCGGCAGGCGATGAGGCCGAAAACCTTAAGAACACCGCCGAAATCGTTAAGTATGCCCACGAGCGCGGAATAACCGTTGAGGGCGAAATCGGTCATGTTGGCGATGCCGCCGCAGGCGACGGTCAAACCGACGATATGTACACAACCCCCGCCGAAGCAAAGGCCTTCGTTGAGGCAACAGGCGTTGATGCGCTTGCAATCGCAATCGGCACCGCCCACGGCGCATACAAGGAAAAGCCGAAGCTCGATATCGAGCGCTTAAAGGAAATCCGCGCCAACCTCGATACTCCGCTCGTTCTCCACGGCGGCTCGGGACTTTCGGATGACGACTTTAAAAACACCATCCGCGAGGGCATTGCAAAGGTTAACATCTTCACCGACCTTTGCGTTGCGGGCGTTGAGGGCGCTGATGAGGGCATAAAGAAAAATCTTCCTTATCTTGAAATCCGCAACCTCAAGGTTGAAAAGATGAAGCAGGCAGCCATGAAAAAGATGCTCCTCTTCGGTTCGAACGGCAAGTGCTAATTGATTTTTGAAACTATAAAGAGTATAATGCATTTAGAGGTGTTACTATGAAAAAAAGCCTATGCATTATACTCTTTGTTTTTTTGTTTCTCGCCCTCGCAGGCTGCGGAGAAAAGAAAACTGTATATTTTGATAAAGAACTCGAAAAAGAGGAGCAGTTTTTAAAGGATGCTACCTCGCATTTTCCGCTAAGTTTAAGATACGGCACCCCCGAAACCGATTGGCAATCCGCATTATCGATTTTGGAGGATGGCACTTTTTCGGGCTACTGCTCCGACACCGACTATTTCGACCACGACATGGGTTACGAAAACGGCACGATTTACACCGCAGAGTTTTCGGGCGAGTTTGCAAACTATGAAATAAAAAACGACTATACCATTGTTTTTTATTGCTATAGCCTTAAAACCAAAAAAGAGGTTGGCGAGGAATGGATTGATGCAACCTCTGCAACCCGCTATATTGCCGCAAAGCCCTATGGTATTGCCGAAAACAAAAGCGGCTACACCCTCTATACTCCCGAAACCCCAAAAACCGCAATTGATGCAAAAATTGTGAGCGCCATTCCCTATAATACAAGCGACACACTCGGTGTTTACGCCCTTGTTAACAACGACTCGGGCGAAATTTACACCGATGCGCAACAGGACTTTTACTTTTAAATCAAGGAGATTTATATGCCCTTTTTACCCATAACAAAAAAGGAGATGCTCTCCCTTGGCTGGGATAGGCCCGATTTTATTATCGTTACGGGCGATGCATATGTTGACCACCCATCCTTTGGCACTGCGATTATCTCGCGAGTTCTTGAGCGCGAGGGATTCCGCATTTGCATTCTTCCTCAGCCGAAAAGTGATAGCGATTATCTCCGTTTTGGCGAGCCGCGACTTGGCTTTTTAATAAACGGCGGCAACATTGATTCAATGGTTGCACACTATACCGCCGCCAAAAAACGCCGCAGCGACGATGCCTACACGGCAGGCGGAAAAAGCGGCGCCCGCCCCGACCGCGCTGTTATCGTTTATTCCAATGCGGTTAGAAGGCTCTTCCCCGATGCGGCAATCGCAATAGGCGGACTCGAAGCCTCCCTTCGCCGCTTTGCCCATTATGATTATTGGGACGATCGCGTTCGCCCCTCCATCCTTCTCGATTCAAAGGCCGACCTTTTGATGTATGGCATGGGTGAGAAGCATATTGTTGAGATTGCGAAGCGCCTAAACAGCGGCGAAAGCATTCGCGAAATGCAGGATATTTTAGGAACCTGCTATTTGGTTGCAACCAAAGATTATAAGCCCGCCCCCGTTAAGGAATGCCCCTCCTTTGAGGCGGTTTCAGCAAATACGGAGCAGGGCAAAAAGCTCTATGCCGAAAGCTGCGCCATTCAGCAGCGCGAGCATGATTCCGTTCGCGGCAAGCGGGTTATCCAACGCCATGGGGATAAGATTTTGGTTCAAAACCCGCCGCACGAACCCCTGACTGAGCAGGAGATGGATGCGGTTTATTCCCTCCCCTTTATGCGCGATTATCATCCCTCCTATGAATCGCTGGGCGGTGTTCCCGGGATTGAGGAGGTTAAGTTTTCAATCATCCATAACCGCGGTTGCTTCGGCGCCTGCAACTTTTGCTCGCTGGCTTATCATCAGGGCAGGAGAATCAGCTGCCGCAGCCACGAATCGATTTTAGATGAAGCCAAAAAAATTACCGAGATGCCCGACTTCAAGGGATATATCCACGATGTTGGCGGACCAACCGCTAACTTCCGCCAAAGTGCCTGCGCAGCGCAGGCAAGCCGCGGCGTTTGCCCCGATAAGAAATGCATGGAGCCTGCGCTTTGTCCCGCTATCAAGCCTGACCACAGCGATTATCTCTCCCTGCTTCGCAAGCTGCGCGCTTTGCCTAAAATCAAGAAGGTCTTTATCCGCTCGGGCATTCGATTCGATTATCTTCTCGCCGATGAAAATGAAGACTTTTTCAAGGAGCTGGTTAACCACCATGTGAGCGGTCAGCTGAAGGTTGCGCCCGAGCATTGTTCGGCCGAGGTTCTAAAGCGAATGGGAAAACCCAACATTTCGGTTTATAACCGCTTTAAAAAGCGTTTTTACGAATTGACCGAAAGCATTGGCAAAAAGCAATATCTTGTTCCTTATTTGATGTCGTCCCATCCGGGCAGCACCATTAACGATGCAATCGAGCTGGCGCTCTTCCTCAAAAAAGAGGGCCTCCATCCCGAGCAGGTGCAGGATTTTTATCCAACCCCGGGAACCGTTTCAACCTGTATGTTCTATTCGGGCTATGACCCGTTTTCAATGGAAAAGGTTTATGTTCCCAAAACCGCGGAGGAAAAGGCGGAGCAGCGCGCGCTGCTTCAGTATTACCGCCCCGAAAACCGCGACAAGGTGCTGAAAGCGCTTAAAAAGGCGGGAAGATTCGACCTTATCGGCACGGGCAAAAATTGCCTCGTTGCCCCGCCCGCGGGAAGCCATCCGCAGGGCAAAACCCGAGGAAAACCCGCGCAAAAAAAACGCAGGAATAAACATTAAAATTCCAAGGAGGATTTTTTATGAAAAAATTATTAGCACTCACAATGGCACTTCTTATGGTTCTCTCTCTCGTTGCCTGCGGCGGCAGCAAAGAGGATAAGAAGACCGACACTTCGAAGGATGACGAACTTTCCTTCGAATTCGGCGAAGTTAGCGGCACCACCTATGAAAACGAATTCATCGGAATCGGCTGCGCTCTTCCTTCGGATTGGCTCTTCTATTCCGAGGATGACATCATAGAGATTAACAACCTCGCAATCGACAGCTTGCAGGGCGATATCCGCGATATCGTTGAAAAAGCAACCGTTCTTTATGATATGTTCGCCCAAGCGCCGAATGGTCAAAACAATGTTAATGTTGTTGTTGAAAAGGTTCCGCAAATAAAGCTCGACACCCTTAACATAAAGCAAAACTTCGAAGCCCTTCTCCCGACCTTTAAAACCACATATGAACAAATGGGTTGCACCAATGTTGCCGTTTCGGTTGTTAACAAAACCGTTGGCGGCAAGGAGCTTCCCGTTGCAGTTTTAACCGCAAACGCTGCAGGACAAACCGTAAAGATGTATCAGTTCGCAGTTAAATGCAAAGGCTTCCTCGCAAGCATTACCATCACCGCATTTAGCGGCGATGCCGACGCTTTACTGAACACTTTCTATTTCCTATAATAAAAACAAACCCCCGACCTATGGGTTGTACTCTTAAGGACAGTAAAAAGGCCCCCTTGTGTAAAGGGGGCTGGATTTTTGCGTAGCAAAAAGACTGGGGGATTGTTAAGTACCAACGATTTGCAATCCCTCCGTCAAAAATCAAAGATTTTTGCCACCTCCCTTTGCACAAGGGAGGCTTTTTTATTTTGTCTTATACCATAACAAGCAGGGAAAATGTACGGCAATTTTCCACTTGTTAGGAGAACCTAAAACCCTTAAACTCTCTCTCGACTAATTTCAGCCTGTGCTGCTATCACCAAAAGAGGAAAATTACATTATAATTTAATTGATTTTTCTATCTTTTTCAAATCTTTAGCCTTGAAATCTTTGCAAATTAAAAAAAATTCGTTTATAGGCGCATCTAACTTTTTGTCCCCTATAGCCTCCAATATAACTTCGTGAAATTTGTGAAGAATGTCTATTGGCATAACAGCAAACTTATATTTAAATAAATATGGCGCTTGAACAATGTCTTTTTTGATAATCTCAAGTTGTGTCTTGGCTTCAATGGTTTGTCTATCGCCTGACAATCTTGATATACTCGTACCCCAGAACGCATCGAACAAACCTAATACAACAAATTTGTTTGGACTGTCAGTTATTGTTTCGGCGAAGTTGAGAATTACTTTGATTTGAAAGAAACAGCTATACCTTTTTTCAAACAAAGCTATTTTATTTTGCTTTTTTGTCGTGCGAATAGAAATATAAACTGCGACTGCAGATAATACTAATGGAGCAATTATCGTAACATAATCCCAAATGTCACGTTGATTTATATTGTTAAGTGTACTACTTATTTCCTGTAAAATCTCTTTCATTTCACGACTCCATGTTTTATGGTGAATCATAATTCTTTATCAACTTCTAAAAGCACTTGATTCATAATTTCGTTTTGAATGTGATTTAGTTTAATGCATTCCTTATGCGGCGCAACCTTGTTTTTTAAAGCGTAATAGCATATAGCAAACAAACTACCTGCCATTGCGCCATTTTCTAGATCTATATTTTCGTATCCACATATTGAAGGATATGTCATAATAAACTGGATTTTAGAAAATACAGTTGGCGAACTAACCTTAAAAGTTGATATAACAGAATCACAAACGGCATCTAAATATTCTTTTCTAATAGATAGCAATAATGCAGAAACATACTCCTCGGTTTCTGCGTTGTTTATTGCTTCAAAATTATTCATAATGGCATTTTTGTAGATATGCTTACAATTATTGCTTGCATTTATAATTGCGTTGGTAAGTACTTCTCGTATAGACAATCCAAACATATAAATCACCTCTTGATTATATTATATCGATTTGGGAAAGAATTTCAATAGAATATACAACTATCCGCCCGAATTGCTTCGGGCGGATAGTTTTACTTTATAAATCTAATTACTTAGATTCTTTAAATGCAGCCTGTGCTGCAAAACATCGGGCGATGAGAGCAAATTTTAAAACTGTCCTCAACTGTACAACCCTTAAGTCGGGGGTTTTTATTTTAGAAAAACTTCTTCAGTATTGCATCAACAATCTGGCGGCTTGCGGTGCCGTCGCCATAAGGGTTAACGGCGTGTGCCATTTTGTTATATTCTTCCGAATCGGTTAAGAGGGTATCAACAATTTGGAAGATATCCTCCTTTTTGGTTCCTGCAAGCTTCAGCGTTCCCGCCTCAACGCCTTCGGGGCGTTCGGTTGTATCGCGCAAAACAACAACGGGCTTGCCGAGCGAGGGAGCTTCCTCTTGGATTCCGCCGCTATCGGTCAGGATAAGATGAGCCGCGTTCATAAAGTTATGGAAATCGAGAACATCGAGCGGAGAGATGAGGCGAACCTTATCGCAGTCGCCCAAAACATCCTTCGCCGCCTCAACAACGATGGGGTTCATATGAACGGGATAGATAACCTTAATATCGGGGTGTTTTTCGATAACCTCGCGGATTGCCGAGAACATATTTCTCATGGTTTCGCCGAGGTTCTCGCGGCGATGAGCGGTTAAAAGAATCAGTCGGCTATCCTTTGCCCATTCGAGAGCTTCGTGGGTGTAATCCTCGCGAACGGTTGTGCCGATAACATCAATCGCGGTGTTGCCCGTTACAAAAATGCTCTCTTCGGGAACCTTCCAAGCAAGAAGATTTTGGCGGCTCTTCTCGGTCGGGGCAAAGTTAAAATCGGCAACCAGCGAGATGAACTGGCGGTTGATTTCTTCGGGGAAGGGAGAATATTTGTTATAAGTACGAAGACCTGCCTCAACATGGCCAACGGGGATTTGGCGATAGAATGCAGCCATAGCCGAAACGAAGGCGGTTGTTGTGTCGCCATGGACCAAAACGAGGTCGGGCTTTTCCTCTTCCATAACGCCATCAAGCGCGGTTAACGCCGAGGAGGTTAAGGATGCGAGGGTTTGACCCTGCTTCATAAGATTTAAGTCGCGGTCGGGCACAATCGAGAAAATCTCAAGCACCTGGTCGAGCATTTGGCGATGCTGCGCGGTAACGCAAACGATGGTTTCGATTTTATCCTCGTGCTTTTTAAGCTCCTTAACGAGCGGCGCCATTTTTATTGCCTCGGGGCGGGTGCCGAAGACGGTCATAACCTTAATTTTTTTCATTTTTCTTTCCTGCTTCCTTTTTAATAGCTGAGAAGAATTTAACATTGTTGCGATAGAATCTTCCGATTCTCTTGGGCTCGCACATAATGCGATAAAGCCATTCGCAGTTGAGCTTTATAAAGAGCTTGGGGGCGCGCTTTTTTGAACCCGAGAGAACATCGAGCGAGCCGCCGATGCCGATAAAAATTCCCTTTTCGAAATCGGGCAGGTTTTTATAGATTAAAAGCTCCTGCCTCGGGATGCCGAGGGCAACAAAGCAAAGGTCGGGCTTTTTGGCCTTCATTTCGGCAAAAACCTCTTCATCCTTGTTGTTATAGCCATCGCGCATTGCAACAATATTGAGTCCCGAATATTTATTTTCGATTTGCTCGCGAAGCATCTCGAGCACCTCGGGCTTCGAGCCATAGAAAAACGCCGAAAGTCCCTTCTCGCTGCCAAAGCGGAGCAGCTCTTCAACCGTTTCAACGCCCGTTACGCGACCGTTGGGTTCAACGCCCGCATATTTTGCCGCCTTAACAATTCCGATGCCATCGGCGGTTATAACGGTTTTTTCATCGGTTAAAATTTTATGAAACTCCTCGTTTCTTCCGCCATGCATAAAGGTTTCGGGGTTGGCGGTTACAACGAAGGTTTTCTCGCCCTTTTCAGCGCGGGCGGTTATGAACGAGAAGAATTCATCGCGCGAGCCGGTGTATAGATTTTTAAAATATTCTATCATTTCAGAACCTCAAAATTTTATTTTTTCTCTTCGGTTTCCTCGCTTATAATATAGCGCGGACGACCCTTGGTTTCGAGATAAATCTTGCCTATATAGGAGCCGATGATGCCGATGCTCAAAAGCTGGATTCCGCCAAGGAAGCAAACAATCGCAACGGTTGAAGCCCAGCCCGAAACGGCGCTGCCCGCAAAATGGGCGATAAGCGACCAAATAATGCCGCCGAATGATGCAAGCGTTACCAAAAATCCGATTAGGGTTACGAGCTTAATCGGCTTGGTTGAAAGGCTGGTTATGCCGTCAAACGCGAGCGCCAACATCTTGCGGAAGGGATAATGGCTCTTGCCTGCGAGGCGCGGTGTTCGGTCGTAGAAAACGCTGGTGCTTTTAAAGCCAACAAGCGGCACCATTCCGCGCAGGAAAATATTAACCTCTTTAAACTCCGAAAGGCCCTCAAGCACGCGCTTGGACATTAGGCGATAGTCGGCATGGTCATAAACCGTGTCGGCGCCCATACCCTTCATCAGTTTATAAAATCCGCGGGCGGTTGTTCGTTTGAAGAAGGTATCGCTCTTTCTCGAATCGCGAACACCATAAACAACATCAAAGCCCTCGTGATATTTCTTTATCATCTCGCGGGAAGCGTTTATATCATCCTGACCGTCGCAATCGATGCTGATGGTTACATCGGCGCGCTCTTTAGCATACATAAGTCCACAAAGCAGCGCGTTTTGATGACCGCGATTGCGCGAAAGGCTGATGCCCTCGAAATATTCATCCTCCCTCGCGAGCGTTTCGATAATTTCCCAGGTCTTATCGCGGCTGCCATCGTTAACAAACATAATGCGGCTTTGCTCGCTGATAAGCTCATCCTTTATCATCGAAAGGAGCGCTTTTCGAAACATCGGCGCGGTTACGGGAAGAACCTCTTGCTCGTTATAGGCGGGGATAACAAAATAAAGAATTGGTTTCATTGTTCCACTCCTAATATACTATAAGAAAATTATACCATTTAACTTTAGGTTTTTCAATATCATAATTAAAGCCCTTTTCCAAACGGAAAAGGGCTTTTGTTAACAGGGTTTAGCCGCCGTGTAGGGCGCGAACTCGAGGCGAATGAAATAGCCGCGCGGATGGGCGCAAACGGGGCAAGAGGGCGGCGCCTCCTTGGCATTTATGATGTTGCCGCAGTTTAGGCACATCCACTCACATTCCACGCTCGAAACAAAGAGCTTATCCTCCTTTAACAGCTGCGCGAACAGGGCAAAACGGTCGGCATGGGTTCGCTCAATTTCGCCAATCATCTTAAACTTTGCCGCAACCTCCATAAAGCCTTCGTTTCTCGCCTCCTCTTCAAAGGCGCGATAGACCGATTCGAACTCTTCATTCTCGTTATGCACCGCCGCGTTTAAAAGGTCGAGCAACGAGTTGGAAATATCAACGGGGTAGCCGCCATCTATCTCGATTGTTTCGCCCGAAAGGTCGGATAGCAGGTTATAGAACACCTTGGCGTGCTCGCATTCTTGGTCGGATGTGAACTTAAGCACCGCCTCGAGCACATAGTTTTGCTGCCCCGCCGCCTGCTCGGCAGCGAAGGAATAGCGGTTTCTCGCCTGGCTCTCGCCCGCAAATGCGCGCATTAGATTTTCTTTGGTTTTGCTGTCTTTAAAATTTTTCATAATATCCCTCCAACAGGTATTTTTGCCTAAAAGAGGAATTTTATTCAAAAAAGAACCCGATGGTTTTTGCCATCGGGTTTTTCTTATAGTTTTATAACCTTCTTGAGCGGGTGGATAATCAGCGGCAGCGCGAGGGTTAGGATAACCGCCGTTACAACCCCCAAAGCCAAGCGGCCGGGCGCCTCGAAAATTATTGCCTTAACGCCGTTTTTGCCGCCATAGACAAAATAGTTGGCGATGAGCGCAACCGTATTCAAAATCGTTACGGCAATCGAGCTTAAAACAACGCCTATTCCCAAATGCCAAGGCTTTAGGCTGCGCTTGAAGGCAATAAAGATAAGGCCCATCAAAAGTCCGCGCGCAACCTCGGGCAACACCCAAAGAATGGTCATCGCTTCAAGACCCCAGCGAAGCTGGCTGATAAACGCGCCAACAAATCCCGTTGCGGCGCCCCAAACGGGACCTCCCAAAACGGCGATTATAAGAATCGGCAAGCCGTTTATCGAAATTTTGAAGTTTCCGAGCGGCAGGCTGACGGCATCCGAAAAGAAATCGAGCACCGAATAAAGCGCCGCCATCATGGCCGACACACACAAAAGTTTTAGGTTTCTTTGCTGTTTTGACATAAAAAAATACCTCCCCATACCCGTCGTAGTCCGAAATATAGGAAGGCTTCCCTATTCGGCAGCGGGATGCGACACACGAACCGCGGAAATCCTTCGTCTTTGCGGCAACTCCCCGTCCGAAAAGCACTTTACGCTCGTATGCCTACTCTGCAATTTATGTCGTAATTATACTCCTGCGCGGGAAGTTTGTCAAGCGGCGAAAAGAGGTTGAGAAAATTCGTTTTTTGTGGTAAACTAACCTTAAACAACTTTAGGGGGATGACCTATGAACATAAGCTTTCGAACAGCAACCGCGAGCGATGAACTAACCTTAAAACGGCTTTTCCTCGCCTGCTTTGATGACACGCTCGGCTTCGTTAATATGTTTTTTGCGAATCATTTTATCCCCGAAAACACCCTTTTGGCGGAATGCGACGGCAGGACGGTTGGTCTTTCCTTCCTTTTGCCCTGCGAGGCGGAGGGTGCGCCCTGTTTTTATATTTATGGCGTTTGCGTTTCGCCCGATATGCGCGGGCAGGAAATCGGCAAAAGCCTTCTCTCCTTCGCCTGCCAAACCGCAAAGGAGCGCGGCGCGCGCGTGCTTTTAATGCCGCAAGAGCCCTCCTTGTTCCCATTTTATGAAAAAGCGGGCTTCTCGCCCTGCTCTTTCTATGAAAAGAAGGTCTTTTCCGCGAATTCCGAGGCTGCGGAATTTTCCTCAATTACGGCGGAGGAATACACCGCCATTCGCAACACCGCCCTTCAGCGCTTAAACCCCGTTATTTGGGACACCGAATCGGTTGACTACGCCCTCACGCACGAAACATTTTTCGGCGGCAGGGCTTATAAATTCCATTTTGGGGATGAAGAGGGCATCGTTCTTTGCACCCGCGACGGCGGCACAACCTATATTAAAGAAACCTCCGCGAGCGAAGAGGCGCTTCCCGCAGTTGCCGCGGCGGCAATCAAGATTTTTGGCGGCGATGAGATAACCGCCATTCTACCCACCGATGAGAGCGGCTCCGCATATGCCTACGGCATCGGATTCACCCGCCCCGTTTATCTAAACTTAATGCTGGATTAAAAGAAAAACACCGAGCTAAACTGCTCGGTGTTGTTTTTATTTCAGTTCAAAAATTTTGGCGCCGAGGAGCTCGGCATCATCCTTATCATGGCTGATAAGCAAAATCGTTTTGCCGCCGCTCAACTCATTTATCGCTGCCGCGGCGCGGGCTTTGGTTTCCGAATCGAGCCCCGTGAAGGGTTCATCCAAAAGAAGAATCGGCTTATCGAAGCAAAGCGCACGAGCGATTGCAACGCGGCGCTTCATTCCGCCCGAAAAGGTTCGAACGGGAGAGGCTATATCCCCCTCATCCAAAAACAGCTCTAAAACCTTCGCCGCTCTTTTGGAATCGCGGTCGCAAAGCACCATCCGAACATTTGAGAGCGCCGAAAAATCCTCGCACAAACGGTCCTCTTGGAAGACTGCGCTGATTTCGCCGCCCGTTTCGGCTGTTCCGCTATCGGGCGATTCTATCCCTAAAATCAAATTGAAGATTGTTGTTTTTCCGCTGCCCGAGGCGCCCATAAGGCAAACTCGCTCGCCTTTTTGGATTTGAAGGCTGAAATCTTTAAGCACCTGCTTTTCGCCGAATGCTTTATAAACATTTTTAAGCTCTATCATCACAGCCGCTCCAATCCCGCGAAGCCTGCGCGCAAAACAAGCGAGAACACCCGCTCGAACAGGGCGCTTAAAATAACGATAAGCACCGTCCAAGCAAAGAGCTCCGCCGATTCAAAATGCAGCCTTGCGTAGTGTATCATTTGGCCGACCGTTCCGTTTTGCAATCCGATAACCTCGGCAGCAACGCCCGACTTAAAGGCGAGTCCCGCCGCGGTATGCACCGCGCTTAAAAGAAACGGTTTTATTGCGGGAGTCCAAATATAAAGCAGCCTTCTCGGCAAATTAAGCGCGAAGACATCCGCCATTTGCGCCATTTTTCGGTCGGCGCCCTTGATGCCGCCTAAGATGTTATTATAAATGATGGGCAACACGATTAAAATGGCGATAAACAAGGATAGCACCGCCGTTTTAACCCAAATGAGCGCGATAACGATAAAGGATGCAACGGGCACCGATTTAACGGTTAGCATATAGGGCCAAAGCAGGGTTTCAACAATCAAAAACCTGCCCGCTAAAACGCCCAGCACAACGCCGCACAACGCGCCCAGCAAAAATCCGAGCACAATTCTCGAGCCGCTAAACCATAAAACCCCATAGGTTTCGCCATCGCAAAGCAATCGCCAAAGCGTTTTTAAAACATCGCTGGGGGCGGCGAATAAATAACGCATATCCGCCGCAACCGCCAGCAATTGCCAAAGAGAGAGCGCGAGTAAAACCGATAGGATTTTCGAAAACAACAGTTTATTTCTTATAATAAAACTCTTCATTCGGTAGCTTTCCGCCAACCGCCTTGGGATTCATATCATATAAAACCTTTAAATATCCCGAAAGGGCGGTTTGCATTTTTCCTCCATCAATATAGGTTATGTTGCAGAAGGGGATTGCCTTTTTGGCGATGGGAGCCTTAACGATGCCTACCTTTTCAACAAGTGCGGCAGCTTCATCAACATTGGCGTTAACCCATTCGGTTGATGCCTTATATTCCTTTAAAAACTCGCCAACCGCCTCTTCGTTTTCCTCTAAAAACTCGCGGCGGGCAACCATAACGCCGGTTAAGAACATGCTCTCGGTTTCGAGCTTTTCCCATTCCTTGTTAAGGTCGATTTTAACCTCGAGTCCCTCAACATTGTTGGATGCAACCGTAACATAAGGCTGGGGAAGCATTGCGATTCCGCTATCCGACTTCTTAAGAAGCGCAACAACCTCATCGGGCTGGCTCTTAAACTGGATGTTAACATCCTTATCGGGGTCAATGCCGTTTTCCTTTAATATATAGCGGAGGGCATATTCAGGGGTTGAGCCCTGACCTGTCGCATAGATGGTTTTGCCGCGAAGGTCGGAAAGGTCGGCAATGGTGTCGCCCTTTTCAACGATGTAAACAACGCCTAAAGTGTTAATCGCAACAGTAACGATTTTTCCGTTAGAGTTATTATAAAGCACCGAAGCCAAGTTAGCGGGCACCGCAGCCATATCAAGCTCGCCCTTTAAAAGCAGGGGGGTTATTTCATCGGCTGTTCCGGCAACGGTGAACTCATAGTCGTTATGGGTTTTGTCGTTTTCGGCATCCTCGATAACCTTAACAAGTCCTATGGTTGTCGGACCTTTAAGACCCGCTATGCGGATATGAGCCGATTCGGGAGCACCGCCGCAGCCCACAAGAAGGGTTGCTGCGAGAACAAACACGAGTAATAATGCTAAAAGTTTTTTCATAATAAGGACCTCTTTTCTTTAGTAGCATTATATACCATATAATAACAAAATTCCGTTGCATTTGCAACGGAATTTGATTCTTTAGAGTATTTTAAAGCTATTTTTATAAAATTCGATTATTCCCTCATCCCGCATTTTTGAAAGCTCGCGGGAAAGAGCGCTGCGGTTAACGCCGAGATAGGAAGCCAGCTGCTCGCGATTTAAGGAGATGCTGAAGGTGCGCGAGCCGCTTTTGTGGGCATACTGTGAGAAGAGGGTGCTGAGTTTTTCCCTGAGGGTTAGCTTCGAGAGCACCTGAATACGGTCGTTCATATCAAGGGCGCGCTGCGCGAGCATGGAAACGAAACGATGATAAAGCTTTTGGCTTAATTGCGAGCCGCACATCTCCCCATAGAAATTCTCACAAGAGAGCCAAAGCACCTCGCTATCCTCGGTTGCCTGAATGCAAACGGGAATCTCCTGCGTTCCGAGAAACGAGAGCGATTCGCCAAAGGTTCCGCCGCGCGTTACGGTTGCCATTATTATGCTATCGCCGTTTATATCGTTCATAAAAACCTGAACCGCTCCGCTCATCACAAGCCCAAACGACTGCAGCCTTTCGCCCTCGTTGCGAATTATCTCGCCCTTGCGATACTGCGCGCTCGCGGCGCAAAAAAGCGAAAGCGCCGAGGATAGCTCCTGCTCGGTTAACCCCTCAAACAGGCTGCAGCTTTTTAGTGCCTTCATATCCATCAACTCTTCCCCCTTTTGCTTTATCCACAAAAATAATACCACAGTTTAACATCTTATGCAACAAACGACAAAATTTTTCGAATTGTTTGCAATTAGATATGTATTATGTTATATTATGTACGGAATCCAAGATAACGAAAGAGAAAAGGAGAAAAATTATGTTATCCTCGGAAGAAATAATGCAGTTAATGGAGAGCCTTATTTGGCTTCTTTCGGGCGTTGGTGTTTTCATCGTCGGCATGAATTTCATGGGCGATGCGCTTGAAAAAAGCGCAGGAGCGGGAATGAAACGCGTGCTCGAGAAAATAAGCAACAACCGTTTTTCGGGCGTTGGAGTCGGAGCGGGCGTTACCGCTATTATCCAAAGCTCCTCCGCAACCTCGGTTATGGTTATCGGTCTTGTTAATGCCGGCGTTATGACCCTTATGCAGGCAACCCCGATTATTATGGGCGCCAACATAGGAACAACTGTTACGGGCGTTTTGGTTGCACTAAAGAATGATTTCTTTAATATGCTTATGTATCTTTTCGCTTTTGCGGGCGTTATGATGGGCTTCGTTAAAAACGAAAAGGTTAAGCTTGCCGGTCTTTTGTGCAGCGGTCTTGGTTTGATTTTCGTTGGTCTTAATATTATGAGCAGCGAAGAGGCTTTTGGAAATCCGCTTGTTGAACGCGTGTTTACCGATATGTTCCAAAAAATCAACTTCCCGCTTTTGCTGATTTTGGTTGGCGTTGTTTTCACCGCGCTGATTCAAAGCTCCTCCGCCGCATCGGGCGTTGTTATCACCATGGTCGGAACAGGGGTTTTGCCGCTTGAGCTTGCGCTTTTCATTATTTTGGGCGCTAACATCGGAACCTGCGTTACCGCGCTTTTGGCTTCGGTTGGAGCAAACGCAAATTCGAAGCGCGTTGCACTTATCCACTTTACCTTTAATGTAATCGGAACGGTGATGTTTACGGCGATAATTTGGGCGTTCAAGGAACCCGTTGTTAAATTCCTTGTTTCCATGTTCCCGGGAAGCGATGCGATGTCGCTTCAAATGCGCGTTTCGTTTTTCCATGTTGTGTTCAATGTTTCCACAACGCTTCTCTTGCTTCCGTTTGTTCGTCATCTCGTTAAATATTCCTGCGCGGTTATCAAAGATAAAAGGCCGCAGAGCGAGGAAATTTCCTTCAAGTTTGTCGATGAACGACTTCTCTCCATGCCCACCGTTGCTCTTATTCAGGTTAAAAAGGAAATCGACTATATGTTGGCTCTTGTTGAGGAAAACACCCGTCTTTCCTTTGTTGCAATGGAAACAGGCTCGGGCGAGCACGCCGAGAAAATTCGCCAAAACGAAGCAATTATCGACTTTACAAACAGCGCGCTTACCAAATATCTAATCAAGCTTTCAACCGTTGTTGAGGCAAGCGATGAAAAGGTTATCGGTTCTTATTTCCATGTTCTTAACGACCTTGAGCGTATCGGTGACCACGCTGAAAACTTCCACGAGATAGGCGCCGAGATGATAGGAAGAAAAATTTCCTTCTCGGATAAGGCTCGCGCCAGCATAGCCGATATGCGCGATACCGTTATGAATATGTTTGCGATTTCGAAGGATGCCTTCGAGAATTTGCATAGGGACAAGCTCCCCGAGCTCACCCGCCTTGAAGAAGGCGTTGATATTAAGAAAAAGGAGCTTATCGCAGGTCACTTTGCTCGACTTGCGGAAGGCAACTGCAGCGTTGATGTGAGCCCCTATTATTCATCCGTTATTGTTGGCCTCGAGCGTGTGGCCGACCACCTTGTTAATGTTGGTTACAGTATCGTTAACCCGACAGGTTCTCAAAAAGATTCGCAAAAATAAAATTATCCCCGAGGCTTTTGCCTCGGGGATTTTGCTTTTATTATTAGTCTTCAGTTTCGATGAGCTCAACCTCAACGGGCTCAATTTGGGTTTCAACAAACTCGGGCTCGAGCTTCTTAATAACCCTTGAGAGATAGATGGTTGAATACAAATCGGCAATACCATCAAGAATAAATGCAACACCAACAAGTCTTACAAATGTTATGGAAACAATCGAATGCTTAAGTATAATTATCAGACCGAAAAGGGTTGTTACCGCGGCAACAACAAGCACAGTCCACCAACGCTCGGCGCCGTTTTTGCCGAGAGTTATAGCGTGCATAATCTTATAAACGCCGTCAACAACCAGGATGATTCCGAAGGTTAACCAAAGAATGTTGGCAAGAGCAAGCGGCTTTATGAAAATATAAAGTCCGAAGAGCACGAGCAGCGCGCCCGCAACCAGCGATGCCGAAGCGATAACTCCGCGTTGCTGCGCCTTAACATAGCGAACAATAACTATAACACCGATAAGGGCAAAAAATGCGGCAACCGAATAGCAAAGCAGCTTTGTTGAGTTTCTCGGAAAGAATGTTAGCACTATTCCAAGCAGGATGATAACTGCTGATGAAATCGTGTATTCCTTTCTTATGCCCTTTAAAAGTTTTGCGAGTTTTCCTTTCATTTTTCCCTCTCCTTTTACTTTTCCTTATAATAAAGACGACAATGGCAAAATCCCTCAAAATTCGGGTCGGCTATTTGCTCGCGAAATTCCTCGCACATACAAAAATATTTCTCCTCTTTTGCCAATCGGCAGGGACAAAATCCCTCCTTGCGGCGAAGACCCTCGCGAATCTTGTCGCGAATTGCCTCATCAGGATTGAAATAAACCTTCATTTTGCCATCTCTCCTTTTAAATATTTTAACACATTTTTGCTATAAATCAATACTTGACAATAAAAAATGAAGTGATAAACTTAAAATGCACAAGGAGGTGCTTTCTTTGTTTAAATACGAAATGCATATGCACACAAGCGAATCCAGCGCCTGCGGACATAGCACCATTGAGGAAATGATAACCCGCTATAAAGCCGATGGATATTCGGGCGCGGTTATCACCAACCATTTCTATCATGGCAACACGAATATCGACCGAAGCCTTTCTTGGAACGATTTTGTTGCCCAATATTCCCGCCCCTACTATGAGGGAAAGGAAATTGCAGCGAAGCTTGACTTCGACCTGCTTTTCGGCATCGAGGAGCATTTGGGCGGAGGAAAAGAATTCTTGGTTTATGGCATAACTCCCGAATTTCTTTTAAACAAAGAGCATCTCATAAAATCCCGTTCGACCGATTCTATCTATAAAATGGACCTTCTTCCCGTTTGGGCAAAGGAGGTTAGAGAAGCGGGAGGAATGTTGGCGCTGGCGCACCCCTTCCGCTGCCGCGCCTATATCAAAGAGCCCGATTATTTGCCCGACCTGGCCTGCTTCGATGCTATTGAGGTTTATAACCTTTGCAACACCGCGGAGGATAACCAAAAAGCAGCCGACTATTTTGGCGATAGCGATAAAATCCTCATAGCCGGAAGCGACCTCCACAGCATAGACTTCAAAACCGCCTCGGGCATCGCTCTTCCCGCCCGCGCAAGGGATGAAAAAACGCTAAAAATGATGCTTGAAACCAAGGATTTTGAGATGATTTTACCAAAAATTTAGCGATTTAGCGCTTAAAAGCAAAAAAGTGTTGACACAGGCAAAAAATTATGGTATTATCCCTTCAAACGTTTTGATGAGGAATAAGCATCTTTTCCCGCATTCAGAGAGTCGGCGGTTGCTGCGAGCCGATGGAAGGAAACCATGCAAGCTCGCCTCTGAACGGCCCTGCCGAACGAGTTTTTTCAATTAAGCGGGACGGTGCCTGACCGTTATTTCGGGGAGTGATGATTGTCACGGTGAGGGGTCGCTACGGCGGCAAAAAGAGTGGTACCGCAAGATTTTTATGCTTTAAAAATCCTGTCTCTTTATTGAGGCAGGATTTATTTTTTCTAAAAAATTCGGTTTTACCCCTTTAAATTTATATTATTTTATTATATAATATATTGAATACCCTTTGTTGGAGGAGAATTTATGCTAACACTTGACAAGATTTTTCACGCTTCGGTAGTGCTAAAGGATATCGTTAGAGCAACCCCCGTTGTTCGCGCTCCCGGCATCGCTCCCGACTGCGAACTATATTTAAAACCCGAAAACCTTCAGAACACAGGCTCGTTTAAGCTTCGCGGTTCGGGTTATAAAATCGCTATGCTTTCCGAGGAGGAAAAGCGCCGCGGCGTTATCGCCTGCTCGGCGGGAAATCATGCTCAAGGCGTTGCGCTTGCCGCAACCAAGAACGGCATCGATTCGCTAATATGCCTGCCCGACAGCGCCCCCATCTCCAAGGTTGAAGCAACCAAGGCTTATGGCGCCAAGGTTTGCCTTGTTGAAGGCTGCTACGATGATGCATATAAAAAGGCTCTCGAGCTTCGCGATGAAAAGGGCTACACCTTTGTTCATCCCTTCGATGATGAAAATGTTATCGCGGGACAGGGCACTATCGGTCTTGAAATCGCAAATGATTTAACCGATGCCGATGCAGTTATCGTTCCCATCGGCGGCGGCGGACTCATCTCGGGCGTTGCCTATGCTCTTAAGTCCATTCGCCCCTCCATCAAGGTTTATGGAGTTCAGGCCGCGGGCGCACCCAGCATGTATAACTCGATAAAGAGCGGTCATATCGAAACCCTTTCGAGCGTTTCGACCATCGCCGACGGTATCGCAGTTAAGCAGCCGGGCGAAAACACCTTCAAGCTTATCCAAGATTATGTTGATGATATCGCAACCGTTTCGGAGGATGAAATCGCATCCGCAATCCTCGCTCTCATCGAGAAGCAAAAGATGATTGCCGAGGGCGCAGGCGCAGTTTCGGTTGCTGCTGCTATGTTTGGCAAGTTCCCGATAAAGGGCAAAAAGGTTGTTTCGCTCGTTTCGGGCGGTAATATCGATGTTACCATCCTTTCCCGCGTTATCGAGCGCGGTCTTATGAAAACAGGCCGCACAAGCAGCCTGCTTATCGAGCTTATCGACAAGCCCGGTCAGCTTAAGGATGTTTCCCGCATTATCGCCGATTGCGGCGGCAATGTTACCAGCGTTCATCACGAGCGCAACTCGGCAACCGAGAGCGTAACCGGATGCTACCTCCGCGTTGTTATGGAAACCAGAAACTATGAACATGTAAACGAAATTACTAATGCTCTTAAGGCCGAAGGCTTTAAGATTGTTGAGGGATAAAAATGGAAATCAAAAAAGTTCAAACTTCTTCCGCCCCCGAGGCGATAGGCCCTTATTCGCAGGCCATAACCGCAGGAAACCTCGTTTTCACTTCGGGACAAATTGCGATAAATCCCAAAAGCGGCCAGGTTGAGGCTGAGGGCATCGAAGCCCAAACCAAGCAGGTTTGCGAGAATCTCTCGGCGGTGCTTGCCGCTGCAGGAAGCGACCTTTCCAAGGTTATAAAAACAACCTGCTTCCTCGCCGACATGGCAGACTTTGCCGCATTCAACGCGGTTTACGGTGAATATTTCATAAGCAAGCCCGCCCGCTCCTGCGTTGCTGCAAAGGCGCTTCCCAAGGGTGTGCTCGTTGAGGTTGAAACTATAGCTTATATAGATTAAGGAGAAAAATCCAAATGATGGACGCAACCAAATACGGAGTCGGCTATTTCCGTGCTCCGGGTGTACATAACAAGTGGGTAGAAAAGGACCATATTGAAAAGGCCCCCCAGTGGTGCAGCGTTGACCTGCGCGATGGCAACCAAAGCCTCGTTATTCCCATGAGCCTTGAGCAAAAGCTTGAATTCTATAAGCTGCTCTTAAAGCTCGGCTTTAAGGAGATTGAGGTTGGCTTCCCCGCCGCCAGCGAAACCGAATATGAGTTTTTGCGCACCCTTATTGAAAACGATATGATTCCCGATGATGTTACCGTTCAGGTTTTAACCCAAAGCCGCGAGCACATCATCCGCAAAACCTTCGAGGCCTGCAAGGGCGCTCCCAACGCGGTTATTCATTTTTATAACTCGACCAGCGTTGCCCAGCGCGAGCAGGTGTTCAAAAAGTCCAAAGAAGAGGTTAAGCAAATCGCTATCGAGGGCGCAAAGCTGGTTAAGAAGCTTGCCGCCGAATATGAGGGCAACTTCCGCTTCGAATATTCTCCCGAAAGCTTCACCGGAACCGAGCCCGAATATGCTCTCGAGGTTTGCAACGCGGTTCTTGATATTTTGGAACCCTCCCCCGATAACAATGTTATCATTAACCTGCCCGTAACCGTGGCTATGAGCATGCCCCATGTTTACGCAAGCCAGGTTGAATATATGTGCGAGAACCTTAAATATCGCGAAAATGTTACCGTTTCGCTCCACCCGCATAACGACCGCGGAACCGGCGTTGCCGATACCGAGCTTGCTCTTTTAGCGGGAGCCGACCGCGTTGAGGGAACCCTCTTTGGTAACGGCGAGAGAACCGGTAATGTTGATATCATCACCCTCGCAATGAATATGTATTCTCACGGTGTCAACCCCGGGCTCGACCTTTCGGATATGCCCTCAATCGTTGAAACCTACGAAAAGTGCACAGGCATGCATGTTTACGAGCGTTCTCCCTATGCAGGCGCACTCGTGTTTGCCGCATTCTCGGGCAGCCATCAGGATGCTATTGCCAAGGGAATGAACTGGCGCGGCGAGAAACACCTGCACGGCTGGACCGTTCCCTACATTCCGATTGACCCAACCGATATCAGCCGCACCTATGATGCCGATGTTATCCGCGTTAATTCCCAAAGCGGCAAGGGCGGAATCGGATATTTGCTTGAGCAAACCTATGGCTACAGCCTGCCGCCTAAAATGCGCGAGCACCTTAGCTACCTTTGCAAAAGCATTTCGGACCACGAGCATCGCGAGCTTAAGGTTGAGGATATTCTTGAAATATTCAAGAAGAACTATCTCAACCGCCAGTCCCCCATCTCGATTTCCAAAATGCATTTCACGCAGGGAGCCGAAGGCGTTGAGCTCTTCATAACCCTTGAGCGCGGAGAAGAAAAGCAAACCCTGCACACTACGGGTAACGGTTCGCTTAACGCTGTTTCCAATGCGCTTAAAACCTTTACGGGAACCGAATGCAAGCTCCGCGATTACACCGAGCACAGCCTTGAAGGTGCAGGCTCTAACAGCACCGCGGTTGCCTACATCAGCATTGAGCTTGATGGCAAGGTTTTCTGGGGAGCCGGCAAGGATACCGATATTATCCGCGCGGGCGCCGATGCTCTCGTTAGCGCATATAACGCACTCTTAACCAAGTAAGGAGAATTACTATGGGAATGACCATGACTCAAAAAATTCTGGCCGCTCATGCGGGACTCGATTCGGTTTCCGCAGGCCAGCTTATCTCTGCCAAGCTCGATATCGTGCTCGGCAACGATATAACAACCCCCGTTGCGGTTAACGAATTCAAAAAAGCGGGCTTTAGCTCAGTTTTTGATAAGGACCGCATCGCAATAGTCCTCGACCACTTTGTTCCCAACAAGGATATCAAGGCGGCCGAGCAATCCAAGACCTGCCGCGAGTTTGCCTGCAGCCATTGCGTCAGCCATTTCTATGATGTTGGCAAAATGGGAATTGAGCACGCTCTCCTTCCCGAGCAGGGCGTTGTAACCGCGGGCGACTGCATTATCGGCGCCGACTCCCACACCTGCACCTATGGTGCGCTTGGCGCATTCTCGACCGGCGTTGGTTCAACCGATATGGCGGCGGGAATGGCAACCGGAACTGCCTGGTTCAAGGTTCCCTCGGCTATGAAGTTTAATTTAACCGGCAAGCTTCCCGCTAACTGCAGCGGTAAGGATGTTATCCTTTATATAATCGGAAAAATCGGCGTTGACGGCGCACTCTACCGCAGCATGGAGTTTTGCGGCGAGGGCGTTTCCGCCCTCTCGATGGACGACCGCCTTTGCATTTGCAACATGGCAATCGAGGCAGGCGCCAAAAACGGCATTTTCCCCGTTGATGATGTTACTATTGAATATATGAAGGGTCGCTGCGAACGCGAACCCGTTATATACGAGGCCGACAGCGATGCCCAATACGACTCGGTTATGGACATTGATTTATCCGCTCTCGAACCCATTGTTGCCTGCCCCCACCTGCCCGAAAACACCCGCCCCGCCAAGGAGCTCGGCGATATTAAAATCGACCAGGTTGTTATCGGCAGCTGCACAAACGGCCGCATGGAAGATATGGAAACCGCATATCGCGTTCTTCGCGGCAAAAAGGTTGCCGATGGTGTTCGCTGCATCATCATCCCCGCAACAATGCAAATCTATCGCGACTGCATAGAGCGCGGATATATAACCGCCTTTATTGATGCGGGCGCCGTTGTTTCTACTCCCACCTGCGGACCCTGCCTTGGCGGCTATATGGGAATTTTGGCTGCAGGCGAAAAATGCATCGCAACAACCAACCGCAACTTTGTTGGTCGAATGGGCCATGTTGACAGCGAGGTTTATCTCGCATCGCCCGCTACCGCAGCGGCAAGCGCCATAAGCGGCGTTATTACCCCTTTGGAGGTGTAGGCAATGAACACTTGTGGAAAAGTTTTTAAATATCCCGATAATGTTGATACAGATGTTATCATCCCCGCTCGTTATCTCAACACCCCCAAGGCTGAAGAGCTCGCTCTTCATTGCATGGAGGACATTGACGACACCTTCGTTAAGCGCGTTGAAAAGGGCGATGTTATCGTTGCAGGCTATAACTTCGGCTGCGGCTCCTCCCGCGAGCACGCTCCGCTGGTTATAAAAACCTGCGGTTGCGGCTGCGTTATTGCCAAGAGCTTTGCCCGCATTTTCTATCGCAACGCCATAAACATTGGTATGCCGATTCTCGAATGCCCCGAGGCTGCCGAGGAAATTGCTGACGGCGACACCGTTTCGATCGATTTCACAACAGGAATCATCGAAAACAAAACCACGGGCAAGACCTATAAGGCCGAGCCCTTCCCTCCCTTTATTCAAAGCATTATCGAAAAGGGCGGACTTTTAGCATCCTTAAGAGGTTAATAAAATGGAAAAGAATATTGCTGTTATCAGGGGCGATGGAATCGGCCCCGAAATCGTAAACGAGGCACTCGGCGTTCTTGACCGCGTTGCCGAACTTTACGGACATAAATGGAACTACACCGATGCCGATATGGGCGGCTGCGCCATCGATAAGCACGGCGACCCGCTGCCCCAATCGGAACTCGATAAATGCCTTGCTGCCGATAGCGTTTTGCTCGGCGCAGTTGGCGGCGACAAATGGAACTCGATGCCGGGCGATAAGCGCCCCGAAAAGGGTTTGCTTCGCCTGCGCGAGGGAATGGGGGTTTATAGCAACAACCGCCCCGCAAAAATTTGGCCCCAGCTGGCAAGCGCATCTCCCCTCAATGCTGAAATAGTCAGCAAGGGAATTGATTTTATTATCGTTCGCGAGCTTATCGGCGGAATCTATTTCGGCGCTCATCGCACCGAAGAGAAGAACGGCGAGAAGAACGCAATAGATGAAATGTGCTATAGCGAGAGCGAAATCGAGCGCATTGGCCGAATCGGTTTCGAAACCGCAAGAAAGCGCGGCGGCAAGCTTTGCTCGGTTGAGAAGAGCAATGTTCTCGACACCAGCCGCCTTTGGAAAGCAGTTATGCACCGCTTGGCGGAGGAATATCCCGATGTTACCCTTTCGGATATGCTTGTTGATAACTGCGCTATGCAAATTGTTAAGAATCCCGCCCAGTTCGATGTTGTTGTAACCGAAAACATGTTTGGCGACATCCTCTCGGATGAGGCCTCGATGATAACAGGCTCGATTGGAATGATTCCCTCCTCCAGCCTCGGCGAAGGAACAAGAGGACTTTATGAGCCGATTCACGGTTCGGCACCCGACATCGCGGGAATGGATATTGCCAACCCGATAGGAACAATCCTCTCGGCGGCAATGATGCTTAAATACAGCTTCGGTCTATCCGAAGAATCCGATGCTATCGAAGCCGCTGTTTCGGCGGTTTTGGATGAGGGATATCGCACGGCCGACATTATGCCTGCCGACAGCGCTGAAGCCGCTCGCTGCCGCAAGGTTGGCTGCCGCGAGATGGGCGCTCTCATTAAGGAAAGAATAACGAAAGGAAGATAACATGCTCTTATCAGGCGCAGACATTTTGGTTAGAACCCTGATTGAACAGGGATGCAAAACCGTTTTCGGTTATCCCGGCGGTCAGATAATAAATGTTTACGATTCGCTTTATAAATATCGCGATGAACTCAACCATGTTTTAACGGCACACGAGCAGGGCGCTGCCCACGCTGCCGACGGTTATGCCCGCGCAACGGGAGAGGTTGGCGTTGTTATTGCAACCTCGGGCCCCGGCGCAACCAACCTGGTAACGGGCATTGCAACCGCTTATCTTGATTCGGTTCCGATGATTGCCATAACAGGCAATGTTCCCAACTCCCAAATTGGTACCGATAGTTTCCAGGAAATAGATATAACGGGTGTTACCCTCCCCATAACAAAACACAACTACTTTGTTGGTAGAATCGAGGACTTGGCTCCGACCGTTCGCGAGGCATTCCGCCTTGCTTCTTCGGGCAGACCCGGACCCGTTTTAATCGATATCCCCAAAGATATTCAAATGGCAAAATATGAATATACTCCCGCCGAAAAGGTTCTCCCCGATGAGCCGCACGCGGCAAGAGATATTCGCATCGAACAGGCAGCCGAAATTATTAACGAGGCCGAGCGCCCCTTCATCTATTTCGGCGGCGGACTTTTATCCAGCGGCGCGAAGGACGAGCTTTTGGCGCTGGCTGAAAAAATCGATGCTCCCATCGGTTGCTCGATGATGGGTCTTTCGGGCGTTCCGACCGACCATCCCCGCTTCCTCGGAATGCAGGGTATGCACGGTCACTATGCATCCTCAACCGCGATGCACAACGCCGACTGCATCATAGCGCTGGGCGCTCGTTTTAACGACCGCGTTACAGGCAACCGCGCGAAATTCGCAACCCGCGCAAAGATTGTTCATATTGATATTGATGGCGCCGAACTTTCCAAGACCGTTACCGCTAATGTTGGTCTTCGCGGCGACATCAAGAAAACTCTCGAAAAGCTCCTTCCCCTTCTAACGGGCGGCAAAAAGCCCCGCTGGCAGGAGAAGATAGCAAAATGGCGAATCGAGGAGCAGGACACGCTCGACAACCGCGAGGGAATGACCCCCCGCAACGCGATTCTAACCCTCAACCGCCATCTTAAATACAACACTCCCGTTGCAACCGATGTTGGTCAGCACCAAATGTGGACCGCTCAAAACATCTCGCTCAAGACAAGCCGCAGATTCATCTCAAGCGGCGGTCTCGGCACCATGGGCTTCGGCCTCGGCGCTGCAATCGGCGCCCAAATGGGAACCGGCGAGCGCACCGTTTTGGTAACGGGCGACGGAAGCTTCGGAATGTGTTTAAACGAGCTTGCAACCGCCGTTTCGCAAAAGAGCCCCGTGGTTATCTTGTTGCTTAACAACGGCGTTCTCGGAATGGTTCGCCAATGGCAAACCCTCTTCTTCGATAAACATTATTCCCAAACCGTTCTCGACCGCAAGACTAACTTCGTTAAGCTTGCTGAAGCCTTCGGCGCGCAGGGCGAAACCGCAACAACCCCCGCCGAGCTCGATAAAGCGCTGCTTAACGCCTTCGCGGCCGATGGTCCTTATCTTGTTGAATGCATTATCGACAAGGATGAGTTCGTTCTTCCCATGCTCCCGCCCGGCGGCAGTATGGATGATATGATAGTAAAGGTTGGTGACTGATATGCAAAGATACACAGTAGCAGTTTTGGTTCGTAACCAATTTGGCGTGCTCAACCGCGTAACCAGCATGTTCCGCCGCCGCCAGTTCAACATCAACAGCTTAACGGTTAGCGAAACCGAATCGATAGAGTTTTCTCGAATCACGGTTCAGTTCGAGGGCGAGGCAAACGCTAAAGGCCAGCTCGTTAACCAGCTTTATAAGCTGCCTGATGTTTGCTCGGTTAAGGAAATTGAGGGCAACACCTCGATAAGCCGCGAGCTTATGCTCATAAAGGTTAAAAACTCCCCCGAGCAATATCCCGAGATTCGCGCCGCCGCTGAGGCATTCGATGTTAAAACCGTTGACTACAGCCGCGACTCGATAATGCTCCAAATGACCGATGAAAGCCGCCGAATCGATGATTTTATCAGACTGATGGACGGTTTCGAAATTCTTGAAATTTGCCGAACAGGTGTTGTTTCGCTCGAACGCGGCGAAGCTACCATCCGCAAGGTAACAATTATATAAAACTTTTAGAAAATTTTAGAAAGAGGTAATTTATCATGGCAAGAATTTTTTATCAACAGGATTGTGATTTACAAAAGTTAGCAGGCAAGACCGTTGCTATTATCGGCTACGGCAGCCAGGGTCACGCTCACGCTCTCAACCTTAAGGAAAGCGGCGTAGATGTTATCGTTGGTCTTTATGAAGGCTCCAAGAGCTGGGCAAAGGCTGAAAAGCAGGGTCTCACCGTTATGACAAGTGCTGAGGCCGCCAAGAAGGCTGATGTTATTATGATCCTCATCAACGATGAGAAACAGGCTCAGCTTTATAGAGAGAGCATCGAGCCCAACCTCACCGAAGGCAAGACCCTCGCTTTTGCACACGGCTTCAACATCCACTTCGGCTGCATTAAGCCCCCGAAGAATGTTAATGTTATCATGATTGCTCCCAAGGGCCCCGGCCACACCGTTCGTAGCGAATATCAGGCAGGCAAGGGCGTTCCCTGCTTAATCGCTGTTCATCAGGATGCAACAGGTGATGCTTGGGATATCGGTCTTGCATATGCTCTCGGTATCGGCGGCGCCCGCGCAGGCGTTCTCGTAACCAATTTCCGCACCGAAACCGAAACCGCCCTCTTCGGCGAGCAGGCTGTTCTTTGCGGCGGCGTTTGCGCACTTATGCAGGCTGGTTACGAAACCCTCGTTGAGGCTGGCTATGACCCCCGCAACGCTTACTTTGAGTGCATCCACGAGATGAAGCTCATCGTTGACCTTATCTATCAGAGCGGCTTCAAGGGAATGCGTTATTCCATTTCCAACACCGCTGAATACGGCGACTACATCACCGGACCCAAGATTATCACTGAGGAAACCAAGAAGGCTATGAAGAAGGTTCTCTCCGACATTCAGGACGGCACCTTCGCAAAGGACTTCCTCCTCGATATGTCCGATGCAGGCGCTCAGGTTCACTTCGGCGCTATGAGAAAGCTTGCTGCCGAGCATCCCTCCGAAATCGTTGGCGAGGATATCCGCAAGCTCTATAGCTGGAACGGCGAAGATAAGCTTATCAACAACTAATTTAAAAATTTTAGGGGAAGGCGCAAACGCGTCTTCCCCAAAACTGCCTTTAAGAAAGGGTTACTTTATATGAAAAGTGATGCTATAAAACACGGAGCTGCAAACGCGCCCCATCGCGCGCTTTATCATGCTCTCGGAATGACTAAAGAGGAGCTTGAGCGCCCTTTAGTTGGTATTGTTAGTTCTTATAACGAGATTGTTCCCGGTCATATGAACATCGACAAGATTACCGAGGCGGTTCGCCTTGGCGTTGCGATGGCAGGAGGAACCCCCATCGTTTTCCCCGCTATTGCCGTTTGCGACGGTATTGCAATGGGACATGAGGGAATGAAATATTCGCTCGTAACCCGCGACCTTATCGCCGATTCAACCGAGGCGATGGTTAGAGCCCATGGCTTTGATGCGCTGGTTATGATTCCTAACTGCGATAAAAATGTGCCCGGTCTTTTAATGGCCGCTGCGCGACTCAATATACCCACCGTTTTTGTCAGCGGAGGTCCTATGCTTGCAGGTCGAGTTGACGGCAAGAAAACCAGCCTCTCCTCCATGTTTGAGCAAACAGGCGCTTTCCAGGCGGGCAAAATCGATGAGGCAAAGCTTTTGGAATATGAATGCAAATCCTGCCCGACCTGCGGCTCCTGCTCGGGAATGTACACCGCAAACTCCATGAACTGCCTTACCGAGGTGCTCGGAATGGGTCTTCGCGGAAACGGAACAATCCCCGCAGTTTATTCGGCAAGAATCGAGCTTGCAAAGCGCGCAGGTATGCAGGTTATGGAGCTGCTTAAGGCCGATATTCGCCCCCGCGATATCATGACCGAGGATGCATTTATGAACGCGCTCACGGTTGATATGGCGCTCGGCTGCTCAACCAACAGTATGCTCCATCTTCCCGCTATTGCTCACGAATGCGAAATCGACATCAACCTCGATATCGCAAATAAAATCAGCGCAAAAACCCCCAACCTTTGCCATCTTGCTCCCGCAGGTCACGCTTATATGGAAGACCTCGATGCAGCGGGCGGCGTTTATGCCGTTATGAACGAGCTGAACAAGAAAAACCTCCTAAACACCGAATGCATCACCGCATCGGGCAAAACCGTTGGCGAGAATATAAAGGGTGCCATCAACCTTGACCACAACATCATCCGTCCTATTGATGAGCCCTATAGCGCAACGGGCGGCATCGCCGTTCTTCGCGGCAATTTAGCTCCCGAGGGCGCCGTTGTTAAGCGCAGCGCGGTTGCCGAATCGATGCTCGTGCACGAGGGTCCCGCTCGCGTATTCGAGAGCGAGGAAGAGGCTCAAACCGCTATAAACGCGGGCCTTATCAACCCCGGCGATGTTGTTGTTATCCGCTATGAGGGTCCCAAGGGCGGCCCCGGAATGCGCGAGATGCTTAATCCCACCTCCGCAATTATGGGCATGGGTCTTGGCGAGAGCGTTGCTCTTATCACCGATGGTCGTTTCAGCGGCGCAACCCGCGGCGCATCGATTGGCCATGTTTCGCCCGAAGCAGCAAGCGGCGGCCCTATCGGAATTGTTCGCGATGGCGATATTATCAGCATTAATATCCCCGAAAACCGCCTGGAGATTAAAATTTCCGATGAAGAATTAAACGCTCGCCTTGCGGCATTCACTCCCAAGCAAAAGCCCCTTTCGGGTTACCTTAAGCGTTATGCTGCCGCCGTTTCCAGCGGCGCAACCGGCGCAATCTTAAATTAAGGAAGATTTTTTATGAAATTATCCGAGCTTTCTTTGAGGCTGCACGCGCTCTCGGTTTTCCGCAGCCTGCTTTCCGATGAGATAATAACCAACCTTTTATATTTCATCGACCTGCGAGATGTTGATGAGCGCACTGCGGTTAGCTCTTATTCCGAGTTTGTTTCCTCGCTTTATAATGTTGGCGGCAACCTTTCGGAGCATATCAAAACGATAGTTTATAACGATGAGAATGTTTATATCCGCGCGGTTGGCAGCAAAAAAGCCATCCCCGAATATATGCAAGAGGCCGTGCGAGAAGAGCTTTGCACACTCTCTTCTCTTGCCTCTCTCTCAAGCGAAGCGCTGACCGAGGGTCTTCCCTCGCCGCTGCCGCGTTTTGAATCGGCACCGACCGAGCTTTGCGATGCCTATCTTGAGCGCGCCGCAAACATAGGAAAATTCGGCTACGGAATCTATGCGAAATATCGAATGTTCTATCTATCCGAGGATGGAGTTATAACCCCCGTTTGCCATCCCGACCCGATAAGGCTCGCAACGCTTGTTGACTATAAGCGCGAGCAGGATATTATCCTCGGCAACACCCGCGCGCTGCTTTCGGGCAAGCCCGCGGCAAACATTCTCTTAACGGGCGATGCAGGAACGGGCAAATCCTCGACCATTAAGGCAATCGTTAACGAGCTTTATTCCGAGGGTCTGCGCGTTTTAGAGGTTAGAAAGGAACAGCTAACCGCTATCCCCGCGCTCCTCGATGAGCTATCCTCCAACCCCTTAAAGTTCATCCTCTTTATTGACGACCTTTCGTTTGGCAAGGATGATGATAACTATAGCGCCTTGAAGGCGATTTTGGAGGGCTCGGTTTCGGCCAAGTCGCAAAATGTTGTTATTTATGCAACCAGCAACCGCCGCCATTTGGTTAAGGAAAGCTTTGCCGACCGCGAGGGTGACGATATCCACTTTAACGACACGCTTCAGGAGATTCTCTCCCTTTCGGACCGTTTTGGCATTCGAATCACCTTCCGCCGCCCCGACAAGGCAACATACCTCGATATTGTTCGCAGTCTTGCCATCCAGCGCGGACTCGATTTTGAGCCTTCAAAGCTCGATTTAGATGCGGAACGCTTTGCGCTTGAGCGCGGCGGCCGCAGCCCTCGCGCCGCAAGACAGTTTGTTGATTCCCTGCAATCAACCGACGGCGAAGGAATAGATATAATGTAAAACAAAAAGCCCTCCGTTTTGGAGGGCTTTTATTTATACATTAAATCACCTGCCATTTCTTCAGTGCGCGAAGAAATGGCGAAAGAAGCGCCTTTTTAAGGGGGATTTCGATTCCCCCTCGCGAGGAAAGGTTTTGCCCTCGGAAGGCATTTCGGCGAAACATCTTCCGCCGAAATAAACCTTTTTAAAGCTTAAATCCTTTTTCTCCCCTCGCTCACCCCTTAACGACAAGGGCTGCCGCCCTCGACCCGCCATAGCCGGGAATCTCGGCGCTTTCCTTTATTACTTCCCCCGTGGTCAAGCGGAGCTTGGCGAAGGGGATAAAGTGAGCAAGAAGAAAATAAAAAGTAATAATAAAAATCCGCATTTCATGCCGCAGGTTGCCGCGCAACCGAGCAGAAATGCGAAAACTATCAAGATTTGCCTGCGAACTAAGGGGGCGATTCGAAAAGCCCCCTTTCCATAGCATTTCTTTGTAACTTTCTTCATGCTTGAAGAAAGTTAGTCACCAAAGCGTTAAGGGTAAAATAAAAGCCCTCCGTTTGGGAGGGCTTTTTATTATGCATTAAATAATTTTTCGCTGGCGAAGCGGGTATCGGTTGTTACATTCATTCGCATCTTGCGAAGCACCGATTCATCGCCCGAATTGAGAATATGGGTTGAATGCAGCTCACATCCTTTAAGAAGCGGGAGCTTTTCAACCGCGCGCTTTGCAACGGGGTCGGTTACCGCGCAAATATAAAGCGCCGAGAGCACATCATCGGTTTTAAGCACGCTGATGCCGCTGCTGCTGCCGCCCAAAAGCTCGTTTTTAAGCGAGAGAAGCGGCTCTAAAACGGCGGGGCTCATCAAAAGGGTTGATTTCGGGATATCAGCCAAAACCTTAATGCTGTTAAGAAGCGCTCCGCTCGAGGCGCTCATAAGGGCGCTTGCCTTGCCGGTTATAACCCTGCCATCGGGCAACTCGATTGCCGCGGCGGGAACATTTCCGCAGGCGGCGCTCTTTCTTCTCGCGGGAGCAACAACAGGGCGAGCATCCTCGGTTATTTCGAGCTGCTCCATAATGTTGCGGAGCTTGAGCACGGTTTCAATCGGCTCTTTGCCCTGCTTATGGTCGGCAAGTCCGCGCAAATAGCGGCGGATAACCTCCTGTCGGCTGGCTTCGCGGCAGGCCTCTTCATCAAAAATTCCGTAACCCGCCATATTAACGCCCATATCGGTTGGGCTGCAATAAAACTTATCGTTACCCGTTATCTTGGTTAAAATGCGATGAACAATGGGGAAAGCCTCAACATCGCGGTTATAGTTAACGGTTGTTATGCCGTAGTGCTCTAAATGATAGGGGTCAATCATATTAACATCCTGCAAATCGGCGGTTGCCGCCTCATATGCAAGGTTAACGGGATGGTTAAGCGGGATATTCCAAATGGGGAAGGTTTCATATTTACCATAGCCCGCGGTTACGCCGCGCTTATACTCATGGTAAACCTGCGAAAGGCAGGTTGCAAGCTTGCCGCTTCCGGGACCGGGCGCGGTTACAACAACGAGGGGCTTCGAGGTTTCGATATAGGGGTTGGTTCCATATCCCTTGTCGCTAACGATATAGTCAACATTATGGGGATAGCCGGGTATCGGCTTATGAACATAATATTTAATTCCGCGGGCATCGAGCACGCGCATAAACTGGTCGGCCGAGGTTTGTCCCGCATATTTGGTTATAACAATGCTGTTAACCTCAATGTTCATAGACTTAACAAGGTCGATTTGGCGCAAAAGGTCGAGGTCATAGCTGATGCCGAGGTCGGCGCGAATCTTGCTCTTCTCGATGTTTTCCGCGCTGATGCAAAAAATGATTTCAACCTGCTCCGACATAGTTTGAAGCATACGAATCTTGGCATCGGGCGCAAATCCGGGCAACACTCTCGATGCATGGAAATCATCAAAAAGCTTGCCGCCAAACTCAAGATAAAGTTTTCCGTTAAAACGGGCAATGCGGGAGAGGATATTTTCTCTCTGCTTGTCCATATAAAGTTGATTATCGAATCCTTTTTTCACCATTTCTTCACCCCATCTCAAATCACCATTAATTGTACCACAACCGCACATTTACTGCAACACTAAACTGACAAAATTTTTATCTCACGCGGAAGGCTTTGGTCGTGTAGCCCGTTACCTGCTTAAAATATTTCAAAAAGTGGTTATAATCGGAAAAACCAACCAAAAAAGCTATCTCCGAAACGGGCAAATCGGTGTTTTGCAAAAGCTCAATCGCGCGGTTAACGCGGAAGGAAAGCAGGTATTTATGAAGCGACATTCCCGTATGCTGGACAACAAGGTGGTTTATGTAGTTAGGATGGTAGCCAAACTTTTTGCCCAACATTATATTATTAAGCTCTTCGGCATAATGGTCGGCAATATACTGCAAAACTTCATCAACCTTGCCCTTGGAGCGGCGGATATTATCTCGCTCAAGCAGGCATTCGCGAAGCGTTTCGGTTAAAATCGCAATAAACAAACCCGAGATGTGAACATTATAAAAACTGCGGCGGGCGTTAAACTCCTTGCAAATTTCATTTATGCGCTCCTCGAGCAGGTGCATATTACTTATATATATAACCCCGTTGAGCGGCTCGGCATCCGAAAAAGAGATATGCTCGAGCACCGCCCCCGCATCAAACTCCGCGCCTGCGGGCGGAATGGGCGCCGAAAGGCAGCTGTTTTTTGCGGTGTAATCAAAGTTGAAGCCTAAAAGTGTCAGCTTTTCGCTATCGCATTCTATAGAATAACGAAGGCCTGCGCGCCAAATCATAACATATCCCTTTTTTATGGGATATTCTTTTCCGTCAACCGTTATAACTCCGCTGCCCGAAGCGCAATAAAAGAAGCGATTATCATATGCCGCCAAGCCCTTAAAGTTAGATGCGGCGGTAACCTCAAGCCGCTGGGCATAGCGAATAAAGGGGCGAATTTCATTAAGCAAAATCGATGCTGCCATATAAACCAGTTCTCCTTAATGTTTATTTTCGACAGTTTCTTATTTAACAAGGCTCTTAAATATTATACCTCTTTGTGATATAAATGCAATAGAAAATCTTTAATTGGGAAGGAAAATTACCATGATTGAAAGAAAGAATCCGCGCACCGCAAGAGTTGGCTTCTACTCGGTTGCCCATGCAACCTATTGGGATCAGTTCGAGGGCCTGCTCGATAATATGATGAAATACCACAACGACACCGTTAAGCTCATCGAGTCCTACGGCGTTGAGGTTGTTGACTACGGAATGATCGATTCCAGCGAAAAGGCATATGAGGCCGCCGCTAAAATGCAGGGCGACAAGCTCGATGTTCTTTTCACCAATATGATTACCTATGCAACCAGCTCGGTTTTCGCGCCCATCATTCGCGAAATGAACATTCCGGTTGTTTTGGTTGCTCTCCAGCCGCTTAAGGCTCTGGATTATACCAAAGCCTGCACCTTTATGCAGCTCGAAAACGATAACATTTGCTCGGTTCCCGAGTTCACAGGCGTTGCCGTTCGTATGGGCAAGAAGGTTGCTGATGTTATTATCGGCGTTTTATATGATGATGAGGACCCCTCCCACGAGGAGCTTCGCGAATGGTGCGAAATCGCAAAGGTTCTCCATTCGCTCCGCGGCGCCCGTATGGGTCTTATGGGCCATGTTCTCGAGGCTATGTATGATATGCATGCCGACCCGACCGCTATTTCCTCCGCTTTCGGCGTTCATGTTCCGCTTATCGAAATTGATGATGCCGTTGCCTGCTTCGAGGCTGTAACCGATGAGGAAATCGCAGCCAAGACCGAGCTTATCAAGGCTGAATTCGATATGCCCGATCCCAAGAGCGACCCCGTTACCCGCAAACTCACCGACAAGGACCTTTATGAATCGGCTCGCGGCGCAGCAGCGCTCGACCGCTTGGTTGACAAATTCGGTCTTACCGGTCTTGCATACTATTATGAAGGTCAGCCCGACACTATTCAGCGCCGTGTTGCAACCTCCTTTATCGTTGGTAACTCCATTCTTAACGCTCAGGGCACTCCCATGTGCGGCGAGTTTGATATTAAGACCTGCATCGCAATGCTTATTATGGACCGTCTTAACATCGGCGGCAGCTTTGCTGAGCTTCATCCCTTCGATTTCAAGGAAGACTTCATCCTTATCGGACACGACGGACCTCACCACCTTGCAATCGCAAATGGCAAGCCGATTTTGCGCAGCCTGACCAAGTTCCACGGAAAACCCGGCAGCGGCGCGAGCGTTGAGTTCAAGCTCAAAGAGGGCCCCATCACCATGCTCGGTATCACCCAAACCGAAAACGGCGCATTCAAGTTCGTTATCGGCGAAGGCTACTCCAAGGAAGGCCCCATCCCGCCCACCGGCAACACCAACACCCGCGGCTTCTTCGAGCCGACAACCCGCGATTACATCAAGGCTTGGGTTATGGAAGGCCCGACTCACCACTATGCTCTCGGCATCGGTCACCACGCAAGCACCTTAAAGAAGCTTGCTGATGTTCTCGGCATTGAATCGGTTGTTGTTAAGCTTTAATCCTAAAAACTTTAGAGGAGATTTCCGCGGAAATCTCCTCTTTTTTTATTTGGGCAATCTATCTAATTTTTCTTTTTATTTTTTTACTTGATTTTTAATTTTTTTGTGATACAATAAGGGATATTATTTTATAACGATAGGAGAAAAAGCTATGGAACTAACCTTCAGCACATCGCTTGAACTTATCCTCCGCATCTTTATTTCCTGCCTTTGCGGCGCAGTTATCGGTCTTGAGAGAACCGTTCGCCTTAAAGAAGCAGGCATCCGCACTCATACAATCGTTGCCCTCGGCGCCGCCCTCATGATGACCGTTTCTAAATATGGTTTTTATGATATGATAACCGAGCTCGGCGTTAATGTTGATGGCTCGCGTATCGCATCCTGCGTTGTAACGGGAATTTCCTTCCTTGGTGCAGGCGTTATCTTTGTTCGCGGCAACTCGATTAAGGGTCTAACCACCTCGGCAGGTATTTGGGCAACCGCAGGTATCGGTCTTGCTCTCGGCGCGGGAATGTATTATGTCGGCGTCGCTGCAACCCTCTTACTTGCGCTGGTTCAGCTCGTGCTTCACCGCTTTATCGGCCGTCTTGACAGCCTCGTTGCAGCCGATATTTCCATAACCGCAATCTATACCCCCGTTATCTTCGAAAAGATTAACATGGCTCTTTCCGAGCGCGGCCTCGAGGTTCACCGTTGCCACGCAACCAAGAACACCGACAACACCGTTACCTTCAAGCTAACCGTTAAATCAACAAAAGAGATTCCCTTCGCCGATTTGGTTAACATTTTTGAACACAACGAAAGCATCGTTGGCTTCTCGCTTTAAACTTAAAAGAACCGTTGGAAAACCAACGGTTCTTTTTTTATATCGCATAAAATATTATTCCGATAAACTGCAAAACGCTGCCCACTATAACCAATAGATGGAAAACCGAGTGCATCCATTTAACCTTTTTGCCAACATTATAAGCGATAGCGCCTATGGTGTAGGCGATGCCGCCCGCAAGCACCCATAAAAATCCGTTCACCGATAGTGCCGCTATTGTCGGTTTGGCGGCGAGAATTATGCACCAGCCCATTCCGATATAGCATATCATCGAGAACTTTTTATATTTTTTTAAATCAATGGCGGTTAAGCTAACCGCAACGGCGCTCAGCGCCCATTCAACTCCGAAAACAGTCCAAGCAATGGCGGGACTATATCTTCGCATGGCGGTGAGCATTATGGGAGTATAGGTACCTGCTATCAGGAAATATATCGTGCAATGGTCAATAACCTGCAAAACGCGCTTGGCAAACCCATCGCGCAAGCCGTGGTAAACGCTCGACACGGTATAAAGCGCGACCATAGCTGCGCCATAGATGCTGCAGCCGACAACGGCCCAAGCATCCGAATGAATCGCGGCATAGGTTACGCTTACCGCCAAAATGGCAACGCCAATCACGGCGCCGACCACATGGCTTATAGTGTTGAACAGCTCTTCGCCCCTCGAGTAGGTCGGGAGTATGCGATTTTTGAGCTTTGTTCTCTTCATTGTTATCTTTCGTTGCCCTCAAAGAAGAGTGCGAGGGTGTCGGGGCCGGCATGAGCGCCGATAAAGGGTCCCAAATATTCAACGAAAACCTCTTTTACGCCGAAACGCGCCTTAACCTCTTCCGCCATAGCATTTGCCTCTTCTAAACAGTCGCCGTGGCAAATAAATACGGGGGAATCGGGGGTTATTTCGCCTGCGGTTGCTGCCATTCGGTCAACCATAGCATCGATAGCAGCCTTTCTTCCGCGAGCCTTCGAAACAACGGCAAGCTTGCCCTCGTTATCAACATGGAGCATCGGCTTAATGTTGAGCAGCGAGCCAACAAAAGCGGTTGCGGCGCTAACGCGACCGCCGCGCTTTAAGAAATAAAGGTCGTTAACCGTGAAACGATGAACCATTCGAAGCTTCTTTTGCTCGGCATATTCACAAAGCTCCTCGGCTGTTGCGCCTTCCGCCTTTTTCTTTGCGCAAAGGTAAACAAGAAGACCCTGACCGAGAGAAGCTCCCAAAGTGTCAACAACAAAAATCTTGCGCTCGGGGAATTCCTCCGCAAGCTCCTCGGCAGCCAAACGCGCGCAGTTATATGTTGCGCTGAGGCCCGAAGAGAACGAAAGATGCAGGATATCGTTTCCTTTATTTAATTGCTCGCGGAACATTTCAGCATAAACCGAGCTGTTAATCGCGCTGGTTTTTGCGCTGCCGCCCTCGCGAAGATATTTATAGAAATCGGCATTGTTAATTGTTTCGTTGGTGTGCTCGCTGCCATCCTCAAGCACAAAGCCGCCCTGCGCTGCTAAAACGCCTAAATCGGCAAGCATTTCCTTCGAAAGGTCACAGGTTGAATCGGTTGTTATTACATAGTTTTGCATAATCAAAAACTCCTAACTCGATTTTCGCGAAGCACAAATTTCTTCACGATAACATTTTAACGCCTTGAATGTCAAATGTCACTAAACCCTTGCAAAACGGTCGGTAGAAACTAAAAAGGGGCACTCTACTGACGGTAGAATGCCCCCAAAAAGCCTTTAAAATAGCGGTTTTTAGAAGATTTTATTTTCATCAAAATAGCGAGAAAGCGCGGCGAGCTGCTCCATCGTTAATTTTTCCGCGCGGACCGTTTCGGATATTCCAAGCGAGATAAGCGCCGCCGAAACCGCCGATTTTTCGATATGAAGGGTTGAAGAAACCGAGTTAACGAGGGTTTTTCTTCGCTGGGCAAAGCATGCCTTTATGAGCGCAAAGAACTTTTCCTCGCTATAGACCTCAACGGGCGGCTTCTCCCTAACCTTTAGGCGCATAACCGCGCTGTCAACCTTGGGCGGCGGCAGGAAGCTCTCCCTTCCAACATGGAACAATATCTCCGCCTCGGCATAATACTGGGCGGCAACCGTAACCGCGCCCGCTTCGCGCGAAGAAACATCAGCCGCAAAGCGCTCGGCAGCCTCCTTTTGAACCATAACAACGATTTGGTTGATAGGCAGGCGGCTTTCAAGCAGCTTCATAATAATGGGCGAGGTTATATAATAAGGAAGGTTGGCGCAAACCGCAACTCTTTTGCAGTCGGCAAAGTTTTCGGCAATAATCTCCTTAAGGTCGAGCTTCATCGCATCGCCGAAAATAACCTTAACATTTTGAAGGTCGGATAAGGTCTTCTCAAGAATAGGCGCAAGGCTGCGGTCGAGCTCAATGGTTACAACCTTTTTGGCAACCAAGCCAAGCTCGCGGGTCAAAACGCCGATGCCTGGGCCTATCTCCAAAACGCCCATTTCCGAATCGGCGGCAAAATCGGCCATTCGGGGGCAAACTGTTTCATCTATTATAAAATTCTGACCGAGCGACTTCTTGAAAAAAACATCATCGCCCATCAGTTTTTTAACAGTATTTGCATTTGCGAGGTTCATAACACCTCTCCTTTCAACAAGAATCATACCACATCCGCCCCATATTTACAAGACAAATAACTTTTTTAGCGCCGTTATTGATTTTAGGATAAAATTGTGCTATAATGACCGAGTATTAGTAAACTTTAGGAGAAACAAAATGGAACAAAAAATTATTGATGCTGTTTTAGCCGAAATTCGCCCGACCTTAACCGCAAACGGTTTTGAGGAGAAAAATGGAGCCTTTGTTGGCGAGAAGAAGGCATTCAAGGTTGAATATAACGAAGAGAAGGAAATCTTTTGCCTTTTAGCCGCCGATATTATCGCAGGCGAGCAGGGCGAGTTTTCGCTCGCTTCGAGCTACCTCTTTGATTCCACCCAGCGCGAGAGCGATGCCGCCTCGGTTGGAATCGATTTTAACGACACTTTAACAACCCTTTTAGGGGTTAACACCCGCGCCGTTCGCCGCGGAGGCGAGGTTGCCCTCCCCGCCAAGAGCGGTAGCGACACTGCCGACATCGGCGAGCTCGCTAACCGCATTCTTGCAATCTTCCCCGCTTATAAGGACCTCTATAAGGAGCGCGTTGCCGCTGATGGCGAATTCTTATATGTTGACTTCTTCCAGGAAACCGCCGCAAAGGAAATTACCGCCCTTTTGGATGAAGGCAACAAGAAAAAGCTTAAGAAGATTTACGACACTTTAAACGACCTTTATATTAGAGGCGACCGCAATGTTGGCAACGCAATAATCGTTGTTATCCTCGGCGGCGCTCTCAAGGGCGATGCCGATAAGACCGCCAAAATGCTCGAAGGTCTTAACGATTTCCCCTACCTCAAAAATCCGGTTCGCCAAATCGCAGCCCGCACCAAAAAGGACCGTCTTCTCAAAGAAATTTACGGTATTCAATAATCAAAATTTCTCCCGCTCGAACGAAAAAATCGAGCGGGAATTTTAATGCTCTAAAGCAATGAAAAAAATAACAAAAAATTAACCTTTTTTATCGAAAAAAAGTGATTATGTAAATTTTAATAACCTAAAAAATTATTCAACTTTTTCACTAACTTTTTCACTTTTTCAGGAATTTCAAACGATTTAATCGCGTTTAAACCCCCAAAAGTGTTAATAACTCGGTTAATAAGTTTAACTACTCACCCTAAAATAATAATGCTTTTGTAAATATTATGTAAACCTCGCGGTTGTAATTTTTGTCAAAATTCATAGAAAAAAATAAAGCGCCGAAAAAACATTTCGGCGCATCTTTTTTTACCATTTTTCTCCTGCGATTCTATGGGCGAGAGCGGTTAGCTCTTCGTTGTTATAAAACTCAATGGTGAGGGTGCCTTTGCCGTTATCGGCGGCGGAAATTTTAACAGGTCGATGGAGCACATTTTTGAGCGCGAGCTCAACCTCGCTATGATATTTATCCTTCTTGGAAGCGGAAACCTTTTTGGGTTTTTCTTCCATCTTTGCAAGACCCTCGATTTGGCGAACCGAAGCGCCCTGCTTTGCGAGCGATAAAAGACCTGCGCGGCGCTCGGGTTTAGCCGAAAGCAATGCCTTCGCATGGCCTGTTGTTATGCTGCCTTCTCTAAGCGCGGCGAGAGTTTCATCATCGAGCGCTAAAAGGCGAAGCGAGTTTGCAATCGCGCTGCGCGATTTGCCAACCCTTGCCGCTGCCTCCTCTTGAGTTAGACCATAGGAATCGATAAGCGATTTAAAGCCTAAAGCCTCTTCAACGGGATTGAGGTCCTCGCGCTGCAGGTTTTCGATTATCGAAACCTCCATTGTGCGGCGGTCGTCCATATTCTTAATTATAACCGGAACGGTCGTAAGCTCCGCCAAGCGGCAGGCGCGCCAACGGCGCTCACCCGCAATTATTTGATACATTCCGCTCTCAAGCGGGCGAACGAGAATGGGCTGCAAAAGTCCATGCTCGCGGATACTGTCGGCGAGCTCGGCAATAGCCTGCTCATCAAAATCGCGGCGGGGCTGATTTTTATTGGGTTCGATTTCGGTTAGGCGAACCTCGAGAATGCTGTCGGAATCTGTATTATTTTGGTCGAAAAGCGAATCTAATCCGCGACCGAGTCCACTCTTTTTCATAAAAACCCTACTTTCTATTGTTCTTTATAAACTCTTTTGCCAACTTGTTATAAGCATCGGCGCCCTTTGAACGCTTATCGAAATACTGAATGGGCATTCCGAAGCTCGGCGCCTCCGAAAGGCGAACGGTTCGCGGAATAACGGTTGAATAAAGCTTTTTGGCAAAATATTTCTTTATCTCGCCAACAACCTGCTGGGTTAGGTTAAGGCGACCATCGAACATTGTAAGCACGATTCCCTCAAGCTCAAGCATGGGGTTATAGGAACGCTTAACCTGACGAACGGTTGCCATAAGCTGCGAAAGACCCTCCATAGCATAAAACTCGCATTGGATGGGAACCAAAACCGAGTCGCTGGCGTTAAGCGCGTTTATGGATATAAGACCAAGCGAGGGCGGACAATCAATAAATATGTAGTCATAGCGCTCGCGCAGCGGCAAAAGCGCAGCCTTTAAGCGGCTTTCGCGGCGGTCAAGCTCGGTTAGCTCGATTTCGGCACCCGCCAAATCGCTTTTTGAGGGAATAACCGAAACATTTTTAAACTGCGTTTCGATTATTGCGTTATCGGCGGTTGCAGTTCCTATTAAAACCTCATAGGAGGATAAGGTTTTTTGCTTGTTTATTCCGAAGCCGCTTGTGGTGTTTCCCTGCGGGTCAACATCGACCAAAAGCACCTTTTTTCCTGAAATTCCCAGGCCTGCGGCAAGATTAACGGCGGTTGTTGTTTTTCCAACGCCGCCCTTTTGATTAAAAATTGAAACAATCTTTCCCATAGTTTCTCTCCTTTTTCTCTAATCTTATTATATATGCCAAGCTTTCAGTTGTAAAGAAAAAAGTTCCACGTGGAACATTTTCCCGTGGAACCTTTTATGGCTTTGGCTTGGGTTTTGAGGCTACCGCTGCCGCAAAAGCGAAGGTAATTGCCGCCGCAATGCCGCCTGCAGTTGCCGTAAGTCCGCCCATAAGCGCGCCCGGCAGCCCATTTTCGCCAACCGCCTTCTCAACTCCGGTTGCCAAGCTATATCCAAACCCCGTTAACGGCACCGTTGCGCCGCAACCCGCAAACTCAACGAGCGGCTCATAAACGCCAATCGCCGTTAAGATAACGCCCGAAACCACGAACGCAACCAAAATTCTCGCGGGGGTCAGCTTGGTGAAATCAATGAGCGCCTGACCTATAACGCAAATCGCTCCGCCAACCAAAAACGCGACCAAACATTTAATAAGCATCTAACCACCTCAAAAATAGTTTGTCCCGCTTTTGCCGTTTCATACGAAAAAGCCGCCAAAGCAAGGCTTTAGCGGCAAGGTTTGTTATTTCTTGATTTTATCCCAGTATTCCTTGAATTTTTGCTCGGTTGCGTTGTCGCCAAATTTATAATATTGGCGATTTTTAAGTTCATCGGGCAAATATTGTTGCTTAACATAGTGATTCGGGAAGGAATGCGGATATTTATAAAACTGTCCCTTTATTTCGGCATCTTCGCCATCGAAATGCTTGTTCTTCAAGGTTCGCGGGATTGCGCCGCCGCGACCCGCGGCAACATCCTGCATCGCCGCGTTTATTCCCTCATAGGCGGAGGTCGATTTGGGGGCGGTTGCAACCAAAACTACCGCATTTGCCAGGGGAATTCGGCCTTCGGGGAGGCCTAACTGCAGCGCGGTATCAACCGCAGCCTTAACTATCGGGATTATCGAGGGATAGGCAAGACCGACATCCTCATTCGCGCAAACCAAAAGCCTGCGGCAGGCCGAGGGCAGGTCGCCCGCCTCTAAAAGGCGCGCAAGATAGTGAAGCGCGGCATCGGGGTCGCTTCCGCGCATGGATTTTTGGTATGCCGAGATGATATCATAATGCTCATCGCCCGTGCGGTCATAGCGCATGGCGCTTTTTTGCGATAATTCGCGGCAAAGCTCGGCGGTTACGGTTATAACGCCATCCACCACGGGAGCGGTCAAGGCGCAAAGCTCAACTGCATTCATCGCCTTGCGGACATCGCCGCCGCAGCCGTTTGCCATAATTCGGAGGGCATCAGGCTCGATTTTAATCTCAACCTCGCGCTCTTTCGCGATTATCGAGAATGCGCGGTTGATTGCGGGCTCAATTTCCGCCGCCGTAACGGTTTTGAACTCAAAAACGGTGCTTCGGCTTAAGATTGCGCCGTAAACATAGAAATAAGGGTTCTCGGTTGTTGATGCAATCAGGGTTATATCGCCGCGCTCAATATATTCGAGCAGGATTTGCTGTTGTTTTTTGTTGAAATACTGAATCTCATCGAGATAAAGCACAACGCCACCTATTCCGTCAAGCCCATCGAGCCCCGAAATTATATCCTTAATATCCGAGATGGAGGCGGTTGTTGCATTAAGGCGATAGAGCTTTTTGCCGCAGCGGGCAGCAATTATGTTGGCAACGGTGGTTTTGCCGATGCCCGAAGGTCCATAGAATATTAAATTGGGAATCTCGCCCGACTCGATAATGCGGCGCAAAGCCTTTCCTTCGCCTAAAAGGTGGGTTTGTCCCACTATTTCATCGATGCTTTGCGGTCTTATCTTTTCAGCAAGCGGAGTAGCCATATTCATCATCCTTTATGTTTAATAGGGTATATTGAATCCACAAACAACATATTGTTTTGTGGGGTGGTTGCTTTGAAAAAGGTTTTATTTATTAAAAATGCGCTGGTGCTTACGGTTACCGCCCTTATTTTACGCCTTGCGGGCATAATTTTCAAGGTTTGGCTTGCAAAGGCGGTTGGCAGCGAAGGAATCGGTCTTTATCAGCTGACCTTTTCGGTCTATGTTTTATTCGCGACCTTTGCAACGGGCGGCATCTCAACCGCCGTTACAAGGCTTTGCGCCGATGAGCTCGGTCGCGGCTCGCCGAAAGGAGCTAAACGGATTTTAAGGAAGGGAATCCTTCTATCCCTTGCCGTTTCCCTCGTTTCGCTTCTTTTCACATTCTTTGGAGCCGATTTTATTGCAAAAAGCATATTATCGGAGCCTCGAACGGCTCCCGCCATCAAAATTCTCGGCTTTTCGCTTCCCTTTATGGGAATTTCCTCCTGCCTGCGCGGATATTTCGTTGCCCGCCGCAAAACCCTCTCTTCCGGGCTTTCGCAAATCGTTGAGCAGGCGGCAAGAATTTTTATTGTTATTTTTCTTTCATCTTCGTTTGCCTCGCGGGGGCTTTCGTTCGCCTGCGCGGCGGTTCTTTTCGGCGATATGGTTGCCGAGGCGCTTTCCTTTGGGTTTATCTATATTTCATTCCTGCTCGATAGCCGAAAACTTGGCTCGGGCGGGGAAAAAGCCGCTCCGCGCGGACTGCGGAAGATGATTCGAATTGCGCTTCCCATAACATCGGGAAAATATTTCAATTCGCTGCTTAGAACAGCCGAAAATATAACCGTTCCGAAAACACTCGCGCTTTACGGCGGCGCCAAAAGCTCGCTTTCGCAGTTTGGAATGATTAAGGGAATGGCGTTGCCGCTCATTTTCTTCCCCTCTTCGTTTCTAAACGCCGTTTCAACCCTGCTGATTCCCGAAATGAGCGAGGCTCTTTCCAAAAACCAGGGATATAAGATAAAATATATCACCGAAAAGGTTATAACCATAACCTTCGTTTCCTCGTTTTTGCTGGGCGGGTTGTTTTTTTCGCTATCCGCGCCGCTCGGGCTTCTAATCTATCAAAGCCGCGAGGTTTCATATCTCCTGCGCGCGCTCGCGCCGCTTGTTCCGATAATGTATATCGACAGCGTTTGCGACGGCATGCTCAAGGGTCTCGACAAGCAAGGCTTTGTTTTCAGGCTTTCGATTTTTGATTCCGCCAGCCGAATAGCACTGATTTGGGTTTTCGTTCCCTCGATGGGAATGCTCGGATTTTTAACCGTTATGGTCATAAGCAACCTTCTAACCGGCGTTTGGCGGGTTTGCAAGCTGGTTAAGACCGCGGATATTCCGTTTTCGCTCGATAGATGGGTTCTAAAGCCCTTTATCTTTTCGGCAATCTCTTGCTTCTTTTCTTCTTCGCTTTGCGGGGCGCTTCCGCTCGGAAGGCTGCCCTTCGTTTTAATGACCACCGCGCTTTCGGCGGCGCTTTATATTCTATTCGCCTTTAAGGGCGGATGCATCACCCGCGATGACTTGCGGGATGTTATCAAAAAGTAGGGCGTTGCGCGCTATAACTCCCTCGCCTCTCCATTCATAGGCGCGGCCTTGGATGTTTTCGCCCTTTTCATAAGAATCTCGATAACCCTCTTTAAACTCCTCAACAAAGGTTGTTTCGGCAGTTTTATTAAGCGGGCAGGCGTTTTGGCAAATATCGCAGCCCCAAACCGAGCCGCCCTTTATAATGAGCTCTTGCTGCTTTGGCGAGAGCTCGCGCTTTTGTTGGGTCAGCGCCGATAGGCAATTCTCTTTTTTAAGTCCAACGGGGCAGGCGCTCCTGCATTTTCCGCAAGAAGAGCAGTTCTTCGCAAAAACCTCGGCGGGAATCTCCAAATCGGTAACGATTTCGCCTAAAAAGACAAAGCTGCCGAACCGCTCGGTTATTAGAAGTCCGTTTTGACCCATAACGCCCAACCCAGCCGCCGAGGCAGCAAAAACCTCGGGGATAGGGGAATTATCGACAAAATATTCAAATTCATTTTCGGCGTATGCCTTCGAAAGCTCGGCTGTTATCTTTTGGAGCTCGCGGCCCAAAACATTATGATAATCGGGAATGCTCGCATAGCGCGAAATGTTTTTGGGCGCGTTTTCGCCAACCTTATAAGGAAAAGCAAAACAAATTATGGTTTTAGCGTTTTGGGGCAGGCGCTGCTTTGCCCTGCATTCCAAAAGATGCTCCCTAACCGCCGAAAAGGGACAAAAGCCAAAAGGAGCCTCCGTATTTGCGCGAATAATTTTGCTTATTTCTTGCATTTCGGAGCCTCCTTTTTAATTTTAGCGTTTTTTGTTCCACGTGGAACATATAATGTTATAAAATGTCAAATATTGTCATTTTCTTAAGTCTTTGAAAAAGTCGCCAAGAATTTTGGCGCACTCCTCTTCCCTAATTCCGCCGAAAACCAAAGGCTTATGGTCGAAATCGCAGGAAAAGAGGTTTAAAACCGATTCGCCGCTCGCCGAGCCCATTCGCTTATCGAATGCGCCAAATATAACCTCGGCAATTCGGGCATTTATAATCGCGCCGGCACACATGGGACAAGGCTCAAGCGTTACATAAAGCTCGCAACCGTCAAGTCGCCAGTCGCCAAGCGCCTTTGCGGCGTTTTCGAGCGCCATTATTTCGGCATGAGCCAAAATGCTCTTGTTGGTTTCGCGAAGGTTATAGCCCTCGCCGATGACCTCGCCGTTTTTAACAACAACCGCGCCAATAGGCACCTCGCCCAGCGCGGCGGCTTTTTGCGCCAGCTTTAGGGCGTTATTCATAAAGTCAGCCTTCATCTATGCCACCTGAAGTTCCAAAATTTTAATAGCGGTAAGCACCAGCGCACCTACCATAAGCGGGGATGTGAAAAATGTTAGAATTTTAGTTTTAAACGAGCAAATCTCCTCTTCTTTTTGGAAGGAGAAAATTTCATCCTTTTCCTTGCAAAGGCAAAAGCCGATAACGCCGAGAGCCAGCATAAATGCTGCATAGGCGCTATAAACCGCGGTTTTGGTAATGCTGTTGAGATGCTCGCTGAGATAGGTGAACCCAACGGCGCAAAGATTGTTTATAAAATGAACCAAAACGGCAAGCCAAACGCTTCCGCCCTTTATCGCAACAAAACCAAGACCCAACCCAACGATAAACGCGAAGGGAGCCTGAACAAGGTTGCCATGCATCAATCCAAAAATTATTGCCGAAACGATAATGGCGAAGCCATCCGAAAAACGGCGCAAAATTCCCATCGCAACGCCGCGGATTGCAAACTCTTCAACAAGCGCGGGAACTATTGCGGTTGAAACAACGGCAAGAACCACGGCATAAACCGACTTGCCATAGGTTACATCGTTATAAACGGGGGCGCTTCCCAAATTATCCATAGCGGTTGCAAACATCGAGGTTGCAAGCTCGCCGATTTGGCAAACGCCGATACCCATTAAAACGAGGGGGAGCGCTCTTCCCTTTGCGGGCTTCTTAAAGTTTAAAACCGCGCAGCTTTGGCCGCTGAGCTTAAGCGCCAGCAAATAGGGGAAAAGGAAGGATAATAGCGAGAACGAGATTTGAAAAAGCTCGCTATAGACCTCATCGTTTGCAACAGTGAAGATAAAATAAGCAAAGCTATATGAGTTTTGCGCAAAATATGACAAAAGCCAATCAAAAATGAATATAAAGGCATAGGCGGCGCCTATACAGTTCGCCGCCCGCCTTATTTCTCTTTTTTGTTGTGCTATGGGGGTAATTCCATAAGAAAACATAGAATTATTCCTCGTTTGCTACGGTTTCAGCCGCCTCTTCCTGCGCCTCTTTAGCTTCCTCCTCGGAAATTTCGAGATGCTCGGCTTCCTCCTCGGCATGGTCAGCCGTTACGATGGAGAGAATCTTCTCGCCCTCGGCAACGCGCATAACGCGAACACCCTTTGCGGGACGCGAGAAGGTGCTGATTTCATTTGTTGCAATTCTAATGATAATACCGTTGGAGGCTATCATAATGATATCCTCTTCGCCGGTAACAGCCAAAACGGTTGCAACATCACCGTATTTCTCGGTGTTATAGTTGGTAACGCCCTGACCGCCGCGGGTTTGCAAACGATAATCGGTTGCAAGTGAACGGCGACCGTAGCCCGTTTCGGTAACGGTTAGGATAACGCTTTGGTCGGTAATCTCGGTCATACCAACAACCTCATCGCCTGCGCGAAGCTTGATTGCGCGAACACCATGAGCCGTTCTGCCCATTTCTCTTGCATCGCGCTCATCAATACGGATAGATTTACCCTTCTTGGTTGCGATAAGCAGCTCGCTCTCGCCTCCTGTTATCTTAACGAATGCGAGTTCTTCCTCTTCCTCGAGGTTGATGGCTATAATACCCGTTGAGCGGGTGTTCTTATAAGCCGAGAGCTTGGTTCTCTTGATGGTTCCCTTGGAGGTAACCATAACAACATAGGAGTTTTCATCGGTGTCCTTAACAGGAACGATATGGGTTATCTTCTCGCCCGACATGAGCGGCAAGAGGTTAACGATGTTGATGCCCTTTGCCTGACGGCTGCCCTCAGGAATCTCATAAGCCTTGATTCTATAAACTCGGCCGAGGTTGCTGAACATCATAACGGGGTCATGAGCATCGCAAATGAACATACTCTCAACGGCATCCTCTTCGCGAGTGGTCATACCTGTTATGCCGCGGCCGCCCTTATGCTGAACCGAATAGGTATCGGAAACGGTTCTCTTGATATAGCCGTTTTCGGTTTTGGTGATAACGCATTCATCATTGGGAATGAGGTCCTCAATATCAACCTCGCCCGCAACATCGCTGATTTCGGTGCGGCGTTCATCGGCGAACTTATCGCGAAGGTTTAATGCCTCGGTTTTAACGATATCGAGAATTTTTGCCTGGCTTGCGAGAATCTCTTCGCATTCTTTGATGAATGCGAGCTTTTCAGCGAGTTCATCCTCAATCTTTTGCTTTTCCATGCCCGCCAAACGACCTAACTGCATTTGAACAATAGCGGTTGTTTGAAGGTCGTCAAGTCCGAAACGCTCGGAAAGAGCTTCTTTACTTTCGGGAATAGTCTTGCTGTTGCGGATGATGGCAATAACCTCATCGATAAAGTCGAGCGCCTTCTTAAGACCCTCTAAAATATGCGCGCGCTCTTCAGCCTTGCGCTTGTCGAAGGCGGTTCTGCGGCGGATTATATCACACTGGAAGTCGATGCAGTTTTGGAGCATCTCCTTGAGGGTTAAGATTTGCGGTTTGCCGTTAACAATAGCCAAAAGAATTGCACCAAAGGTGGTTTGCAGTTCGGTGTAGCTATAAATCTTGTTAAGAACAACCTGCGGGTTGGCATCCTTCTTAATATCAACAACGATTCTAATACCGCCATCGCGCTTGGAAGAATAGTCAACAACATCATCAATTCCCTCGATGCGCTTTTCGGCAGCGAGGTCATAAATCTTCTTAACAAGGTCCTTTTTTCTAATCTTATAGGGAAGCTCGGTTATTATAATGCGGAAGCGGCCATCGCGAACCTCTTCGATTTCAGCCTTGCCGCGAACGATTATCTTGCCGCGACCTGTTGCATATGCTGCGCGAATTCCCGAACGACCCATAATGATGCCGCCGGTGGGGAAGTCGGGTCCCTTAATGTGCTGGCAAAGGTCGGCAACATCGGCTTCGGGATTATCGATAAGGCAACACATACCATCGATAACCTCGCCGAGGTTATGGGGCGGAATTTCGGTTGCCATACCAACGGCAATACCCGAAGAACCGTTAACGAGAAGCTGCGGGAAACGAACGGGTAAAACCTCGGGCTCCTTTAAACGGTCATCATAGTTGGGGTTAAAGTCAACGGTATCCTTTTCGATATCATCGAGCATATGAAGCGATAAACGGTTCATTTTCGACTCGGTGTAACGATAAGCAGCGGCAGGGTAGCCATCGATATTACCAAAGTTTCCGTGACCATCAATGAGCGGATAACGGAGCGAGAAATCCTGCGCCATACGAACCATAGCATCGTAAACGCTGGAGTCGCCGTGCGGATGGTATCTACCGAGAACGGCACCAACCGTATCGGCACACTTACGGTATGCCTTTTCGGGGGTTAATCCGTTTTCATACATTGTATAGAGTATGCGGCGGTGAACCGGCTTCAATCCGTCACGAACATCGGGAAGAGCACGGCCTACAAGTACCGACATGGAGTACTGAAGCATACTATTTTTAACTTCATCAACGATTTCAACTGGTTGGATGTTGGTAAGTTCATCCTCCGGCCAATAAACCTTTTCTTGTTTTGCCATTTTTCTCCCCTCCTTAAATATCAAGGTCAGTCGCGAATATCGCGTTTTCTTCAATAAACTTGCGGCGAGGCTCAACCTCATCGCCCATTAACATAGTGAAGGTTGCATCGGCAATCTCGGCATCCTCCATCTTAACCTGAAGGAGGGTTCTACGCTCGGGATCGAGGGTTGTTTCCCAAAGCTGCGGGGGGTCCATTTCACCAAGACCCTTATAGCGCTGAACATCGGCTGTGCCGCCAAGCTGCTCGATAATTTTTGCCTTTTCCTCATCGGTGAAGACATCAAAATGCTGCTTACCCTTTGAAACGCGGAAAAGCGGAGGCTGGGCAAGATAGATGTGTCCCGTTTCGATGAGCTCGGGCATATAGCGGAAGAAGAAGGTTAAGAGAAGGGTTCTGATATGCGAACCGTCAACATCGGCATCGGCCATGATAACTATTTTGTCATAGCGCAGGCGGGTTATATCGAAGTTTTCGCCGATTCCCGTGCCGAGTGCCAAGATAACGGGGGTTAACTTATCGTTGCCGTAAACCTTGTCATCTCTTGCCTTTTCAACATTAAGCATTTTACCCCAAAGAGGCAAAATAGCCTGATAAGTACTGTTTCTTCCTTCAACTGCGGAACCGCCCGCCGAATCTCCCTCTACGATGAAGAGCTCGGTTTTGGTTGCATCGTTAGAAATACAGTCGGTTAGCTTTTCGGGCATACGGGTCTTGCCGCCGATACCCGCCTTGTTGCGCTCCGCGGCGCGCGCCTTTTGAGCGGCTTCGCGGGCATTCGAGGAAGCAATCGACTTATCGATAATAATTTTTGCCTCCTGCGGATGCTCCTCGAGGAACTGATAAAGCTTATCGCTAACGATATCGCGAACGAGCTTACCAATCGAGGTGTTACCGAGTTTTGCCTTGGTTTGCGATTCAAACTGCGCATCGGCAAGCTTAACGCTGACAACCGCAACAATACCTTCGGTTATATCCTCACCCTTTAAGCGGGCGTTGCCCTCTTTAAGGTGTTTGAAATCGAAAGCATATTTATTAACTGTATTTGCAAGGCTTTGTTTGAAGCCCTGTTCATGAGTACCGCCATCAATAGTGTGAAGGGTGTTGGCAAACGACATAACCTTGGTGTCATATGCGGTTGACCATAAAAGCGCGATTTCAGCGGTTTCATCGCCGCGCGCGCCCGAAAGATAAATAACCTCGGAATTAAGGCTTTCCTTCTTCATTCCCTCAAGCAGGAATTCAACATAAGAGCGAATACCGCCCTCATAATAGAATTCATCGGTCTTGGGCTCATAAACATCGGTGCGCTTATCGATAAGCTCGATGCGGATTCCCGCGTTGAGGAATGCCTGCTCGCGAAGGCGAGTTTTTAGAATATCATAGTCATAAACGGTTGTATCGGTGAAGATTTTGTCATCGGGTTTGAAGGTAACGGTAGTACCTGTTTCGGTTGTTTCGCCGATAATATCAAGGTCGGAAACGATAACGCCCTTTTCATAGCGCTGTTTATAGATGTTTTTGCCATCCTTAACCTCAACCTCAAGCCAGGTAGAGAGCGCGTTAACAACCGATGCACCAACACCGTGAAGACCGCCCGAAACCTTATATCCGCCGCCGCCAAACTTACCGCCTGCGTGCAAAATCGTGAAAACAACCGTAACGGTGGGGATTCCCTTTTGCGGGTTGATACCAACGGGAATACCGCGTCCGTTATCGATAACGCGAACAATGCCATCATCCAAAAGTTCAACAATGATTTTGTCACAATAGCCTGCTAAAGCCTCATCGATGGAGTTATCAACAATTTCATAAACCAAGTGGTGCAAGCCGCGTTCGCCGGTTGAACCGATATACATACCGGGGCGCTTTCTTACAGCTTCGAGTCCTTCAAGAACCTGTATGGAATTTTCGTCGTAATTTCCGGTTATGGGTGTATTAATTTCGGTACTCATTTTTTTCTCCTCAATTACTTTTTCTTTTTATATGCTGAACGCTTTTCAAGCGTAGTAGTTGATATTTGCGAGATATAAACCCTGCGCTCATTTTCTTTTTCACAAACGATAAAGGATTTTGGCAACTCGCTGGTTACATTTATAACCTCGCCCGCTTTTTCCCTTTTTGTTAGGTAGTTTCGGGTTGATTTGGAAACCGTTGCGGTGTCCAAATCGAAGATACCAATTATATCCTCGGTTTTCAGGATTATATCCCTACCTACATGAAGATACATTATTTTATCTCTCCGTTCTCTATTTTAAAAATTTTGCCGCCTGACAAATTTTTAGTGTTTGAGGGGTCACAGCAGGTTATAAACACCTGCCATTCACGGATATGGTTTAGAACATAATCCTGCCTTTTCGGGTCAAGCTCGCTCATAACATCATCAAGCAACGCTATTGCGCGAGAACCCGTTTTTATATTTAAAATTTCGGCCTCCGCAAGCTTTAGAGATAGCGCAACCGAGCGTTTTTGCCCCTGCGATGCATAAAGTCGCGCTGAGCTGCCGTTAATTTTAAATTCAATATCATCGCGATGAGGACCAACGCTTGTTACTCCCGTTCGCATATCATCGCGCCTTGCCGCCTTGAGCCTTTCTTCAAAAAGCTCGGCCGAGCAATTAAGCGAATAACTGATTTCGAGCTGCTCTTTTCCGTCCGAAATTCCCGAATAAATCTTCGGAACAATATCTTTTAAAAGGTCGATATATTTTTTTCGGTATTCGATTATCTTTTTTCCGTTCTCGATAATTTCATTATCAAAAACATCAACAAGCGAAGCTAATTCCGAATGGCGGAAAAGGTCTTTTATTGCGGCGTTTCGCTGCTCAACCGCTCTTGTATATTTTCGCATTATCTCAACATATTTGGGATAAATTTGAAATATCGCCGTATCTAAAAAGCGGCGGCGGACCGAGGGCCCATCTTTAACAAGAGCAATATCCTGCGGCGAAAAAACTATCGCACAAAAATTTCCTGCAAGAGAGCCGGGCGACGGCAACGAATTGCCGTTTAAAAAAGCTTTTCGGCGTTCTCCGATTTTTATTTCGGCATCAAGCAGCGCGCCATCCTTTAAAAACTCGGTTTTAATTTGCGCGTCCTCTTCGCCGAATTTTATAAATTCGTTATCCTTTGCGCCTCTAAAGCTTTTAGCTCCCGTAAAAAGCCAAATAGCCTCTAAAAGATTTGTTTTTCCTTGAGCGTTGGGCCCATAAAAAACATTCATTTTTTCATCAGGCTCAAATTCGGCAGTTTTAATGTTGCGGAAATTTTTTATCGAAACATTTTTAACAATCATTTTGTTCTACCAAAATTTTTGCTCCGTCAAACTCGATAATATCGCCCTTGCGGCATTTTTTTCCGCGCATAAGGCAAACCTCTCCGTTGACCAAAACATTTCCGTCTAATATTTCCATTTTTGCCTGCCCGCCTGTATAAACCAAGCCTGCAAGCTTTAAAAGACTGTCGAGCTTAATAAACTCTCCGTTTATATAAACCTTTTCCATTACTTTAACCTCATGGGCATAATCATATAAACTGCGCTGTCATCATCTTCAGGCATTATAACAACAACCGCGCCGCCGCCATTGAAGCAAATTTTAACATTTTCAAAATCGCAAGCGCGCAATGCCTCTAATAAATATTTGCTGTTAAGACCGATTTCAAAGGGTTCGCCCTCTAACTTGATTTCAGCCTTTTCAGTTGCGCGACCAACCGAGGTTGCACAGCTGAAAACAGTTTCCTCTTTGCCGATGATGCAGCGAATCGGAGTTGTGAAATTATCATTAATAATAAGCGAAATTCTCTCAATAACTTCAACTAACTCTTTAGTGTTAACAACTAAAGTTTGAGCGAAGTTTTCGGGAATAGCTTTTTTAACAAATTCGCCCTCTAAAAGCGGAGCTATGAAATTATAACCCTCAACGAAGAAGCAAATATGCCTACGGCCTATAACCATCTCAATATCCTGCTCTTCATCGGTTACAATTTTAACTATTTCGGAAACTGCGCGACCCGAAACAACAAAATTAAGGTTTTCATTTATTCCAACCTTTTCTTTTCTCATAGCAAGTCGATAACCGTCAATTGCGATTATTTTGAGGTTTCCATCCTCTATTTCAAAATCAAGACCTGTTAAAATCGGTCTTGTTCCCTCGGTCGGAGCAACCGAGAAGATAGTTTCTCTAACCATCTCTTTTAAAATTCCTGCATTAATGCTGATTTTCTTGCCCTCGGCAATTTGCGGAATTTCAGGAAAATCAACAGCGGTCATTCCCATAATATCGAAAACAGCCGAGCCGCTCTCAATATGGCACATAAGACGGTCGTTAGTCTTAATTGTTACAGTTTCTTCACGAAGACTGTGGATAATGCTGTTGAACACCTTTGCGGAAATAACGATTTGACCCGGCTCTTCAATGTTGGCATCGATAGCCTTTGTAACACCGTTTTCAAGGTTATAGCTTGATAAAACAATTTTGTTTTGTTCGGTGCAAATAAGGATACCCTCCAAAACGGGAACAACGGTTTTGGAAGAAACAACGCGGGATAAATTTGAAACTGCTTCGCATAATTCTGCGCGGTTTATCGAAATAATCATTTTAATTCCTCCGATGTAAGAATTTACTTAATATTTATAGTCGTAGTAGTAGTAGGCTGAAAAAGGTTAAAAACCTTAATTTTCCTTTTGGACAAGCCTTTTTTTGGAATTTGAAAACATTTTTACAACCTGTGGATAATTTAATAATTTTTAGGTTATCAAACAGGGGTTTAATAACTTGCGGTTAATAACTGTGGAAAACTATAATAAACAACCTAATTATGTAAACAACCGCAACCTATTCGCCTTTGATGTTTTTAATGATGTTTTCAATTATTTCTTTTTCAAAGGGGTCTTGCTTAATTTTCTTTTCGATTTCGCGGCAGGCATAAAGCGCAGTTGTATGGTCGCGACCGAAGCTTTCTCCAATTGCTTTATAGGAGAGCTCGGTTGTTTCCTTGGCAATATACATAGCAACCTGTCGTGCAAGAGCGATATTGGCGGTTTTTCTGCGGGAGAGAATATCGGTTTCTTGAACCGAATAGTTTCTCGCAACCTCTGAAATAATTTGCTCAATTTTAATGGGCTCTTTTTTGGGGTCGTTAACAATATCGCGGATAAAGCCTTGAACAACCGGAATGGTCGGGGCTTTATTTTGGAACATAATATAAGCCTTTAATTTTTTAACAATACCCTCAAGCTGGCGGGTGTTGGCTCTTATATGCTCGGCGATATAATAAATTATGTTTTCGCCTAAAGTTATTCCAAGCATTTCCGCCTTGGTTTTAATAATACCAACCCTTGTTTCATAGTCGGGAGAGGAAATATCAGCAATAAGTCCGCTCTCGAGGCGGCTGCGAATTCTCTCTTCAAGGGTTTTAATTTCCGAAGGAGGACGGTCGAGGGTTACAACGATTTGCTTGTTGTTTTGTTGAAGTACATTAAAAGTATTGAAAAATTCTTCCTGCATACCTTCTTTGCCTGCGATAAAGTGAATATCGTCTAAAAGTAAAACATCGGCAGAACGAAATTTTTCGCGGAATTTTTCGGGTGTTTTATCGTGCAACGAATCAATAAGCTGATTGCCGAATTCTTCGCCGCGGCAAAAAAGGATTTTCTTTTCGGGCCATTTTTTAGAAATATGATTTTTAATAGCCAACATAAGATGGGTTTTGCCAACGCCAGATTTACCATGGATAACCAAGGGGTTATACATAATAAAAGGGTTGTCCGCAACTGCCATGGCAGCAGCATGAGCAAAGCGGTTGGAAGAACCAACAATAAAATTATCGAATGTATAAGCGCGGTCAAAAAACGCGGCATTATCAAGCTCGGGTTCAACAATATTGCCGCTCTTATCCTCAACCATAATTTTTATAGGGGTTTCAATTCCGATTATAGTTTTAAGAGATTCAATAAGAAGAGGCATATATGTTGTTTCAACAACATTTTTCTTAATTTCAGCCGAAACCGAGAGAACAAAACCATCAGCACGGAGCTCGAGCGGCTTTAAATCTTTTATCCAAAGATTAAATCCAGCCTCGGTTATTTCGCCCGAAGATTTCAAATTTTCGCAAACGGCTTCCCAAATATCGTTTAAGGATTCAATATTCAAAACAAACACTCCCCATTTATGTAATAACACATTATGATTTTATCATAGTTATTAACATTTTTCAATAATAATCTTAATAATATTATAATAATGAATATAATTTTATATATTTATATAATAATATTATATATGCAAAGGCATTTTTTGAATAAAATGAAGCCAAAAAATTTATTTTAAAAAAAGTATTGATTTTTATTTAGCTTTGTGTTATTATACTTTGGCACTAATTTTGCGCTGATAGCTCAGCTGGATAGAGCGTCTGGCTACGGACCAGAAGGTCGGGAGTTCGAATCTTCTTCAGCGCGCCATAAATAAGACCATACCATTTCGGTGTGGTCTTATTTATTTTGTTTTGATTAAAAGAGAACTCCCGAAGGGAGGGCGTCGGAGCGAAATTAAAATCCGCGCAGGATTTTGATGAGCGGAGTCTCGAGCACGGCATTTTTTTCGCAATCGCTCGGAGCGATCGAAAAAAAGCCGGCGGAGAGTATCTTCTTCAGCGCGCCAGAGATTTCCTTTAAAAGAAGATTTGAAAAATGCGGTGGAGAGTATCTTCTTCAGCAAAGAATCTTTTTAAAAACTATGTGAACCTGTCGGCAGGGAGGGCGGCAGCGAAAAAGCAAAATAAATATAAAAAATAAACAAAAATTTTCCAAAATTTTTATTACTCGCTTTTCCTTGCAAAAGGGAACAAAATGTATTATAATCAATATCAAGATACTAAATGTAGGGGATGTTTTTTATTATGAAAAAGATTTTGGTTTTTCTCTTATGCGCCGTTTTGGCGCTATCATTCATAGGCTGCGGAGGCGGAAAAAAGGATGATGCTTCTTCAACTCCGAGTGAACCTCCCGCACCCGAAATTTTCTTAAATCCTCTAACAGGAACCGAGATTGAAAAGGAAGTAACGGATAATAAGGTTACCGCAGTTGTAATCGAAAATTCCACTACCGTTCAAGGGGTTCAAACAGGTATTGGCAAGTTTGATATTGTTTATGAATATCCCGTTGAGGGCGGCATAACCCGTATGCTCGCGGTAACAAAAAATATCGGCGCTATCGGCGATATCGGAAACATCCGCTCGGCTCGCGAGGTTGCGCTTGAATTGGCTCGCGGCCATGATGCAAACTTTGTTCATGCAGGCTTGGATAATTTCCATTTCTTAACCTTAAGAGATTATAAGCTTAAAATTAAAACCTATGACCTGCTCAATCACTCAATGAAAACCGCAACCAATAACCCCGAGGAATATTGCAGCGAGCGCAGAAAGAACGGTCTTTCGAGCGAACACACCCTTTACACAAACGGTAAATGGCTTTTAACCCTTCTTGAGAAAAAGGGAATTAACAAGGGCGGAAACAGCGAACCCTGGATTTCTTTCAGCGAAGAGGCTATAACCTCCGAAACCGCTTGTAACAAGATTAATGTTCCTTTCTCCGGTTCTCATGTTGTTAATTTTACATATAACGAAACAACCGGAAAATATACAAAGCAGCTCAAAAACGGCAGCAACTGGAAGGATTATTTCACAGGCGAAAACGCTGAATTCGCCAATGTTTTCGTATTGTTCACCACCGTTAAGCCCCACAACTGCACCGGCGGCGACAACAAAAACCATGTTAGGGTTGACCTCGAAGGCGGCAACGGATACTATGTTTCCAAGGGCGGCGTTGAGAACATAACCTGGACCAAGGGCGGCGTTGACAACAGCCTTTCCTTCAAAAAGGCTGACGGCAGCGAGTTTTCCGCAAATGCAGGTAACAGCTATGTTTGCGTAATCAAAGATTCCGCAACCGTAACAATCGAATAAAAAAACAAAAGCGCATCCAAAAGGGTGCGCTTTATTTTTTAACATAAAATTAAAAAATAGTATTTTATTTTATAATATATTATGTTATAATGTATCTGTATAGGTATGCAAACTTTTGAAGGAGGCAAAGCAATGAAAAAAATAAAAAAAGCGGCGGCTTGCGCGCTTGTTTTAGCATTATCGTTTTTGCTTTCGGGTTGCAATTTGTTATCAACGGGTGATGAGCTTTTAAAGGCGCCCGAGGCAGGCGGCGAGGTTAGCGAAATTAAGGATGCCCTCGACTCGCTGGTTTCGGGAAAATACACCCTTAAATATCCAACCGCGGGAAACTATCGCTCGGCAATAGTTCGATATGATTTAACGGGGGATGAAAAGGAGGAGGCTATCGCTTTTTATAGCACTCTAACCGAAAATATAACCCAAATGCATATCGCCGTGCTCACTAAAAAGGATGGCAAATGGAACGCCAGCAAGGATGCTCAAACCCTTGCATCGGGAATAGAAAAGGTTGTTTTTTGCGACCTTAACGCCGATAAGACCCCCGAAATTTTGGTTGGCTGGAATGTTGTCGGAAATGTTGACAAGCAGGTTTCGGTTTATAGCTTTGACGGAAGCGTGCTTTTAACCCGCGCCGAAGAAAAATATAGCGAATTTTTGTGCACCGACCTTAACACCGACCAAAAGAACGAGCTTTTCATTCTCCAGAGCAATTCGGCCGAGCGCCGCGCTTCGGCAAGGCTTTTGGAGCTGACAGGTGAGGGCGTTAACGAAATTTCCTCGGTGCTGACGGATAGCGGAGTCAGCTCCTATTTCGGAGTAACCCTTTCGAAACTTATGGATGGCAAGAGCGCAGTTTTCGCCGATGGCAAAAAAGGAAACGGCGCAGTTACCGAAATAATCTTTTTAACGGGCGATGAGCTTTTAAACCCCGTTTTCAATTCCGAAACAGGCGCATCGCTGACCGAGCGCCCCTTTAACGATCCGGTGTTTGATATAAACGGCGATGGCTCCCCCGATGTGCCGATTCATGTTATTGCTCCGGGATTTGAAACTGCAGCCGAGGGCGAGCGCGAATATATAACCAAGTGGTGTGGCTATAGCGGCAAGAATTTAGTTATAACCCAAACCGCCATAAGTGATATGGAGGATGGATATTATGTGGAAATCCCCAAAGCGCTGCAGGATAATATAACCCTTTTAACCAGCAAGGACGGAAAAACCAAAACCGTTAGCCTCTATAATGCTAAAAAGCAGCAAAAGGAAGAGGTGCTCTTTAAGGTTAAGGAAACCGATAAAGAGGATTGGGTTGAAGAGAGCGGCTGGGTTAAGGCAATAGAAACCGAAACCAAGGTAATTTCAATTCAAAAATCCGCATATAAAGGTGCTTTTGAGCGAAGCGAAGAACAGCTCGCAAACAGCATCAAACTTTTTGAAAGGTGAGAGCGCAAATGAAAAGAATTTTAATAGTTGAAGATGAAGCCGCCATCCGCGGCTTTGAGGCAATAAATCTTAATCGCGCAGGCTATGAAACCGTTGAGGCGGGCTCGGCTGAAGAGGCTCTCGAGCTTTTCGAAAACGAGGGAGAATTTGATATTGCTCTTCTCGATATTTCGCTTCCCGGAATAGATGGCTTCGAGCTTTGCAAGCGCCTTCGCGCAAAAACGGGCGAGCTTGGAATTATAATGCTAACCGCCCGAACCCAAGAGATGGATAAAATCAGCGGACTCATGATGGGCGCCGATGACTATATAACCAAGCCCTTTAGTCCCAGCGAGCTTTTGGCAAGAGTTGATTCGCTTTATCGCCGCGTTGATATGCATAACAGCCAGCGCCGCGCTCAAAGCAGCGATGAAATCCGCCTCGGCGATTTCGCGCTCAACATTCGCAAACGCGCACTTTCCAAAAACGGCAAGGATATTGAACTGACCCAGGTTGAGTTCCAAATCATCGAATATTTCTTCACAAATCCCGACACCGCTTTAAGCCGCGGAGATATTCTCGTTAAGGTTTGGGGCGATGCATATTTCGGCGAGGAGAAAATCGTTGATGTTAATATCCGCCGCTTAAGAATGAAGATAGAGGATGACCCCTCAAGACCGAAAAATCTTGTTACAGTTTGGGGTATGGGTTATAAATGGAACACAGCAGAATAATCAAACCGCAGGAGGCCGAAATGGAGCTTGAAATCAAGGTTACCCGCAAGAGCATTTCCTCCCATTGGTTTTTAAATGTGTTTCTCGTTATGGTGGCAGCGGTAATTGTTCTTGAGATTATTGTTTGCCTCGGCATCCAGTCGCGTTATTATAACGCGGTTTCCGATGCCGCAAGGGAATACACAACCGACCTTTCCCTGCTCGCAACCTGCGAACCCGAAAACTTTTCGAACACCGCGAAAGAGTATGTTGAGCAGTTTGAACATAAGGATAAATTAGAGATACAAATAATAGACCGAAACGGCAAGGTTATCTTCGCATCCAACGGCTTTGAGCCGACTGCGCAGGAAATGCCCGATTATAAATCCGCTCGAGTCGGAAAACCCCAAAAGTGGATTGGAAAAAATGCCGCGGGCGAAAAGGTTATGGCCGAAACAACCATTTTAACCGATTTCGGCAGCGGCTCTAACGGCGCTGTGCGATGGGTTGTTTCGATGCGCCCTGCTGACAGGGGCATATTGCTCGTTTGCCTTATTTGCGTTCTTGTTGGCGTTGGCTTTTTGTTCATTTGCTGGATTTCGGGAGTTTATTTCATTCGTTCCATCGTTCGCCCCGTTGAAGAGGTTAGTAAGATGGCGCGCAGGGTTGCCATGGGCGACTTTGACACGAGAATTGCCGTTCCCAAGGAGAGCGAAATCGGTCAGCTTTGCGATTCCATCAACTTTATGGCGAGCGAGCTTAAGGCTGCCGAGCAGCTGAAAAACGATTTTATTTCTTCGGTTTCGCATGAGCTTCGAACCCCGCTAACCGCCATTCGCGGCTGGGGCGAAACGGCTAAAATGTCGATTGGAACCGATGATGAGATAGTTAAAAAGGGTCTTGATGTTGTTTTAGCGGAAGGCGAAAGACTTTCGGGTCTTGTTGAGGAGCTGCTCGACTTCTCCCGCATTCAGTCGGGTCGATTAAAAATCGAAACGGGTATGCTCAATATCGGAAGCACCCTCTCGGATGCCGTTGATATGTATTATGAACTTGCAAAACAGCAGGAGGTTGAGCTTTCCTTCTTCCCTGCCCCGCGAACTTTGTTTGTTGAGGGCGACCGCGACCGCTTAAAGCAGGTTTATATCAACATTATCGATAACGCGGTTAAATATACCGAAAGCGGCGGCCATGTTATAGTTTCGCAGTATGAAGAAGAGGGCGTTGTTATAACCAAGGTGAGCGATACCGGCGTTGGTATTCCCGCGCAGGATATCGATAGAATTAAGGAAAAGTTCTTCAAATCCAACACAAAGGTTCGCGGCTCGGGCATCGGTCTTGCGGTTGCGGATGAAATTGTTAAACAGCATAACGGACTTTTGTTTATCGAGAGCAAAGAGGGCGAAGGAACAACCGTAACGGTTGCCCTGCCCGCAATAATGCCGACCGAGGAAAAGGTCGAGGAAATTATTCCTCCTGCAAGCGAGACCGAGGTCGAATGTCCCAAGGAGAAGGAAAATGAATAAAAAAATATCCATAGGCGGACAGGCGCTTATCGAAGGCATCCTTATGAAGGGCCCGAAGAAGAGCGCAATGGCGGTTCGCCTGCCCGATGGTGGAATTGACATAACGGATATGACCAAAAAGCCGATAAAGGAGCGTTTCCGCCCCTTTGGCTTCCCCTTTATAAGAGGAATCGTTAATTTCATCGAGGCTATGATAGAGGGCTATAAGGCGCTTATGCTTTCGGCCGACAAATCGGGTTTCACCGAGATTGAGGAAGAAAACGAAGAGGGCGAAACCGAGAAAAAGAAGCTCTCGGGCGCGCTTATGAGCGTGGTTATGGTTTTGGCAGCCGTTTTGGGCGTTGGACTCGCCATTGTTCTCTTTATGCTGCTTCCCCGCCTCGCGGTTGACGGAATAACCTCCCTCGCGGGCAAAGCTCCCGCAGCCTGGGCTCGCGCGCTAATTGAGCAGGCAATAAAGATGGCGGTTTTTGTTTTCTATGTTTGGCTGGTTTCCTTTATGAAGGATATCAAGCGCGTGTTTATGTATCACGGAGCCGAGCATAAAACAATTTTTTGTTTCGAAAAGGGATTGCCGCTGACGGTTGAAAATGTTAGAGAGCAAAGGCGTTTTCATCCCCGCTGCGGAACCTCTTTTATGATTTTGATGATTTTGGTTGGATTCGTTTTTTCAACCGTTATCCAGCTCGCTTTCAGCGATGTTTACACCAATCGTTATGTTTGGGTTGCTGTTAAGATTTTGATGGTGCCCTTTATTTGCGGCGTTGGCTATGAGCTTCTAAAGCTTTGCGGCAAACGCGAAAACGCATTAACCCGCATAATTGCCGCTCCCGGTCTTTGGCTTCAGCGCATAACAACCAAAGAGCCCGAGGACGATATGATTGAAATTGCTATTGCCGCGGTAAACGAGGTTTTGCCGCAGGAAGAAACAAACGAATAAAATGAACGGACACGAAGCATTTAAAAGAGCCGCAAAAAAGCTGCACGAGGCGGGAATTGCCTCCGCGCGATTTGAGGCGGCGCAAATGATAGATTTCTTATCCGATGATATGGAGGAAATCGATTTTGAGGAGCTATCCTCGGTAATCGAGCGCCGACTATCGGGCGAGCCTCTTCAATATATCCTCGGAATGTGGGAGTTTTATTCCCTCCCCTTTTATGTTGGCCCGGGAGTCTTAATCCCCCGCCCCGACACCGAAATTTTATGCGAAACGGCAATCGAGTTTATTGGTGATAAGCCGCTCTCCTGCATCGACCTTTGCTCGGGCAGCGGTTGTTTGGCGATAGCGATTGCGAAAAACTGCAAAAACGCGAGCGTTTCGGCGCTTGAAAAATATGATGAGGCTTATTCCTATTTGGAGCGCAACATCGAGCTTAACCGCGCCGAGGTTTCGCCCATTCGCGGGGATATAGAAAAAGAGGGTAGCGGCAGTTTTGATATAATTGTCAGCAACCCGCCCTATATCGATGCCGCCGAAATGGAAACGCTGGAGGCCGAGGTTAAATGCGAGCCGCAAACTGCGCTTTATGGCGGCGAGGATGGACTGAAATTTTATAGAGCCATCCTAAAAAATTGGCTCCCCTGCTTGAAAAAAGGCGGAATGCTCGCCGTTGAGATAGGTTATAATCAGGGCGAAGAGGTTTCAAAGCTTTTTTGTGCCGCGGGACTTAAGAATGTAACCGTCAAAAAGGATTACGGCGGCAATGAGAGAGTCGTTTTTGGGACTCTCGACAATATATAATAACAATAGAGCAAAAACTCAATCAATTTTTTAACGAGGAGAAATCAAAATGGCAGACGACAAGACTAAAGCATTAGAAACCGCGCTCGGACAAATTGAAAGACAGTTCGGAAAAGGAGCGGTTATGCGCCTTGGCGAAAATATCGGCATGGCGGTTGAGCATATCTCGACCGGCTCGGCATCGCTCGATATGGCGCTTGGAATCGGCGGTCTCCCCCGCGGAAGAATTATTGAAATTTTCGGACCCGAATCTTCGGGTAAAACAACCCTCGCGCTCCATGCTATTGCCGAGGCTCAAAAGCGCGGCGGCACAGCGGCGTTTATCGATGTTGAGCATGCGCTCGACCCGATTTATTCCCGCAATTTAGGCGTTAATATTGATGAACTTTTAGTTTCCCAGCCCGATACAGGTGAGCAGGCTCTCGAAATAACCGAGGCTCTCGTTCGCTCGGGCGCAATCGATATCGTTGTTATCGACTCGGTAGCCGCTCTTGTTCCGCGCGCCGAAATCGAGGGCGATATGGGCGATTCCCATGTTGGTCTTCATGCAAGACTTATGTCGCAGGCTCTCCGCAAGCTTGCAGGCGCAATTTCTAAATCCAACTGTATTGCCATCTTCATCAACCAGCTCCGCGAGAAGGTTGGCGTTATGTATGGCAACCCCGAAACAACAACCGGTGGCCGCGCGCTCAAGTTCTATGCATCGGTTCGAATCGATGTTCGCCGCGTTGAAACCATCAAGGTTAACGGCGAAATGATTGGCTCGCGCACCAAGGCCAAAATCGTTAAAAACAAGGTTGCTCCTCCCTTCCGTGAGGCAACATTTGATATTATGTATGGAACCGGAATCTCCCGCGAAGGCGAGATTGTTGACCTCGGCGTAGAATATGATATCATTAAGCGCTCGGGCGCATGGTTCTATTATGGCGAAACCCGTTTGGGTCAGGGTCGCGATAATGTTAAGATTTTGCTTGCCGATAATCCCGAGCTCGCAGCCGAGCTTGAGGCAAAGATTGTTGCTGCCGCAGGCGGCGATGATAATGCTGCCGCTCCCGCTGCTGCTCCTGCTCCCGCCCCGGAGGCTCCCCAGCGCAAGAGAAAAATCAGCATTGATGTTGCGGTTGACGAATAATGCTCGTAACCGATATTAAAAAAGCAAAAAAAGGCTTGGTAACCGTAACGGTTGACGGCAAAGAGTTTGAGCTTAATGCCGAAACGGTGGCCGCCGCAGGAATAGGCAAAAACTCGGCTTTAACGGAGCGCGAGTTTTTGGCGCTTTGCAAGCAAAGTGATTGCGACCGTGCGAAATCAAGAGCGCTTTGGTATCTTTCCCGCGCCGACCATTCGAAGCGCGCGTTATATGAAAAGCTTTGCCGAACCTTCCCGAGCGAGGCGGCGCAAACCGCCACCGCGCGAATGGAGGAACTCGGGCTTATCGATGATTATAGCCTTGCTTCGCGCCTTGCCGCAACCTGGAGCGGCAACAATATTTCCAATAAAGAGATTTTGCGAAAACTTTTCGTTAAAGGCGTGCCGAGCGAACTTGCAAGGCAGGCGGTGGAGGAGCTCTCCCCCGATTCGGTGTCGCAAATAAAGGAACTATTGGAAACGAAATACCGAAACCGCTTGAAATCCGAGGATGGAGTTCAAAAGGTTTATGCCGCGTTGCTTCGCAAGGGCTTTTCTTATAGTGATGCCCGCGCGGCGCTCAAAGAATATTCAGAAATTTTAGAAAACTGCGAGGAATAGGAATGTCAGTTAAGGTTGCAATGGTGTCGCTTGGTTGCCCTAAAAATCAGGTTGATGCTGAACAAATGCTCTACACCCTCAAAACCGCCGGCTTCGAGCTGGTAGCCGAGGAGGCTGAGGCGGAGGTTATCGTTATTAACACCTGCGGCTTCATTGAGGATGCAAAGCAGGAGGCTATTGAAAACATTTTGGAGGCTTCTCGTTATAAATCCGAGGGCAAGCTAAAGCTCTTGGTGGTAACCGGATGCTTGGCCGAGCGCTATCGCGATGATATAACCGAGGAAATCCCCGAGGTTGATATGGTTGTCGGCATCGGCAGCAACTCAAAAATTGCCGAGCTTATAACCGCCGCGCTCCGGGGCGAGGTTAAAAACTCCTACGGCGAAAAGTTTTCGTTAGACCTTGATGCCAAAAGAATTTTGGGCGGTATGCCCTACACGGCATACATCAAAATTGCCGATGGCTGCGATAATTGCTGCACCTATTGCGCTATCCCTCAAATCAGAGGCCGCTTCCGTTCCCGCAAGATTGAAAGCATAGTTGAAGAGGTTCGCGAGTTAGCGGCAGGCGGAGTAACCGAGATTGTCGTAACCGCGCAGGACACAACCGCATACGGTATCGACATCTATGGCGAATATGCCCTGCCCCGCCTTCTTCGCGAGCTTTGTAAGGTTGATGGAATCCATTGGATTCGCACCCTTTATACATATCCCGACAAGATAACCGATGAACTCCTTTTCGCTATCCGTGATGAGGAAAAGCTTTGCAAATATCTTGACATTCCGATTCAGCACTGTAATAATAGAATACTAGGAAGGATGAATCGCAAGGGAACAAAAGCCGACCTTGAAAAAACCCTTTCGAGAATCCGCGAGGTTATCCCCGAAATAACCCTTAGAACAACCCTTATAACCGGCTTCCCCGGCGAAACCGAGGAGGAGTTTTGCGAGCTTTGCGAGTTCGTTAAAAAGTGGCGATTCGACCGTTTGGGCTGCTTCCCCTATTCGGCGGAGGAGGATACTCCCGCTGCCGACTTCCCCGACCAGGTTGACCCGCAAACGAAAATCGACCGCAGCGAAAACATTATGAGCGAGCAAATGACCATTGCGGCGGAGAGAAACGCCGAAAAGGTTGGCGCGGTTACCGAGGTGCTGATTGAGGGCTATGATAACTACATTCGTTGTTATTATGGTCGCAGCCCGTGGGATGCCCCCGAAATCGATGGAAAAATCTTTTTCATAACCGAAACACCCAAGGTGATTGGCGATTATGTTAAAGTGCTTATAAACGACAGCATAGAATATGATTTGTTAGGAGAGGAATTTTATGAACTTGCCGAATAGACTAACGGTTATCCGCATCATCGCAACCCCCGTTTTTATGTACACAATGGTTGCAAACTTTAAATATCATTTTGTCGCTGCGCTTATTCTCTTTATCGGCGCATCGCTGACCGACCTTTTTGATGGCAAGATTGCGCGCAGCCGCGGTCTTGTAACCAACTTCGGCAAATTTTTAGACCCCCTTGCCGACAAGATGCTGACAACTGCCGCATTTTTAGGTCTTCTCTTAATGCGCTATACCGAGGGCATCGTTTGGATTGTATTTTTAATTTTATTCCGCGAGTTTGCGATAACCTCGATGCGCTTGGTTTGCTCGGGCAGCGGAAAGGTTGTTGCCGCAAATATGTGGGGCAAGGTTAAAACCGTTGTTCAAATGTCAACAATTATCGCCATTCTCGCAATCGAGGGACTCAAATCCATCATTTGCGAAACTACATATATTTTGCCGGATTCGCTTGTTAGCGCATTATCGACCGTTACCGCCGTTTTGCTTTGGGCAACCGCCGCGCTGACCGTTGTTTCGGGCGCCGTTTATCTTTGGCAAAACCGCGATGTTGTTGACCCCTCAAAATAAGAGTGGACAAAAACGCTAAATTATAATATAATGTATTGGTATTAAATGCGTTTATCGGGAAAAGTAACCTCGGTGCAGGTAAAGAGAGAGCTCGGTTGGTGTGAGAGCTCCGAAGTGCCAAGGCGAAAATTGCGCCCCGAGAGCATGCCGCAGGAAATGGCGGCACGGTAGGCTCCGTTATAGGCCCGCTTGAGTTATAAACAGGAGTGGAACCGCGACCAAATTGCCGCCTCCGTTGCTTTTTGCAACGCGAGGCGTTTTTTTACGGTATTTAAGGAGATGATACTATTATGTTCGACAAGTTAAGAGAGGATATAGCCGCCTTCCGCGACCGTGACCCTGCCGCGAGAAGCGCGCTGGAGATTTTCTTTCTCTATCCCGGCTTCAAGGCAATAAGAAGGCATAGGAGAGCCAACTGGTTCTATCGCCATAATATGAAATTTATCGCGAGATTCATCTCGCAGCGAACCGTTCGCAAAACGGGAATCGAAATCCATCCCGCCGCAAAGCTTGGCCGCCGCTTGGTTATCGACCATGGAACGGGCGTTGTTATCGGCGAAACCGCCGAAATAGGCGATGATGTTCTTATTTATCAGGGCGTAACCCTGGGCGGAACAGGAAAAGATACAGGAAAGCGCCATCCGACCATCGGAAACGGCGTTATGATTTCGAGCGGCGCAAAGGTTCTCGGCCCCTTCAAGGTTGGCGATAACGCGCGAATTGCTTCGGGCGCCGTTGTGCTTGAAGAGGTCCCTGCCGACAGTACAGTTGTCGGCGTTCCCGCCCGCGTTGTTCGCCGCGGCGGAGTTAAGGTTAAGCCTATGGACCAAGTTCATATTCCCGACCCTGTTGCGCAGGAAATTTGCCGCCTTGAAATGAAAATCAAGGAGCTTGAAGAAAGGATTAGCAAGTAATGAAAATTTTCAACACCCTTACAAGACAAAAAGAAGAGCTCGTTCCCATAACCGAGGGCGAATATAAAATTTATGCCTGCGGTCCTACAGTTTATAACTTTATCCACATCGGCAACGCGCGCCCCTTATGTGTGTTCGATGTTTTGCGCCGTTATCTTGAATGGCGCGGAAACAAGGTTAACTTTGTTCAGAATTTTACCGATATCGATGATAAGCTTATCCGCAAGGCAAACGAAGGCGGCACAACTGTTGCCGATGTTGCCGCAACCTTTATAAAAGAATATTGGACCGATGCCGACGGACTTAACATCAACCGCGCAACAACCCATCCGAAGGCAACCGAGAACATTGATGCAATCCAAAGCATCATCTCTTCTCTTATCGAGAAGGGCTATGCCTATGAGGCGCAGGGCGATGTTTATTTCCGCGCCCGCGAGTTTTCGGAATATGGAAAGCTTTCGCATCAGCCGCTTGATGACCTTGAGGCGGGCGCCCGCATTGAGGTTGGCGATATAAAAGAAAATCCCATGGACTTTTGCCTTTGGAAATCGGCAAAGCCGGGCGAGCCTTATTGGGATTCGCCTTGGGGTCAGGGTCGCCCCGGCTGGCATATTGAATGCTCGGCAATGGCAGGAAAATATCTCGGCAACACCATTGATATTCACTGCGGCGGTCAGGATTTAATCTTCCCCCACCATGAAAACGAAATCGCCCAAAGCGAATGCGCAAACGGATGCGATTTCGCGCATTATTGGATGCACAACGGCTATATCAATGTTGATAATCGCAAAATGTCGAAATCGCTCGGCAACTTCTTCACAGTTCGTGAGGTAGCCGAGGTTTATGGCTATGAGCCCATTAGATATATTATGATTTCCTCGCATTATCGCAGCCCCATCAACTACTCGGTTGACATCATCGAGCAAAGCAAGAATGCGCTCGAGCGTATGTATAAGTGCCGCGAGGGTCTTGTTTTCGCTATTGAACACGCTGAAGATGGCGGAGAAAAGCCCGAGTTTGCAGGAAAGCACACCGCCGCGTTCATCGAGGCGATGGAGGATGACCTCAACACCGCCGATGCCCTCGGCTCGGTGTTTAACCTTATTAAGGATATAAACTTTTTGGTAGCTTCGGGCGCAAAGCGCGCAACATTGGAGGCTGCCCTCGCCGAGTATGATGAGCTTTGCTCGGTTTTAGGTCTTGTTTATAATGTTAACAACGATTCGCTTGATGCCGAGGTTGAAGAGCTTATCGCAAAGCGCACCGAGGCGCGCAAAAACCGCGACTTCGCAACAGCCGATGCTATCCGCGATCAGTTAAAGGAAATGGGCGTTATCCTTGAGGATACCCCGCAGGGAGTAAAATGGAGCAGGGCATAGTTAAGCGCGAGCCGATAGGAGAGGGACTTCGCATTTGCGTTTCCGAAAACCACACCTTTGGAACCGATGCCATCCTTCTCGCAAACTTTGCCGCGCCCAAAAGAAGCGATACCGCCTGCGACCTTGGAACGGGATGCGGAATCATCCCGCTTTTGTGGTGCCGCTATGATGCGCCCAAAAGCGCAGTCGGCGTTGATATTCAATCCGAGGCAATAGCGCTCGCCCAACAAAGCATAGCCGAAAACAACCTTAACGAAAAGTTTTCGGTAGTTTGTTCCGACCTTTTAGATTTAAAAGGAAAGGTGCCTTTCGGCAGCTTTCAGTTAGTAACCTGCAACCCGCCCTATAAGGCCGAGGGCGCAGGAATAAAGAGCAAAACGGGTGCCGATAAAATCGCGCGCCATGAAACCGCCTGCTCGCTCGAGGATATAATTGCTGTTTCGGCAAAGCTTTTGCAAACCTCGGGAAGACTTTGTATGTGCAACCGCCCCGAGCGACTTGCCGATATGGTTGCGCTTATGCGCCAATATAAAATCGAGCCCAAGCGCATGAGATTGGTTTGCAAAAAGGTTGGCGAGGAGCCGTGGCTTGTTTTGCTTGAGGGAAGAAGATGCGGCAACGGCGGAATGAGAATCGAGCCAACGCTTTATGTTCAGGATGGCGAAAACTTTTCGAAAGAAATGCTCGCTATCTACGGAAGTTATAAGGACGGTGCAAAATGAGCGGAAAACTTTACATAGTGGGAACCCCCATAGGCAACCTTGGCGACCTTTCTCCCCGCGCAGCCGAGGTTTTGGGCGCCGTTGATTTTATCGCCGCCGAGGATACGAGGGTAACCCTTAAGCTGCTCAATCATTTTGATATTCAAAACTCTCTTGTGAGCTATTATGAACATAATAAGGAAATTAAAACAAAGTTCATAATTGAACGGTTGAAAAACGGAGAGAGTTGTGCTATAGTTACGGATGCGGGAATGCCTGCCATTTCCGACCCGGGCGAGGACCTTGTTCGCGAATGCCGCGCCGAGGGAATCGCGGTTGAATCGGTTCCCGGTCCCAGCGCAGTTATAACCGCGCTTGCGGCCAGCGGAATCGCGAGCGGAAGATTTTGTTTTGAGGGCTTTTTATCGGCCCAAAAGAATGAGCGCCGCGCGCAGCTTGAGAAAATAAAATCCGAGGAGCGCACCATGATTTTTTATGAAGCGCCCCATAAACTCAAGGCAACCCTTGCCGATATGTTGGCGGCTTTTGGAGAGGAGCGCGAGCTATCTCTTTGCCGCGAGCTGACAAAATTGCATGAAGAGGTTATTAAAACAACCCTGCTTGGCGCTTGCGAGTTTTATTCGCAAAACGAGCCGAGAGGGGAATATGTTTTGGTTGTTTCGGGCGCCGCGCCTAAAGAAGAAAAAACATACTCCCTTGAGGAAGCCGTTTTAATGGCCAAAAATTTAATGAACAACGGAATGAGCGCATCGGCGGCCGCCCGCGAGGCAGCAGCGGTTTGCGCCATAAAAAAAGGAGATATTTATAAGCTCCTGAACGAGAGGTAGAAAATGGGAAAACACGAAGAAGAAAAGCGTAAAAAGCCCAAAAAGAAAACTGCTGCCCCCGAAATGCCGATAGAGGAAACCGAGTCGCTGGATATTTATAGCAGCAGCAAATCCTCAAAAGGCGGCAAAAAGGGCAAGAAGAAAAAGATGAAGGCATGGAAAAAAGCCCTCATCGCTTTTGCGGCAACGCTGCTTTCTCTTGCGCTGCTTGCAACGGGCGCATATATCTTTTTAACTGAATATTTTTTGCGTTTTGTTCATGTTGACCTTAACAAGGATAACCTTGGCGTTAACAGCGAGCATTCGCAAAAGCACATCGTTAATATAGCGCTTTTCGGCGTTGATACCCGTAGCGATGAGAGCATGGAAGGCCTTTCGGATAGTATAATGGTGCTGTCGATAAACAAAAAGACCCACCAGCTAAAGCTGGTTTCCTTCCTGCGCGACAGTGTGGTTGAGGTTGATGGAGCGCTTCGCAAGATAAACTCGGCTTATAGCCGCGGAGGTTATGAGCTCGCAATAAAAACCTTAAACGAAAACTTCGCCCTTGATATAACCGAGTTTGCAACGGTTAACTTCGGCGCGATGGCTGAATTGGTTGATTTGGTCGGCGGCGTTGAAATCGAGGTAACGCAGGGCGAAATTAACGATAAGGTTTATGGCATTAACGCGCTTATCAAGGAGCAATCGGATATAAAGGGCGTTGAACCTATATATATTAGAGAGCCGGGACTGCAAAAGCTCGACGGTATCCAAGCGGTTGCTTGGGCTCGAATCCGCAAGAGCGCAACCTCAACGGGCGAGCGCGATGACTTCGGTCGAACCGACCGCCAGCGCGAGGTTCTTAACCAGTTGTTCAAAAAAGCTACCAAAATGAGCTTCACGAAGCTTTTAACCCTCGTTCGCGAGTTCACCCCGCATGTTACAACCTCGCTTAACGAAGGAAAAATTATGGATATGCTGCCCTTAATCAGAGGCGCATCCTTAACCAGCGAGCGAATCCCGAAGGATTATAGCTGGAGAATCCAAAACTATCAAAGCGGCGTTTCTTCGGGCCTTTATTACGACCTTGATTTTGCCCAAAGAATCCTCCGCGCCTTCCTTTATGATGGCGTTCCCTTCGATCAATATATCGAAGAAAACGGAATAACCTATGTTCCGTGGTCATAATCGAAAACTTTTCGTAAATTAAAGCGGTCATCACATTTTCATCCGTTTCATATAATTTATGCGAACGGAGGGAATGTGGTGGCCGCTATTTTTAATAATCAAAGCTGGATAATTTTCATCCTTTTAGGGGCGCTTATTTTTGTTAACGGATGGACCGATGCACCAAACGCAGTTGCAACGGCGGTTGCGAGCGGAGCGCTCCGATTTCGGCGCGCGGCAATACTCGCTGCGGTATTTAATTTCCTGGGTCTTATTTCGATGCTATGGCTTCCCGCCGCAATATCGCGCGAAATTATCGCCTCCGTTCCCGATGGGGAAGGGAACCTGACATTGCTTTGCTCGGCTATGGTTGCGGTTGTATTGTTTGCCTCGGTTGCCGCAATTTTCGGCATTCCAACCAGCGAGAGCCATGCGCTTTTGGCTGCAATATCGGGCGGCAGCGTTGCCCTTTTCGGAATGCGAGGCTTTTCTTTTTCGCTTTGGAGAGCGGTTTTGCTCGGCATTTTGTTCACCTCGGTTGGCGGATTCCTGCAGGGATATATTTATAAGAAAAAGCTCGAAAAAATGGCACTATCAAAGAAAAAGCGCCGCCTCGGGCGGCTGGAGATAGTTTGCGCCGCGCTGCTTTCTTTTATCCATGGAGCGCAGGATGGGCAAAAATTTGCGGCGGTTATGATAATGACGCTCTCCTTGATTGAAATGAAGATAGAGCGCGGGAGCGCCTATATAATTTGCGCGGTGGTTTTAGCGCTTTCAACCGCGCTCGGCGGCAAAAAGATAATAAAAAAAGTCGGCAACGGGATAACCGTTGTCGACGAAGGCGGCGGCTTTTGCGCTGATGCCGCCGCTTTTGTTTCTTTGTTTGTTTGCACAGCCTTTGGATTGCCCGTTAGCACAACCCACACCAAGACAAGCGCGATTTTAGGGGTTGGAACGGCGCAGGGAAGGGTTAACCTAAAAACCTATTACGAAATATTTTCGTTATGGCTTTTAACCTTTCCCGTTTGTTTCTTGTTAGGCTTTTTGTTTACGCATCTTTGTTCTTAAAAAGCTCCTCGATTCCAACGCCGCGGGGCTCCTGCGGGGTTGAGAAAACGATTTGGGTTTCGGTGCTTCCGTATTTTTGGATGAGGCCAATGAATTGGTCGAGATTTTCGGTTGAATCGAAGGCAACCTTAATGTGCATGGCGAAATGTCCCGTAACGCAGCTGCATTCGAGAACATTGGGATGCGAGCAAATAAAGGGATAAAACTCCGGTTTTTGGTCGGGTCGCAGTTCGAGATTTATGAAAGCGATAACGGGGAAGCCGAGCTTCTTGAGATTTATCTCGGCGCGATAACCCGAAATAATTCCTTCGCGCTCAAGTCGCTCAAGGCGAGCGGCGGTTGCGGGGGAGGAGAGATAAACCTGCTCCGCGAGGTTTTTAAGCGGCATTCTCGCATTTTCCTGCAAAAGGCTCAAAAGTTTCAAATCTATAGCATCCATTAGTCTTCACCTCAAGAATATCATAACGGGCAAAAATGATTTTGTCAAGGAGCGGCTCCTTATTCGCCGCTTGACAAAAACTTCCTTAAATTATAAAATATTATGGTAGAAAAGAGGTGCGTTATGAGGGCCTGTTGTTTCACGGGGCATCGCCCCGAAAAATGCAATTTTGCATATGATAGTGCCAGCGCGCCCTATGTTTTGTTGGCCGATGAACTCGAACAAAGCCTAAAGCGCGCGCTAAAGGAAGGCTTTTCGGTTTTTTATAGCGGCGGGGCGAGGGGATTCGACCTTTTGGCTGCTGAAAAACTCTTAACGCTAAAGCGCGAGCATCCGCTAAAGCTTATAATCGCGGTTCCTTTTCGCGGGCAGGAAAACGGCTATTCCGCCGAATGGAAGGCGCGTTACAAAAGGGTGCTTTCGGCGGCGGATGAGATAATATATCTATCGAGCGAATATTATCGCGGCTGCTATGAAACGCGAAACCGCTATATGGTTGACCAAAGCGAGAGGGTCATAGCGCACTATGATGGCTCCGCGGGCGGAACCCGCAACACCATTAACTATGCTAAAAAGCAGGGCAAAGAGGTTATAAACCTCGGCGAGCGGCTAAAAAATCTTTTCAATTATTCTTTTTTTGATGAAGGTGAGAACAATGGAAAATAACAAAGGAAAACAACTTCTCATAACCGCGCTGGCGGCAATAAATATGCTTTGTATGCCGATTCTTTCATATCATCGCGGACTATTCCCGAGCGACCCGCTCAGCGTTTTCGATATGCTCGAAACCTCGGCAGGCGATTATAAAAAGTTCGCTTTAATGCTTGTGGTGCCCACCGTTGGAATGCTTGTGTTCGCACTTATGAACAGCGGAGGAATGTTCAAAATTTTCTCTTTGGTTGGTATTGTTTGGTGCGGAATCAACATCTTCACCCGAGCTGCCGATGAAGGCTTTGATACCATTCTTAGCGAAGAAACCTCTATTGGTATAGGCGCATGGCTCGGTTTGGCCATCTTTATTTGGGGCTTTACTTCAGCGCAGTTTGAAGATACCGCAACCCCCGCAAGCAGCGGAACAAATGCCGCAGGCGGCGCAAAAACCACCGCTGCAGGCACACCTAAAGCCGCTGCGCCCAAGCAAACTGCAGCACCTAAAGCCGCTGCACCCAAATCGGCAGCCGCACCCAAAGCTGCCGCTCCAAAAACTGCCGCTCCAAAAACCGCAGCTCCCAAGCAAACCGAGGCTCCCAAAACTGCGGCAAAACCCGCCGCAGCGCCCAAGAAAAAGCGCTGCCCCATTTGCGGAACGGTTAACGAGGCAACCGCTACAAATTGTTCCCATTGTAATATTGTTTTATAAAACTAAAAGACCGAAGAGTTATTCTTCGGTCTTTTTATTATTTAGTCTGCCATATAGGGCGGTGGTATCATAAATTATTTTTGCGAGCCAATCGTTTATGCAGGCGCCATCAATCCTCCAGCGCCAGTTACCGTAAAGCACGCCGGGGGTGTTGATTCTTCCCTCGCCGCCGAGACCGATAAGGTCTTGCATACAAAGAATGCAGGTGTCGGCAACCGATGCCATTGCGGCGCGCATCAAGGGCCAAACGAGTTCCTCGTTTTCATTAAGTCCCAAATAACGATAGGCGAAAGCAACATCCTCCGAGGGAGCGGTGGCGCACCAGCCTTTTATGGTGTCGTTATCGTGTGTGCCTGTGTAAACAACGCAGTTTTGCGAGTAGTTATGCGGCAAATAATCGCTTTCCTCGCGCGAGTCGAAGGCGAATTGCAAAACCTTCATTCCGGGGAATCCCGATTTTTTGAGCAGGGCGAGAACATCCTCGGTCAAGAAGCCGAGGTCCTCGGCAATAAGCGGAAGTCGCGCGCCAACCGCCTTTTTAAAGGCGTTAAAGAGCGACATTCCGGGACCCTTCCTCCAAACTCCGTTTTTGGCGGTTTCCTCGCCGAAGGGAATGGAATAATAGGATTCAAGACCGCGGAAATGGTCGATTCGAACAACATCATAAACCGAGAGCGCAAAGGATAATCGGCGGCACCAAAAGGTGTAGCCATCCTTTTTCATTTTCGACCAGTTATAAAGCGGATTGCCCCAAAGCTGGCCATCCTCCGAGAAGGCATCGGGCGGGCATCCCGCAACCGCGGTTGGGGTTAGGGTTTCATCGAGCTGAAAATCCTCGGCGTTGGCCCAAACATCGGCGCTGTCGAGCGCAACATAGATGGGAATATCGCCGATAATTTCGATTCCCTTTTGGTTGGCATAAGCCTTAAGAACGCTCCATTGGCAGGAGAACAAAAACTGCAGGAATTTATAAAACTCTATTTCGCCCGAAAGCTCTTCCTTTGCGGCGGCAAGAGCTTCTTCATTGCGCGTTTTAAGCGGCTCGGGCCATTCGCTCCAGGCGCGCAGGCCTTGGCTTTGCTTTATAGCCATAAAAAGGGCATAATCATCGAGCCAATAGCCGTTTCGGCGGCAAAACTCGCGATATTCATCGTTTTCCGAAAATCTCGAAAACGCCAGCCTTAAAAGGGGCAGGCGGTTTTCGAAAAGCTTGCCGTAGTCAATCGCTTGGGGGTCGCTTCCGAAATCGAAGGAGTCGGCCTCCTCTTGTTTTAAAAGACCGTTTTCTATCAGCGTTTCAATATCAATAAAATAAGGATTTCCCGCATAGGTCGAAAAAGACTGATAGGGCGAATCGCTGCAGCTGGTCGGACCAATGGGCAGGATTTGCCAATAGCTTTGACCCGCTAATGCGAGAAAATCTATGAAGCGGTAGGCTTCTTTTCCGAGCGTGCCTATTCCATAGCGCGAGGGCAGGGAAAAGATAGGCATTAAAACTCCGTTCTTACGCATAAAAAATTATCCCTTTACTGCTCCCGAAAGCACACCCTTTATAATGTGCTTCTGACAGAGAAAATAGATTGTTACAATGGGCAAAAGGCATAGCGTGATGAGCGCCATTGTTGCGCCGTAGTCAACCTGACCATAGCTTCCCTGCAAATACTGGATATGAATGGGAATGGTTTTATAAAGCGTTTTATCCAGAACGAGATAGGGCAGCAAATAGTCGTTCCAAACCCACATAATTTGCAAAATTCCAACCGAAATGAAGGTTGATTTCATAATCGGCGCATCAACAAGGAAGAAGGTTTGAAGCGGTGTGCAGCCATCGATTGTTGCCGCCTCCTCAACCTCGAGCGGAATGCCTTTAACAAAGCCCGAAAAGAGGAAAACCGCCAGCCCCGCGCCAAATCCCAAATAAATAACAGGGATGGTATAGGGGGTGTTGAGGGATAGGCGGTCGGCGGTGTTTGAAAGCGTGAACATCACCATTTGAAACGGAACTACCATTGAAAAAATACAAAGATAGTATATCACACGGCAAACTTTGCTGTCAACTCGGCTGATATACCAAGCCGCCATCGAGGTGCAAAGCAGGATGAGCGCGACCGAAAGAATGGTTATCACAAAACTATAAAAAACCGAGTTATAAAAAGGATAACCGCCGAAGGTCATTCCCTTTATGAAGTTTTGAAACCCAACGAAGGATTGCTCCGAGGGCAACGAAAAGAGAGAACTTTTAATGGCATCGTTGCTCTTAAAAGCGTTATAAAGCACGATGAAAACGGGCGCAACCCAAACAACCGAAAGGGCAAAAAAGAATGCCGAAAGCGCGCCGCCGCGAGCGGTTCGTTTCATCATAGCTGCACCTCTTTTCTTCTTGTGAAATAAAGCTGGGAGAGAGAAATAACAACAACAATCAGGAAGAAGATAACCGCCTTCGCCTGTCCGATTCCCATATTGGTAACGCTCTCATAAAAAGATTTATAGATATTAAGCGCTACCATCTCGGTTTCGCGGAAGGGAAGACCGTTGGTCAGCGCGAGGTTTTGGTCGAAGAGCTTAAAGCCGTTGGTAAGGGTTAAAAAGGCGCAAATGGTAATCGAGGGCATAACCGAGGGGATGGTTATGTGGCGCAGCAGCTGAAAACTGCTTGCTCCGTCGATTTTCGCCGCCTCAACATATTCGCCGGGGATATTTTGAAGCCCCGCAACATAGATTATCATCATATATCCGATTTGCTGCCAGGAAACCAAAATAACAAGTCCCCAAAAGCCATAGCGCGAATCAAGCGCGAGCGCCGAGTTTAAATATTTAATAATAATTGCATCTAAAATAATTTTCCAAATATAGCCGAGAACGATTCCGCCTATAAGATTGGGCATAAAGAAAACGGTTCTGAATCCGCTCTCGCCGCGAATTCCCTTGGTTAGGGCAAAGGCAATAAAGAATGCCGCGAGGTTGATTATTATAACCGAAACTATAGTGAACGCGGCTGTGAAGAGAAGGGAGCGAAAGAAGTCGCCCTCGAGCGCGTTTTTATAGTTCTCAAGTCCAATAAAGCTTTTAAAGCGGAGCGTTCTAAAGCGGAAAAAAGATAAATAAATTCCATGGGCAAAGGGCCAAACAAAGCCGATTATAAAGGCTAAAACGGTTGGAAGAAGAAAAACCGAGCCATATTTTTTCAGCGCTCTTCGCTGGCTTTTGTTGGCGATTGCCGAGGGGTTTAGCTTTCTTGCCTTTTTCAAGAGAATTCTCCTTTTCTAATTAAGAAAAAAGGCGGGCGCATTCGCCCGCCCCAAATAAGTTATTTTTTTGAAAGAGCGTATTGCTCCTCCCAGCCGTTAACGAAGGCTTTTTTAACTGCCTCCCAATCGCCTCTGTCTGCCGAGTAGGCGGCGAGAGCCGAGGTAACCCCGCTGCGCCAGGTTTCAACATTGGGGGTGTGGTTAAACGCCCAAGAAACATTATAATGACCCTTTTCAACATATTCGTTCATAATGTTGCAAAGAACATTGTCAACATTTTTTGCCGACTTGAAGGGGGAAACAAAGCCCATATCCTTGGCGAGTGCGGTTGTGCCCTTTTCGCTGGTAACAACCCAGTTAAGGAAATCGAGGGTTGCCTTTATATCCGCTTCGCTCGCAAGGCGGTTAACTGCCCAATAGTTTTCGGTTCCGCAGCAAAGACCCTGCTTTTCATCGCGAATACCCGCGAAAATGGGAAGATAGCCAATGTTCTCGTCGCCGATGGAGGCGATGTTGCTATATTCCCAGGTTCCGTTTTGATAGAAAACAGCCTTGCCGTTTTTAAACTCGCTGGCGGCATCGTTTTGCTCGCTTGTGAGCTCCTTTTTGTCGGTTGTTGAGTTGTTTATATAAAGGTCCCAAAGCGCCTTGAAGTTATCGAGATAGGTGCCCTTGATTTTAGCGGGCTGACTCTCAATGCCATCGGCCTCAAACTCATAGAAGAGCGGGATGTTGGCGAGATGGCCCGAAAAGCGCCAGCTCGAAGAGGAGGCAAGACCTGCCGATGTGAAGGCCGAGAAGCCGAGCTCGTTTTTGCGCGCGGTTATAGATTCGGCAACCTCTTTAAGCTTTTGGAAGGAGGTTATATCCTCAACCTTATAGCCCGCCTGCGATAAAAGCTTTTTGTTAACGATGATGCCGTAGCCCTCGTAAACATAGGCGATGCCGTAAACCGAGTCGCCGCTCTTAATGGCGAAGTCATCGCTTGTCAGCTCCTTGTAAACTGCGGTGTCCTTTAGGTCTAAACAGTAGTCCTTCCAACTGTCGAGAGCGATTTGACCGCTGATTTGGAAGAGGGTCGGGGCTGAAGACTTATCGATTTCAGCCGTGAGGGTTTCTTCATATTTTCCCTCGGCGGCGGTAACAACCTTGACCTCAACTCCTGTTTCATCGGTGTAGGCCTTGGCGAGCGATTGCCAAGCTTTGTCCTGCTCGGGCTTGAAATTAAGGTAATAGACCTTGCCCGTTTTGTCCTTTTTGCCGCCGCAGCCGCAAAAGAGAAGGCAAAGCAGGGATAAACACAAAATGATGGATAAAAACTTTTTCATAAAACATTCCTCCCGTGAATTTTTTTAATAGGGGCTCCATCGCGCAGTATTGTATCACGGCGCAGGTGCGAAAACGAGCGCTTTTGCGCCGAGAAAAACAAAAGGTTTTGGCGATAGAAAAGGAAAAAAGGAAAATCCGCTTTTTGTTATTATTATCGAGCCCATCAAATATATTCGTGCGGTTGAAAAAATATGTTTTTAGTGGTAATATATATTAAACTCGACTTAAGGAGAAAAACTATGAAGACTAAAATTCTTGCCGCGTTGCTCGGCGTTTTGATTTTTGCCGCAGGCTGCTCCGGCGCAAAGAATGCGGGCTCTAATAATCCCGCGGGCGGAAAAGTGAAGCTCGAGAGCATCGATTCGGGACTTGAATATTTCGGCGAGCTTTTAAATTTCAGCGAGAATTATAACTTCTTTTATGACCAAGCGGGTTATAAAAGTTATGTTATAAAGGATGATAAAAAGCGAACCCCAACCATTGAAAAAGAGGTTATGATAGAGGGCAAAAAAGCCGAGCTCGGAGCGGAATACGAGAGCTTTATTTCTTCGCTTTCGCTTAAGTATTCGGGAGAGCCGCTGGATAACCAGTTTTCCGAGGGCGGAATCGAGGGAGTCAGCGTTAGCCTTCCCAACCAAAAGGCTGATGTTCTTGCCGTTTATTGCGAGAAGGGCCAAGCCGTTAACAAGGGCAAGGTTGTCGGCATTAGTTTATCGAGCCTAACCGATGATGGCGCGGTGGAATGCTCCGTTGCGGGAATAACCAAAGGGATGACCGCCGAAGAGGTTATCAAAAAACTCGGCAAGCCCGAATATGTTGCGGTTGGCAACCATGGCGAAGAGGTTAGAGCCGAGCTGCAATATGATTTTGGCGGAATGTTAATCCTCTATTTTGATTCGAAGCTTGTTATCGACCAAATAATTTTAGAAACCCAAAAATAAACAGAAACCCCCGCGACCTAAAAGGCCTGCGGGGGTTCCCGTTTTTAAAGAAGAGGTTATCTTACGACTTTTTTTCGCCAAAGAGTTTTTGAAACAATTTTTCCTTGTGCCCTTCGGGCGGGGGATGATTTTGTTTATCCATTAAGAAGATATAATATAGATTGAAATGTTCGCGGGGGGTGTCTTTCATAGGCATCCTCCTTTAATATTCGCCATAATAAGAAAGGTAGTTATATTTTGTTCCGTTGCAGTCGGGAACGGGGTAATCGCTCTCATCTATAATGTGGTTGCGCTCCAGCATTTCAGCGTTGGTGAGGTTGAAATAGAAGTGGTAGGCATCGGTCGGTCTGTTGCCGATTGGGTCATCGAAGGTTATATCGCAGGCATACCATTCGCCATCGAGCTGAACGGCGTTCCATTTGTGGCCGCCGCCTGCCGTACCAATGATTCCCGTGCAGTTTACGCCAACCATGAGGCAAAGGGTTTGGAAAGCCTCGGAATAGGATTCGCAAACGCCATAGCCGTTAACGAGAATGCCATAGGCGTTCCAGTTATCCTCGCAAACTCCGTTCCATTTTGCGTTTAGGTTGTAGTGGGAGTTGACGAGAATATAGTCGTAAATAAGGCGCTCCTTTTCAACCTGCGGAGCATCGGCGGGAATTGTGGAGATAATCTCGTTAACCTTCTTGTTGAAAACCTTTTGCTTTTCGAGGATGCTCGCCTTAAGCTCGGGGGTTATGCTGCTGGGGTTGTGGCCTGTGAAGCAATAGTTTACGCCATCGGAATAGCAGTAGGTTAGAGATGAGGTGCCGTCGAGGTGGGAATGGATGGTTATCGAGCTGCCGAGGTAGAAAAGCTCGGGGGTATCAAACATATAAAGGAAGTAGATATAATAGTTGCGGTTTTCAGACATAGAGCAGTTGAAGGTGGTTTTTGCCTCAAATCCGCGAAGCGAGCTATCCATATCACGATACCAAGCCTTTTGCTCATCGGTTAGAATCGAATAAAGATATCTTTCGGTATAGGGAACTGCGGTGTGCTTTTGGTTGGTGGTATAGGTGTGGGTCTTGTTAGAGGGTTTAACGGGCTCGGGTTCGGGGGTAGGAGTCGGCTCGGGCTGCGGTTCGGGCTGGGGCTCGGGAGTAGGCTCGGGAGTAGGCTCGGGAGTAGGTTCAGGTTGGGGTTCGGGAGCAGGCTCGGGCTGCGGCTCGGGAGTGGGAGTCGGAGTAGGTGTAGGCGCGGGAGTCGGTGTAGGAGTCGGGGTCGGCTCGGGAACCTTAACCTTATCAATGGTAGGAATAGCGGGTTTTTGGGTGGTTGTGGGTTTTTTCGAGTTGTCGGGCTTTGCGGGAGCCTTGTTATCCTCTATTGTCGGAGCGGTTAGGTCGATGGTTAGCGAGCCATCTTCATTTTTCTCAACATTAATCTCATAGCCGCCTTCCTCGAGCTTTTCGCCGAATTCTTCGAGGCTCGAAACATCGCTGAAATCGGTGTCGGGAAGGATGATTTGCGAGGATGTGGAGTCGTCGCTTGCGGAGGGCGTGCTAACGGTTTCAGCGGTGTCCTTTTCGCCGCAAGCGCAAAGCGAAAGGCATAGCGCGAGAGAAAGTGTTAAACTGATAAATCTTTTCATAATAAAAATCCCCTTATTAGGTAAAGTTTTTGGCCTTTTGGGCCTTACACTAATAAGGGGGTTTTAAAAATCGATTCGGTTTTATTTTTTTGAAAAAATTTTAAGAATTTCCCGCAAGCTTAACATTACCGCGGTTATCGGTGTTGGCAAATTCGGCAAGCTGGGAGGATGTGCCAACAAGCGTGATAGGCAGCTGCGTTCCGTTGAACATCTCTTCGCACAGCACGGAATTACCCTTTGCGTTAATGGTAATGGTGCCGGTAAGGGAGATGCATCCGCTGAAGGCTCTCGTTAGGTCGCAAACCGATTCGGGTATAGTGGGAATGGTTGTGAGCGCTTCGCATCCGTAAAAAGCCTGCGACAATGTGTTAACTTTTTTCGGCAAATTCGGAATGCTCTTAAGAGAAAAGCAATATTGGAAAGTTCCCGACATAGATTCAACGCTTTCGGGTATTTGCGGAACGGAGATTAAAGAACTGCAGTCCATAAAGGTTGCCTGCAACGCCTTAATATTTGCCGGGAAGTTCGGGATGGTGGATAAATCCCAGCAGGCCATAAAGGTGAACATCATTGTTGTGATTGAATCGGGAAGGCGGGGAAGATTTTTCAGCTTGTAGCACTCATAGAAGGCATAATCTAAATTTGTAACATTCGAGGGGAGGTTGGTAACGGTTTCCAAATCATGGCAATAATAAAATGCGTTTTTCATCGAGGTTACCGTATCGGGCAACTTGGGTGACACTTCAAGAGAACTGCAGCCATAAAATGCGTTATAAAGGGAGGTAACATTCCTTCCGTTTATACTGCTTAAAACATCCGAATAAGAGGAGAGATATGAATCGTTAACGCGAACCGACCAATCGTTAGTTTTAAGCTCGACTAATTTCATACTTGTGGAGGTGTTTGGATTCCAAGCCTTTTCTACAGAGTTTACATATCCGCAAAAATATGTATAGTCCTCGGTAACGAGGGTATCGCCCCTTAGCGCGGTGGAGGGAACGGTTTCGCCGCTTTCATAGGTCTCTCCCGTAACGGAAATATATTTTGCCCCCGCGGGAACAACATAGCGAGTGTCCTCGGGTGTGGAGCTAACGGCGGGATTAGAGGAAACGACCTGCTCGGGAAGGGAAGAAGTGCCGCTCGAGGGATTGCTCGAAGCATCGCTCGAAACATCGCCAACGCCCCAATCGGAGCTGGCATCCTCTATTTCGCTTGATGAAAAATCGGAGCTTACAAAGCCCGTATTGGTATCAACAACCGAGCTGATGAATGAAGATGTATCGGCGGGGGAGTCGTTATTATTTGTCATAATAACTGCCGTTGTGGTGCCTCCGACAACAACCGTTGCGGTTAAAATTCCTGCAACAATTTTAGCGGTTATGCCGGTTGCAGCAACTGTTGTTGCGGTTGTTGCAGTTGCGGCGGCAGCGGTAACGGTTGCGGCGGTTGTAGTGGCTGCAGCGGTGGTAGTGGCAGCGGCGGTAACCGTTGCGGCAGTGGTTGCCGCGGCGCCTGTTGCGGCCGAAATCGATGCGCCTGTTGCGGCAGCAACTCCCTTGGCAATAGCGGCAGCCTTTGCGGGAAGGAGCTTTGCTGCGCCATCGGCAAACAGCCATTTGAAGAAGGGGAAGAAGCCGATTGCGTGCAGCTTGATGCCGTTTTTCTTTTCATAATCCTCAACCGAGGCCTTTATGGTCTTGCGGGCATAGTTTAGTCGGCTCTTAACGGTGCCCTCCGAAACGCCTTGGATATCGGCAATCTCTTTAACCGATAGCTCATCGAAATAATACATCATCGTGGCGCTTCGTTGCTCTTCCGAGAGCTCATCCAAAATGCCGAGAATGGTTTTCTTGAAATCATCCTGGTCGAGCGCTTCGTGGGGAATAAATTCGGCGGATTCCTCTTTAATGTTATCAAAGATGGTTGCGCCCTCTTCATCCTCATCAACAATAACATCCTTCTTCTTTTTGAAGTAGCGGGTGCATTGATGGTAGGTTATTTGCTTCATCCAAGAAACGAAGGCGGCAGGCTCTTTTAGATTGCCGAGGGTGTTGATTATTTCAACAAACGCCTCCTGCGTTATATCGCAGGCGAGGTCATCATCCTTAACGGTTTTAAGAGCGAAATAATAAACATCGTTGTAAAAAGCGGTGAATAACTCGCTTTGGGCTTCCGCGTCTCCGTTTTGGGCGGCGGTAACAAGTTTTACAAGCAGTTCTTTTTCCATAATTTCAACCTCACAAAACGGTAAAATATCGCGGGTGTGCCACGGTTGTTTTCCCTTACATCAAAAAGGGGAAAGTTTTAATTTTTTTAAATTTAGTTATTGAAAAATTTTCAAAAAATGTGATAATAATAGTATAGTACAGTTTGCTTTTTTTTGCAACCATAAGGAGAGTTCTATGAAAATAACAAATGATATAAAATACATTGGCGTTAACGACCATAAAATCGACCTTTTCGAGGGGCAATACATTGTTCCTAACGGAATGGCATATAATTCATATTTGATTTTGGATGAAAAGGTTGCGGTTATGGATACTGTCGATGCCGCATTCACCCATGAATGGCTCGACAACCTCCAAAACGCCCTCGAGGGAAGAACCCCCGATTATCTTATCGTTCAGCATATGGAGCCTGACCATTCGGCAAACATCGTGAACTTTCTAAAGGCCTATCCCGCTGCAACGGTTGTTTCTTCGGCAAAGGCATTTGCGATGATGAAAAACTTTTTCGGAACCGATTTTGCCGATAACCGCATTGTAGTCGGCGAGGGCGACAGCCTATCTCTCGGCCGCCATAACTTAACCTTTATAACCGCGCCGATGGTGCATTGGCCCGAGGTTATCGTAACCTATGATAGCCTTGATAAGGTGCTTTTCTCGGCCGATGGTTTCGGCAAGTTTGGCGCGCTCGATTGCGAGGAGGACTGGGCTTGCGAGGCGAGAAGATATTATATCGGCATCGTTGGCAAGTATGGCGCGCAGGTGCAGGCGCTTCTCAAAAAAGCGGCAACCCTCGAAATCGAAAAGATTTGCCCGTTGCATGGCCCCGTGCTTTCGGAGAATCTCGGATATTATTTAGGCCTTTATAACACCTGGTCGAGCTATGCCCCCGAGGAAGAAGGAATCGTTATTGCATATACCTCGGTTTACGGAAATACTAAAAAGGCGGTTATGCAATTAGCGGATAGCCTTCGCGCAAAGGGCTGCCCCAAGGTTGTTGTTAACGACCTCGCGCGCTGCGATATGGCGGAGGCGGTTGAGGATGCATTCCGCTATAGCAAGCTTGTCTTGGCAACAACCACCTATAACGCCGATATATTCCCATTTATGCGCGAGTTTATCAACCATCTAACCGAGCGCGGCTTTAAAAATCGAACCGTTGCCTTTATTGAAAACGGAAGCTGGGCTCCGCTCGCCGCCAAGGTTATGAAGGGAATGCTTGAAAAGAGCCAAAACCTCAACTTTGCTGAAACAACGGTTAAGATTCTTTCGGCGCCGAATGCCGAGAGCGCCGAGGCTATCGAAAAGCTGGCGGGCGAGCTTTGCGGCGAATATTTGGCTCGAATGGATGAAACCGCCAACAAAAACGACCTGACTGCCCTGTTTAACATCGGCTATGGTCTTTATGTTGTGACCTGCAACGATGGCAAAAAGGATAACGGACTTATCGTTAACGCGGTAACTCAGTTAACCAACTCGCCCAATCGCATCGGCGTTACAATAAACAAGGAAAACTATTCCCATCATGTTATCAAGCAAACAGGCAAAATGAACATCAACTGCCTAACCGAGGATGCTCCGTTTGCGGTGTTTGAGGCGTTTGGATTCAAGAGCGGAAGAGCGGTTAACAAGTTTGAGAATTGCGAGCCGCTGCGCTCGGATAACGGGCTCGTTTTCCTGCCGCGATATATCAATTCCTTTATGTCGCTCAAGGTTGAGGACTATGTTGACCTCGAAACCCATGGAATGTTTATTTGCTCTATCGGCGAATCGAGGGTTATAAACAACGGCAAAACCATGACCTACACCTATTATTTTGATAATGTTAAGCCCAAGCCCGAAACCGAGGGCAAGAAGGGCTATGTTTGCAAGATTTGCGGCTATGTTTATGAGGGCGAGCAGTTGCCCGAAGACTTTATTTGTCCCCTTTGCAAACACGGCGCTGCCGATTTTGAAGAAATAAAATAACAAAAGGAGAGTTTTTATGAAAAAATATGTTTGCGATGCTTGCGGCTGGGTTTATGATGAAGCAGCAGGCTACCCCGAAGCAGGAATTGCCCCCGAAACCGAGTGGGAGAATGTGCCCGAAGATTTCGTTTGCCCCTTGTGCGGCGTAGGTAAAGACCTCTTCAGCGAAGCGGAATAATGTTAAAAGCCAATGTTTTTCGAAACATTGGCTTTTTTGTTGCTTTGGCAGGCCGCCTTGGTGTATAATTAAACAAAGAATTTGCGCCACCACCAAAAGGAGAAAATCATGGCTGATAAGAAAACTTTAAGAAAACGATTGGAACGGCTCAAGCCCACAAACTTTATAATGTTAACATTAGCGGGAATGATAAACGCGGTCGGCGTTGTTTTGTTTTTAACCCCCGTTAATTTATACGATAGCGGCATTTCGGGAACCTCGGTGCTTTTGGCGCAAATAACCCCGCTCTCGCTTTCGGCATTCCTCTTGATTTTGAATGTTCCGCTCTTTTTGTTCGGACTTCGCAGGCAGGGCAAGGTCTTCACGGTTTATTCGATTTATGCCGTTGCGATATATTCGGTTTCGGCATGGCTTATAACCGATGTTTTGCCGATTGATGTTAACCTCGCCTCTCCTCTCGCGGGAACCGACCTTTTGCTTTGCGCATTGTTCGGTGGCCTTATCTCGGGTGTCGGCAGCGGCCTTGTTATCCGCCATGGCGGCGCGATTGATGGCGTTGAGGTAACGGCGGTTATCTTTGCAAAGCGAATAGGACTAACGGTTGGCTCCTTCGTTATGATATATAATGTTGCGCTTTATGTTATCGCGGGAATATTGCTGGAAGACTGGATTTTGCCGCTTTATTCCATCGTGGCATACGGCGCCGCGCTCAAAACAATCGACTTTATCGTTGAGGGTATCGACCGCGCAAAATGTGCCATGATAATAACCGAAAACCCCAACGAGATTTGCGCGGAGCTTATGGAAACCTTTGAAACGGGCGCAACCAAAATCGAGGTTGTGGGCGGATATTCAAACGCTAAAAAGACCATGGTTTATTTCATCGTTAACCGTTTTCAGGTTATTAAACTCAAAGAAATTGTGCATAGCATTGATAAAAAAGCCTTTATAACCATAAGCGAGGTTGCCGATATTTTCTCGGCAAACCAAAAGAAATAGCAGGAGAGCATTTTTCGTGCCGCCTTTTGTTGCTTTTGCCTGCCGAAGGTTATAATGAAAACCTTGCCAAAAGGGGAGAATGTTATGAACAATATCGTTCTGGAAAACAAAAACTTCTCGCTAACCTTAAGCGAAGATGGCTATGCTTTAAGCCTGCTTCATAAGAAAAGCGGGCGCGAGCTTTTGTCGGGCGACCCGCACGGACTTGCTATGGATTTTCCGCCCGTCAGCGAGCTTCGGTTTTTGCAGCTGGCAATAAAAAACGGCTTGGAAGTTGTGCTTCCAAGCCGTTTAGTATTATTCTTAACAAAGAATAAATCAAAGTATTCTAAAAAGAACAAAATAAAATATTCTCTATCAACTATTAGGAAAAATGTTTAGTTACATACAATACGGAATTTACGTTTTATACTTTATATCTTTACGTTCTCGCAGTTTTTAAGATAAAAGTTTTTGTCCCAGTTCGCGCGAAGATCTTCGGGGATGGTTATTCTTTTGTAGTCGACCACAGAAGAGCAAACGCCGTCAAGATAAAACACGTTTCTTCCGTTTTCTGCGCGCAGATAGCGGCAATCCGCCGCCAAATCTTCCCTTGTTGCAGTAAAGGGAGCGGGGATAATATCAAGTGACATATTGTTTATAGAAATATTTCTTATTTTTCCGCCTGTTTGCGAAATCATAAACGCACCCGCAAAGGATGCGGCGTGGAAATTGTTAATGTTTACGTTTTGGATAGTGCTGTTATTATATTCGCGCATATAAATCGGGAACGATACGTTTTTGGCAACAACATTGCTTATAATAACGTCTTCAAATACTGTGCGACCTTCGGGGTTATATGAGGTTGTAAGGTTGAAGGCCTTGGCGGCGCGATGGATTATAACATTGGAAACGGTTACGTTGCGGATGTGTCCCTCGCCCTTGTAGCCGAAGAGCCGTATAGCGCTTGAGCTGGTGGCAAGAACGCAGTTGGTGATGGTAACGTTTTCGCAAATTTTCAGTCCGTTTGTGAGGCGCACGGCATCGCAACGCAGCGCGATGGCGTCATCGCCCGTGTCGATAACACAGTCGGAAATGGTAACGTTGCGGCAGGTGTCGATATGTATGCCATCGGTGTTAGCGTGGAAACGCTCGTTAAAGCAGCGGTATCCCCGTATCTGCACGTTCTCGCACCCCTGAAGCAACATACAGAATGCGGGCGCATTGGTTATGGTAATATCGGTTACTTTTATGTTGGTAGAGCCAACAAAAACAACCAGCGGGCCCGGGCGGGGATTGGACAAATCCTTTTGCAGTGAGAACCCATAGCTCCAAATATATGCGCGGAAACCCTCGCATTTTTTGCATACATCAAATATTTCTTCGCCGTTGCCATCGATACGGCCAAGTCCGGTTATTGCAACGTTATCGGCTTTGTGGGCGATTATCAAGTTGCGCCAGTCACAATATTCTGAAGGCATTAAGCCGTAACTTTCGGGGTATGCATCGGGGCCATTATAGTCTGTGAAATTTCCGCTTGCTTTTAAAACTGCGCCCATTTCCAGATGCAGTTCGACGTTCGATTTTAAGTATATAGTACCCGTAACAAACGTACCCGAAGGAACCAAAACACGACCGCCGCCGTTTTTGTGGCACTCGTCAATGGCCGACTGAATAGCAGGGGTGTTGACTTTAACCCCGTCCGCCATAGCACCGAAATCTTTAATGTTATAAAACATAGCAAAACCTCCCTTTGCTGTGATTGTATCATTAAAAGCGGATGCAGTAAATACATATAACAAAATATTTGCACAAAACGAAACTTTAACTTGTTAAAGCGCTGCTCGACGAACCACATAAATTAAAAAGGAAATGCCCTTCCGCTAAATGCGGAAAGGCATTTGTTGTATTTGAAAAAAGATGAGAGAGGATAATCGTGAGTGTCCTTTTGAGGATACGAGCGATTAGACTCGAACAATTCTCTTTATTCCCACTCGATAGTGCCTGTGGGCATCGGGGTGAGGTCGTAGAGCACGCGGTTGATGCCTTCAACCTCGGCGGTGATGCGGGCGGTTATCTTGTGGAGCACCGCATAGGGAATCTCCTCAATAGATGCCGACATAGCATCCTTGGTGTTAACTGCGCGGATGATGGCGGGCCAGCCTTCATAGCGGCTCTCATCCTTAACGCCAACGCTCTTTATATCGGGGATAACAACGAAATACTGCCAAACCTTCTCGGCAAGACCGTTTTTATCGAACTCATCGCGGAGGATTGCATCAGCCTCGCGGAGAGCGTGGAGTCGGTCGCGGGTGATAGCGCCGAGGCAACGAACGCCAAGTCCGGGGCCGGGGAAGGGCTGGCGATAAACCATAGCATGGGGAAGACCCAAAGCCTCGCCAACAACGCGAACCTCATCCTTATAAAGGAGCTTCAACGGCTCAACAAGCTCGAACTTTAAGTCCTCGGGCAAGCCGCCAACATTATGGTGCGACTTAACTGCCTTTTTGCCTTCAGCCTGCTTGATGCTCTCTAAAATATCGGGATAGATGGTGCCCTGTGCGAGGAAGCGAACATCCTCAAGCGCACGAGCCTCATCGGCGAAAACATTAATAAATTCAGCGCCTATAATCTTGCGCTTTTTCTCGGGGTCGGCAACATTTGCCAAAAGGTCAAGGAAACGGTCGGTTGCGTCAACATAGATTAGGTTAGCGTCCAGTCCATCCTTGAAAAGTTTAATAACATTCTCGGATTCATCCTTGCGCATAAGTCCATGGTTAACATGAACGCAAACGAGCTGCTTGCCGATAGCCTTGATAAGAAGGGCGGCAACAACCGAAGAATCAACACCGCCGGAGAGAGCTAAAAGCACCTTGCCATCGCCAACCTGCTCGCGAACAGCAGCAACCTGCTCTTCGATAAATTTGTCGGCGAGCTCGCGGGTTGTAATGCGGGCCATCGAATCGGGTCGTTTATTAGAATCCATTAAAATTCCCCCATAGTTTTAAATGATATAAAAGTATAGCACAAAACCTGCCCCTGTGCAATATTTTAGGGGCAGGTTTTTTAAAAAATTTTTGGTATTTCGGGCAAAATTTTATTTATTTTGCGGGGATAGAGTCGAGAAGGTTTATGATTTTGATGAGGGTCGGCTCATCGATGCATTCTTCCTTGTCCAAAACCTCCATCAAAAGCTCCGAGCTGCTGTTTGTGAGCGCCGAGTAAACAGGGGTGTTTGCGCGGTTGCCTAAAATTTGAACAACGGCATCGGGATTGGAGAAATAAACCATATTATTAACATGAACATTTATGCCGTTTTCGCGAAGGAAGCCTGCGAGTCGGTAGGTGTGGGTGCCGACCTGCTTAACGGGGCTGTAGAAATTTTTGGAATAGGGAGTGCCCTGCTGGCCAACCTTCTTTTGAACCCATTGGGGGTTATCGTAGTTGCCAACGATGGTGCCGCCCATATTTTTGGTTTCAACAATGAAAACGCCTGTGGGGCCAACGATAACGGTGTCAAGCTCGCTTTGCTTGCCATCGAAGTTTATGGTGATGTTTTGGAAGCCGCAGTAGCTTGTTGCGGGAAGTGCCGAGAAAATTTCAGCGGTTGCCGCCTCGCCTGCAAGACCCGAAGCGAGCGCATCGGCCTTTTGCTTAAACATTGAGCCGATAAGTCCGCCGCCTCCGAAAACGAACATAAGCGGGATTGCGACCGAGAACATATGCGAGCCAACCGCCAAAACCGCAAAAAGAACGAAGCCGATAGCCGAGGCTAAAAAGCCGATTGTGGAGGCGCTTTTCGCCTTGTCATATTGTTCCTTGAGATGATTGCTCTTCTTAACTATCTTTGCCATTTTAATAACCTCTTTTTTAAAAAATTCTTTGGGACCTTGCCCCTGACATTAACAAAGGGGAAATAGAAAGGCGATAGGTTTTATTTTTTTGAAAAAATTTTAAAAATTTTCTCGCCGCTTGATTTTTCGCTATTCATATTATAAACTGTTTATATAATAGAAGCAAGCATCAACAGTCCCTCAACATCGCGGTAGAGGCTATAGAGCGTTTCGCTCGGCAGCGGGTTTTGCCCGCGACCGATTTCGATGGTAAAGGCAGGGCGCGAAAACGCGGAAATAAACCAGTCTTTAAATCCGCCGCCGTCGGCAAGGCCCGTTGGGTAATCGAGCGCATAGCCGCTCTCGGCGGCGAAAACCTCGGCTATCTTTTCGCTGTGGCGCGGTTTTATTTCGCCGTAGCTCCAATAGATAACCTCGCCTTGAGTGTGCAGCGCTAAGGCATGGCTTATGTTTTCGGTTCGGCAAAGCTTGGTCAGCGCCTGCGTTTCGGGCTCGCTTTCGGGATATTCGCCGCCATAGCGGGTCGAGGAGGGGCCAAAAATTCCCGCCGCGCGCTCGCGGGTGTGCAGCTCGTTCCAGCCCGCATCGAAGTTATGGTTTATATCAACCCCGCGGAGGTTGGCGTTCCAATGCTTAAAATCGCCCCCGCAAAGGCGCCGCACCTTGCTTGCCATATATCCTGCGCCCTTTTCTCCCGCTATGGAGATTTCGCAGCCATCGGGGTTAACGCGGGGGATAACTATAAGTCCCTTGCCGAAAAAAGCCTTGCGCGCATCGATTCCCGCCAGCTCTTCGCCGTTTTTAAGCGCCTCGCAAAGCTGCTCTAAAAAGAGGAGAGATAGATTGGTTGTTATATGCTCGCTGCCGTGAAAGGCGGCGGCTATAAGGGCAGGGCGGTCGGTTTTTCCGAGCGCGAGTGAATAGATTTCCCGCCCCGCGCAGCTGCGGCCGATTGATTCGCAGTAGAGAAAAGGATAGCGCTCGATAAGGCGCTCGATTAGTTTTTTGGTGGCAATATAATCGCAATTTGCGGCAGGAATGATGCTGTTCATATCTTGTCCTCCGTTTTTGTGGTTTACCTTAATATATATGAAACCGAAAGGAAGAATATAATGAATTTAACAGAAAAGCAGTTGTCCTATGAATATAAATTCGAGGGAAGAATTATCAAGCTTCGCGTTGATAATGCGCTCCTGCCCGATGGAAAAACCGCAACCCGCGAGGTTGTTGAGCATAACGGCGGCGTTTGCGTTGCCGCTCTCGATTCCGATGGCTGCGTTTTGGCGGTTAGGCAGTTTCGCTATCCCTATAGCGAGGTTGTGCTCGAAATTCCCGCGGGCAAGCGCGACGGAGATGAAGACCCATTCGTTTGCGGCGTTCGCGAGCTAAAGGAGGAAACAGGAGCCATAGCCGAGGAATACCGCTTTTTAGGCGAGCTCTATCCGAGCCCCGGCTATTGCGGCGAGATTATTTGGATGTATGCCGCGAAGGGCTTAACCTTCGGCGAGCAAGCAACGGATGAGGATGAATTTTTGGCCGTTGAGCGAATTCCGCTCGATAAAATGGTGGAAATGGTGCTCTCGGGCGAAATCAAGGATGCCAAAACCCAAGCCGCCATCCTCAAACTTAAGTTGTTGGTTGACAAAGGAGAATTCTAATGCTTTTATATATAATCCGCCATGGCGACCCGATTTATGACCCCGATTCCCTAACCGACCTCGGTCACGAGCAGGCAAAGGCCCTCGTTCCGCGCCTGGCGCCGCTGGGGTTTGATAAAATTTTCGTATCGCCTATGATACGCGCGCAGCAAACCGCCGAGCCGACCTGCAAGGCGCTCGGAATGACCCCTGAGGTTAGAGAGTTTTTAAGCGAGCAAAATCTTTTCACAAAGCTTTCAATGCCCCTGCCCTCGAGCGATGGCAGCCGCATTCTTAACCGCTGGTGCTTCCATCAGCAGGAAACCCGCTTTAAGCCCGAAAACCCCTATGGCGAGCTTGGCGAATGGTTTGATATTCCCGCTTTTGAGCCCTGCCGCGAAAAGGCGATTCCCGCTTATCGAGAGTTTATAGCCGATGCGGATAAATTCCTCTTGGAGCTTGGTTATCGCCGCGAGGGAGGCTTTTATAGGATTGAAGAGCAAAAATATGAGCGAGTTGCGGTCTTTTGCCATCAAGGCGTTGGGCTTACTTGGATTGCTCATATGCTAAACATCCCGCCGCAAATGTTTTGGTCGAGCTTTGATATAACCCATACGGGTGTAACCGTGCTCGATTTTAAGGATTATGAAAACAAAATAACAACCCCGATTTGCCTTTGCCTTTCCGACACGGCGCATCTTTTTGGTGCCGATATGGAAATAAAGCATTGCGGCATTCAGGAATATTAAAAAAAGCACCCTTGGTTTCCCAAGGGTGTTTTCTATTTAAGCAATTCGTTAAGCTTTTGCATTTGTTCGGATGTGGGCGTTGGCAGGTGCGCGAAGGGGAATTCGCGACCGAGGTTATCATATTTAACCGAGCACATCTTCTTAAACGGCAAAAGCTCAATTTTCTCTACGCAGGAATGAGCATCCTTTATCTCGCGAAGCTTCAAAATATTATCCTCGTTATCGTTAAGAGTGGGGATAATAACCTGCCGCAGGGTTGTTGGAATGTTTCGCTTTTCGAGCTCATCCAAAAAGGCTAAAACGCGCTTTATATCGCAGCCTGCAAACTTGCGGTAGTCGGCATCGTTTGTGTATTTAATGTCGAGCAAAACATGGTCGGTCACCTCTAAAAGGGAGGCAACATCCTCATTCCAAACGCTTCCCGAGGTGTCGAGGCAGGTGCTGATTTTTTCTTGCTTGCAAAGCGCGAAAACCTCGCGCGCAAACGCAGCTTGGAGCAGCGGCTCGCCGCCCGAAAGGGTTATTCCGCCCTTTTCGCCGAAATATTCGCGAAAGCGAAGCGCCTTATCCTTTATTTCCTCGGCGGACATAAGCGTTCCGCCCGCGCCCTGCGTTTCAGGGTTATGGCAGCAGCCGCAACAAAGGTTGCAGCCCTGCAAAAACGCAACAAATCTAACTCCGGGCCCATCGCTGGCGCCAAGACTTTGAATTGAGTTTATAAAGCCTTTGCTCATATGCTTTCGTGGAAGGTGCGGCTGATAACCTCGCGCTGCTGCTCGCGGGAGAGCTTGTTGAAGTTAACAGCATAGCCCGAAACGCGGATGGTGAGGTTGGGGTAGGCTTCGGGGTTTTCGTAGGCCTTTATGAGGGTTTCGCGGTTGAGAACATTAACATTTATGTGGTGCGCCTTCTTGGCGAAGTAGCCATCGAGGATAGCAACGAGGTTTTGGGTGCGCTCCTCATCGGTGTTGCCGAGGGCCTCGGGGGTTATCGAGAAGGTGTTGGAAATGCCGTCGCGGCAGTCATCATATGATAACTTGGTTATTGAGTTGAGAGCCGCCAATGCGCCGTTCTCCTCTCGACCCGACATCGGGTTGGCGCCGGGAGCAAAGGGCTCTCCTGCGCGTCTGCCGTCGGGGGTTGCGGCGGTGTTCTTGCCATACATAACATTAGAGGTTATGGTTAAAACCGAAAGGGTGTGAATCGCGTTGCGATAGGTCGGAGTTTTGCGAAGCGCCTCAATGAAGCGGTGGGTTATATCCTTTGCAATAAGGTCAACGCGGTCATCATCGTTGCCGAATTTGGGGAAGTCGCCTTCGGTTTCAAAATCGGTTATAAATCCGTTGTTGTCGCGCAGGGGCTTAACCGAAGCAAACTTAATTGCGCTCAAGGAATCGGCAACAACCGAAAGACCTGCAACGCCGAATGCCATAAGGCGCTCAACCGAGGTATCGTGGAGAGCCATTTGGGTCTTCTCGTAGCAGTATTTATCGTGCATATAGTGGATAACATTCATGGTGTTAACATATAAGCGCGAGAGCCATTCCATATAAATCGCATATCGCTCCATAACGCTCTCAAAGGTGAGCTTGTCGCCCGAAAGCGGCTCCATTTGAGGACCGATGTGCATTTGGCTTGTGGCATCATAGCCGCCGTTAATGGCAATAAGCAAAAGCTTTGCCAAGTTGCAGCGGGCGCCGAAGAACTGCATTTGCTTGCCTATGCGCATGGCTGAAACGCAGCAGGCGATAGCATAGTCATCGCCATAGTGGGGGCGCATAAGGTCATCGTTTTCGTATTGAATCGAATCGGTGTCCTTCGAAACCTTTGCGCAAAAGGCTTTGAAGCCTTCGGGCAGGGCGGTGGACCACAAAACGGTTAGGTTAGGCTCGGGAGAGGAGCCGAGGGTGAAGAGGGTGTTGAGGATTCTGAAGGAGCTCTTGGTAACGAGGGTTCTTCCATCCTCGCCCATACCACCGACTGCCTCGGTTATCCACATCGGGTCGCCGCCGAAAAGCTCGTTATATTCGGGAGTGCGGAGATGGCGGGCAATGCGAAGCTTCATAACGAAATCATCGAAAAGCTCCTGCGCGCCCTCTTCGGTTAAAACTCCTGCCTTAATATCGCGCTCAATATAAATATCGAAGAAGGTTGCAACGCGACCGAGCGACATAGCAGCGCCGTTTTGCTCCTTGATTGCTCCAAGATAGGCAAAATAGGTCCATTGGATTGCTTCGCGTGTGTTGGCGGCGGGGGCGCTTATATCAAAGCCATACATAGCCGCCATTTCCTTAAGCTTTCCAAGGAAGGTGATTTGCTGGAAGAGTTCCTCGTTGAGGCGAATGTTTTCGGTGTTGAAGGTGGCGTCCTCAAGCGCTTTTTTGTCGCGCTTTTTCTCTTCAATTAGTCGGTCAATACCGTAAAGCGCAACGCGGCGGTAATCGCCTATAATGCGGCCTCGGCCGTAGGCATCGGGTAAGCCGGTTATAACATGGCATTTGCGGGCAGCGCGCATTTCATCGGTGTATGCTCGGAAAACACCATCGTTGTGTGTGGTTCTGTAGTGGAACTCGCTCTCAATGGTATCCGAAAGCTTGTAGCCGTAAGCGGCGCAGGCCTGGCGGGCCATTCGAATGCCGCCAAAGGGGGCAATGCCGCGCTTTAAGGGGCGGTTGGTTTGCATTCCAACAATGATTTCTTTGTCTTTATCAATATATCCGGGAGAAAAACTGGTAAGCGAGGAAACGGTTGCGGTGTCGATATCCAAAACTCCGCCGTATTGGCGCTCAAGAGCAAAAAGCTCCTGCAGCTTTTCCATGAGCGAATCGGTGCGCTCGGTTGCACCCTCAAGAAAGCTATCATCGCCTTCATAGGGGGTGTAGTTCTTTTGGATAAAATCGCGAACATCGATAGTATCCTGCCAAGCCCCCGGTGCAAAACCTTTCCAATTTTCGTGTGTCATAGCGTTTCTCCTTAAACTAAAATAAAAAAAGGGCAAATCAGAACAACAATGAACTGACTTGCCCAGACGGTCGGCTTAAAACAAATGCTTGCATTTCCATTGCGTCGGTTCGCAAAATCCGTCAGTCATGTAAGCATTCTTAACTTTGAGTATATTATACATTAAAGGGTCGCATTTTGTCAACGGAAAAGAATGGACAAAAAGAGAATCGAAAAACTAAAAAAGCATAGGCAAAGTGCTAACAGTGTTTCCGTGTTTTGTTTTTGCAAAAGAAAAGACCTGCGCCTCATAAGCATAGCCCTTTTCGAGTCTCATCTACCAACAAAAAAGACCACCCTAAAGGTGGTCTTTTTGTTGGTGGAGACGATGAGTGTTATTTGAGTATGTTTTTTACGATTTTTAGTATGTTTTTAGGTTTTACAAAACGCCTGTAAATGGCTTGATTAAGCGGTTTGTGGGTGGTTTTTGTTTTTTTAAGATTTTTTGTTTTTTGGAATTTTCAAAAAATTCTTGCGTTATTCTTGCGTAAAATCCATAGTGATCTTTTCTAAAACCTTTAATGCACGTTCCTCCTCGCGAGGATACAAATGAGAATAAGTGTTCCAAGTTATCGTAATGTTTGAATGGCCTATTCGTCGAGCTATTTCTTGTATATTTATCCCCTCGTTGCACAGCAATGAAACATGGCTATGTCGAAAATCATGAATGCGAATGTGAGGTAATCCTGCATCGGCGGCAAAACGTTTGTTTCGGTTTTCAATGCTGGTATCCCTCAGAACCGCGATACCGCCACACACTCTAAATGATTCTGAAAAGTTTTCTAATTGTTGTTGCCGCCTTTTGTGTTCATCGAGAATGACAGAGAGGTTATGAGGGATTTGCAAATCCCTATATGAAGATTTGTTTTTGGGTGGCGTTTCAACATCTTCTCCTCTAAGCTTCTGCGCTATACTACGACGAACGTGGATAACATTCCCCTCTATATCGGACCAACGCAGAGCATTAATCTCCCCCTTTCGCATACCGGTAAAGAAGGCTATACAGAAGAAAATATAATATCCATAATCGCTTAAAGAACGGCAGGAACTCTTTGCGAAGGCAATATATTGTTTGAACTGCTCAGAGGTATAATAATGTAATTTGTCGGAAACTCCCTCAAAAGTTACGTCCCGGAAGTTGCCTAACGCAGCAAGAGGATTTCTGTTTATATACTCCATTCTCACAGCATAATTAAGCATTGAGCGCAATTCACGAAGGGAATTGTTTTTAGTTACAGTCTTGATATCTTTTTCAGCTATAATGTTTTTCCATTTTTGCAATTGACTTACGGATAAACTATCAAGGTGTATTTTTCCTAAATATGGAATAATATCGCGTTCTAAAATTGAAGATGTTTTTTGTAACGTTGTAGCACGCACATCATTCCGTTTTGATAATATATATTCATCGTACAGCGCTTGCACGGTCATCTTGCTGTCGGGAACGCTCTCGGAAATTTCTTTTTGTAGATATAATTCTTCTAGTTTCGCCTCAGCTGCGCCGTAAACAAACCGTGATTTCTGTTTGTATTTTCCCTGTGCATCCTTATAGCAGACGACGACCTTATATTGAGTTTTTCCGTCTTTGGTTTTGTTGGTCTTATAAACGGGCATATGGTCACCGTCCTTTCTTATACAAACGAAACATTCTTCAGTTGGCGTCAGACTTTCAGTTTTCTCTTTTTTCTATTTGTTCCACGGTTATTTCGGATATATTTAGTAATTCTTGCTGAGTTATGTACCGTTTTCCGTATTCAAATATGAATGTTTCAGGATAATATTCGTTATTGTAGCCAATTGTCAGATGATCGTAGCCAGAACGCTCTCGCAAAAAGAATATGTACCGTGTGCGTGTCAATTTTGTTCTTTCCGTTTTTGTTGGGTCAAAATCAATTACCACTTTTGAATGTTTGGGGTTTAACATTTTGCAGATATTTTCGAAATGCAAAATCCTGTTCTTGATTTTTGGGTATTGAGCACTCGATTCAATATCTTTACACGAAATTTTGCCCGAAAGAATGTTTTTATAGACAAGGGCCTTATCTCTGCTCTGTAATGCCGGAACATCCTTGAGTTTTTGAAGACCCAGTAGATGAAAGAAGTTTCTGCGTTGAAAAGAAAAACAAAAAACTATATTGTTCTCCAAAACTATGGTATATTTTTGATGAAGAAACTTTTTATAAAGTTCTGCACATTCATATATATTTTTCGTATTAATCCCACCTCAAACAAAAAGAGCATTCGTTTACACGAATGCTCAATTACATTTTTTTGTCTTAAAGACATAGCCCGAAACAGGATCAATGTTAACCCTTCCACAGTCTCCATTGCTTTTCTACGGGCGCGACCAGCAACTTCATAGACATACAGAACAAGCATTGTTCTGTTAATATATTATACAACTTTTGAGCAAAAGTAAACAGGTATTTTTTACAAAAATCTGTAATGAAATTTTAAAAAATGAAACAAAAACAAAAAAAGCCAAACCAAACAATACTATACGTTGTAATGCGTATACGTTTAATCCAAGATATAGTATTGTGCATTTTGCCAAACAAAATAAATTAACAATAACTATGGATTGTAATTCTGAGATACTAAACACAAATCAAATTACTTCACAATAGATTTTTTCTTTAATAAAAGAAATTTGCAATTGCGCAGATAAAGCAAACGAAACCGCCCAAGGTATATAAGAAAGAAGTATCTGTATTCCATATTCCTAAAACGCCCAAGGCAATTAAAACAGCACTTAACCAAAATCTGTTTTTAGGTGTTGTTGATGTGTCGGGTGCTGCAGGTTGTTCGAACTCACGCAATTCCGTTAATAATTTCAGTTTGCATGTATATGGAATGCCGTTGCCGCCCCCTATTTCTTTAATTATGGCGCGAACGCAGTGGGTTGGATGATGGTCAAGAAAGTTTGTAACCATATTTGAATCTTCAGGACTGAGATCTCCGATATGAACATCTTCCTCGACGCCCTTCGAATATGCCTTAACGATCTTTAGTGTCTCGGGATCACGCGTGAAATAAACAGCACTCTCGGGTTGGAGGAGAGGAAGCAGGTCTTGAATGTTAAGTCCGTCCTCGTTCTCACAGTCTGTGGTAGCCAATGTCACGTTAACATCGTTTGATTTTGCACTTGCTGTATATTCGCAATCATCAAAGAGATCGTCGTCTTCATAGTCTTCTTCGTTTATATCTTCAAGCCATACTTCTATATTGCATCCGAAACTCTTATTACCAATACCGCCGGTTATTTCTTTAACCGAGGCCCATAAACTGGCGCCGTTATCTAAAAAGGGCGCAAACTTATCGGCCAATTGCCTATTCAGATATCCGATATGTGTTTTGCTCTTATATAACTTAATTGCATTACTGTCATATTCGTTACATACATCACGAAGCCCGAAGAGAAGATCTCCGGGTTTAAGAAGACAGATGATATCTTGTATGTTAGCGCCATCATCGTTTTCTTTAGTAACGCCTGCTATTTTTGTGAATGTTCTAAAATATTTACCCATCAGATTTTCCTCAAGCTGCATAGTATTCCATAGCCATCTGCAGGAAGGGGATAGATACCTCAAAGTATTCGGCGAGGTCCCATACTTCTATGCAGCCGGCAGATATGATTTTTTTAAGCTCATCCTTCGGGATGAGTTTTTTTATTGCCCAAATATTCGCGCGACGTTCGTGTTTGGCTCTGATATCCAGTTTTGAATACTGATTATAGAAGGCGCCGGTCTCACAGTGGCCGAGCTCATGGGCGAGTTTCTCTTTCTCTTCAACGATAGTTTTGAGTTTAAAGGGGTCTATTGCAATGTAGCATTTGCCGTTCTGCAGAACAGAAACACTCTCGCACTCATCCATATCAAAGGAGAAAACTCCAATATTGTCGCGGTCGGCAATATCATATAAGCAATTTAGGGTCAAGCGTCATCTTCCTTTCCCTGATCGCGTTGACGCACGAACTGCGCGAATTTACGAATATCTTCCAGCATAGCGGGAGTTATGTCTTTATTATCATCACCGTAAAGGGCGAACATAAGAGCTTCATCTTTATCAACGGGGGGTGCCTTTTTGGTATCTGTTTCTCCCTTGAGATATTCGACGGAAACATTAAGAAACTCTGCAATTGCGTGGATATATTTCTTATATGACGAATTCAGCCCGGATTTCCAGTTGCCAAATGTATTGTGATTCAGCCCCAAGAAATCTGTTAATTCAAATTGCTTTTTTCGTTGTAGTTTCATTTCATCGATTATTCGCTGCAACATATTATCCATTGAATATTCTCCTCGCATAATAATCCACAAAAATGGCGTTTATTTTATGTGCAACCATACAAAACCGCTTAAAAGTGGCATTTTTTTGTTGACAATGCCACAAATGTGGATTATTATGTGTTTGCACCCACTGGTGTAGGCAAGCACGCAAAAGGCAAAATATAGCCATCTTTGTGTTTTTATAGGTTATAGCAGACATATAATACCACACATTTGTGTGCTTGTCAATTATTTTAGCTAAGAAGGAGGAATATACCATGGATGAATGGATCGGAACCGCTATTGGAAAAATGCATTTACATAAAATTACACAAAATGAAGTAGCGGCGGAGATGGGAATTCGTAGGGATCATCTCAACAAGATTCTCAATGGTAAAGAAAAACCGAAAGGTGCTGCAGAGAGAGTAACCGCCGCAATCGATAGGATTATTGCTCGACGAATCGATATGGAGGTGTAGCGGGCAATGAAATTTAACATTGAAAGGGCTATACACATCTATTACACCTGCACCGAAATAGGAAGTCCCGAAATCAAAGAGATATTCGGATGCAGTGATAGCAGTGTAAGGAAACTAAAAGCGCAGGCCAGAGAGCTTATGGTGAAAAAGAACGCGTCTGTATGGTTTGGCAAAAACGTAAATACCAAATGTGCTTTTGAGGCATGGAATCTTGAAATCTCTGATCTTGAACGCAGATATACCAAATTGACCAAGTTGTTCGGCTGCGAACATAATATACCAAATCGTTATGCGCCGAACGCAGGAGGAAGTGTATGAAAACCTTAATCAATGAAATCAACCGCCGAATGGCCCTGCTCGGCTGGAACAGCAAAGATTTAGCCATTGCCACCGGTTATCGACAGAACACGGTCGAGGATTTTCTATCCTCTCCGGTGCATGGCAACAAAACTGTCAAAGAATGCATCTGCAGAACATTGCAGATAATACAGTAATTTACAACTTAATACTTGCGATAACACGGTCGCCGCAGGGTGGGGAACTTCTTGTCATTGTGCCGGTTTGTCCATTTGCGGCACCGTCCATACTTTAAAATCTCCAAAATATACACTCCCCCAAAAATATTTAACAGCACCCGACAGGGATGCGCGGGTGCTGTTTCTGATAACATAAACGTTTTGTTTGGCTTTTGTGTTTGAGACCAGAAGCATAAAAGCACTTCCGCTTTGCGGCGACTGTGTTATCGCAAGTGTTGACAACGCCCACACGGGCAGAAAGGAGTAATTATATGCCTAAACTGCGAAAGTCTCCTGAAGATCAGCGAGAGGCGAATCTTAAAAAGTTCTTCAAAAAAGCTTTGCTGGACAGAGAGTGGTCCGTTAAGCACCTCGCAAAGCTGTTAAACGTGGAAGCATCAAATGTCAGCAGAACCATTAACCATCCGATGAAGTGTGAAATATCAACATTACTCAGACTGTCGGACAAACTGGGGGTAAACCTTTTAAACCCCGAAATATAAAAAGCGCCGCCCCCAGAGCAGCGAACTCCGAGAGCGGCAAGGAAAATATCTATGTACATATTATAAACCCAAAACAGGAGGTTTGTCAATGAATATCTATGGAGCAATAACAATCTTAGTTGTAGGCATTATATGCATCGCCTGGGCGGCAAGCAGCTACAACACTGCATGCAAACTCGAAGCCGCCAACAGACGTGCAACCAGGCTCGAGCTTGAAAACACGAAACTTAAGGAAGAAATAAATCGTGTTAAATTCTGCAATCAGCTGATGAAACTTATCAGCAAATAAATAAAGGAAGGGAAAATATCTATGTTACAGCAAATATCTATAGCGAAACTCTATCCGCACCCGGACAACCCCCGCAAAGACGTGGGCGACGTTACCGAGCTTGCCGAGAGCATCAAGCAAAACGGCATTTATCAGAACCTAACCGTCGTAGCGGGCGGCAAGGGTGTGCCTGAAGGCGAGGAAGGCTATACCGTTATAATTGGCCATCGCCGCCGAGCAGCAGCGCTGCAGGCAGGGCTCGAAAGTTTGCCCTGCGTTGTTGCTGAAATGAGTGAGGTTCTGCAGGTTGAAACTATGCTGCTTGAGAATATGCAGCGTTCTGACCTCACCATATACGAGCAGGCCAAGGGCTTTCAGATGTTGCTTGACTTGGGAGAGACTCAACAGAGCATTGCTGAAAAGACCGGTTTTTCGCCTGCAACCGTTAGCCGCCGCGTAAAGCTTTTGCAGATAAAGTCTGCAGCCTTTGAAAAATCTCAAGGTAAACAGATTTCTATGGAAGACTATTTAAGAATAGCTGACCTTAAATCTAAATCCGCGCAAAAGGAAGCACTTGAGAGCGCCGGCACCAACAATTTTAACTGGACTATGAAGCGCCTTTTGGAAGAGCAGCTGAAGAACGAAGTCCTTCCAAAGGTGGAAAAAGAACTCAAAGAGCTGGGCGCCGTAAAGTTAAAAAACAGTTATGACAGCAATTATTCATACCTTAAGGGTATAATTTTTGCAGATTATACTCCCGGTAGTATTGCTAAGGGGATTAAAAAGGTTAAAGAGCTTTTTTATTGTGTGTATAGTAATTCGGTTAGCATATATAAAAAGGCCGAAAAGGTTGCGGCCCAAAAGTCCGTTAAGTCTGATGAGGAGATAGCGGCGGATAGAGCGCGCCGCCAGCTTAAAAAGGTATCCGATGATGCTTATGCTCTGCGCAGGGATTTCATTGTATCCTTCAGTGCATCGGTGAAATTCGCAGCCGTTATAAACCAGTGGGCTATCAAGGCTATCGCATATGATGCAGTTGATTATAGCAGTGCCTTCAACCGTGAGGAATGCAAGGAGATAATCGGTCAAGAGTCAGGATATTATGTTGATGAAAAGTGCGTCACAAAGTTTATGGAGGAGCAGCCTTCCCGTGCAGCTGCCGTTATCGTTTGGTGTGCTCTCGGCGACTGTAAGGCCCGAAGATATTATGATGAACAGTATTATACGCATATGCCTACTTATCAGAAAAACAGTGCACTTGATAGAACATATGCCTTCCTTTGTGATATAGGCTATGAAATGTCCGATGAAGAAATAGCACTTCAGAACGGAACCCATCCGCTCTTTAACACCACAGGTAATGAACAATGACCTGCAAAGAGTGTATAAACTACGGCGCCTGCTCACAAAGCGGCGCCCCTAAATTTGATAGCGCACAAAACGCAGAGATTCTCTGCAGGCTTTTTAAAAGCTCAGCTGAGTGGGCGCAGGTAATACGTTGCGAGCAATGCGCTTTCTGCAGCATGAACAACGGCTATCCGGACCCTCCGCCATGGTGCATGAACCCATCACCGCTTGTGCATTATATGGACCTGCCCGAAGGCTTTTTCTGCCCTTATGGTAAAAATGTGGGGAGTGATGGCGAATGAGATATATATTTTATCTATTACATAGACTATCTAAACGCAACTGCAAGAACTGTGAGCATTGCCGCAGCCGTAACCTCTGCGATATCCACGGCGGCCTGTGGGCGGATTACGGCTACTGCAGTTTGTTTGAAAGGAGAGGTTAAATGCCTCAATATGCAAAAAACACTAACGTTTCGAGCGAGTTATCCCGTCTTGAAATAGAAAAAACCTTAATAAAATATGGCGCCGAAAATTTCGCCTATGCGATAAGCGGCGAAACGGCGATGATTGCTTTTACTATGAATGAGAGACAAGTTAAGTTCATATTGCCTTTGCCTTCAAAAGAAAAGTTTCGATATACACCAACAGGCAGAGAGCGAACTGAAAACGCTAAGGCTACCGAATGGGAACAGGCTTGCCGTCAACGCTGGCGTGCTTTAAAGCTTGTTATACAGGCAAAACTTGAAGCTGTTGAGTGTGGAATTTCCGTGTTTGAGGATGAGTTTATGGCAAACATTGTTCTGCCGAGTGGTGGAACTGTTGGTGAATTTATGCGTCCTCAAATTGAAAAAGCATATATCAGCGGGCAGTTGCCTGCTTTGTTACCCTTGTTAGAACAATAAGGAGGTTAAATATGGGAACAAAAGTAAATGTTGAATGGATAAGCGTCAAAGACCGCTTGCCCCAAAGAGAAGATTATAACGACCGCGGCTACGTTATAGTA
>JAZRUI010000007.1:0-18172 GCA_045652465.1 Acutalibacteraceae bacterium | reverse complement strand
TCCGACCTTAAAAAGCCTGATGCCGTAACCGAAATATCCCGCGAAAACTTTAAAGAGAAGATTTGGAATTTGCCCGCCGATGTGCTTTTAGGCGTTGGAAAATCAACCAAAAAGCAGCTCGACTCACTCGGGATATTCACGGTGGGAGAAATCGCTGCCGCAGGTTGTGATGTGCTTAAAAAACGAATGGGCAAGATGGGCGAGCAGCTTTATATTTTCGCGGCAGGGGAGGATTCCTCTCCCGTGGTCGCGCAGCAACCCATTCCCAAAAGCGTTGGAAGAACAACAACCCTTTCAGCCGATATAACCTCGGCGGAGGAGGCTTGGCCTGTGCTTTTATCGCTCGCTGAGGACATTTCTTCAACCCTTCGGCGCCATGGGCTTTTCAGCAAGGCAATCCAAGCGCATATCAGAACCTTTGATTTGAACACTAAGGAATTTCAAGGTCTATTATCGGTTCCAACCCAAAGCAGCGTTACAATGGCGAATAAATGCCTGGAGCTTATAAACAAAAACTTCGGCTTTTCGGTTCCGCTTCGCTCGATAGGCTTTAGAGCAATCAATTTAACCGATGGCTCGGAATCTTATCAAACCGATATGTTCACCGATTTTGAAAGCATAGAGGAAAAGGAAGAGATAGAGGATAAGATTTTCGAGATAAGGAAAAAATACGGAAAGGGAAGCATCATTCGCGGAACAACCGTCAATATCAACACCGATAAGGAATAAAAAAGACAGCAAGGTTTATCCCTGCTGTCTTCTTTTTAAATAATCCTCTAAAATGATGGTTGCGGCAACCGCATCAACGATTTCTTTGCGCTTTTTGCCGCGGGTGTCGGTGTAGTTGAGCGCCGTGTGGGCGGAAACGGTTGTGCAGCGTTCATCCCATAAAACCAAGGGAAGGGAACACATCTCGGAAAGCTTTTTTCCGAGCGCTTCGCATTCCTGCGCTTTGAATCCTGCCGAACCATCCATATTCTTGGGATAGCCAACAACCAAAAGCTCGGCATTAAGTTCCTTCGCCTTTTCGCAAAGCTTTAAGAGGAGCTTTTCTTTATTGTATTCAGTTATAACACCTTTAGGGAAAGCGAAGCTTTCGTTGCAATCGCTGACCGCAACACCTGTGCGTGCATCCCCAAGGTCAACCGCCATAATTATCATAAAATAACCTCGTTTTTCAATACTACCACCATTATATATTACAAAAAAAGCATAGTCAAGCAAAACGCGCTTTATGAGTTTAAACCAAAATAGTGCCACCCGCTTGACAATCAAAAAAAGTGGTTATATAATCTTATCTAATAAAAAATAAATAGGGGAGATTGTGATGAATTTTATCAAAAAGTATCTTAACCGCTTATTTATCGACGGTCTAACCGGTATGGCTCTCGGCCTTTTTGCCACCCTGATTATAGGAACGATTATTTGCCAAATCGGCGATATTATCGGCGGAACTGTTGGAGCATATTTAATCCAAATCGGAAATGTTGCAAAGGTAACAACCGGTATGGGTATTGGTGCAGGCGTTGCCGGCAAGCTCAAATCCTCTCCGCTCGTAACCGTTTCGGCTGCAGTAGCGGGTATGGTTGGCGCTTTTGCGGGTCGCGGTCTTGAAACCATTGCGCTTGGCGTTCCCGGCGAACCTCTCGGCGCTTTTGTTGCCGCCTATGTTGCCGTTGAAATCGGCGCATTAGTTTCGGGCAAAACCAAGGTTGATATAATCGTAACGCCCCTTTGTGCTATAATCCCCGGCGCCATTGTTGGTCTTTATCTCGGCGTTCCGGTTGCAAAACTTATGACACTTCTCGGCAACCTTGTTAATGTTAATGTTGAGGCTCATCCCATTATGGGCGGAATGATAGTTTCGGTTTTGATGGGAATGATATTAACCCTTCCCATAAGCTCCGCCGCTATCGGCATTTCGATGGGAATAACGGGTCTTGCCGCAGGTGCCGCAACGGTTGGCTGCTGCTGTAATATGGTTGGCTTCGCCGTTGCAAGCTATCGCGAAAATAAGGTTGGAGGTCTTGTTGCTCAGGGTCTCGGAACCTCTATGCTTCAGGTTCCCAACATCGTTAAAAAGCCTATAATTTGGCTCCCTGCGATACTATCAAGCGCTATTTTGGGCCCGATAAGCTCGGCAGTGCTTGGTATGGTCAGCAACCCGACAGGCTCGGGCATGGGCTCGGCAGGTCTTGTTGGTCAGTTCTCGAGCTATACATCTATGATTGCCGCAGGCGTAAGCCCGACCGTAACCTTAATCCAAATCGCCCTTATGCATTTCGTGCTTCCCGCCGTTTTAGCTTTCGCAATTTCCGAGGGAATGCGCGCATTGAAGCTTATTAAATCGGGCGATATGAAGCTCAGCGTTTAAGGAGCTTTTATGACCGAAAAAATGCGTGCCGCAAAAGCGGTTGAACTTTTTAAAAGCGAATATCCCGATGCTTTTTGTTCGCTCGAATATTCCGATGCGTTTCAGCTTCTGATTGCAACCCGCCTCTCGGCTCAATGCACAGATGCCCGCGTTAATATGGTAACCCCCGCGCTTTTTGCGCGTTTTCCCGATGCTAAAGCGTTTGCAAACGCTCCGCTCTCAGAGGTTGAAGACCTTATAAAAACCTGCGGCCTATATAAAACCAAAGCGCGCGACCTTATCGGCATCGGAAAGGGAATAGTTGAGCGTTTTTTGGGCGTTGTTCCCGATAATATCGAAGATTTAACAAGCCTTCCGGGCGTTGGAAGAAAAACCGCAAATCTCGTTTGCGGCGATGTTTACGGAAAACCTGCAGTTGTAGCGGACACCCATTTTATCCGCCTATCCAACCGCTTGGGTTTTGTTAAAACAACCGACCCGTTAAAGGTTGAAAACGAAATGCGAAAAATTCTTCCTCCCGAGGAATCAAACAACTTTTGCCACCGCGCCGTGATTCACGGTCGAGCGGTTTGCACCGCGAGAAAAGCGTTTTGCGAAAAATGCTGCCTTGAGAGCGTGTGCAAGAAGGTGCTTTAAGGAGAAAAAATATGCAAAAAAGAGTTGCAGCCATCCATGATATTTCGGGCTTCGGCAAGTGTTCTTTAACCGTTGCCCTGCCTATAATTTCGGCGGCGGGCGTTGAAACATCCGTAATTCCAACTGCGGTTTTATCAACCCACACAGGCGGATTTAAGGATTTCACATTCCGCGATTTAACCGAGGATATTTTGCCTATTGCAAAGCATTGGAAGGCTGAAGGAATCCGCTTCGATGCGATATATACGGGCTATCTCGGCTCCTTCCGCCAAATCGACCTTGTTTGCGAAATTATCGATATTTTGCGCGATGAGGACACCCTTGTTGTGGTTGACCCCGTTATGGCTGACCATGGCAAGCTTTATCAAATTTTCCCCTCCGATTTTCCGCAGGGTATGAAAAAGCTTTGCGCCAAGGCGGATATCGTTATTCCCAACCTAACCGAGGCTTGTCTTATGCTCGGAATTGAGTATAAGGATGGCGCGTTCGGGGAAGAATATGTTGCCGAAATTTTAAATGGCCTTAAGGAAATCGGCGCAAAAATCCCCGTGCTGACGGGTGTTTATTTCGATGAGGAAAAGCTCGGCGCCGCAGTTCTCGAAAACGGAGAAATTAAATATGCCTTGGCTGATAGAATCGATGCCATGTATCACGGAACGGGAGATGTTTTCGGCAGCGCGTTTGTTGGCGCGCTTATGAATGGCGAAAGCATTGAAAAATCCCTCTTAATCGCCGCCGAATATACAAGCGGCTGCATCTATCGAACCAAGAATTTCCAGCCCGGACGCACCTATGGCGTTGATTTTGAAAGTGAACTTCCGAAATATATTAAATTGTTGGGTAAGTAAATGAGTATTTTTGAGAGAACCGACCTGCTTATTGGCAGGGAAAACCGTGAAAAACTTAATAATTCAAGCGTCGCGGTTTTTGGCATCGGCGGCGTTGGCTCCTATGTTTGCGAGGCGTTGGCAAGAGCGGGCATCGGTCGGCTTTTGCTTGTCGATTCCGATAGCGTCAGCGAGAGCAATATCAACCGCCAAATCATCGCCCTGCAAAGCACCGTCGGGCAGCCTAAAACGCAGGTTATGGCGGAGAGAATCGCCGATATAAACCCCGAAATTTCGGTTGAAACAAAACCCATTTTCTTTTCAGCCGAAACCGCCGATTCTATCGATTTTTCCGAATTTTCTTATGTGGTTGATGCGGTTGATACCGTAACCGCAAAACTGCTCATCATAGAAAAGGCAAAGGCGGCGGGCGTTCCCGTTATTTCCTCGATGGGAACAGGGAATAAAATGAGTCCCTTTGACTTCAAAATAGCCGATATCAGCAAAACCTCGGTTTGCCCGTTAGCGCGCGTTATGCGCTATGAGCTCAAAAAACGCGGCATCAAAAATGTTCGCGTGCTTTATTCAACCGAGGAGCCTAAAGTCAGCGGCTCTCGAACCCCCGCAAGCATCTCCTTCGTGCCCTCCGCGGCAGGACTGATGATAGCGAGCGAGGTTATAAAGGATATTATCGAAAAGGAATGAGTGTTCATTCCTTTTTTTGTTGCAGTTTTTAAAAATATATGGTAATATAATTTGAATAGTAATTATAAGGAGGCGATTATATGGCGGATAAACGACCAATCGGTGTTTTCGATTCGGGCCTTGGCGGACTAACTGTCGTTAAGGAACTCAAAAAGGTTTTGCCGAATGAAACCATTATTTATTTCGGCGATACAGGCCGTGTGCCCTATGGCAACAAAAGCCGCGAAATAATCAAAAAATATGCCCTTCAGGATGAGCGCCTCTTGCTCGCTAACGGGGTTAAACTTATAATTGCTGCCTGCGGAACGGTTTCCTCGGTCGCAAAGGATACCGAAAAGGAACTTCCCGTTCCGTTTGTTGAGGTTGTTTCTCATGCGGCAAGCGCTGCAACGCGCGCAACCAAAAACAAAAAAATCGGCGTTATAGGAACGGTTGCAACCATAAAAAGCAACGCTCACCGCGATTATATTTTATCGCAAATGCCTGATGCAACGGTGGTTCAAAACAGCTGTCCGCTCTTTGTTCCGCTGGTTGAAGAGGGAATAACGAGCGAAAATGATGTTATGGCGCTCGAAGCCGCCAAGCGTTATTTAGCCCCCATAATTGCCAAAGGGGTTGACACCCTGATTTTAGGCTGCACCCATTATCCCGTTTTGGAGCGCGTTTTGCGCGAGGTTTGCGGCGAGGGCGTAACCTTCATCAATATGGGCGAGGCAACCGCGCAGTATGTTAAGGATTTTCTAACCGAAAAGGATATGCTCTCCGACCAAAAAGAGGACGACCGCTATTTTGTCAGCGATAAATCCGAGTTCTTCTCCGAAATGGCAAAGCTGCTTTTGGGAACCGATGATATCAAGGCGGAGCTTGTGGATATAGAAAAGATATGAAAAAGGTTAAAATCAGTTTAAAAACGCTTTCGGTGAGCGATGGCGTTCGCGATGAGCAGGCCTTCGAATATGATGGCGAATATGATTTGAAAAACGGAGCGCATTATCTTAAATATAGCGAAATAACCGATGGCGCAAGGGTAGCAACGGTTATTAAGGCAAGCGAAAAATGCGCAGTTATAACCAGGACTGGTGCCGTCGGCAGCGTTCTTAAGGTTGAAAAGGGAAGCGTTCATAAAACCGAATATAAAACCCCCTATGGAGTTTTTCCCTTGGCGGTTAAGGGCGATGAATATCGCAACCTTCTCGCCCAACAAAAGAGTATAATCCTTGGCTATACGCTCTTTAACGAGGGCGGAGTTATAGGCCAAAATAAAATCGAGATAAACATAAAAGAGGTATAAAAATGTCAATGATTGTTAAGACAACCGAAAACCAAATAAAGGAGCTTATCGCGGCGGCTGCCAAAGCGGCAATCGAGAAGGGAGAATTGCCCGAAGCCGAGCTTACCGCCTATTCAATCGATAAACCCTCCGACCCCGCACATGGCGACTTTGCGCTCAACTGCGCAATGGCTTGGTCGCGCGTTTTCCGCAACGCTCCCCGCAAAATTGCCGAAATTTTGATGGCTAATGCGAATTTTGAGGGAACATATATCGACCGCTTTGAAATCGCAGGTCCCGGTTTTATTAACCTCTTTTTATCGGATAAATATTATGCCGCTATCGTTGCCGATATTGCCGCAAAGGGCGAGGACTATGGTAAGAGCGATATAGGCGCGGGAAAGAGCGCCCTCGTTGAGTTCGTTTCGGCAAACCCGACCGGTCCGATGCATATCGGTAATGCCCGCGGCGGCGCCTTGGGCGATTGCCTTGCCGCAGTTTTGGATTATGCAGGCTATCGAACCGAGCGCGAATTCTATATTAACGATGCAGACAACCAGATAGAAAAGTTTGGTTTGTCGCTTGATTTGCGTTATCAGCAAATTTATAAAGAGGGCGTTGAGATGCCCGAGGACTCCTATCATGGAGCCGATATTATCGCCCATGCCGAAGCCTTCTCGAAGGAATATGGCGATAGCTTTATCGATAAGAGCGAAAAGGAGCGTCGCGCTGCGCTCGTTGCCTTTGCGCTTCCTAAAAATATTGATGCGCTTCATAGCGATTTGGCGAAATATCGCATCGAGTATGACACTTGGTTTAAAGAAAGCAGCCTCCATCAGTCGGGCGAAACCATGCGCATTATAGAAAAGCTTAAAGAAAGCGGCCACACCTATGAAAAAGAGGGTGCCCTTTGGTTTAGAGGCGAGGATTTCGGCAGCGAGGATTTCGTTTTGGTTCGTTCCAACGGCTTCCCGACCTATGTTGCACCCGACATCGCCTATCACTATAACAAGCTCGTAACCCGCGGCTTTGATAAGGCTATCAACATTTGGGGCGCCGACCATCATGGTTATGTTCCGCGCCTTAAGGCTGCGCTCTCGGCTTTGGGCGTTGATGCCGATAAGCTTGATGTTGTGCTTATGCAAATGGTTCGCCTTGTTAAGGGCGGCGAGGTTATAAAGGCTTCCAAGCGTTCGGGTAAGGCAATAACCCTCGTTACTCTTCTCGAAGAGGTTCCGATTGATGCCGCTCGCTTCTTCTTCAATCTTCGCGAGCCCAACAGCCATTTCGATTTCGACCTTGATTTGGCGGTTGAACAGTCTAACCAAAACCCTGTTTATTATGTTCAGTATGCCCATGCCCGCGTTTGCAGCATTCTCCGCAATTTAGCAGAGGAGGGAATAGCTCCGCGCGAGTGTGCCGAGGCTGAGCTTATGCTTTTAACCGCTCCCGAGGAGCGCGAGCTTATCAATGTTCTTTCGGCATTCACCAAAACCGTTGAGGTTGCTGCTGCGGCATATGACCCCGCAAAGCTAACCCACTATGCCGTTGATGTTGCGGCTCAGTTCCATAAGTTCTATAACGCCTGCCGTTGCAAGTGCGGAGATGAAAGCCTTATGCAGGCTCGTCTTGCGCTTTGCCTCGCAACCAGAACCGTTATCAGAAACCTGCTATCGATTTTGAAAATCGATGCTCCCGAGAGTATGTAAGCCTATGCTTGAAAAATTCAAAGAGGTTGAACGCAGCATCATAACAACCTATCGCAAAAGAATTTGGAATAATTTCGTTGGCGGCATTAAGGAATACGAGATGATTAAAGAGGGCGATAAAATCGCTGTTTGCATTTCGGGCGGCAAGGATTCTTATCTCCTTGCAAAATGTATGCAGCAGCTTTCTCGCCATAGCGAAGTGCCGTTTTCGCTCGAGTTTTTGGTTATGGACCCCGGCTATAACGATGAAAACCGCGAACTGCTTTTGTCCAACGCAAAGCTGCTGAATATTCCCATCCGCGTTTTCGAGAGCGATATTTTCGAAACGGTTGATAATGTTGGCGGCTCGCCCTGCTATCTTTGCGCGCGAATGCGAAGAGGTTTTCTTTATAGCAAGGCGAAGGAGCTCGGCTGCAACAAAATTGCGCTTGGTCATCATTTTGATGATGCGATTGAAACTATGGTTATGAGTATGCTCTATTCGAGCGAAATAAAAACCATGATGCCCAAACTCAAAAGCCAAAACTTTGAGGGAATGGAGCTTATCCGCCCGCTTTATAAGGTTAAAGAGCGCGATATAATCGCTTGGTGCAAGTTTAATGAATTAAGGTTTTTGCGCTGCGCCTGCCGATTCACCGAAAAGAGCGAAGAGGTTGAGGATTTATCAAAGCGCCGCGAGGTTAAAAGGCTCATCGCAAAACTGCGCGAGGATAACCCCGTAGCGGATGATAATTTGTTCCGCAGTATGCATAATGTTAACCTTGGCGCAATGCCCGCATATCGTTTGCGCGATGGGGAAGAACTCCATTCATTTTTAGAGGATTATTAATAATAATTTTTGCTTGACATAACGCTTCAAATAATATATTATTGTTATTGTTCCTGCCGATGTGGTGGAATAGGCAGACACAAGGGACTTAAAATCCCTCGTTGGCGACAACGTACCGGTTCAAGTCCGGTCATCGGCACCAAAGCATTCAAACCCGAACCTTTTACCAATCGGTGAAACGTTCGGGTTTGTTGTTTCCTTGAGCGAAATAGTATAGTGAAGTTATCTATAGCAGTGGCAGCATAAAAATTTGTAGACTGCCACTGCTATGTGATAATTACACAGATGCTTGTACATAAATCGTGCAACAATTATGCTATCCTACAAAATTCAAGAAAAAGTTTTTAAACCATTGACTTATAAGAAAAATCTGGTAAAATTGAACACAAAGCGAATAAAGTTTGTGATATCCATAATTCATCAAATTGATGAATTGGACATGTTTATAATATGCCCTATCCAATTTAAGCAGTTTTGCTTAGGTTGGATTTTTTATTTTATCTGTAGTTTTTTGTCGAAATGGGGTGAATGCAATGCCGATAATTGAAGAATATTTGAAAAGACATCCAGATTATTATAATACAACATTACCTCTATTACCTTTAATGCATTCGTGCGAATGCTTTGATGCCAGAAACATTTTGACTACGCAAGAACTTGAAGCACGTTTTTGTAATGTTTTTAAGAAAGACCTATTATATTTTTATTATGGTAAGCCATCTTATCCAGTTGGTGAAAAAGTTGAAGAGTACCGAACAGATTTGGAGTATTTACCCGTCTGTTTTATTGTAGACTTACGAAAAGTTTCAATATACAAAGTATATCCATTTGATTCTGGTGCTTTTTTTGCAAATGTCTACAGTGACTTTCTTCATCGCCATATGAAAATTGATAGTTTCGAACTTCCTTGTAATGAAGAAGGCATTAAATCCTATTTATCATTTATGTTTGGGGATAATGATAAGTATTTTGATGGTATTGCGGTAAAAAGAGATTTAACCGGTGAACCAAATTTAGATGCACTTTTAAGAATGATGACCGCAGACGGTACTATGAAATTCGATGAAAGAGCACGCACCATTGAAGTAATTTCAAGGGATAGCGTACAACTTAAGGACGCACTTAAATGTGTTATTCTTCCAATAAATTTACTGCAGGATGATAATATTGTTACTTTTTTAAGGGATAATAACATTGATGTTATTCCCTATAAAGTTAGACAATTAGTTCATCCAACTAAATACTATGGTCAAATATTCGAAAAGGCATTGAACTACATTGAAGCACAAAAGGAGAGCTTATCAGTATGAATGCAAAGTATAAATTAATAGGCTTTCTTAATATGTTTAATATAGTTCCAGATTTTGTTTTCCCTGTCTTTGAATTTAACGGTGACCTTTTCTTTCAAGAGGGAGAAAATGATAAGATTAAAGGATTTAATCCAGCAAAATCTGATATAAGAACAAGAATAATTCCGGTTGTTCCGAATAGTATTAGTAACATTGGAATTAATCTGTTTGATATTTCCTTGGATCCAATATATGCTTTTCAAACAGAAGAGCAAGTGGTGTATGGCACTTCCACTTTTTTGCGACAATTTTTCGAGACATATTCGCCCAAAAACGAAGTGCTTGCATTGGAAATACGCGATTTTTTGGAAGGCTTGCCACAATCTAAAAACGAAATAGTACGATATTCTAATACTATATATCAGCCTAGAATTTCGACTTATTATGGAACAGGACGAAGAAAAACTTCTATAGCAAGAGTTTATATTTTCCGAGGAACTGGAAATATCATTATTAATAATAGAGATATTGACAATTATTTCGGATTGCAGAATTTAAAGTATGTTGTATGTCAACCACTTAGCCTTACAGATAATCTGCAGAATTTTGATGTTAGATGCACAGTTTCGGGCGGCGGAGTTACGGGTCAAGCTGGTGCAATCAGTTTGGGGATAGCAAGAGCTTTATTACAATACAACACTGAGTTGCGATCTGCTTTAAAAAGTGCTGGATTGTTAACACGTGATGCAAGAATGAAAGAAAGAAAAAAATATGGACTAAAAGCGGCAAGAAAGGCCCCTCAATTCAGTAAAAGATAATATTGTTGAATGCGGCACGAGGATTAGACCTCGTGCCGCATTATAGTTTTGTCACAGGCAACGACAAAAGCCTACAGATTAAATTTCATAATCTGTAGGCTTTTAAAAATTTAAATCTCTAACCACTTATTTCTTATTTCAGAAAACTCATTAAGGTCATCCTTAAGCGACTGCCAATTAAGAAGATGGTCAATTATTTCGGGTTTATCTTGATTCTTCTCGTATAAAATATATGCTAACGACATTGCAGCACTTCTTAACTGTAAACATTGATTTGTTGTACAACCGAGACTATCATTAGATAATTCGGTTTCAAAAATTAAATGTTCTAAGCCAAATAACAAATTATCAATAATCTCATCGCAGATTGGTAGCAAGTCACTATAAATAAGATTGTGGAACAAGTGAATTACAGATGTTAATCCCTGTTTGCGTCTAATCCTAATATTCAAAGATAGTTTCTTTAATAATTCGGTTATTGCTTGTTGATGTTCTGCTTTTTGCATACTTACAGTGGTGTATATGGCATCACACGCAGCAACAATTTCTTTAACATTAGAACCGCAGACAATATCGTACATATTTTTTAATACATCTAACTCCTGATTCACAAGAAGTTTCAACTGAACACAAGGTAAGGGATACTTACCGAACTCGACCAAAAGGTTTAGGAGTCCGTTATGTTTTGTAGGATCAAGATTATTAGATATTATAACTTGTGATAATATATTATCTACGAATTTGTATTTATCAAATAATCTGGCAAATAATTCACAGTCTTCAATATTTTCTTTTTCTCGCTCGGAAAGCAACGAAATATCATTATTCCAAGCATCCAAAATTTCTTTAACTATAATATCTAATTCGGCATCATTCCACCTTATCCCCTCCGGATAATCAAAAGAACAGGTACATGTTTCAAGTTCTAGCAAAAACAGAGGCTTATTATATGCAGATACGGTTGTGACGCCTTTTTGTTCTCTAGGTATCTTTAAACTAAGAATGTATTGCTTAATTAAGGAGTGAACATCTACTTCTTTTGGAGCAGGTAGATCCAATATGTATTTTTTTGAATAAATACTAGGTATCTTAGGCAATCCATTGGGCTCTACATTGTTCCAAATATTTTTTTGAAAAGCCGATATTTCATCTGGGCTAAGCAATCCAAAGCTATATAAGTACACTAACCTTGTTAATGCTATCTCCCGTCCTTCACTTTTTTCCAACAGTTGCAATAATATCTCTGTGACTTGTTTTTCTATTGTTGCAGATTTATATTTGTTCTCGCTGGCTTTTTGATAGTTAAAAGATTCGAAAATATCCGCAAAATCTAGCTTATCTACCTCTCTTTTTGGTTCATACAAATACGTTTTCATCAAAGCATTAAAATTCTCGATTTTTAAGTTTTCGCTCATACTTCCAATCAAACGCCGTGCGAGATTTTTTAGATTTTTAAAATTAGAAGGTTCTTTTGAGCGATATATCAAATCTAATACTTTCAAAGTTTTTAACTTCATATCATCTGACATTCTTGAGCACAATCTAGACAAAAGTTCTGGCATAACCGAAGCAATACCTAATTGGAAATTCGCCTCTTTATAGCGATTTGATTCTTCAATATATTCCATATTATCATTGATAGCTCTTATGCAAAGCAGGCTGGTATGCTCGATGTCTTCATTAGACATTTCAGCAATTGTTTTTCTAGACCAAACCTTATTCTTTAATTTGTCATCATTAACTTTAATTTCAAGAATTAATGACCACAATGGAGCAAACGGGTTAATTCTTTTTACCGCTTCTAAACAGGCATCTTTTGAAGAAACAACATGATTACAATTGAAAGGTCTTCCTATTTCTTCGTAGAACCGAACAAACTGGAAGGCTTCAATATATGCAGAATGGTCGGTCGTAATAGTACGTGTTATCCTGTATAAATCATATTCTTCTTGTTCAATCTCTTTCTCAGGTCTTTCTTTTAACATTGCTTCAAAGAGTTTTATTTCAGCATATGCATCATAAATTTTGCTGAGCTTTTTCTCGCTAGCATCCTCTTCGGATCTGTCTTCTTCTCTTAAAGCTTGTTTTGCATAAGAAGTAAGAAGAACTAGATATGCTTCAGTCGAAATTCTAAAATAATTTACGTCCTTTACCGGTGCCTTTCTAATATAACCGAGCTCTTCAGACAAGATTTTAAGTGCTTGAGACACGTCGCCTAATTCAATTAAAAGCCCCGCTCTTTGGATTTCGGAAGCAGGTAAAGAAATATCCCTCGGCCAGTTTTGAAGTTCTTTTGTTGCTTCTACTAGATTCATTGAAAATAGTTGCTTTCTCACTTTTTCGCAATGGATTTTTGCGGATTGCTCTGATCCAATAAAAAGTGCTAATTTTTGCAAATTAACTATGACCTTATCAAATTTATCGAACAAACCATTTTCCCTATATGATCTCAACAAGTCAACATATAAATCTATCCACTTTTGACTTGTTTCCTTCCAATCGGGTTGGTTTTTATCGTAAACCAATGCGTTCGTATCAAATTGTAGTATATCATCAAAAGGGTTAATTCCATATAATACTTTCTCGTAAATATTAAGCTCTGTTTTTAAAATTGGCTTAAGACATTTGTTAATTCGCCAATTATATTCATATAAAAAATCGAAAGCGACTTTCGCGCTTACGTGATTTCGTTGGATATGATAAAACATATCCATATGGCAAGAATCTGTTTTGATTAATAGCCATTTTCTCCTTTCGGATGGTACTATTAGCCAACCTGGATATGAATTTCGAGACTCAGCCCAATCTTTTGTAATAGTTTGGATATCGTTATCAACTTCTTTTTTGTTGAAATCAATATGGTAATGAAGTTTATCCGTAGGCCAAAGCACCTCATCATTCTCCTTGGTTAACTCACTTAAGGCATCAAAAAACAGTTCTAATCCGGCATAATGGTTCTCTGGTTTAATTCCTGGACATTTAGCCATATTTAGTACAACTATATTGCGGTTATTAAGTAAATTAATTTGAGCAGTAGACAGATTAAAAATACCTACTAAATAAATTTTCGAAGCAATATCCTTTCCGATATTATCTCGAATCCACCCAATCCATTGCAAGAAGTTCGGATCATCACCCGAGAACCCTACCAAACAAAGGGCATTTTCAATAAGAGTCTGTTGCACGGTGTTAACAAATATCGCAGACTTTTTGGGATACAGTCTATAATCTTCTTCTGTAATAACAAATGGTAGAGTTGAAGGAAAACTACCGTGTAGTTTAATAATTCTTGGGTCCGAAGAATAAATAAGGTCTTCTTTATTCAAGATTACACTGTAGTGTCTGTCAGTGATTTTTTCAAGAGTTCTCTCGAGTAAAGTATCATAGTTTGTTGTAAAAACATCTTTCCAACATAGACCTAGAAGTTTTTCATGAAGCGGAGAAGGGGCATATTCAGCATCGGGTAAACTTTCTCTAATCATCTCATTTAAAACAGTACGCCCATATGCAGCTTCTACCTCTTCGGCTAATTTTAACACATTAAGATATTTGTTCTTCCCATCAGGTTTGCGTCCATTTACCTTTTCATAAAACACATCACCAAGAGAGTTCCAATCTAAAAATTTTTTATCAGTTTGTACTATCGGTTCAGCGTTTTTGCTAAAACCAGCTCCCACCATTACGGAAGCTCTATTATTCTTAATCTTGGATGCAATTTCCTTTATGTATTCAAAAATTTCAGGTTCTATTCTGCTTTGCAAATTCATCTTAAAGTCTCCTTGATTGTTTCATTTCGTTGTATCCAATTCCGATGTAGGCGTTGAGTTTTGTTCTTCCTTTTCAAGTTTTTCTTCCATCCTTTTTAACATATGTGGATATAATATGCAATTAGGAACAGAAGCCAAACACCAAATTGATACAGCATAAGAAACAATTACGCTAACAAAAAGGAAAATTAGATATCCAACAATATCTTTACTATCCAAAAATCTAAAGGAAACAGTAAGTATCATTCCTGTATATAAACCCATTAGTAAACTAGGCGAAATCGTGTTATGGATCTGAACAAGTCTTTTAATATCATAATATTTTTCACAAAAATCGCTGTCAACTACAGAATCTTCAATATATTTATCGATTTCAATTCTTGATTTTGCAATTGCTTGTCCTTTGTTATTATTGTTTTCCTTCTTTAAGCGTTTATATGTCGCTCTAACAGAATATTTATCCATTGTGTTTTACCTCCTTGATAATTAAGCCTTAATATATCTTGTCATTCTTGCTTGTCCTATCTTTTTGACCTGACCGTTTTTTACCATAACACTTAAGACTGCCTCAACGGTTGTGGGACTTACATCGGGCAAGATATCGCAGATCTCAGATTTGGAAATAGGTACCAAACTATTGAGGACGGTTGCCTCAATTCTAGCTTTCTTTGTAATCTTTCTGCCATTAACAACAGCAAAGCGTTTATCTAACTCTTTATAGCACATATATAAAGTGGACAAGAAGTTTTCGATAAACGGTATATAGCTATTTTCGTTTTCGTGCCACCCTATAGAAGATTCGCGAAGAGCTTCATAATAAAATGCTTTATAATTATTGATCTGTTCTTCAAAAGATACATATTTACCAGCATCATAGCCATTTTTATAGAGCAAAAGCAAAGATATAAGTCTAGACATTCTACCATTGCCATCTCTAAAAGGGTGAATACACAAGAAATCAAGAACAACGCAAGGAATCAACAGAAGCTGATTAATATTAGCGTCGTTACGCGCTTCCATATAGGCAAGTTCTAATTGTTCCATTGCTTCTTTTACCTCAGAAGCAGGCGTTGGTCTAAATCTTACTTTTCTATTACCGTTTTTATCTTCTTCTATGATATAGTTATCGCCAGTTTTATATTGGCCACCATATTCATAACCCGCAATCTGCATCATCGTTTCGTGAAGTCTTAAAATATCAGACTCTCTCAGGTCAAGATTGTCATGATTGAGATGAATAGCATTAAGGGCATCGCGATAACCGGCAATCTCACCTTCAGTATGATTTAAAGGTGCACTATCCTGATTTACAATTGCGGCAATACGTTCATCGCTTGTCACAATACCCTCAATAGCATTGGAACTTTTAACAGACTGCACCTTCGCTACCGCTTCAAGTTCCGTAAAAACCTTTGCATATTCTTCTTTACGTACTCCTGCCATAGTTTTCAAAGATGCAATGCTTGAAGTTAAATTAATAAGATTGGCGGGTAATAACCCATTATTTAAAAACGAATAGTCAAACTTTCTCATAATATACACTCCTTTGTTGCATATAATTATACCTTATTATGTGCAGTTAGTCAATATTATATCTGCATATTATTTCGATATTTATATGCAGATATTTTTCGGATATAATTATATATTGTTTTAATGATTTAAGAATAGATAAAAGAAATTACAAATCAGATAACAACTAAACATTGAAGAAAAAGTAGAAATATGGTAAAATAAAAGTAGTTAAAGGTGGTGGATGTATGGAACACATTACGGTTGGTAGAAAGTATAACGAAGGCAAGGTTGCTTTTGTGGAATGCGTAAAGGATGGTCCTCTTGATAATATCAATATCAAGGGCAAGTGTTTTCTACTCGTTATCCTTACAAAAGGAAAACTTGAGTTTAAAGTTGGTTGTGAGAAAATCACTGCTACTGCACCATCGTTTTTATGTTTCGATGAATCCGAAAATCCTGTGCTCATATCAAAATCAAAAGCTCGTTACACCTGTGTGTACTTCCATCCTAAATTTTTAAACATAAATATGACCTTTGAACTTTTACGTTCTAAGAATTACGGTGATATCGCAACCACCCACGATATGTTTATGTTAAAGCCGTTTATTGATAAGGCGTATGTGATTCCTATTGCCGAGACACAGGTAGAAAAGATTGAACATTCTGCTGATTATATGTTAGAGGAATTAACTGAGCAAAGAGATTGGTATTGGTCTTGTAGAGGTCGCTCCTACTTTATGGAAATTATTATTGCTTTGGAGCGTATGTACGGTCTTATAGGTTATGGTATAACCCATCAAAAATCGGATAACGCACCAATTATTAAAAATGCAAAGCTTCGGGATGCGGTGTTGTATATAGAAAGCCATTATGGTGATGGCATAACCTTGTCCAATATATCAGCTAATGCAGGAATAAATCATACTACTCTTACTGCACTTATGAAAGAAGAACTTGGTTGTACTGCTATCGAATATTTGATGCAATACCGAATTGCTATTGCAAAAAAACAACTCGCTTTTACTGATGTTCCTATTAAGGATATTGCAAACATGGTTGGATTCAAAACAGTTCAACACTTTAACCGTATTTTTAAGGAAATAACAGGCACAACACCTGCCGAATTTCGTAAATCGGCTGTGCAGAAACGGAAGGATGAATTATAAATGACTATACACCTTGAAGGACGCCGTGAGGAACTGGAATATATTTGGCAGGAAAATCTTCAAAAAAATGGCGATGACCCTTACAAAAGCCTGGAGATAAGTATAAAAGCATTAGAAGAATATCCTTGCGATAAATCCTTTCTCTTTCGTGCGGCAATAGCTGAAGAATGGTTGGCAGATGCCGAAACGGATAATAATTCTAAACATAAACATCTACATAAAGCAATGGACTATGCCCAGCGACTACTCAAAGAGAATCCGAATGAAGAAACAGCAAAAGAATTAATAGTTAGAATTTATTCAAAACTTGGATGTGAAGACATGGCTATTGAACAGGCCTATAAATGCCAAAATGTAGATTTAGCATTAAAATTCTGCTTGAAAGGTGACACACTCCGCCGCCATAAACAACAAATCATTAGCAAAAAACTTCTTAATTTACTTTACGAAATGTCGCAAGCAGATTTTTATATGCTTGATATTTCCGAGAAAATTGTTAATTTAGTTATTCCCGATGGCAACTATCAATATTTTTATCATATTTTAGAGGGTGTTTATTTAAAACGTGCAGGTATGTATCTTCAAAGTGGTGACGAAGAATCTGCAATAGAAACCTTGAAAAAATTATTTGAAATTACAAAATTAACTGCAGATATAAGCAGAAAACAAAAGAATTTTACAGCACCGTTGTTTGATTTGTTGGAAGATAATACACCGCGCTTTTGCGAACTAACAGGATATGTTGAATTATTTCTGATTTCTATGGAAAGAGAGTTTACAAGTTTAAAAGACAATCCGGATTTTATAAAAATTTTAGACGATGCAAACGCTTATGTTGCCCAATTCGGTAAATCACCTGTGCAAAAACAGAAGGATGAGATAAAATGAAGAAGATAATATCATTAATTATTTTTGTTGTATTTTATATTTTAAGTTTCTGCACTTGTAATTTTCCATATCCTGAATATGCACCAAATCCTATTTTGAGCTTTGTATTTTCTTTACTTACTATTATATCATTTCTTTTCGTTACATCAGTATATGCCAAAAGTAAAAAGTTTTTGATAATAGTTTCAATATATTTTGCTTGCGTTTTTGCAGTTACTACTGTAGCAATAATTCTTGATGGCTTTAATTTTTCTATTTTAACTTTGCTTTTTTCATTAATTACTTTATCGTTTGGGATAGCTGTTCAACATTTCAACTTTGCAATAATGGACTTGTTTGAAGTTTTAAACATACATATATCCAACGACCACGAATTTTT
>JAZRUI010000006.1:0-84251 GCA_045652465.1 Acutalibacteraceae bacterium | reverse complement strand
TCTCAGAAACATCTAGCAAATTAAAATCTGCTTGCGACATTTCGTAAAGTAAATCGAGAAGTTTTTTACTAATGATTTGCTGTTTATGGCGGCGGAGTGAGTCGCCTTTTAGACAAAACTTTAATGCTAAATCAACATTTTGACATTTATAGGCCTGTTCAATAGCTATGTCTTCAAATCCTAGTTTTGAATAAATTTTAACTATTAATTCTTTTGTTGTTTCTTGATTCGGATTTTCTTTGAGTAGTCGCTGAGCATAGTCCATTGCCTTGCGTAGATGTTTATGTTTAGAAATATCATCTGTCTCTGCATCTGCCAACCATTCTTCAGCTATTGCGGCACGAAAGAGAAACGATTTATCGCAAGGATATTCTTCTAATGCTTTTATACTTATCTCCAGGCTTTTGTGTGGGTCATCGCCATTTTTATGAAGATTTTCCTGCCAGATAGATTCCAGTTCCTTACGGCGTCCGTCAAGGTGTATAGGCATTTATAATTCCTCCTTCCGTTTCTGCACCGACGATTTACGAAATTCGGCAGGGGTTATGCCTGTGATTTGCTTGAAAATACGGTTGAAGTGTTGTACGGTTTTGAAACCGACCATATTTGCAATATCCTTAATAGGAACATCAGTAAAAGCGAGTTGCTTTTTCGCAATGGTAATTCGGTACTGCATTAAATATTCTATAGCTGTGCAACCAAGTTCTTCTTTCATAAGAGCAGTAAGGGTAGTATGGTTTACTCCGGCATTAGCTGATATATCGGACAAGGTTATACTATCGCTATAATGGCTTTCTATATAAAGCACCGCTTCACGAAGTTTTGGATTTTTAATAATTGGTGTATTATCTGATTTTTGGTGGGTTAAACCATAGCCTATAAGACCATACATACGCTCTAATGCGATAATAATCTCCATAAAATATGAGCGACCTCGGCAAGACCAATACCAATCTCTTTGCTCGGTTAGTTCCTCTAACATATAATCGGCAGATTGTTCGATTTTCTCTACCTGTGTCTCGGCAATAGGAATCACATACGCTTTTTGGGTAAACGGTTTCAGCATAAACATATCGCGGGTAGTAGCGATATCACCGTAATTTTTAGAACGTAAAAGTTCAAAGGTCATATTAATATTTAAAAATTTAGGATGGAAGTACACACAAGTGTATTGAGCTTTTGATTTAGAAACAAGCACTGGATTTTCTAACTCGTCAAAGCACAAAAAAGATGGAGCGACAGCAGTGACTTTCTCACCGCCCACTTTAAATTCTAACTTTCCTTTAGTGAGTACGATAAGTAAAAAACACTTGTCTTTGATATTGATATTATCAAGCGAACCGTTCTTAACACACTCAACAAAAGCAACTTTTCCCTCATTATACTTTCTGCCAACAGTAATGTGTTCCATACATCCACCACCTTTAACTATTTGTATTTTACCATATTTCGACTTTTCCTTCAACGTTCAGTTATTATCTAATTTATAATTTCTTTTATCTAATATTAAATAATAACGTTCTTTACTAACCATATAATATTGAGGCGTAAAAATCGACTTTCAAGAAAACAATTAGTTTAATCTATTTATGTTTACATTCGAACTGAATAGTGTTATAATAATTATATTATGAATTTCATGTTATGTTTTAAAACTAATATAGGAGGCATGAATCAATGATTAAAAATCTATATATTGAAAATTTATTTGGCAGATTTAACTATAATATCGCGTTAAAGACAAATGGTATTACAATTATTACTGGACCAAATGGATTTGGTAAATCTACAATATTAAAAATCATCAATGCTCTGAGTAAAGAAAGAATCCAATATCTGATTGGATTAGACTTTTCAAAAATAGAAATTGCTTTTGATACAACTAAAACCATTATCGAGAAAAATGATACAGATATTTCTATTGATGGCATATCATTATCTTTTTTTAAAAAGACGCAAGATGATTATATAATACACAGTCGTAGGAGAGGGTATTTCAGAAAGACCCCCGATGGATATATTGATATGCGTACCGGTAGACGCTATACGGATGATGAATTTGATTATGATTTTTTGCAAGACGATGATTTTTGGGAAGAAATAATGTCTTATGGAAACGATGAAAGATATCCAAAAGAATTAATTCAGTTAAAGCAAAAATTAAAAGAAATTTCCGAAAATTGCGGTCGTATTCGTTTAATCTCGGAACAACGTTTAATTCGGCGCGAAACCCAACCTCGTAGAGCTGATGAAATCCGTACTATTGATGTAATTAGCGACCTTCCCGAACAACTAAAAAAAGAAATTCAGAAGGTTTATGATGAATATTCAAGCGTCTCTAATAAATTGGATAGTTCTTATCCAAAAAGATTGTTTTCTGCCAAAGATGGATTGGAGAACAAAAACGAGTTTACAGCACGATTATATGCTACAAATGAGAAATTCAAAAAACTAAACCAATATGGTTTGGTAGACATATCGATTATAGATTCAAAAAATTACAATTCAAAACACTCAACCGCTTTGAAGATTTACTTTGATGATTTTGCTGAAAAGTTCAAAGTTTTTCAAGAACTCATTCAAAAACTTGATTTGTTCACTAGTATAATTAACGAAAGATTAACCTTCAAAAAAATATTAATAACTAGAACGGATGGCTTTAAAATTGTTGATGAAGAAAACGAAGAAAAAACTCTTGAATTAAGCCAGCTTTCTTCAGGTGAAAAGCAAGAAATTGTTTTGTTTTATGAATTAATATTTAATACAAAATCCGAATTTCTTTTATTAATTGATGAACCGGAAATTTCATTGCACATTATGTGGCAGAAAAAATTCATGGATGATTTGTTAGCCGTATCCAAACAAACAAAAATAAGTGCTGTTGTGGCAACTCATTCGCCACAAATTGTTAGTAAGCACTGGGATATACAAATTGATTTAGGTGAAATGTATGGCGTGCAACTCGATTCGATGTAATATGGATAAAGATGCCATAACAGCAGATATACGCATGACATTGGGAGCCGACTTTAATCGCCAAAAGGTGATTGTCGTTGTTGAAGGACAAGATGATATCGAATTTCTCAACGGCAAGTTATCTAATAATGTCGACATGTATGAATCTTTTTCTGGAATCGAGGGAGTTAAAGAAATTGTTTCTAAATTTTCAGAAAAAAGAGTTTTAGGCATCTGTGATAAAGATTATTCGGTTCCCGATCCTACGGTCAATATTGTTTACTATGATTACTCATGTTTGGAAATGATGTTAGTAAGTAATGTCGAGGTTTTTAAGTCATTCGTGGATAATTTCTATTACGGAAGAGAAACAGCCGAAAATATTTTGATGAAAATACTCACGAATTTAAAATGGCTTTCAATATTTAGAAAACTAAATTCGGAAAATTCCTGGGGAATTAGATTTAAAGGTGTGTCTATTGCAGCAGCATGTGTTGGAACTGACTCAACTATATCAGTTGAAATTCTTCTTCAAAAACTTATGCAAATCAATCAAGATTTAATTACTAGCCACAGGGAATATTTAACGGCTGTCTCCAATGCCTGCAGAAAAGAGCTTAGTGTAGATACATATTTGAATATTACTCAAGGACACGATTTTATTGATTATTTTCACAAAATGGCACAAGAATCTTCTCCTATAAGAAGAACTGTCAGAAAAGATTCGTTATTCTCTGGTTTGTGCTGTGCCTTTCGTGAAACAGATTTTAAAGCAACGCAATTTTATCGTTATTTAAAGGATTATGCTGAAACCAACAGCATACAGTTAGTTTCATAGTAATTAAACAGATACCCCCGCCTTAGCAATTTTGCATAGACGGGGGTTAATGTTATCAGCCAATATTCACATTCTAGCACTTATCTTTACCCTTCTTTATACTCGTGTGGGCGTTCTTTGTAGTCTTTAACTTTATACTCGCCGATGGTGTCGTATTTACTTGCTTTGGTTTCGGTGGGGGTGTTGGTCTCGTTATCTTCGCCGAGGATTGCATCGAAGAAAATACGTTCAAGGTATTCGTATTTTGAATAAATACCTTGTGATGCCCAAACAAGAGCGTTACGAACATAGGCTGAGTTTGTTTTGAAGAGTTCGTGTTCAACTTCAAATCCCATTGATTTTGCGAGCAGAACAGCGAACACTATAACCGTTCGTGTATTGCCTTCACGGAAGGGGTGTGTTTGCCAAATACTTGCTATAATACGAACAAGCTTGAAAACGATATCCTTATCATTATCGCCGGTTCTTTTGAGCTTGGCGATTTCTTTCATTGTTTCGTTCAGTTGCTTTTTGATCTCTTTAGGATAAGCATAACGAACGGTATCACCGCCAAGAACGTCTTCGTATTTCACCATTTGAATTGTACGGAATTCTCCCGCCCAATCAAATATTTGACCGAAGATATTTCGGTGGATATCCTGCAAGGTTTCGGTATTAAACTTATCATATTTGTAATCATAAATCGCCGCCATAGAAAGACCGGTAATATCAGCCTCTGCCTTGCGCAGCAATTCTGAATCTTTTATATCTGCTAAATTTTTAAGGACGTCAACATCATCATATAAATAAGGGTCACGCATTTGTTATACCTCCGTTACAAAACCGTATCTTCTGAGCGTTTGCTCGAACACAGACAAAAATGTAATATTGCCGTTTTTCCAATTTGCAAGGTCGTTTTTAACCCTATCACTTACAGGAACACCCTCGATTGAAGTCATAGCATCTGAAAAGGAAATTCGTTTCTCTTTTTCGTCAGCGGAAATACTATCCATACCGCTTGTGAGTTTAAGCATTTTTAATTTGCGAAGTAATGCTTTATCTAACAACTCTGCGGCGGTTTCGATATCCGCAAGTCTAATTAAAATCTCAGGCAACGCTGCCTCGTATTCTTTTCTTAAAGAAAGCTGTTTTGTTATTTCTTCGACTTCTTCTGCCTTAATGTATTTGCTCTCAACAGTATCGCCGTTACGGGTTTGCAAATATAAATACTGCTTACCGCCAATCGTCTTTTTAGAAATATATCCTTTGGGCAACACACTAAGCTTTTGCTCAAATTCAAGTTTTGATGCAAGTAATTCTTTGTATTCAAAAATAATATCTCTCATATCATAGCCTCCTGACTACTAATAGTATATCACAAATTAACCTACAAATCAACAATAATTTAAAAATTTGTAGGTTAATTATAACTATGCCGTAATCAAGATAGCAATTATTCAATTTGATTTTCTTTTAAGACCGCCATCACTTGCAACAAACAAGGTGATACCTAAACAGATAAGAAAAGCTCCTGTTGATGTTGAGACCTTATACAAAAGTGCAAGATAGCCTGTCCGAACAGTAATTAATATTAAAATCAGCATAACAATACACTTAAACAGCTTCATTTTAAATCCTCCTTTTATGTACTAAAAAAGCCTTATTTCAAGCGGTTTTGTCAGCTGCTCCGCCATCGTCATTCCACTTTGTTTGCTGTGCTTCACCGAAGCGTTGATAATGCACAACCTCGCGCTGGCGCAGGAATTTAATCGGGTCAGCAACATCGGGGTCATCGCAAAAACGCAAAATGTTATCATAGGTTGTTCTTGCCTTTTGTTCAGCGGCAAGGTCCTCGTGAAGGTCGGTTAGAACATCGCCCTTCGACTGCATATAAGCGGCCGTATAAGGAACGCCTGCTGCCGATGCGGGATAGATGCCTGTTGTGTGGTCAACGAAATAGGCATCAAATCCGCCTGTTCTAATTTGCTCATCGTTTAGGTTTTTGGTTAGCTGATAAACGATGGTGCCAATCATCTCCAAGTGGCCCAATTCCTCGGTTGCAACATCGGTCAGCAAGCCCTTAAGCTCGTTATAGGGCATTGCATAACGCTGGCTCAAATAGCGTAGGCTTGCGCCAAGCTCGCCATCGGGACCGCCATATTGGCTCATGATAAGCTGTGCAAGTTTAGGATTAGGGTTCTTGATATTAACGGGATACTGCAGTTTCTTTTCATATTGCCACATTATTTATCGCTCTCCTTTAAAGGCTCCCAAGGCCACGGTCCTTTAACCCAATCCCATGTTGCATTACCCATGGTGCCCATGGCGGTTATAGGTCCGTACTGCTGCTCATATGCGCGAAGCAAGGTTTGATATTTAGCATTATAAGAGTTAAACATTTTAAGTGCTTCGCCATTATGAGGATGAGTATCTAAAAACAGGTTTAGTTCAACAAGTGCAAAATGCACGCTCGATAAGCGGCGCAACTGCATTGCTTGGTCTTTATTCATTAATGCTCTCCCCTTTGCGGATTGCAGCCTAAAAAAGGCTTATCTAAATCGGGGAAAATCGTTCCGCGGCATAGCGCCTTTTCGGGCTCATACATAACGCCAAAGCCTTGAATAGGAACATATGCCATTGCAAGAGGCATGGAATCAATGCATGAAGGAATATTATCAAGCATTGCGCCTACCATTGTTTTTTGTGGTTTAGGTTGTTTTGTGTCTAAAAATGCGACACGCGAAAAATCAAAAAAATCTTCCAAAGTTTTCTCCTCCGTTACTATGATTCTTCTCTATATCATATGCGTACAAGTAGTTTTTGTTAATTTAAAAACCCCAAGCCTTGAATAAACCAAGGTTGGGGTTTTAATTATCTAACTAAATCGATAGCATCGCGAAGATAGCGAACGGGGATAATTTCGATATCCGCTTTTATGCCCTCTAACTGCTTAATATTAGTTTTAGGGACTATGCAGCGCTTAAAGCCGAGTCTTGCCGCTTCGTTAACGCGAAGAGCAGCTCTCGGAACATTTCTAATCTCTCCCGAAAGACCGATTTCGCCAAAGGCAACTAAATCTTCGGGCAGCGGAATATCGCGCAAAGCCGATACAAGCGCGAGAGCAACGGGCAAATCCGCCGCAGGCTCATCGAGGCGCATTCCGCCAACAATATTTAAATAAGCATCTAAATTCGAAAAGAAAAGTCCGTTTCGCTTTTCCAAAACCGCGAGCATAAGGTTATAGCGGTTGTAGTCATACCCCGTGCACATTCTGCGCGGGTTGCCGAAGCCTGTTGAGGTTACCAAGGCTTGAACCTCGGCTAAAATGGGTCGTGTGCCCTCAATAATGCAGGCAATGCTCGAACCCGAAACATTTTGGCTGCGCCCCGAGAGAAGCATCATTGAAGGATTTTCAACCTCCGAGAGGCCGCCATCGTTCATTTCAAAAACGCCAATCTCATTAGTTGAGCCAAAGCGGTTTTTAATTGCTCTTAAAATTCGATAAGACTGATTGCGCTCGCCCTCGAAATATAAAACGGTATCAACGATATGCTCAAGCACCTTGGGTCCCGCAATATCGCCGCCTTTATTAACATGGCCGACAATAATAATCGGGATATCGAGATTCTTGCCCGTTCTGAGCAATAAATTAGTTGACTCGCGAACCTGAACAATGCTGCCCGCCGATGAAGAAAGCTCATCAATGGTCATTGTCTGAATAGAGTCAATCATAACGAGGTCGGGTTTTTCGGTGTTTATGTATTCGCAAACCGACTGGGTATCAGTAACTGTTAGGATTTTAAGGTTATCGTTATTGATGCCGAGGCGCTTGGCGCGAAGCTTAATTTGAACCGATGATTCCTCGCCCGATACATATAAAATATTAAGCTCTCTATCAATAGCGCCGCAAATTTGAAGAAGGATGGTTGATTTGCCAATGCCGGGGTCGCCGCTTAAAAGAACAACCGAACCCTTAACGATTCCGCCGCCCAAAACTCGGTCAAGCTCGCCAATATTGGTTATATAACGATGCTCATCAACAACCGAAATCTCATCAATTCGTTTGGCGCTAACCGTTTTTGCGGCTTTGGGCGCACCGCTGGCTTTTGAAACCTCTAATATGGATTCTTCGAAGGTGTTCCATTCGTTGCATTCGGGGCATTTGCCCATCCATTTTGGCGTTTCATATCCGCAACTGCTGCAAACATATATGCTCTTAAGTTTTTGCGCCATTTTTTCACAACCTTAATCCGTTATTATAATCTATTATACCACAAAAAATGCAAAATGCCATCATTCTTTGATATTTTTCATCCTTTAATTTTTCAAGCTCGCTTTTGTTGCTCAAAAAGCCGCATTCAACAATAACCGCAGGACAGGTTGCGTTGCGCAGCAGGAAAATACTTTTAGTTCCCTTTTTGATTTCGCGGATGTTTTCGGGCTGGAGCATTGAAATAATTTTTCCGTGAATCGACTGCGCTAATTTTTCGGAGCCATCGGCATTTTGCGAATAAAAGGTTTGCGCGCCGCTGACCGAAGTTGAAGTGAATTTATTAAGGTGAACGCTGACAAAAATGGCATCATCATATTTGCTCATAAGCGCTAAACGGTTTCTAAGGTCACTAACCTTTTTGTTGTTCGGATTTTCGCTCGTTTCGGTTGAAATATCTTCGGTTCGCGTCATAACAACATGGAAATTAAATAGTTCTAAAAAGTCGCGCAAATTCTTTGCAATTTGCAGGTTTATATCTTTTTCGGGCGTTCCGTCTTCGGCAACCGCGCCGCCATCAAACCCGCCGTGTCCTGCATCGATTATAACCGTTTTTCTCATATCAATATGATTATTTGAGGCCTGATTTATTATCTCACGGGCACTCATTAAAACCGAAAAGGAAAAGAAAGCAGCAACAATTATCGCAACCGCACCTATCAAATGCTTTTTCATAAAATTCCCCCTTTAAGAATATTTACTTTAAGTTGCCCCTGAATATGAATAAGACCGAGCAATATTGCTCGGTCTTATCATTTATGTAGCTTTTATTTTTCTTTCTTGAACCCGAAAATCATTTTGAGAAAACCGCCCAAAAATTTAGGGCTCTTAACAACAACTACCTTCATAAAATAACCTCCATCAGCATTTTGTGCAGGAAATACCAAGGCATACGATTGCAAGCGATAGGAGCATAATCAACATTCTTGTAGGACACATACAATAAACCAAAAGTCCGCTACCGAAAAAAACTGCCGAAAAGCCTCTATTGAATTTTCTTCTATTACGCAAAAATATCACCGCTTTCGCTAACCTACTATCATTATACGAAAACGGTGATATTCTGTTACTTTTTATTGCCCTTTATTTCCCATTCCTTAAATTTAGAAAGTTCGGAATAAAGGCGTTTGTAGTTTTCATATCGACTTTCGGCAATTTTTCCTTCCTCAAGTGCCGCTGCAACGGCGCAGCCGCGCTCCCCGGTATGGGTGCAGGAAGAAAACTTGCAGGAGCCGATATAATCCTCAAATTCGCGGAAAGCAAACTGGAGATTTTCTTTAAAAATCAGGTCGGATTCCTCAATATCGATGGAGGAAAATCCCGGCGTATCGGCAACGAAGCCGCCATCGCCAACCGAATATAGTTCAACATGGCGGGTAGTGTGTCTTCCGCGGCCAAGCTTTTCGCTGACCTCCCCCGTTTTGAGGGATAAATCGCCAAACAAAGCGTTTAAAAGGCTCGATTTTCCAACACCTGTATTGCCTGCGAAAACCGAAACGCTATCCTTTAATTCTTCGCGGATAGCATCAATGCCCTCGCCTGTTGCGGCGGACACAACAAAAACCTCAAAACCGCATTTCCTATAGTCGTTTGCGATTTCTTCAAAGCTTCCTATATCGCTCTTATTAAATACGATAATAGGTTTAATGTTTTTATCCTCCGCAATCGCTGTCATACTGTCGATTACATAGGTATTCGGTGCGGGAGTTGAATATGCCGAAACGATAAAGATTTTATCAATATTAGCAATCGGCGGGCGCTTAAGCGAATTAGCGCGCGGCATAATGTTCTTAACAATGCCGCTGCCATCCGCCAAAACCTCGATTTCAACGCGGTCGCCAACAAGCGGACTGTCGTTTTTCTTTCGAAACAGTCCCCTTGCGTGGCATTCAACAACACGGTCGCCAATGGCAACATAATAAAATCCTGATAAGGCTTTAACGATAATACCGTTATTCATTATTTACCCCTATTATTGATTCTCCGAACTTGCGGGCTCGGAGCTGGTATCAGTGCTCTTTACGGGGTATGAATAATAATCTAAAATATCATATTCTCCCGTTTCGGGGTCGGTTACCTTAATTTTAAGATAGTCATCATAATCTTTTACATCATCAAGCTTAACGCTAAGTTTAACGATGAATTCCATATTCTTTTCGGTCGTTTCTATCTTGAAATTATAAGAACCGTATGCATTGATATTAATCTTATTTTCGGTTGCAGCGAAGCAATCCTTGTCGTTTATCCAAAGTGAAACATAACCTATATCCGCTTTATAATCGGTGGGCAAATCGATAGTAAGGTCATATTTATAGTTAACAACGCCTGAGCTTACCGAAATGATAATTTCGGTTCCCAAGCTAACCATCTCGGTATCGTTGGGCGACGGAGACTGGTCAACAACAACTCCCTTGGGAGCAGTGCTATCAACATAAACTACCTTAGAGGAAAGACCTTCAGCCGCAATATCCTCTTTTGCCTTCTCTTCGGAAAGGCCGATAACATTGGGAAGCTTAACCATAACCGCATCGGCGCCAAGACTAACATACATTGTTACCTCATCGCCGGGGAAAAGATTGGTTGTTGCCTGCGGAGATGTCTTGATAACCTTGCCTGCTTCGAAAACCTCATGAGGCATTTCGACAATATTAACAACGAATCCCTTGCCGAGCAAGGTTGCCTCAGCAAGCGCCTGACTGTATCCCGTTACATCGGGAACGGCAACGGTGCTGGTTCCAAGGCTGATATACACGGTTATTTTCGCATTTTCTTTAAGCTTTTTGTTTTGAGCATCGGGGCTTTGCTTAAATACGGTTGCATTAGGCTGGTCGCTGCTATGCTCCCACTTGGGAACGATGTTGAAGAGTTCGTTATATTCGCTGTTTAAAACCTCTTCATAGGTCATACCAACGAAATTGGGGCATTCATAGGTTTTATCCTTTTTGTTGAACCAACCAAGAACAACCGCGAGAACAACAACAGCAGCAACAACCAAAGCGGCGGCTACGCCTGCAAGAATAGGAATAATCGGAACCTTTTCATCGGCTTCTTCCTCTTCCGAAGCAACTTCATTTTCATCGCTGATAAACTTTGTGGGAGAATTATCAACAAAATATGCATATTCAAATGTGGCGGCAGGGTCCTTGCGGAAAGCATCTAAATCGCAAAGCATTTCAGCGGCGGATTTATAGCGCTTGGTTGCATCCTTTTGCATAGCATGCATGGTTATTTGCTCAAGACCGAGCGGAATGGAGCCGTTGATTTCGGTCGGCAACGAAGGCTCGCGCTGAAGCTGCATTATAGCAACCGAAACAGCATTTTCAGCCTGGAAGGGCAACTGACCTGTCAACATTTCATAGAGAATAACGCCAACCGAATAAACATCGCTCTTCTCATCGGTAACCTCTCCCCTTGCTTGCTCGGGGCTGATGTAATGAACCGAACCGATAGCCTTATCGGTTATGGTTTTTTGCTCGCTTCTTGCAAAACGGGCAATACCAAAGTCGGTTACCTTAATGGTTCCGTCCTGCAAAACCATAATATTTTGCGGTTTAATGTCGCGATGAACGATACCGCGGTCATGAGCGTGCTGAAGTCCGCGGAGCACCTGAAGAATAAAGTGAACTGCATCCTTCCAAGGGAGGCTTCCCTCGCGCTCGATATACTGCTTAAGGGTTATACCGTCGATATATTCCATAACGATATACTGAATCAAATCGCCAAAGCTAACATCGTTAACCTTAACAATGTTGGGATGCGACATCATAGCGATTGCCTTTGATTCATTTTTAAATCTTCTTAAGAACTCCTCGTTATTAGAGAACTCTTCCTTTAAAATTTTGATAGCAACGATTTTGTTTTCAACATTATCGAAGGCCTTATAAACAACGGCCATACCGCCAACGCCGATAATTTCTTGAATTTCATAGCGTCCATCAAGACGTTTTCCAACATATTTATCCATAAATCTTCCTCCAGACTCAAACGAACTTATGCGTTCTTAATCATAACAACCGTTATGTTATCGGTTCCGCCGCCCTGATTTGCAGCATCGACCAATAGTTGCGGACATACTTCAAAAGCATTACTGCTTATTATCGAGGTCATTTGACCCGAATCAACATAATTAGTAAGACCATCAGTACAAAGGATTAAAATTGAATCCTTCGGAAAATCAATTTCGCCGAACTCAACCTCAATATCCTCCGCAACACCCAAAGCACGAGTTATAACATTCTTTCTCGGGTCATTACGGGCTTCATCAGCGGTTATTTCGCCGCGCTCAACCATCTTTTGAACCATTGAATGGTCACGGGTTATTTGCTTTAAATCACCCGAATCATAAAGATAGGCGCGACTATCTCCCGCATGGGCAAGAACAATTCGTTCGTTTGCAACAACCGCAGCAACCACCGTTGTTCCCATACCCTGAAGGCTTTCGTTTTCAGCGGCTTCATCATATATATTAAGATTTGCCGCAATTATGGCGGACTCCAGCATTGCTGAAACCCCGTTTGCACTCATTTCGGAATGATAAGCACCGGCTATACAATCGGATATGATTTTAACAGCCTTGCCACTTGCGATATTTCCGCCGTTCGCACCGCCCATACCGTCACAAACTATTGCCCATGCGGCATCACGGATTTCACCCGCCGAAAAAGAATCTTGATTGGAAGAGCGAACCCTGCCAATATCCGACCTACTCGCAATTTTCATTATCATCCCTCCTTTTCTTTTGATTACGCAGCTGCCCGCATGATGCATCAATATCAGCACCGAGGGTGCGGCGTATGGTTGTATTTAAACCTTTGCTATTAAGATATTCGCAAAAGCTATTAACATTTTTATCGTCCGAGCGCTTGAAATTATTTTCAACAACAGGGTTAGCGGGTATTAAATTAACATGGCACATAATACCGCGCAGGAGTTTTATAAGCGCATCGGCACATTCCCTACTATCGTTAACACCCTTTATCATTGCATATTCAAAGGAAATTCTTCGACCAGTTACCTTTTGATAATCCTTGCAAGCCGCAATAAGCGCCGCTAGATTCCATTTTTTATTAACCGGCATCATCTTACTGCGCATCTCATCAAAAGGCGCATGGAGCGAAATTGAAAGGGTTATGGGCATATTTTCTTCGGCAAGTTTCTTAATTCCCGAAACAACGCCTGAAGTTGATAGAGAAATATGGCGAAGACCAATATTCATACCATCATCATTAGAAACAAGGCGCAAAAACCTAACCGAGTTATCATAGTTATCAAGCGGTTCGCCCATTCCCATCATAACAACATTGGAAACGCGAATTCCGTTATCCTTCTCGGCCATCTTAATTTGCGCGAGCATCTCCGAAGCGGTTAAATCGCGAACCTTACCGTTAAGACCCGAAGCGCAAAAGCTGCAGCCCATTCGGCAACCAACCTGCGTTGAAATGCAAACCGTATAGCCATGGTTATAGCTCATGAGAACCGATTCAATATATTCGCCATCATAAAGACGATATAAATATTTAACCGTTCCGTCCAAAGCCGAAACCAGCCTTCGTTCGATTGCAACATCGGCGATATAGCATTCGCTCTTTAACTTTTCGCGAAGTCCGAGCGGCAAATTGGTCATTTCATCGAATGAGGACACGCCCGAATGCAACCAAGCAAAAATTTGCTTTGCCCTGAATTTCGGCTGCGAAAGCTCCTCCATTAAGGAAGTTATCTCTTCAGTTGTCATTGATTTAATATCAATGAGTCCCATATTTCACCTCATTTTTCAAAAACAGCGATAAAAAATCCGTCAGTACCGTCAATATGCGGTAAATAGGTTTTCATAAAGTTAAGTTTAGCACCCGTTGTTTCGGATAAGAAGCGATTAACAATCTCTTCATTCTCCGCCTTTAGAATGCTGCAGGTTGAATAAACAAGTTTTCCTCCCTGCTTTAAATAACCAAAACCATTTTTCAAAATTGAAAATTGAATATTAGAAAGCTCGGCAACATCGGCAAAGCTTTTATATTTAATGTCAGGTTTGCGGGAAATAACTCCGCTGCCGCTGCAAGGAACATCGCAAAGAACTCGCTCATATTTTTGAAGGAAGTCATTATTGCAAACAGTTGCATCAGCACAAACGGCATTAACCGCCGTAAGCCCTAATTTTTGAGCACCCTCTTTAATGAGTTCAACCCTTTGAGGATAAAGCTCACACGAAGTAACTATGCCTCTGTTTTGCATTGCTTCGCAAACCGTGAATGTCTTGCCGCCGGGAGCAGCACACATATCGATAAATGCTTCATCGGGATTAGCCTCTAAACTCGAAGCGCAAATTTGCGAAGAAATATCCTGAACATGGAATCTTCCCTCTTTATGCAAAAGGTTGCTTTCGATGCTTCCCGCGTTTTCAAGTCTTAAAGCATTTTCGAGTTTTGTTTTTTGAGCAACAACGCCCTCTTTGGCGAATAGCTCAATCAATTCATCAGCGGTGTTTTTAAGGGTGTTAACCCTAATATAAAGCGCCGAATCATCGAGCGTTGCGGATAAAATATTCTTTGTTTCCTCAAAACCGTAGTCCGCAATCAAAAGGTTTATCAGTTCTTCGCTGCAGGAGAAATTAACCGAAAGACCTCGAACTGTATCAACAGGCGGAAGCTGCGGCTTTTGGCGCAAGAAATTTCGCAAAACGGCATTAACATATCCAAACGAGCGCGACTCTTTGGATTTTTTGATTATCTTAACCGCCTCGTTAACCGCCGCCGAATCAGGCACCTTATCCATATAAAGAATTTGATAAATTCCCGAACGAAGAACCTGAAGCGTTAAGGGCGAAACCTTGCTTAAGGGTTGCGATGAAAGCGCTCTTATATAGTAGTCAAGCGTTATCTTGCGCTCCAAAACGCCATAGAAAAGTTTAGCGGCAAATGCAGCATCGGTTTTATTAAGTTCAGCGCGCTTCACTAAATCATTTAAAACGATATTAGAAAAAGCGCCGTCTTTTTCAACTCGCAGCAAAGCATCTGCTGCAACCTTGCGCGGATTACTCACCAAACTTCATTCCTTTTTCTATTCTATGGCCGCGGAGCAATTCCTCGCCCGACATAGCCTTAGAGCCTTCAAGTTGAACCTTATCAAGGCGCAAAACCGTTCCCTCGCCGCAGGCAACATAAATACCGCCTTCGGTTGAACAAACGGTTGCGGGAGCAAGTGCGGTTTTATCGGTGCAAACCGTTGCCGACATAATCTTTAAACGCTTACCGTTCCAAAAAGTAAACGCTGACGGCCAAGGATCAAATCCTCTAACGAGGTTGCGAATTTCGAGCGCGCTGTTCGAAAAATCAATATTGCCCATTTCTTTTTTAATAATGGGCGCATATGTTGCAAGATTTTCATCCTGCGGAGTGCGAACAGCGGTTCCGTTCTCGAGTTTAATTAAGGTTTCGATGATAAGCTCGCTGCCCATAACCGCCAAACGGTCGTGAAGCGATTCAAAATTATCATCATCCAAAATATCGGTAACTGCAACATCGAGCATATCGCCGGTATCCATTCCCTCAGCCATATACATGGTTGTTATACCTGTTTGCTTTTCGCCGTTAACAATAGAATGCTGGATAGGCGAAGCACCGCGCAAACGAGGCAAGAGCGAAGCATGGATATTAATGCAACCGTGTTTGGGAAGATTAAGTATCTCGGTCGGCAAAAATTTGCCGTATGCCGCAACAACGATTACATCGGGCGCAAGCTCTCTTAAAATGTTAAAAGCTTCTCCGTCCCTTAATGTGTTGGGTTGAAAAACGGGAATATCGTTTTCCAAAGCGCAAACCTTAACGGGCGGCGGAGTTAAAACATGATGCCTGCCGACAAATTTATCGGGCTGAGTGAAAACTCCGACAACATCATATTTTTCTATCAATGCCTTGAGCGAAACGGCCGCAAAATCGGGCGTTCCCATAAAAACAATCTTCATAAGTTTTTCCGTTCTTTTAAACTCTATCTTTATAAACTATACCATCAAGATGGTCTATTTCATGGCAAAAAGCGCGAGCCTTTAGTCCCTCGCCCGTAACGGTGAAGGTTTTACCATTGCGGTCCTGCGCCTTAACGGTAACGGTCATGGGGCGTTCAACAATATCAAATTCGCCGGGGTAAGAAAGGCATCCTTCCTCGCCGCTTTGAGTTCCGCTTTGCTCAACGATAACAGGATTTATCAGTTCAATAAGTCCATCTCCGACATCAACAATGCAATAACGGCGCAAAATGCCAACCTGCGGCGCAGCAAGGCCAACGCCATCGGCTTCATACATTGTGTCAGCCATATCATCGAGTATTTGCGCCAAACGGTCGTCAAAGTTTAAAACGCTGCGACAGTTTTTATGCAAAAATTCATCATCGGTAACAATATTTCTAATTGCCATAAATTTAATTACTCCTTAAACATTGCCTTCGGGATTAACATCAACCGAAACGGTTGTCTTCTTGCCAATTTCGGTTTTATAAAATTTATCCAACGCGGTCTTAACAAGCTCTCTTGCGCGACCGTTTAATTTACATTTGATTATTATTCTATAGCGATAGCGATTATTAACGCGCGGAACCACAGTAGGTGTCGGACGAAGAATTATCATCTTAACATCCGAAAATTCGCCTTCAAGCAGTTCCTTAACAATATCAACAAAACCGTTTGCGGATTTCGCCGCGAAGTTTTGGGTTGCCGCCGATGTGATAACCGATAGGATATCGCAATATGGCGGATAAATCATAAGCTTTCTCGTTAGAATTTCTTCATCATAGAAGGCTTTATAATCCTGCTTGGCAGCAAGCCTTATGATATTGTTATCGGGGTCCAGCGTTTGAATATATGCCTTTCCCGGCGAATCTCCTCTTCCCGACCTGCCGACAACCTGAGTAAGCAAGGAAAAGGTTCGCTCGAATCCGCGAAAATCTCCGCTATGCATTGTTTGGTCGGCCGATATAACTCCAACCAAAGTCACATTTGGGAAATTAAGTCCCTTCGCGACCATTTGGGTTCCTAATAGAATATCATATTCGCCGCGCGAAAATGCCGAAAGTTTATCTCTAAAGGCGTTTTTAGCCATTGTAGTATCGGCGTCAAGGCGAAGAACGCGAGCGTTCGGCAATATCATTTTAAGCTCATCCTCGAGCTTTTGAGTGCCTGCGCCGCTATATTTTAAATGGTTGCCTCCGCAGTTGGGGCAAACGGGTGTGTATTCCTTGGAATGACCGCAATAATGGCACATAAGCCTGCCGCTTGCCGAATGATAGGTCATAGAAACGCTGCAATTCTCGCAGGTTGCGATATAACCGCAGTTGGGACAAGAAATATATGTGTTATGACCGCGGCGGTTAAGCAAAAGGATTGCTTGTTTGCCATCATTCAGGGTTTGGGTCAGTTCTTCGGTCAAGGTCATGCTCAGCGTTCCCTTGTTGCCCGATGCGGCCTCTTGGCGCATATCAATGGGAACAACGGTCGGCAAATGGGCGTTGCCGTAGCGCTCGGTTAATGTGCAAAGCGTGTAGTGTCCCGCAAGGGCTGCGCTATAAGATTCAATCGATGGCGTTGCCGAGCAAAACAGGCAAACCGATTTATGATAGGCTGCGCGGAATTTTGCCAAATCGCGGGTGTGGAATCGGGGCGACTGTTCGGATTTATAGGTATGCTCCTGTTCTTCATCCATAACGATAAGGCCAACTTTTTCAAACGGAGCGAAAATAGCCGAACGGGTTCCAAGCGCGATAAGCGCCTCTCCATTCTTAACCCGCTTCCATTCATCAAGGCGTTGACCAAGCGGCAGCGCGCTATGAAAAACCGCAACCTTATCGCCAAAGCGCGAATAAAACTGTTCGAGCATTTGCGGCGTTAGCGCAATCTCGGGTACCATAACAATAACGCCGAGGTTCCTCTCAACTGCCTCTTTAACGAGCTTCAAAAAGACCTGCGTTTTGCCGCTGCCTGTAACTCCATGGAGCAGGATGGGCGAATATTCTCCACCGAGCATTTTATCTTTTGCTACATCGCAAACTGCCTGCTGCTCATCGGTTAAAATAATTTCATCCTTCAAAAAAGATTGGGGCGAAATTTCGGGGCGGCGATAAACCTCGGTATCAAATAATTCAACAATACCATACTTCTCGAGGTTGGAGATAACAACGGAGCCAACGCCCGTGAAATATGTTACTTCCTTAACGCTCATGGCGCCCACATCGCGCAAAAGTTCGACAACGGATTTTTGTTTCGGGGTTAGCTTAAGCGCTTCATCAAGATGCTCTTCAACCAGTCTAACGGTCTTAACGGTTGCATCGCCAACGCGCCTTATGGGGTTGCTATCCTTGAATAGATAGCCTTTAGCGGTTAGCTGCTCCAAAACCTCTTCGGCATTTTGAAGAGCGAATTGCTTGCCGATTTTTTCGGCAGTTACCATAGGCACCGCCTTAACATATTCGGCAATAGCGAGCAAATCTCCCGAAAGGGCCGAAAAATCATCATTTTTAATGCTGTATTCGTTAACGAGTTTCATACCGAGTCCACTCGGCAAAACCGCGTGTACAGCATCAAAATATGTGCAAAAAGTGCGCTCCTTCAGCCAAGCAACGAGCTTGAGCATTTCATCGCTGAGAATCGGTTGCTCATCGAGGATAGAAATAACACTTTTAAGGCCATCCAAGGCATCGGCATTTTTAACCGAAAGTATAAAGCCTTGGCGTTTAGTGTTACCCTTGCCGAAAGGCACGAGCACCCTGCATCCTGCCAAATCATTTCTATAAAGTGCCGAAGGGATGACATAATCATATTGCCTATCAAACATAGGGGTGGATTTATCGATAACCACCGACGCAACAAAATTGCTCACTCTTCCGCACCTCCAAAAAATTTTTTAGGCTAAATTATTTTGCTTTGTATTCGGTTGCAAGCTTATTGATTGCAAGGCTAACAGGCTTCTCAACGATGATTTCTTCGTTCTTTTGAGCCTCTTCGGAAATTGTTCTTGCCTCTTTGGCAATTTTTAAAACAAGCTGATAGCGGTTGTTTTCTAATTCGATAAGTTCTCCAATAGCGGGATTAAGCATTTTCAAGCACCTCATTAATAATATTTTTTTGTCTTTCCATTAGAAGCTTTTGGCTGCGAATAACAGTTATTAAATCGTCAACCGCTTCAGAAAGATCATCATTAACAACAATATAGTCATATTCTTTGGCTCGACCGATTTCGAGGAGCGCCGCATTCATTCTCGCGTTAATAACCTCCTCGGTTTCGGTTCCCCTGCCGCTTAAGCGGCGGCGAAGTTCGGCATAGGAGGGCGGCATTATGAAAACGCTGAGCGCCTCGGGCATCGCCTCGCGAACCTGCTTCGCTCCGTTAACATCAACCTCTAAAACGGCATCAACGCCATTTTCGAGCGCCTCCATAACAGGCTTTTTGGGAGAGCCATAATAGTTGCCGCAAAATTCGTTATATTCCAGCAACATATCATCATCAATTAACTTTAAAAACTCTTCTTTGGAAATAAAATGATATTTCTCGCCTTCAACCTCGCCGGGTCGCATAGGACGCGAAATCGATGATATTGAGAAGAAGAGTTCGGGGCATTTTTTAAACACCTCTTTAAGGATTGTATCCTTACCCGAGCCCGAAGGACCGGACACGATATAAAGGCGACCTTTACTCATCTTCATCCTCCTCGATATCCTCATACTCGCTGTCATCATAAACCCTGTTGGCAACGGTTTCGGATTGAAGATATGTAAGAATGATGTGGTCACTATCGGTGATAATAACCGCGCGGGTGCGGCGACCATGGGTTGCATCAATTAAAACGCCACGCTCTTTTGCATCTTGAATGATTCGCTTTATGGGAGCGGATTCGGGGCTAACGATTGCAACCAATCGCGATGCCGAAACCATATTACCAAAGCCAATGTTTATTAGTTTCATAGCACTCACCTATTCTATGTTTTGAATTTGTTCGCGGATTTTTTCGATTTCCGCTTTAATATCAACAACAGTATGCGCGATTTCAACATCCTGTGCTTTAGAACCGATTGTGTTGGCTTCGCGATTCATTTCCTGAATTAGGAAATCGAGCTTGCGGCCGATTGCGGCATCGCCATCAAGCATTTGGAACATTTGCGAAATATGGCTGCGGAGGCGAACGGTTTCTTCAGCAACGGCAACCTTATCGGCAAATATTGCAACCTCGGTTATGAGGCGCTGCTCATCAACCTGTGCGTCGCCGAGCAAATCGCGAATCTTCTCATCCAAACGCTCTCTATACTGGCGAACGGTTTCGGGAGAACGCTCCTCAACGAATGCAACCTTTTCGAGAACAAAATTTGCTCTCGAGATAACATCGTTTTTGAGTTTCTCGCCTTCAACCTCACGCATCTTAACGAAGTTGGCAACTGCATCCTCGGCAGTTTCAAAAACTGCAGCGGTTACTTCCTCTTCCAAAACCTCGTTTTTCTTTATTTCAAAAACCTCGCTGTTACGCGAAACGGTTGAAACCGAAATATCATCGCGAAGACCATAAACGCCGGCGAGCTCGCGCAGCGCAGCAACATAGCCATCGGCAAAGTTGCGGTTGATGGTTATTTGGGTATCGCTCTCGGCGGTGGTCTCAACGGTTACATAAACCTCAACCTTTCCGCGGGCAATGCGCTCCTTTAAAAAGGATTTTATTTGTTCCTCTAAAAACGAATAATTACGGGGTGCGCGAGCAAAGCATTCGAAATACTTATGATTTACCGATTTGAGTTCAACGGTAACATCAAAATTGCCGACTGCCTTTTGCGCTCTGCCAAAGCCCGTCATGCTTTTTATCATAATGAAAATCTCCTTTTGATATACTAAAACATAGTAATACCATTTTGATTATATTATTTTATCAAATATATAAGGGACTTGTCAACCTTATGGGTGTTTTGTAACTATTTTTAACTATTTAAAATTTTTGCTTGACAAGAGAAGAAAGTTGTCATATAATAATCAGGCTGACTTGCTGCTATGGCTCAGGTGGTAGAGCACATCCTTGGTAAGGATGAGGTCACCAGTTCGAATCTGGTTAGCAGCTCCAGTAACTGAAAGACCAAGCTTTTTGCTTGGTCTTTTTTCTTTTCATAAAACAAAAAACGGTATGGTTTTTAGCCATACCGTTTTTAATTTATTCGATTATAAGTTTGCCGAAATATTCAGGCTGATGATAGCTTATCTTATCGCCGCCAATTTCGTTCCACATTCCGTAGTGCGGAATTGCGGTTTTATCGCCGCATTTATAGAAGTTGGCGCGGATAACCGAGCCGCTATCTATCGAGGCATTGGGGAACATTTTCTCAATATCCTCAAAGCTTAAAAAGATTTCAACCGACCATTTTTCATCGTCCTTTTCGGTGTTAACAACGGGCAGGTCGATTAGGTTATCAATGGTTACAACCTCACCGTTGGCTTCACGAACGGTTGCCAAGAATGCGCCGATAGAGTTCATCTCAACATTGAGATATTTTTTGCCCTCGCTGTCAAACATAGCGAAAAACTCAAGGCAGCTGTCCTCATAAACGGGGTCGTTAAAATTTTTCTTTTCGGCAAGCGGATTTTCCTCAAAAGCGGTTAGCTTTGCTAAAAGTCCCCCACCGTTTAAAATGGCAACCTGCGCATAGGCCTTCGGAGTGTATCCCTCGGCCCACTTAAAGATGTCGATATTCGCCTTGGGAACTATGTCCCAGTCGATCATTTCATAAGTTTTAACAAGATATTCCTTTATCATTTAAAACACTCCATGGAAGAATTATAAATCATTTGGCGGCACACTGTGTAGTATGGAGTTTCGCCAAAAGCCGAAAGCAAAAGTGTTGGGTTGAGATTGTTTTCCCCACCCGCTGCAAGAACGATTTTAAGCTTAACCGAATCCTCTTTGAGAACCGAGAAACTCTTAATGCAGGGCGCCATATCAATTTCCTTCATTTTTCCTTTTTTGGTCTTCTTTTCGGTGATTATAGACTCTTGAGATAGGAAGGAATTAAGGCTTTCGGCAAATGCTTCGTCGCCACCATCAAAGGTGATTAAAAACTCGGCAAATGCAACCTCGCCGGTTTTCATAACGGCATCCGAAACCGATATAACGGTTAAATCATCGGGAAAAACAGCCGAAAGCGCGGTTTTAACCATATCATTGGTATATTCATCATCAATGATACGAATATCCATTACCTCGTATTCGCTGATAAAACCGAGGGATAGCGGCAACGCAAAGGTAATATAGGGATGCTGGTTGAAACCCTCGGTGTACCAAATCGGAACGCCGGAGCGCCTGATAATGCGGGTCATTAAGCGATTCATATCCAGGTGGGATGCAAACTTCATTCTACCCTTTTTGGTAAAGAAAACTCTAATGTTTCTCAAAGCAAACACCCTCCCCATAACAATTTGCGCCGCAGCCTGCGCATTTTTCACGGCAGTTAGGCGTTGTTGTTTCGCCGTGCGCCTTTTCGTTTTCACAAATAAGGAAGCGCTTGGTTACACCATAATTCAAGTGGTCCCAAGGCATAACCTCCTCGTATTCCCTGCCTCGATTTGCATAAAATGCTGTGTCGATTTTGCAGGCGGCAAAAGCCTCCATCCAACGGTCTAAAAGGAAGCATTCGTTCCAACCATCGAACTTGCAACCGCTCTTATAGGCGGTTTCAATAACATCGCAAAGTCGGCGGTCGCCGCGCGAGAAAACGCCCTCTAAAAAGCTGGTTGAGGAATCATGATAGCTAAGCGAAATCTTCTTGGTTTTGATAGAATTGCGAAGCAAATCATGCTTTCTTCTAATCTCATCAATATCGATTTGAGGTTCAAACTGGAAGGGTGTGAAGGGTTTTGGAACAAAGGTTGAAACGCTGATAGAAACATTGACCGACTTATATTTCGGCTTGTTGGGCATACGATAAAACGAATCAACAATCTTTTGTCCGAGCTCGGCAATTCCAACGATATCCTCATCGGTTTCGGTGGGAAGACCAATCATAAAATATAGCTTAACCGAGGTGTAGCCACCCTCAAAAGCGGTTAGACAGGTGCGAAGGATTTCTTCCTCGGTGATGTTTTTGTTAATAACATCGCGAAGCCTTTGGGTTCCCGCTTCGGGAGCAAAGGTTAATCCGCTCTTGCGGATATACTGAATTTTTTCAAGCAACTCGGGCGAGAAATTATCAATTCGCAAGGAAGGAAGCGAAATGCTAACCTTATCCTTTTCGCTCCATTCAATCATTCTGCTGAGCAGCTGCTGAACTTGACGGTAATCGCTGGTGCTCAAGGAAGAAAGCGAAATTTCATCGTAGCCCGTTGTGTCGCAAAGTGATTTTGCCTGCGAAAGAATGGTGTCAACCGATTTTTCGCGAACGGGACGATAGATAAATCCTGCCTGACAAAAACGGCAACCACGGATGCATCCGCGATAAATTTCCTGCACTGCACGGTCATGGACAATCTCGGTTGTCGGAACAACAAAGGTTTCGGGATAATAGCTTTTATCCATATCGCGCATTATGCGCTTGTTAATCGTAGCGGGAGCGCCGTTTTTCGGAATAATTGCTTTAATGGTGCCGTTTTCGCTATATTCGCAGTCATAAAGCGAAGGAACATAAACGCCCTCAATTTTTGCGGCGGCGGCGAGAAACGCCTGCTTGTCCCATCCCTCTTTTTTAAAGCGCTTATAAAGGTCGATAACCTCTAAATCAACCTCTTCGCCTTCGCCGAGGAAAAACAAATCAATAAACTCGGCCATTGGCTCGGGGTTGCAAGCGCAGGGACCGCCCGCAACAACAATCGGATGGCTATCATCGCGCTCACTGCTTCTAAGCGGAACACCCGCCAAGTCGAGCATATTGAGCACATTGGTGTATGATAACTCATATTGCAAAGTGAATCCGATGAAATCGAAATCCTTGATAGGGTCGCGGCTTTCCAGCGCAAAAAGCGGAATGTTATTCTCGCGCATAACCTCTTGAAAATCAATCCAAGGATTAAATACTCGCTCGCACCAAATATCATCGCGGCTGTTAAAAAGCGAATAAAGAATCTTCATGCCGAGATGCGACATTCCTATTTCATATGTATCGGGAAAGCAAAAGGCAAAACGAACATCAACCTTTTCCTTATCCTTAATAACACAATTAAGTTCTCCGCCCGCATATCTACCGGGCTTTTGAACCGAAAGCAAAAGTTTTTCTAATTTTTGGTTATCCATAATTGCTCCTTAAAGTTTATAAATACATTTTAGAACAATTCTCCCTTTCTTTCAACACTTATTTAGAAAAACTTAAAATTAAAACATAAACACCTATCAGCGCGATGCTCGGATTTAAGGAGCCTGTTAGCGCTCCCAAAACGCCAAATGCCAAAAACAGCGTTGCAACAAAGGCCGAAACACAAATGTATAACAAATTCGCCTTGGTTGCTGATGTTATCGAAATCAAGAAATTAAAGAGTAGCGCGCCGCCGTCAAGGCCTTTGGCGGGCAATAAATTGAATACTCCAACTATTAACTCAACAACCGCCCATTTTGCAAAAATAAAGCTCCCGATTTGAATGTAAATCAAATAAAAAACCAAGAATAACGCTATATTGCAAAGCGGTCCGCTAATTAAAATAATATTCTCTTTTTTTCGGTCATAGCGTTTGGGATTAATAATTTTTATGCTTCCGGGAATGAGTTCAATTTCCTTTGGCGCCAAGCCTAACTTCTTCATCGCCAAAAGATGAGCCAACTCATGGATAGTAACTGCGAAAACAGTTGGGATAGCAAGTCCGCTACGGTCGATAAACAGCATTAAACAAATGAGCGCCGAGAAAATAAATGTTACCTTGATTTTTATGCCAAACAATTTCAAAATCATTCTATAATTACCTTATACCCTTCCTCAAACGATGAAAACCCGTCCCGCTCTTCGAAAATATCCTTGAGATTTGTTTGCTCTTCGAGATATTTAACATATTCCCTTTTAACCGCTCCGTAAAAATTCCCTCCAACAGTTTTGGCAACTAAAACGCCAATTACCAAAAAAAGAAAAAACGCGGTTTGAAATATCATAAGTATAAGCTTGTAGTCTTTATTCTTTTTTGCCGAAACATTTTCATTTTCCATTTATACCCACCTCTAATTAATTCTATCTTTAAAGGTGGATTTATATGAATAATTATTATCCAATAGTGTTGATTTTTTTGATGTTTTGTGGTAATATTTGTTGATGAATGCATAGAAAGGAGTTGATATGCTTGGGTATTTCTTTTAATAGACGCGCCAAAATTCCCGCAATTATCGTTTCGGCTGTTTTGCTGCTTATAACCCTCTTGGATGTTAAGGTTTTCTTCCAGCCGCGCTTTAAATGCGATATTCTTTTGTATATCTTTTGCATATTGGCTTCCCTGATAATCGGAGCGATGCTCGTTTTCGATATCAATTTCAAGAACAAGCATATTGACCGCATTATCAACACCGCGGTGTTCTTCCTTGTTCCTGTTGTTGTGACAACGATGACCGAAGCGCTCAATAATGTTTTCGTATATGATATGACCCATGTCGGATTTGTTGCGAATTACATTATTATTTTGATTTTCAACCTTGTTGTGTTCTTCCTTTCGGGAAGTTTCCGCATCCCCTTAATAGTTGTTTCTCCCATTCTTTTCGCGCTTGCAACAACCAACTTCTATGTTAAATCCTTCCGCGGAACGCCCTTTATTCCTATGGATTTGGTTTCAACCGAAACCGCGATGAATGTTTCAAATGAATACACATTCCAAATCACCCATCAGGTTTTAATAGCGTTCATTATCTTGGTTTTCTTAATAGTTTTAGGCATTAAGCTTAAGACCCCGAAACTCCAACTTAAATATAGAATTATCGCGCGCCTTTTTGCGCTTGTTCTCCCGCTTGTTATTTCCATAACCTTCTATACAACCGACTTCTTCGTTAACATGGGCATAAAACCCGACTTTTGGAATCAAACCCGCGGATATAAGCGCCATGGTTTTGTTTGTAGTTTCTTTGTTAACACTAAATATCTCTTTGTTACAACACCAGGCGGATACGACTCGGAAATTGCCGAAGAAACGGTTAAGGATGCCGTTGAGGAATATGACAAAGAAAACAAAAACAAAAAGCCTACCAAAACCCCGAACATTATTTGCATAATGAATGAATCGCTCTCCGACCTTTCGGTTTTAGGCGATTTGCAAACAAATATCGAATATATGCCCTATATCAACAGTCTTAAAGAGAACACCATTCGCGGTAATCTTTTTGTTCCCGTTATAGGCGCAGGCACCTCCAACAGCGAGTTCGAATTTTTAACCGGCAACACAACAGCGTTCCTGCCGGCAGGCAGTAACGCGTATATGCTTTATATAAAGCAACGCGCCGCCTCGCTCGTTTCAACCCTTAACAATCAAAATTATAACAGCGTTGCATTCCATCCCTATTATGCCAGCGGTTGGAACCGAGTCAATGTTTATAATGCATTTGGATTCTCCCTTTTCAAGAGTTTGGGCAACATAATGGACCTTTCCATTATGCAAGAATATCAAAAGACCAACAGCATCAAAAAGCTGCAGGAAATGGTTGATGAGAAATATCCCAACTCCAATATGCTCCTTCGCGCCTATATCAGCGATTCTTATAACTACAAGGTTTTAATTGAAGACTATGAAAATCGCGATGATTCAAAGCCTTATTTCGTGTTTAATGTTACAATGCAAAACCACGGCAGTTATAAGCGCAAGGCTGATAATTTCCTCGAAAATGTTTGGCCGACCAACCTTAGCAAAAACTATCCCAAAGCCAAACAGTATCTCTCGCTTGTTAAATATTCCGATGATGCTTTTAAAGAACTGATTGAATATTTCAGCAGCGTTGATGAGCCCGTTATCATTTGTATGTTCGGCGACCATCAGCCCAGCGTCGAGGAAAAATTCGTTGAAGAATTGCTTGGTAAAGATATAAGCCAATTATCCACCATCGACAACCAAAAACGATACACCACTCCCTTCCTCATTTGGGCAAACTATGATATTGAGGAAAAAGAAATTGAGCGCATGAGCGCAAATTATCTCTCCTCATATTTGCTTGAGGTTGCAGGTCTTGAGCTTTCGGATTACAGCAAGTATTTAATGGAGCTCTATGAAACTCTCCCCGTTATCAACACTGCGGGTTACATCGATAACCAAGGCAACTATTATTCTTGGAACGATACATCCGAATACACTGATCTAATCAATAAATACAAATATGTTCAATACAACAATTTGTTTGATAACACTAACAAAAAAGAGAGTTTGTTCTATTTAGGAGAATAAGAAAAACCGCCGAGAAAACTCGGCGGTTTTTTATTATGAAAGATATTCGTGAATCGACTGGGCAGCTTTTTTGCCTGCACCCATCGCAAGAATAACGGTTGCGGCGCCCGTAACAGCGTCGCCGCCTGCATAAACTCCTTCTTTGGTGGTTTGCAGGCTATCATCAACAACCAAGCAGCCGCGCTTGTTAGCATCAATGCCGACGGTAGTTGTTCTAATCAAAGGATTGGGCGAGGTTCCAAGCGCCATAATAACGCTATCAACCGCAATAGTAAACTCGGAGCCTTCAATGGGATTCGGGCGGCGTCTTCCCGAAGCATCGGGCTCGCCAAGCTCCATAGCTATGCATTCAATAGCATTAACTATTCCCTTTTCATCGCCTAAAATCTTGGTTGGATTGGTTAGAATCTTAAATTCGATTCCCTCTTCAAAGGCGTGATGAACCTCTTCGGCTCTTGCGGGCATTTCATCCATCGAACGGCGATAGATAATATAAACATGTTCAGCGCCAAGGCGTTTTGCACAGCGCGCAGCATCCATAGCAACATTTCCGCCGCCAACAATGGCAACCGATTTGCTTCTTTTAATCGGCGTATCATATTCATCGAGATATGCCTTCATAAGGTTGATTCGGGTTAGGAATTCATTTGCCGAATAAACGCCTACAAGGTCCTCTCCCTCGATTCCCATAAACATAGGCAAGCCTGCGCCCGAAGCGATATAAACGGCTTTAAAGCCCAAATTCATAATATCATCGACCGACAAAATCTTGCCGATTACCATATTGGTTTTAATGGAAACACCCAGCTTTTCAAGACCTTCTATTTCCTTTTTTACAATGCCTTTGGGAAGACGGAATTCAGGTATTCCATAAACAAGAACTCCACCTGCCGCATGGAACGCTTCAAAAATGGTTACATCATAGCCAAGCTTCGCTAAATCGCCCGCACAAGTAAGTCCCGAAGGACCTGCTCCGATAACGGCAACCTTCTTTCCGTTTTTGATAACGGGCGGAATTTCATCCTCGCAGTTTTGGCGATGCCAATCGGCGGCAAAACGCTCAAGACGACCGATAGCAACGCTCTCGCCTTTAACGCCTCGAACACATTTACCCTCGCACTGCGCCTCCTGCGGACAAACGCGACCGCAAACTGCGGGCAACGCATTGGTTTCCTTGATTTTGCGATAAGCACCCTCAAAATCACGGTTAGCGATAAGCTCGATAAACTCGGGGATTTTAACATTAACGGGGCATCCGTTCATGCAAGGTCGGGTTTTGCAACGAAGGCAACGGTTTGCCTCCTCAACTGCCATATCCTCGGTGTAACCCAAGGATACCTCTAAAAAGTTTTTATTTCTAACATTCGGGTCCTGCTCAGGCATAGGAACCTTTATCATAGACATATTAGGCATTAGTCATACCTCCCATTCTACAGGTATGGCTTTCTTCTTCTCTATAGAAGGAGTTGCGGCGCATAAGTCCGTCAAAATCAACCAAATGGCCATCAAAATCGGGACCGTCAACGCAGGCAAATTTAACCTCGCCGCCAACGCGAACACGACAACCGCCGCACATTCCCGTTCCGTCAATCATAATCGGGTTTAGGGAAACGATGGTCTTAACGCCGAATTCTTTGGTTGCAAGCGAAACAAATTTCATCATCGGTATCGGGCCGATGGCGATAACCAAATCAACATTTCCTTCGGCGAGAAGTCTTTTTAAAACATCGGTAACAAGACCGTGTTCACCATAAGAGCCGTCATCGGTAGTTATATAAAGATTATCGCAAACCTGCTTCATTTCTTCCTCAAGGATAACAATATCCTTGCTTCTAAAGCCCGCAACAACATCAACCGAAACGCCCATATTATGCAGGGTTTTTGCCTGCGGGAAAGCAATAGCGCAACCAACGCCGCCGCCAATAACAACAGCGCGTTTGGGTTCGCCGAATTCGGTCGGCATTCCGAGAGGGCCCGCAACATCGGCAATAAATTCGCCTTTGCTCATTTGTTGCATACGGCGAGTTGTGTTGCCAACGGCTTGGAAAATAATGGTTATTGTTCCCTTCTCGCTATCAAAATCGGCAACTGTCAGCGGAATGCGCTCGCCCTGCTCATCGATTTTAACTATAACAAACTGTCCTGCCTTAACCTTGGCGGCAATAAGCGGCGCATCAAGCACCATTAACGATACCGCGTTGTTAAGGTCTCTTTTTTCTAAAATTTCAAACATAAAATCACTACTTTACTGCTGCTAAAAGTTCCGCTGTTTTATCGGTTTTCTCCCAGGTTAAATCCAAATCGGTTCTACCCATATGTCCATATGCCGAAACCTGCTTATAGATAGGATTGCGAAGACCGAGATTGCGAATAATTGCTTCGGGGCGAAGGTCGAACACCTCATTAACCGCCGCCGATAACTTCTCTTCGCTAACCTTGCCTGTGCCGAAGGTATCAACCATAACGGAAACGGGGCGGGCAACGCCGATAGCATAAGCAAGCTGAACCTCACATTTAGATGCAAGACCCGCTGCAACGATATTCTTGGCAATATGGCGAGCGGCATAGGCAGCGGAACGGTCAACCTTTGTGGGGTCCTTGCCCGAGAAGGCGCCGCCGCCATGGCGCGAATAACCGCCATATGTATCAACAATAATCTTTCTTCCGGTAAGACCTGTATCACCCTGCGGGCCGCCAACAACGAAACGACCTGTCGGGTTAATGTAAACCTTGGTGTTTTCATCCCAAAGGTTAGCGGGAACGATGGGTTTAATAACCTGCTCTAAAATATCAGCGCGCAAGGTTTCGAGCGAAACATCGGCACTATGCTGAGAAGAAACAACAACTGCATCAACGCGGGCAGGCTTATTATCAACATATTCAACCGTTACCTGAGTTTTGCCATCGGGACGAAGATATGCAAGACTTCCGTTTTTGCGAACCTCAGTTAGCTTTAATGCCATTTTATGAGCAAGCGAGATAGGCAGCGGCATAAGCTCTTCGGTTTCATCGCAAGCAAAGCCAAACATAATGCCCTGGTCGCCTGCGCCATGAAGATTAAGCTCATCCTCCTCGCCGTTTTTAATCTCAAGCGATTTATCAACGCCGAGAGCAATATCGGGCGACTGCTTATCAATGTTTACGCAAACCTTGCAGGTATTAGCATCAAAGCAAGCAGCGGGGCTATCATAGCCAATCTCCTTAACGGTTTCTCTAACGATTTTCTCAATGTCAACATCGGCAGTTGTGGTAATCTCGCCCATAACATTAACGATGTCGGTGGTGCAAAAGCTCTCGCAAGCAACGCGAGCGTTCTTATCCTTTGCAATAATTGCATCCAAAACGGAATCCGAAATACAATCGCAAACCTTATCGGGATGACCTTCGGTTACGGATTCAGATGTGAATAAAAAGTTATTCATAATTACCTCCAAAAAAATAGCCCACCAAGAATGAGGTGGGCAAATAACCTCATCTTCAGGAATTAGCACCTTGTTTCACAGGTTGCCGGGCATCATAGGGCCTGTCCCTCCGCCACTCTTGATAAGGGAAATATTTAATTTATTGCTAAATTATTATATACATATGGTCGAATTTTGTCAATAGAAAATCACTTTCTAATAATGGAAAATGCTCCCTCAAGATAAAGGATTAAAAATAAAACAGCCAAAACGATGATAACGAGAGAAACACAAACCAAAACGAACGACTTAACCGTATGGCGAGGGGCTTTCTCTCCGCCCAATAATTTTGCCTTTCGAAGGGCTGATGTCATCGGCTTATAAAGAATCGCTGCCGCCGCGGCATTTATCGCACTTTTGCAAAGGTTAAACGGAAGCAAGAGATTGGGAATTATTTTTATGATTTCCTTGGTCGGCAAGCCCATATAGACGGGGGTTATAAATATATTTGCAATCATCATAACACCTGTCACCGCAACAACCGACAAGGCAAGACCCGTTATTGCGCCGCCTAATGTTCTGCGGTATTTATAAATGCTGCCGCAAACAACAACAAAAGTACCACTCGAAATTATATTCATAATAAGTCCGTAAACCTGCGTATCTCCGCCAAAAGTCAGGGTTTCAACAACGGCAACGGCAATCGCGGAAATAAGACCATAAAACGGACCGAAAAGCAGCGCGCTCATCGCCAAAACGGCATCCTTCAAATCAAAGGTTAAAAAAGAAACTCTAAAATGAAAAATAAAGGTCATAAGATATGCCATGGCGCAAAATAACGCCGTGACGGTCAATTTTCGGTTTTCGATTTTTCCTTGCATAAAAATAACCTCCAAAAAATAAACGCCTGCGGAAAATCCACAGGCGCAAAACGACAATTTCGTTCTTCTTTCATCCGGACTATACCGTCGGCTTCGGAATTTCACCGAATCAACCAAAAAGGCTCGCGGGCTATAACCGCCGGTGGGGAATCACACCCCGCCCTGAAGACTTAATAATTATAGCATATGTGATTTAGTTGTCAAGCGAATTTATCGATAAGCCATGCCGCAAGCAAAATTTGAGCCACCATGATAACCGGGAAACCTATCATAAAGCGCTTATGAAGCGTTTTATGGCGAATGATTTTCATGGTTGCATACATGGTTATCGACGCGCCCAAAAGCGCATAAATAAACAGGCATTTTTCGCTTATTCGGCGAGCCTTCTTTTTAGCGGCAAGCTTATCATAAACCGTAATCAAAAATCCAATGAGATTAATGATAAGCAAATATAAAATTACATATTCCATCAAATCACCAAGCTTATTATATCAAACGCTTAATGATTATTCAACGCATTTTGAAGAAAAGCAACTAAACAGCCGCTTTTTCGATTTCCCTTTTTAGTTTTTGGATAATCCTTTTTTCGAGGCGCGATATGTATGACTGCGATATCGAAAGAGCATCCGCAACCTGCTTTTGGGTGTATTCCTCATATCCGTTCATACCAAAACGCATTTCCATAATTTGTTTTTCGCGAGGATTTAAGGTTTTAATGAGCGAATGCAACAGCTTTTTCTCATCCTCTTGCTCGAGCGAGCGGCTGATTTCATCAACATCGCTGCCGAGAATATCCGATAACAAAAGCTCGTTGCCGTCCCAATCGATATTAAGCGGTTCATCAATAGAAATCTCGCTTTTTTGATTGGCGGTTTTGCGAAGATACATTAAGATTTCGTTTTCAATGCATCTCGATGCATAGGTTGCAAGCTTGATTTTCTTTTCGGGATTAAAGGTGTTCACTGCCTTGATAAGCCCAATCGTGCCAATAGAAATCAAATCCTCAACCCCAACGCTTGCGGTGTCAAATTTTCGCGCAATATAAACAACCAAGCGAAGATTATGGGTTATCAGCTCATTTTTAATATATTCGGGGTCTTCGCTATGGTTTTTATATAAAAACTCCTCCTCATCAGCCGACAAGGGCGGCGGCAAAACCTCGGGACCGTTTATATAATAAAGTCCCGAGCAAACGCCAAATTTAATTAAAATTCGCGCAAAAAGTTTTTTCAAAAACAGCATAATTAACACCACTTAATCAAAAAATGAAGGCGAAATTATTCCGTTAAAATCGCCTAATTCGTCGTTTAAAATTCCAACTAAAACATTATGATTTTTTATGTTCTCGGCAACCGCAAAATCAACCTTAACCGCGGGCATTAGTCCGCTCCCGAGCGCAGTTTTATAGGGCAAAACCCTAAACTTTTCCTTGGCACTCGGTGATAACCTAATCAGCTTTTCAACCCCTTCGCTTCCAAAGATTTCGCAAGCGGAGGATTTGGATAGAATTATAATTTTATCGCTGCCAAGCGGGTCGCTTAAACTGTTGCCCGTATCGACAATACAATCGAACAAAAAATCGCTGCCGCCACGCGAAACTCTAACCGCAACCTTTCGCGCGTTGGAATCGTTTCTTTTATAGAAATTTTGGGCAAAAATTATCACGCCGTAGCAAACAACGGTTGATAGAATCAAAACAATCGGCGACACCGAAAAATAGACAATACCATTGTTTATAACCATTCCTTTTGGCTTTAAGATATACCAAAAGGAAAACATAAACCCCGCATAGATAAACGAAACGGCATAGAATGAAAAAACGCTTCGAATATATCTTTTCAGCGGGACTGCGGAAAAAGCAATAACCGTTATTATCGCGCTGAAAAGCAGTTTCAAAAGAATTTCCACCAAAAAGGATTGCTGCGGCAAAAAAATATAGAGCGAGGATATCCCGCCAACCAATGCACCTAAAATAATCTTATAGGTTTTGGCGGCGGCCTTTGCGATGCTCTTGGTTGCCAAAAGGATAAAATATGTAACAATAACATTTAAAAAGATCAAAACATCGGCATAAACAATCAATTTACTCGCCTCGCTTCTTGAATACAATTATATCCTTCAGCGGCAATAAAATATGTCACAAACGGGGCAAAAAACTTGTAGAAAAAATAACAAAACCGCCCCATAGGAGCGGTTTTGAAATAGGTTTATTTATGGGAGTTGTTTTTCTTAAACTGAATGGGAGAGCAGCCAATATTTTTAGTGAAAATTCGGCTGAAATAAAAGGGATTTTCATATCCGCAGCGTTCCGAAATTTCAGACATTTTGAGGTTGGTTGTCAGCAATAATTCGCGAGCATAGGATAATCGAATATCGTTAATAAACTGCTGCGGAGAAACACCGGTATGCTTTTTAAAACAACGGCGAAGCCAGCACGGAGTTATGTTTTGAGAGAGTGCATATTCATCAATAGAAATGTTTTGGTTAAAGTTGCGATAGAAAAAGAGCATCGCCGCCTCAGCGAAATGCGTTTCGCTGTTCTTCTCGGCATCCGAATGATAATTGCGCGACATAAGACATAAAAGCTGTTTGAAATATCCTGTTGCGATATTTATATAATTCTCGCGCTTAAGCTGAAGCTCTTTGATTATCCATTTATAGAGAATAAGGAATTTTTCGTTTGAGCCAACGGTATAAACGCCGCTTTTATCAAATCCGAGCTCCTTAAGATAATTCTCGCAATCGTAGCCCGTAAAATGGGTCCAAAAAATCTCAATATCGCCCTCGCCCGCCATATAATATTCCTGCATCTCGCCGGGCTTATAAATGACCATCATACCGGGGAAAACGCGCTCCTCTTTGCCATCAAAAATAAAGCGATATTCCCCTTTTGATAAATATAAAAGCTGATAATCCTCGCGGCCATTCTCGCGCTGGGTTGAATGCTTAGCCATACCCGCCTTTAGGAAGGTTTGACCGCTCGAGCCAACTATTAAATCCTTGCTTAAATCAACAAAAGCTCTATCATATTTTCTAAGGCTTAAATCAATATGTCCTGAATTGGAATACATTTCACATCACCAAGAATATTATACCTTTTAAGAGCAACAATGTCAAATAATTAGTTTCGTTTTGTGCAAAAATTTCGATTTGTTCATTCCATATAATGATTTGTTAATATATAATTATTTAAAACACGCACAGGAGTGATATTATGACTAAAATCATTACCCCCTCTGATTGGCAAAATCCTAAGCTTACCGGAGAGAACAGAATAGAACAATTTGCGCATTTTATTCCCTATGCCGATGAAAAAAGTGCATTAAAAGGAATCTATGCAAAATCACCCGATTATTTGCTTTTAAACGGTGTTTGGGATTTTAAATTCTATCCTAACGCCTTCGATGTTCCGCAAAGCATTGCCGCCGATAGCTCTAATCCCGATGGTTGGGACAAGGTTTCGGTTCCTTCATGCTGGCAAACAACGGGATATGATAAGGCGCAGTATATCAACGCTTGCTATCCCATCCCTGCTAATCCGCCATTTGTTCCCACCAATAATCCCGCAGGCGTTTATACCCGCGAGGTTTCGATTCCTGCTGCCTTCAGCGGCAAGGATGTTTTCATAACCTTCGAGGGCGTTGCCTCCTTCTTCTATGTTTGGGTTGACGGAAAGTATGTCGGCATGAGCAAGGGCGCTCATCTTCAGTCGCGTTTTGATGTAACCGATATGCTGAACGGAAAAGAAAAGGTTCGAGTTACCGTTATGGTGCTTAAATGGAGCGATGCTACCTATCTCGAGGACCAAGACCTTATCCGCCTCAACGGCATTTTCCGCGATGTTTATTTCTTGGCTCGCGATAAAAAGCGCATCGATGATGTTTTCGTTACAACCGACCTTGATGCTACATACACCAATTCGGTTATAAAGGTTGAAACCAAGGGTAATACCGCGTTTAACGCAAAGCTCCTCGACAAGAACGGAAACCTCGTTGCCGAGCAAAACGGCGAATGCGGCAAGGACCTCGTGTTTGATGTTAAAAATGCCGATAAATGGAACGCCGAAACCCCCAATCTTTACACCCTCCTGCTCCAAAGCGGCAGCGAGATTATCCCCATTAAGGTTGGCGTTAGAAAGGTTGAAATCAGCGACAAGTCCGAGCTTTTAATTAACGGCACACCCGTTAAGCTCTTCGGCGTTAACCGCCACGATACACACCCCGACCTCGGCTACTACACTCCGCATGACCATATGATTGCCGACCTCTTGCAAATGAAGCGCCATAACATTAACTGCATCCGCACCTCGCATTATCCCAACTCCCCCATTTTCCTTGAGATGTGCGATAGGTTTGGTTTTTATGTTGTTGATGAGGCGGATTTAGAGGCCCACGGAACAAGAACCGATAACAATATGCACCATGAGATGCTCCGCGACAACCCCGATTGGACCGAAGCATTCCTGCATAGAACCGAAAGAACCTTCCAGCGCGATAAAAACCACGCTTCGATTATCATTTGGTCGATAGGAAACGAAGCCTGCATGGGCGAAAACCACAAGGCTTGTATGCGCTATTTCCACGACCATGATACTACCCGCCTTGTTCACTACGAAGGCGCTCATCAATCGGTTGATTACAAAGAACCCGGCGATGATACCGAACTTGTTGACATCATCAGCCGTATGTATGTTGCTGTCGAAAACACCAAGCCTTATGTTAACGGTGTTAAAGAAAAGCGCCCCTATTACCTTTGCGAATTTTGCCATGCTATGGGCGTTGGCCCCGGAGATTTAAAGAAATATCTCGATTATATTGAGGCTCACGATAGCTTTATAGGCGGTTGCGTTTGGGAATGGGCTGACCATTCTATCCGCCAGTATGATGAGAACGGCAACGATTATTTCGTTTACGGCGGCTTCTGGGGCGATTTCCCCAACGATGGCAACTTCTGCTGCGATGGTCTTAACTCCCCCGACCGCGTTGCTCATACGGGTCTTAAGGAATATAAAAACCTCATTAAGCCCATCTATGCAAAAGCATTTGATGAAGCAACCAAGACCGTTACCCTCTTCAACCGCAACTCCTTTAAGGATGGCAGCGATATTGCCCTCTTCTATAGAGTTAAGCGCGATGGCATAACCGTTGCACAAAACCGAATCGATGATATCACTCTCGCACCCAAAACCACAAAAGAGATAAAACTCGACTACTCGGTTCCGACCGCTGACTGCGCCGAATATTATATCGAATTCTCCTTTGTTCAAAAATACGATACCGCATGGGAAAAAGCGGGATATGAAATCGGCTTCGATGAATTCAAGCTCGAAAGCGTTAATTACCTTGCACCCGAATATGTTAAAGCAACCTCGAAAATAACGCTTCGCGAGGGTTATCCCTATGCTTTCATAAACGGCAGCGATTTTGAATATAGATTCAATCTTGCAACAGGCTTCTTCGACAGTATCACAAAATGCGGCAAAGAATTCCTCGCCGCCCAAAACGACCTCTCGATTTGGCGCGCGCCTATCGATAACGACCGCTGGAATGTTGGCAAATGGCAAATGTTCAACATCGATAAGGCATTTACAACCTGCATGAAGTGTGAGGTAACCGAGGTTACTGATGAATATGCCGTTATTATCGCCAATGTTGCCCATGGCGGCGTTTCGGTTATCCCCGACATCAAAGGATATATCACATATACCATCTTCGCTGACGGCGAAATTAAGGCTGATATCTCGGCCGACTATTCCAACAACTGCGAGCTTTGGCTGCCCCGCTTCGGTATGGAAATAACCATGCCCAAGGGCTTTGAAAAGGTTGCCTATCTTGGTATGGGTCCCGATGAAAACTATCGCGACCTTATCAATAACGCGAGAATGGGACTTTATCGCACCAATGTAAGCGATATGCACAACACCTATTCCAAGCCGCAGGATAACGGCAACCGCACAGGCGTTCGTTGGATGCTTTGTCACGATATTGCGGGTAGAGGACTTCTCTTTAAGACCGAGAAATCCTTCGAGTTCACTGCTTCTCACTATAGCGTTAAGATGCTCGAAAATGCAAAATACGCCTGCGACCTTAAAAAGGCTCAGGAAACCTTTATCCATATTGATTACAAGCAGTCGGGTGTTGGCTCGGGCATTTGCGGTCCGCAGCTCGATCCTGCATATAGAATGGATGATAAGCACATTGATTTTGCATTCAGCATCAAGCCTTTGTTCATTGAGAATGTTGATGTTCCCGAAGAAGGAAGAACTTTTGCTAAAAATTAGGGTGGAAAAATGGATATTCAAAAACTTAAAGAATATTTTGATGACCTTGTAGAGTCATCTTTCGGCAAGGGCGTTGTTTTCAAGCTTTATAAAAATTATGAGGAGGTCTTTTCCTTTAAGGGCGGCTTCCGCGATGCGAACCACAAATTCCCCGCCGAATATACCGATACTTTCTACATCTATTCGCTTACCAAGCCGATAACCTGCACAGCGGCTATGCAGCTGGTTGAAAAGGGACTTTTAGACCTTTATGCACCCGTTTCCGATTATCTCCCTTATTTCAAGGATATAAAGGTTAAGGCTGGCGAAGATATTGTTCCGCTTGAACGCGATATTTTGGTTTGGAACCTCTTTAATATGAGCGCAGGTCTTAACTATGACCCCGGCAAGGAGCGCTATAAAGCTGCCGTTGCGGCTAAAAAAGGAACAAGCGAGGTTTATGAAGCAACCGTGCTTGATGTTCCCGTTTCCTTCCAGCCGGGCGAGCATTGGCAATATGCCTGCCGCTCGCATGAGGCGTTAGCCTGCATTATCGAGAAAATAAGCGGCAAAACCTTTTATCAGTATCTAAACGAAAACATCTTCACTCCCCTCGGAATGAAGCACCTAAAGTTTAAGCTGGATGATTATTTGAGCGAACATCTTGCCGACCTGTTTACCGCAGGCGATGATAACGGCTTCGCGCTTGTACCCCGCGTTGATTTCCGCGGTCCTACTCCCCTTTATGAATCGGGCGGTTACGGACTTATCAGCGATATTATCGATTATTCCAAGTTTGCAAATGCTATGGCTAATTTGGGAATGGGTGAAAACGGAAATCGCATTTTGAGCGAAGAATCGGTTAATTTAATGAGAAAAGACTTTTTAACCGATAAAAACCGTGAAGACTTTTGGCGTACACCTTTTGGATACGGCTATGGTCTTGGCGTCAGGACCCTTATATCGCAAGAATTAAATCCCGATATTCCGCTTGGAGAGTTTGGTTGGGATGGTGCCGCAGGTGGTTATACACTTTTCGACCCTGAAAATAAAATTGCCGCAGTTTTTCTGACCCACACACTTGCAGGCAACAAAAAGCTTGACCAAATTAAAATTCGCGACCTTATCTATTCGAAATAATTTAAAAAACCACCGTGGAAATCACGGTGGTTTTTCTTATTACGGATTATTAACAATTCCTATAAACAACGGTGTGTTAATGGATGATGTTATAACAAAAATAAAGGGTCTATCAAGGAAGAAATCAACCTCATCCTTAGGAAGCGAGGAGCCTGCATCGGTTATAACCGTAAAGGCTGCCGCCTCAACGCCGTTTTCATCAATTTTCACGCGTGCTGAATGGTCTATAGAATCAACATAAGCGCCTGCATCGGTTATATTCGAAAGGTCAGCCTTATCCGAGAAAACATCGGTTACTCCAAGCTTTGGAAGCATCTCGGAAAGCCGAAGGTTTGAGGTTATATCGAACTTGGGAAGTTTGAGGTTAATCATAACTCCCGTTCTTTGGTTATAATCGGATTTTCGGGCCGTTATGAATTCGAGCGCTTCACCGTTTTTAATGATAGTTTCGGGCGAAACTCCCTCTTTGGGCAATAGGAAATACATATTGCCATAATTTTGCATATCCTTGGCCATAGCGGTAAAGTTTTCGCCAATATAATAAACACCGCTACCGCTTTGGTTCATAAATTCGCACTCTTTATCACCATTTGTACCGTGGAAAATCTCCTGGGTATTATAACGCGGCCAAAATTTGTTATTCCATGTCGCATTATAATAAACCGTGCTTGCCATTCGCAAAATGGTTCTTGGGTCCATCTTGGGAAGATTGGCAACCGAATCCTCAAGCAAATTGCCTGTTTGCTCGTTAAGCCAAGCCCTAAATGCTGCATCAAACTCATCCGAGCCCATCTCGCCCGAATAGGAGGATGCATAATAATTATCCTTTAAAATATTTAAAGTGTCGCTCTTATAATCGATTTTATCGTTCATCCAAAGCGAGTTGGCAAAAATAGATTTAACCGTTCCGTCATCGCGATAATTTGCCTCCCAAATCACCTTAACGGCGCGGCGAAGCGCCTCAATATCACTATTGCCGAGCAAGGATAAAATTTGCTCTCGGCTATCGCCCGCCGCAGTTTCAGCGAGCATACTGAGCGCGAAATAAACATTGATGGGCGAATAAATGATATTATCTTCATCGCTTCCGGTTAAAAATTCAGCCGCAGTATTCTTAACAAATTCATCAACCGCGTGCAACTGATTTTGGGTTGGATAACCGCAAACCTTATGGGTATATTCGCGCCATTCGCCCCAAGCCGCATCATATGCATCCCAATCACTTGCCGCAAGGTCTTCGGTTGGATATTGCGGCATTTCGGGATATTCGGCCTTAACCGCCGCAGTATATAACGGCTTAACTAAAATGGGCGGAGCCGATATATTTTCATCCTTTAGGATATTCGGCAGGAATGCCGCGCTCAAAACAATGCAAAGGCAAGCAGCCATAGCCGCAATTTTGATTATCAGCGGCTTTTTGCTGCGCTTCTCGCGCGAGATTTCGGTTATTGATATTAAATCATCATCAATATTTCCTATAGCGTTAATTAATTCTTCGTTATTCATTAAAAAATCCCTCGCTCTCTAAAAAAGTTTTTAAACCGTTTCGAGTTCTGAAGAGAAGACTTTTAATTTTGCTTTGTGTGCATCCCCTGCATTTTGCGATATCCGCGATGGAATCGCAAAAGAAATAGCGGCAAATAAAAACCGTTCTCGCCTCAGGGGGTAAAGAATACAAGTAATTACTTATTGCTTTGCCAAGCAGCTTTTCATCAAGCTTATCCTCGGCTGAAGGAGCGCCGTCAACACATTCCGCAAGCTCGGATAGTGATATGGCAAATTGACCATCTCTTCGCTTTTCGGCGTTTTTATGGCGCAATTTATCAATAGAAATACCTCTAATAATTCTACCCAAATAAACGCCAAGCCTTGAAGGGCGCTGCTGCGGCATAGTGTTCCAAGCGCGCATATAGGTATCGTTAACGCATTCGCTAACATCCTCATCAGCCGATAGAATATTAAAAGAAATTTTTCTTAAATATCTTCCGTATTTTATATCGGTTTCGGCAACGGCTTTTTCATCGCGCTCCCAATATAAATTCACGATTTTGCTATCATCCATGGTTAACCTCCTTTTGCTTCTCCTCACCAATAATACCGAAAAATATTATTGGCGGTTGCAAAGAAAATGCTAATTATGGAAAAAATTATAGATATTGTTGGCAACGGGCTCTGTAATACCCTTAACGCTTAAAAGCTCATCAACCGTTGCATCCGAAATAGCGGTTATGGTTTTGAAATGCTTTAGCAATAAAGCTGCCCTATTCTCGCCAACGCCGCTAATTTCGGTAAGGCGGGATTTTAGGGTGCTTTTTTTAGCGCGCTTATGATGATAGCCTACCGCAAAGCGGTGGGTTTCCTCTTGAATTGTTGCAACCAATGTATAGGCGCGGCGGTTAGCCTTAATAACAATATCCCCGCCATCGGCTGCAATCGCGCGCGTTTTATGTTTGCTATCCTTAACCATACCGAAAACGGGCACATTAACGCCCATCTTGTTTAAAACCTCTTTAACCGCGCTGAGCTGACCCTTGCCGCCATCGAGCAGGATTAAATCGGGCAGTTTGCCAAATCCATAGCCTGTATCGTTGTTCCTATATTCGTTGAAACGGCGCTCTAAAACCTCGCGCATGGATTCATAATCATCCTGACCCGCAAAGGTTTTTATCTTAAAGCGTTTATATGCGCTCTTGAAGGGTTTTCCATCCTTAAACACAGTCATTCCCGCAACATTTTCGAAGCCCGCTGTGTTGGAAATATCGTATGCCTCGATATATTCGGGAGGCTTTTGCAAATCAAGCAGCTGAGCAAGCTCGGTTAACGCCTGCATTTGATGACCCGTGCGGTTGCTTTGCTGAGAAATATATTCAGCGGCATTATTGCGGCACATAGAAACAAGATGATAGCGCTCGCCTTTTTGCGGAACAACAATTTCAACCTTGCTGCCGCGATTTTTAGAGAGCCACTCGGCAAGCAAATCGCTATCTTCGGGCAAACTGTCGCAAAGAATCACGCGAGGGATATCCTCCCGCGCCGAATAATATCTTTGGATAAATTCATAACGAACGCGAGCATCGTTTTCGCAACTGTCAAGCAGGTATTGCGAGCAGTCCTCCATATGACCTGCATTATATTGCAAAACACAAATGCAGCATTTTTCGCCCTCGCAAACCATTGCAATAACATCATAACGCTCGTTATTGGAGGTTATAACCTTTTGCTTTTCCTTGATGCGTTTTATGGCATTTATTCTATCGCGAAGGCGCGCGGCTAATTCAAAATCAAGATTCTCCGCAGCCTTTTCCATCCGCTCGGTTAAATCGCTTATGGCGGAGCCGTTTTCGCCCTTGATAAACGAAATGGCGGAACGAACGCATTCCATATAATCCGAATGGGATATTTTCTTGCAGCACGGAGCGGTGCAAAATCCTATATGATAATTAAGACAGGGCTTATCATATTTATTTCCAAACGCGCGGCTACATTGCGGGAGCTTAAATATTTTATTGGCTTCGTTAACGGTTTGGTTAACAACAAATCCCGAATTATAGGGTCCTATATAATGGGAGCCATCGTTCTCCTTTTGCTTAACCGAACGGATGCGCGGCCAATTCTCCCCCGTTATCTTGATATAAAAATATCCTTTGTCATCCTTTAATAGGATGTTATATTTAGGCTTATGCTGTTTGATGAGCGAGGATTCCAAAATGAACGCCTCGAACTCACTGTCGCACAAAATATATTCGAAATCTTCGACCTGCGAGACCATTTTCTTAACCTTTAGGGTATGTTGATTGCCCGCGCCGAAATACTGCGACACGCGATTTTTAAGCACCTTGGCTTTGCCAATATAAATTATCTCTCCGGCGGAGTTTTTCATAATATAAACGCCGGGTTGCATCGGCAGCGCCAAAGCCTTGGCTTTAAGCTTTTCGATTCGCTCCAAAATCCTCACCTTCTTTCGGTTAAAATTTTTTAGTTAACTAATCGCGCAGTTTGCAAACATCAACCCAAGATTCAAAGTTCGAGTATTTTTCGAGTTCCGCAATTGTCAGCTCAATGGCGCTGTTGCTGCTGCCTGCGGCAGGAAAAACGGTTTCAAAGCGCTTTAAGGATTCATCAAGATAAACCTTAACGCCCTCATTAACGGCAAAGGGGCAAACTCCGCCAACGGCATGGCCGATAAGGGTTGCCGCTTCATCAAAAGATAGCATTTTTGCCTTGGTAGCAAACTGTGCTTTATATTTAGGATTGTCAATTTTAGTGTCGCCTGCGGCAACGATTAAAACAGGAGTTTCATCAACCATAAAGGATAGAGTTTTGGCAATTCGGCAAGGCTCGCAGCCAAGAGCGGCTGCCGCTAAGTCAACCGTTGCGCTGGAAACCGAAAACTCTTTGATTCTATCCTCCATTCCAAATTCCTTAAAATATTCTTTAACCTTTTCGATGGACATATTTATCCCCCAAAGCATTTTTCTTTTATAATACCACAAAATAATTTTGCCCGCAATAAAAAAGACGGACATCCAAAGACGCCCGCCACGATAGGTTATTCTTCTTTTAAAACAACCGTACCACCGTTATTTAATTTTATAACAAGCAGTTCATCATTGCCCTCCACTGTGTAAACCTCTCCGCTTAACTCAAATGCATTGTTCTCATAAGCGCCTGTGAATTTATCAGCACAGCCAAGTCTTTTTCCCAAAGCCAAAGATTCTATATATTTCTCTTCCAAACCCTGAAGTTGAAAATAAATAGAATTATCATAATAAACCCAAGCAATTTTGTCCCCTTGCTCTTTTAACTCCTTAATCCTAGCGACAAGCTCGGGTGTATAGGTGTAACTATAATCTAATAAATAATCATAATTATTTGTTTGTGATGCTGGGCCTTTGCCAAATGCAAAAAATCCTGCAAGCACAACTATGCAAAGTGAGGAGGCCAAAAAAGCAACGCGAATATTTTTGCTAACCTTTATATATTTGTGTGTTTTATAGGTTTCAATGCGTTTTAAAACGCTGTTGGACATTTCCTCATAATTCTTCATGAATATAACCCTCCTTTTCGAGTTCTTTTTTTAATGCATTACGCGCACGATGAAGAAGCGTTTCAACGGCGTGGGTGTTCTTGCCAAACAAAATGGCTACTTCATCGCATTTAAAGCCTTCAAAATAATATAGCCATATTACATTGCGATAATCGGCAGGAAGTTTTGTAAGATTTTGATAGATAATTCGTTTTCTTTCATCGCCAAAATACGCTGCCTCAACGGTGTCATTGCCTGCACAAATATCCTCTATCTCCGATAACGGTAGTTCATCCTTCTTTTTAACCTTTCTCAGGTAATCAATTGCCTTATTGCGAGCGATTGTATAAAGCCAGGTTTTAAATGAGGCTTTTTGCTTATTCTTGGGTTTCTTTATTACGAGATGCACAAAGGTATCCTCGGCTAACTCTTCGGCAATACTTATATTACCAACAATGCTGTTAAGATAAAGAATTAGTCCGTTGTTATGTGCTTTTATTATCTCAACAAGTCCCTGCTCATCACCATCTTCGCAAAACCGCTTGTAATTTAGGTTGTCTTTCTCCATTTCGCCACTCCTTTCATTCGTTTTGAAATGCATTTCACTAATTACACGAAAGAAATCGTAAAAACCTCACAGAAAAACCAAAAGCACCGTCTTACGACAGTGCTTTTAGCTTATGGCGGAGTAGGAGAGACTCGAACTCTCGCGCCGGTTACCCGACCTACACCCTTAGCAGGGGTGCCTCGTCACCAACTTGAGTACTACTCCATGGCAGCGTTAATTAGACGCATATTTTGTTTTATGAGGTGGCGGAGAGGAAGGGATTCGAACCCTTGGCTCTTACGAGTCACTGGTTTTCAAGACCAGCTCCTTAAACCGCTCGGACACCTCTCCACAGCGAATGATATTTTATCATATATTTTATATGTTGTCAATAAGCAAATTCATAAAAATCTTTGTTTTATGCTTGACAATCGTGTTATCTATTGATATAATAACTTGGTCGGTAATCGATGATCCATTAGCTCAGTCGGTAGAGCACTTGACTTTTAATCAAGGTGTCCGGGGTTCGAATCCCCGATGGGTCACCAAATAAAGACATTACGCGTTTTTGCGTGATGTCTTTATTTTTTTGCAAAAAATTAGCGGATTCGAAAAGGAGGGAGCAAATCTTTGATTTGCGGAAGAAAACAATTAATAATTGTTTTCGCCGACGTGGGCGTGTAGGCGCGACAGCGGCGTAGCGAATCCCCGATGGGTCACCAAAAGCCCGAAATACTCTTTTGAGTGTTTCGGGTTTTTCTTTTTTCTCGGGGATTCGAAAAGGAGGGTTATTTTTTGGTTAGCCCCCTACCCTATATTTTCGCAAAATAAAAAAACACCCCTCGGTTTTCCGAGGGGTGCCTATTTTTATTACATAGTACCGAATACAAACTTGCAAACGAAGAGGAGAGCAATAATAGTAACTGCGATGTCCTTCTTCTTGTAATTACCGGTGAATAAGGTAATAAGAGTGTATGCGATAGCGCCGATGCCGATACCATTAGCAATGGAATAAGTAAGGGGCATCATAGCGAAGGTGAGGAATGCAGGAACTGCACTTCTCATATCATCCATATCAACCTTAGCAAAGTTCTTCATCATAAGAACGCCAACGAAGATAAGAGCGGGAGCGGTTGCAGCGGAAGGAATGATGCTTGCAATCGGAGATAAGAAGAGGCAGAGTGCGAAGCAGATAGAGGTTACCAAGCTGGTAAGACCGGTTCTACCGCCTGCAGCAACGCCGGAAGCCGACTCAACGAAGGTTGTAACGGTGGAGGTACCGCAAACAGCACCAGCAACGGTTGCAACGGAGTCACAAGTCATAGCCTTGTCAACATCAACGGGGTCGCCGTTCTCATCGAGCATATCAGCCTCAGAAGCGGTACCATAGAGGGTTCCGATGGTATCGAACATATCAACGAGGCAGAAGGTTACAACGAGCATGATAGCGGAGAAGATGCCGCCGAGAGCTTCACCACCGAATGCGTTCTTCCAAGAATCAATCTTGAATACGCCGGTGATACCGATCTTTGCGAAATCCTTGAAGGGCTCGGTTGCCGAAGCCATATCAAAGCTCGGAGTAGTCCAAGTTGCAAGATAGTAAATAACGGTGGTAGCAAGAATGCCGAGTAAAACAGCACCCTTAACCTTAAGCTTGGAAAGGATAGCAATAATAACGAAGCCAACAAGAGCGATAACTGCGGGAGCAACAGCAGCCCACTTAACACCCTGAAGCTTAACGAACTGAACTAATGTGTACTGGTTGTCCTGTACGATGCCAACATTCTGGAAACCGATGAATGCAATGAAAAGACCGATACCTGCAGGAATAGCCTTTTTAATGCAATCAGGCATTGCTTTTGCAATATAAACGCGTGCACCGGTGATAGAAAGGAGAAGGAAGATAATACCCGAAACGAGGATTATAACCAAACCAGTCTGATATCCGGCAATTGTGTTGCCCTTGTCGCCCTTTAATACTTCGGGAAGAACAAAGGAAACAAAGAAGAATGAGTTAAGACCCATTCCGCACGACTGTGCAAAAGGTAGCTTTGCATAGAATGCATAAAGAAGTGTACCGATTACGGTAGCAACGATGGTTGCAACGTAAACGGAGTTCCAGATTTGCGAAATTCCGGGAACGCCGAAACTGAAGCCAACGATCTGATTGGGGTTAACAATCAGGATGTAAGCCATTGCAAAGAATGTAGTAAGACCTGCAATGATTTCAGTTCTAACGTTGGAACCGCGTTCTGAAATTTTGAAGAACTTGTCCATTTTAGAATCTCTCCTTTGATAAAATTGGGGTCGCTATGTATATAATACCAAAAAATCTAAAATTTTCAATAGTTTTTAAACATTTTGTGACAAAATTTTTAACAATACACAAAATATGGGGTTTGAGATTGTGGAAAAGTGGAATAAAATTCTTTGAAAAGTATTAAAAACCGCGTCAAAAACGCGGTTTTTTTAAACTATATTTTTTTATTTAGTTGTTCCCTTTTTAGCGGGTTTTGCAACAGTTGCCTTTTTAGCAGCAGGCTTGCGAGCAGTTGGCTTTTTGATTAAGGTTTTAATTTGAAGCGCACGCCGGGTGTCGCCGTAAATCGCAAGTCTTCCCTCTTCGAGTGCCTTATCAAAATCAAGCTTCGAGGTCATTATATCGATAAAGTCCTTGCTGCTAACCGCAAGCGTCGCATCGTTATCGAAATAATCATAAGGCTCAACATATAATTTGCCGTCAACAACCTCCAAATACATTATTCCCCCTGCATCCGCATCGGTTAAATTAATTTGAATTGCCAAATGCCCTTCGATTTTGTCAGCCTTTGCGGTTTTTAAGGTTCTCTTAATCTTGTTGTATGCATCAATAAATTGCATTGCTATCATTCCTTTCGCAAAAATTATATAATAGTTTTTTGCGCAAAATCAAGCGGTGAAACACACATAATTTTTTAGCGAAAAATTAACCTCTTTAGGCAACACAGCTATCGAAAAAAGCAATATATTCATATAGTTCTATATTATTACAAATAACCCTATTTTTATTAAAAAGTATCATCATAACAAAGAAAGGAATAGCCTAATAATAGAACCATACTAAATCGAAGGTGACACTATTATGGAAGAATACATTCCGCTTTATAATATTAAACCCGGCGAGCAGGCGTTGGTTAAGAAAATCAACATTAAAGGTTCAATGCGCCGCCGTTTTCAAGATATTGGCTTAATAGAAAACACAAAGATAGAATGTGTTGGCAAAAGTCCGCTGGGCGACCCCGCTGCATATTTAATAAGAGGTGCAGTTATAGCCATCCGTGCCGAAGATTGCAAGGATGTTTTGGTTAGCAAGAACGGGGCGAAATAGAATGGGATTAACCAAAAATTCAGTTGGCAGCGCCCTTTTCAAAAACAAAAAAATTGATAATAACAATAATATTAAGGTTGTTCTTGCGGGCAATCCAAATGTCGGCAAGAGCACCATTTTCAACTCCCTTACGGGATTAAAGCAACACACAGGCAACTGGCCGGGGAAAACTGTTTCGAATGCCGCAGGCTATTACAAATATAAGGATAACACCTATTATATTGTTGATATACCGGGCACCTATTCCCTATTTGCCCATTCAGCCGAAGAAGAGGTTGCGCGAAACTACATATGTTTCGGGGATGCCGCAGTTACTGTAGTTGTTTGCGATGCAACCTGTCTTGAACGAAATTTGAATTTAGTGCTGCAAACCATCGAAATCCAAAAAAATGCAATAGTATGCGTTAATTTGATGGATGAGGCAAGAAAGAAAAACATACTTATAAATTTAAACGCTCTATCGCAAAGCCTTGGCGTGCCCGTTATAGGAATTTCCGCCCGAAATAAAAAAGAGATTGGGAAACTAACGGCAGCGATTGATGATGTTATGGCATATAAGCGCGACTCCTCCCCTTTCACGCTTAATTATACCGAAGAGATTGAAGGCGCAATCGCGAAGCTAAAACCAATAGTTAAAAAAATCACGAACAATAGAATAAACAGTCGCTGGCTATGCTTGCAACTGCTCGCGCCTGATAAATCGTTACTGGATGAGTGCGAAAAATTTTTAAACTTCTCCATTTTGGAAGACATCGAAATAAATAACTGCCTTAAAGAAATAAAGGATGATTTTCTAAAGCTTGGATTAACCGAAGAAAAAATCAAAGATACAATCGCTTGTTCGGTTATATCATCAGCCGAGAAAATCGCAAAAAACTGCATCAAAACCGATTCAAAGCCCTATGATATTTTAGATAGAAGAATCGATAAGATTCTAACGGGCAAGTTTATCGGTTACCCTGTTATGCTGCTGTTTTTGGCATTAATATTTTGGATAACCATTACCGCCGCAAACTATCCCAGCATGATTATCAGCGATTTTTTGAACGCAGTTTTGAGAAAGGTGGAAGCTCTTCTTGCGGCGGCGCCCGCTTGGCTGCGCGGAATAATATGCGACGGTATGCTCAAGGTGCTGTTTTGGGTTGTCGCAGTTATGCTGCCGCCAATGGCAATATTCTTTCCGCTTTTCACGCTGCTCGAAGATGTTGGCTACCTCCCGCGAATCGCATATAACCTTGATAAACCCTTAAAAAAATGTAACGCGTGCGGTAAGCAAGCCTTAACGATGTGTATGGGATTCGGATGTAATGCGGCAGGGGTTGTTGGCGCAAGGATAATCGACTCGCCGAGAGAGCGATTATTAGCCATAATCACAAACAATTTTGTTCCCTGCAACGGGCGCTTCCCCGCTCTTATAACCATAATAACGATTTTCTTTTTGGGGGGCGCCGCTAAAACCGAAAGCAGTTTTTTATCGGCAATTATTTTAAGCGCGGTTATAGTTTTCGGAATAGTTATGACCCTCTTGATAACTCGTTTGCTATCGGCTACGCTGCTCAAAGGAATCCCCTCATCCTTCACCCTTGAAATGCCGCCCTATCGAACCCCGCAAATCGGCAAGGTTATTATAAGGTCGATTTTTGACCGCACATTATTCGTTTTAGGAAGAGCGGTTTTAGTTGCCGCTCCTGCGGGAATTTTTATTTGGATAATGGCGAATGCAAATTATAATAATCAGTCGCTGCTTTCGCTTTGCTCTAATTTTTTAGACCCCTTTGCCAAGATAATAGGGCTTGACGGAGTTATACTAACCGCCTTTATTTTAGGCTTTCCTGCCAACGAAATCGTTTTGCCGTTAACCATTATGGCTTACCTCTCAAACGGCTCCTTAAGCGATATTCAAAGCATTTCGGCAATAAAGGATATTCTCTTGCAAAACGGATGGACTATAACAACCGCCATTTGCTTTATTGCCTTCTCGCTGATGCATTGGCCATGCTCAACAACCTTATTAACCATAAAAAAAGAAACGGGCAGCCTAAAATGGACCTTTTTATCCGCCGCGATACCAACCCTTTGCGGCATAGCGGTTTGCTCTATAATTAAGTTGTTTTCCACTATTTTAACATAGCTCACTGATTGACTAATCATGCTCCGTGTGATAAAATACACTGGTAAAAGCGGAGGTGATTATATGAAAAAAGCGCTTATCGCCATGAGCGGCGGAGTTGATTCAAGCGTTGCGGCATATCTTTGCGTTAAAGAGGGATATGACTGCGCCGGCGCAACCATGAAGCTATATCGCGGCGAGGATATTTTGGGCGATGAAAACACCTGTTGTTCGCTCGATGATATTCGAGATGCAAACGAAATTGCCGATAAGCTCGGTATGCCTTTTCATATTTTCAACCTAACAGCCGATTTTAAGGATGAGGTTATCAGCCGCTTTATTAAGGCATATGAGGTTGGCGCAACCCCCAACCCCTGCATCGACTGCAACCGCTACATTAAATTCCAGCGTTTCTTTGATAAAATGAAAGAGATGGAGTTTGATTATATCGTTACGGGTCATTATGCGAGAATTGAAAAAAGCGGCGAGCGTTATTTGTTGAAAAAGGCGCTTGATGACAGCAAGGACCAGTCCTATGTTTTGTTTTCGCTAACCCAAGAGCAGCTGGCGCACACTCTTTTCCCGCTCGGCTCTCTAACAAAGGAGCAAACCCGAAATATAGCCGAAGAAAACGGTTTTATTAACGCTAAAAAACACGATAGCCAAGATATTTGCTTTGTGCCTGACGGCGACTATGCCGCATTTATCGAAGCGCAAACGGGCAAAACCTATCCTGATGGCGATTTCATTGATAAAACTGGCAAAAAACTCGGCACTCATAAAGGCATTATTCGCTACACCATCGGTCAGCGAAAAGGCTTGGGGCTTGCCCTGCCCGCTCCAATGTATGTTTGCGAAAAGGATACGGTAAATAACAATGTTGTGTTATGTTCAAACGAAGAACTGTTTTCAACGCAACTGACCGCAAACGATTTTAATTGGATTGCCTTCAAAACTCCGCCTAAAACCTTTAGAGCTAACGCGCGAATTCGCTATAACCAAAAAGAACAACCCGCAACCATAACCGTCAACGATGATAACACCGTTTTTATAACCTTCGATGCCCCGCAAAGGGCAATTTCGAAAGGTCAGGCGGTTGTTTTATATGATGGCAATATTGTTATCGGCGGCGGAACAATTTTATAAAATTAAAAGACACCCTAAATTCATAGGGTGTCTTTTTTATTTATTGATTACTGACGAAGCAAAACGCCATCGTTTCTCAGCGCCTCGCGAACCTTTTGAACATCAACGGTTTGAACGGTTGTGTTGGTATCGAGAGCAACGGCTGCTGCAGCGCCTGCTGCCTGACCTGTCATAACGCAGGTGCCCTGAATTCGGGTGCTGGAATGAGCAATATGGTCAACCGAAATACATCTTCCGCAAACGAGAAGGTTCTTTATGGTCTTGGGAGCAATACAGCCATAAGGAATACCATAGGATTCGCCATGGATAGGACCGCCCAAAGCGCGACCCTTGCCGAAGGGATCATGGATATCGATTATGTAAGAACCGCAGGCGATTTCATCATCGAAATGCTTGCATTCGATAGCCTCAATTCCCTTAAGGAAATATTGACCAACAAGTCTTCTTGTTTCGCGAACACCTAAAATGTTACTCGACTCAATAAGATAGCTATCTTCAAATCCCGGAACATAGCGCTTTAAGAAATCGGCAAGATAAACTACCTGCTTATGAGCAATAACGGATGCTTCCGAAAGAGCAACAGCATCGGTTCCGTCAACGCCGATTACGCGGGACATATTAACAATAAGTTCGTTGGGTCTGCCCGACGGGAAGAAAAGAATTCTACCCTGCGGAAGCGGAATTAAATCGCCGTTCTCTTCGAAACCAACGGTTCCAGCATATTCAAGAGAGAAGAACTCATCTCTATCAATACCCAAATCCTCGAACTTAAGATTTTTGTTGTTATATTTAATGGGGTTTTGAGCCATATCAACATTACCCATCGAGAACATAACCGAGCAGGGCTGAACGGCAAGAATATCCTTAACCTCATCGCAGTCATATTTGCTCGAAGAGTTAATATCGAAATGCATTTTGTCGAAGCCTGCAGTGCGCAATTCGGTGCCCGATTCAGCTTCGCATCCCATAACAAATTCCTCGCCTGCGTCGGCAAACATATCGCCATCACCGGTTGCATCGATGAACATCTTCGCGCTTACAGCTTCGATGCCGGATTTTGTATGAATAATTATATTGGTTATTTCATCGTTTTCAGCGATGGTTTTGATTAAATCCGCATGGAATAAAATGCGAACTCCTGCCTCAATAGCAAGGTCCAAAAGAGCAACCTTAAAGAGATGGGGGCCAACTCTTTTAGCAGGACTGTTGGGGCAACCTACGCGATTTTGAAGTTCAACCATTCTATCAACGATTTCCTGAGCAATACCGCCGAAGGTTTTGCCTTTGGTATCCTTGAAGGCATCGAACGGAGAAACATGGCCATTTGTTACCAAACCGCCAAGGCAACCGCTTCTTTCGATAAGCAGTGTTCTTTTTCCGCCGCGTGCAGCTGCGATAGCGGCAGCTGTTCCTGCAACACCTGCACCAACTACTACAACATCGGCTTCATAACGAACATCAACTTTTTCACAAAGATTAATAGCCAAAATAAAACACTCCTAAAATTTGTTATTTCGATTATAGCGTATCACAATAAAAAAGTAAATAATAAATTATACTTTATTTGAAAATAATGTTGTAAATTCATCGGCAATACTGTATAATATAGGAAATAATTTAATAAGGAGTTATCTAAATGGAGCAATTCATTAAGGATGTTTTCGGCAATGTTGCTAACATCGAATGGCGCCCCGTTGTTATGTGGATAATCGGCGGTTTGCTTATTTATCTTGCTATCAAGAAAAATATGGAACCCACCCTTTTACTTCCCATGGGCTTCGGCGCAATTCTTGTTAACCTGCCTAAATCGGGCGCTGTTGAAACCATCGAAACATTATTTGACGCAGGTATCGCAAACGAACTCTTCCCGCTCTTGCTGTTTATAGGCATCGGAGCGATGATTGATTTCGAACCGCTTTTAACCAACCCGAAACTGATGATTTTCGGTGCGGCGGCGCAGTTTGGTATTTTCCTGACCTTTGGTCTTGCTTGCCTCTTCTTCGATATTAAGGATGCAGCATCCATCGGTATTATCGGCGCAGCTGACGGTCCCACATCCATCTTTGTTGCAAACACCTTAGGTTCTAAATATTTAGGCGCAATAATGGTTGCCGCATATTCTTATATGGCACTCGTTCCCGTTGTTCAGCCCCCCATCATCAAGATAATGACAACCAAAAAGGAACGCCTTATCAGAATGAACTACACCGGCACCAAGGTTTCCAAAACAACCAAGATTCTCTTCCCCATCGTTGTTACTGTTATAACCGGCATCTTCGCACCCGACTCGGTTGCACTTATCGGATTCTTAATGTTCGGTAACCTCATTCGCGAATGCGGAGTTCTTAATTCCCTTTCCGAAACCGCCCAAAACGCTCTCGCAAATCTTATAACCATTCTTCTTGGTCTTACCGTTGCATTCAAGATGCAGGCTGACCAATTCTTAACCCCCGATACACTTCTCATCTTAGGCCTTGGCCTCTTCGCATTTATCTTTGATACCATCGGCGGTATCTTAATTGCCAAGTTTATGAACATCTTCTCCAAGAAGAAGATTAACCCGATGATTGGCGCTTGCGGAATTTCCGCATTCCCCATGTCGGCCCGTGTTGTTCATAAGATGGGTCTTGCTGAAGACAATCAAAACTTCTTGCTCATGCATTCAATCGGCGTTAATGTTTCAGGTCAAATCGCTTCGGTTATCGCAGGCGGACTTTTGCTGAAACTCGTTTTACAGGTTATATAACAGGAGGATAATAATATGAAATTTTTAGGTTTTACCCCCCTGCTTAAAATCGCTTTGCCCATCATTTTAAAATGCTTGGTAGGAATTTTCGCAGTTATAATCATTATAATGCTTTCGGTTTTAATACTTAATAAAACAACCAATAGAAAGCAATAAATTCAAAACAAAAAACAGCCCGAGAAATTCTCGGGCTGTTTTTTTATCTCTATTAGGCTTTAGCCGACTTTTTGTTGTTTAACGAGCGCATAACCAATAAGAATGCGATTACCAAAACAACGCCCAAGCCGAGGGAAATATAAACGTTCTTAACAAAACCTGCAACGATGTAGCAAACTAACGAGATTGCTGCAACCGAGATAGCATACGGAAGCTGAGTTGAAACGTGGTTAACGTGAACGCATTCAGCACCTGCGGAAGCCATAATGGTTGTATCGCTGATGGGCGAGCAATGGTCGCCGCAAACTGCGCCTGCGAGCGAAGCCGACATACAAATAACGAGCATCGGGTCGCCAACCTTGAACATAGTGCAAACAATCGGGATAAGAATACCGAATGTACCCCAGCTGGTTCCGGTTGCGAAAGCGAGAACGCAAGCAATAACGAAGATAACAGCGGGCAGGAATGCTGCCATATTCTGGGCTGCTTCACTCTTCATTAAGGCTTCAACATAACCCGAAGCATTAAGGAGTCCGTTAGACATATTCTTAAGCGAGGTTGCGAGTGTTAAAATAGTGATAGCGGGAACCATAGCCTTGAATCCGAGCGGAATGCAATCCATAGCGCCCTTGAAGGTTATAAGCTTGCGAACGAGCATATAGCCGATGATAAAGATTAAGGCGATTAAAGCACCCCAGGGCAAACCAACGGTAGCGTCAGTTCCTGCAAATGCCTCAACAAAGTTGCCCTTGGAAGCGCCAGCGGTGAAGAATCCGCCAACATAGATTAAACCAACAACAGAAACCAAAACTAAAACAACGATGGGAAGAATAAGGTCGATAACGCGACCGCGGGGATTGGTTTCGGATTCGGTTGTTTCAACGCGCTCATCAGTCGAGAAGAGATCGCCGTTTTCAATAGCGTTAATCTCATGACGACGCATCGGACCAAAGTCAGCCTTTAGGAATATAATTCCAACAACAAAAACGATAGTTAAAAGCGAATAGAAGTTGTAAGGAATTGCCTTGATGAAATATTCAAAGCCCTGACCTTCAATGGCAGTTCCCTCAGTATAGCTGGTAACTGCAGCTGCCCAAGAGCTGATAGGAGCTATCATACAAATAGGAGCAGCGGTAGCATCGATTATGTAGCTGAACTTTGCACGAGAAACTCTGTGCGAATCGGTAACGGGCTTCATAACCGAACCAACGGTTAAGCAGTTGAAATAGTCATCGATGAAGATGAGAACACCTAAAACGAATGCTGCCAACTGAGCACCTGCTCTGGACTTAATGTGGGTTTGTGCCCAACGACCAAAAGCAGCCGAAGCGCCCGACTTGTTAACAAGCGCAACTATTGTTCCGAGAATAACCAAGAACAAGAAAATACCGGCGGTTCCCGAAATTGCGGAAATAAGACCATCGTTAATAACAAGGTCAACCGCCTTTGCACCGTTTCCGCCGCAAGCAAGTATAGCACCTACAACAACGCCGAAGAAAAGCGAGGAATAAACTTCCTTAGTGATAAGTGCAAGACAAATAGCAACGATGGGCGGAAGCATTGCCCACAAGGTTGCAGTTGTTGTCACTCCCGTTGCAGCAACGGTTATAGCTGTTGCCAAAACGCCGAGAACGACGACAATGGTCAACGCATTTTTAACATATGCTTTTTTCATATTTTTTCCTCCAAACCTATTTAATAGGTATATAATACATATAACTTTTATCACACTAAAGTATTAAAGTCAAGTTTTTTCTACTATTTTATATATCAATATACATAAAAAATGAGCGCCCGCGATTGCGAGCGCCCAAAAATAAGTAATACGCTATTTCTCCTCAACTTATACGCGTGATACTAAAAAATTAATTATTCACCGTCGTTAACGGCATCGAAAACCGGGTTGCCCTTGAGGCCGAGAAGCTTAATAACAGCAACAACAGCAGCAAGAACAGCAGCGATAACGATGAGCCAGAAACCGAAGCCAGCATAGTTGAGACCGCCATCCATAGCCATGAAAGCGGAGAAAACGATTACTACAGGAGCAGCAATGTTTATGTACTTGCCATACTTAGCAATAGCAGCGATGTAGCCATTGATACCAAGAGCAACAACGCCAATGAGGATGAGGAACATCCAAAGAGCGCCATCTCCATTACCCTCGGTGAGAAGCTTGAAGTAGCTAAAGCTTACAGAGCCAAAGCCGCCCATGCTGATGGAAACGAAGGGAAGGAAGGAAGAAAGCAACAACCATAATACCTGCAAAAATTGCATTAATGTGTTTCATAGCAGTTTTCATAATATTAACCCCCAAAAAGTTAAAATTGGTATCGAAAGCATAATCTTGAGGAGAATCGAACTATTAGTTCGAAAATTACGCTATCTCATTAATTATATTACTACAAAACCGCCTATAATATGTGACAATTTGTTACATATCGGTGTTATACACTATATTTAGTGCATAAAAAACGCTTTTTCGCAAAAAAAGAACTAACCGAAACGGTTAGTTCTTTTGAAAAATGGTGCGGATGAAGGGACTTGAACCCACATGAGATTGCTCTCACTAGAACCTGAATCTAGCGCGTCTGCCTATTCCGCCACATCCGCATATTCAACTGTTATAAAAAATTGTTCAATCTCTTAAACGCGGAATGTCATCCGCGCTCCGCGTGACATTTGCGGTTCCCGAAATTTTATTGCCTGCCGCCTAAAATTTCGACCGCTGCACGTTTATGAACTTCGCTTCTTCGCCCATCGGGCGCGCTTGTTCATAAAACTGCCTATTCCGCCACATCCGCATATTCATTTTGAACAAATAGTATTATATCAACAAGAAAATGCATTGTCAACAATAAAAATCCGAAAAGGCGAACCTTTTCGGATTTCGTTTAGTCTATGGTTTTTATCCAGCAACGGCGGCGTCTATGCTGCCTTTTTTCAAAGTGGCGCCACATACTGTGAACAGCTGAATTGGTTTCAAGCATCGGGCCTGTTTCGCAATAACGAACACCGTTTTTAATGATTTTCTTTGTTAATGTGCTGATTATAATGGCGGGTAATCCCTGCATTTGATATTCAGGCTCAACGGCAACAAAGAACATTTCGAGAGTATCGTTTTTGCCCCTCAAAGCCTTAAGCATACGAACGATGCCGAAGGGCCACATTTTTCCATCGGATTTCTTTAAAGCCTTTGCGATTGAAGGCACCAAAACGCCGAAGGCGATAATTTTACCCTCGCTATCCTTAACCGAGCAAACATAATCCAAATTTACAAGGGGAATATAAGCGGCAACGGTATTTTTGATAATTTCGGGAGTAAGCGGAACGGTTCCGTATAATTTGGAGAAGGCTACGTCAATAATCTTAAATGCCTCGAGTGCATCGACATGAAGCACTTTGCGGTCTTTATATGTTACGACATCAAAGCCTTTTTTCTCGATAATCTTATTGGAAATACGCTCAATTCGGGGATCAACCTCGGTAGGAACGGTTATCTTATACTCAATCCAGTCAATATCCTTATTTAAGCCTAAACGCTCCATATGGGTTATATAATAAGGATGGTTATAGAAGGTTATCGACATATTGAATTCTTCGAAACCTTCAACAAGCATGCCCTCGTGGTCCATATCGGTGAAGCCGATGGGACCCATGATTTCAGTGTGTCCCCTCTCCTTGCCCCAAGCAACAACGCTATCAAAAAGTTTTTGAGAAACCTCAAAATCATCGATAAAGTCAAAACGCGTAAAACGAATGCAGTTTTTATTCCACTTTTTGTTGTAAGCATGGTTTATAAGACCTGCAATTCTTCCGACGATTTCATTATCCTTATAAGCTAAAAACAACTTTGTTTCGCAAAATTCATAGGCAGCGTTTTTTTCTTTTGAGAAAGTTTCAAATTCATCAACGCCTAAAAACGGAACATAATATTCATTGTTCTTATAAAGTTTGTTGGGGAATCTAACCCACTTCCAAAGCTCTTTTTTCGAGTTAACTTCTTTGATAGAAATTGCCACGATTAACCCTTCTTTCCTGAAAAAATGCGAAACAAAAAATTTTTACATTTACAAATTACCTATGTATTTTACAACAAAATCGCCTATATGTCAATTATTGCGTTATTTTATACACAAAAAACATTACCAAATATTAACACATTATTCATAAAGGTGTGATATAATAAATTAATTATGGAGGTGCTGTATGCTCACACTTAAAAATATAACCAAAATATATTCCGCGGGCGACACATCGGTTGAGGCACTTAAAGGCGTTTCTCTCGATTTCCGCAAAAACGAATTTGTTTCAATACTTGGTCAATCGGGTTGCGGCAAAACTACCCTGCTCAATATTATCGGAGGACTCGATAAATACACCGATGGCGACCTAATCATAAACGGAAAATCCACAAAGGAGTTTAAGGACCGCGATTGGGATACCTATAGAAACCATTCTATCGGATTCGTATTCCAAAGCTATAACCTTATCCCCCATCAGTCGGTTTTGCAAAATGTTGAGCTCGCTTTAACCCTCTCGGGCGTTTCAAAGCATGAGCGCCGCGCAAGAGCTATCAAGGCACTTGAAGAGGTTGGCCTCGGCGACCAGCTTAAGAAGAAGCCTAACGAAATGTCGGGCGGTCAAATGCAGCGCGTTGCTATTGCCCGTGCACTTGTTAACAACCCCGATATCATTCTTGCCGACGAGCCTACAGGAGCACTTGACACCCAAACCAGCGTTCAGGTTATGGAAATCCTCAAGAAGATTTCCGAAAGCCGCCTTATCATAATGGTAACCCACAATCCCGAGCTGGCTGAAGAATATTCTTCGCGCATTATTCGTATGCTCGATGGAAAAATCATAAACGACTCCGCTCCTTTAAGCGAAGAAGAAAAGAACGCCGCCATAGAGGAAAACCTTAAAATCGAAGAGGCCAAAACGAAAAAGAAAAGGGTTAAGAAACCTTCCATGTCCTTCGGCACCTCGTTTATGCTTTCGCTGAAAAACCTCTTCACTAAGAAGGGACGCACAGCACTCACCTCTTTTGCAGGCTCGATAGGCATTATAGGAATTGCTTTGATTTTAGCCGTTTCGCAGGGTATGACAACCTATATCAACGATGTTCAGGAAAGCACCCTTTCTTCCTATCCCCTAACCATTGAGGCAACAACGGTTGAGCTTTCGGCTTTGATGGAAACATTTATGAATCTTAAATCCGATTCGGTTGACCACGAAGATGATGCCGTTTATAAAAAATCAGCAATTTATGACATTGTTAATGCGCTCAACAGCCTTGAGGAGAGCGAAAACGACCTCGTTTCGTTCAAGAAATTCCTCATGGAAAAAATGAGCGACCCAAAATCCGAACTTTATAGCGCCGTTAGTGGTATTCAGTATGGTTATAACCTCGATATGCTTATTTACACCAAGAATACCGACGGCAAAATCATCCGCTCCGATACCGAGCAGCTGATGCAGGAGCTTATCCTTAAATATATGAACATCGATATGTCGGCTATGACCTCCATGTCGCAGGGCGGCGCTTTGTCTTCCATGTCCTCAATGACTATGATGTCGAACCGCTTATGGCAGGAGCTTTTGACCGGCAACGATGGCGCACCGATAAACGACCTTTTATACAAGCAGTATGATGTTGTTTACGGTTCTTGGCCTAACAGCTATGATGAAATCGTTTTGGTTTTGGATGAAAACAATGAGTTGGACGACCTAACTCTTTATGCTCTCGGTCTTTTGCCCGAAAACGAGCTCGGTGCTTTGATGGATGCCGCTATGAACGGAACCATTTTGGATTCCAAAGAATATAAGTGGTCCTACGAAGAGATTTGCGCGCTCGAATATAAAACCATTTTAAACGCCGACTGCTTTGTTTATGATGAAGCAACCGGTATATATAACGATTTGCGCGAAACCGAGGCAGGACTTCGCTATCTTTATGATAACGCAATGACTCTTAAGGTAAGCGGTATTATCCGCCCGAATAAGGACAGTACTGCCCATATGTTATCCGGCAGCATCGGATTCACCAAGGATTTAACCAACTATTTGGTTGATAAGGCAAAGGGCTCCGCCGTTATAAAGGCGCAGCTCGAAAACCCGCACACCGATGTTATTTCGGGACTCCCCTTCAAGAGCAACACCGGAACCCTTACCAACGAGCAAAAAGAAGCCGATTTCCGCGCATATGTTAACACATTGACCAATGCGCAAAAATCCGCTCTTTATATCGAAATAAACAGCATTCCTGATGCCGATTTCCTTGCACAACAGGTTAACGGTATTCTCGGAAATATGAGCCGCGCCGAAATGGAAGCCGCCCTTGCCGAGGGAATGTCCTCACAAATGAACATCGGCGCTGATGAGCTCAATGCCTATCTGGCAGCCATGAAGGATGAGGAACTGAAGGAAATTTTCGCCCAGTCGATTACCGAGCAGGTTAAGGCGCAGTATGCCGAGCAGGTTAAGGCGCAAATGTCAGGTATGTCTTCGGCGCAGCTGCTCGCAGCATTCCAATATGCTCTCCCCAAATACACCGCCGAAGAATGCGCTGTTTTCTATGATGAGATTATGGAGTTCTCCGAATCAACCTATGAGGAAAACCTAATCAATGTTGGTCATGTTGATTTAGAGTCGCCCGCAACGGTTAACATCTTTGCTTCTTCCTTCGAAAACAAGGATATTATCACGGCAACTATTGCTGAATATAATAAAACCGTTGAAGAGGTTAAGCAAATCAAATATACCGATTATTTCGGACTTATGATGTCTTCGATAACCACCATAATCAACGCTATCACCTATGTTTTAATCGCTTTCGTTGCTATTTCGCTGGTTGTTTCCTCGATAATGATTGGTGTTATCACCTTGATTTCGGTACAGGAGAGAACCAAAGAAATCGGTATTTTGCGTGCTATCGGCGCATCGAAACGCAATGTTTCCAGTATGTTCAATGCTGAAACAATGATTGTTGGATTCACTGCAGGTCTTTTAGGCGTTGTTGTTACCTATTTGCTATGCATCCCCATCAACCTAATTTTGCATTCGGTAACCGGCATCAACAACTTAAGTGCAATTTTGCCGCTTCCTGCTGCGCTAATCTTAATCGCAATAAGCGTTGGTCTAACGCTCTTCTCGGGACTTATTCCCTCAAGAAGTGCCGCTAAAAAAGACCCCGTTGTTGCGCTCCGCACAGAATAAAATTAAAAACGGTGCTTCTATGGAAGCACCGTTTTTTGTTCGTTATTCTTTATCATTTTCAGCCTTGTTTTTAAGTTTTTCTCGCTTGTTCGCCTTGATTTCTTGATAAAGCGAACCTGCAAAAACAACCGCTAAAGCAACCGCGGCAATAGAGCAAACAATAATCGTAACTGCGCCGCTCGCTCTTTCTTTGGGCTTGCTGTTCAGTTCATCAAAATATTCAACGGCATTTTGCCTATCATCTTCGGGAACTTGCGGTTTGCTAATCGTTTCTGAAGAATTGTTATGGTCAATTTGGGTAATTATACTATATGTGGAAGATGTGCTTGAAATCGGGTTTTCTACTTGAGGGTTTTCGTTCGGTTTATGAGAACTAACATCTCCACCCAAAGCGGGCGTTGATGAGGTTTGCGGCTTTGCCGTTTTATCAATGCAATTACTGATACTTCCTTTATTTACCCCACATATTCCTACACCGAAAAGCTCTTCATTCGCTTTATAAATCTTTCCATCGAATTTGCAATCAGTGATGCTTCCGTAATTATATGCGGCAATACCTGCAACAACGGCATCTTTAGATGTTGCTTTAATTTCGGCCCTTGCAACCGTTAGGGATTTAACAGTTCCCGTTAGATAACCGAAAAGCGCAACCGCTTCGGCATCGGAAGCCGAGGCCGCATAATAAATCGCATAACCTTGACCATCCAAGGTGCCGCTAAAGGGCTTATCATTGGTGGGACAGCACACCTGCCAAGGGTCTTCAAGATAAATATCCCCGACTAAATAGAAGGTGTCTTCGGGATATTGATAGAGCAACTCCATATCGGCGGGATAAGCAATATAGTGCGTTTTATCGTTAGCGACTGCAAAGGTTTTAGGACAAAATGCAACCATAAAAACCGCAATCATGAGCGATAAGAATCGTTTGAGCATATAAATAACCTCGGTTTAAAGATATACGCCCATTATACGACCTAAAAGAATAAAATTCAACACATTTTGCACAGGTGTATGATTGACAAAATGTATATATATATTATATAATTTAAGATATTGTAGTATATTCAGGAGTGATCTTATGTTTCGTTTTTCTCTTTCGGGAGTGAGGACTCCTCATCGCAAACACACAGCTAACAAACCCGTTAAAGTAATGACACCCCCTACCACAGTAACTATACCCACGCAACAGCACATAGGTGCGCCCGCCGTTCCTTGTGTAAAGGTTGGCGACAATGTAACCGTTGGTCAGGTTATTGCAACCGAAGGTGGTTATGTCAGCGCGCCGATTCATGCAAGCGTTTCGGGCGTTGTTAAGGCTATCGAACCGGTTCAGCTAACAAACGGTTCCTATTCCCCCGCCATCGTTATTGCCTCTGACGGCGAAATGACAACCTGCCCCGACCTTGCACCCGTTAAGGTTGAAAACTATGATGAATTCATTGCCGCGGTTAAAAACAGCGGTGTGGTTGGTTTTGGCGGAGCAGGCTTCCCCACCTCCGTTAAGCTCGATATTAAGGACACCTCGCGAGTTGACACCGTTATTATAAACGGCGCTGAATGCGAGCCTTATATAACAAGTGACACCTACACAATGATGAACGAATCCGATTATATTGTTGAAGGCATTAAAGCGCTTAACAAGTTCTTAAATGTTAACAATGTTATCATCGGCATCGAAAAGAATAAGCCGCAGTGTATTTCTCATTTGAATGAGAAAACCGCCGACCTTCCCTATGTTAAGGTTAAAGCGCTATCTTCGCTTTATCCGCAGGGCGGCGAAAAGGTGCTTATTTACAACACCTTAAAACGCATCGTTCCCGAAGGCAAGCTTCCTATCGATGTTGGCGTTATTGTTATTAACTGCACAACACTTGCCGCTATAGCAAAATACATGCTCACTGGTATGCCCGTTGTCAGCAAGTGCATAACCCTTGATGGCTCGGCAATTAACGAGCCCACCAATGTTATTGCTCCCATCGGCGCATCCGTTAACGATGTTGTTGAGTTTTGCGGCGGTTTCAAGGGCGAGCCTAAAAAGATTTTATATGGCGGTCCTATGATGGGTATTGCGGTCAACGATTTGGATATGCCCGTTCTTAAAAACAACAACGCTATTTTAGCTCTTGATGAAAAGGATGCAACCGAGCCCAAAACAACCCCCTGCATCCGTTGCGGCAAATGCATTTCGCAGTGCCCGCTTCTTTTAAACCCCGTTTTAATTTCAAAGGCTTATCGCAACCATGACACAAAGGCACTTGAAGAACTTAAGGTTAACCTTTGTATGGAATGCGGTTGCTGTTCCTACACCTGCCCGACCAAGCAACCCCTTGTACAGCGCAATAAGCTTGCAAAGGTTATGCTTCGCGATGCCAAAGAAAAGGAGGCTTCAAAATGAGTCAACTCATAGTTTCAACATCTCCGCATATTCGCTCTAAAAACACAACTTCCCGCGTTATGCTCGATGTTATTATAGCGCTTTGCCCCATAATGATTGCCTCTGTGTTTTTATTTGGCTTCCGCGCTTTCCTTTTAATTGCAACAAGCGTTGCAACCGCAATTTTATGTGAATACCTATTCACACTTATAACCAAGAAAGAAAACACCGTTTATGACCTTTCGGCTGTTGTAACAGGTATTTTACTTGCCCTCAATGTTCCCGTTTCGCTGCCTATTTGGCAGTTGGTTGTTGGAACAGCATTTGCAATAATCGTTGTTAAATGCCTTTTCGGCGGCATTGGTCAAAACTTTGCCAACCCCGCAATTACCGCACGCGTTATGATGCTTCTTTCCTTCAGCAGCACTATGACCGTGTTCCACTACCCTGCTGACACCGTTGCTTCGGTAACACCCTTGGCATTCATCAAAAACGGCGCCGCTCGCCTTTTGCCTGATACAACCGAGCTTATGCTTGGTCGTTATGCAGGTTGTATCGGCGAAACCTGCTCTCTCGCTCTTATAATCGGCGGCGTTTATTTGCTTGCTCGCCATGTTATAACCTGGCATGCACCCGTTGCCTTTATCGGCACAGTTTTCCTCGGCTGCTATGTTTTCGGCTTGCCCGCAGTTCCTTCGGTTTTAACCGGCGGTCTTTTGCTCGGCGCTATCTTTATGGCAACCGATTATTCAACAACCCCCATCACCAAAAACGGTCGTCTTATCTTCGGCTTTGGTTGCGGTTTAATAACCCTCATTATCCGCAAATGGGGCGGATATCCCGAAGGCGTTTCCTTCTCGATTCTCTTTATGAACATACTGACCCCTTATATTGAAAAGTGGACAGTTAAAAAACCGCTCGGAGGTGCTAAATAATGAACAAATATGTTAAAAGCACCGTTGTTTTATTCTCAATTTGTCTTGTTGTTTCTATCCTCCTCGCACTTGTTAACTTCATAACAGCTCCCGTTATTGAGAACTCTAAAAAGGCTGCTATCAGAGAATCTTTAATTGTTGTTTTGCCCGATGCTGAGGATTTCGAGGAAATCTCACTCACCGAGAATGTTCCCGAAACCGTTACCTCTATTTATAAGGACACTGCAGGCGCGGGCTACGCAGTTACTCTTGCCACCAAATCGCAGTATAGCGAAGACTATATGCTTATCACTGTTGGCATAGACAGCGCCCTTCTCATCAAAAACATTCAAATTACTGCTTATAGCGATAGCAAGGCGCTCCCCGAGGCCTATCCCTCGACCTATATCGGCAAGGATGCAACCCTCGCGGGCACCGACCTTGTTTCGGGCGTTACCTATTCCTCAAGAGCATTTAAAGAGGCTATTTTGGATGCGTTCACAGCCTTGAACATCGTTTCAGCAACAGCAAAGGAGGCCGCATAATGAAAAAAGGATATTTATCGGTTTTAATTAACGGCCTTTTAAAGGAAAACCCTGTTTTCGTTCTCGTTCTCGGCACCTGCCCCACCTTGGCGATGACCGATTCGGCAACCAAGGCTTTAGGTATGGGTCTTGCCGCCGCAGTTGTTTTGATTTGTTCTAATATTGCGATTTCCGCTCTTAGAAAAATAATCCCCGACACCGTAAGAATCCCCTGCTATATCGTTGTTATCGCAGGCTTCGTTACAATGGTTCAGATGATAATGCACGCATATGTTCCCAATATGTATGACTCGCTCGGAACATATTTGGCGCTAATCGTTGTTAACTGCATCATACTCGGCCGCGCCGAAATGTTCGCCCGTGAAAACAACATTTTCCATTCCGCTCTTGATGGCTTTGGCATGGGTATCGGATTCACTGTTGCCCTGCTCTCCATGGCAGCAGTTCGCGAAATTTTAGGCGCAGGTTCTTTCTTCGGCATGGCTATTCCCTTCATGAAGGACTATACTATTCCCTTCTTCTCGCAGGCTCCGGGCGGATTCTTTGTTTTCGGTTGCCTTATCGCCGTTGTTAACGCTATAACAAACGGCAAGGGCGTTAAGAAAAAGGAATTCGGTTGCGACGGTTGCCCCTCATATGCGGTTTGCCATGTTGAAAAAATAGCAAAGGAGGAGCAATAATATGGAATATGTTAAGAGTCTTATTATAATTATGATGACCAGCGTTTTGGTCAACAACTATGTTCTCACCAAATTCTTGGGAATTTGCCCCTTCCTCGGTGTTTCTAAAAAGCTTAACCAAGCTACAGGTATGGGTCTTGCTGTTATCTTTGTTATGTTGGTAGCAACAGCCGTTACCTGGCCCATTCAAATGTTTGTTCTAAACCAGTTCGGTTTGGAATATATGCAAACCATTGTATTCATTTTGGTTATTGCCGCCCTCGTTCAGTTTGTTGAAATCGTGCTCAAAAAATATATTCCCTCGCTCCATAAGTCCTTGGGCGTATATTTGCCACTTATTACAACCAACTGCGCAGTTTTAGGCGTTACAATCAATAACATCAACGATGAATATGATTTCATTCAGTCGATGGTTAGCTCTCTCGGTTGCGGTCTTGGCTTCTTGCTCGCAATGGTTCTTTTCTCGGGAGTTCGCAGCCGACTCGACAGTGAAAACATCCCCAAATGTTTCCAAGGTCTTCCCATCACCCTTCTCGCCGCGTCAATCGTTTCGCTTGCATTCTTTGGCTTCGGCGGAGTTGTTGACAATATGTTCAAATAAAGGAGGAACTTAATATGCCCGATATTGTTATTGCCATCTTATTGGCGGTTGCCGTTGTTGCAGGCATTGGTCTCCTTTGCGGAATCCTGTTATCCTTGTCTTCAAAGTTTATGTCGGTTAAAACCGATGAGCGCATTGAAAAAATTCGCGGCTGCCTTCCCGGCGTTAACTGCGGTGCTTGCGGTTTCACAGGATGCGATGGCTATGCCGCCGCTTTAGTTGAGGTTGAAGGAACCAAAACAAATCTTTGCGTTCCCGGTGCCGATGCTGTTTCTCAAAACATCGCCGATATTTTAGGCGTTGAATTTGAAGATGTTATCGAAGCCGTTGCCTTTATTCAATGTAACGGAAACTGCTCGGCAACCTCTAAAAAATCCGACTATCAAGGAATTAAAACCTGTTCGGCTGCCAGCCTTCTATATGGTGGTGACGGCAAATGCACCTACGGTTGTTTAGGCTATGGTGACTGCGCCGTTATTTGCCCCACCGACAGCATTTGCATCGAAAACGGAATTGCCCATGTTAACCCGCGAACCTGCATTGGTTGCGGTCTTTGCGTTAACCGTTGCCCGAAGCACATCATCGGACTTAAACCCGTTGTTATGCCGACCTATGTTGCCTGCAGCAACAAGGATAAGGGCGCTGTTGCAAGAAAGAAGTGCAAAAACGCCTGCATCGGATGCAAGAAATGCGAGATGACCTGCCCCACCGGCGCTATAACGGTTAAAGACAATCTTTCTCATATTGATTATGAAAAGTGCATCGGCTGCAAGAAATGCGCCGAGGTTTGTCCTACCGGTTGTATCATTTTGTGTGAATAAGATGAAATTCCGCAAAAACGATATTATCCTTATTGCATCGCTTTTGATAGTTTCGATTATTGCCTTAATCGCCTTGTTGCTAACCCGTGAAGACGGCGCAAAAGCCAAGGTCGAGATTGGCGGCAAGTTATACGGAACCTATGCTTTGGATGATAATAAGGAAATTGATTTAAAAAATTCCACCCTCGTAATTGAGGATGGCAACGCATTCGTTAGAAATTCAAACTGTAGAGATAAGATTTGCGAGCATCAGGGTAAGATTAACGAAATCGGAGAAACCATTGTTTGCTTGCCGAATAAAATCATTATCACTATTGAATAAATGCTAAATTGAGAGGAGATTGTTATGCCTAAAAAAGTAACCCTGCTTGGATTTTGCTTGGCGGCAGCAATGCTCCTCTCTTATATTGAATCCTTAATTCCGCCGCTTGTCAGCATTCCGGGAATTAAGGTTGGACTTGCAAATATAATCATCATATTTGCGCTATGCCAGCTTGGAATCAAGGAAGCAGCTCTTGTTTCCGCCGCGCGAATAGCGCTATGCGCCCTGCTTTTTGGCAACTTTATCAGCTTCGCCTATAGCTTTTGCGGCGCGCTACTTAGCCTTTCCATCATGGCACTACTTAAAAAGACTAATCTGTTTTCCCTTGTCGGAATAAGTGTTGTTGGCGGAGTTATGCACAATGTTGGGCAAATCCTCGCCGCCATTTTCATTTTGGGAACCAAAGCCATTTTAGGCTATCTCCCCGTTCTCATAATTTCGGGCACACTTACGGGTGCAGTTATCGGTATCCTTTCGGCACTTATTATTAAGCGCTTTTCAAAAATCCGAATTAGATAAAGGAGTTGCCAAATGAGGCGATTATTTGCTTTGTGCAGCGCTTTTTTAGTTTTGCTCTCGTTATGCGGTTGCAAGCAAGAAAAGCGTTTTCAAAAGACATATATCGATTATTTCGATACTGTGGTAACCATTATTGGCTACGAAAACAGCGAAAAAGATTTTACTGCGGTTTGCGACGAAATAGAACCACTGCTCGATAAATATCATAAGCTTTTCGATATTTATAACAGCTATAACGGAATCAATAATATTTATACAATTAACAACGCCAAAAAAGAGGCGCCCGTTGTTGATAAAGAGCTTATCGATTTAATTGAGTTTTCAAAAGAAATGCATAGCCTGACAAATGGCCAGACCAATATAGCGATGGGAAGCGTTTTAAGACTTTGGCATAATGCCCGCCTAAACGCTTCTGGCGAATCAAACGCCGCCTCTATCCCCGATATGAATTCGCTATTGGAAGCCTCAAAGCATTGCAACATTAACGATATTATTATCGATAAAAACAATTCAACGATTTTCTTGAATGACCCCCAAATGCGCATTGATGTTGGCTCGGTTGCTAAGGGCTACGCCATGCAAAAGGTTTATGAATATCTATCCGACCGTGGCATTTCGGGATATGCGCTGAACTTTGGCGGAATGGTTAAAATGCTCGGCACCCGCGGCGACGGTCAAGACTGGACGGTTGCTGTTGAAAACCCCATCAGCACAAGCAGTTATGCCCCTATTGTTTCTCCGAAAAATTATGCCCTTTCAACCAGCGGCTCTTATCAACGCTTCTTCGAGGTTGACGGAGTTAGATATCACCATATAATCGACCCCGACACCCTAATGCCCGAAAACAACTATTTGGCAGTTTCGGTTTTAACCGAAAATTGTGCCGAAGCCGATGTTTTATCGACAGCGTTATTTAATATGTCGCTCGAGGATGCAAAAAAAGCCCTCGCAGGACGCGAGGACTCTATAGGAGTAATGTGGGTCTTCCCTGATGGAAAACGCGAATATTTCGGCAATTTTAAAGACTTTATGATAGAATAAAAAAAGGCAGGAGTTAACTCCTGCCTTTTTTAATTATTTTGCGTTGGTAACTGCCTTGAATGCGGCTCCGATAAAGCCGTCAACCATCATGGAGCAACCTGCCTTTAAGATGCCATCCTCAGCCTTCTTGTCAGCATTCAAAGCGATGCTGTTGATGCCTGTTGCATCAAGACCTGCGATGAAATCTTCAAAAGCGCCTGCCTGCTCGAACCACTCTTTGCCGATGCCGGAATACTGCTTCATGCCATAATCCGCACCAAGCTCTTTCTTGGTGGAAATCTTATCGGCAGCGTTGGTTACCTTGCCTGCAGCATCAAACTTAACGGTGGGCTCTAAGGTGTCAACAAGAGCGGCAACGGTTTTGCCATCCTTGTCAGCAACAGCAGCGCTTACATTAACGCTGAATTTAACCTTGCCTTCGCCATCAACTACATCGGAAGAATCACCTGCAGCAACAGCCGAAACAACTGCTACGCCAAGCTTATAATCAGATGCCTTGAAGGATTTAGCATACTTATCGTTGCAAGCAGCAACAACAGCCTTGATAAACTCGGAAACATCAATGGTGCATCCCGAACGGAGAACGGAATCATCTTTTGCGGTGTTAGCAAGTGCTGCTACACCATCAGCATCAAGACCTTCAACATAATCTGCGAAGAAGTCAGCCTGCTCGAACCATTCCTTCTGAATTCCGGAATACTGCTTCATAGCATAATCGTTACCAAGTTCATACTTTGTCTTGAAAGTCTTGGTAAGATCATCAGCGTTGAGTTTGCCGCCCTCAATACCAACCGAATTATCGAAGGTATCGATTTTGCAATCAACGATTTTGCCGTCGGAATCCATTACCACGGTTGCAACAGTTCCGCCGAGGGTTGCTTTGCCTTCGCCGGATGCTGCAGCAACAACGCCCATACCGAGCTTATACTCGCTCGAAGAGCTCTTTCCGCCGCAAGCTACCATTGTTAAAACAAGGCACAAGCACAAAACTACTGCGAAAAACTTTTTCATAAATAAAACTCCTTTTTTTATTTAAATATATACAAATATATATTTACAAAATTAATGTTGTGTTATTCCCCTTTTTTCCTGCAAAGAAAATGAAAAATATCATATATTTACCTTTAATAATAATGTTTAAAGCGCAAAAGATAATATTGCAAACGCGAAAAAAGAAATAAGGAGTGAAACACAATGGCTAAGAACGTAGTACCTGAGGCAAAGGAAGCACTCAATCGTTTTAAGATGGAGGCTGCTAACGAAGTTGGCGTTAACCTCAAGCAGGGTTACAACGGCGATCTTACCTCTAAGCAGGCCGGTTCTATCGGCGGTCAGATGGTAAAGAAAATGATCGAGTCGTACGAGAACAGCATTAAGTAAGTGTTGACCATAAAAGGGCGGTCCTAACGGGGGCCGTTCTTTTTTTACAGTATTTTCTTATAGTTGTCGCAATTGCTTGCCCAGTCCTCGGTGTTTTGCGGCATAAAGGTTTTAACATCGGTGCTGTTAATGATAATGTCCTTTGCCTGCTCTTCGTTCTCTATAAGACCGAAGGCGTTGAACAAAGTAACAATATTGCCTGTTACGGTTGCCTCAACGGGACCTGCCATTACCTTAATTCCGCAAGCATCGGCAGTTAACTGGCAAAGCAGCTTGTCCTTAATGCCGCCGCCAATCATATAGATGCATTCATATTTTTTGCCGGTTATCTTTTGCATCTCCTCAATGGCAAGGCGATATTTCATAGCAAGGCTTTGATAGATACAACGCAAAACCTCGCCCATGGTTTCGGGAACAAACTGACCGCTGCGGCGACAAAACTCGGTTACACGCTTAGGCATATTTCCGGGAGCTACGAAATCAACCGCATCGGGGTTTATAAAGCATTTGAAGGGTTCGGCTGCGCGAGCGCTGTTTTCCATTTCATCAAAGGAAACATTAAGTCCCTGACGCTTCCATTCGCCTCTCGACTGCTGGATAAGCCAAAGGCCCATAATGTTGCGGAGATAACGAATTTTTCCGTCGTATGCGCCTTCATTGGTGAAACCAATCATTCTCGACTCTTCCGAAAGAATCGGCTCATCAATAACGGTTCCGAAAAGCGACCAGGTTCCGCAGCTTATGTATGCATAATCCTTTTCCTTGGTGGGAACGGCATAAACAGCCGAAGCGGTATCATGGGTGGGAACGGCGATAACGGGAACGCTGTCGCAGTGCAGCTCTTCGCAAATCTCGGGCAAGAGATTACCATAGGTTTGGCCCGGGAAAATCATTTCGGGGAAAATATCGCTCTTGATTCCGAGGCGCTCGAGCATATCCTTGTTTATCTTCTTGGTTTTGGCATCAAGAATATTAGTGGTTGAAGCGTTAGTGTATTCCAAGCGCTTCTTGCCGGTTAAGAAATATGCAAAAAGGTCGGGAATCATCAAGAAGCTTTCAGCCTCAGCCAAAACGGAAGGACGATATTTAGCCAAATAATAAAGCTGATAGAGGGTGTTGAAATTCATTTTTTGAATTCCTGCAGTAGAATAAATCTCCTGCTCCGAAATGATTTTATAAACCTCTTCAGGCATACCCTCGGTTCTGGTATCGCGATAGTTTGCAGGATTTCCTATAAGCTCGCCATAAGAATTGATAAGACCGAAGTCAACGCCCCAGGTATCAATACCGATAGCATCAAAACCGCCATCTTGAACCGCAAGAACGATGCCCTGCTTTATCTCATGATAAAGGCGGAGTATATCCCAAGAAAGGCGCTCTCCAACCAAAACGGGGTCGTTTGCAAAACGGTGAATTTCCTTCATTTCGATTTTTCCGTCTTTGAGAGAGGCAATCATTGCTCTACCGCTGGAAGCGCCGAAATCGAAGGCTAAAACTCTTTTTGTTTCCATAAAAAATCCTCCAAACGCTTTATGTATAATTTAAATATAAATGATAAAACTATTTAATGCAATATAAAAAGGAGTGAAAAACGATGCTTGATAAAATCTGCTTGTTGCTGATTATCGTTGGCGCTCTTAACTGGGGCAGCGTTGGTCTTTTCCAATTCGACCTTGTTGCTTGGTTATTTGGCGGCAGCGATGCTCTTATCAGCAGAATTGTTTACACCGTTATTGCCCTTGCGGGTATTTGGTGTATTTCCCTGTTATTCAGAGAAAACGATGAAACCGTTGCGGATGTTAACCGCGAATAACAGAACTTTTAAATGCAGTCGAAAGGCTGCATTTATTTTTTGAACGAAACATTTGCCTTGGTTGTATTAAAGGTTATATCGCCTCGTTCATAGGTTTTATAAAGTTTAATACCGCGCTCGCTTATTCGCTTTAAAAATGCTTCGGTCGGGAAACCATACATATTATCCTTGCTGCAGCTGACAACGCAATAAGCGGGACGGGCTGCATCTAAAAATTCTTCGCTGCTCGACCAAGCGCTACCGTGATGTGCCGCTTTGTAAATATCGCATTTAACATCGATATCGCTTTCAAGGATGCGTTTTTCAACAGTAGAATTGATATCACCCGTGAAGAGAAAAGTTGAACCATCTAACGATACGCGGGTCACAAGACTGCGGTTGTTATTAGAGGTTGTTTCTCCATCAATCCATAAGAACTTGAACTCGGCAAAGCCGAAGAACAATTTATCGCCGACCTTAACATCCAAGAGAGCTGTTCCCTTTTCGTTAGCAAGCTCAACCGTCTTATATAGATTAGACTCTTTATCTCTAAAGGAATAACTGCTGCAAATAATTGCCTCAACATCAAAATCTTGAAGGATTTTGTAAAGGCCGCCTGCATGGTCGTCATCATCGTGGCTAATTATAATGCATTCGATGCGTTTTATATTGTAGTCGCGCAGTTTTTTGGATAAGGCAAGACCATCATCCTCGTTACTGCCCGTATCAATTAAAACATATTTGCCATCCGAATGAATAAGCGTGCAATCGCCTTGACCAACATCGATAAACCGCACGAAATTATAGGGATACTTATTGCTAATCCCCAATTTCATAGCAAGCTTATCGAAACCATGGTTGAAATAAACTATGCAAGAAGCGAGCATCAGCGCAAGGCATCCGAAAGAAACGAGAGCAAGCCTTATGCGTTTACTCATCGTTTCTTGCCTGCATTTCCTGCAGCTGTGCCTTAGTTATCAAAACCTGACGCGGTTTTGCGCCCTCAAAGGGACCGATTATTCCGCGCTCGGACATTTCATCGATGATTCTTGCCGCTCTGGCGTAGCCTAACTTTAACTTGCGCTGAAGCAGCGAGGTTGATGCCTGTCCCGCCTCAACAACAACTGCAATAGCATTTTGAAGCATGGGGTCATCAGCGGGGCCATCCTCAGGAAGACCTGTTTTTTGCTTTTTCTCAACCGCCGCCTGACGCTCAATCTCATGAATTACATCCTCATCGTATTCGGTGGTGTGGTCGGCCTTAACATATTCAACAACCGCCTCAACCTCTTCATCGCTTACGAAGCAGCCTTGAACGCGGTTTGCCTTGGTTGCACCAACGGGGCTAAAGAGCATATCGCCGCGACCTAAAAGTTTTTCAGCACCGCCAACATCAAGGATGGTTCGGCTGTCAACCTGCGAAGAAACGGTAAATGCTATACGGGAAGGAACATTAGCCTTAATAAGACCTGTAACAACATCAACCGAAGGACGCTGGGTTGCGATAATTAAATGCATTCCTGCCGCACGAGCCTTTTGAGCAATTCGGCAAATCGCCTCTTCAACCTCGCGAGGAGCGGTCATCATAAGGTCGGCAAGCTCATCGATAATTATAACGATTTGCGGCATCTTAACGAGGTCATCGCTTTGCTCGGCGAGCTTGTTATAACCTGAGAGGTCGCGAACATTGTTATCGGCAAAAATCTTATAGCGCTTTTCCATTTCGCTAACTGCCCAGCCGAGTGCGCCCGATGCCTTGCGCGGGTCGGTAACAACGGGAACGAGCAAATGCGGAATGCCGTTATAAATTCCAAGCTCAACAACCTTGGGGTCGATAAGCAAAAGCTTAACATCATCAGGACTTGATTTATAAAGCAGGCTGACAATAATCGAGTTAATGCAAACCGATTTACCTGAACCTGTAGCGCCCGCAATAAGTCCGTGAGGCATTTTTGCGATATCGGTAACAACAACATTACCTGCAATATCTCGACCGAGAGCAACCGTTAAATTACTCTTTGAATTCGAGAACGCGGGAGATTCAATTACCTCGCGAACCGTTACGCCGCAGGTTTGCTTGTTGGGAACCTCAATACCAACGGCGGCTTTATTCGGAATGGGAGCTTCAATTCGAACGCCCGCAACCGCCAAATTAAGCGCAATATCATTGGCAAGGTTGGTTATCTTGCTGATTTTAACGCCTGCGCTGGGCTGAAGCTCATATCTTGTAACCGCAGGACCGCGGCTGATATCAACAATTCTTGTTTCAACGCCGAAGCTACGAAGGGTATCAACAAGGTGGGTAGCAGTTGCATCCAAATCGGAGCTTGCGGTTTTGGAATCTTCAAATCTGGGTTCGTTAAGCAAGGAAATGGGCGGGAAACGATAGCCATCATCAGTAAGCGAAATACCGCTGCTGTTCTTGATGGTATCATCCTTTTCCTCAACTACTGCTTCGGGCTCGGCGGGAGCCTCATCAACAACCTCGGGAGCGGCGGCTTCAACAGCAGGAGCTTCCTTATTCTCAACATCATGATATGTTTCAACAACCTTGCGTTGCATATCATTCATATCGGGCTTAACGCGTTCGCGCTCAACCGGAATATCATCAACCGAGATATCAACAAAGCGCGAATCCTTCTTGCGCTTTTCGTTTTTCTTTTGGGGCTTTTCTTCCTCATTCTCTTCGGATTCTTCCCCATCGCCATAAACCTCTTCAGCATGCTCGCCGAATTTCTCAACAGGCTTTTTAAGAGCCTTGAAAAGTGCGATAAGGGTTGTTCCTGTTATAAGCATTAAGAATACAAGTGCGAGCAAAACGATTGTTATTCCCGCGCCGGTAGTTCCGAAAGCATTTAGAATCGGGCGTCCGATTAAAGCGCCTATCCAACCGCCGCCCTTAATTCCGGTGAAATAAGCGGCTTTTAGATGCAAGCCAAAGGTAATTGCGGGACGACCCATAAAAATCTCAACCGCCGCGGCAATAAGCATAACCAAAATAGCCGACTCAACAACCTTAGCGGTAATAGTGCCATGCAGCCTGTCCATCGCATACATAACGGCAACAAAGCCGATAAGTATGGGAAGGAATATAGCGCAAAAACCAAAAACGCCATATAAGAAATTATGTAACTGCAGCCAAAGATTTTCGCCCTTTATGCAAATAACAAAAAGCAAAAACAGCGCAACCGCAAACCATATTATTGAAGAAACCTGACGGTGACCGTTCTTTATTTTCTTTTGAGCGGTCTTCTTTTCAATTTTGGTTGCTGTTGAACTTTTCTTGGGTCTTCCTTTTGTTTTAGCAGCCATTCTTACATCTCCTTTTATATGTATCGTGCGCATCGGCGCACGGAAAAATTACTGATTCATTTCAATCATTTCTTCAAGACACTTGATAACATCGGATAAATTACCAAGCTCATCAATAAGCCCGAGCGAAACTGCCTTTTCGCCTTCAATAACGGTTCCCATATCGGTAACGAGTTCACCTGTATTCATAAGCAGTGCAGTGAAATCTTTTTCTTTAATCTTGGAATTTTGGGTTACAAACTTTGTTATGCGGTTTTGCATACGCTCAAAATAATTAAGCATTTGCGGAACACCCAAAACCAATCCCGTTGTTCTGACAGGATGAATTGTCATGGTTGCGGAACCGACAATAAAGGATTTCTTTGCGGCAACGGCAAGCGGCACGCCGATTGAATGACCTCCGCCCAAAACAATCGAAACGGTTGGCTTTTTCATTCCTGCGATAAGCTCGGCAATCGCAAGACCTGCCTCAACATCTCCGCCAACTGTATTTAAAATTATGAGAAGACCTTCAATATCCTTCTCCTGCTCAATGCTGACAAGTTGAGGAATTATATGCTCATATTTGGTCGTTTTGCTTTGAGGAGGCAAAACCGAATGCCCCTCAATTTCGCCTATTATGGTTAAGCAATATATTTTGTGTTTGCCGCAACAGGTAGTCACCGAGCCGGTATCCTTAATATGTTCGTAAAGCGAATCCTGTCCCTCGGTGTCGTTGTTTTCAGTTTGATTTTTAATGTCCATAAGTTAAACCTCCGTTAGAATTATTATTCTAAAAAAACTTATGAACATACACATAAATTATTATACTATTATATTATAATTATTTCAAGTAATAAAAACAGCGCAAACGGATTTGTTTGCACTGTTTTTTTAATTTATTAAGCTTTTTCTACGGTATATACCCCATCCTTAACATCGCAAAGGATTTTTTCGCCTGATTTAACGCTTCCATCGAGCATTTTTTCGCTCAAAAGATCCTCTATTTTTGTTTGAATGGCTCGGCGCAGCGGTCGCGCACCGTAGATATCATCAAACCCTGCATCAGCGATAGCCGACACGGCTTCATCGGTGAACTCAACATCAATATTGAGTTCAGCCAAACGACCCTTCAGCACCTTAAGCATTCGGCGCGCAATTTCCGAAATATCGTTATGAGAAAGCTTTCTAAAGACGATAATATCATCGATTCGGTTAAGCATTTCGGGACGGAATTCCTTTTTAAGCTCGGCTAAAACCTCTTCCTTGATGGTGTCATCCGATTTCGAAACATCTCCCGAAGCCCCAAATCCAAACGCGGCGCGTTTTTCGGTTATAAGGCGTGCTCCGATATTGGATGTCATAATAATAACGGTGTTTTTAAAATTAACCTTTCTTCCCTGCGAATCGGTTAAAACGCCATCATCTAAAATTTGCAAAAGAATGTTGAAAACATCGGGATGCGCTTTTTCAATTTCATCGAAAAGCACCACGGAATAAGGAGAACGGCGAACCTTTTCGGTTAACTGTCCGCCCTCTTCAAAGCCGACATATCCGGGAGGCGAGCCAATCAGTCGCGAAACGGTATGCTTCTCCATATATTCGGACATATCGAGCCTTATCATAGCGTTCTCGCTGCCAAACATGGCCTCGGCAAGCGTTTTGCAAAGCTCGGTTTTACCAACACCCGTGGGTCCCAAGAAAATGAAAGAACCAATCGGGCGTTTGGGGTCTTTAAGACCAACTCTACCGCGGCGAATTGCGCGAGCAATAGCCGAAACCGCCTCATCCTGGCCGACTATTCTTTCATGCATTACATCCTCGAGTTTTAATAGGCGGTCGCTCTCCTCTTCGGTTAATTGAGCGAGCGGAATTCCCGTCCAACCCGAGATGATATCGGCAATCTCTTCGGCGCGAACCTCGCCCGAAATTTTTTGTTTTTCCGAATCCCATTTTTCCTTCAAACTCGCAAGTTCGGCGCGGATTTTTTTCTCATCATCGCGCAAAAGTGCAGCCTTTTCGAAATCCTGAGAATTAACTGCGGAAACCTTTTCGGCTTCGAGCTCAGCGCATTTTTCCTCAAGCTGCTTGAGCTCGCTCGGTTCAACAAAAACGCGCAAACGAACCCGAGAAGCTGCCTCATCAATTAAATCTATCGCCTTATCAGGCAGGAATCTATCGGCGATATAACGCGAAGAGAGTTTAACCGCCTGTTCTATCGCTTCATCGGTTATCTTAATACCGTGATGAGCCTCATATTTATCGCGAAGTCCCTTTAATATCAATATAGAATCCTGCTCATTCGGTTCACTTACCGTTACAGGCTGGAATCGGCGCTCAAGCGCTGCATCCTTTTCAATATTCTTTCTGTATTCGGATATGGTGGTGGCGCCTATAACCTGAAGTTCTCCGCGCGCCAAAGAAGGCTTCAAAATATTGGCGGCATCGGTCGAACCTTCGCTTGCGCCCGCACCGATAATTGTATGAACCTCATCGATGAACAAAATAACATCCTTATCCTCGCAGGCCTCATTTATAACGGCTTTAATTCGTTCTTCGAAATCGCCGCGATATTTAGTTCCTGCAACCATTCCTGTGAGGTCGAGCGAAATTACTCGCTTATTATTTAAAACATCGGGAGCCTCTTTATTGGCGATTTTAAGTGCCAATCCTTCGGCTATTGCGGTTTTACCAACGCCCGGTTCGCCAATAAGACATGGATTATTCTTGGTTCGGCGGCAAAGGATTTGGATTACTCTATCTATCTCTTCGCTGCGACCGATAACGGGGTCGAGATTTCCCTTTTTGGCCTCGGCGGTTAAATCTCTACCGAATTTATCAACGGTCGGCGTTTTCTTGTTTTCTTTAGCTTTTTCATCGGATTTTGATTGACCGAAATCATCGCTCTTGAGTCCAACGCTCTTCATAACCTCATCGGTTAATTGAGCAACATCAACGCCCATTTCGCCTAAAAAGCGCACAGCAAAATTATCGCCCTCGCTCAAAATCCCTAAAAGGATATGCTCGGTTCCGACAAAGCCTTTTTCCCTGCTTTTAGAGGCGGAAACCGCGGTTTCGAGAACCCTTTTGGCTCGCGGCGTAAAATAATCGGGCGTTAAAGAAACGGGATTGCCCTCGCCTATTTCCTGCTTTAAAATAGCCTCGATTTTATCCTCGGTTATCCCCTTTGAAATAAGCATATCCGCCGCAGTTCCGCTGCCAACACGCAACAGTCCGAGCAATAAATGCTCGCTGCCAATATAGGTGTGGCCCAGCATTTGCGCACCCTTAATTGCCAAATTAAGGGCGGCGTTCGCCTTTTCGGTAAAGCCGTTAAAATTATATTTCATCAGTTAATCACTCCAGTTGTTCTCTAACAAGCTTGCCGCGGCAAATGTCGCGGTCGTCGGGTGTCATAATCCCATAGGATTTTTGCAGCATATAAGGCTGACATTCGATAAGCAATCTTATGGGCAAGGTGTTATCAATATCTATTATTCCCTCGGCGCATCCAAGCTTAATCAGCGAAATATGCTTCATAAATTCTTCGCTTGAAAGAATGCGCTGATATTTTAGAAGACCGAAGGCGCGCATAACGCTATCCTCAAGCGCTATTTTGTTTATAAGCGCGCGGTCCTCGCGTTCTTTGGATATTATTTGCATTGCAATCGATTTGAGATTTTCGATTGCGGATTTCTCGGAAATTCCCAAGGTTATTTGGTTGGAAAGTTGATATAACGATGCCGCCGATTTCGTGCCCTCGCCATACATTCCTCGAACCGTAAGCCCGAATTTTGAAACCGAATCAGCAATCGAAGAAAGGGCTCCGTTACCCTCTATTATAGGCAAATGAAGCATCAAAGATGCTCGCAAACCCGTGCCGAGATTGGTCGGACATTGGGTTAAATAGCCGAACTGATTATCATAGGCAAATTCTAAATTCTCGGCCAAGCAATCATCTATTTTATCGGCAATTTCATATGCTTCATCAAGCGCAAGACCGGGCTTAATGACCTGAATTCTAATGTGGTCCTCTTCGCAAACCATAATGCTGACGCACTCATCGGGCGACAAGGCAAAAATTTTATCCTTTCTGTTGACTGCAAAATCCGGACTTATAATATGCCTTTCAACCATAGCGCAGGCTTCCTCATCGGAAATGCAGTTCATATCAATAACCTTAAGTTCACCGCAAATTGAAGCATCAATCTTTGAAACGGCATTTCGAACCGAATCAACAAGCGATTTTAGCTGTGTTGCATTAATCCTTGCGGGAAAAGGTATTCCCTTTAAATTTCGGGCGATACGAATACGAGTGCTAACCGCTATATCGCCTTCGGCGCCAAACATTTTATACCATTGACTCATTTCGCTTCACCCTCCTCAAGTTTTCTGATTTCATCGCGCAAAACAGCCGCTTTTTCGAATTCCTCGGCCTTAACGGCTTCCAAAAGTTGCGTTCTTAACTTATCCTTTTGCGATTCATTGGAAACGGCAACCAAGCCCGATGGGGCGGCGTTTAAACGCTTGCCGATGTGTTCGGTTGTTCCGTGAACACGGCGCAAATAAGGAATAAGCTTATTATTAAAGGTTTCATAGCAAGCCGAGCAGCCCATTTTGCCCGTTTCGGCAATATCGGAAAAGGCAGTTCCGCAGCAATCGCATCTAACCTCTTTGATATTTCCTGTTGCAAGCTCGCTGCCAAACATGGAAGCGAGCATCGATGCAAAACTGTTGTTGGAAAACTTGGAATATCCCTCGGAAGCGGCGCAAAAACCGCACAAATTCTTTTCGGTTACAACACCGTTAATTACAGTACGTATATGTGTTGTTGCGGTGTTTTTATGACATTTCTCACAAAGCATTTTTATTCTCCTTTACATCAAGGTAAGCAACATTTGCTTTAATATTGCCGCGCGCGCAGCGTCACGATATATAATGGGCAAGCACGCTAAAGTATTATCCGAAAGTGCCGATAATATTAGCGCCGCCGATTTTGCATCGATTATTTCGCCCTGCAAACAGTTTTCAACCAAAATGCGCGCCGACAAGGAATCAAGCTCTTGACCAACCGAGTTAATAATGTGCATAATTGCCGAAGCGCGATTAACCCTAACTCGAGTTATGCGAATATAACCGCCGCCACCCCTGCGACTTTCAATAATATAGCCGTTTTCGGGAGTGAAACGCGATGATAACACATAATTTATTTGGCTGGGAACGCAACCCAACGAGTTAGCAAGCTCGTTTCGCTGAATTTCCGCAGTGCCGCCTTCCGATTCGTTTAAGATATCTAATATTTGTTTTGCAATTAAATCACTTAATCTCATAAATAATTTGACCTTTCCTGACTTTGGTTATATTATAACACAAGGTCAGGAAAAGTCAAATACTTTTTAAAAAATTTTAGACCTCCCCTTTTTGCGTCCTTTGTAACAAAAAATATGCGGTAGCATAGTATGTTATTGAAGACTGAAGGGAGGTCTGTCAAATGTGTAATTCCAATAGTTCTTTTGGCGGAAACGGCTGCACTTGGATAATCATTCTCGTGCTCATCCTCATCTGCTGCGGCGGTTGCGGTGGTAACTGTGGTTGCGGTAACAACGACTGCTGCTGCTAATCAGCCATCCATAAGAAAAGAGCCTATCCGTTTGGATAGGCTCTTTTTCTATGTAATGATTAATTACTTGTTGAAAACATCGAGAACGGTAACGAAGTTATCATCGTCATCGCTATCGGATAATAAATCGCCAAACTGGCTGGAAAGATCGTTCTTGTTCTTCTTGCTATCGCCAAGACCGGTTGCAACAACGGTAACGCGGATGGTATCCTCGATGGTATCATCAAGCTGAGCACCCCAAATGATGGTTGCTTCGGGATTTGCCATTTCGGAAATGATAGTAGAAGCCTGTTCAACCTCTTCAAGACCGATATCAGCGGAACCTGTGATGCTGATAATAACGCCCTGGGCATTATCCATAGAGGTTTCGATAAGCGGGCTGTTGATAGCCATCTTAGCAGCCTGCTCAGCCTTATCGCGGCCTTCAGCAACGCCAACGCCCATATGAGCATAACCGGCATCCTTCATGATGGTTGTAACATCGGCGAAGTCGAGGTTAACAAGAGCGGTAACATTGATGAGCTCGGAAATGCTCTGAACGCCCTGACGGAGAACATCATCAGCGATATCGAAAGCATTCTTGAAGGTAATCTTCTGCTCGGAAACGAACTTAAGACGCTCGTTGGGGATAACAACTAAGCTATCAACCTGCTCGCGGAGAGCTGCGATACCAGCCTCAGCCTGCTCCATTCTTCTCTTGCCTTCGAAAGCGAAGGGCTTGGTAACGATACCAACAGTAAGAATGCCGAGTTCACGAGCAATACCTGCAACGATGGGAGCTGCACCAGTTCCGGTACCGCCGCCCATACCGGCAGTAATGAAAATCATATCAGCGTCGCGGATTGCGGCGGTGATTTCATCCTTGGATTCCTCAGCAGCGTTTCTACCGCGCTCAGGGTTAGCACCGGCGCCCATACCGCAAGCGGTCTTCTCGCCGATCTGAATCTTTTGATTTGCCTTAGAAAGATATAATGCTGCTTTATCGGTGTTGATAGCAACAAATTCAACGCCGCGAACGCCTGCATCAACCATGCGATTGATAGCGTTTCCGCCGCCGCCGCCTACACCTACAACTTTAATTTTTACTACATCGCTGAGTTCGTTGGAAACTTCGAATGACATTTTCTTCAACCTTTCTGATATATGTTATACAAAATTTGAAAAATATGCTTTGCAATAAACACAATTACACAAAATGATAATATCATATTATATAATAAATTTCAATGCCTATTTTCAAAAAAATTAACGATTTTTAGTTATTTTTTTGGTTTTTGACTGCAAAATCCCAAAATATCGATTTTCTCATCCCTAAAATTTGCCTTAGCGTTAGTGCTTGTCCAATTTCGCAGGTCAATTGTTCCCTGCGCATTCTCTGACATTTCAGGAAGAGATGCCGATAAATGAAGCAATTTTCTATCAATATCGGTGTCGCTTCCAAGCAAAACTAAAATCTTATTCTTCAAGATAATTTTTAGCGCTAACCGCTCGCTGACATCAACAGCGGTAACATCAAAATCCATATCTTCGCAACGCTTTAAAATATCATCAATTTTCTCTTTATCTTCGCTGGGTATTTTTAGTTTATTGCCGGGCTTCACAGCCTTAAAATCCGATATTTTAAGATATTTGCAACCTTCAGGTGCAACCGCATCTTTTCTTATGACCTTAAAGTTTTCATCGGTTATGTAATATATATCCTCAAAAACAAAATAATAGGTCGGAACTGCGGCACTGACCGTTATGGTTACAGTATCGGGCAGCCTCTTTTTAACCGTTATTTTTCCGCTCAAAGGCAGTTTTTTGGATATGCGATTTTTAACCTTTGCCGATGACAGCATAATTATGTTATCATCCTCAATTCCGCTTGCCGAAATAACCTCTTCGGCTGTGTATGAGGATTTGCCTTCAACGACTATATTTTTGACAGGGAACAAAACCGTTGCCGATAAAACAACCAAAACCGCCAAAGCGATTATCATAAATGCAAAAAAGAACAAGAGCAATCTTTTCTTCCTGCGTTTATTTCGCTTTTTAACGGTTTTTCGAATTGCCTCTTCCCTTCCTTTTGCTTTTTTGCTCATTTTATCATTTCCTTTTAATATCAGCACCCAAAAGGCGCAAATTTTCTTCTAAATCCTCATAACCGCGGTCGATATGATGTATTTCCCCAACCTCAGTTACGCCGCCTGCGGCTAATCCTGCCACTACAAGCGCGGCACCGCCCCGAAGGTCGGTTGAATTGACCTTGGCACTCAACAGTTTTCCTACGCCGTCTATCACCGCGACTCGGTTCACTGTCTTGATTTTGGCGCCCAAACGCCTCAATTCGCCAATATATTTATATCGGCTTTCGAAAATATTCTCAACAAACATAGAGCTGCCGTTTGCCAAGGTTGATGCTGCAACCAAAAGCGGTCCTGCATCGGTTGGAAAACCCGGATAAACCATCGACTGAACGCTTAAAAAACGCTCAAGCTTCTTTGGCGCCGTTATGCGAAGTTCATTTTGGGTTGTTTCAATGCCGCAGCCCATCTCTCTAAACACCGAGAATACCGTCCTTAAATGTTCAGGCACAATTCTATTTAGGATTAACTCGCCGCCTGTTATGGCTGCCGCGGACATATATGTTGTTGCTACAATTCTATCGGGAATAACAGTATGTTCAACCGAGTAAAGCCTATTAACGCCAATAATTTCAATGTGGTCGGTACCTGCTCCTACTACCCTTCCCCCTGCTTTATTTATAAAGTTTGCAAGGTCTAATATTTCGGGTTCTTTTGCGGCATTATGCAAAATAACTCTACCTTTTGAAACACAAGCGGCAAGAATAACATTTTCGGTTGCACCAACGCTTGGAAAATCTAAACTGATTGCGGTAGTTTTAGGAAAAAACTTTCGCTTACACTGAATAGTTCCACCAATTTCCTCCACAGAAAAGCCCAGTTCTTTTATGGCTTTAAGGTGTAGGTCTATGG
>JAZRUI010000005.1:0-47189 GCA_045652465.1 Acutalibacteraceae bacterium | reverse complement strand
GTGCGCTCTTCGCATTCATGGATGGTTCCATCCTCATCAACGCGGGCGTTAACGAGGGTTACATAGCCTTCATCCTCTTCGGGCTTTTGATCGAGCAGCTCGAAGATTCTCTCGGCGCCTGCAAGACCCATCGCAACGGCGTTTATTTGCTGCGAAATTTGGCTGACATTTTGCGAAAACTGCTTGGTCATATTAAGGAACGAGATAACGATGGATGCCGTAAGCACCTGACCCGAAAGCGAGAGAGCAGGCGCCTTTAGCACCACCAAAACGCCGCCTACAAACGCGATAAGAACATAAAGCAGGTTGCCAACATTGTTAAGAATGGGCATAAGAATGTTGGCGAAGCGGTTTGCCTCCTTGGCATCGCAAAAGAGCTGCTCGTTCAGTTTATCGAACTCCTGCATACTCTCGTTTTCATGGCAAAAGACCTTAACAACCTTTTGTCCGTGCATCATTTCCTCAACATATCCCTCCGCCTTAGCGAGAGATTTTTGCTGGCGCATAAAGAATTTCGCGCTGTTGCCGCCGATTTTCTTGGTTATGCGGAACATAACGAAAACGCCTAAAAACAGCACGAGCGAAAGCCAAATGCTATAGTAGAGCATTATAACAACAAGGGTTATAAGGGTTACGCCACAGGTTAAGAAGGACAAAAGGCTTTGCGAAATGAGCTGGCGAAGTGTGTCGATATCGTTGGTGTAGTAGCTCATGATTTCGCCGTGGGTGTGGGTGTCGAAATAGCGGATAGGCAGGCGCTGCATCTTCGAGAACATTCTTCCTCTCATCTTATGCAAAAAGCCCTGCGTTATTTTTGCCATTGTTCTCTCGCGAACGGTTATCGAGATGATTCCTATAACCGCTACGGCAACCATTATTCCAATAAGGGTGAACAGGTCGCCCTTTATGGCGGCATAAGCCTTTGCCGCATCATAGCCTGCCTCGGTTTTGCCCGCGGCGAGGCCTACCGTTATTATATCAATCAGGTTTTTAATGAAAATAGAGGTTACCGAAAGCGCGATTGTTCCGAAAATCAAACAAATGAGAACCAGAAAAAGCGGCTTTTTATAGTCGCTTATTAAAAACTTTGTTAAGCGCAACAAAGAACCCTTAACATCCTTTGCCTTGGGGCCTCCGCGCATACCGCGAGGACCGGGTACACCTTTAGGACCTGCCATTTTCTTCACCTGCCTTGTTTTGCGAATAATAAACTTCCTTATAAATTTCGTTGGAAGCCAAAAGCTCTTCATGGGTTCCGGTTGCATCTACCCTGCCGCCATCAAGAACTATTATCATATCGGCATCCTGAACCGAGGATATGCGCTGGGCGATTATCAGCTTGGTTGTTCCGGGAATGTTTTCGCGGAATGCCTTGCGGATAAGAGCATCGGTTCGGGTATCGACCGCGCTGGTCGAGTCATCCAAAATTAAGATTTTGGGTTTTTTGAGCAGCGCTCTTGCTATGCAAAGGCGCTGGCGCTGACCGCCCGAAACATTGGTTCCGCCCTGCTCGATATAGGTATCGTAGCCATCGGGGAAGGATACTATAAAATCATGGGCACAGGCACTCTTGCAGGCGGCTATCATTTCCTCATCGGTGGCGTTTTTATCGCCCCAACGGAGGTTTTCCTTGATAGTGCCCGAGAAGAGAACATTCTTTTGCAAAACAACGGATACTTCGTTTCGCAGGGTTTCAATGTCATATTCTCTAACATCGGTTCCGCCAACCGAAACGCTGCCCTGCGTTACATCATAAAGTCGGGATATGAGCTGAATGAGGGTTGTTTTGCTGCTGCCCGTTCCGCCTATGATTCCAACCGTTTTGCCCGATTCGATATGCAGGTTTATTCCCTCGAGGGCGTTGCTTTCGGCCTTCTCGGAATATTTAAAGGAAACATCGCTGAAATCTATCGAACCGTCGGCAACTATCTTTACGGGGTTTTCGGGATTAACAATCGTGCTTTCCTCATCGAGAACCTCGCAAACGCGGCGACCCGATTCCGCAGCCATGGTTATCATAACGAAGGTCATGGAAAGCATCATAAGGCTCATCAAAATTTGCATACCATAGGTTATCAAGCTGGAAAGCTGACTTGCGTGGATAGAAGCTGCGTTGGTGTTGATTATGAGCAATGCACCAAAAAGCGAAACGCCGATGGTTATCGATTTGGAGCATAGCTGCATAAGCGGAGCGTTGAGCGCCAAAAGCTTCTCGGCGCGGATAAAATCGTTGCGAACTGCCGCCGATGCACCATCGAATTTTTCTTCCTCATAGCCCTCGCGAACATAGGATTTAACAACGCGCATTCCCTTAACATTTTCCTGAACGGAGTTGTTGAGGTTATCATATTTTTTAAACACGCGATGGAAAATCGGCATCGCTTTTTTGGAAATTGTGAAAAGTCCGAACGCGAGCAGCGGAACTATCGCAACGAAAATGGTCGAAAGGCGCGGGCTCATTGTGAACGCCATAACAAGCGAGAAAATAACCATAAACGGACCGCGAACCGCGCCGCGAATAATCATCATATATGCGTTTTGCAGGTTGGTAACATCGGTTGTCAAGCGGGTTACAAGGCTTGAGGTTGAAAAACGGTCGATATTCGAGAAGGAAAAGCCTTGAACTCTCTTGAACAAATCATGGCGCAGGTTTTTGCCGAAACCGCTCGAAGCGATAGCGCAAAAATGACCCGCAAACGCGCCGAAAGAAAGCGAGGTTATCGCAAGCAGCACGAGGACGCCGCCATATTTTGCGATGGTTGCAACATCGGTTCCTTGTTGAATTTTATTTGTGAGAATCGCGGTTACATAGGGGATTATACACTCAACTATAACCTCGAGCGCCACAAAAAGCGGCGAGAGAATAGAGGGGATTTTATATTCGCGAACCGCGCCCGCTAATTTCTTAATCATGCTGTTCCTGCCTTTCTATATTTTCGCGGATTTTATCCGCAACCAAATAAAATGTTTCAAGCTCCTTTGGGGTTATTCCCGCCGTTAGCCGTTTTTCCAAATTTCTTATGTCGGTTTTTGCCATTTCGTGGACCTTTTTTGCCTGCTCGGTCAGCACGATTTCTTTAAGGCGCGCATCGCGCTCGCTAACCTTTCGAACGATAAGACCGTTCTTTTCCATAAGCGCCAAAACATTGCTCATGGTTGAGCGGCGGCAGGAAAATTTAGCCTCCAAATCGCGCTGAAAAACCGAGCCGCTTTGCTCGCTTATATATCTTATAACCCAGCCGTGAAGCCCCGTTAAATTATCAATTTCCTGCTTAACGGCGCTCTTTGCCGCCTCGCGATTGATTAGGTTATTGAGTCTTCTAACGGTGGGGCCTATGTTCCTTTTCTCCATCTTGGCACCTCCAAAAATAAATGTTAGCACCCTAACATTATAGTTAGGATGCTAACATTTGTCAACCATATAGATGTAAACTTTTATTGCTATTTTCCTATAGCCTTGAATTGTGTTATATCGCCCGTGAAAATCTCGCCGCCGAGGAGCGAATCGAGCACCCCTTTGGGAGCATCCGCAACGGCATAAATCTTGCGGTTTGCCTCGGTCATAAAGCCTTGAGAGATGGCGTTTTCCATCAAATCAATAAGCGGGTTAAAATAGCCATCGGTGTTGAGAATTGCAATAGGCTTTTTATGGCGACCTAACTGGCGCAGGGTTAATATTTCGAAGAATTCCTCGAAGGTGCCGATTCCGCCCGCAGTCATTAAAAACGCATCCGAAAGCTCCTCCATTTTCTCCTTGCGCTCGCGCATGGTTTCGGTATAGATAAACTCATCGCATTCGGGGAAAAGAATGCCGTCAACATTGAAAAAGGAGGGCGCAACGCCGATGATTTTTCCGCCGCATTTTTTCATTCCGCGGGCAACCGCACCCATAAGACCCGATGCGCCGCCGCCGAAGATAAGGGTGTGCCCCGCTTTTGCCATCAGCTCGCCGAGCTGCTCGCCCGCTTTTATATATTTTTCATCGATGGTGCTGCTTGAAGCACCGTAAACACAAATATTCATTCGAAACCTCATTAAATATAGATTAGCTCATGGGATTTTAGAGTTTCGCCCTCATATTCAAGCCGCAGGCTGAAAAAAGGCGCATCCTCGAATATAAGCGAGAGGAAAATCTTATCGCCCTCCCAATGCGGGAAGGATAGAAGCTCCTTCTTGTTAACAAACAAAAGCTCGCCCTCATCGCAGGGAGCTATCTCGCCTTCGCATTCCTCGCAGGTGAAGAGATGCATCTGCTCGGATTCCCATTTATCGCTGACAAAGGTTACTATTCCGCGGTAGCGCGGTTTTAAAAGAGTCAGTCCCGTTTCTTCCTTCGCCTCGCGGACGACACACTGAAAAGGACTCTCATCCTCTAAAAACTTGCCGCCAACGCCCAGCCATTTATCGAAGTTGCCATCGCCCTCTCGGGTCTTATGCAACAACAGGACATCATCACCCTTAATAATATAGCAAAGTGAGGTGTTTTTCATTCCATCAACCTCCGTTTTCCCTATTTTACCACATTTCCGCTCATCATTTCAACTGCTTTTAGTGTTTCATCGCTCGCTCTTCCACAATATGTATGATATATAAAATAATATATTACATTATTAAAAAATATGTGGAAAAATCGGGATGTATGTGTTATAATCTATGGTGGTGTATGTTGCAGTTGTTATTTTTTTAACAATTTTAATATATGCACAGAAAAAGCAAGGAGGAAAAAGTACATGTTAAAGAAAATCAGTTCACTCCCTTTTAACGGTACAAAAGAGCAGGAGGCAAAGCTTATAGAGGTTATCGAGGCTCACAAGTCCGATAAAAGCCAGCTTATGGCCGTAATGCAGAAGGCACAGGACATCTACGGATACCTGCCCCGCGAAGTACAGGTTATGATTGCTGAAGGAATGGATGTTCCGCTTGAAAAAGTTTATGGCGTTGCAACATTCTATGCTCAGTTTTCCCTTACTCCCAAGGGCAAGTATAACATCTCTGTTTGCCTTGGTACTGCCTGCTATGTTAAGGGCTCGGGTGATTTGTTCGACAAGATAAGCGAACGCCTCGGCATCGGCGCTGACGAATGCACCGCTGACGGCAAATTCTCGCTTACCGCCTGCCGCTGCATCGGCGCTTGCGGTCTCGCTCCCGTTCTCACCGTTAATGAAGATGTTTACGGCAGACTTACCACCGATGATGTTGATGGAATTCTTGCCAAGTATCAAGACTAATCATCTATACTTTTAGTAAAGGAAAATCCGTATGAAAATCAGTCAGGTTATGGAACTGTTGGATGCTAAGGTCATCTGCGGCGAAGAATCGCTCGGCAAACATGTTTATTCAGCTTGCGGCAGCGATATGATGAGCGATGTCTTGGCATATGTGAAGGACCAGTCGGTTTTACTTACCGGTCTTGTTAATTCGCAGGTTATCAGAACCGCCGAAATGATGGATATGGTTTGCATAGTTTTTGTGCGCTCCAAAACTCCCACTCCCGAAATGATTGAATTAGCAAAAGAAAGCGGCATTGTTTTACTCGCATCAGACAAGCGTATGTACGAAGCCTGCGGTAAACTTTATGCAAGCGGTCTTTGCGGAAATGGGGTTAGGAAAAATGGATAACAATCTCCAATTTCATTTTGCGGTTGACGGCAACGATTTCACCTCGGCAGGCTTGGCTTCGGTTCAGCTTAAGAAGGCGCTCCGCCAATTAGGACTTGACCCCGAAACCATCCGCCGCGCATCTATTGCGATGTATGAAGGCGAAATCAACATGGTTATCCATGCGGGCGGCGGCGAAGCGGACATCGAAATCAGCGAAAGCTGCATTAAGATAACCCTTATCGACCACGGCCCCGGAATCAAGGATGTTGAGAAAGCGATGCAAGAAGGCTTCTCAACCGCTACTGACCATGTTCGATCTCTCGGCTTCGGCGCCGGAATGGGTCTTCCCAATATGAAGAACTATTCCGACAAGATGGAAATCGATACCACCCCGGGCGAGGGAACAACAATTACCCTCTATATAAACATTTAACACCTGCGAGGAAAAGAAATGAATACATACGAGCATTCGGTTACGCTTGATATAACAAAATGCACCGGCTGCACTACCTGTATTCACCGCTGCCCTACCGAAGCCATCCGCATCAGGGACGGACACGCGGTAATAGATGCCGATAGGTGCATTGACTGTGGCGAATGTATCAGGATTTGTCCGAAAAACGCGAAACGCGCCGAATTGGACACACTCCGCGATATGGACAGGTTCCGCTATAAAATTGCGCTCCCTGCCCCTTCGCTCTACGCCCAGTTTGAAAATCTTGATGATATCGATTTTGTTCTTCAGGGACTGCTCGACATCGGTTTCGACAAGGTCTATGAGGTTGCCCGCGCGGCGGAGCTTTGCTCGGCCTATACGAGAACCTATCTAAAGGTTGAGGGGCTGCCCAAGCCTGTTATCAGCTCGGCTTGTCCCACCATTATTAGACTCATCGAGCTTCGATTCCCCTTTTTAAAGGACAATATCATAAAAATGCTCCCGCCTATGGAAATTGCAGCCAGGGCGGCAAGGGAGGAAGCGGCGGCCGAGCGCCCCGATTTAAAGCCGGAAGAAATAGGCGTTTGCTTTATTTCTCCCTGTCCTGCCAAGATGAGCTATGTCAAGAATGGATTTTCCGATTATAAGAGCCTTGTGGATGTTGTCGTCCCGATTAGCGACATCTACTTTATGCTCATAAACGCGATGAACCATAACGTTCGTCCGGCAAGCCTATCTCAATCGGGTATGATAGGTGTTGGTTGGGCCGCCTCGGGCGGCGAAGCAACCGCAATTTTTAACGAAAAATATCTTGCCGCCGATGGCATCGAGAATGTTATCCATGTTCTCGACCAAATCGAAAACGGCAACATCGGTCATCTTGAGTTTGTTGAGCTCAACGCCTGCACAGGAGGCTGTGTTGGCGGCGCGCTGACTATGCAAAACCCGTTTATCGCAAAGGCAAAGCTTAGAAAACTGAAGAGATATCTCCCCGTTTCGCAAAACATCCTCTCAAAAGAGGAACTGCGTTATGTTCCCGAGCATTATTTCTTCAACGAGCTGCCGACCTATTCCCCCATTTCGCGCCTGAGCGAAAATATGGCGGAATCGATGCGAATGATGGCTGATATACAAAAGCTGCGTAAATCGCTGCCGGGATACGATTGCGGCTCCTGCGGCGCACCCACCTGCCGCGCATTCGCGGAGGATGTGGTTCGCGGAAGAGCCAAAAAGAGCGACTGCATTTTAATAATGCGCGACCGCTTTAAGGAGTATCTCGAGAGCCTTGGCGAGGAGGCTTCCGATGACGGTTAAAGAATTTAAAGAAAAGGCAAACCTAACCGCCCTTTGCCTCGCAGAACCTGACCGCGAAATTCGCGGCGGCTATGCGGGCGACCTGCTATCGTGGGTTATGGGAAGGGCAAAGGCTGATGATGCTTGGATAACCATTATGTCTAACCATAACATTTTGGCTGTTGCGGCTCTCAGCGATGTTGCCTGCATTATTCTTGCCGAGGGCGTTACTCTTGATGAGGGCGTTCTCGAAACCGCGCGACTTAAGGGAATCAATGTTCTCTCATCGGAGGATGACACCTTTAAGCTTTGCGCAGCGCTCAGAAGTGAACTACTATGAACAAGTATTACTACGACCTTCATGTTCACTCCTGCCTATCCCCCTGCGCCGATGATGACAACACCCCTTATAATTTAGCGGGTATGGCGGCGCTGACGGGAACTAACATTTTAGCCCTGACCGACCACAATACTTGCAAAAACTGCCCCGCCTTCTTTAAGGCAGCGAAAAGCTATGGCATTATCCCCGTTGCAGGAATGGAACTGACCACCGCCGAGGAAATTCATGTTGTTTGTCTTTTCGAGACTCTTGAAGGCGCAATGGAGTTTGACCGCGAGATTGACGGAAGGCGGATTAAAATACCAAATCGAATCGATATTTTCGGCAGCCAACCGATTTTGGGCGATGAGGATGAGGTTATCGGCGAAGAGCCGCACCTGCTCCCCAACGCAACAACGGTCAGCCTCGATGAGGTTCCCTCTCTCGTTGCGAAATATGGCGGAGTTTGTTATCCCGCCCATATCGACCGCGAGGCCAACGGCATTATCACCGTTTTGGGAACGCTGCCCGAAAGCCCGCAGTTTTCCTGCGTTGAGATTCGTAACAGCGAAAAGGTTGCGGAGTTAACCGAGCGCTTTTCGCTGCAAAATAAAACGGTTGTTATCAGTTCGGACGCGCATTATCTAACCGATATTCGCGACAAGCAAAACTTCTTTATGCTCAACGATGAGCCCTATAGCGGCGATTTCGTTAGAGCGGAGCTGTTTAAACTTTTGCGAGGTGAACAATGAAAGAACTTTCACTAAACATCCTCGACATAACCGAAAATTCGGTTAAGGCCGGTGCGGCGCTGACCTCGATTTTGCTAACCGAAACCGAAGAAACTCTTGAAATCAAGATTATCGATAACGGTTGCGGAATGAGCGAAGAGGTTGTTGCGCAGGTGACCGACCCGTTCTACACAACAAGAACAACCCGCGCGGTTGGAATGGGTGTTCCCCTTTTCAAGCTTTGCGCCGAACAAACAGGCGGCAGTTTTTCGATTCAGTCGAAGGAAAAAACCGCAGCCTCGACCGACCACGGCACAACCGTTACGGCATCATTCTTTAAAAATCATATCGACTTCACTCCTTTGGGCGACATTGTTGCAACAATGGTTACCCTCATTCAAGGACACCCCGATACCGATTTTTACTTTTGCCACCAAAAGGCAAGCGGAAGCGTTTCGCTCGATACCCGCGAGCTTCGCGAGGTTTTAGGCGATGTTTCGCTCGCTGAATACGAAGTTATCAAATGGATAGAAGCTCACTTAAACGAGCAATATCTTGAACTTTAAAAACTATTATGAAAGGGAAGATAAAATATGAAATCATTAGCTGAGCTGCAAGCAATCAGAGACAAAATGAAGGACAAGGTTGTTCTTCGCGAGGGCGTTGACGAGCGCCGCGTTGTTGTTGGAATGGCAACCTGCGGTATTTCGGCAGGCGCACGTCCCGTTTTAAACGCTTTCGTTGAGGGCGTTAACGCTGAAGGTCTTGCTTCTAAGGTTTCGGTTACCCAGACAGGCTGCATCGGTCTTTGCCAGTATGAGCCTATCGTTGAGGTTTATGACGCAACCGGCAAGACAACCTATGTTAAGATGACCGCTGAAAAGGTTAAGCGCGTTATCGATGAGCATCTCAAAAACGGCAAAGTAGTTTCCGAATTCACTGTTGCCGAGAAATAATCAAAGCGGAGGTATTTTTAAATGATTCGTTCACACGTATTGATTTGCGGCGGTACCGGATGTACCTCTTCGGGAAGTGTAACCCTCCAGCAGCTTTTCGCTGATAACATCGAAAAGCACGGTCTTACCGAAGAAATCAAAATAGTTCAAACCGGATGTTTCGGTCTTTGCGCTATGGGTCCCGTTGTTATCGTTCATCCCGATGGCACCTTCTACAGCCGCGTTCAGGCTGAAGATGTTGCTGAAATCGTAGAAGAGCATCTTCTCAAAGGCCGCGTAGTTGAAAGACTCGAATATAGAGATGATCTTTCCAAAAAGATTGAAGGCCCCGTATCGCTTAACGATACCGCTTTCTATAAATCTCAAACTCGTGTTGCTCTTCGTAACTGCGGCGTTATCAACCCCGAAGAAATCGATGAGTACATAGCTATGGACGGTTATGCAGCACTCGGTAAGGTTTTAACCGAGATGACTCCTGATGATGTTATCAAGTGCATCTCCGATTCCGGACTTCGCGGACGCGGCGGCGGCGGATTCCCCACCGGCAGAAAGTGGGCTTTAACCGCTGTTAACCAGGCTCCCCAGAAGTATGTTGTTTGTAACGCTGACGAAGGCGACCCCGGTGCATTCATGGACCGTTCGGTTCTCGAAGGCGACCCCCATGCTCTTATCGAAGCTATGGCTATCGCAGGTTACGCTATCGGCGCAACCCAGGGTTATGTTTATGTTCGTGCTGAGTATCCGATTGCCGTTTCTCGTTTAGAGATTGCTATCAACCAGGCTCGTGAATACGGCCTCCTCGGCAAAAACATCTTCGGTTCGGGATTTGATTTCAATCTCGATATCCGTCTTGGCGCAGGCGCATTCGTTTGCGGTGAGGAAACCGCTCTTATGACCTCTATCGAGGGTAACCGCGGTGAGCCCCGTCCCCGTCCTCCGTATCCGGCAGTTAAGGGTCTCTTCGGCGCTCCCACCGTTGAAAACAATGTTGAAACCTTTGCCAACATTCCTCAAATCATCCTCCGCGGCGCTGATTGGTTCGCTTCTATGGGTACTGAAAAGTCCAAGGGCACCAAGATTTTCGCTCTCGGCGGTAACATCAACAACACCGGCCTTGTTGAAATCCCGATGGGTACAACCCTTCGCCACATCATCGATGACATCGGCGGCGGTATCCCGAACGGCAAGAAGTTCAAGGCTGCTCAAACCGGTGGTCCTTCGGGCGGATGTATTCCTGCTTCCCTTATCGACACCGAAGTTGACTACGACAACCTCACTGCCATCGGCTGTATGATGGGTTCGGGCGGACTTATCGTTATGGATGAGGACACCTGTATGGTTGATATGGCTAAGTTCTTCCTCGAGTTCACCGTTGATGAGTCCTGCGGTAAGTGCACACCCTGCCGCGTTGGTACTCGCCGACTCCTCGAGATGCTCGATAAGATCACTAAGGGTCAGGGCACACTCGAAGATATCGACAAGCTCGAAGAGCTTTGCGAATACATCAAGGCTAACTCGCTTTGCGGTCTCGGTCAGACTGCTCCCAACCCTGTTTTGGCAACACTTAAGTTCTTCCGTGAGGAATATGTTGCTCACGTTGTTGACAAGAAGTGCCCTGCAGGCGTTTGTAAGGATCTTCTCTCCTTCGTTATCGATCAGGATAAGTGCATAGGCTGCGGTATGTGCGCAAGAAACTGCCCCGCTGATGCAATCATTAAGACCGACTATGTTGCTCCCGGTCACAAGCTCCCCTCCTACACTATCGACACCGAAAAGTGCGTTAAGTGCGGCGCTTGCATCGGCAACTGTAAGTTTAAGGCTATTAGCAAACAATAAGGAAAGGAGCCAATGAAAATGGAAATGGTTAATGTTAAAATTAATGGTATTGCTGTAAGCGTACCGAAGGGCTCCACCATATTGGAGGCTGCCCGCGTTGCAGGTGTTGAAATTCCGACACTTTGCTATATGAAGGAAAAGAATGAAATCGGCGCTTGCCGTATTTGCGTTGTTGAGGCTACCGGCGCTCGCGGCCTTGTTACCGCTTGCGTATTCCCCGTTGCTGAGGGTATGGAAGTTTCCACCAACACTGCTAAGGTTCAGCAGGCCCGCAAGACCACTCTTGAACTCATTCTCTCCACCCACGAGAAGAAGTGCCTCTCCTGCAAGCGCTCTCAAAGCTGCGAGCTTCAGAAGCTTTGCCTTGAATATGGCGTTGAGGAAGATGCATTCGGCGGTTACAAGCCCGAATACGAGCTTGACTGCTCTTCTCCCCACCTCGTTCGCGACAACAACAAGTGCATTCTTTGCCGTCGTTGTATTGCCGTTTGTAACGAGCAGTATGTAAGCGTTATCGGCGCTAACAACCGCGGTATCGACACTGCTGTTGGTTCGCCCTTCAATGCTGAACTCAAGGATACTCCTTGTATTTCCTGCGGTCAGTGTACCGCTGTTTGCCCCACCGGCGCTCTCACCGAGAAGGACGACACCGATAAGGTTTGGGCTGCTTTATCTGACCCCACCAAGCATGTTGTTGTTCAAACCGCTCCCTCCATCCGCGCAACCCTCGGCGAATGCTTCGGCTTGCCGGTTGGCACCAATGTTGAGGGCAAGATGGTTGCTTCTCTCCGTCGCCTCGGATTCGACAAGGTTTTCGACACCGACTTCGCTGCCGACCTTACCATTGTTGAAGAGGCTAACGAGCTTGTTGAGCGTATCAAGAACGGCGGAACCCTGCCGATGATCACCTCCTGCTCGCCCGGTTGGGTTAAGTTCTGCGAATATTATTATCCCGATATGCTTGCTCATCTTTCTTCCTGCAAGTCGCCCCAGCAAATGGCAGGCGCGGTTATCAAGACCTACTATGCACAGAAGATGAACATCGACCCCAAGGATATCGTTTCCGTTTCGATTATGCCCTGTACTGCTAAGAAGTTCGAAATTGGTCGTGAAGACCAGTCGGCTGCAGGCGTTCCGGATGTTGATGTTGCACTCACCACCCGTGAGCTCGCTCGCATGATTCAGCGCGCAGGTCTTAACTTCACCGCACTTCCCGATGAAGAGTTTGACAGCCCCCTCGGCGAGGACACCGGCGCAGCAGTTATCTACGGCGCAACCGGCGGCGTTATGGAAGCAGCTCTCCGTACTGCCAACGATTGGCTCACCGGCAACGATAACACCGATATCGACTTCACCGCAGTTCGCGGCACCATGGGTCTTAAGCAGGCAAGCGTAAACATTGCAGGCAACGAAATTAAGGTTGCTGTTGCTTCGGGCGCAGCTGCTGCTAAGGTTGTTATGGATCAGCTCAAGGCAGGCAATCCTGCAGGCTGGACCTTCATCGAAATCATGGGATGCCCCGGCGGCTGTGTAAACGGCGGCGGTCAGCCCATCCAGTCTCAGACCGTTCGCGACACCGTTGACCTCAAGGCTGTTCGCGCAAAGGCTCTCTACGACCAGGATGCAGCTATGACTCTCCGCAAGTCGCATGAGTCCCCCGTTGTTAAGAAGCTCTATGAAGAGTGGTATGATGGTTTCGGCGGCCACAAGGCTCACCACGACCTCCACACTTCTTATGTTGCTCGCAAGAAGTATTAATTAAAATAAAAACCTCCCTCATTAGAGGGAGGTTTTTTTCTTTTCTTCTTTTTAAAAAAGATTTATAAAAAGCAAGCCTATAAAGGCAATCAAAATTCCGATTGCAGCCTTTGCTTTTAGCTTTTCTTTAAACAAAATGGCTGCCATAGCGGTAGAAAGCATCAGCGAACAACCTTGATTGAGCGGATAGAGCAAAACCGCATCCATTCTTTCCGCCGCGAGGGTTTTAAAATATGAGTTAGCAAAAAGGCAACACGCCATTATAAATATATATTTGAAAATCCTCTTAACATCAACCTTTGCACAAGTGGGCTCGCCCCTTTTAGACAAAAGAAATGTTATAAGAAGAATGCCCGCGGCAAAAACATAGGTGTAAAAATTAAATGCCGCAACCGAGCCGTCGGCAACCCTTTTAACAAAAAGCTTTTGCGAGAAATCGGCAATGCCGTTTGAAACGCCGCATAAAACCAACAACAAAAACGACATCGGATTTATTTTTGTTTTAATGGAATTGTTATAAGAACACATAAGCGCCGCTGCCGCAAAAAGCGCGCCCATTCCCACCCATTGGGTGGGTTTTATGGCCTCGTTAAAGAGTATGCCGCTCAATAAAATCGGAACGAGCACGCCCAGCATTAAAAAGACATCCAGCATCATATACGCACTCTTTCTAACCGCCAGCAACCAGGTTACCACAAAGGCGGCAGTGGAAATTCCCGAAAGCGCCGATATGCAAAGTGCTTTTTCGCCTATCATAAGCACCGACAAATCCCCGCCGAGCACTATTATCGCAAAACCGATAACCAGGCATAATGCCATTCTTATTGTGTTTGCCATGGCGGCGGAGGCAAACCCGCTCGTGAAGGCGCCTATCTTCTTTCCGCAATAGCCTTTGGTTGCGCCTGCAAACAATGCAACGCTTAAAAATAAATAACCCATAAAAACCTCAAAAACAAAATTATTCTAAAATCGAGTTGGTGCGGGTTGGCAATATGAAGGGCGCATCAACACCATACTGTTCGAATATTTCGATGGTGTTCTCTTCCTTTAAAAGCTCGCCCGGCACATAAAGGGTGTATTGCGGACCCGCGTTCCAATATCTGCCGATATTAAAGCCGTTTATTCTCACATAACCCTTTTTGAGTCCGCACATATCCAAGAAGGTATCCTTGCCGCGTTCAGCCTTGAAGGTGCCGCTTAAAACCGCGGGGCCTTCGGTTTTTTTGAAGCCGTTTGTTTCAAAGCGGATATCAACAGGAAGGTTTTTCCAGTTATAAAAATGTATATTCCCCCAGGTCAGCACGCTGCCGACAATACCCTTTTGCTCGTTTATCATATATCCATAGTTAATTCGACCCATGTTTTCAACCAAAAGCTCCAGCACCGCCTTCTCCCCCGCGGGCACGTTGATGGTTACGCTTTCGGGGCGGTCGCGCATTATGCTGCCAAGATATTTTCGATTCAAATATACATCGGCACGGTCGCGAAGCTCGGGTATGGAAAGCTTCATCGCACCGCCGCAGCCCTCTATCTCCGTGCGATAAAGCACATAGCCGTAATCCTTATCCAGCTCCTCCATTGTCATCGGTTCAATGCTTTCGGTGGCGGCGCTGTAATCTATTTGGTCCCAAAGCGATGCACAACCCGAAATCTCGATTCGGGGCGTTTGGGTTTCATAAGGCACATTTGGCATAGGCGGCTCGGGCTTCTCTAAAAAATCCCAATATGCCTTGCGGCACGCAAAATATTTTTCGGTGGGCAAGCCCTGCTCGTTTAACAGCGCATCCACCTCGTAGGTGGTGGTGTGCGGTATATATTTGGCGTTGCCCTCGGTCACTCCAAAGGTGAAACCGTAATTTGCGCCATTCATAAAGCCGAAATTGGTGCCGCCGGCAAACATATAAAAGGTTACCAGGCCATCGTTTTCCAACGCTTCCCTAAAACCGCAAACAACCTGGTCAATATCGCGCGGGGCATAGGGCTCGCCCTTGTGTATTGCCCTGCCCGACCAATATTCTCCGATAAGCGCAGGTTTATCGGGTTGCTCAGCCTTGAGAATGTTCAAAGCGGTTTTGCTTTCAACCCTAAAATTATATCCTGCCCAAACCCCGGGAAGCCTGCCATAATAACGGTGTGCGGCATCATATCCATCGGTGGTATAAAAAGGTCCGGTCACCCCGTTTTCCTGCAAAAGCGCCTTGAGTTGTGCTAAATATTCAAAGTCGGTGCCATAGCTGCCATATTCGTTTTCGATGCAGGTGGCAACAATTGGTCCGCCGTTGCTTGCGAGATAGGGCACGAAAACAGGGCACAACACCTTATAATAATCCGCCACATGCTTCATAAATCTCGGGTCATGCGTGCGCAGGCTCATTTTCTCCTTTAAGAGCCAATATGGCAATCCGCCCATATCCCACTCGCTGCAAATATACGGCGAAGGGCGCAAAAAGACCTTAAATCCCATTTCGTCCGCAAGTTTTAAAAAGCCCTCTAAATCGGCAAGACCCGAAAAACAAAACTCTCCCTTGCGCGGCTCGTGCAGGTTCCACGGAACATAGGTTTGCAGCACGGTAACACCGAACGCTTTCATATATTCCAATCTTCTTCGCATACCGCCGGGGTAAATGCGGAAATAGTGAACATCACCGGCTAAAAAATTCATATTGACTCTCCTTATCTACTCGTGATATGATATCGACGAGGTGAAAATATGTATAATGCTGCATATATCGGTGGCGATGACCGACACTTTATTCGCCAACCCTTAGCTGTTGTTTCAGCGGGGCATTTTATTATAGATGATAAATCCGCCGAAGTCAGCGGCCCAACAAGACCGCAAGGCTTTCCCGATTATCAACTAATTTATATCCGAAAAGGAAAGGGCCATTTCTTCTTTGAGGATGGAGAACAAACCGTTGGCGCAGGGCAGGTTGTTTTGTATTCGCCGCATGAGCCGCAAATTTATCGTTATTTTAAAGAAGAAGGCGCCGAGGTTTTTTGGCTTCACTTTGGCGGCAGCGAAGCAGCCTCTCTTTTAGAAGAGCTAAAGCTTAATGCCGAAAAGGTTTTTTCGCTTTGCGCCGAGGGCGATATTCCCCTGCTCATCTCCGAGCTTATTGCCGAGCTGCAGCTGCAAAAACCCGCATTTCAAGCGGCCTGCCGCGCCCTTTTAACCGCAGTTTTAACCCGCGTTTGCCGCTGCCGACACACATTAGAGAGCAGCGATGCCGTTATTGAGCGCGCTTGTTTGAAAATTGCGGCAGGTTATGCCAAAAATCTAACCAACCAAGAGCTTGCCGATGCCTGCAATATGAGCGTTTCGAGCTTTGCACATCGTTTTAAAGAAAAAATCGGAGTTTCGCCGCGCGAATTTTTGCTGCGCCGCCGATTGGCAGCAGCCTGCTTTTTGCTCGAAAACACCGACACACCCATAGGAAACATAGCCAAGGATGTTGGCTTTGAGGATGCGCTTTATTTTAGCAAATTTTTTCGGTCGCGCACGGGTCAAAACCCCAGCGATTATAGAAGTTATTATAATAACCCTCCCGCCAATATTAAATAGAGAATTTTGCAAACTATATGGAAAATCCTGCAAAGCCCCAAGGACAAAAAACGGAGACCCCCTCAAAAAGGAGTCTCCGTTTTATTTCTTCGCAAAGGCGGGAAGTTTTTATTATTTTAAGGTGTTTGCGATTTTGTAGATAAGCTTTTCGGTCTTTTCCCAGCCGAGGCAGGGGTCGGTTATCGATTGGCCGAAAACCTGCTCGCCGCCGATTTTTTGGCAACCGTCAACCAAATAGCTTTCAATCATAAGTCCCTTAACCATCTTTCTTATATCGGAGTTATGATTGCAGCTATAAACAACATCCTTGGCAATTCTCGGCTGCTCCGCAAACTTTTTGCCCGAGTTTGCATGGTTGGTGTCGATAATTACCGCGGGGTTTTTAAGACCGCTCTTCTCATAAAGCTCATGGAGATTAACAAGGTCTTCATAATGATAATTTGAAACGCATTTGCCCGCAAAATCGAGATAGCCGCGCAAAATCGCATGGGCATAGGGATTGCCCTTGCTGTTAACCTCCCAGCCGCGATAAATAAATGTATGGGCTGATTGGGCGGCGGTTATGGAATTCATCATAACCGAAAGGTCGCCGCTTGTTGGGTTTTTCATTCCAACGGGAAGTTTGATTCCGCTGGCGGTCAGGCGGTGCTGCTGGTCCTCAACCGAGCGGGCGCCAACCGCAACATAGGAAAGCAGGTCGGAGAGATAACGATGGTTTTCGGGATAAAGCATCTCATCCGCGCAGGTGAAGCCATAATCCTTAAGCGCCGACATATGCAAATCGCGAATGGCTAAAATTCCGCCGAGCATATCGGGCTGCTCATTCGGGTTGGGCTGATGGAGCATTCCCTTATAGCCTTCGCCGGTTGTTCTCGGCTTGTTGGTATAGATTCGCGGAATGATAATGAGCTTATCGCGGCACTCATCCGCAACCTTCTTAAGGCGAGATATGTATTCGAGCACGGGCTCGCGGCTATCCGCCGAGCAGGGACCGATAACGAGAATAAACTTATCGGATTTTCCCTCGAAAACTTCGGCAATTTCGCGGTCGCGCTCTTCTTTTATTTTCTTTAACTCCTCGGTAACGGGGTAGCGGTTTTTAACCTGCTGAGGAACAGGCAATTTTCTGGTAAACTCGAGATTCATAAAGGCTCCTTATTTCTATTTCTTATCGAATCGCGCACGGCGAACGGTTGAGGTGCGCATCATTTGCTTCATTTTGTCTATATCGCCATCGCGCACCGAGAGATACATTTCCTCGAAGCTTTCGCGGAAAGCATCCATTTGAGAGAGCAGCTGCTCGCGATTTTCGAGGAAAAGCTCGCTCCACATATCTTCATTTATGCGGGCGATTCTTGTTAGGTCGCGGAAGGAGTCGCCCGTGTAGCGCGTGAGATCGGGGTCATCGCTGGCGCACATCAAAGAAACCGCAATACAATGGGTTAACTGCGACAGGAAGGCTATCATTTCATCATGGCGCTCGGGAGAAAGCACCGACACATCGGCAAATCCCAAGGTTTTGCCGAGCTCGCAGCAAAAGTTTATGGCTTCATCGGTGTTTTTCTCGGTTGGAACAACAATATAGTTAGCGCCTTTAAATATTTCGGCGGTGCTGTTTTCAACGCCTCCAACCTCTCTACCCGCCATGGGGTGGGCAGCGATAAACTCAACGCCCTCGGGGAGAAGGTCTTGGATTTCATAAACAATGCTGCTCTTAACACCGGTTACATCGGTTATAACCGCGCCCTTCTTTATAAGATGGGCGTATTCTTTTATCCACTCTTTAAATATATGAGGATAGAGCGCGAAAACTATTATATCCGCCTCGCCAACGGTTTGCTCGTTAACCTCGATGCTTCCCGCCGCAATAATTTTTTCCTGCAAAGCGAAATCAATCGAGGACTGCTCTTTGGTTACGGCCGTTACATAAAACCCCTGCGCGGTCAACGCGCGGGCATAGCTTCCGCCGAGGAGGCCGAGGCCGACTATGAGTATTTTTTTGTCTTTTGCTAATTTCAAAGGGATTCCACCTCGGTTTTTATTCCAACAGACTCTAACTTCTCGAAGAAATCGGGGAAGCTTTTTGCAACCGCCTCGGCTCCTTCAATAACGCCGCCGACCTTGGTCAGCAACACCGAAAGCGCCATAACAATGCGGTGGTCGTTATGTCCGAAAAGAGGCTCTTTGGGCGCGCTTAACTCGCCGCTAATCGAAACCTCATTCTCCGAAACGCAAACCTGAATTCCGAGCTTTTCGAGCTCGGTTTTCATCGCTTCGGCGCGGTCGCCTTCTTTAATTTTCAGGCGTTTTGTGCCAACAAATTTTCCGCCGCCCAAAAAAGCCGCAACCGCAAAAGCGATGGGCGCCAAATCGGGGCAATCGGCCAAATCAAACGGCTCTTCGCCGCATTTAAAGGCATCCTTATAAACTCGGTCGCCCTGCAGCGATTCGGGGTTTAAGCCTAAAACTTCAACATCTCCGCCCAAAACATTAAGAGCATCAAAAAACGCGGCGTTGCTATAATCTCCCTCAACCGTGAGGTCGCGGTTTTCTATTTTCCCTCCGCTTATTAAAACCTCGTTTTGGTCGTTTATGCTAACGCGGGCGCCAAAGCTTTGAAGCGCACAAACGGTTAGTTTTATATAGGATAGGCTTTCCGCCTTGCCTGTTATTTTGATTTTGCTCTCCCCGCCCGCAAGCACGAGCGCGAAGATAAGACCGGTTATAAACTGGCTCGAAACATCGCCGCGAAGCGAATATTCGCCCGCCGAAAGCTTTCCGCAAACGGCCACCTTTTGGCTATCTTGAGAGAAGAAAAAGCCTTCTTCTTCGCATAGCTCTTCATAAATTTTTAAAGGGCGCTCCAACAATCGCTCACTGCCGAAAAGGCTTGCCTTTTTGCCCGATAAAAGACAAATCGGCAGGAAAAAGCGAAGCGTGCTTCCGCTTTCTCGGCAATAAAGCTCGGCGTTTTCGGCGAATTTTTCGGGGCAAAGTCCGCCGATTGTTATGCTGCTTCCATCGATTGTTGCCTCGGCGCCAAGCGCGCGAAGGCAATCGAGCGTTGCCTTTATATCCTCGGAAAAATCAACGCCGCGAACGGTGCTGCGCTCGCTCATGGCAGCGCAAATAAGCAGCCTGTGCGCCATGCTTTTTGAGGGCGGCGCAAAAACCTTTCCGCTTGCGAGCGATTCAACTATTTTAATCCTCATCTTTTTGCTCCAAAAGGAAATCTATTGCCTCAAGATAACCCGCTATTCCCTTGCCGCTTATGGTCTTTTTGCAGGCGGCGCGAATATAGCTTATTTGTCTGAAATCCTCGCGAGAGGCAACATCCGAAATATGAACCTCAACGGCGGGAATTGCCACCGATTTCAAGGCATCAAGCAGCGCAACGCTCGTATGGGTGTAGGCTCCCGGGTTTATAACTATTCCATCAACCCTGCCGAGGCAGCCTTGGATAACATCAACAAGGTCGCCCTCATGGTTAGACTGATAAAACGACACCTTAACGCCGCGTTTTTTCGCATGGTCGCGAACTGTTTTTATGAGCGCCTTATAAGAATTTTCGCCATAAATATTAGGCTCGCGAATGCCGAGCATATTAAGATTCGGTCCGTTTATAACCTTAATTTTCATTTAAAAATGCTTCCTTTATTTTTAAAACATTTTGCGCCTTGCTATCAACGCAATCTATGGTTGCATCAGCCGCCGCGCAATAGATTGGATAACGCTCTTCATAGCGTTTTTTCAGTTTTTCTCGGTCGCTCGATAGAGGTCGGTCGGCCGTTGTAACCAAATTTTCGAGGGGGCGATTGAGGAAAATTAGTTTTCCGTTTTCTTTAAGTGCCGCGAGGTTTTCCGCGCGGAGAATCGCGCCGCCGCCCGTTGCGATTATGCAGCCGCTTTGCGCCGCCGCCTTTCTAACCGCCGCTGTTTCCATATCGCGAAATGCCTTTTCGCCATATTTGGTTATAAGCTGCGCGGGGGTTTTGCCCTCGCAGGCGGTTATGATATCATCGGTATCTAAAAACTGAAGCTCCAACTCCTCCGCAACCATTCGGCCGAGGGTTGTTTTTCCGCTGCCGGGCATACCGATAAGCACCAAATTTTGCTTTTTCCTTAATATCTCCGAGAACACTCTATCGGCTGCATCTTCGGGCAGTTTTTCATCCTTGAAAAGCTCGGCCGCAAAAACCGCTTGGGCTACGAGCATATAAAGTCCACCCTCGGCATAAGCGCCTCTCGTTTTGGCCTCTAAAACAAACGCCGAGCGAAGCGGGTTATAAACCGCATCGAAGCAGGCAATGAGGTTATCGAAATTCGAGAGCGAGATTGCGCTCTCGCCGTTTTTCGGGAACATTCCGCAGGGAGTTGTGTTAACTATTATCTCGGCATCGGTGTGATTTTTATAAACCTCATCATATGTAACCGTGCCTTCGCTCTCGCCCCGCGAAACGCGAAGCGGAGAAGCGCCCAAATCCTCTAAAACTGCCGCCGCGGTCTTGGATGTGCCGCCGCTTCCCAATATTAGAGCCTTTTTGCCGAAAATTTCGATGCCGCTTTTTAGAATCAGCGCGCGAAGACCGAGATAATCGGTGTTATAACCGAAAAGCTTGCCATCCCTTTTAACGACTGTATTAACCGCGCCGATTCGTTTGGCGCACTCATCGATATGGTCGAGATAAGGGATAACCGCCTCTTTATATGGAATTGTAACATTAATTGCGGAAAACTCGCGCGCCTTCATAAAGCCATCGAGTTCATCCCTTGCAAGCTCGCGCAGCTCATATTCATAATCGAAGAGCTTCCTATGAATCTCCGCCGAAAAGCTATGACCTAATCGCTCGCCTATGAGTCCGTATTCCATTAGTTTAAAAATCCGTCCGTTCCGTATTTTTGGGTTAAAAGGTCGCAAAGCACCAGCGCGGTTACGCTATCGGCAACCACCCTTGCGCGATGAACTATGCAGGGGTCATGCCTTCCTGCTGCCGCGAGGATTGCCTCCTTGCCGTTTTTTATATCAACGGTTTGTTGTTCTCGGGAAATGGTCGGAGTCGGTTTAATGGCGGTTTTGAACAAAATAGGCATACCGTTTGTTATTCCGCCCAAAACTCCTCCCGAGTTGTTGGTTTTGGTTATTACCTTGTCGCCCTCAAGCGCGAACGCATCATTAGCAACGCTTCCGCGCATTTCGCTCAAAGCAAAGCCGCCGCCAAACTCAACGCCCTTAACTGCGGGAATCGAGAAAAGCGCATGAGAGAGAACCCCCTCAACGGTATCAAACCAAGGCTCGCCAACGCCCGCGGGCATTCCGAGCACAACCGTTTCGAGCGTTCCGCCGATGCTATCGCCCTCGCTCTTTGCAGCAAGGATTTCGGCCTTCATCTTTTCCTCGGCAACACTATCAAGCACGGCGAAGGGCTTTTTATTGAGAGCCGCTGCATCCGCCGCAAAATCGGAAAATGCGCGATCCGCTATGCCGCCTATCGAGGCAACATGGGTTGCAACGGTTATTCCCTTTTGCTTTAATGCCGAAATGAGAATCGCGCCCGCCGCAACCAACGCTGCAGTTATGCGACCGCTGAAATGGCCGCCACCACGCGGGTCGGCAAAGCCTTTATATTTAGCAAGCGCGGTATAATCCGCATGGGAGGGGCGAAGAAGCTGCTCGGTTTTTTTATAGTCCTCCGAGCGGGTGTCGGCGTTGGGAATTATGATGCAAATCGGCGTTCCCGTTGTTTTGCCTTCATAAACACCGCTTAAAATTTTGAATTCATCCTGCTCGCGGCGCGCGGTTGAGAGCGCATCCTGCGGGCGGCGAAGGGAAAGCTGCGAAGCGATAAACTCGTTATCAACCTCTATGCCGGGGGCAACACCATCGAGCACGGCGCCAATAGCCTCTCCGTGGCTCTCGCCGAAAAGAGTCAGCGTTACTGCCGAACCAAATGCGTTTTTCATTACCCCACCTCCTTAATAATTGTTTCAAGTTCCTCTAAATTCATTTTCTTGAATTCGAAGCTGCCGGGTGCCGAAACATAAACAACCGTTATGCTGTCGCCCGACATTTTTTTATCGTGGCGAATGGCGTTTAAAAGTCCATCCGTGTCAAAATCGGCAAAGGTCGGGAGCGAGAGCTTCCGAAGCACGGGAAGAATTCGAGCTCTAACCGAATCGGAGCACATATAAAGCATTCCCATTGCAACGCATTCGCCATGGTAATAATTCTTTAGCGAGTTTTCGCTCTCGATTGCATGGGCAACCGTATGGCCGAAGTTTAAAACCTTGCGAAGTCCCGTTTCCTTTTCATCCTCCTCAACCACTCGCTTTTTGATTAAGAGCGAGCGCTCGATTATGGTATCGAGCAGGGAGAATGGGTCGTGTTGTTCGAAGACCTCGAAAAGCTCGCCATCATTCGTGAGCGCCATTTTAAGCGCCTCGGCAAGACCGTTCGAGATTTGGCGGTCGGGCAGGGTTTTTAGCGTGTCGGGGTCGATGAGCACGCGTTTCGGCGGCCAAAAGGCGCCAACGATATTCTTATAACCCAAAAAATCGATTGCGGTTTTTCCGCCTATCGATGAATCAACCTGCGACAACAGCGTTGTCGGGATGTTATAAAAATCAATTCCGCGCATAAACGATGCCGCGGCAAAGCCAGCTAAATCGCCAACAACTCCGCCGCCAACCGCAACAACGCAGTCGGTTCTTGTGAAGTCGTTTTCAACCAGCGTTTTTAAAATAAGCTGATAGTTATCAATGTTTTTTGATTCCTCGCCCTGCGGAAGGGTTATTATAACGGGGGCAGCCGATGCATCGGCAACCGCCTTGGCATATTCGGCGGGAACGCCGTCATCGGTCACTATCGCAACCCTGCGAGAGAGCGGCAAAAGCTCGCCCGCGCGCTGAAGGCATCCGCGCTTTAGCACTATTTCATAACCGCCCGATGCGGTTTTAACGGGAATTCTCATAAACTCATTTCCTTTTCAAAGCTACCGATAACGCGAACCGAATTGCAGCATTCGCGGAGCGCGGCAAGCATTTTTTCGCCCTGCTCGGTATTGATGTTTCCTTCGCCCTCGGCATAGAAATAATAGCTCCAGGCAAGCTCCTTGTTGGGGCGGCTCTTCAGGGCTCGAAGGTTGAAACCATGCTCGCCGATAACCGAAACTGCGCGACCGAGCGAGCCTGCCTCGTTAAGAACCGTAAACAACATAACGAACTGGTTATCCCTGTCGCTCTCGGTTTTGGCGGCGCGGGAGAAAACCGCAAAGCGGGTTGTGTTAACATTGGTGCCGTTAACATGGGACTCAATTTTTTGGAGCCCGTATTTTTCGGCAGCCTCGGCGCTCGCAATCGCGGCAATATCATGCCTGCCCGATTCGGCAACCTGCTTGGCGGCAACCGCCGTGTTAACAACGGGGGTTTCTATAAAGCCATGGCGATGGATGAAATCGGCACATTGACCGAGCGCCTGCGGATGGCTTATAACCTCTTTTATATCCTCAATTCTTGTTCCGGGAACGGCAACAAGATTTTGAACAACATCGATATCATAAATTCCGTTTATATGGAGCGAACCGAAAAACGCGAGGTCCATAACCTGACCGACATCGCCGTTAGAACTGTTTTCAACCGGCAAAATAACGCAGTCACATTCGCCCTTTTCAACCGCCTCATAGGCTGCGCGGAAATCGCCATAGGGAACCGCGATAGCATCGGGGAAAGCGCGGAGCGCCGCGATGTTTGCAAACGCGCCCTCAACGCCGCTATAGGCAACCCTCATGCCATCCAGCATTCGATGCTGCAGGCTTTTGGAAAGCTCCATATTATGGCGCAGGAAGCTGACATAATAGGCGCGAAGGGTTTGGTCCTCAATCAGCGCACTGTTGCGCTCAACAACCTCCTCCTCGCGGGCGGCATCGGTTATTTGAAGCGCGTGCTCCTTTTTATATTGGGCAACCTCTTTTGCGGCCTCCATTCTCTTAACAAAGAGTTCGGCCATTTGGCGGTCAACCTCGTTTATGGTTTTGCGGGCATTTTCAAGCTGGTTCATTTTTTATCTCCCATAATCTCGTTAATAAGTTCTCTAAACGCGGGCAGCGAGCGAACAATTTGCTCGCGGCTTACGCAATAAGAAATCCTGACATATCCCGCCGCGCCAAACGAATCGCTCGGCACAAGCAAGAGCTCATATTTTTTAGCGGCTTCGCAAAAAGCGTTCGCATCGCCGCAAGGCGCTTTGAGGAAAAGATAAAACGCGCCGTCAGGCTCGGTTGCGCTATATCCCATCTCGACAAGAGAGGAATATAACAAATCGCGGTTTTGGCGATAGCTCTCGATATCGGCGGTTTTCGCGCCGCATTCGGCAACCGCATATTGCATAAGACTCGGCGCACAAACAAAGCCGAGCGAGCGACCCGCTCCGCAAACAGCGGCAAAAAGCGCCGCCGATTCTTTAGCCTTGGGCGAAACGAAAATATAGCCAATGCGCTCGCCGGGAAGGGATAACGATTTGCTATAGGAATAGCAAACAACCGCGTTTTCATAAACGGCAGGGATGAACGCAACCTCCTTGCCATAGGAAAGCTCGCGATAGGGTTCATCGGCGATTATGAAAATCTCGCCGCCATATTCCCTCTCTTTTTCTCTCAAGAGCTTTGCTATCTCCTCTAACCTCTCCTTCGGGATGATAACGCCCGTCGGGTTGTTTGGCGAGTTGATTATTATCGCCTTGGTTTTTTCGGTTATGGCGGATGCCAGCATTTCTATATCGGGCAAAAACTCGGGCTCGGGGCAACCAACGGCTATAACCTTTGCTCCCGCGTTTTCGCAAAAAACCTTATATTCGGGGAAATAGGGCGCGAGCAAAATAACCTCATCGCCCTCGTTTATGAGCGCTTTGAGGGTTATCGTCAGCGATGCCGCCGCGCCGCAGGTCATATAAATATTTTCGGCATTGGCGGGGAAGGAAAAACGCTCGGTTATGGATTTTGCTATTCTCTCGCGAACCGAAGCATCGCCTGCCGCGGAGGTGTAGCCGTGCAGCGAGGTTGGCTCTCGGGTTTCGATTAGGTTTTTTAAAACCGCAGTGAATTCTTCGGGAGCGGGGATGCTCGGATTGCCGAGGCTGAAATCAAAAACATTTTCCTCTCCGAGCGCGGCTTTGCGCTTTTTTCCGTATTCAAAAATCTCGCGAATAACCGAGCTTTGCTGCCCGAGCGATAGCATTTTCTCGTTGAACACAGGTCCTACCCCCTTAAAATAAAAATAGCCCGAGGCGCCTATGCAAAAAAGCACGGGCGAACCGCGGACCGCTTAACCACCAAATGCTGCGGAAGTTAAATTTCCGCTACCGTGCGCAAAGCGTCCGCCCTATTAAAATAATAAAAATAATAAAAATTATAAAACACTTTACACACCTCACTATATATAATAATTTAAAAAGATATTACCGCATTTTTTGGCTCTTGTCAAGACTTTTGATTTCCGACAAAGATTTAAAACTCTTGCTAAACTGCATCTTTTTTGCTATTATTCTTCTTGCGGGGTTTCCCGCTAACTTATCTTTTTAGGTGAAAAAATGAAGACTAAAAAAACCTCGGCACTTCGCGCCGCCTTCCCGCATACGCTGCCCGTTTTGGCAGGCTTTTCGGTTTTGGGTGCTACATATGGAATTTTGATGTCGGCTTCGGGTTTCCCGTTTTGGGCAACAACCCTCATAAGCCTGACCGTTTTTGCAGGCTCGATGCAGTTCGTTGCCGTTAATTTGTTGCTCGGCGCGTTTGCCCCCCTCGAGGCGTTTCTCTTAACCCTTATGATAAACGCGCGCCACATTTTTTATGGCATTTCGATGCTCGACCGCTATAAAAATATGGGCGCGAAAAAGGCATATCTCATCTTCGGCCTTTGCGATGAGACCTTTTCGATTAACTGCACCGTTAATGTTCCCAACGGGGTGAACGAAGGAAAATTCTACCTGATAACAACCCTCTTGAACCAGTCCTATTGGGTTATCGCATCCGCGATTGGCGGCATCTTCGGCGAGTTGATAAAATTCAACACGAACGGCATTGAATTCGTTATGACCGCGATGTTTTTCGTTATTTTGATAGAGCAGCTAAAGGATAAAACAGGAAGAATCGCGGGCATCGCGGGGCTTGCCGTTTCGGCGCTTTGCCTTGCCGTTTTCGGCGCAAAGGTTTTCATCATCCCCTCGATGGCGGCAATCCTTTTAAGCCTAACTATCCTGCGCCCCATCCTTGAGAAACGGAGGGCGGAAAATGAATAATTTAGAAATTGTTTTAACCGTTGCGGTTGTTGTTTTGGGAACGGCATTAACGAGATTTTTGCCCTTCCTCATCATAAGCGGCAGCAAGCCAACCCCAAAATATGTTCAGTTTTTGGGTCGATTCTTGCCCCCTGCGGTTTTCGGAATGCTGGTTATTTATTGCCTTAAGGATGTTCTCTTTTCCTTTTCGGGCAACGGCCCCTTGCCCGAGCTTATTTCGCTCGCGGCAACCCTCGTTTTGCACCTTTCTTTAAAGAAAATGTTAATATCACTTTTGGGCGGAACAGCCTGCTATATGCTGCTTTTGCAGTTTGTCTTTTAAAAAGAAAAACTCCCTCGCTGAGGGAGTTTTTTTGATGCCTTTTGGGGCTTTTTTATTTAACAACATTTTGCGGCTCGCCGCGCAAAAAGGCTTTAATATTCTCGCAAACAATATCCATAAGGCGGGTTCTTGTTTCAACGCCTGCCCAGGCAATATGCGGGGTTATAAGGCAGTTGGGCGCGCCGAAAAGCGGGCAATCCTCTTCCATCGGCTCTTTCCTTAAAACATCAAGGCCCGCGCCCGCTAAATGACCGCATTCAAGGGCGGTTCGAAGCGCAAATTCATCAACGAGCGGACCGCGCGCTGTGTTGATAAAATAGGCGCCTTTTTTCATCTTAAGGAATGCCGCGCCGTTCATCATATCGGCCGAGTCGGCGTTTAGAGGACAATGAAGGGTTACAATGTCGCTCTCGCCAAGCAGGGTGTCGAAATCGACCTGCTTAACCGTTTCATCGGCTATTTTGCTGCGGTTATAAACCAAAACATTCATCTTAAACGCCTTGGCAATCGAGGCAACTCGGCGGCCGATGCTGCCGAAGCCAACAATTCCTATGGTTTTGCCCGAAAGCTCTAAAAGCGGAATGGGGAAATAAGAGAAGGTTTGGCTTTTAATCCAATCGCCCTCAAGCACGGTTTTATTATATTCTCCAACGCGATTTAAAAGGGCTAAAATCAGCGCGAAGGTATGCTGTGCAACCGCCTCGGTTGAATAGCCCGGAACATTGCAAACGGTTATTCCATTGGCATTGGTATATTCCAAATCTATGTTATTAAAGCCTGTTGCGAAAAGACCGATATACTTAAGATTGGGAGCGTTTTTCAAGACCTCGGCGGTCATCTCGCTCTTGTTGCAAACTATGATATCGGCATCCTTTATGCGCTCGGGAAGCTCCTCCTTTTTGCAAAGGGGATAAATGGTTGTTTCGCCAAGCTCTTTTATTTTATCGAGCGATATCCTCTCATCGCAAACGGTTTGCGCATCGGTTATAACGATTTTCACAAGCTATCACCTCTATTTAATAATATATTACCCCAAACACTTTTGTCAATTACATTGACAAAGAAAAACTCGGTTGTTATAATGAAAAGAGTTATAAAGGAGGTTTTATTATGAACCGTAAAATAGAAACCACCTGCGTTCAGGGTGGCTACACTCCGGGAAACGGCGAACCGCGCCAAATCCCCATCATTCAAAGCACAACTTTTAAATATGGAAGCAGCGCCGAAATGGGCAAGCTTTTTGATTTAGAGGCAAGCGGATATTTCTATTCCCGCCTGCAAAACCCCACTTGCGACACCGTTGCCGCAAAGATTTGCGAGATGGAAGGCGGAAGCGCCGCAATGCTCACCTCTTCGGGTCAGGCAGCGAGCTTTTTCGCAGTTTTCAACATCGCCAACGCAGGCGACCATGTTGTTTGCTCCTCGGCAATCTATGGCGGAACCTTCAATCTCTTCTCGGTTACCATGAAGAAGATGGGCATTGATTTCACATTCGTTGCCCCCGACTGTTCCGATGAGGAGTTAGAGGCTGCATTTAGACCCAACACCAAGGCGGTTTTCGGCGAAACTATTGCCAACCCCGCTCTTACCGTTTTGGATATTGAGCGCTTCGCAAACGCCGCACATGCACACGGCGTTCCGCTCATCATCGACAACACCTTTGCAACTCCCCTGAACTGCCGCCCGTTTGAATGGGGCGCAGACATCGTTACCCACGCTACCACCAAATATATGGACGGTCACGGCGGCACCGTTGGCGGCTGCATCGTTGACTCGGGCAAGTTCGATTGGACCCGCTATCCCGATAAGTTCCCCGGACTTTGCACCCCCGACGACAGCTACCACGGCATCACCTATACCGAGCGGTTCGGCATCGAAGGCGCATATATCACCAAGGCAACAGCCCAGCTTATGCGCGATTTCGGCTGCTGCCAGTCGCCCATCAGCGCTTATATGATTAATTTGGGACTTGAAAGTCTTCATGTTCGTATGCAGCGCCATTGCGAGAATGCTCTTGCCGTTGCAAAATATCTTAAAAACCATCCCAAGGTTTCTTGGGTTATCTATCCCTCGCTCGAAGGCGATGCAAACTATGAACTCGCCCAAAAATATATGCCCAACGGCACCTGCGGCGTTGTTTCGTTTGGCGTTAAGGGCGGTCGCGCCGCAGCCGAAGAGTTCATGGGAAGACTTAAGATTGCCGCTATTGAAACCCATGTTGCCGATGCTCGAACCTGCTGCTTGCATCCCGCAAACGCAACCCACCGCCAGCTTTCCGACGCCGAGCTTGAGGCTGCAGGCGTTGCTCCCGATCTTGTTCGCTATTCCTGCGGAATCGAGAGCGCCGAGGATTTGATTGCGGATATTGAGCAGGCTCTTGATTTTTAATTTTAGTTAAGGGGGTGGGCAAATGCCCATAAAAATTCCCAACGGACTTCCTGCTGAAAATGTGCTTCTTTCCGAAAACATCTTTGTTATGAAGGAAACCCGCGCTCTTGTTCAGGAAATCCGCCCTTTAAAGATTCTTCTTCTTAACCTGATGCCCAAGAAAATCGAAACCGAGACCCAGCTGTCGCGTCTTCTCGGCAACACCCCGCTGCAGGTTGAGCTTGAACTTATCCACACCAAAACCCACGAATCCCAAAATGTTTCCAAGGAGCACCTTCTCTCGTTTTATAAGACCTTTGACGATGTTAAACACGAAAACTTTGACGGTCTTGTTATAACAGGTGCGCCCGTTGAGCATATGCCCTTCGAAGAGGTTACCTATTGGGATGAGCTTTGCGAGATAATGGAATGGAGCAAAACCCATGTTCACAGCACCTTCCACATTTGCTGGGGCGCTCAAGCAGGACTTTATTACCATTATGGCATAAACAAGCATCAAATGGATAAGAAGATGTTCGGCATCTTTGAACACACATTGGATTACAAAAACTCCATGCTTTTCCGCGGCTTTGATGACCGTTTCTCGGTTCCTCATTCGCGCCACACAACGGTGCTTCGCGAGGATATTGAGGCGGTTCCCGAGCTCAAGATTCTCTCCTCCTCCGAGGAGGCTGGAGTTTATGCCGTTGCCGCAAAGAAGGGTCGCCAAATTTTCATAACAGGTCATTCGGAATATGATGCCTTGTCGCTCGATGCGGAATACCGCCGCGACCTCGCAAAGGGGCTGCCCATTGATATGCCCAAAAACTATTATCCCGATAACGACCCCGAAAAGGCGCCGATAGTTAGCTGGCGCAGCTGCGCAAACCTTTTATACAGCAACTGGCTAAACTATTTCGTTTATCAAACAACGCCTTATGACCTTCGCGACCTTAAAGGCGCCGAAGAAGAATAAAATTAAAACCTGCCGATTTCGGCAGGTTTTTTATTTGGAATATTTATTTATTTTTTTGAACAACAATGGTCGAATCAATGCTGATTGTAAAATATTCACCCTCTTGAGCATTAGACGAACAATGCCCATTTGTAAAGCAAAGATTTATATCGCTACCCTCTAACAAAACAGCTGCGGCGACCTCTTTTATCCTGCCGCAAACCGTATAATCAATCATATTATAAAAAATTTTTCCATTTTCCTCATACGGCAAGCTAATTTCATCAGGCTTTGAGGCGTCAACCCCAAACTCCTCCAAAAACTCGGCAAGGCGCGGCTCTGCCTTTTTTATTTGCATGTAAAAGGCCTTGCAAAACTCACATTCGCAAAGCGAACGGTTTTGGTAGTATTCTTTGGTCTTTTCTATATCGGTTTCAAAAACTCCGAAGGCATTTTTTATGACCGTCATTTTTCTATTCTCCAATCAATGGGAGCGAGTCCCGCGTTTTTGAGCAGCTCGTTGCAGCGCGAGAAATGCTTGCAACCGAAGAATCCGCGATACGCCGATAAGGGGCTCGGATGCGGACTTGTTAGTTTTTTATGCAGCGGGTTGGTTATTATCTCGCATTTTTTGCGAGCGGGCGAACCCCAAAGCAAGAACACAACGGGGGTTTCCTTTTTGTTTAATTCGCTTATTACCCTATCCGTGAAGATTTCCCAGCCCTTGTCCTTATGGCTGGCGGCGGCACCGCGGCGAACCGTTAAGGTGTTGTTAAGCAGCAGCACCCCCTGCTTTGCCCAAGCGGTTAACTCTCCCGTTTTTGCGGGCGGGATGCCAAGGTCGCTCTCGAGCTCGGCATAGATATTTTTAAGAGAGGGCGGCAGCGGGGTTGGCTCGCGAACCGAAAAGCAAAGCCCGTGTGCCTGTCCCGGCTCGTGGTAGGGGTCTTGCCCTATTATGCAAACGCGGCAATCGGCAAACGAGGTGTAGCGCAGGGCATTGAAAATATCATACATATCGGGATAAACCTCGCGCGAGGAATATTCGGCCTTTAAAAAATTTCGCAGTTCCTTATAATAAGGCTTTTCCCATTCATCGGCCAAAATTTCATCCCAGTCGTTTCCGAGCTTTACCATTTTTCTTCCCCCTTTGTTTAATTTAAGTTTACCACTGATGCAAATTTTTGTCAATTTGCCCGATTTCGGCGGCAACAAAAATTAGCGGAGAAAAGCGCCTTCCCTTCCTGTTATTTTTTTGCTATTTCCGTTCCGGGATAATAATGCTTTAAAATTTCCGCGTAGGTTTTCCCCTCTTTTGCAAGGCAGTTGGCGCCGTTTTGGCTCATGCCAACCCCGTGGCCATAGCCGAAAACCGTGAAGACAAAGTTGCCTTCCTTATATTCGAGGTTGAAAACCGAGGAGCGAAGCGAAAACGCCTCCCGAAGCTCGGTTCCTTTAAAGGACTTTTCGAAAACGGTTGCCTTGGTTACCGTTCCAACCTCGCTTTTCTCCAAAATAACCTTAACCTCTCCCAAGGTTTCGGGCGCCTCTATTTCGAGCTTTTCGCAAAAATCCCCCAGCGAAACGGTTGCGCTGCTTTCATATTTTTCATGGGTCTTATCCCCTTCGCTTTCAACGCTTTTAAGATAATCATAGTCCTTCCCCCAAATGGTTTTGGCGGTTTCGGTCTTTCCGCAGGAAATGGCATGATAGGCGGCAAAAATCAGCTCGCCCTTATAGGTTATTTTCTCGCCCGCAACCGCGCGAACACATTCGCGGATTTTGTTTTCATATTCTTCGGTCTTTTCGCCCCATTTTTCCTCTCTTGCCGCTTTATCTATGTAGGCTTGATGAACGGCGGAATCCGCCTCTAAATGATAGCCCCTATCCTTTGCCCCCAGCCGCTCCTTTGAAGCATAGGTGTATGCCGCAACCGCCTGCGCCTTAAGCGCCTCGGTTTCATAAAGGGCGGGCATCTCGGCGGCAACCACCCCGCAAATATAATCCTCGGCGGAGAGCGTTATTATCTCATCCCCCTGCTTTATTTTAAAAACATCTTCGGAATCAAAATTTCCGCCGCCCAAGCCGAGGTCTTCTCCCCCTTTAACACCCGCAAGCATTGGACAAAGCAAAAGGCAAAAAAACAGCGCCGCCAGCAAAAACGAATAAAGATTACGCATTTTAGGCTCCTTTGTTGACTTTTTGACAAAATAGGTATAAAATGATTATATATATACCCTTGTCCAATATTATGCAATAGTTCCGACTCTTATTCACAAACAGAACGGAGTGTTTTTTTGAAGTTTTCAAGAATTGTTTTTTTCTTAACTTTAGCATCGCTATCGGCAGTCTATGCCCGCATAGCCCAGCTCCTATATTTAACCGAGGAAAAAACCGGCTTCTTCCTGCCCGACAGTAAAACTGCCGCGGTTGCGCTTTCGGCATTTATAATGATAGTTATTTGTGCCGCCGCATCTATGACCTGTTTCACAAGGCGAAACCCCGCAGGTGCTCCCGATAAGGCTCTTTTGCCGCGAATCGGCGCCGCCGTTTTGGGTCTTGCCTGCCTTTATGAAGCGGCATTCGTTGATTATCTTTCCGGAGCAACGCTGGTTATTCTTTTAACCCGCTTATCGGCAGTTGCCGCAGCTGCTTCCCTCGCGCTTTATATCGCGAGATTCTATGTTGCTTCTTTGGCAAAGGTTCATAAGCTTTTCTATCTCCCCATCTTGATTTTCTTCGCGATGAAGCTGGTTTGCACCTTTACGGTTTATGCAACCGTTTCGGTTATCGCCGATAATGTTTTCCACATTGCGTTTATGTGCTTCGCGCTCATCTTTATGCTAACCCTTTTGAAAATCGAAAACGGAATTATGTTTGGTCGTTCGGCATATAGGCTCTTCCCCCTTGCCGCAATAACCTTTATTTTAGGAGCCTGCTGCTCGGTTCCGCAGGCGGCGCTTTTAGCACTCGGAAAGGCTTCTCTTGTTCATAGCGAAATCGATTCGCTGCTGCTCCCTGCCGCAACCGCAGTTTTCGCGATGGGCTATGTGCTTGCGCTTTATGGCAAAAAGAACATCGTTCGCCGCAAGAGAAACACTCCCCGCCTCGAAAGCAACACAAGTTACCACGAGATGAGCGGTCAGTTCGTTTCGGGCACAGGCAAAAGCCACAAAAAATAAATCTTAAAACCACAAACGCCGCGCAAGTTTTACCTTGCACGGCGTTTGCTGCCTTTAGGGGAAAAGGCTATATGGGGATGAATATGGGTGGGCAATTAAAAAAGGGTTAGTTGCGCGCTTCGCTTGTCGATGCGAACTGTATATTCTATGTAGCTATCGGTTTCGTTTTTGCGGGTTTTGGTGCTATATCCCGCCTTTATCATTGTGTCAACAATTTTTGAAAGACTGTTGGCAAAAAGCCTAACATCTCCGATTCCCATAGCGCGCAGGGGAAGGCTCATTTGAACCGCCTTTCCATTCATTTGTTCGAGCATTTTCTCGGTTTGGGTAACGGTTAGGTTTTCGGCAATTATTCGGTCGAGCGCCTCATCGCGATGTTCTTTTTCTATTTTAAGCAGGGCACGCGCGTGGCGCTCGGTTAATCCCGCCGCCTCGATTCGCTCGCGTTGAGATTCGGTTAGTTTTAATATTCTTAATTTGTTAGATAGGGTTGACTGCGCCATTCCGAGCCTTGCCGCGGCATCGCATTGGGAAATTCCATAGACCGCAATAAGCCTTCTGATTCCCTCCGCCTCCTCGAATGGGGTTAGGTCGCTGCGCTGCAGGTTTTCGAGCAGCGTTAGCACCGCCGCATCGTTTTCGCTCTTTTCATATATAATGGCAGGCAAAAGCTTCATCCCTGCCGCCGCAGCCGCGCGAAGCCGCCTCTCGCCCGCTATAAGAACATATCCTTTGCCCTCTTTGCGAACCGAAATCGGCTGGAGAAGCCCGTTTTCTTTTATGCTCGCCGCCAAAAGCGAAATCTCATAATCATCAAATTTTTTGCGGGTTTGGTCGGGGCTTTTTTCTATGCTCTCAATCGGCAATTCGCAAAGCGTTCCGCCGGCATAAACTTTTTTCTTAACGGGAAACATCGGCTTCACCTCTTCTTGCTTGTCCTAATTTTACAATGAAGAGATGCTTTTTGCCAGCTTTTTCCATCGCAAAAATCGACCTTCTATAATAAAAAACAGCCGCTTAAAGCGGCTGTTTTGCTATTTTTGCGGATTGACGGGGATATTTTGTCGGGGTTTGCGAAATCTTTTTTATGAGAACGAAGCTTCGCGCGCTGTCATCGGGCAGGGTTTCGGATATAAGCTCGGCTTTCGAGCCGCCCAAGGTTTTAATGGCGGTGTATGCCGATTTGATTTCCTCCTCGGCGGAGGGACCCTTCATCGCAACGAAAAGTCCGCCCTCCTTAACATAGGGCATACAATATTCGGCGAGCGTCGGCAATGCCGCAACGGCGCGGGCGCAAGCGATATCAAACCTTTCGCGATATTCCTCTTTTCTCGCTCCCTCTTCGGCGCGGGAATGAACGGTTTGCGCCGATAATCCCAGCTCGCGGCAAACCTCGCTTAAAAAGTTAACGCGTTTTCCGAGACTATCCATAAGGCAAAGCTCTATATCGGGGCGGGCAATTTTGAGCACCATTCCGGGGAAGCCTGCTCCCGTTCCGACATCGATAACCTTTGCGCCCTCGGCAACATTCACATGCTTAAAAAACAAAAGGCAATCATAAAAATGTTTTATAAGCACCTCATCGGGCTCGGTTATGGCGGTTAGATTCATCTTCTCGTTCCAAGAAAGAAGCAGGTTGCCATAGCTTTCGAGTCGCGAAAGGGCGGTTTCATCAAGCGATATAAAGGGGGCGCATAAATTTTTAAGTCTTTCCATATCGAACTTAACCATTTTTCTCTCGCTCTCCTGTATAGATTATAAGAACCGAAATATCGGCAGGGCTAACGCCCGAAATTCTCGAGGCCTGACCGAGGCTTTGCGGGCGAATCTTCTTGAGCTTTTCCTTTGCCTCCAGGCGAAGTCCCTTTATGGCATCGTAATCGATGTTTTCGGGGATAATTCGGTTTTCAAGGCGGCGCATCTCGCGCACCTTTGCCTTTTGCTTTTGGATATAGCCCTCATATTTTATCTCGGTTTCAACGGCGGTTTTAACCGAATCGATCAGCTCGGGTCGAGCGCTATCGAACGGAGCTAATGCCTCATAGCTTATTTGCGGGCGGCGCAAAAGGTCGGCAAGTTTCACGCCGGTTACAATCGCCGAGGTTCCGCTTTGCTCTAAAAATTCATTAAGCTCGGCGCTCGGGGCAATTCCCGCAGCGCAAAGGCGGGCAATTTCCGCCTCCTTTTCGGCTTGGCGCTTTAAAAACGCCTCCCATTCCTCATCCGCAACGAGGCCGATTTCGCGACCCGTTGGCATCATGCGCTCATCGGCATTATCCTGGCGGAGAAGAAGCCTATATTCCGAGCGCGAGGTCATCATTCTATAGGGGTCGGAGCAGCCTTTTGTTACAAGGTCATCAATAAGCGTTCCGATATAAGAGCCTGCGCGGTCTAATATCAGCGGCTCGCGAGAGAGCACCTTATGCGCGGCGTTAACGCCCGCAACAAGACCCTGCGCGGCGGCCTCCTCATAGCCCGAAGAGCCGTTAAATTGACCTGCGCCGTAAAGGCCATCGCAGTCCTTAACCTCAAGGGTGTGATAAAGCGCAGTTGGGTCGATGCAATCATATTCAATCGCATAGGCGTTGCGCATTATTTTTATGTTTTCCATGCCCTTAACCGAACGGTAAATCGCGAGCTGAACCTCCTCGGGAAGACTCGAGGACATTCCCTGAAGATACATCTCCTCGGTGTTAAGACCGCAGGGTTCAACAAAGATTTGATGCCTCTCCTTATCGGCAAAGCGAACGATTTTATCCTCGATGCTGGGGCAATATCTCGGGCCTGCGCCCTTTATTTCGCCCGAGAAAAGGGGCGAACGATGCAAATTATCGAGGATTATTTTCTTGGTTTCCTCGCCTGTATATGCTATATGGCAAACAACGCGATTTTCTCCCTCTTCGGCGGTTGAATAGCTGAAGGGAACGATTTTCGGGTCGCCCTCCTGCACCTCCATTTTGGAAAAATCGATGCTGCTTCTTAAGGCTCTTGCGGGAGTTCCCGTTTTGAAGCGGCGAAGCGGGAGATTGAGCTCATAAAGCGAGTTTGAAAGCTCGGTTGCGGCAAATGTGCCATCAGGACCGCTCTCATAGTTAACCTCGCCAACATAAATCCTGCCGCCTAAAAATGTTCCCGTTGCTAAAATAACGGTTTTGCTAACATATTCAGCGCCGAGGCGGGTTGTGAAATGCCAGCCATCGTCCTCTTTCCAAAGCTTGATAACCTCGGCCTGCTTAACATCGAGGTTTTCCTGCTTTTCTATCACATGCTTCATATAAGCGCTATAATCGCGGCGGTCGATTTGGGCGCGCAACGAATGAACCGCAGGGCCTTTGCCCAAATTGAGCATTCGGCTTTGCAGCATATTCTTATCCGCGGCTTTGCCCATTATTCCGCCCAGCGCATCAATCTCGCGAACGAGATGACCCTTTGCGGTGCCGCCTATTGAAGGGTTGCAGGGCATATTGCCCACCCAGTCGAGATTTATTGTGAAAATTACGGTGTTAACGCCGAGCCTTGCCGCAGCCATCGCAGCTTCAATTCCTGCATGACCTGCGCCGATAACGGCAACATCATAATTCCCTGCTTTATATGTTTGCATCCTTTTCCTACTTTCCTACACAAAAACGGCTGAAAACTTCATTCGCAACCGCCTCGGTTACGCGCTCCCCCGTAAGCTCCAAGAGAGCCTCAAGCGCCTCATCGGCACAAATGCCGACGGCATCGAGAGTATAGCCGTTTTCCATTGTTTCAATCGCCTCGCAAACACTCTCGTGAGCGCGGAAGGCGCAGGCTCGCTGGCGCTCGCTTTGGAGCACGGCGCGATCGGGAGAGAGCGCGGCGGTTCCAACCGTTTCACCGATTTTCTCGGCGAGCTCATCGGCGCCTATTCCCTCCTTTGCCGAGATATAAATCTTCGGCAGCTTTATTTCATCTGCATCAATTTTTTGCGGCAAATCGGTTTTGTTTATAACCGCAAGCGCGGGACCATCTATAAGCGAGAGGATTTTGCGGTCGTCCTCCGAAAGTTCGCGGGAGGCATCGAAAACCGCAATTATCAGCTCGGCGGTTTTGGCTCTCTCAAGCGCTAAATTAACGCCGATTTCCTCAACCTCGTCCGCTGCGGTGTGAACCCCCGCAGTATCGGCAAGGCGAAGGGTTAAATCGCCAACGCGAACCGTTTCCTCAATAACATCGCGGGTTGTTCCCGCAATAGGAGTTACAATCGAGCGATTATCGCCCGCTAAAAGATTCATAAGGGTTGATTTTCCAACATTGGGGGCGCCGATAATAGAGGCGGAAATTCCCTCGCGGAGGATTTTTCCCTTATCATAATTTTGAAGAAGGCGTTTAAGCCCATCGCGAACTAAAATAAGGTTGTCCATAATTCGTTCGCTATCAAACTCGGGCAGGTCTTCATCGGGATAATCGGCAAAAACCGCCATTCCCGCATCAACCTCTAACAGCTTCTCGCGAATGGTTTTAATCTCGCCCGAAACTCGACCGCTTTTTGCGGCAAGCGCCAAACGAAGGTCCTGCGCGCCCTGCGCCGAGATAATGGTCATAACGCTTTCGGCTTCTGCCAAATCGAGTTTTCCGTTCATAAAGGCTCGGCGGGTGAATTCGCCTGCGCCCGCGGGGGCTGCTCCTGCCTCAAGCACTGCGCGCAAAAGAAGCCTTGTTACAACCGCGCCGCCATGAACCGACAGCTCAACAACATCCTCGCCCGTATAGCTTTTGGGCGCGGCAAAAACGAGCGCCACCGCCTCATCAATATCGCCGTCAGCGCCGAAAACCTTGCCGAAAAGCGCAGTATAACCCTTTGCTTCGGCTATCTTCTTGCCCGCAACCGAGCGAAAAACCTTATCGGCTATTTTGCGCGCATCGGTTCCCGAAATTCGAACCGTTCCAATGCCGCCTTCGCCCTGCGGAGTTGATATTGCCGCGATAGTGGTACTCATTCTTATCACCTCAATAAAATATATTAACACAATGTTCGCTTCAATTCAATTATAATGCAAAAAAATGTCATTTTTTATGCATTTTTTCGTTGACTTTTACGCTTAAAAGTGATAAACTTTCACTATAAATTTTTAGGAGGTTACTTTTGTGAAACTTCAAAACGAGTATTTAAAGAAAGTTTATGAGACCGTTGCCCACAGAAACGCAGGCGAGCCCGAGTTTTTGCAGGCAGTTTTAGAGGTTCTCGAATCGTTGGAGCCGGTTATCGATCAAAATCCCGCTTATGAAAAGGCCGGCGTTATTGAAAGAATAGTTGAGCCCGAAAGAATGATTACATTCCGCGTTCCGTGGGTTGATGATAATGGTACCGTTCAGGTTAACCGCGGTTTCCGCGTTCAGTTCAATTCCGCTATCGGACCCTATAAGGGCGGTCTTCGTTTCCATCCCTCGGTTAACGCTTCCATCATGAAGTTCCTCGGCTTCGAGCAAACCTTTAAGAACAGCTTGACCGGTCTTCCCATGGGCGGCGGCAAGGGCGGTTCGGACTTCGATCCCCGCGGTCGCAGCGATGGCGAGATTATGCGCTTCTGCCAGAGCTTTATGACCGAGCTTTCCAAGCATATCGGCGCGGACACCGATGTTCCCGCAGGCGATATCGGCGTTGGCGCTCGCGAAATTGGCTATCTCTTCGGTCAGTATAAGCGCCTCCGCAACGAATATGTTGGCGTTCTCACCGGTAAGGGTCGCTCCTATGGCGGCTCCCTCATCCGTCCCGAGGCAACCGGCTTCGGCGCAGTTTACTATACTGTTGAGCTCCTCAAGTCCTTCGGAGAGGACATCAAGGGCAAGACCTTTGCAGTTTCGGGCTTCGGCAACGTTGCTTGGGGTACCGTTCAAAAGGTTACCGAGCTTGGCGGTAAGGTTGTTACCATTTCGGGTCCCGATGGCTACATCTATGATAAGGATGGCATCACAACCGACGAAAAGATTAAGTTCATGCTCGAGATGCGCGCAAGCGGTCGCGACAAGGTTAAGGATTATGCCGATAAGTTCGGTGTTCCCTATTTCGAGGGCAAGCGCCCCTGGGCTGAAAAGGTTGATGTTGTTATGCCCTGCGCAACCCAAAACGAGGTTTCGCTTGAGGATGCTAAAAACATCGTTGCAAACGGCGTTAAATACTATGTTGAGGTTGCTAACATGCCCACAACCGAGGATGCCGTTGCATACCTTAAGGCAAACGGCGTTGTAATCGCTCCCTCCAAGGCAGTTAACGCAGGCGGCGTTGCAGTTTCGGGTCTTGAAATGAGCCAAAACTCGATGCGCTACAGCTGGACCGCTGAAGAGGTTGATGCAAAGCTTCACCAGATTATGACCGACATCTTCAAGACCTCTTCCGAGGCTGCAAAGAAGTATGGCATGGAGGGCGACCTTATTGCAGGCGCCAACATCGCAGGCTTCGAGAAGGTTGCCGATGCTATGATGGCTCAAGGCATTTGCTAATTAACTACATAATAAAAACCCGATGGTTTTCCATCGGGTTTTATTTTTTTTTTAGTTTCTTTCGTTTAAATATTTCTTAACGGTGAAGATTGCGGGGGCGCAGAAAACAACGCCGAAACCAACCATTATTCCGCCGAAAATACCAATGATTGCTGCGCAAAGGTCGGCAACGCCGTAAACCGGGATGAATCCGCGGCAAAATCTAAAGCCAACCAAACCAACCTTAACGGGGAAGCCCATAAGTTTTAAGGGGCAAACGGTTAATGCGCTAATCATTCCGATAAGCATCATTGCCGCGCCGATTATAATTCCGATGCCGCCCATGAAGCAAAGGGCTGCGCCAACGCTCGAAAGGAGCGGAAGGAAATAGCGGGAGATTGCGAGAGCCTCGAGAACCGATGCCTTTTCCTTAACTGTGATTACCTCTTTGGTTACTGCCTGATTGTTTAATACTGCTGTGTTTGTCATTTTGATTTCCTCTTTCTTTTTTTAAGTTTTTTCAAGATTTTCTTTAAGGCTTTTTCTTGCCTTCTGAGTATAGGTGCCAATCCGTTTTCATTCGGTTTTATTTTTTTTGAAAATTTTTAAAAAATTTTTTAAAGCCTCTCTTTTTCTCTCCTCCGGCGGCGGATGCCGCTTTTTATCCTCGAGAAAAATATAGTAGAGATTATAACGCCTTGCCCTCTCTATGGAACGCCACTTCTTTTCATAAGAAAAACCACCTATCATCAAAAGTTTTTTGCCTTTCGATAATAGGTGGTTTTAAAAAACTATTCGGTTTTATTTTTTGGGAAATTTTTTATTTAATTCCAAAACGCTTTCTGATTTTGCCGGGCATTGAGGTGCTTTTTAAAACGCCGAGCTCGGAACAAAGCTCATCAAGAATGGTGTTGGCCTGAGAGGAGGAAATATATTTTTTCTTCTCGGCCTTAAAGAACTCGCCGAACCAAGGAGCATAGGGGTCGAGCTCCTCAACCGTTACACCCTTATCAAAAGGAAGCGGACGGTCGAAGCCGTTGGCGGTTAGGTTCTTGTTAACAAACATAAGGAGTCGCACATCGTCTTCCTTGTAAAGACCCTCGGCGCGCTTGTTGAATACGCCCTTGATTTTTACCTTGCGTCCGGAATCGATAACTCCCTTGAGGGGGCAGGGCTCAAACTCATCCTCAAATACCATAGAGGAAGAGAAATCAACCGTTACGGTTGTGCCGAACACGGAATTTTCCTGCTTTTTTATCTCGATGTCCTGATGGAAGAAGCGAAGGTCCTCAACATTATAAACATGGCAATGCTTGGTAACGAGAGCATCCTTATCCTTGGCAGTTTTCTTCGAAACAATTATTTGGTTCTTTTCCATATCGACAAAAACCTTATCGTAGAACGAATCCTGAATATTAAAGGCCATAAGCCTTGCTTCGTTCTCGTTAAACTTTTCAATCTTTTCTAAAAACTGCTCATAGGTGTGCTCGTAGCTATCAAAATAATCGCCCGCTAAATCGGCACATTCTGTGCAAAGATACTTACCATCGGCAGTTTTGGTTCTGCCCATAACCCCGCATTCCTTACCGCAATGTACGCAAGCCTTCTTATCAAATAATCCCATTTTCTTTTCCTCCAAAAAGTAATTTGTTTTAGGAGCGATTTTTGCCCCTCTGCCAATAGGTGCCACGCCGCAGGGCTATGGTTTTATGTTTTTAAAAAAATTTTTAATAGAGAAGTATTCCGCCGGAGGAGGTTTTTTCTAATTCCTCTTTCATCTTTGTTTTACCCTTAACGGTTACACTTTTTATTTGGAAAAAGCATTGGCTGTATTCCTCGGGGTTGGCATCAATAACTATTTCCTTACCGTGAAGTTTGCTGCCGCCGCTTAAAAAGCTGCGCGAGAAGGTGCCATCAAGATATAGCACACTCGAGGGTATGTGGGGGAATTCCTCAAGCGAGGAGCAATCAATATATGTGCTGTTCATATCAATAACCCCGCCTGGAATCTCGGGTGATTGAATTAAGGAAGAGCAACTCATAAAGGTGCCGTACATGCAGGTAATGCCCTTGGGTATCTCGGGGGCATATTTCATTTTATCGCAGTTATGGAAGGTGCCCGACAAGCAGGTAACGGGGGTGTTGCCTATTTTTTCAAGCAGCGGGCCATATTCTTCTAAACCATTATCAACAACCTTGACATTCCAGCCGAGAGCTTCGCAATCCTTACCGCCCATAAGATGCATGCGGTTAAGGCTATATGTATAGTTATAATCGCCAAACTCATAGGCATCGCCTTCCTGCGGGTCGGGGAATTTATCTCCGCTCGTGAGAACGATTTCCTCGCCGGTTTCGGGGTCCTCGGTATAATAGGTTCCGCCCGAAGGGATTTTAGCGGAAGAGCTGCCAAACAACGCCTCGACAACCGAAACCTTTTGCCCGTCAACGCTAACAAATTTAGGCAGCGTTACGGCGGCGCCCAGCGCAATAGCTCCTGCAAGGCAGGCGGCAACAATTTTTGCGCCTATGCCAACGCCCGCAGCGGTTGCAGCCCCCGTAGCAGCGGCGGCAGTTGCCGCGGCAGCGGTGCCACCCGAAACGGCGGCAGCGGCGCTCTCGAGCGCGGCGGGAGATGCGGCCATACTCGCCTTTTCGGGCGAGAGAAGCCATTTGAAGAACGGGAAGAATCCGATTGCGTGCAGCTTGATGCCGTTCTTCTTCTCGTATTCCTCAACCTTTTCTTTAATCGCCTTGCGCGCGTAGTTAAGGCGGCTCTTAACCGTTCCTTCCGAAACACCCTGAATCTCGGCAATTTGGCTTACCGACAATTCATCGAAATAATACATCATAACCGCGCTGCGCTGTTCTTCGCTTAATGTGTCGATTAAATCGAGGATGATTTTTTTGAAATCCTTGCGGTCGAGCGCCTCATCGGGAATAAACTCCGCCGACTCCTCCTCAAGCGTGTCAAAGAGCGAGCCGCCCTCCTCATCCTCCGAGAGGACAACATCCTTCTTCTTTCTAAAATAACGGGTGCATTGGAAGAAGGTTATTTGGCGGCACCAGGCGGGAAACGCAACGGGGTCGCGCAGCTCGCCGATTTTGGAATAAACCTCGATTAAGGTTTCTTGGGTTATGTCAGCGGCAAGGGTTTCATCCTTAACCGTTTTGTATGCAAAGTAATAAACATCGTTATAGATTTCGGCAAAAAACTCGTTTGCCGCATCGCTCTCGCCGTTTTGAATCGCGGTTATGAGCGCGACTTGTCGTTCCTTATCCATCCCTATCCTCTATTCTTAAAGCAAATTTTCATTATACTGCGCTCTTGCGCCGCCGATAAATTTCGCCCTTGTTCGAGCGGCAAAAACGGGCGCCTCGCCGATTTTGTTGTTTTCAAGGCGAAGCGGAACGGCAACCGCCTTTAGATGCATTCCTATCATGGTAGCGCCGATATCAAGTCCCGCATCGGCGCGAATCGCCTCGACAACAACGGGGTCAGCCAATCCCTCATAAGCCGCAGCCGCCAACGAGCCGCCGGCCTTCGGCACAGGGCGAACATTAACCTCATCGGCACCCTTTGCTCCCGCGCGGGAGATAACAATCGCGCGGTTCAGGTGCTCGCAGCACTGAACGGCAAGGAAAAATTCCCTCTCCTTCGCGCATTCATAAAGCGCTGAAAAAATTTCCTTTGCGGTTTCGGGACTACTCGCAGTTCCTATCTTGGAGCCTATAACCTCGCTTGTGGAACATCCGATAACAACGGTTTGTCCCTTCTTTATTCCCGCGGCATCGCAAAGCTCTTCGATTGCCGCCTTGGTCGCATTGAAAATTGTTTCGCTCATCTCGCACCTCACCAAGTTATCAGTTAAAATATTATGCTAATAGTATAACATAATAAAAACGATATTTCCACTCTATATAAAATTATTTTTAAAGCCCCAAGCGGAGCCGCAGTCGCCCAAGCCGCAGTTCTCCCCGCCTTGCTCCCTCCTTGTTTAAAGCCCTATGGTTTATAAAATAAAAAACCACCCTCGTTGGGGTGGTTTTCATTATGGCGGAGAGTTAGGGATACGGTGCGCTCTCAACTTTGCCGACGGCTCCGAGCCGTTTTCGCCAAAGTCTTCGTGCTGCCGACTCGGGCAGACCGAAAAGCCTATCGCGGCTTTTCGCCTGCTTCGACGAACCCCACGGGTTCTTATCCCTACTCTATTTTCTGAAAACAATAAAGAGCGCCACCCGAGGGTAGCGCTCTTTGTTATTGGCGGAGAGTTAGGGATTCGAACCCTAGGTTGGCTCGTCACCAACACAGCATTTCGAGTGCTGCACCTTCGACCACTCGGACAACTCTCCGTAAAATAGCATTGGTCGCTTAAAATATTATATGTTTTAGAAGGGCGGTTGTCAAGCAAAAAATTATTGCCCTTTAAGCGCGCTTGTTATATAATAATTTTATTAAAGAAAGGAGGGCGCCGATATGTTTACCCGCGTTAACAGTTTTGGCCTGTTTGGAATCGAATCGTATCCCGTTTTGGTTGAAGCGGATATTTCGATGGGGCTGCCCTCGTTTGATATAGTCGGCCTTGCGGACACCGCTGTTAAGGAGTCGCGCGACCGCGTTCGCTCGGCTATGAAAAACTGCGGATTCAAGTTTCCCGTTAGCCGCATAACGGTTAATCTTGCCCCCGCCGACAAACGCAAGGAGGGCTCTATCTATGACCTGCCCGTCCTTGTTGCCCTTTTAAAGGCATCCAACCAACTGAAAAGTGAAACCGACCATAGCGCCTTCTTGGGCGAGGTTTCGCTCGATGGTCGCATCCGCCCCATTAACGGACTGCTCGCGATGGCGATTGAAGCCAAAAAGCGCGGAATTGAGAACTTCTTTGTTCCCGCCGAGAATGCCGCCGAGGCATCGGTTGTTGAGGGCATAAACATCTATAGCGTTAACACGGTTATGGAGCTCTATTCGCATCTAACGGGCGAAAAGCTGCTGACCCCTGTTGAAAAACTAACCCCCGCCGATATAAAATTAACTTCGCTTTTGGATTTTTGCGAGGTTAAGGGGCAAACGGTTGCAAAAAAGGCGCTCGAGGTTGCCGCCGCGGGCGGACATAATGTTTTGCTGATTGGTCCTCCCGGCTCGGGAAAGAGCATGCTTGCAAAGCGCCTGCCAACCATTTTGCCCGAAATGACAATGGCGGAATCCATAGATGCCACCAAAATTCACTCCATCGCGGGAACCTTGCGCCGCGATACTCCGCTTATTAAAACTCGCCCCTTCCGCTCGCCGCACCACACCGTTTCGGCAGCAGGAATGACGGGAGGAGGCAAGCTCCCCCGCCCCGGCGAAATCTCGCTCGCACACAACGGAATTTTGTTTTTGGATGAGCTGCCCGAATTCGGCCGCGATGTTATGGAATCGCTCCGCCAGCCGCTTGAGGATGGCGTTGTTACCATCTCGCGCGTTGCGGGAACCCTGACCTATCCCTGCTCTATAACCCTCGTTGCGGCGATGAATCCCTGCCCCTGCGGCTATTTTGGTCATCCGACTAAAAAATGCACCTGCTCGCAAACCCAGGTTTCGCGCTATCTCTCCCGCATTTCGGGACCGATGCTCGACCGCCTTGATATTCATGTTGAGGTTCCGCCCATTGATTTTGATTCGCTCAAATCTAAAGGGAACGAGGAAACCTCGGCAACCATTCGCGAGCGCGTTAACAAGGCGCGCCGAATCCAGGAAGAGCGCTACAGGGGAACCGATATCACCTGCAACGCCCGACTCACGCCCGCTATGCTTGAAAAGCACTGCACACTCTCCCCCGAAGCCGAAAAGGCGCTGCGCCTTGCGTTTGACCGCATGGGTCTTTCCGCCCGCGCTTATGACCGCATCTTAAAGGTTGCGCGCACGGTTGCCGACCTTGACGGAAGCGAGAATATCGAGACGGCGCACATTATGCAGGCGATTCAGTTTAGAAGCCTCGACCGCAAATATTGGGGCGAATAAATTAACCTTGACATAAAGGAATGAGAATAGTAAAATGAACATCAGTCCGATGTATGATGGTCGCCCGCAGGACGGCTCGGAGCGAACCGCCCGCGAAACCGCGGTTTATGACCTGCTTGATAGCCTCGGCATCCCCTTTGGTCGAACCGACCATGATGCCGCCGATACTATTGAGGCTTGCTTGGAGGTTGAAAAGGTTATCGGCGTTGGAATTTGCAAAAACCTTTTGGTTTGCAACCGCCAAAAAACCGATTTTTATATGGTTATGATGTCGGGCGAGAAGCCTTTTCGAACCGCCGATGTTTCAAAGAAACTTGGCGTTTCGCGCCTTTCGTTTGCCTCCGCCGAGGATATGCTCGAGCTGCTCGATGTAACCCCCGGCTCGGTAACCGTTATGGCACTTAAAAACGATAAAGCTTGCCGAGTTAAACTTGTTATGGACAGCGATGTTGCAAGCGGCGAATATGTTCGTTGCCATCCCTGCATAAACACCTCAACCCTTAAGATTAAAACAAGCGATTTGCTCGATGTGTTTTTACCCTTTGTAAAACACGAGCCGCAAATTATTGAAATTTAAAAAAACGGTGCTTTAAGCACCGCATATGGGGGCGTAGCTCACCTGGTAGAGCGCTACATTCGCATTGTAGAGGTAGTGAGTTCGAGTCTCATCGTCTCCACCAAACACCCAACAGAGCCGCTAAAATAGCGGCTCTGTTGCTATTTATAACGCTTTGCGCAAGAATTACACAAGAAATTAATAAAAATAGCGAACAAGCCTTGAGAGCCTGTCCGCTGTTTTTTATGTTAAGGTTTTATAAGTTTGCCCTCTTTAAGCAGGCGCAGCATCTTGCTGTTCTGTTCGGCCCTTCCCAGGTAACCGGTTATACCGTTTGCTTTTGCTATTTTAGAACGATAAGAGTATGATGACTCAACGCCGATAGACTTGAGCGCCGACACGATGCTGACCGTGCTGCCGGTGTATTTTTTGAAATAGTTCGGCGGCACTGATTCACCCGTATACTTTGCTACGTCAGCCTTGGTGACCTTAAAGTAACTATAAAAGTTGGTCGTTACCGAATTGGTACCGTAGATCTCATCACCGAGATACTTCTTAGCACGGTTGCCTACGTCGAGATGCACA
>JAZRUI010000004.1:0-104011 GCA_045652465.1 Acutalibacteraceae bacterium | reverse complement strand
TATTTGGAGTTGTTTTCATACCCTCTTCAGACATAAGCTTTTCTTCATATAATTTTTCACCAGGACGAAGACCAGTATAAGAAATTTTAATATCAACATCTGGTTTGAGACCTGAAAGCTTAATTAAATTTCTTGCAAGGTCGTCAATTTTAACAGGCGCACCCATATCAAGAACGAATATCTCGCCGCCCTTTGCCATAGCGCCCGCCTCTAAAACGAGCGAAACAGCCTCGGGAATGGTCATAAAGTAGCGGATGATGTCAGGGTGTGTAACCGTAACGGGACCGCCATGCTCAATTTGCTTAACGAATAGCGGGATAACCGAGCCGTTAGAGCCGAGAACATTTCCGAAACGAACCGCAACGAATTCAGTTCCCTTGGTTTTTTGAGCCATATATTGCATGGTCATCTCGCAGCAGCGCTTGGATGCGCCCATAACATTGGTGGGGTTAACCGCCTTGTCGGTCGAGATGAGAACCATCTTCTTGGTGCCGAATTCCTCGCAAAGGCGGGCAACATTATAGGTTCCCAAAATGTTGTTCTTAACCGCCTCTTCGGGATTGGTTTCCATAAGCGGCACATGCTTGTGCGCGGCAGCGTGGAAAACTAAATCGGGCTTATATTTTTCGAAGAGATGGCGCATCTTATCATAATCTCTAACCGAAGCGATTTCGGTTGAAATCTTATCGCCATGGCCTTCGCTGATCAGCTCTTGCTGAATATCATAGGCGTTGTTTTCATAAATATCAACCATCAAGAGATGGGCAACATGACCCTTAATAACCTGGCGGCAAATTTCCGAGCCTATCGAGCCAACGCCGGTTACCATAACAGTTTTTCCCTTTAAAAAGGGCAGGAAATCGGCCTCATCCATTTGAACAACATTTCGGCCTAAAACATCCTCAACATTAATGGAGGTAACCTGCGGCAGGAATTTAACATCGCTTGCAAGGTCCCAAACCGACGGAATAACCTTAACCTCGGCGCCCGTTTGCGAGCAAATTCGCAAAATGCTCTTGCGGCGCTCCTCGGCGCAGGAGGGGATAGCAAACAAAATAACCTTAACATTCAGTTTGCGACAAAATTCAGGAATCAAAAGAGAGGGTCCTAAAACCTTAACTCCGTCGATATCCATACCCGTAAGTGCCGGGTTATCATCAACAAAACCAACCGGTGCATAGTTAACATTATCGGTAATGAGCATCTCGTGCAGCACATGGGTGCCCGTGTAGCCGGCGCCAACGATGAGGGTTGGGATGGCGGTTTTTCGCTTAAAGCTTATTGCTCGCATTCTATACTGCGCTATGCTATATATAACGCGAACAAGCTCAATGCAAATAACCGAAATCGAATAGAAGAGAATATAGAAAAGTCTATGATGGAAATCGAACGCAAAAACCTCGAGGGCTATCATAATAACCATACCAAAGGTAATTCCGAGGAAGCAACGCATAAATCCGCTGGCAGACATATGCTTTAGCATTATTTTATAAACCCTAAAGCCTAAAAGACCCAAAAGGCATATAACTGCGGGGATTGTGATGCTGATGGCGAGGGAAATATCGCTCGTGTGGTATTCAACCACCGAGGAAACAACAACATGCGAGAAAAGGGAAGCAGTGAAAAGCAAAAGCGCATCGGCTAAGAAAATAATGCCAATGTGAAGATGCTTTATGTTTTTTAAAACTCGCAAGAGTGCTCGCATTTAATTGTTCCCCCTAATTTTTTGATATAAATCCGCGTTGTCGGCTTTGATTTTGGATAAAACCGAAGGCTCGAATTTCTTTTCGATAATCCTAAGGGCGTCCTCGATTTTGGGCGGAATTTCATCGACCGAGTGGCAATCGCTCGCAATAAAACTAACAAACCCGTTTTTAATGAGTTTTTTGGTTGCGCGGCGAGCCTTGAATTCCATAAGTGAATAGGCGTTAATCTGACCGAGCGCAAAACCATCACGAATCAGGCGAAGAATATGCTCAAATCCGCGGAAAGAACGGTAACGCTCGATGTGCGCCAAAATGGGAATAATACCCTGATTCAAATAAAGGTCGATAATTTCGCTTGCCATGGAATAGGAAATATCGCGATAAGGAAATTCAATAAGAATATAATTCGAGTTGCCAATGCATAATTTCCGAATATCCGAAAACTTTGATATTCCCTTAAAGAAATGAACCTCGCTTCCGAGATAGATTTCGGGAATGTCATTATCGGTATATTCAAGAAGCCGCTGATATGCATGGGAAATTCTCGCTTTGTATTCCTCAATCGAATTTTCCCTGCGCGGATAAAAATGCGGCGAAACAGCAACCGCATCAACATTTTGCTTTTTCAGCATTCGCAGCAGCGAGAGAGATTCATCGATATTCTTTGCTCCATCGTCAACTGCGGGGAGTATGTGCGCGTGAATATCAATATACATTCGTTAGGCACCTACTTGTAATTGTAGTAACCGTAGGAATTGTAGCGATAACGGTAGCGATAACGATAACGGTATTTATAACGGCGACCCGACTTGTTAGTGTGACCGTTGAGGATGGTTCCAAGGAAACGAACGCCGGCAAACTCAATGCTGCCGAGAGCCTTTTGGAACTGCTCGTGTGTTGTTATAAAGTCGCGAACAACGAAAACGATACCTGCGGTGTGCGGTGCAACAACCAAAGCATCAGGAACGATGTTAACGGGGGGAGTATCGAGAACGATATAATCATATCTCTCGTTAAGTTCCTTTAAGAGAGCCGACATCTTATCCGAGCCTAACAATTCGGAGGGATTCGGAGGGGTCGGACCCGAGGTTATAACATCGAAGTTATCATTGATCTGGTTAATGGTTTCCTCAAGGGTCGAGAATCCAACAAGCAGCGAGGAAATACCGGCCTTGTTGGGAAGGCGCAGCTTCTTATGAACCGAGGGCTTGCGCATATCGGAATCGATAAGCAAAACTCGGCTTCCGAGCTGGGAAAAAGCAACTGCGATATTGATAGCGGTGGTGGATTTACCTTCGCCTGCTATCGAGCTGGAAACGGTTATAATCTTCTCGTTTGACTGCGAAAGCAGGAAAAGGAGATTAGTACGAATCATTTTATAGGCTTCAACTACGGCAAAATGAGCAGTAACATTTTGTGTGCTCTGTGCGTTGTTTTCTATCTGGTTATTACTCATTTTCTTGCCCCCTTAACAGTTTTTGCATCGAAATCGGGAACAACTCCCAAAACAGCAACGTTATATTTCTTTGTGATTTCATCTTCGTCCTTGATGGTCTTGTCGGTTGCGGCGAGGATAATAAAGAATACTACCGAAACGAATGCGCCGAACATAAAGAAGAGAATGGTATTTCTTGTTGTGAGCGGACCGGTGAGATAAGCCGAAATGCATTTATCAGCAGGAACGATAAGCGCATTGGGAAGCTTGGTCGAAATATAGTGTTGCGCTAAATTTGCAACACAGTTAGCAACAACAACAGCGGTCTTGGGGTCGGTGTTAGCGATTCTCAAGTCGATAAATAAGGATTCCTCGCTTCTGCGGCCAACCTTAGTCATGCTCTTAAGCTGGATGGGCGAAAAACCATAACGAGCGATTTCGGGTTGCTCGGCAAGCTCTTCATAGAAGCTATAGGTCTTGAAAACATCAACGCAGGTGTCAACGATGCTCAAAGAAGAAGCAAGGTCGGAACTGCTGATTTTGCTGCTTGTGTTTTGCGGATTCTCTATAATACCGCCGTTGGTAGCAATAACCGAGGAGCGCGCAGCATAAGTAGGTGTTACAAAATTGGAATTGTAAACATATGCGCTTCCTGCAAAGATTACAGCAACGAGCAAGATTAACCACAATCGCTTAACGATTATGTTTAGCACCTGCCAAATTGAAATTTCGTTCATGGTGTTATCCATCCTCTCGGGCATTTCGCCTTGAAATAAATTAATTAGTTTTAACAAACATAAAAAACCACATAGTATTATACCATGTGGTTTTGCAAATATCAAGCATATATTATATATATATATCAAAACAAAAAGTCCTCGAAAAGCTCGAGCAATATTTTCTCATCGGGAATATCATTTTCGATTAACCTGCAAAAGCGGATAAGCCTATCTTTATCGGTGACCAAATCAGGGAAGACAAAAACTGCATCCCCGCGTTTTATTTCGAGCCCGTAAATCGGAATGTTGACTCCGTTTTCATCGAACTCTAAATGGCTGATAATTTTAACATTTTGCTTATCCATAAAACACCCCAAGCCAATAACCGTGAGAAGTTTTTGCATAAACATTATAGTTTGTTTTACAATATTTGTCAACATAAAATTCCAAAAACTTTCACATTTTGAAAACAAGAGAAAAATAGAGAAAATAGAAGAAAATAACGGAAAATTCCCCAAAATCGGGAAATTGCTCCAACAATTTTTGAAAGATTTTTTATGCATTTTATGATAAAATATTATCGAAAAAAAGGAAAGGTGATGCTATGAAAACAAAAAGCAGTTTTATTATTGTGGCAATAGGCTCGCTGATTTGCACGATGGTGCTGATTGCTTGTTTGTCGATTGTTTTTATAAAACCCGAAACCATTAAAGAGGAAGAGCTTTTTGCGCTTGTCGGCAAGCTATGCGGATTTTGCCAGCGGTTTTTATGTCTTTCGGTTATAGCGGGCGCAGCGACCGACTTTTTGCTACATAAAAAAGCACAGTAGATTTTTTCTACTGTGCTTTATTCTTTGGGATTAACAAAAACGGTGGTTTGGTGGGTGTAAATAACCATACCCGCCCGTGCGCCCGAAGGCTTTTTAACATATTTAACCGCCGTGTAGTCAACCGGAACATTTTGCGAATAACGCGCCTCGGAGTTTGCGGCAGCAATCTCGGCAGCGAAAATTATTGTGCTGTCAGGGGGAGTTGTGCCGTTTGCCAAAATGATAACATGGGAGCCATGGATATCCTTGGTGTGCAGCCAAATATCGCTCTTTTGGGCAGTTTTCAGGGTCAACAGGTCGTTTTGAGTATTGTTGCGCCCCGCAAGAACTCGAAAACCATCGGGCGATATGAATTCCTTAAAGGGAAGAGCCTTTCGCTTGATTTGGCGCCCTTTGTCGCGGCGGATATAACCCGCGGCAATGAGCTCATCGCGTATATCGGCGATTTCCGCAGCGCTTGAAGCGCGCGATAGCGCATCGTTAACCGAGCGGAGATATTCGCCCTCACGAATGCAGTCCTCAATAAGGGAATAGAGAGTTGCCTCCGCGTTGCAAAGCTTGCGGTATTCCTTAAAATAGCGCGCCGAATTTTCAGCAGGGGAAAGCGCTTCATTAAGCGGAATTGAAATTTCTTTAAGCTCGGGGTCGTAGTAGTTGGGAACGCGCGCCGCCTTGGCGCCGCGGGGAATCAGCGAGATATTCGCTTTTATCAGCTCTCCATAGATTCTTAAGCTTTCGCGACCCTCGCATTTTTTGAGCTCTTCTCGGCGAAGATTGAGCTTGCGGCTGCAGCGCTCAATGAGGATTTTCAGGGTTTTGCCAACCGCATCGCTTGCCGAGCGAAGTCGCTCGGTGTTGGCGCGCGCCGAATAAAAAGCATCCAAAAGGGCGCTAAAGCTCTCATATTTTTTAAGCGAACAGCCATCGCTTTCCTGCATCGGCAGGAAGGAAAAGGCTTTGGGCTCATCGCCTGCAAAAAGAATATAGGGAGCGGCATTCTCGCCGCTGTATAACGAGTGAAGAAGGCTTATGAGCGCCTGTGTTTGCTCGCTATCGAGGCTGTTTGCAGGGGTGTTATCAGGGGTTATCGCAAAGGCGATTTCCCTTGCCGCGAGGGGAGAAAGGCCCGCCGCGGTATAAAGCAGGGCATCCGATAAATTATCGGCGCCGCAGCCCTTTAGTTGGTCTAAAAACGAAGGAGAATCGGGAAGAAGTTTTCCCTGGGTGGCGGGCGGCTCATAGAGAGCGCCGGGCAAAATAAGTCTTGCCGAGGATTCCAAATCGGTTCGGCGAACCGAATCAATAATTCGGCCGTTTTCCTCGATAAGAATTATGTTGGCTTGGTTGCCGATAAGTTCAGCCGTTAGGGTTAGCCTTCTTCGGTCGCCCATTTCATCGGTCGCAAGGAAGATGAAGTTTATGATGCGGTCGCATTCGGTTTGGGTAACCGAGATTAGCTTGGCGCCCGAGAGATGCTTGCGCATAAGCATACAAAACATGGGCGGAACAGCAGGGTTTTCGGGGTTTTGCTCGGTGAAATGAACGCGCGCGATGCCCGGTTTAGTGCATAATAAAAGCCGCCTGTGAACGCCTGCACTGCGCAACAAAATTACCAGCTCATCTCGCGATGGCTGGAAAATTTTATCAACTCGACAGTCTATGGCGATTTCGAGTTCGCGGCATAAATTTTTGCAAAAAACGCCATCAAGCGGCATGGGAAACACCCCTAAAGGTTTACTGTTGTAATAGTTTTTTTATGAAATCGGCGGCGTTATTATAATAGGAAAAACGCTCGCCATCGCCCAGTCCTTTTAGTTCTAAAGCGCAGGAATTAAGGCGCTTATATTGCTTCTCGAGCAGCAGGCGGTCATCCTCCTTTTTGGGGTCGAGAAGACCTGTGAAAAAGAAGGATTCATCGCGCGTTATTTTGTCCTCTTCGGCTAAAACATTCAGCACGGTATAAACCCTGCCTGCATCCGTGGTTGCCGATTCGGCGGTTATGGAGAAGCCGTTTTTATAAAGGAATTCGCGCAGCACTTCGGGAGAATTCATAGGCTGAAGGATAAAGTGCTTGCGGCTGTTTTTCGCCCAAGGGCAGGCTTTGATTATCTCGCAAATGAGTTCTCCGCCCATTCCCGCGATAATAACCGCATCAACCTCATCGGCATTTATTGCCGATAGTCCGTCGCAAAGGCGAAAATCAATGCCGTCGGCTCCGAAGAGAGCAACATTCTTTTTGGCAACCGATAGCGGCTGCTCCTTAATATCGCAGGCGAGAACTGCGGGGGAAATATCCTCCGCGCGCAGGTAGATAGGCAAATAGCCATGGTCGGTTCCGATATCGGCAACCCGTTCGCCTTTGTTAATAAAGGAAGCGATTTTCAGCAGTCGTTTACTTAAGGTTGGCATTATTTATCCGAAAAATAATCGTTGAGCTTTTCAACGAGTGCAGCGCAGTCGGTTCCGTGAACAGCGCAGGCCTCCTCAATGCTCTCTCCGCGAGCCGAGGGGCATCCAAGACAATGCATTCCTATCTCGAAAAAGTATTTTGCGGCGCCGGTATCCATATCAAGAACATCGCCGATGCACATATCTTTTGTGATTTTCATAGTTTATTTCTCCTTTAAAAAAGTTTTAATTTTTCTTCGCCTTTTTTGCGGCTGTGGTTATATAACTTGCGGTTGTCAAGAGCCCACATTCTACCCGAGAATTCGCCTTTTTCGAGCGGCTCAACTGCATCGTTAACCTCATAAACGGTTGCATCAAGCATATCGAGCTGGGAGAGGAGAATTGCCTCTAAAAACATGGGTCGCTGGCAGGCGCCGAATTCGGGGTCACCGTGATGCGAGAGAACCATATGCTCAAGCAGCATTGCGGTTTCCTCATCGAGCGAAAACTCTCTTGCAACCTCGCGAATCATCATAGCGCCCTCGGCCAAATGACCGATAAGGTTGCCCTTAACCGAATAGCCTGTTGCGGTTCCTGTTGCCGAAACCTCGAATTCATTGGTCTTGGCAATATCATGGAGCATCGCTCCCGCTATAAGCAGTTCGCGGTCAACATTGGGATAAACCTTGCAAACGCTCTCGCAAAGGCGAACGATGGAGAGGGTGTGCAGCAAAAGGCCGCCGCGAATCGCGTGGTGCAGTTTATATGCTGCGGGCCAAAAAACGAGGCTTTCGCGGTTGCGCTCAAGCAGGATTTTAACAATGGTCTTAAGGGTTATGTCGCCAAAGGAATCGGCGATTTTAATCAGCTCTTCGAACATCTCTTCGCCCGAATAATCAGCCGATTTAACGAAATCCTCAAGGGAAACATTATCGCTCGGCAAAACGGGGCGGATGCGGTCGATTCGCAGCTGGTCAGCCCCCTGGTATTTAGAAAGGGTGCCGCGAACCTTAACAAGGTCATCAGCGCCGTATTCACCGTGTTCAGCGGGGGAATAGCTCCAAAGCTTTGCGTTTATCTCGCCGCTTTTATCCGAAAGGGTAATATCGAGGAAGGAGTCGCCCTTTGAGGAAGTCTTCTTATCGCAAGATTTAACAATGCAAAAGGCTTCAACCGTTCCTTTGTTATCAACAGGTATAAAATTCATAATAACCTCCACTACCGCGATGCGGTCATATAACATATTTTATTATACAATAATTTCAGCGTTTATGCAACAATAAGTGTGCTTGATTTGCAAGGTGGATTTTGGTATAATGCTTTAAAAGAAAGAGGTGTTTTCCTTGAGGCTACCAACCCTTAAACCAATAGTCAGCGAAACCGAAAAAATCGAGGCTCCATCGCCCGTTCCTCATCTTGCAACAGGCTTTTTCCTGCTTGTTTATTCGATGATTTTTCCGCTTTATATTTGGTGGCATTATATCATCCCCCTCGTTTTGGGCAGCGCGTTATTTTTCGTTTTGCGCATCTTCTTTAAAACCCGTTTGGTTGCTGCGCAGTATGCAGTCGGCGAGCTGACTCCGCGCCCCGATAAATCCCGCAAATATGCGAGAGTTTTCCTTTGCTTTATCATCCTTCTTTCGTTTTTTTATGGCGGAATGCGCTCTTTAAACACCTATAGGAAAACCGTTGTAGATGAGTATTTAACCGTTCCCGCAACCCAAGCGGCAGTTATCTATGAAAACGCGGAAAAGCTCGTAGAAATCGGCGAAAAATATATAGCCGAGGATGAGGCGTTAAAGGATTTAGAATCAACCCTTAAAAAGAGCTTAAGCGTTCAAAAAATAAACAGCGTTGACCATAACCTGAAAAACCTTAAAGCTGAATGCTCCGTCGTTTTAGGAAAGCTTCGAGACCGCATTATGACCGAAGAGGACTGTGCCGTCCGCGATTCGGTTGCCAAAAAACTTGAAATTAATTATATTGCCGTTTGCTCCCATTCGTATAACAAGTCTGCGGCGCTGTTTAACAAAACCCTAAAAACCTTCCCCGCAAAGCTTTTTGCAAGACTTGTCGCTATAGGCGAGCTTGCTGTTTTTGATTAATCATTAAAGCAATCTCCAACCTGCCGTTGGGGGTTGTTTTTATTATAGAAAATTTTGTGTCCCATTTTGCGGACAGTCGGCAAATTATAATTGATATAGCGTTCAAGATATAGTATAATATTTTTAGTATTTTTTAGGAGCAACGGTGTGATAAACGAGAAAGAGTTTTTAAAGCTCAGAGATGATATAATTAAAAAAGATTTCGGTCGAATGAACGATATGCAGTTCCGCGCGGTAACAACAACCGAGGGGCCGCTTCTCGTTCTCGCGGGCGCAGGCAGCGGCAAGACAACCGTGCTTGTTAACCGCATAGCCTGCATTATGAAATATGGCAGCGCCTATGGCTCGGATTTCATTCCCTATGGTCTTAATGAAGAGGTTATCGAGGCGGGAAGAGAATATCTTCGCGGCGAGAGCGATAGCCTTCCCGAGCGTTTTTATTCGGTCGATGCTCCCAAGCCTTGGGAAATCCTCGCCATAACCTTCACCAATAAGGCGGCAGGCGAGCTCAAAGAGAGAATTATAAAGCGCCTTGGCGAGCCCGGAAACGATATTTGGGCAGGAACCTTCCATTCGGTTTGCGGAAAAATGCTCCGCCGCGATGCCGAGCGCCTGGGCTATACCCCGAGATATACTATTTATGATACCGATGACTGCAAAAAGCTCATGAAAGAAATCCTCAAGGAGCTTAACATTGAGGAAAAAATGCTTCCCGCAAAATCGGTTCTTTCGGCAATCAGCGCCGCGAAGGACGAGCTTGTAGGTCCCGAGGAGTTTTCGGCAACGGCGGGCAGCGATTTTAGAACGCAAAAAATCGCCCGCGCCTATGAAATCTATCAAAAGAAACTGTTCGAAGCCAACGCGATGGACTTCGATGATATGATTTTCAACACAGTCCGTCTTTTAGAGGATAACCCCGATATTAAGGACTATTATAATGCTAAATTCAGGTATGTAATGGTCGATGAGTATCAGGATACCAACCATGCCCAGTATGTCCTTTGCAAGCTGCTGGCCGATGGTTATAAAAATATTTGCGTTGTAGGCGATGATGACCAAAGCATCTATCGCTTCCGCGGCGCAACCATTGAGAATATTTTAAGCTTTGAAGAGCGCTATTCTAATGCCGAGGTTATTCGCCTTGAGCAAAACTATCGTTCAACGGGAACAATTCTTGATGCCGCAAATGCCGTTATCGCAAACAACAAGGGCCGCAAGGGCAAAACCCTTTGGACCGCGGCAGGCAACGGCGATAAAATCGAGGTCTTCACCGCTGCGGATGACAGGGGAGAAGCGCGCTACATAGCCGATTCCGTGCTTGATAATGTTAGTGCGGGTGGTCGTTTTTCCGATTGTGCGGTGCTCTATCGTATGAACGCGCAATCCCGCTCGGTCGAAAATGCCTTTGTCAGAAGCGGTATTCCTTATCGCGTTATAGGCGGAACTCGATTCTATGAGCGCAAGGAAATCAAGGATGTAACCTCCTATCTTAATGTTATAAACAACACCGATGATAACCTCCGCCTCATTCGAATCATCAATGAGCCTGCGCGAGGAATCGGCGCAACAACCCTCAATAATGCGGCGATAATAGCCGAGGATGAGGGCGTTTCGATTTTCGAGGTTGTTAAAAAAGCCGCGAATTATCCCGCGCTTTCCCGCGCGGCAGGCAAGCTCACCGAATTCGCCGAACTAATAAACGAGCTTCGCGAAAAGGCGGAGATTTTGCCGCTTCATGAACTTCTTGATGAACTCCTCGAAAAAACGGGCTACACCGCCGCGTTAAAAGCGCAGGGAGAAGAGGGCGCAGAGCGCCTTGAGAATGTCAAGGAATTGCATACAGGCATCTTGCAGTATGAACAGGAAAATGAGGTTGTAACCCTTTCTAACTATCTTGAGGATATCTCGCTCTTCAGCGATATTGATAACTATGATTCGGATGCCGATACGGTTATTTTAATGACCCTCCATTCAGCGAAGGGCCTCGAGTTTGACCGCGTTTATCTAATAGGTCTTGAGGAGGGAATCTTCCCGGGAAACCAATCGATGTTCGGCGGCGAAGAGGATATCGAGGAGGAACGCCGCTTGGCATATGTCGGCATCACCCGCGCCAAGAAAAAGCTATTTATTACCAATGCATATTGCCGAATGCTCTATGGTTCAACCAGCAGGAATCCCGAATCGCGCTTTTTGGGCGAAATCCCGAAGGAATATTGCAAAATAAGCCGCGCCCCAACCCTTTCGTTCTCGGGCGGCAGTTCGTTTGGCGGATTCTCTCGCGAGGATAGCTATTCCCGTGGTTCTTCATCCTTCTCGAGCGAGCGTTCATTCGGCGGCTTCTCATCGCCTAAAAAGGCTTCCGCGCCCCGCGCTTCGGTTGCGCCTAAGGCGGTTTCGGTTGACTATAAGGTTGGCGACTGCGTTGTTCATAAAACCTTCGGTCAGGGAATGGTGCTCTCATTAACCTCTATGGGCAACGACACATTGGTTGAGGTTGCCTTCGAAAAGGTTGGAACCAAAAAGCTGATGGCAGGTTTCGCAAACCTTAAAAAGGCTTAAAGTATATTGATTTTAGAACATTATTTGATATAATATCTATGAGAGGAGTGGTGCTTGGTGCCGGGCAACGGAGCAGTGAAACACACTGCCAAGGTCTTTTTAAGCAAAAATTGGCCTTCGCTTATTGCGGTTTCGTTTTTATCTTTAGCCGCGATGTTTATAGGGCTATATGCCGAAGCTGCGCTCTTTGCGCTAACAGGGCTATCCGCGGCATGGCTAACAACTCTTTTTATAATCGTTTATAACTGGTTTTTGCTCTTTCCGCTCATTTTGGGAGTTTTGCGATTCGCTTGGCGAGTCGTTAGCGAAAACGAGCCGAAACTTGATGCCGTTTTTTATTATTTCTCATCCGCATCAGCGTTTTTCAGTTCTCTCAAATTTTCGTTAGGGCTAACGGTTAGAATAGTCTTTTGCGCCATAATTGCCTTTTTCCCCGCGATTGCAACCGAGGTTTCGATCGCATATTTCGGCGATTTTGCGAACGGAAGCGCGCAAATGCATCTAATGTTTTTATCAACGGTTTTAGCCATTTGCGGAATCGCGCTTTTCGTTGTGTTGTCCTCGCGTTATTATATTGCTCCGTTTTTGTTCGCGGGAACAAACAAGCTTGGAACCGAGGAAATTTTCCATCTTTCCAAAATCATCAGCCGCCATACAGCGGGTTCATTCATCGTTTTAATAATAGGAATGCTCGGCTGGATTATTTTATCCGCCTTCGGCATAACGCTGGTCTATACAATGCCTTATATGTTACTGGCATACACAGTTCATTGCCGCTATGCCGTTTATTTCCATAACCACCGCGCGAAACTCTCATCCGAAACCGATTTTTTTGAGTATAGAAGTAATTTTTGATGCAGGTCGAAAGGAAGGATTTTTTTATGAAATCTAAAAAGGCTTTAATAATTTTAGGCGCTATTATGTTTTTCGTTATGATATTCAACACGGTAGGCCTCGTGCTCGACACCTTCTTCTATACGGTGGATGATGTGCCGACAGGCGAGTTTGTTGCCGCCTATTCTTCGCCCTATGGCGATGCAAAAATCAATGTTTATGTTGTTAAAAACCCCATCGCCAATGCAGTTCGCTGCGAGGTTGTTTCGGGCGAAAAAACCCGAAGCTTTTATTGGGAGGTAGGCGCCGATAAGGCGAGCGTTACCTGGCTCGATAAAGAAATCGTTTATATCAACGGAAGAACGCTGGATATAAACAAAAGCGAATATGATTCCCGCAGTATAAATGATAGGCTTGATAAGCATTTAGAGGAACGCTATACCGTTTATCAATAAAACCTAAGACCTTTGCGAAACCCGCAAAGGTCTTTTTCGAAACGAGGATATTTATGCAAAAAAATGAGGATATAAAACTCGAAATAACCGATATAACAGGCGAGGGTAACGGCGTTGGAAGACACGAGGGAATGGCGGTTTTCGTTCCGCTGACCGCGGTTGGCGATATCGCGCTTGTCAAGATAGTTAAACTCCAAAAAAACTATGCCTATGGCAAGCTGCTTAAGATTCTAAAACCCTCTCCCGAGCGAATCGAGCCCGATTGCGAATGCTATCAAAGCTGCGGCGGATGCGTTTTCCGCCATATTGATTATGCCGCCGAAAGGCGCATAAAAACGGGCATCGTGAAGAATGCAATTTCCCGCATTGGCGGCCTTGATATTCCCATAAACCCCATCCTTTTCGACAAGCAAGAGGGTTATCGCAACAAAGCGCAATACCCGATAAACGAAGAGGGAAGGGTTGGCTTTTTTGCCGCCCGCAGTCATCGCATTATTCCTGTTGGCAACTGCCGACTTCAGCCTGCTGTTTTCTCTTCGCTTTCCAAAGCCTTCGAGCTTTGGATAAAGCAGTATAAAATAAGCGTTTATAATGAAACAACGGGCAAAGGCCTTGTCCGCCATCTTTATATTCGCTCGGCCGCAAGCGGCGATATTATGATAACGGTTGTTATAAACGGCGAGAGCTTGCCGCATTCGGCGCCGCTTATTGAGATTTTCCGAAGCATTTTGGGCGAAAAACTTCGCGGCGTTTTAATCAATATCAACCGCAAGCAAACCAATGTTATTTTAGGCGAGGTTTGCAAAACGCTTTATGGCGAAGGATTTATAACCGATAAGCTTTGCGGAGTAAGCCTTCGCGTTTCGCCCTTGTCCTTTGCGCAGGTCAACCATGCCATGGCGCAAAAGCTTTATGAAACCGCGATAGAACTTGCCGATGTTCGCGGCAAAACGGTTATCGACCTTTATTGCGGAACGGGCGCGATTGGCCTTATTGCCGCAAAGCAAGCCAAGAGTGTTATCGGCGTTGAGATTGTTAAAGAAGCAGTCGAGGATGCCGCCTGCAATGCCCGCGAAAACGGAATTGATAACATCCGTTTTATATGCGCCGATGCCGCTTCGGCTGCCGCGCGCCTTCGCGATGAGGGCATAAAGGCGGATATCGTAATCGTTGACCCGCCCCGCAAGGGCTGCGACAGCGAGCTTTTATCAATTATTGCAAACAACTTTGCGCCCGAGCGCATAGTTTATGTTTCGTGCGACCCCGCAACATTGGCGCGCGACCTTAAAATCCTAACCGAGCTCGGCTATTCGGCGCAGTTTGCAACCCCCGCCGACCTTTTCCCCCGCACCGCCCATGTGGAAACGGTAGCACTTTTAACAAGAAACAAATAACAAAAAACGGAGATGTGGCTTGCTATGGATATTGTTTCTTTAGATTTTAACGCACTCCGCAATAAAGTTGTTGGAAAAATAAAAAATTATCTTGAGCTCTCAAATAACAACCGCATAACCATTGGAATTTACAAGGGTGGCGCACTCTATGTTTTTGGCAATTTAGAGCAGGAAAAAAGCCTTCGCTATGATATTGGCTCAATTTCCAAAACCGTAACCGCCCATCTCATTTTAAAGCTTTGCGATGAGGGCAAGTTAGATATAAATAAAACGGTTGATAATTATTTATCGCTTAAAAAAGGCAAGTATCCAACCATTTATCAGCTCTTAACCCACACCGCGGGATATCATCACCTAACCCCTGTCGGTGTAACCTTGCCACAGCTTGTAATGCATGGCTATGCCCGCAAAAATCCTTATGAGGGCGTTACTGTGAGCACGGTTAAAAAATGCCTTGAACACCGCCGTTTTTTAAAGCCTCGCAAGCGCTACGGTTATTCTGATTTTGCATCGGCAATTCTTGCCGTAATCGCCGAAACGATAGAGAATAAGCCGTTTGCCGACCTTTTTGAAGAATTTATAGAAAAGGATTTAAGGCTTGGCAGCACCAAGGCTTTAGAGCCGCCCTTAAACAGATTCCCGCTTTCCTCCAAGGGCAAAAAAATATTGCCGTTTTGGGTTTGGAACAAAGAAAATCCTTATATAGCGGGAGGAGGAATGGTTAGCAATATAGAGGATGTTCTGCGCTATATCGCCCTGGAAATAGAGGGCAGCGAACCATATATAACCTCGGCTCACGCCGTTTGCAACGAATCGGAAATCAAGGGGAGCAACCACCTTATGTGCATAGGTTGGCATACCTATAAACGCTCGAATCAGCTTTGGCATGTTGGCGGGGTGGGCACCTTTCGCTCCTCAATTATTTTGAATAAGCAATTAAAACTTGGCGTGGCTGTGTTGGGCAATTCCAAGGGAAAGGCATCGGCCAATGTTCACTATATAGCTAAAATGCTTTATAGCGAGCTTAAAAACAAAAGAATCAGGTTTATGTAAAAACTGCACTTCGGTGCGGTTTTTTGTTTAAAAATAAACAAATATTGAAAAGCAAAACTACATATGATAATATAATATTAAAGATATTATATCTTAAAACTACCTTGAGGAGGATGGATTATGATTTGTAAGAATTGTGGTAGTGAAATAGCTGAAGAGCTCCGCTTTTGCGATAAATGCGGCGCGGCGGTCGATGCTCTTTCGGAGGAAGTAGCCGAAACTTCTATGGAAGAAGTGGTTGTTGCTCCCGAAATCGAAGAAGAGGAAGCTATAGAGACAGCTCCTTTGAATGTCGGCGAGCTTTTAAGCGAGGGTGAGGCTGAGGTAATAGCCCCCAAGCCGAAGAAGAGCCGCAAGGGTCTTAAAATAACCGCAATTGTTTTGGCAGTGCTTGTTGCACTGGGCGGCGTGGCCTTCCTCTTCCGTGATAAGATTGAAAAAATTATGGTTGGCTTTGCCTCTCCCGAACGCCAACTGCAATATACCTATGCTAAAGCCGCAGGCGGCGTTGCAGGTTTTTTGTTTGAGGGACTCGATGAAGCCTATGAAACAAGCGATGTTTCGAGCGATAATGTCCTAACCTTGTCGATTTCCGATGAGTTTAAAACCCTCTTTGGCATCGACCAGTTTTATAGCGGCAACGACCTAACCTTTGATTTCAACCTTGAAACCAACGCCCCTGTTATCCATATTGTCGGAACGCTGAAGGCGGGCGGCAAAGAGGTTTTGAAAATAGATTTATATGAAGATTCGTCAACCGGCGAAATGGTTCTTTCTTTGCCGGGCATCAACGATAAGTTTATTAGCATATATCCCGATATGTATGAGGACTATGGCGAAGTATGGTCGCAGTGCCCCGAATGCGAATATTTGGAAGAAGGGGAATTTTCGGTTTGTCCCGAATGCGGCACCGATGTTGATGCCTATTGGGATGATTACGAGGACGACATTGAATATGAGGAATATGGCGACGGTCTAATGGACTATCTCGATATGTTCTATGCGGACACTATGGAGGATATGGTTAAAGACCTTCTCCCCAGCACCTCGCTTATCAAGAATATAACCTCCGATGTAGCTGAGGCAGCGCTTGATGTTATGGATGGCGTTACCCGCCAAAAAACGGAATACACCGCAGGCGGCATCACCAGGTCGGCAACCTGCTTAAAGGCCGAGGTAACCGAAAAGGTTGTTTCCAAAATGGCGGTTGCTGCTTTGAAGGAGCTTAAGGATAACGGCAGCGTTAAAAAGTATATCAAGAGCATCTCGAAGGAATTGGGCTCGATGATGGGACTCGGCTTATTCGCACCCGATGCGGATATGATTTATAGCTATTATCAAATGGCTATGCAGCAGGTTATTGCTCAATTCAAGGAATCAAAGGGCGATAAACTTTTATTCACATTAGACACCTATATCGATTCCGATTATAATATTTTAGCCATCGAGTTTACCTTCCCCGAAGCCAACGCAGGTTCCTTCTTCCTAGGCTCGGCTAAAAAGGGCGGCGAAACGGGATTTGAGTTCTCGGCTCGCGGCAAGGATGGCAATATTCCTTTTGCGTTAATAGGCAAAACCGTTGGCAAAGAATCAACCTACACCTTCTCGCAGTTTGAAAAACCGATTGCCAACTGCAAGATAACCGAGATTAAGAACGGCTATTCGATGCTTCTCTCGCTCGATGATTCGCTTGCTTCAAGGATTCCATCCGATTTGATTTCGGGCAGCGTTAAGCTTTCCGATTATGCTATTAAAATCGATACAACTACCGATAAGAAAAACAATTATAACACCATTATGGCTATAGTTGATGCAAAGGATGCCGCAAAGGTTCATTTTGGTCTTGCAAGCGAATCCAAGATTACGGGCAAGAGCAATGTTTTGATGAAGCAAACCAACAATTATGATATGGAAGATTGGGCATCCGAAATCAATTTAGAAAAACTTATCTCGCAGCTTAAGGCGGCGGGTATAAACGAAAAAGTTTTAGCATATGTTTTCGGTGAATAAAATTTAATTTGGGGTTTTTGTGTGAAGATTGAAATTGTCGGCGTTTCCAAGAATTTTGGAAAAAAGGAAGTGCTAAAGGATTTATCCTTCACCGCAAGAAGCGGTCAGTTTATAGGAATCCTTGGCGAAAACGGCAGCGGAAAATCAACCCTTTTCAGCATTTTAACAGGTCTTTCAAAGGGCGAAGGCGCATTCTTGTGCGATGGCGTTAATATGCTGACTGACCCTTCTCTTAGGACTCAAAAGGTGGGCTTTGTTCCTCAAAGCCCACCCCTTTTAGGAGAACTGACCGCTGCGGATAACCTAAGACTTTGGTATTCAAAAAAAGATATGCTGCATTCTCTTGAATGCGGCTTTTTAAAAATGCTCGGAATAGGGGAGTTTTTAAATGTTGCGGTAGGCAAAATGTCGGGCGGAATGAAAAAGCGCCTCGCCATCGGCTGCGCTATCGCGGGCGACCCGCAAATTTTATTTTTGGATGAACCCTGCTCCGCGCTCGATTTGCCCTGCAAGGAGCATATCTATAGCTATCTTCGCGAGTTTACCGCGCGGGGAGGCATCGTTGTGCTCGCAACCCATGATATCTATGAGCTTGTTTTATGCGATGATGTTTATATCCTGAAAAACGGCAGCCTTTCGCTCTATTCGGGCGGACGCGATATAAAGAGTCTTGTGGGGAATATGAGTAATGATTAATTTCTTAAGCTATCTTCGCGCCCAATTAAAAAGGGCGCTTAAACTTTACCCTGCAATAATAGCCTTCACTCTTGCGCTGATTGTCGGAGTTTCGCTGATTTTGGCGGCGCTTTTCGGCTCGCGCGAGGGAAACGAGGAAAATATGCGAATCAAGGTCGGCATCGTTGGCGACCTTGATAATTCATATTTAGATATCGGAATCGCGGCGTTGCAAAGTATGGACACATCGCGGTTTTATATCGAGTTTCAGGAAATGGAGGAATCGGTTGCCCAAAAGCAGCTCGCAAACGGCTCGCTTAAAGGCTATGTTAAGATTCCGAAAGGCTTTGTTGATTCGGTTGCCGATGGCGGCGATTTGAAACTAAAATATTATATGGGTAACAGTCCCGCTGTGCTCAGCGCCCTGCTTATGCAGGAGGTAATCGATGTTATAGGCAGCGTTGTGACCGAGTCGCAGTGTGCCGTTTATGGATATATGGACCTGCTTGAAAAGGCGGGATTTTCGCGCTCGGTTCAAAATAGAATGGCCGAAGGGTTGAGCGTTGAATATTTAGGAAAAATCTTAACCCGCGAAGAATGGTATGAAATCAGCGATTTAGGCTTCGGCAGCGGACTTTCGTTTGAGGGCTATTATGCCGCGGCGTTTTTGGTTATTCTCTTTATGCTTTGGGGAACGATTTGCGTTAATTTGCTAACCAAGCGCGATTTGTCGCTTGAGCGGCTGATGCTCTCAAAGGGCAGGGGAATAACCGCATTGATGCTCGCCGAATATATCCCGTTCTTTTTAATCTTTGTCGCCAACCTGCTTATCATAGGTGCGGGCGCGGCGGTTTTCCTTGGCGGAAAAGAGCTGCCTGCATTCCTGCCCGAATTTGCGGGATTTTTCTCCTTCCTCAAATTTGCCGCAATGCTGCTTCCCGCAGCGCTTTTGATATCGGCGGTTCAGTTTTTGCTTTATGAACTAACCGCCAGCGTTGTTTCGGCGGTGCTTTTGCAAATCCTCGCCTTGGTAGGACTCTCCTATGCATCGGGACTCTTATATCCGCTTTATAGCCTCCCCGAAACGCTGCAAAAGGTGGCGGCAATTTTGCCGACAGGCGTAGCCTTTAACTATGTCAGCGCAGTTTTAACCTCTTCTCGCATAAGCGAAACGCTGATAAAAACCCTGCTTTATGCGGCAGCGTTTTTAGCCGTTTCAGTTTTGGTTAGAAAAATTAAGATTAGGGGGAGCCGCATATGAAAACCTTTAAACGACTCCTCTTTTGGTATTATGCCCTTTCGAAACGACTGGTTAAGCGCCCCGCGTTTTTAATCATCCTGGCGCTTATCCCCATCTTCGCCTTTTCGCTTTATGGAGTGTCGGGGGAGCAAAGCGGCTTTGTCCATATCGCTATGGTGCAGGAGGATAAAACCGATGTTTCCGCAAGCAACATTATAGAAGAACTGAAAACCTCCAATAAAATCGCCAAAATAACCATTTGCGAAAGCGAAAATGAGGCGAAGGCGCTGGTTGAAAACGGCGATGCCGACACCGCTTGGGTCTTCAAACCCGACCTTGTTTCCCGCGCCGCAAAAATAGCGGCAGGCGAGAAGGAAACGCTCGTGAGCATTTATATTTGCGAGGATAACACCTTCACAAGAGCCGCCCGCGAAAAGCTGCTCGGCTCGCTTTTCCCGCTTGTTTCTTATGAACTTTATAAAAACAGCGCCGAAAAAATCGATTTCGAATTCAGCGAAGCCGACCTTAAAGGCGCGTATGATTATTATAAAAACGATGATGGTCTAATCGATTATGGCTTTGTTAACTCCTCGCAAGCCGTTCCGAAGAAAAGCGATTTCCTAACCGCTCCGCTTCGCGGACTTTTATGCACGGTTATAATGCTTTGCGGCTTGGCTGCGGCGCTCTATTTTAACAACGATGATCGCGAGGGAACTTTCTCAAATCTTCCGTCATCCATAAAGGGCGCGGTCTTTTTAGCCAACAACCTCGCGGCAACCGTCTTGTCGGGCGTGTTTGTCAGCATGGCGCTTGTCCTCGCGGGGGACTATGTCGGAGTTTGGCGCGAAAGTCTTTTAATGTTGTTGTTCGTTTTGGCAACAACAGGCCTTTGCACCCTGCTTGGTGCGCTCCTTCGAACTCCGCAAAAAATGGCGGTTGCGCTTCCCGTAACCTTAATTTTATCGATAGCGTTAAGCCCAGTTTTCTTTAATGTTAAGCGGTTTAGATTTCTTCAGTCCTTGCTGCCGCTTTATCACTACCTCTATGGCAAAAACGATAGCCGCTTCATTTTAAGCCTCGCGCTTTGGGCGGTGTTCTATATCCTCGCCGCATATTATATCTACACTTATAAAAATAAGGGTTATGTGAAGAGGTAATAAAGGCTAAAATAAAAACCCGAATGCTTTTGCATTCGGGTTTTTGGCACCCCCAGTAGGAATCGAACCTGCATCTAAGTCTTAGGAGGACCTTATTCTATCCGTTGAACTATGGGGGCATATAAAAGCGGGAGAAAAACTCCCGCTTTGTTTTTTATTAGAACTTAATGCGCTCGGCGATGTAATTCTTAACATCCTCAATCTTGATGCGAACCTGCTCCATAGTGTCGCGGTCGCGAACGGTAACGCAGCCGTCCTCTTCCGAATCAAAGTCGTAGGTAATGCAGAAAACAGTACCGATTTCGTCCTCGCGGCTGTAGCGCTTGCCGATAGAACCTGTTTCATCGAAGTCAACAGGGAACTCGGCGGCGAGCTCATCGCGAAGAGCCATTGCCTTGTCAGAGAGCTTCTTGGAGAGCGGGAGAACAGCAGCCTTGAAGGGTGCAAGTGCGGGGTGGAGCTTAAGAACGGTTCTCTTTTCTCCGTTGGATTTAATCTCCTCATCATAAGCATCGCAAAGGAATGCGAGGGTAACGCGGTCGGCGCCGAGAGAAGGCTCAATAACATAAGGAATGTATTTCTCGTTGGTTTCGGGATCGAAGAATTCCATCGATTCGCCGCTGTGGTTTTGGTGCTGTGTGAGGTCGTAGTCAGTACGGTCAGCAACGCCCCATAATTCGCCCCAGCCAAACGGGAAGAGGTATTCGAAGTCGGTTGTAGCCTTGGAGTAGAAGCAAAGCTCATCCTTATCATGGTCGCGAAGGCGGAGATTCTCCTCCTTCATGCCGAGATTTAAGAGCCAATCGCGGCAGTAACCGCGCCAGTAATCGAACCATTCAAGGTCGGTGCCCGGCTTGCAGAAGAATTCAAGCTCCATTTGCTCAAACTCGCGAATACGGAAAATGAAGTTTCCGGGAGTTATTTCGTTGCGGAAGGATTTACCAATTTGACCAACGCCGAAGGGCATCTTCTTGCGAGTGGTGCGGCAAATGTTCTTAAAGTTAACGAAAATACCCTGCGCAGTTTCGGGGCGCATATAAAGGGTCGAGGAGGAATCCTCGGTAACGCCTTGGAAGGTTTTGAACATGAGGTTGAACTTGCGGATATCGGTGAAATCGCCCGAGCCGCAGGAGGGGCAAACAATGTGATGCTCCTTTATGTAGTTCATCATTTCCTCATCCGACCAAGCGGCGGGATTATCCGAAAGACCGTTTTCGGCAACATAATCTTCAATAAGCTTATCGGCGCGGTGGCGGGTCTTACAAACCTTACAGTCCATAAGAGGGTCGGAGAAACCGCCAAGGTGACCCGAAGCAACCCAAGTTTCGGGGTTCATAAGGATTGCGCTGTCAAGACCTACATTGTAGGGGCATTCCTGAACGAACTTCTTCCACCAAGCCTTCTTAATATTGTTTTTGAGTTCAACACCAAGCGGGCCGTAATCCCAAGAGTTGGCGAGACCGCCATAAATCTCGCTGCCGGGATAAACAAAACCGCGACCCTTACAAAGGGAAACTATGGTGTCCATTGTTTTTTCGCTGCTGTTCATTTTAAAACTCCTTAAAGATAATTATACAAATAATATAATAACATAGGGCGCATAAAAGTCAAGTTTTTTATATTCCGCAATTAGTTGACAAAACCGTTTTTTCGGTATATAATCTCGGTGTAAAAACTATAATATAGAATGTGTAAAGGAGATGTATTTATGGATAAAAACATTCAGCTTCACGATTTTGATTTTGGCAGCTTTATGGAGGCTGTTGATATGTGCAAGGGAGATGTATTCCTCGAAACAGTTGATGGCGATGTTCTCAATTTAAAATCCAAGCTTTGCCAAATCATCGGCATCGCAAATATCTTAAAGGGAACTTCGATTGATGAAATCACAATTCGTTGCGCCAACCCCGAGGATGAAACCTTGATGTTCCGCTTCAATCTCTATCGCGAGCTTCCCGAAAGCAAATAAGAAAAACAAAAAAGCAGTAGCGTTTGCTACTGCTTTTTTGTTTTTACTTTTGTTCGATTTTTTCCTTGCCACCCATGTAAGGACGAAGTGCCTCGGGGATACGAACCGAGTATTTCTCGCCATCAAATTCGAGGTTGTTCTCAAGGAATGCGATGAGCATTCGGGGAGGAGCAACAACGGTGTTGTTAAGGGTGTGTGCGAGGTATTTGCTGCCATCCTCGCCGCGAACGCGGATGCTGAGGCGGCGCGACTGTGCATCGCCGAGATTAGAGCAGGAGCAAACCTCAAAATATTTCTTTTGCTTGGGACTCCAAGCCTCAACATCATAGGATTTAACCTTTAAGTCGGCAAGGTCGCCCGAGCAGCATTCAAGGGTGCGAACGGGGATATCGAGCGAGCGGAAGAGCTCAACCGAGTAGCTCCACATCTTATGGAACCAATCCATGCTCTCTTCGGGCTTGCAAATAACAATCATTTCCTGCTTTTCGAACTGATGAATACGATAGATTCCGCGTTCCTCAATTCCGTGAGCGCCCTTTTCCTTGCGGAAGCAGGGAGAATAGCTGGTGAGGGTTAAGGGGAGCTTCTCTTCGGGGGTGATGGTATCGATAAACTTACCAATCATTGAGTGCTCAGAGGTGCCGATGAGATAAAGGTCTTCGCCCTCAATCTTATACATCATTGCATCCATTTCCTCAAAGCTCATAACGCCTGTAACAACATTGGAGCGAATCATAAAGGGAGGAATGCAATAGGTGAAGCCCTTATCTATCATAAAGTCGCGGGCATAGGCGGTAACTGCCGAATGAAGTCTTGCAATGTCGCCCATGAGATAATAAAAGCCTTCGCCTGCAACGCGACCTGCGGCTTCCTTATCGATGCCGTCAAACTTTTGCATTATATCGGTATGATAGGGGATTTCGAAATCAACCTCGGTTTGCTCGCCGAACTGCTGAACCTCAACATTTTCGCTATCATCGCGACCGAGCGGAACGCTCTCATCGATAATGTTGGGGATTTTCATCATAACCTCGCGAAGGCGGGTTTCATATTCGCTCTCGAGGGTTTCGAGCTCCTTGAGGCGTTCAGCCTGCTGTGTAACAAGCTTTTTAACCTCTTCGGCCTCTTCGCGCTTGCCCTGTGCCATTAAAGCACCAATCTGCTTGGAAACAGCATTGCGGTTTGCGCGGAGGCTGTTGGCCTCATTGTTGGCATCGCGCTTTTTTTGGTCGAGCTCAATAGCTTCATCAACAAGCGGGAGCTTATTATCTTTAAACTTGCGCTTGATATTTTCTTTAACTAATTCAGGGTTTTCTCTAACAAATCTAATATCTAACATTTAAAACTTCCTCCGGGGTAAAACGAATTATTTAAACATCTTTGCAACAATGGGAACGATGCGTGTAATGGGCGTATCGGTCGAGTTGATGCAAAGGTCATAGTTGGATTTATCGCCCCATTTGCGACCGGTGTAGAAGGAATAGTATCTCGCGCGGTGGCGGTCAATCTTCTTAATCTTGCGGCGCAACTTCTTATCGGGAAGAACGGGCTCGTCCTCGGTTCTTCTATCGATGCAGCGCTTAACGCGGCTGTCAAGGTCGGCATAAACGAAGATGTTGAAGGGGTTATAGTCCTTTAGGATATAATCGGCGCAACGACCAACGATAACGCAATCGGATTTTTCGGCAAGTTCCTTTAAAATTTCGGTTTGAGCCTGAAAAACAGCCTGAGCCTGACTAAAGGAATAATTCTCAATGTAGGACATACTGTGACCTACAGTGATGGGATAAAGTCTATGGGGAGTGTGTTCGATTATTTGCTGAACATATTCCTCCGATAGTTTGGTGTGCTTGGAAATTTCGGTAACGATTTCTTTATCGTAGTATTCAAATCCAAGCTCCTCAGCAAGCCTGCGGCCAAATTCGCGGCCACCGCTTCCGAATTCGCGTCCGATGGTGATTATCTTGTTCATATATGCCTCCAAAGATAAATTTTACCTTGTAATATAAATATACTATATTTGCGAATAAAATACAATATCTTATTTTCAAAAAAATATATTAGTTTGCGGTCTTTTTGCCCGCGTTTTTATCCCGAATGCGCGCCGCGGGAACGGGCGGTGCAAGAAAAGTCTTTTTGAGTGAAAAAACTGCTGTTTTTGCCCATTTTTTTCTAAATAACCTATTGCATGATAGGTAAAAATTTGATAAAATATAATCAGCGAAATATTGTTTTCCAGGAGGGATAAAATGAAAGCAATTATAAACGGTAAGATTATTCTTAAAGACCGTGTTATAGAGGGCAACGCTTTGCTCTTTTCGGATGTAATTGAGGGTATTGTTCCCCAAGAGAATATTCCCGAAGGCGCCGAGATAATCGATGCTAAAGGCGGCTATGTTTCTCCCGGCCTTATCGATATGCATATCCATGGCTATTTAGGCAAGGATGTTTGCGATGGTGAGGAAGAGAGCATCCGCGTTATTTCCAAAGGCCTTCTCGCCAACGGCGTAACCGGCTATTTGCCGACAACTATGACCGAGGATATGAAGGTTATCAGAAAAGCGCTTGAGGTTTGCCGCGAGCTTAAGGAAGAGAGCCGCGATTGGGATGGCAGCGAGATTTTGGGATGCCATGCTGAAGGCCCCTTCATCAGCGCCGCCAAGAAGGGCGCGCAGGATGCAAAATATATCCTGAAGCCCGATGCAAAATTCGTTAAGGAATATGCTGATATTATCAAGAGCATAACCTTGGCTCCCGAAGAGGATGAAAACGATTTTGCAGCAATCCGCGAGATAAAACGCGATACCGATGTCCTCATCTCTATGGGACACACCTCGGCGGACTATAAAGCCGCAAAGGCATCGGTTGCTGCAGGCGTTGGTCATGTGACCCACCTTTTCAACGCGATGACTCCTCTTGCACATCGCGCCCCCGGCGTTGTAACCGCCGCTCTTGACAGTGATATCAGCGTTGAGCTTATTGTTGATATGTTCCATGTTGACAAGTGCTTCTATGATATGCTTTGGAAACTAAAGGGAAGAAAGCTTTGCTTCATAACCGATTGTTTGCCTGCGGGCGGACTTCCGATGGGCGAATATACCCTGGGCGGTCAAAAAATCATCTATCGCGATGTTGTTTGCCGCTTGGAGGATGGAACCGTAGCGGGCAGCGTGCTTCACCTTAACCATGGCGTTTGGAATGTTTATAAAAACTCTTCCATCCCGCTTAATGAATGCGTTAACTGCGCATCTTTGAATCCTGCAACCGCGCTTGGCCTTGAAAAGAAGAAGGGCTCGCTCGAGGTTGGCAAGGTTGCTGATATCGTAATAACCGATGAAAACTTTGAGGTTAGCAAAACCATTATAGGAGGCAAAATCAAATATGAATCTTAAAGTAAATGCAAAACTTGACCCCAAATTTCAGCCGCTTTCAATAATTTGCCGCGATATGCGCGAGGCAACAGCCGAAAACGGTCAGGATATCGTTATCGCCGTTGAGCGTAACAAGGGCTACACAACTACATATAAAACCCGCATCTTCGCTGACGGAACAGGTCATGATGAAGAAAACTTCCGCTTTGTTGAGCGTAACGCAAAGTCGCTTTTATGGGTAGCGGGCGGTTATAAAATCATTATCGCAGGCAGCGATGTTGTTGGCGAGAAGATTAAAGCAGCCTATACCGATGGCGGTCTTCGCGATTTCGATGTTCATTTTATGGAGCGCGTTTATGAGCAAAAGTTTGAGGTTGAGGTAGTATCGCTTGCCGATGCTCCCAAGGATAAGTCCTCCGCTGCTCCCATCGGTCGTCATCTTGATGGTTGCCGCATCGGCTTCGATGCAGGCGGAAGCGACCGTAAGGTTTCGGCCGTTATCAATGGCGAAAGCGTTTATTCCGAAGAGGTTGTTTGGTTCCCCAAGATTAACTCCGATCCGAACTACCATTATGAAGGCATTTTAAATGCTATGAAAACTGCCGCATCCTATATGCCGCGCGTTGATGCTATCGGCGTTTCCTCGGCAGGTGTTTATGTTGATAACCGCATCATGGTTGCATCGCTTTTCTTAAAGGTTAACGATGAGGACTTTGATAAAAAGGTTAAGAATATGTATATCGATGTTGCAAAGGAAATCGGCGAAAATATCCCGATTGAGGTTGCAAACGATGGCGATGTTACCGCTCTTGCAGGCGCTATGGACCTAAACGATAATTCGGTTCTCGGTATCGCTATGGGTACCAGCGAGGCCGGCGGCTATGTTGACCCGCAGGGCAACATCACCGGTTGGCTCAACGAGCTCGCATTTGTTCCCGTTGACTTCTGCGATGAGGCAATGGTTGATGAATGGTCGGGCGACTATGGCTGCGGTGTTAAATATTTCTCGCAGGATGGCGTTATTAAGCTTGCTCCCTATGCAGGTATTGAGCTTGATGAAAACCTCTCTCCCGCTGAAAAACTTAAGGTTGTTCAGGGCCTTATGAAGGATGGCGATGAGCGCGCCGCCGCAATTTATGACACTATCGGTGCATACTTCGGCTATGCCATCGCATACTACACCGAGTTCTATGACATTAAGCATGTTCTCATTATGGGACGCGTTACCTCCGGAGAGGGCGGCGTGATTCTCCTCGAGCGCGCACAGGAAGTTCTCGATAAGGAATTCCCCGAGCTCGCTAAGAAAATCACTCTTCACATCCCCGATGAAAACTCCCGCCGCGTAGGCCAGTCGGTTGCAGCCGCAAGCCTTCCGAAGCTTGATTAATTTTAAAAGCCCAACTCCAAACGGAGTTGGGCTTTTTTTATATGAAGAATAGCTTTGCCGCGGCGGTTAAAACCAAAAGGAAAATAAAGTTTATTGCCGTGAAAAGCAGGAGATATTTTTTAGTGTGACCTGGGTAGAGCGAGCGGAATTCGCTGAAGGTTATCAAGCTCGCGAGCGAGGCGATAAGCGTTCCCGTTCCGCCGATGTTAACGCCCAAAAGCAGCGCGTGGTAATCGTTTGTGAATTGCGAGAGCAAAATTGCCGACGGAACATTGCTGATTACCTGGCAGGAAAGGGTCGAAAAAATAAGCGTGTCCTTTTGGAGCAGGGAAGAAAGAAGCTGATTAACGGCATCAATTCTTGCCATATTGCCCGCGAAAATAAAGAAGAAAAAGAATGTGCCAAGCAGCAGGTAGTCAACCATCAAAAGCGCGTGGCGGTCGAATATGAGGAGCACGAGTGGAATAACGATTAGTCCCGCAAAGAAGGGAATTATTCTGAAAACGATTAAAAGAGAGGTTGCAAACAGCGCTAAATATAAAACCGTTTTTGGGATGTTCAGCTTGTCGGCGTTGTTGTTAAGCAAAAGCTTTTTCCTCGGAACGAAAAGGCAGGCTAAAAAGAGCATAAGAATCGCGAGCAAAAAGGGAGCGAGCATTATGCGGCAAAATTCGCCCGTAGGAATATGGAAAAACGAATAAAGATAGAGGTTTTGCGGGTTTCCGAAGGGGGTAAGCATTCCGCCGAGGTTGGCGGAAATGTTTTGCAAAACAAAAAGATATGCCATATATTTTTCGCATTTTGCCGCCGAAAGGGCAAGATAACCAAGCGGCAAAAAGGTGATAAGCGCCATATCGTTTGCAATGAGCATAGAGCCTAAAAAGGTTATGCAAATCAGCATAACGAAGAGGCTTCGCAGGTTGCCCGAGAACAAAACCAGCCTTCTCGCCAAAATGGAGAAGAATTTTATATTGCGCAGGGCGCAAACAACCGCCAGCGTTAAGAACAAGCAGGCGAGGGTGTTGAAATCGAAATAAGAGGGATATTCTTTATCGGGCGGAATGATAAAGCAGGTAACCGTTGCCGCCAACGCCGCGATGCAAAAGACCGTGTATTTCCTGAAAAAACGAATAATCGCCAAATCTCTCCCTCCTTATCTTGATTTTCCGTTTGATATAATACACCCTTTTGCAAAAAAAGACAAGAAAAAAACACTCCCTTGCGGAAGTGTTTTTTTAATTTTTTATGTTTTTGATTTCTCGGCTTCGCCTTTAGCAACATCCTCGCGGAGGAGCTTGTAAAGCGCGCTCGCGGTTGGAACGCCCAACAGCATTCCGAGAATTCCCATAACGCCGCCGCCAATAGTAACCGCGGCGAGAACCCAAATAGCGGGTAGGCCCAAAGAAGAGCCAACCACCCTCGGGTAGATAAGATTTCCCTCAAGCTGCTGCAAAACGATTATAAAGAGAATGAAGAACAGCGCCTTCATGGGCGAAACGGTCAGTATCATAAAGGCGCCAACACCCGCACCAATATAGCTGCCTGCAACGGGTATGAGGGCGGTGAACGCAACGACGGTACCTGTCATGGTGGCATAGGGGAATCGCAGGATTACCATACCGAGCGCGCAAAGCACGCCGAGGATAACCGCCTCGGTGCATTGACCAACGATATAGCGGCGGAAGCTGTCGTTAAAGACGCTTGCGATGTGCATAGTGCGGTTGTAATGCTTATCCTTCATATAACGGCGCATAACGCGGTCGATTTGGGAGGAAAGGCGTTCCTTGCCCGTTAGCATATAGATGGATGAAATAATGGCGAAAAGGGCGGTAACGATTCCTGAGAACACCGAGGAAATAACCCCGAGTGCGGTTCCCATAACATCGCCGATGCCCGAAGAAACAACCCCTGCAATTTGCTCAATGCGAGCCTTCCAATCGATGCCTTCGAGCGAGGCGATAACATCATCCGAAACAAGACCCGAGGCCTCGGCCTTTTCGATAAGGGTGTTTATTGTGCCTGGGATTTTGGCGATAAGCAGCTCAAAGCAGGCAACAAGCTCGGGAATAACCAGCCAAGAGAGAAGCGCAAATAAAACAATCAGCGTTAAAAACGATGCCAAAAGGCAAACGGGTCGGCGGCTTCGAGCGGCAAAGCCCCGTTTAGCATTCGGAAAATATATTTTCTCATAGCTCGACATTAAAATGTTAACGATATAGGCAATAACAAAACCAATAATAAGGGGCATTGCGGCACCTATAACCGAGCCTAAAAACTTGCCGCAGGCAGGCCAATAGGAAATAGCAAGAAATAAAAGAAAAGCGCTAACGCCAACCTTGGCGCAGGTTTTCCATTCGATTTTCATAAAGATAACCTCTTTTTAGAATAAAGTAACAGTCCAGGTGTTTTGATAGCGCTTGCCCGCATCCAGGTTGAGCAAATCGCTCTTGCAGGTAAACTCTTCAACAACATCTTGGCGGGAGGGAAGGCTCGACCAAGGCTCGATGCAAACATAGGGCGCGTCGGTCTTGGGGCGATGCCAAATGCCGAGATAGGGCATATCGGGGTAGCTAACGGTTAGCCCGCGCTCGCCGTTTTTGCATTTAAGGCTAACCTCGCGAGCCATATTCTTGAGAATGATTGCATCATCATCGAAAAGCTCGTGCGAGAGGGGGAGGAGCTTTTTGTCTTCTAAAGGATATTGCTCATCCTGCCCGTTTAGGAAAACGCTCGGCGAAAAGCCAACGCGGTCGGGGGTTGCAGCCTCGGAGAACTCAAGATAATAATCCTCGAAATTCTTGCCCTCTTCGAGCGGAACACAAAAGCCGGGGTGACCGCCAACTGCGAAATAAATGCGCTTCTCATCCTTGTTTTCGACCGCATAGGTAATATGAAGCTTATTGTCCGTAAGCTCGTATATGACCTCATAAACGAAGTCGAAGGGATACATCGCCTTGGTAGCTTCATTAGCCTTAAGAGTGAAAACAACGCGGCTTTCCTCCGCCTTTGCCTCAAACTCCTGCTTTGCAGCAAAACCGTGGTTTGGCATTTCAAAGCGCTCGCCCATATATGTATAGGCGCCATCGGTCAGCCTTGCAATAAACGGGAAAAGGTTGGGCGCGCGATTGCGCCAATAGGCGGGGTCGCCCTGCCAAAGGTATTCGCAGCCCTCAACGCTTTTAATGCTCATAAGTTGAGCGCCAAGGCTGTCGGCCGTAACCTCCATTTTTTTGTTCTTTATGGTAATAAGCATAGTAAAACCACCTGTTTGGAGTTTTTCTTTGAGTATATCACAAAAATCCTTCCTATTCAATAATATGCAATAAAAAAACTCCGCATTGGCGCGAGCCAAGACGGAGTTTTAAGGTTTATTTAAATGTTATCTCTGCAACCCGAACGCAAAGGTTTGTTCCGTATTCAAAACCATTAGGGGCAATAATCAGCTTATCATCCTGCTGCTTGAAATCTAAACACTCGCCGTTATCCATCCATTTAATTGATTTAACCGTTTGGGTAATCCCTGTGAGCGGCAAAAAGGTATTTGAAGATGAGTCGAGCGAAACATTTTTATCGCCGCTTGATTGCTTGAGTTCAAAGGCAAAAAGATAGGCAATATCGGGCGAATGAGCATCGCGCAGCAAGAAATCGCGCCGCCCTTCGTAGGTTAAATAGGGACGACCATTGTATATTGCTCGGCCATATATGCTCATCCATTTGCCTATACATTCCATAATTCCTTTTTGTATAGTTGGAACTGAACCGTCGGCCTCGGGTCCGATATTAAGCAGGAAATTGGCTCCAACCTTTCGGCATTCGCAAAGCTCCTCAATTAATTGCTTTAAGGGTTTAAAGTTTATATCATTCGCTATACCCCAATGGTCACAAAGCGTTTCACACATCTCGCCCGCAACATATTTCTTATGTCCTTTGCGGTCGATAGGGGTGGGCATACCTCTCTCATATGTAACGGCATCAATTTCCTCTATGCCGAGTGCGCCACGGTTGGAAAGCCCCGTATTGTTAATGATTATGGCATCGGGCTGCAAGCGGTGAATCATCTTATAAAGGCGGTCCTCTTGCCAGTCCTCATTAGGCTTAGACCAATTTCCGTCAAACCAAAATCCGCCTATCTTGCCATATTCGGTGCATAGCAGTTCTATGCTCTTATATAGGTAGTCTAAATATGCCGAAAAATCATTATCAAAATCCTTGTGGTGCCAGTCGAGCGTGGTATGGTAGAAAAAAGGTATGAGCTCCTCACGGCGACACTCCTCAACAAATTCAACCAAAAGGTCGCGCCCCGTTGGCGAATGAATAATGTCAAAGTCGGAAAGCCCCTTGGTATCATAAAGCGAAAAACCTTCATGATGGCGGGTTGTGAGGCAAATATATTTGCAGCCGGCAGCTTTAGCCGTTGAAATTATTTCTTTCAGCCCCTTAACTTGGAAACTCTCCTTTAAGATTGCGTAGTCAGCCATATTGCGCTTATGCACGGAATATGTCCATTCGCCGACATTGAGCTGTGAAAAAAGTCCCAAATGCACGAACATTCCGAATGCCATTTGCTCGAAATTTTGTATATAAGGCTTTGCAACAGGATAATTATCCACGGTTAACACTTCCTTTATCCTCACAGTTTATTTATATAAAGGACCATATGTGCTGCAGGCTCTATAATCCTGGCCTTCCTTATCCATGCCGAATGCATTCCAGCAAGCGGGCCTGAAAATTTTATCTTGCGGAACATTATGCATAGAAACGGGAATTCGCAGCATCGAACATAGGGTAATCAGGTCGGCGCCGATGTGACCATAAGAAATCGCTCCGTGGTTGGCGCCCCAGTTGCTCATAACCTCATAGGCGTTCTTAAACGGCGACTTCTCATCGCCGTCGCAGCGGGGAGCAAACCAGGTGCAGGGCCAGGTCGGGTTTGTTCTTTCCATAAGAGTATCAGAAACCTCATCGGGCAGCTTTACGGTCCATCCCTCGGCAATTTGCAGCACAGGGCCAAGTCCCTTAACCAAATTCAGTCTAATCATTGTGCAGGGCATCTCCGCGCGGGTGGTATAATGGCTGGAAAATCCGCCGCCGCGGAAATTGTCAAAGCCTGCCTCGCACCAAACAGTGGCATCGGTCATCTTTTTAATATCCTCGTCCGTAACCTCCCACCATTTTTTCATGGTGGCGTTGCCATTCTCATCGGTGCATTCTCCGCAAGCATCAAGACAAGCCGCTCCTGAATTTAACAGGTGAATAATACCATCGCTTTCGGCGCCCTTGCCTTCAAGTTTGTAGCCTGCAACGCGCTCAACCGCTTCGCTCGACCAATAGGTTCGAACATCCGCAAAAATTTGTGCGCGATGGGTTAACAAACGCATAAATAACATACTAATTCCGTTAAGAACATCATTTTCCGTTGCCAGGGTATAGGGCTCTCTTGCGCCTGTATAATCAAAGGTAGAGCTGAGCAATGCTTCGGGGTAGTCGCAGTTTGGCCAATGGTCCGTCCATTGGCGCTGACCCTGGAATCCGCCTGCAATAGCATTATGGCCAACCATTTCTTCAACAAAGGCATCAGGCAAATTCGGATTTCCTGCCATTAAGTCCTTAATTATGCAATACATTTTCACAGTGAATTCCCACTGTTTTTCTTTTTCCTCGGGGGTGAATTTAATGCGGCGCTCCTGGCCTAAAAATTCAACCTTTTCGGGGTTATCATCCCTGCCTTCTTTGCAGTGCTCTTTTGTCCATGCGAGGGCCTTTTGATATTCTTCCTCGTTGTAAATGCCTTCCTCCATGCGGCGAAGAATTTCAACCTCGTCCACGGATTCCACGCGCATACCAAGATATGATTCCATAAAATCTTGGTCTATAATAGAGCCTGCAATTCCCATGCATTGTGAGCCTATTTGCAAATAACTCTTGCCGCGCATTGTGGCAACCGCAACTGCAGCTCGGCCAAAACGCAACAATTTTTCTTTAACATCCTCGGGGATTTGATCAACCTGGTCACGATCTTGAACCTCATGTCCGTAAATGCCAAAGGCAGGAAGCCCCTTTTGCGCATGACCTGCCAAAACGGCGGCGAGGTAAACCGCACCAGGTCTTTCGGTGCCGTTAAATCCCCAAATGCCCTTAATTGTATGAGGGTCCATATCCATGGTTTCACTACCGTAGCACCAGCAGGGTGTTACAGAAAGAGTAATCGCCACGCCCTCTTTCTTAAACTTGTCGGCACAGGCCGCAGCCTCGGGCACTCTGCCTATTGATTTATCAGCCATAACTACCCTTACAGGCTCTCCGTTAGAATAAAATAGATTCTCCTCAAACAGTTTCTTGGCGGCGTTGGCCATAGCCATTACCTGTTCCTCTAAACTTTCGCGAAGCATCATCGGTCCGCGCCTACCATCTACGATGGGACGAATACCAATTGCGGGATAATCTCCTATATATCTGTTTTTTGGCATGGATAATTCCTCCTTTTTTATAATTATACTATTGTTTTTAGTTGAAAACTTGTGTTATAATGTAATAAAATATAAGAAATTTACGATGCAGGAGAAAAACCATGGCATTATCATATTTCCATGAAATTTTGCAAAGAGGAACCTTGGATTTTCCAATATCCTATTATTTTGTAAACCAAAACAATCCGCGTTATTATATGCAAACCCATTGGCATAAGGATATTGAAATTATTCAAGTGCTTTCGGGCAAACTTAAGGTTAATGCGGGCGATGATAGCTTTGTGTTAAACGAAGGAAACAGTCTATATGTTCCCAGCGGTGTAACCCATGGTGCGGAGCCTGAAAACTGCGTTTACGAATGCTCGGTATTCTCTCCCACGCTTTTATACTCAACCCCAAAAATAAGGAGCTATATTAAGTCTCAAATTATATCTCCTGTCTTCTTTGAAAACAATCAATATGTTGACCTTTTATTCGAAAATCTTCGTCAAAAAAATGAAGGATATGAATTTGAGGTTGTCAGCAATCTTAACAAAATTGCGCTTTGCTCCTATCAAAAGCAAGACGACCATCGCAGCCTTGGAAAATATAGTTCCGAAAGAATAAAGCCATCACTCGTTTATATCGAGGAGAATTTTTCGGGTGGAATTACTCTTGCGGAGTTAGCAAAACAAAGCTCAATGAGCCCTAACTATTTTTGTAATATTTTCAAAGAGATCACAGGGCAAACCCCGATGGAATATATTTCCACATATAGAATTGATATGGCGTGTGAAATGCTTTTAATGGGTAAAAGCGTAACCGAAACAGCTCTTGATTGCGGTTTTAATGATTTGAGCTATTTCATCCATATTTTTAAGAGGCATAAAGGCATTTCGCCTAAAAAATATTCCCAAAACATTTTATATAAATAAAAAAATAAAAGCACATTCTTTCGAATGTGCTTTTATGGTGGAGCTTAGGGGATTCGAACCCCTGACCCCCACACTGCCAGTGTGGTGCGCTACCAACTGCGCTAAAACCCCATAAACTGCAAGTGATATACTACCACATACCAAATCAAAAATCAAGTATTTTTTTAATCTTTGCATAAAAAGGTTAAAAATAGCACATTTTATACTTGACATTTCTTGAAAAAGTTATATAATATCATTTGTCGGTCAGACTTTGGGGAATAGTGTAACGGTAGCACGACAGACTCTGACTCTGTTTGTTGGGGTTCGAATCCCTATTCCCCAGCCAAAAAGCACATTCGAAAGAATGTGCTTTTATTTTTTGTATATGCTTTACAGGGATTCGAACAAGGCAGGAGCATAGCGGAAGAAAACAGTTCGGGGAACTGTTTTCGCTGCCGTGGGCAACGAGCGTTAGCGAGGCGATAGCGCACGGAAGTGCGCGGAAAAATCCCTATTCCCCAGCCAAAAAGCACATTCGAAAGAATGTGCTTTTTTTATGCTTTCTTGAAAACAAATTGCCGCTATGCTATTATATATAATGAATATTGGCGCTCTAAACGCAATATACTAAAGTTTGAAAAATATGCCAAAAACAGCCTTCGCCTCAGCGAAGCTTTGAAACGGAGTTTTGATATGAAGAAGAACATCGCAATAGTGACCGGCGCGGGCGGCGGATTTGGGCGAGAGTTTATGCGCCTTATTGCTGCCGAAGAGGGAATAGATGAGATTTGGGCTATTGCCCGAAACGAAAAGGCGCTTGCCGCGGTTAAAGAAGAACTCGGCTCGGTTGTTCGCGTTATCCTGCTTGATTTAGCGGAGCGCTCGAGCCTTTCGAAAATCGAAGAACTTCTAAAAGCCGAATCCCCCCAAATCTCCTATCTTGTCAACAACGCGGGTTATTCGAAATTTTGCTCGTTTGATGGTCAAACTCCTGCCGAAACCCTTAATATGATTGATGTTAATATATCCGCGGTTGTTGCGCTCGGACTTATTGCAATTCCGTTTATGGAGAAGGGAAGTCGCATCCTCAATATCTCATCCCAAAGCGCCTTCTTTCCGCTCCCGTTTCAAAATGTTTATAGCGCAACCAAGGTTTTTGTCCGCCATTACACCCGCTCTTTAAATGTTGAACTGAAATCGCGCGGGATAACCGCAACGGCGGTTTGCCCCGGCTGGATGAAAACAGGACTTATGGACCGCGGCGATATCGGCGCCTCGAAAAATGTTACTAATTTTTTCGGAATGAAGCCGACAAACAAGGTGGCCGCCAAAGCGTTTAAGGATGCCCAAAAAGGCAAGGATATGTCCACCTACGGCTTATATGTTAAGTTTACCCATCTCCTGTCAAAACTCCTGCCGCAGCGCCTTATGATGAAATTTTGGTGTATTCAGCAAAAATATTAAAATAAAAAAAGGACTGCCGAATCGCAGTCCTTTTTATTATCCTAATGTTTCAAGTCCGTATTCAAAGAGCAGCCCGTTTATATCCATAACCGACATCTTTTGGCAAATGCCGTAAAGCAAAACGCTGTCAAACGGAAGTCTTACATAGAGCGGCGCATAACCTGCGCATTGCAAAACATTTTGAACCTCATCGAGGGTCAGTCCCATTGCGATAGCGATGCATAAAAGCTTCTTGCGTTCAGGGATTCTGATGCCCGAAAGGATTTGATATGCATAAACCTCGGAGAGTTCGGAGTTATGTATGACATCGGTCTTCTTAAGACCCTTTTTTTCCATGAGTTCACAAAGCATATCGCTTAGGGATGCATCTACCATATACTGACGATTTTCATCGTAAAATGTTTTGAAATCGGGACAAAGCTTTAGCTCTTCAACGATTTTTTGGGTATCTCTTTTTTCCATATTCCACCCCATAAAAAATACTATTTTATACTATAGTAACAAGCAAAAAACGCCTTGTCAAGCGGTTTTTGGGGTTCCAAAAAATTATGCTGCCAGCAAATGAAATCGAGTTTTTCAAATGCTATAATAAGATGGAATATCCATAAAGCCTATGTTTAAAGGGCAATAAAAAACCTGCGAGTTTCCTCGCAGGTTTTTATTGTTTATAGGGAATCGATTAAACCAACTACATAGCTTAAGATGCGAACAGCATCGAGGTCATCAATGTTGCCATCAGCGTTGGTATCAGCGGCGAGAAGCTGCTCTTCGGTGAAGTTAACTGCCGAAGGATTCTGGATGTACTGGAGGATGAGAACTACATCATCGGTATCGATAATGCCATCGTTGTTAAGCTCACCGACAGTATAGATGATAGCATCAGTAGTAACGGTGAGGGTGGCGCTTGCGGCGCTCTCAAATGTGTCTTCAGTACGAGCAACGCGCTGATAGAAGGTGTAGGTGGTGTCGGGGGTAAGACCGGTAAATACATTGTTTGTAGTCCAGTTTACACCGTCCATAGAATACTCATAGCCTGCAATAGCGGTAAGGGTAACGCTGCGCTTATCCTTGCCTGCTACTGTCGGAGCAGCGGGAGTTGCTGCAGTAGAGGTGTACTTCTTCTGCATTGCTGCGAGCATTGTCTGTGCATAGAGGCGGCAGCCAAAGTCGTTAGCATGGTTGTAGTTGTTGGAAAGAAGGTCGCAAACTTCCTTGCGCTCGTTTATATCCATAAAGAGGGAAGTAAGCTTGGTTGCTGCTGCATTTTTGGTAGCAGCTGCGATTTCCATGTTAACAGCTTCGTAGCCAAGGAGGGTTTCCTTTTCGTAACCATTGCCATAGGTGTTAGTGCAGTTTGCGCCGTAGAAGAGGATGGAAACATCCGAGCACTTAGCACGAACAGCATTAACGATGCCCTGCTGAGAAGCCTTGAAATTTGCGGCTGTTACGCCTGCATTGTCATCGTTGATACCCCAGCCGATGAGGAAGAGGTCGATGTCCTTGTTATTGAGGAGCTGATAGCGAGCCTCGAAGTTTGTAAGGCCCCAGCTGGAAGTCTTGCCGCCCAAGGAGAGGTTCTCCCAGGTGATGTTGGCATCGGGATATTCAGCTTTAAGTCCCTCGATGAACATTGTCATCCAGTTGGGTGCATAGGGAGCGAAGTAAACGCCGCTGGAGGTTGTGGTTCCGTCGTTTTCCGCGGTGTAAACATCGGTCTTACCGCCGCTGGCGCTCCAGCCGCTGGTCATCGAGTCGCCGTAGAATACGATGTGAACATCTTCGCCATCGCGGAGCTTCTGGAATACATCAAGCTCATCCTCAACAGATGTTTGCTTGGTGCCTGCCCAGTTATCTTCGTGAACATAGGTAACAACAATCGACTTAGAGGTGCAGGTTCCATCGCTGATTTCGGCAATTCCAACATCCGCATCATCGGAATTCCAATGCTTTTCTTCGGAATCAGCGGGAACGGTGGGAGTCCAGTTCTTCAAGCTGGTAATTCTGGTGCCGGGGAGAAGAACTAAATTACCTTCTGCATTGATTTCGAAATCGTAGCCCTCAACATAGTAGGTCTGTAAATCATAGGAGCGAACAGAAACGATATCCTTAACGGGATACATAAGCTTGATTTCGGTTCTATCTTTGTAGATGAGAGCGGGCTCGTGATAAACGGTGTCGCCCTTCCAAACCTTCTGGGTATAGAGGTCAAGGTCATACTTGGTGAGGTCGTTGCCATCCATATCCTTGCCCATTTCGGGATATTCGCTATCGTTTGCGAGTGCAACTGTGATGTCGTTAGTGTCTGCAAGAGTAACGGTGTAAACGCCGTTTACTGCGTTAACGGTTACGCCGTTATGCTTAACGGTTGCCGAAACATCAGCATCCTTCTCAAGACTGAAGGAATATTCGTTGCCAACTGCCATAGGACCAATGCCCTGGCGAATGGGACGAACATTTTCCTTATGAGAAAGCTGAACAAGGTCGGCATCCTCATAGAAGCTCATATTGTCGTAGATAGCACCGGTCTGGTTCTTTGCAAAGTTGTGACCAAGTGCGAAGTAAACGGTTGCAGTGTCGGAATTCTCAAAGAGGTTGCCCTTGCCGCTGTAGGAGGTGTCATCATCGAAAGCAATGTCGATGGTAACATTAATCCAATCGGTACCAAAGATTTCTTTGAGCTCATAGAAATTGGCCTGATGAATGTTTGCGGTATCAAGGCCGCTGTTAATGTATATCTTAGTGGGGTCAGTCATCGACTGAAGAGTAATGGTGTAGCTGTCAAGCTTAGGCCAGTTGCCCCAATCAGGACCGGTCGGGCTTCCCGAAATCATGGGAGACCAAACGGGAGTGGCGGTTTCGCTCGTGGCGGTAACATTGCCTATCTTCATGTTGAACTGGAGCTTGTAAGCAGTGTTCTTCTTAACGGTTAAGGGATAGCGGATAGCCATCATGGAGTTACCGTTAGAATATGCGTTCATACCCTTGCCCGAAAGACCATCGGCATCCTCAATGTGGAATACATTGGAATATTCGTTTGCCTGCCATTTTTCAAGACCTGCAGCGGTATCAAATGCGCCGTCAACAATCTGGTTGTTAACCGCGAAGGTAGCGGTGTACTTTTCTGCGCCGTTGTTAGCAACGGTAGCATCGGCGGTCTTTAAGGTGGAGCCATCGTACCAACCGAGGAATATATTTCCGTAATAAGCCTTAGCGGTAACGGTGCCGTCACCGTTGTCAACTAAGTATCCGCCATCGCCGCAGGCATGACCCTGACCGAATTTAGCGGTATATGTTCCGTTCTTGGAGAATGTTGTGGTAGCTTCGGTGGAAACGAGGTTGTTGTTCTCGTCATACCAACCGGTGAAAATAAAGCCGTTGTTTGCTTTTGCGGTGTAGGTAGCGATAGCAACCTGCGAGTAAGCCTCAGTGCCGGCAACTGCAGTAGAAGCGGTGCCTACCTTGGCGTTGTTGTTGGCAACATAGCAAACGGAGTCTAAAATAGATTGTGCAACGGAAACGGTGCCGTTTTCGCCGGCAACAGCCTTAATAGCATCGTTAGCGGTGGATTTTGCTTCGGTGATGCTAACATTGTCAACATAGTAGGTGTTGGTTGTGCTGTTAGAAACACCGAACAGGAAGAACATATTAGCGGTGTCCTGTCCGTCAGCAAAGATGGTGGTTTCTTCGCCGGTTTCGAAGGTTACCCAGTAGTCAATCCACTTGTTTTTGCCTGCACCAACGGTAGCGTGGGTTTGGTCACGCATCATAGCGTAGGTTAAGCCATGACCGCCGAATACTGTCCAAGCTCCGAGGTTAGTGCTGCCTTCGGTTTCCCAGTGGTAGGTAACATTCTTAGCATAAGTGGAACGGGTCCAACCATTTTGAAAGGATGTGTCAGAGAACAAACCTACATAACCTGTTCCATCAAGGTCAACAGAGTAGTAGGAAAGGTGCATTACATAGCGGGTGTTTTTCTTAACCTGGAAAGGAATGGTAAGAATATCACAGTTGGTGTTAACGGCGGTAGCGGGGTTAACCTTAAGCACCTTATCGCCGTGAACAGTGCCGCCTGTGGGATTATCAATTACAACATTGTGTCCTGCATTTGCAGCATTAGACTTTGCATTGAAGAAATCCTGACCTGCGGTAGTGCCGGATTCAAAGTTACCGTCAACAATCTGGTTGTAAACATTGAACTTAGCAACAATGCTCTTGTTGAGCTTGCCGCTATAGGTAACATCGGAGGAAACGAGAGTGTCGCCCTCATACCAACCGAGGAAGGTGTTGCCGTAGTAGGGAACTGCGGTAACGGTGAAGTCTTCGCCTGTGGTTGCATCGGTATCGCCGGTTACATAACCGCCGTTACCTGCCGAAATGCTTGCGCATTCATAGAGGGTAATATCATCGATAAGCGAGCAGAAGGTTGCTGCAGCACTCCAGGAGTAGTTATAAATAACAAGACGAGCGTGATATTTGCCGTCTGCTCCCGGGGTGAGGTTGTTGGCAGCAATGAAATCATCAGCATTAAAGGTGAAGGTTTCATCGGTCATATCGCCTGCGCCGTAAAGGTCGGTGCCTTCGATTTTTTCAAAAGCAAGAGCCTTTCTAACCGACCAATCAACAGTGCCTACAACGCTTCTGTTGGCATTTGTAATTCCGGTTTCGGCATCCATAAACATATCAATGGACCATGCGGTTTGAGCAGTGGGGTCCTCAGTGTTGGGACGGAAGCCAAGCTTAGCAGAAGCAACATAGGTTTTGCCTGCTTCAAGTCTAACATCTTGGAACATGATTTGACCACGGTTAACAGAACCAACAATATTGTTGTAATTGGTTATGTAGCCTGCGGGTTCAATTGTGGAACCATAGCTGGTAACGGCGTTGCCGTAAGTAGCGTGATTGGTGCGCCAGCCATAGGGTCTGTTCTCGACAAATTCGCCGGGATAGGTGCTGGCTGCTTGGTCATCAGCGTCGTAGCCCCATTTGTCAACGGTGCCGTCACCATTGGTGTCAACACCTTCGAAATCACCGTTAACGATGAGGTTAACGGGGCCTGATTCCTCAGCAGTTGTGGGGAGGATTGTAAGTACCGAAAGGGTACCAACAATCATCAAAACCGCAAGGATGATACTTAAGGTTTTTTTCATCTCACATTCTCCTTTGCTATTAAAATATAATAATGAGAATAACCTATGGTAAGTTTACCATTATTTGTTCCTAATTTCAATACTTATTTTTAAAAAAATGTGGTTATTTTCAACAAAAATTGGCGAAAAAACAATTTAGCGCATTAAAATGGCAAAAAAAGAAGCGCCGAGAGCATTTCTCAGCGCTTCTTTTTAAAGTTCTTTAATGAATTCGCCCATCTTTTCAATGGCTGTGCTTATATGCTTAACCGAGTAGGCATAGGAGATTCTTGCGAAGCCTTCGCCCGATTCGCCGAAGGCGGTTCCGGGAACGATAGCAACCTTTTTTTGCTCGAGCAATTTAAGGCAAAAGTCTTCGCTGCTCATTCCGAATTTTCCGATGTTGGGGAAGGCATAAAAAGCGCCTTCGGGAACGAAACAGTCGAGTCCGATTGATTTAAATCCGTCGATTATAAGGCGGCGGCGTTGGTCATATTCTTCGCGCATATATTCGATGTCATCATCGCCGTTTTTGAGCGCTTCAACAGCCGCAAACTGGCTGGTTGTCGGGGCGCACATAATGGCGTATTGATGGATTTTATACATTTGCTCGGTTATGGGAGCGGGAGCGAGGGTGTAGCCCATTCTCCAGCCCGTCATAGCATAGGCTTTTGAGAAACCGCTGGCGATAATAGTGCGCTCTCTCATGCCCTCAAGCGAGGCGATAGAGCAATGCTTTTTGCCATAGGTCAGCTCGGCATAAATCTCATCCGAAAGCACTAAAATATCGGTTCCGCGAAGGATTTTTGCGATAGGCTCCAAATCCTCTTTGGTCATGATGGCGCCTGTGGGATTGTTGGGGAATGCGAGGACCAAAAGCTTAGTGCGCTCGGTTATTGCGCCCTTCAAAAGTTCGGGAGTTAATTTGAATTTATCCTCATATCGAAGGGGAAGCTTAACGGGAATTCCGCCCGCGAGCGACACAATCGGAGCATAACAAACGAAGCAGGGCTCGGGGATAATAACCTCATCGCCGGCTCTGACAACAGCTCTAACCGTAATGTCGATAGCTTCGCTTCCGCCAACCGTAACGAGTGCCTCGGTTTTAGGGTCATAGCGGAGGCCAAAACGGCGCTCCATATAGTTGCAAATCTCCTCGCGAAGCGGGGTTAGACCTGCATTCGATGTGTAGTAGGTGCGACCCTTTTTAAGGCTTTCAATCGCGGCTTCGCGAATGTGCCAAGGGGTTACAAAGTCGGGTTGTCCAACCGTAAGAGCCGTAACATCGCCCATTTTTTCGGTCAAATCAAAAAACTTTCGAATGCCCGAAGGAGCGATATTTTGCGCCTTATCGGAAAGGAGCTTTTCATAATTTATCATACTAAGCAGCTACCTCTTCCATCGGTTTCTTCAGCTTCATAAATAACGCCCTTGTCCTTATATTTTTTGAGAACAAAATGGGTCGAGGTGGATAAAACGGAGTCAATGGTTGCAAGCTTGTCCGAAACGAAGGATGCAACCTCGCGCATGGTCTTTCCCTCCAAAACAACATGAAGGTCATAAGCGCCCGACATTAAATAAAGGCTCTTAACCTCGGGGAAGGTATAAATCATTTCGGCAACCTTATCAAAACCGCGGTCGCGTTGCGGAGTAATGCGGAGCTCGATAATGGCGCTGACATATTCGCGGTCGGTCTTATCCCAGTCAACAAGTGCCTGATAGCCTAAAATGGTGCCGCTTTTTTCAAACTCTAAAATGGCGCGCTTAATATCGCCCTCATCGCGCTCGGTCATAACGGCGAGCTGCGCGGGGGTGAGTCTTGCATCCTTTTCGAGTAGGTTAAGTAATTTGTCCATAATAACACTCCTTTAAGAAAATTCGGGTTTAGCCCGAAATGATGGTTAAAACGATATAGATAAAATATGCAAAAAGCATTAAAAAACCGTGTGTTCTTTTAAGCCTTTGATGCCACAAAACAGGAACCGCCGCTATACATATTATAAGAAGACAGGCGGGAAGGGCGAAAAACAGGGTTCGCCGCTCGATGGGAATAGGCGCGCCCGATATAAGCGAACAGGCGGGCAAAATAACCGTTATGTCGATTATGTTTGCGCCCAAAATGTTGCCGATAGAGAGCGAACTTTCATTCCGCCTTATGGCGCAAAGAGTTGTTGTCAGTTCAGGCAGCGAGGTTCCGATAGCCAAAATCGTTGCGGCAATAACCGCCTCGCTGATGCCGCATATTCTTGCGAGGACCGCGGCGTTATCAACCAAAAGGCGAGCGCCTATAACAATTCCCGCTGCGCCGAAAAGAAACGAAACTATCGAAATAAAAAGCCCCGCCGAGGAATCCTCGCGCTCCTCCTTTTGCGGTTTTAGGGAGCGGATATTCTCGAAAATAAAAAGGGCAAAAATTGCCGCGAGAATAAGGGAAGCGAAGGGGGATAGCCTGCCCGAAAGCGAGCCGATTAAGAGAACCGAAACCGCAACAATGAGCAGGATAAACTTAAAACGGCTGTTCTTGGCATTAGCGGGCATAAAAACCGCCGAAAGGGCAAGAATCAGACCGGTGTTGGCGGTTACCGAGCCGATAGCGCCCGATGCCGACATATCGGTTTTGCCTGCCGATGCCGCGAGAAGCGAAACTATAAGTTCGGGCATGGTCGTTGCAACCGCAACAACCGTTGCGCCGATAATAAATTTTGGAACCGAAAAAATTTCCGAAATGCGGGCGGCGGCGGAAACAAAACTGTCGCCTCCCCAAGCCGTGAACAAAAGTCCCAAACAAAAAAGCAAAACCGCCAAAAATATTTGCATAAAAGGTCTCCTCAAACAATGCGAAGTCCCCTTAATTTAGGGTTATTATATTATATTAACGGCAAAAAAGCAATATAATATTTCGCGCGATAAAAAAAGTGCTTGATTTTTTTATTCCTTTGTGGTAGAATACACAAGCATTTGAATTCGTCTGTTCCTTACAGGCGGTCTTTATGCCGAATTTCGACATTGAAGCGGGCGGTCCTCTGTCACTCGTTTGGGTATGAACGCCTCATATTATTAAGGAGGAAAATTTAATGGACGCTATCAAGAATCTTACTGCTGGTCAGCTTCGCGAAGATGCTCCCGTAGTAAACATCGGTTCTACTGTTCGTGTTCACGTTAAGATTCGTGAAGGCGAGCGCGAGAGAATTCAGGTATTCGAAGGAACTGTTATCGCAAAGAATAACAGCGGCATTGCCGAAACCTTTACCGTTCGTCGTGTATCCTACGGCGTAGGCGTAGAGCGTGTATTCCCGGTACATTCTCCCAATGTTGCCAAGGTTGAGCTTGTTAGAAACGGTCGCATCCGCAGAGCAAAGCTTTATTATCTGCGTGACCGCGTTGGTAAGGCTGCCAAGGTAAAAGAGCAGATAGGTTAAGTCGAAAAGGGGGAGCTTTTGCCCCCTTTTTTACTTTTTAGAAGAAGGTGAGAAAATGGATTACTATTATGCCTACGGCGAAAACGGCGAGTTTGATGAAAAGCCGCCCAAGAGTTTAAAAACTGAAATCTTCGAATGGCTGGACGTTTTGGTCGTCTCGGTTATTGCCGTTGTTCTTATTTTCACTTTTTTCTTCCGCGTTGTAACCATCGATGGCGAATCAATGGAAAATACGCTTCACGGTGGCGAAAAGGTAATCATTTCCAATATGTTTTATACCCCCGCGCAGGGCGATATTGTTGTTATCTCGAGAAATACCGATAACTCGCTTTCGCCCGATGTTTATGCCGAGCCTATAATCAAGCGCATAATCGCAACGGAGGGTCAAATAGTTAATATCGGTCCTGACGGAACGGTTTATGTTGATGGTGTTGCCCTCGAAGAGGATTATACCAAAAACGCCGCTATCAACCGCCTTGAAGACCAAATAGATTTCCCCGCCTATGTTCCCGAGAATTGCGTTTTTGTTTTGGGCGATAATCGTCAAAACTCGCTCGATAGCCGTTCTTCCCGCATCGGTAAGGATGGTATGATCGACACTCGCTATATCCTCGGCAGGGCGGTTTACCGAATTTTTCCCCTAAAGAAAATGGGAGGAGTAAACTAATGAGCGAAGCGCAAAACATTCAATGGTTCCCGGGTCATATGGCGAAAACCCGCCGTAAGATTAAAGAGAGCCTGAATTTAGTAGATGCGGTTGCCGAAATAGTGGATTCAAGAATACCCGCCAGCAGCCGCAACCCGGAGTTGGCGGGTATTATTATGGATAAACCGCGAATAGTCCTGCTCAACAAGTGCGATATGGCCGACCCTGCCGCAACCGAGCAGTGGATAAAGCGCTTCCGCGAGGAGGGCGCTTTGGCGATTGCGGTTGATTGCCGAAGCGGCAAAGGACTTAACACCTTTAAAACCGCGGTTAAGGAGCTGCTTGCCGATAAACTTGAGGGCTATCGCCAAAAAGGAATGGTGGGCAAGCCGCTGCGCATAATGGTTGTCGGCATCCCCAATGTTGGCAAATCATCCTTTATCAATCGAATGGCGGGCGGCGCTCGCGCAAAGGTTGAGGACCGCCCGGGAGTTACCCGCGGAAACCAATGGTTTAAAATCGATAACGAGCTCGAACTTTTGGATACACCGGGAGTATTATGGCCTAAATTTGACGACAAGGATGTTGGCGAAAAATTAGCCTTTACGGGCGCGGTGCGCGATGAGATTTTGGATGTTGAATGGCTCGCGATGAGATTGCTTGAAAACCTCTCGGAGCGCTATATGCCGCTGCTTGAAAGCCGTTATAAAATCGAAAAATGCGATTCCTATGATATGCTTTGTGAGGTTGCGAGAAAGCGCGGAATGGTTGTTCGCGGCGGCGAGGGCGACACCCTCAGAGCCGCCAATATGCTCCTCTCCGAATTTAGAACCCAAAAGCTTGGAAGAATAACGCTGGAGGTCTAAAAAATGCCCGATTTTTCTTATGAAATTGCAGCTAAAGAAAAGGGATTTTCTTTTGTTTGCGGCGTTGATGAAGCAGGGCGCGGACCGCTTATGGGTCCTGTTTGTGCCGCTGCGGTAATTCTTCCCGAAGGATGCGAAATCGAGGGACTAAACGATTCCAAAAAACTCTCCGAAAAGAAAAGAGAAAAGCTTTTTCCCGAAATAACCGAAAAGGCATTAGCCTTCTCGGTTGCCTTTGCCGATGTTGAGGAAATCGAGAAATATAACATTTTAGAGGCAACCTTTTTGGCGATGAATCGCGCTATCGATGGCTTGAATATTCCCGCCGATTATGCCCTAATCGATGGCAACAAAATCCCCAAAGGCATAAAAATTCCTGCCGAAGCCGTTGTTAAGGGCGATGCTAAAAGTATGTCGATTGCCGCGGCAAGCGTTCTTGCCAAGGTTTCGCGTGATAGGCTTATGGAAGAGTATGATAGGCAATACCCGCAGTATAATTTCCTTAAGCACAAGGGCTATGGAACAGCCGAGCATATCGCTCTTATAAAAGAGTTCGGTCCCTGCCCGCTGCACCGAATGAGCTTCCTTAAAAACATAAAATGAGGAAGAGTGCAAAACGAGGCTTTGCGGGCGAAGACCTGACCGCAGAGTATCTGAAGGAAAAAGGCTTTATAATAACCGAGCGGAATTTTCATAGCCGCTTTGGCGAAATAGACATTATTGCCGAGAACGAGCAATATATTTTATTTGTGGAGGTTAAAACCCGAAGCGAGGGGGCGCTTGTTTCTCCTGCGGCGGCGGTTGACCTTCGAAAACAGCAAAAAATTATTATGACAGCCAACACCTATCTCTCCCGTGCTTTTTGCGAGCTTCAGCCGAGATTTGATGTGGCGCAAATAACCGTTCGGACCGTTGGCGGACGCGAGGAATTTTCAATGGATTATCTTGAGAATGCGTTCAGTCCGGAGGGGTAGTTTGGATTTTTTCGATTTGCATACGGATTCGCCCTATGAATCCTATAGGAATAATCAAAGTTTTATAAACGGAGACCTTGCGGTAACAAAAAGCAAGGGCTCCGTTTTTGATAATTGGAAGAGCGTTTGCGCCATTTGGATTCCCGATGAGCATAAGGATCCGAAAGGGCGTTATAATGCGGTTTTGCGGCATTTTTGCGAGCAGGTTAAAATCGCAAAAAACGCCGAGGATTTGGAAGAGAAAAACGCCTTTTTATTATCCCTTGAGGGCGGCGTGATTATCGAAAACGAAGAGGATATAGATTCGCTTTATTCGGACGGCATCAGACTCATAAACTTAACCTGGAACGGCAAAAATAAAATAGCGGGCGGAGTTAACACGGCGGGGGAGTTCACCCCGTTTGGCAGGCGGATAGTAAAGCGGATGAACGAGCGAAGAATGGCGGTTGATGTTTCGCATCTCAACGACCAAAGTTTTTTCGCCGTTATCGATTCGGCAAAATTCGTTTTGGCGAGCCATTCCTGCTGCCGAACCGTGCATCATGTCAGGCGCAATTTAAGCGATGAGCAAATCCGCGCGCTTTATGATAAAAACGGCATTTTAGGGCTTTGCCTTTATCCCGAATTTTTGGGGGATGGCGGGGTGCTTGAGGGCTTTTATCGCCACCTTAACTACCTGCTTTTTATGGGTCTTGAGGACAATGTTGCCATCGGAAGCGATTTTGATGGCGCAAAAATGGATAAAACACTTGACTCGGTGGATAAAATGGCTGTATTATATAACTATCTACGAGATAAAGGCTTGAATGATATAATTCTTCAAAAACTTTTCTATAAAAACGCGCAGAGATTTTTTTGCGCCTTGTTAAATCAAACGGAGTGATAAAAAATGAACTACATCAGCACAAGAAACAAAAATGTCAGCGTTAGCGCCGCCAAGGCAATCAGCCTCGGAATCTCGGCGGATGGAGGTCTTTTCCTTCCCGAGTCGATTCCGGTTATAACCCCCGAGGAACTCGAGGTTTTAAAGGTTTCGAGCTATAAGGAGCGCGCTCGCCTTGTGCTTTCCAAATTCTTAACCGATTTCACCGATGAGGAAATAACCGCCTGTGTTGAAGGTGCATATACAGGTAGCTTCGAAAATGAGCAGCCCGCTCCTATCGCAGTTTTGGGCTCCGAAATTTCGATTTTAGAGCTGTGGCATGGTCCCACCTGCGCATTTAAGGATTTGGCGCTTCAGCTTTTGCCCTATTTGCTAACAACATCCTCGAAAAAGGTTGGCGCGGGCAAAACCGTTATCTTGGTTGCAACCTCGGGCGATACAGGCAAAGCCGCTCTTGAAGGCTTCCGCGATGTTGAGAATACCGATATCATAGTTTTCTATCCCAGCGAAGGCGTTAGCGCTATGCAAAAGCTTCAGATGGATAGCCAAGAGGGCGATAATGTTTGCGTTTGCGCAATTAAGGGCAACTTCGATGATGCTCAAAGCCGCGTTAAGGAAATCTTCACCGATGCCGAGATGAATAAAAAACTTAGCAGTGCAGGCTATAATTTTTCGAGCGCAAACTCCATCAACTGGGGTCGTGTGGTTCCCCAAATCGTTTATTATCTTTCGGCATATTGCGATATGCTTGCCGATGGCAACAACGATGATAACGAGTTCAATGTTGTTGTTCCGACAGGCAACTTTGGCAACATCCTGGCAGCATATTATGCAAAGCTTATGGGCGTTCCGATTAAGAAGCTTATTTGCGCTTCCAACTCCAACAATGTTTTAACCGATTTTATAAATACAGGTGTTTATGACCGCAACCGCGATTTCTACACCACTATTTCGCCCTCGATGGATATTCTTATTTCGAGCAACCTCGAGCGCATGCTTTATATGCTCTCGGGCGATGACAGTCAGGTTGCTGCTTGGCAGGATAGCCTCAAGAAGACAGGCAAGTTCACCGTATCGGATGAAATCAAGGCGAAAATAACCGAGAATTTCGTTGGCGGCTGCGCAAGCGATGAGGAAACCCTCGAAACCATTAAGGATGTATTCGATGAATATGGCTACTTGATGGACACTCATACCGCTGTTGCCTTCTCGGTTTATAAGAAATACCGCGAAACAGTAGGGGACACAACTCCGGTTTTAATCGCTTCAACCGCAAGCCCCTATAAGTTTGCAAACAGCGTTCTTTGTGCCTTCGGCGCCGATGTGCCCGAGGATGATTTTGCAAAGAACGATAAGCTCTCGGTTCTCACCGCAACCGACATCCCCGAGCCGATCGAGGCATTAAAGGGCAAGACCCGCCGCTTCGGCGAGGTTATCGACCGCGATGAAATGCGTGAGGCGATTTGCAAGTACTTGGGAATCTAAAAAAAATTACCCCACCTAACGGTGGGGTTTCCATTAACCCGAATTTATGCCTTTGCTTTAAAGGTGTTGCATTCGGTTTCGCAGCATTCGCAAGCGCGTCTGTCTCCGCCAACGGTGATATGACCTGCGTGGCAGTGACCCTCGCCCGAATGATAAACGCAGCTCTCAACATTGCATTTAATGCCGTTTATAACATTGTTGTCGTTTGTCATTTTTGCATCCTCCAATATAAATTTAGACCGCTTCGGTCAAGATTATTATGCGCACAATTTTTTAAATTATAGGGAGTAATGATATGTCATTATATGCAATTTCGGATTTGCATCTTTCTCTCTCGGCGGACAAGCCAATGGATGTTTTCCGCGGCTGGGAGGACTATCAAAACAGAATAGAAAAAAACTGGTGCCGCATAGTTAAAGCGGAGGATACGGTTGTAATTCCCGGCGATATCTCTTGGGCGATGAACCTATCGGAGGCGGTTGCGGATTTTGCGTTTTTGAATTCGCTGCCCGGCAAAAAAATTATCCTAAAGGGCAACCATGATTTGTGGTGGTCAACCGCTAAAAAATTAAACGAATTTTTAGAGAGCAACGGATTTGACACCATCTCCTTCGTTTTCAACAACGCGGCAATCGTTGAGGATTTTGCGGTTTGCGGAACTCGCGGCTGGTTTTATGATATTGCGGCGGAGGATAAGGTTGTGCTTCGCGAGGCAGGCAGGCTCGAAACCTCGATTAAGGCCGCGCTTGAAACCGGAAAACGCCCCGTCGTCTTCACCCATTATCCGCCCGTTTACGGCGAATGGGTTTGCAAAGAAATTTTCGATGTTATAAAGAAATATAACATAACCCGAGTTTACCACGGACATATCCACGGTTCGGGATTCCACAACGCAAAAAGCAGCTATGATGGCGTCGATTTCACACTTTTATCGGCAGATTGCATTGATTTTTGCCCCTTAATGATAGTTTAAATATATATATTTGAAAAATTTTAAAAAAAATATGGAAAATTTGGCAAGACTGTGCTATATTATTATGGAATGATTATCCTGGAGGTAATAAAATGAGTTTAAAAGAAGCAAAAAAGGTTGAGGGCGGCAAGTATGAGCTCGAGATTTTAATCGATGGAGCAACATTCTGCGATGCTATCAACAAGGTTTACAAAAAGGAAGGAAAGAAGATTTCTATCCCCGGTTTCCGTAAGGGCAAGGCTCCGCTTTACCTTATCGAGAAGATGTATGGCGAGTCGGTATTCTTTGAAGATGCTTTAAACCTTCTCTATTCCGATGCTCTTGAGGCAGCAGCCGATGAAGCAGGTATTGAGATTGTTGATGATAAGATGGATTTCGATTTGGTTTCCATCTCCAAGCAGGACGGCGTTGACTTTAAGGTAACCTTAACAGTTGTTCCCGAGGCAACCCTCGGCGAGTATAAGGGTCTTAAGGCTGAGCGCGTAACCCCCGTTGTAACCGATGAAGAGGTTGATGCTGAAATCAACCAGATGGCTAACCGTAATGCCCGCATGGTATCGGTTGAGGACCGTGCAGCTGAGCTTGAGGATATCGCAGTTATCGATTTCGAAGGCTTTGTTGATGGCGTTGCATTCGAGGGCGGCAAGGGCGAATCCTATTCCTTAACTTTAGGCTCGGGTCAGTTCATCCCCGGCTTCGAAGATCAAATCGTTGGCCACAAGGTTGAAGAAGAGTTCGATGTTAATGTAACCTTCCCCGAAGATTATCAGGCTGAAGACTTAAAGGGCAAGGCTGCCGTATTTAAGGTTAAGCTTCATGAAATCAAGAAGCGCGAGCTTCCCGCAATTGATGATGAGTTTGCAAAGGATGTATCCGAGTTTGATACCCTCGCCGAGCTCAAAGAAGATATTAAGAAGCATCAGTTAGAGCACAAGACCCATCATGCTGATGAGGCAGTTGAGAACGACCTCGTTGACCAAATCGTTGATGGCATGAAGGTTGAGATTCCGGATGCTATGATCGAGTCCCGCTGCAACCAGAGCTTGCAGGATTTCGCCTATAGACTCCAGATGCAGGGCTTAAACCTCGAAACCTATCTTCAGTATATGAACACCAATGCTGATGATTTCAAGGCTTCCTTCCGTCCCCAGGCTGAAAAGCAGGTTAAGATGCGCCTCGCACTCGAGACCATCGTTAAGCTCGAGAAAATCGAGGTTTCCGAGGATGATGTTGCCGCTGAAATCACCAAGATGGCTGAAGCCTATGGTGTAACCGAGGAGCAGGTTAAGAATGCTGTTCCCGTTAAGGAAATCAAGAAGGACCTCGCAGTTACCAAGGCACTTGAGCTTGTTAAGTCCAGCGCCGTTGTAACCGATGTTGAGAAGAAGGCTGAAAAGCCCGCTGCAAAGAAGCCTGCTGCAAAGAAGCCCGCTTCGACTGCAACCAAGAAAACAACCTCTACCGCCGCCAAGAAGCCGGCTGCTAAGAAGCCCGCTGCAAAGAAGGCAGAAGAGAAGAAAGAAGACTAATTATTTAAATGGCAGGAGTTTTACCCCTGCCATTTAGTCGATTATAAAATGTTTTTTTCGGACATAATATTTTCATAGGAGGTAAATTATGGATATGAGTTTTGTTCCCTATGTTATTGAGCAAACCAGCCGCGGAGAGCGTTCGTATGATATTTTCTCCCGCCTGCTCAATGATAGAATTATTATGCTTAACGACCAGGTTGACAATACAACTGCAAGCCTTATCATTGCCCAGATGCTCTTTTTAGAGGGTCAGGACCCCGATAAGGATATCAGCTTTTATATCAACAGCCCCGGCGGCTCGGTTTCGGCGGGTATGGCAATTTATGATACCATGCAGTATATCAAGTGCGATGTAAGCACTATTTGCGTTGGTATGGCTGCCAGCATGGGCGCATTCCTTCTCGCCGCAGGCGCAAAGGGCAAGCGCTATGCTCTTCCCAACAGCGAAATAATGATTCATCAGCCTTTAGGCAGCGCCGAGGGTCAGGCAAGCGATATTCTCATCCATGCAAAGCATATCGAGAAGATTCGCGAAAACATTAACTCGATTCTTTCGGATGTAACAGGTCGTCCCATCGAGGAGATTCGCCGCGATACCGAGAGAGATAACTTTATGTCGGCGCAAGAGGCTGCCGATTATGGCCTTGTTGATAAGGTAATAACCAAGCGATAAGAGGAAATTATGGCTAACAACGAAAAGGAAATTCGCTGTTCCTTTTGCGGCAAATCGCAGGAAGAGGTTTCTCGACTTGTTGAGGGTCCTGGCGTTTATATTTGCGACCATTGCGTTGAGTTTTGCAGCTCGCTGATATTTGATGAACCCATGCCAAGCCGCAAGGATAAAAAGCAAAAAGAAGAGTTCCGCCTTTTAACTCCCCGCGAGATAAAGGAAAAACTCGATGAATATGTAATTGGGCAGGATGATGCCAAAATCGCGCTTTCGGTTGCGGTTTATAACCATTATAAGCGCATAACCGGAGAGCCGGAAAACGGTGTTGAGCTGGTTAAAAGCAATGTGCTTATGCTTGGTCCCACCGGCGTTGGCAAAACCCTTTTAGCCCAAACCCTTGCAAAGATTTTGGATGTTCCCATCGCCATAACCGATGCAACAACGCTAACCGAAGCGGGTTATGTTGGCGAGGATGTTGAGAATATCCTGCTTCGCCTTATTCAGGCTGCCGATTTTGATATCGAGCGCGCCGAAAAGGGTATTATATATGTTGATGAAATCGATAAAATTGCCCGCAAGAGCGAAAATGCGAGCATAACTCGCGATGTAAGCGGCGAGGGCGTTCAGCAGGCGTTGCTTAAAATTTTGGAAGGAACGGTTTCGAATGTTCCTCCGCAGGGCGGCAGAAAGCATCCCCAGCAGGAGTTCATCCAAATCGATACAACCAATATTTTATTCATTTGCGCAGGCGCGTTTGATGGAATCGATAAGGTTATCGAAAAGCGTCTTGGCGGCAGCAGTCTTGGCTTCGGCGCCGAGGTTAAATCCGAAAACGAGAAGAGAGAAGAGGTTGAGGCCGCAACCCCGACCCATAAGGACCTCGTTAAGTTCGGAATGATACCCGAGCTCGTTGGCCGTTTGCCCGTTATAACCGCGCTGCAAAAGATGGATAGAGAATCCCTCCTTCGCATTATGACCGAGCCCAAAAACTCGGTTATAAAGCAGTATGAGGCGCTGTTTAAGATGGATGGCGTAATCCTCGAATTCGAGGAGGAGGCGCTTTGCCGAATCGCCGATATAACCATCGAGCGCAAAACAGGCGCGCGCGGTCTTCGCTCGGTAATTGAGGGCGTGCTCCAAAAGATTATGTTCGAAATCCCCAGCGAAAAGGATATCGAAAAGGTTGTTATAACCGCCGCAACGGTTGATGGCGGCGAACCCGTTTTAACCCGCAAAAAGAAGGCAAAAGCCGCAAATCAGTAAAACAAAAAGGGTTGTGCGGAAAGCACAACCCTTTAACTGTACGAATAAAAATACAAATCAGTAAAAGAGGGGAGGGATACGATGGTCTTACATAACGATTCAAGCCAAAGCATCGACCTTACGGTAGAGGGAATAGAATATAGGTTTTCGCCTTTCGAAACAAAGAAAATAACGCTTAATAAGGGCGAGGATGTTCTGCTTTCGGTAAGAACAACTGCCGCAAGCCATAGAGCAAGTTTCCTAAAGGATATTTATGATATAACGATCGTATCCGAATATATAATTTCCCGATGCGATGACAGTACACATGTTGCGATTTCTTGGAAAAATGAGCAAGCAACCCGCACAGTGTCGTTTAGCTGTTGTTTTTTGGATTCTTCCTATTGCGAAATTCGCATAGTTCGAAGATATGCTGAATCAGCAGAGAAAACAAAGAAATTATATAAGCGCCGTTGGATGAGATATTATTTGTTTTGGAAGCCGGTTTTTTGGAATTTTCCCATGTTCTTCTCAACGGTAATCGCAAGCATTATAATTGGCTTGGTTGTTAATGTTTTTGTCGGTTTGTTAGCTTTTGCAATTTTATATCTTCTCTTAAATGTAGGGTTGGGATTGCTTACCAGCGATCTCTTTGACCCCGCCTCGCTAAAAACAGTGTATATGTGTAGTACACCTAAATTTTTCAATATGAGTTTGGAAGAAGATTTTATTATGCATTATTATTCTGTTATAAACCAAACATATCCTGATAAAAGTATTTATTATTAAAAGCCTCTATAAAAAAGAAGGCAAAAGCCGCAAATCAGTAAATTAAAAACCACCCGATTTTGGGTGGTTTTTTTATTTAATCATAATAGTAATCATCGTCGGCTGCAGCTTTTTTCGTGCGTATAATGTAATCAATATAGGATTCTGTATCGTATCGCCTCTTAAAAAGCTTCTTTTTTTCAACAGGGTCCATTCCGTATATCAAATAGCACTCATTGCTGTTATAGTTTTTGGTTGAAACATATCGGCGAACCTTTTCGGTCAGCGACTTTTTTTGTTCATCGGGCAGGCTGTCATTCTTTTCAATGCTTTTTATAATATCCGAAATATCATCTCGCGAAAACGGCTGCCTATAATAAAGGTTGCAAATAAAATGTCGTTTTTTCGTGTCCTCCTCGCCGCAACCATCATACATAATTCGCCATTCCTCACGAGGTAGAGGATTGCCGTTTATATCGCTGTTTAAAATTCTAACCAACTCCTTAACGAGTTGGCGTTTATTTTTTCGGCGAGAATTTTCGGGACCGAAAAAGTCGGGAACACCCTTTTTTCTAAAATAATAATCAATGAGCGGCATAGAGGTTGGGTTGCGCTCATCGGTAAAGTTTCTCAAATATTGCAGCAGTCTTATCGCTTTTTCTTCCTTTGAACTCATCGGTTTTGCCCCCCGTTTTCTCTATCTTCAAGGTCAATATAGCATAAAAAGCTCCTAAAATCAATAATTTTTTACATTATTGGTCCCTATATGGACCAATAAAAAGTTGTTTAATAATAAGGAGAGAAATCTCCACGATCAAATTGAAAGGAGTTTTTTTATGAAATGTTATTGCATTAGCGACATTCATGGCTGCTTGGATGCATTTGAGGAGGCGCTGTCGAGATTTATGGATAATTTCGAAGCTGATTCGGATGCAAAAATAATCCTATTAGGCGATTACATCCATGGCGGAGATAGTAGCAAGGAGGTGTTAGACAGGATTATATCGTTACAAGAGTCGTATGGCTCGGATAGGGTAATCGCGCTTGCCGGAAACCATGACATTTGGGTTATCGATGGCTCGGCTAATCTTGACCATCCGCTCGCATCATTCGATGATCCGCCCGTAGAGCAAAAGTATATCAATTGGATATCCTCGCTTCCGCTTTATCACATTGAAGGCAAGACGCTCTTTCTTCACGCCGGTATTGACGAGGAGGCTGGCGAATATTGGGAATGGGGAACCGGTGAAGACATGTTCACCATGAAATTCCCCGCCCAAACAGGAAAAATTGAGGGCATAGATATGAAGGTGGTTGCAGGCCATGTTGGCACAAGCAGTATCGCGGGAGACCCGAATTTCCACGACATATATTTCGATGGCGAATCCCACTACTATATCGATGGCACCGTCCTGAAAACGGGATATCTTAATGTGCTTATGGTTGATACCGAAACCGATAAATACTATAGAGTTACCGATTGCGGTCCATGGTTTATCCTACCATATGATGAAGAGAATTAAGGAGGGAACAATGAAACTGTTTGTTGATGACACGCGAGCATTCCCGAGCGATTTTGATTATTGCTGCCGCGATTTCAAAACCGCAACCGAACTGATGAGAAAACATAAATTCGAGCATATCTCGCTCGATTATTCTCTCGGCGAGGACTCAAAGGATGGCTTGCAACTGCTTATGTGGATGCGTTCAAACGGCATCACAGCTCCTTCAATAAACATCCACAGCAACCATATAATAGGTCGAGAGCGGATGTTTGACTATTGCGAGGAGCATTTTCCGTATTCGCGCGTAACTAAAAATGAACTTAAGAAGTGAGAGGATAATATGAGAAAAATAAAATTTGGCGAAATAAGAAACCTATTGTCAAAGCGTGATACGCGCTTTTCAATATACAACCGACAAACAAAAGAGCATGAAAACTTTTGTAGCCCTGATAACATTCCTAAATATTATGATGATTTATATGTTGAGAGAATTGGGGTGCTCGAGAATAAGTTTTATGAGATAGAAGGATGCGAAATTGCCGTAGCGGGCGCAAGCGTGGAGATAATTGTATCTAAAGCGTTTGGGGACATATGGGGTTTTCGCCGCGTTTCGTATCCGAGATTTTCGAGCGAACACGGCCTTTGGATGGCAATAACCCCACGCGGATTGCAAATGGGTAGCCTCCAATATGTCATGAGCGAAATATGCCTCAATGAGGAGTGTGACAACACCTGCGCTATGAGCATTCCCGAGGATAAATTGGTCTTGCTCGTGCAAAATCCTGCCGAGTTCTCGATATCCGATTTCGAAAATGAATTCAGCCCCAAACAACTGAATTTCTTATCCGCAGCCAAGAAAAAATTGCTTGAAATAAAAGCCGAATGTGCTACAATGGAACTATAATCCAAATGGTAAAAAGGGTGGATGCGTTATGGCAAACAATAGGGATTCGGTGCCCAAGCAACCCGATTATGAGTTGGTTAGGAATTTCTTGTATAAGGATGATCCTTCCTATTTGCCCGAAGAATATGATTTTAAACTCAACGAAAAACAATGGGCAGAATATCCTGAGCCGTTAGTGCGGGTGCTGCACTATAAAAAGGCACCCGAAAGGGACAAAATCGATCCCGATAGCAGCGACCTTAATATGTCGATACAGTGCATTTTGCTTTCGGTAAACGGATTTGATGTTAAATACTATAAAGGGCGCGACATCTATTTGGCAAGTGGCGAGACGCTCGAAACCGACACCATAAATTCATTCCTAACTACATACAAAGGCGCTCTAAAAGAGAATATAAGCAATTATGATCAAATTTGCTCTCAGTTAGAAATAGACAAAAAAGGATTTGGCCAGGTATTAGACAAAGTATTAGAAAACCTTGATAAGTTTCAGCTTAATGGCGATTTGACCGAGGAAATTAATAGGTTTGCAATTTTAACGCATTCAATAGGCAATTTCAATGTAGGCCCGCTTTATTTTAGCGGAGATGGTCGCTATTCAAAGGCCCAAAAAGGTACCGCAAAGGACAAGAAGGAAAATGGGCGCGCTTGGAGATGGTACGACAGTTTGGATGATTTTTTAAATCATAAAGTGGGAAATGTGCCGCTTTGGGAAAAATGGTTTTCCGAAAATATTTTCTCTACATATATTGATGGATATTTCCAAAAAATTGTGCTCAAGGAAAACGGAGGAATTGATTTAAAAGAGTCAATATTGTTAGATTTGAATAACGAGTCCGGAGATAATGGCAACGGCAAAGTTTACGGAAAAATCAGCTTGACTAACAAGCTGATAATCGAGCGCGGTAAAAAGATGGTAGATGTTTTAAAGAAAGTAATTCCACCCAATTGAGTATCCAATAGTATTTAAATTAAAAACCCCCGACGGGATTTCCGTCGGGGGTTTGGTTTATTTTTTATTTATGCTCTTCTTCGTATTTCGCAACAACATTTTGAATGCGGTCAACGGGGTCTAAAAGCTTGCTGATGGAGTTATCGCAATTTAAGGTGTCGATTAAGAGGGCGATATACTTCGACATATTAACATTGCAATACCAATCGCGCTTTAAAAGCTCGGGAGTTTGATAGATGAGGTTGGTTGTGAACACCTTGGTGATGTAACCGTTTTTATAATATTCATCAAACTTTTCAAGTCCGTCAACGAAGAGACCGAAGGTCGAGAACATAAAGATGCGGCCTGCACCCATCTCTTTGAGCTTCTTGGCAATATCGAGCATCGATTCGCCCGAAGAAATCATATCATCAACGATGATGAGGTCCTTGCCTTCGATATCGCTGCCCAAGAATTCGTGAGCCACGATGGGGTTCTTGCCGTTAACAATAACCGAATAGTTGCGGCGCTTGTAGAACATACCGAGGTCGAGGCCTAAAACCGAGGAATAATAGATGCAGCGGCCCATTCCGCCTTCATCGGGCGAAACAACCATAAGATGGTCGCGGTCGATTTTGAGGTCGGGGGTTGATTTAAGGAGGGCTTTAATCATCTGGTATGCAGCTTGTACATTATCGAAGCCTTCAAGCGGGATAGCGTTTTGAACGCGGGGGTCGTGAGCATCGAAGGTGATGATGTTGCTAACACCCATATTCATCAGCTCCTGCAGCATAATAGCGCAGTCGAGCGATTCGCGAGAGGTGCGGCGATGCTGTCTGCCTTCATAGAGCATCGGCATAATAACGGTTATTCTTCTTGCCTTGCCGCCGAGAGCTGCGATAACGCGCTTTAAATCCTGATAATGGTCATCGGGCGACATGGGAACGGTTTGACCGTACATTTTATAGGTAACACCGTAGTTGAAGCAGTCGCAAATAATGAATGCATCAAGTCCGCGGGCGGAATGGCGCAAAACAGCCTTTCCTTCACCTGTGCCGAAGCGGGGACAATGCGCCTCAACGACAAAGGACTCCTCTTCATTCTTCTCTCTCCACTGGGAAAGATAATAGTCAACACTTGCTGCAATATCCTCGCAACCGCGCATGCTGATAATAGCAAGCTCGCCAAAAGGTGCATGTGTAAAATCGATACTGGCCATATTTTTTGCCCTCCAAGCTTTTATTGTATTAATATAATAACACATCTTTTCTATTATGAAAAGAGCAAAAACGACATTTTTTAATATTTTATAAAAAATATTTTAATTGATAATGGGGCTGTAGTTTGATATAATGAATCTAAAGTATGAAAAAGGGTGGTTAAAATGGCAAAAGTAACACTTATAACCCACACACCGGACCCCGAACGCGCAGTTGCGGCTGCTGCAAAATTATGTTATTCTCCCTCGTCGATTGATGATATCAGGGAGGGTCTTAACGAGGAAAATACAGCATCGTTTGTTGATATGCTGGCATCAATCGGTCATGAAAGCCCGCTTGAGCATATTTCCTTCACATTTGGAATCGAGGGCGTTTCCCGCGCCTGCACCCATCAGCTTGTCCGCCATAGGATAGCATCCTATTCTCAAAAGAGCCAGCGCTATGTAAGCGAAGGCGGCTTTGAGTATATCGTTCCGCCCGAGGTTGCCGCAATACCCGAGGCGCTGGAGCTTTATAAAAAAGCTATGGCCGAGGACCAAGAATACTATGAAAAAATAACCGCCGTTTTGAAGGAAAAACATATGGCGGCAATGTTAGCCGAGGGAATGGATGAAAAGGCAGCATCCCGCGCAGCCGAGAAAAAGGCTATTGAGGATGCCCGCTTTGTGCTTCCCAACGCCTGCGAGACCAAAATTGTTGTTACGATGAATGCTCGCAGCCTGCTTAATTTCTTCCGCCATCGTTGCTGCAATCGCGCCCAATGGGAGATTCGCGATGTAGCCGATGAGATGCTTCGCCTTGTTAGCGCGGTTGCCCCCAGTGTCTTCAAAAAGGCGGGCGCTTCCTGCGTTCGCGGAGCATGCCCCGAGGGCAAAATGACCTGCGGAAAGGCTGCCGAAATGCGCGAGTATTTCAGCAAACTGAAGGGTAACTGATATGGGTAAGCTTATCGTGATAGAGGGGCTCGACGGCTCGGGAAAATCAACCCAGCTTGAGCTCCTTTGCAAGAATTTAACCGCGAATAATGTTGATAACCGAATGGTTTCGTTCCCCGATTATAGCGAAAACTCGAGCGCCCTTGTTAAGATGTATTTAGGCGGCGAGTTCGGAACAAACCCCGGCGATGTTAACGCCTATGCCGCTTCACTTTTCTATGCGGTTGACCGCTTTGCATCCTTCGCAAAACACTGGAAGGATTATTATAACGCAGGCGGAACGGTTATCTCGGGAAGATATGTAACCTCCAACGCGGTTCATCAAACTGCCAAGCTGCCCGAAAACGAATGGGATGAATATCTTTCTTGGCTTTATTCCCTCGAATATGGCAAGGTTGGTATCCCGAAACCCGACCTCGTTATTTTTCTTGATATGCCTGCCGAGCTTTCTAAAAAGCTGCTCGAGAAACGCTATGACGGCGATGAGGCAAAAAAGGATATCCACGAAAAGGATATAGCCTATCAGCAAAACTGCCGCAAGGCGGCGCTTTATAATGTCGAGCACGCGGGCTGGAAAACCATTTCCTGCGCCGAGGGCGACCGAATCCGCTCGGTTGAGGAAATTGCTGCCGATGTTTTGGCGGCGGCGATGGAAGTTTTGGCTGATTAATTTTAAAGGATTGATACTTTTTGGTATATGTATTTTTAGCAAACGGTTTTGAAGAAACCGAGGCACTCGTGACGGTTGATGTTCTTCGCCGCGCGGGCTATGAGGTTTTGACGGTTGGCGTTGGCGGAAAAGATATCGCAGGAAGCCATAATATAACCGTGAAAGCCGATGTGGTTGAAGGGGATATAACCCCCGATGAGAGCCTTGAGGCGGTTATTCTCCCGGGCGGAATGCCGGGAACCCTCGGTCTTAAAGCGAGCGAACAGGTTGCAAGGTTTATAAACTTCGCTTATGAGCATAAAAAGGTGATTGGCGCTATTTGTGCCGCTCCTTCGGTGCTCGGTGCTATGGGACTTTTAAAGGGAAGAGCCGCCACCTGCTATCCCGGTTTTGAGGATGAGCTTATAGGCGCAACCATATGCGGCGACCTTTGCTGCATCAGCGATAATATCGTAACCGCCAAGGGAGCGGGCGCAGTTTTCGAGTTTTCGTTCGCGCTTGCCGACCTTATCGCTTGGAACTCGGGCAAAACCGCTTTTGGAGATTTCAGCATCTCCGAACAACTTGAGGAGACTATGCAATGCGCCCAATAGATATTAGGCAGTATAAGCAGTCGATTCGTGAGGAAAGCCGCAAAAGGCGAACCGAAATGGACCCTGCAGTTCGCGCCGAGCGAAACGGCAGGATTGCCGAAAATGTTCGCAGGCTGCATCAGTATGCCCCCGCGAGCACATTGCTTATATATGTTTCAACACCCATCGAAATCGATACAAAGTTAATAATCGAAAATGCATGGGCGGATGGAAAACGCGTTGCCGTTCCGAGATGCATTCCCGAAACGAGGCTTATGGAATTCCACTATATAACCTCGTTTGATGATCTAAAACCTGGAGCTTTTGGTGTTTTAGAACCCGATGAGAGCCTTCCTATGGTTTCGGATTTTTCGGGTTGCCTTATGATAGTTCCCGCAATGCAGTTTGATATTTTGGGATATCGCCTCGGATATGGCAAGGGTTATTACGACCGCTATATGTCACGCTTTACAGGCATTTCGGCGGGACTATGCTACGGCGAGGAGCTTCGCCGCCATATGTACCACGGAAGATATGACAAACCGGTTGATATAATCGTAACAGACCGTTACATTCGCACCTGCAAAAAATAAACACCCTTCAGGAGGTGTCAAAAATGGAACAAGAGAATAATATTGAACTAACCCGCGAGTTTTCGCAGGAAGAAATAGCACCCGCCGAGGAGCCTGCAGTTATAGAAGAACCGGCGGCTCCGAAGAAGAAAAAGCGCCGCAAAAGGGATAAGAAAAATGCGGCTAAAATCGCAGTGACGCTGATTTTGGTTTTCGCAATCGGTGCAACTCTTGCGGTAACGGGAATTATGTTTTTAACCGATTATCTCGGTTTTTCCGCCTCCAAAGCGCAGGATAAAACCGTTGAAATTCCCAAAGGTGCGGGAACTGCCGCGATTGCCGAAATTCTCGATGATGCGGGGGTTATAAATCATCCGTTTTTCTTTAGGGTTTATTCCAAGCTTAAGGGCTATGACGGCCGCTATCAATATGGCGTTTATAATTTGAACAAAGAGGATGGCTATAGCCGAATTGCCTCAACCCTTTTAACCGAGGGATATTCGCCCGATAGCGTTAGGGTTACAATTCCCGAGCGCGCATCGGTTGATAAAATTGCCGAAATTTTAGCCGAAAAGGGAGTTTGCGAAAAGGCCGACTTCTATCAGGCGCTTAAGCAAAAAAGCTATGAATATGGCTTTATAGAGGATATTCCCGAGCGCGAGGTTTATTATCTCTTTGAGGGATATCTCTTCCCCGACACCTATGATTTTTATTCTTATGATTCAAAAGAATGCGCCGCCTTGGCGATTGATAAGATGCTCGGAAAAATGGACAAGGTTTTAGCCGAGGAGAACGCCGAAGCGCTTGCAAAAGAGCGCGGCTACACCCTCCATGAGGTTTTAACAATGGCATCTATTGTTGAGCTTGAAGCCAGCGGCGACCCCGATGAAATGGCTAATGTGGCGCAGGTGTTTTATAACCGCTTGGAGGATTGGGATTATCCGCTTTTAGGCTCTTCGCCGACCGCGAAATATCCCTATGGCAGCGGCCGATATGACACTAACAAAAGCGCGGGACTCCCGCCGGGACCCTATTGCTCGCCCAGCCGCAACGCAATTCGCGCGGCACTCAGCCCCAACGCTGAATGCACCGCAACCTATTTCGTAACTGATGCTTCGATGAAGTTTTATTATACCTATTCGCTTCAAGAGCATAACAGAATAATCAACAAACTAAAGGCAGAAAACAACTGGATTTATGAAACATATTAAACTACCCGAGCTTTTATGCCCCGCGGGAGATTTAACCCGCCTCAAGGCAGCCTGCGATTTTGGCGCCGATGCGGTTTATCTTGCGGGCGAGGAGTTTGGAATGAGAACAGCGGCAAAGAACTTTTCCCTTGGCGATTTAGAAGAGGGAATAGCCTATGCCCATGAGCGCGGAATTAAGGTTCATGTAACCTGCAACACCGTGCCGCATAACGATGAAATTGAGCGTATCCCCGCATTTTTGGAGGCTATAGATGCGCTCGGCGCCGATGCCGTTATCGCATCGGATATCGGAACTATAGGACTTGTTAAGAAGCATGCTCCCCATGTTGAGCTTCATGCTTCCGTGCAGTCGGGCATAGTTAATTATATGTCCGCTCGCGCCTTTGCCGATATGGGAGCCGACCGCGTTGTTTTGGCGCGCGAATTATCTTTGGATGAAATCGCCGAAATCCGCGCCAAGACCCCCAAAAGCCTTATGCTTGAGAGCTTTGTTCATGGCGCGATGTGCGTTTCCTTCTCGGCAAGATGCCTGCTTTCCAGCTATATGACAGGTCGCGATGCCAACCGCGGCGATTGCGCTCAACCCTGCCGTTGGAGCTATTCCTTAATGGAGGAGAAGCGCCCGGGTCAATATTTCGATATAACCGAAACCGAAAAGGGAACCTATATTCTTAATTCTAACGACCTTTGTATGGCGCAGCATCTCGATAAAATGGTTGCCGCAGGAATCGATAGCCTTAAAATCGAGGGTCGCGCAAAATCGCATTATTATGTTGCCGTAACCGCCAATGCCTACCGCGGCGCGCTCGATAGCCTTAAGGCTGAAAATTGGGAGCTGCCCGTTTGGGTTGAGGAAGAACTAAATAAAATCAGCCACCGCACCTATTCAACAGGCTTTTATTTCGGCCGCCCCGAGAATTCCCAAACCTATGGCTCGGCGGGTTATATCCGCGATTATACCGTTGCGGGTGTTGTTGAGGGATATGAGGATGGAATGGTGGTTTTAACCCTTAAAAACAAGTTCCTCAAGGGTCAGGTTTTCGATTGTCTTGCCCCGAAACAGCCGCCCTTTAAGGTTGTTGCAAGCAGGATGTTTAATGCCGAAAATGTCGAAATCGATTCGGCTCCTCATCCGATGATGACGGTTAAAATTCCCTTTGAGCGCCCCATCGAAAAGGGCTCGCTGCTTCGAATGGAATCCAAAGATTAAAATTAAAACGACTGAAGATTTTTTCTTCGGTCGTTTTTTATTTTAACTAAAAGGCAATACTATCCTTGGTGATAGAATGAAAAGGAAAATAAGATTCGAGTTTAGAGCGGCTCTTTGTATGATAGTTTTGTTTATTGCTATCTTCATCTCGCTCTTGCGAATAGTTTCGGTTGCATTAAACCAAACCTTTAGCGCCGCCGCGCAAAGGCAAGGCTCATATAAGCTGACCGTTTCCCGCCAACGCGGAACAATTTTCGATGCTAATATGCTCCCGATAACCAACAACGAAACCGAGATAATCGCTGCCGTAACGCCCGCCTTCGGCGTTATGGATGAAATTAGAGAGTATCTCTATGATGAAAGCCCTGCAACGCTGGCGCATCGCCTTGCCGATGGAAAACCCGTGCTTGTGCGCCTTAAGGAAGAGGTTAACACCAAAAATGTTAAAAGCGTTAGGGTCTATAAAAACAGCGGGGGAATGGCAACCCATCTAATCGGTTATACCGATGGGGAAGGGCATGGCGTTTGCGGTGTTGAGGCGGCATTTGATGAGTTGTTATATAGCGAGGATTCGGTTGAATTCATATTCTCTATGTCGGCGGCAGGCGAGATTTTAGAGGGCGGTGCCGAGGTTAAGAAAAATTCCGATGCCGAGCATAATGGGGTGCAACTAACAATTGACACCAAAATCCAAAGAGCGGTTGAGGCGGCTGCCGTTTTAAAATCGGGCGCCGTTGTTGTCAGCGAGGTTGGCACAGGGAAAATTCGCGCCCTCGCAAGCTATCCCGATTATGATGTTAAAAACCTTAAAGACTATCTAAACGATGAGTCCTCGCCGCTTATAAACCGCGCGTTTTGCGCCTATAATGTCGGCTCGGTTTTCAAGCCCTGCGTTGCCGCCGCAGCTATTGAGGATGGGGTTTATAAAAGTATGATTTACGACTGCAGGGGCTATCGCGAAATAGCGGGCAAAAGTTTTGCCTGCCATAACAGGTCGGGCCACGGGGTTATGAACATTAAGAGCGCGCTTCGCGAATCCTGCAACACCTATTTTTATACCCTCGGGATATCGCTGGGCGCCGATAAACTTTATGATATGGCATCGGCTTTAGGCTTTGGAACTCGATATTCTTTCGGCGGTGGATTATCTACGGAGCAGGGGCATTTGCCGAGCGTGGCGGAGATAGGCGCATCGGCTCAAAGCATCGCCAATTTATCGATTGGTCAAGGCTCGCTGATGCTAACTCCGATAGCACTTTTGCCGCTTTATGAGGCTATTGCCAACGGCGGAGTTTATCATCGCCCAAGCTTAATCGAGGGCGAAATTTCAGGCGGAAGGCTGCAAAAAAAGGAAGAAGAAAACTATCCAACAAGGATTATGAGCGAGCAAACGGCAAAGGTTTTATCCGAGGCTCTTTTAGAGGTTTTGGAGAGCGGAACAGGCAAAAATGCGAGTCCCAAACTTTGCACCGCCGCAGGAAAAACCGCAACGGCACAAACGGGCTGGCGGCAGGATGGAAAAGCGGTTGACCATTCTTGGCTTTGCGGCTTTTTCCCCGCCGATAATCCTCAATATGTCGTTGTTATCATAAGCGAGAATACGAGCGGCGGAGGCACCCCCTGCGCGCCGCTGTTTTCGGCGATTTGCGACGCTATTTATACGCTTAATTTAAGTTGACAAAATTAACTAATAGTTATATACTATAGCATGTATATTTATGTGAATAGCGAGGCAAATAAAAATGGAATGGACATCACTAAACGACCTTAGAGAAAAATATCTTTCTTTCTTTGAATCTAAAGGACATTTAAGACTAAAAAGTTTCCCCCTCGTTCCCCAAAACGATAAGTCGCTTTTGCTTATCAACTCGGGAATGGCGCCCATGAAAAAATATTTCACCGGTGAGGTAACTCCTCCGCGCAACCGCGTTACCACCTGCCAAAAGTGCATCCGCACTCCCGACCTTGAGCGCGTTGGTAAGACTGCGCGCCACGGTACATATTTTGAAATGCTCGGAAACTTTTCGTTTGGCGATTATTTCAAAAGAGAGGCTATTCCGTGGGCTTGGGAATTTTTAACCGAAACCCTCCAAATTCCGAAGGAGCTTTTATGGCCTTCGGTTTATGAGAGCGATGATGAAGCCTATAACATTTGGCTTAACGAAATCGGAGTTCCCGCCGAGCATATTGTTAAGCTCGGCAAGGCCGATAACTTCTGGGAGCATGGAACAGGTCCTTGCGGCCCCTGCTCGGAGATTTATTTCGACCGTGGCGAGAAATATGGTTGCGGTTCTCCCGATTGTAAGCCCGGCTGCGACTGCGACCGTTATATGGAAATTTGGAACAATGTTTTCACCCAGTTCAACAATATGGGTGACGGAACATATACCGAACTTGAGCATAAGAACATCGACACAGGTATGGGTCTTGAGCGTCTTGCTTGCGTTATGCAGGGCGTTGACAATATGTTCGAGGTTGACACTGTTCGTAATATCTTAAACAAGGTTTGCGAAATCGCAGGCTGCGAATATGGCAAGGATGAGAAAACCGATGTTTCGGTTCGCGCAGTAACCGACCATATCCGCGCATCGACCTTTATGATTTGCGATGGCGTTATTCCTTCCAATGAGGGCAGAGGCTATGTTCTTCGCCGCCTGCTCCGCCGCGCTGCCCGCCATGGTAAGCTTCTCGGAATTAAGAGAGCCTTCCTTTGCGAGCTTTGCGACACCGTTATTAACGAAAACAAATCCGCCTATCCCGAGCTTCTTGATAAGTGCGATTTGATAAAGAAGGTTATCTCCTTTGAGGAAGAAGCCTTCAGCAAGACCATCGACCAGGGCTTGTCGCTTCTCGGAACCCTCAAAAAGGAGGGTGGCGAGCTTGCCGCTGAAGATGCCTTCCGCCTTTATGACACCTATGGCTTCCCATTCGATTTAACCAAGGATATCTTGGAAGAAAACGGAATGACGGTTGATGAAGAAGGCTTTAACCGCCTTATGGATGAGCAGCGCTCCCGTTCGCGCAACGCCCGCAAGGCAAGCGATGGCGAAAGCTGGAAGAGCGATGGCATCTCCTTCGATGATGTTTCCGAAACCGAATTCTTGGGTTATACTGCTGATGAAACCGAAGCAACCGTTATTGCTGTTGTTGCAAACGGCGAGAAGGCCGAAATTATCGGCGAGGGTCAAAGCGGCGTTATCGTTCTTGACAAGACCGTTTTCTATGGCGAAGGCGGCGGTCAGGTTGGCGATATCGGCGAAATCGTTTCGGGCAATGCCGTTTTCAAGGTTCAAAACACCGAGAAAACCGGCGGCGGAATCTTCACCCATGCAGGAACCCTTTCGGGCGGCGCAATTTCGGTTGGCGATAAGGTTAAGGCAAGCATCGATGCTTCCCGCCGCAACGCTATCCGCCGAAATCATACCGCGGCGCACCTTTTGCAGGCAGCCCTCCGCTCTGTTCTCGGCAACCATGTTGAGCAGGCAGGTCAGCTTGTTAACGAGCGTGCAGTTCGTTTCGACTTCACTCATTTCTCGGCGCTAACCGCCGAAGAAATTGCTGCAGTTGAGCAGTATATTAACGATGCTATTTTAGCGGGTATCGTTGTTGATAACCGCGAAATGCCGATAGAAGAGGCAAAGGCTATGGGCGCTATGGCGCTCTTCGGCGAAAAGTATGGCGATGTTGTTCGCGTTGTTAAGGCAGGCGACCGCTCGGTTGAGCTTTGCGGCGGAACCCATGTTGACAACACCGCAAAAATCGGTCTCTTCAAAATTGTTTCCGAAAGTTCTGTTGCCTCGGGCGTTCGTCGCATTGAGGGACACACAGGCTTTGGTGTTCTCGAAATAATCAATAAATATTCCGCCCTTGCGGAGGAAACCGCATCGGCTCTCAAAATCGGCAACCCCTTCCAAATTGCCGAGCGCGCGCGTCAGCTTTCAGCTGAACTCAAAGAGAAGGGACAAGCCGTTCAAAAACTCGAGGCTATGCTTGCAGCAGGAAAGATTGATTCCTTGCTCGGAAACGCAAAGAGCGTTGGCGCACTGAAGCTCGTTGCAGCCGTTATCGATGGCGCAACAAGCGATGATGTTAAGAATATGTGCGAGCAGGTTAAGGCAAAGCTTCCCGAATCGGTTTCGGTATTTGCTGCAAAGCAGGGCGAGAAGTTAACATTCTGCGTAGCCTGTGGCGCTGATGCCGTTAAGGGTGGCGCTCATGCGGGCAATCTCGTTCGCGAGGTTGCAAAGCTTGCAGGAGGCAACGGCGGCGGAAGACCTGATTTCGCTATGGCAGGCGGTAAAGAAGCCGATAAGGCTGATGCCGCTATCGCCGCAGCCGAATCCTTGCTTGCCGCTCAAATCGGAGGTTAATGATGGATTGCTTATTTTGCAAAATAGCAAAGGGAGAAATTCCTTCAACCAAAATCTATGAAAACGAATGGGTTTATGCCTTCGCGGATATCGACCCGCAGGCGCCTTTTCATGCAATAGTAATCCCCAAAGAGCATATCGTTTCGGCTGCTGATATAAACGGCGAAAACAGTTTTTTGGTTGCCAAGGTTTTTGAGGCAATAGCCGAAATTGCAAAAAATGAAAATTTAGAGCAGGGCTTCCGCGTTGTTAACAACTGCGGAAAGGATGGCGGTCAAACGGTTTCCCATATCCATTTCCATTTGCTTGCCCGCCGCAATCTTGCTTGGCCTCCGGGCTAAACTGAAAAAAGGAGAAATCAAAATGGCTGAAAGTTATAAAATGACTATCGCAGGTTGCTCCCGCGAGCTGCCGCTTTTTCCGGTTAACGAAAATTTAAGTATCGCCGCATTTATCATCTTCGGCGATGTTGAACTGACAATTAAGGGCTGCGAGGCTTTGCTTAAAAAGCTTCCCGAGTTTGATGTTATCATAACTCCCGAAGCCAAAAGCATCCCGATTGCTTATGAAATGTCGCGCCAGTCGGGCAAACCCTATATCGTTGCCCGCAAGGGTGTTAAGGTTTATATGAGAAGCCCGTTAGAGGTTTCGGTAAACTCTATAACAACCGCCTCTCAGCAGCACCTCTACCTCGGCGAGGATGAGGTTAACGCAATTAAGGATAAACGCGTTCTTATCGTTGATGATGTTATAAGCACAGGCGAATCCTTAACTGCCGTTCGCAATCTTATCGCCGCCGCAGGCGCTAAGGAGGCAGCATCCTGCGCCTTTTTAGCCGAAGGCGATGCTGCCGACAGAACCGATATTGTATTCCTCGAAAAACTGCCCCTTTTCTTTAAGTAATTTGAATCCCCACCATATTGTTTTTTGGTGGGGATTTTTAAAAATCTTATTATGAAGCGTCCAATGGTTTTATGCGGTATCGGCGCGATAGCGTTATCTGCGGTTTATTGCTTTGCGCCAATAGATATTGCTTCGGTTTTGGCAATTGTTTTAATTTCGCTTTTCGCAATTTTTATGATTTTGGGCGGAATTAAAAGGATAATATTTTTGTTGCCTGTTTTGCTGATTTTAATAGTTGTTGCATCAGCTGCCTCAAGCAGGGCGCTTCTCCGTTCGCGCTATATGGAACTCGTTGGCATTAAAACTGTTGTTGGCGAGGTTTGCGAAGTTTCGGGCTATGATGAGTGGGCTTCCTATGTCATAAAGGCTGACCGTGTCGGACACATAAAGCAAAGCTTTCGCATCCGCGTTATGGGAAACGGCGGCGCGGGATTGAGTTTAGGGGATAGGGTTAGTTTGGATGTTGCTTTCTTTGAAAACAACCTATCCGGCCGTAACGACTTGGCCGAGGACATTCTTTTTATAGGATTTATCGAAGATGTTCATTCGGCTTTAGGAAACGCGAAACCCATTTATATGCTGCGAAGCGCGATAAGTGATGCAATAACGGGCGATTTAAATTTCCGCGAAGCGGGACTTTTGCGCGGCATATTGCTGGGCGATAAGAACGCAGTTGCGGATGAAACGCTCGAGGCATTTCGCCACGCAGGAATAAGTCATATTGTTGTAGTTTCGGGATTGCATGTTTCGATATTGGCGGGAGGATTATATTCGCTTTTAAGAAAGGCGCGTATCGCGAAACGAAAAAGCGGAATTTTGGGAATCTTGTTTGTTTTCCTTTTAATGGGTCTAACGGGATTTACCGTTTCGGTCATCCGCGCGGGACTAACATATATCATAATATTCAGCGGAGTGATCTTGAATCGTAGGAGCGATGCCCTTAATTCGCTCTTTGCGGCCATAACGATTATCCTTATTTATAATCCGTTTGCCTTTATGAGCGTGTCGCTTCAGCTTTCTTCGGCGGCAACGCTTGGCGTGCTTGTCGTGGCGCCCGCGGTTGATTATCATTTTAATAGGGAGCGCGGCCGCGTTTTCGGATATATTAAATCCGCAGCGGCGATAACCCTCGCGGCAACCGTGATGACCATGCCGTTTACTATCTATTATTTCGGAACATTTAGCCCGATAAGCATTGTATCGAATATAATCATCGGTCCGCTGGCAAGCCTAACGCTTGCGGTTTCGGTGCTTTCGGTGGCTTTGTCGATTTGTCCGCCGCTTGCCGCACCCGTTTTGTTGGCGGCAGGCCTTTTATCGAAATCCATAACCGCGATTTCAAGGACTATCGGTATGCTTCCGATATCTAATCTAACCTTCGATAATGTAACGGCGCCCGTTATATTATCGGCAGTTGTTGCGGCAGCGTTTGCCGTTTTGTTTGTTAAAAATTACGATAAAAAAATCAAACTTGAAAGAGAAAGGAAGGTGAGGGAATGGCTGCAGTAACCGAGCAGGATTTAAAGCGAAGCCTTGATGGCGGAAGAATTTTGCCTGTTTATATTATCTATGGTAACGATAGCGGACTGAAAACCCTCTATCTTTCCAAAATTCAAAATAAAATCGTTCCCGAGGATGACCCCTTTAATCTCCATCGCTTTAACCATAATTGCGATTTGCAGTTGGTTTATGATGCTTTGATGCAGTTTCCGATGATGGCTGACCGCAAGTGTGTTATTTTGGCCGACTTCGATTATTCGGAATGCGGAGAGCATGATTTTTCGCGGCTTGTTTCGCTTATCGAGGAAACTCCCGACACCGCAAGTTTAATCCTTTGGTTCGACTCGGTGAAAACCGATGATAAGAAATCTGATAAATTCAAAAAACTCATAACCGCTGCCGAAAAGGCCGGCGGAATGGCAATAAAGCTCGACCATAGAACAACGGGTGACCTTGTTCGAATGCTGTGCGCTGGAGCCGACCGCCGCGGCTGCAAAATGGAGGGCTCAACCGCTCGCTATTTAATCGAGGTTTGCTCGGCTGATTATAATATTCTTAAAAACGAGCTCGATAAGCTTTGCTCGTATCTCGGCTCGGGACTTATAACCCGCGAAACGGTTGATTTGGTTTGCGTTAAATCGATTGAAGCATCGATTTATAATATTTCGCGCGAGCTAACCTCTAAAAATATCGGCAAGAGCATCAAGATGCTCGATGAGCTTTTGTTCTTAAAACTCAAGCCCCATGTTATTTTGGCAACACTTTCTTCGGCGTTCACCGAAATGTATATCGCCAAAACCGCCCAAAGCGCAGGCGTTAAGCCCGCCGAGGCTGCCGAAACCTTTGGCTACAAGGGTAGGGAGTTTGTTATAACCCGTGCGCTTGATAACGCTAAAAAGATGAGCGAGGCGCAAATCGGTCTTTGCCTAAAGGAGCTTTTAGCCGCCGATGAGCGCATAAAAAGCACCTCGCTTAACGCGCAAACCGTTTTGGAGGAACTGATGGTAAAATTGGTTTACATAATGTCGGAGGGCGAATGCATTGATAAAGCTTAACGGTGTTGTTGTAACCGAGGGAAAGTATGATAAAATCAGGCTCTCATCAATAATCGATGCGCCCATAATAACAACCGAGGGCTTTTCGATTTTTAAAGATAAGGAGAAGCTCGATTTTCTCCGCGCCGTTGCCGAGAAAAAGGGGATTATCATAATAACCGACAGTGATAGCGCGGGTCAGTTTATCCGCCAGCGGCTCAAATCGTTTATCGACAGCAAATATATAAAAAATGTCTATTTGCCGCCCATAAAGGGCAAGGAGCGCCGCAAAAGCCGCCCGTCAGCCGAGGGGCTTTTGGGTGTTGAAGGAACCGATAATGCGATAATCATAAAAGCGCTGGAAAACTTCATTTGTGAAGAAAAAAGCGAAGGCAAGAAAATAACCAAAACTGATTTTTATGAGTTGGGTCTTTCGGGTGATGGAAGCGTTAAACGGCGCGACCTTTTAAAACAAAGGCTGTCACTGCCTTCTTCGTTGTCTTCGAGTGCGCTTTTGGATGCCGTTAACATTATTTATTCTTATGATGAGTTTATTTCTCTTGCAAAGGAGCTTTTAAATGAGCAAGGTTAAGGGACAAAGAATAAGACTTTTATATTTAATCGAAATCTTCAAAAAATATACCGATGAGGAGCATCCTCTAACTGCGCTTGAACTTGTGGGAATGTTATCCGACAGGGGGATTCCTGCCGAGCGAAAATCGATCTACACCGATATTTCAATGCTTAACGAGGCAGGATATTATATTGAGAAAACCCGTTCTCCCAAGGCGGGCTATTATCTCTCGGGTCGCGAGTTCGAAATTCCCGAAATCAATCTTTTGGCGGATGCCGTTCAGGCGGCTGATTTTATCTCCCGCCGCAAGAGTCGCGAGCTTATTGAAAAGCTCGAGGGAATGCTCTCCGAAAACGAGGCGAAGGAGGTTCGCCGCCGAATTTATATCGATAACCGCGCAAAATGCGCAAACGAAGAAATCTTTTATAGCATTGATGCGGTTTCGCGCGCGATTTCCGAAAACAAGAAGCTAACCCTTCAGTATTGCAAGCGCACCTTGGATGATAACGGAAACATCATAGAAACCTCGAAGGAGCATAAGGTTAGCCCCTATGTTATGGTTTGGGCGGATGACCATTATTATCTCGTTTGCAACTATGAAAAATATGATAACCTGATGCATTTGCGCCTTGATAGAATGAAAAAAGCAAAGGTAATCGATGAGGCTGCCCGCGATTTTAGAGAGGTTAGCGAATATAAAACCAACTTCGATGTTGCCGACTATGTTGAGAAGGCGTTCAATATGTATGGCGGCGAGCTGCAAAGCATAACGCTGCGCGCAAAGAAGGATAAACTCGAGCAGGTTATCGACCGTTTTGGCGATAAGATTTCGATTTGCAACTGCACCAAAACCCATTTTGAATTCAAGGCCGAAGCGCTGATAAGCGAGGGTCTTGTTGGTTGGATAATGCAGTTTGGAGATTCGCTCGAGGTGCTTTCTCCCGAATCACTTAGGGCATCGATTTGCAAATCCGCCGAAAAAATTTATAAGCATCATAAATAATGCTTGCATTTTGCAAACGGCTGTGATATAATCGTTAGGCTGCCGAAATATGCCCGGCAGCAAAAATAACACACACTTTGCGACACGGTGCAGGGTGCCGATTCATCGGTTAAACCGGTAATACTGAGCGCAAAGTGGAGGAAAAACCTTGGAGGTAAATAAAATGGCAGTAGTATCTATGAAACAGCTGCTCGAGGCTGGTGTTCATTTCGGACATCAGACCCGTCGCTGGAACCCGAAAATGGCTGAGTACATTTTCACCGAACGCAACGGTATCTACATCATCGACTTGCAGAAGACCGTTAAGAAGCTCAACGAGGCTTATCTCTTCGCTCGCGACATTTCCGCAGAGGGTAAGGATATTCTCTTCGTTGGCACCAAGAAGCAGGCTCAGGATTCCGTTAAGGAAGAGGCTATCCACTGCGAGATGCCCTATGTTAACGCTCGTTGGCTCGGCGGTATGCTCACCAACTTCCGCACCATTCGCCGCAGAATCAACCGTTTAACCCAGCTCCGCACCATGCGTGACGACGGTACCTTTGAGCTTCTCCCCAAGAAGGAAGTTATCAAGCTCAACCTTGAAATCGAAAAGCTCGAGAAATTCCTCGGCGGTATCGAAAATATGCAAAAGCTCCCGGGCGCTATGTTTATAGTTGACCCCCGCAAGGAGAGAATCGCAGTTCAGGAAGCAAAGAAGCTTGGTATTCCGATTATCGCAATCGTTGACACCAACTGCGATCCTGATGAGATTGATGCTGTAATCCCCGGTAACGATGATGCTATCCGCGCTGTTAAGCTTATCGCTGAAACCATCGCAAACGCAGTTATCGAGGGCCGTCAGGGCACTCAGGGCTCTGCAGCAGTAGAAGAGGCAGCTGAAGAGGTTGCTGAAGAAACAGCAGATGCTGAATAATTTATAAGGGGAAATTAAAATGGCTTTCACCGCTAAAGACGTTCAGGCGTTACGCGAAAAGACCGGTTGCGGAATGATGGATTGCAAAAAGGCTCTCGTTGAGACCGAGGGCAACATCGATGCCGCTATCGATTATTTAAGAGAAAAAGGCTTGGCTCAGGCTGCTAAAAAGGCTGACCGTATTGCCGCTGAAGGAACCGTTTATGCCGCTATTATCGATGGCGTAGGCGTTGTTGTTGAAATCAATGCTGAGACTGACTTCGTTGCAAACAGCGATGGCTTCAAGGCTCTCGCAGCTCGTGTTGCAGGCGTTGTTGCAAAGCAGGCTCCCGCTGATATGGATGCTCTTCTTGCTTGCTCCGAGGATGGCCAAACCGTTGAAGAAATGGTTCAGGAGCTCTTCCTTGCAGTTCGCGAGAACATCAAGATTCGTCGCTTCGAGCGCTATGAAGGCGCTATCGTAACCTATGTTCACGCTGGCGGCAAAATCGGCGTTATGGTTAAGTTCGATACCGAGCTTGACGCTGCTAATGCTGAGTTCGTTCAGATGGGTAAGAATGTTGCAATGCAGATTGCAGCTATGAACCCTGCATACCTCGACATCGCTTCCGTTCCTGCTGAGGTTGTTGACCGTGAGAAGGAAATCCTCGTTGCTCAAATGAAGGAAGACCCCAAAATGGCAAACAAGCCTGATGCAGTTCTCGGCAAAATCGTTGAGGGCAAGATCAGCAAGTATTATAAAGAAAACTGCCTTGTTGAGCAGCAGTTCGTTATCGATGGTGATTTAACCGTTGGTAAGTATGTTGAGAACACTGCTAAGGCATTAGGCGCTGCTTGCACCGTTGCTGCTTTCGTTCGTTTCGAAAAGGGCGAGGGCATCGAGAAGCGTAAGGATAACTTCGCTGATGAAGTTGCAGGTATGATTAAGTAATCATATAAAAGTGTTAAACACCCGTTCATTTTGAGCGGGTGTTTTTTTGTTGACATTATTTTTCTCTAATAATATAATCAAAGGGTAAGGAGTGAGGTGTGTGAGAAAGTATCTCTTTAGTCCCGAAAACAAATTCTATAAGGCAAATCTTCATTGTCACACAACCGTGTCGGATGGTAGATTCACGCCTGCCGAAATTAAAAAAATTTATATGGAGCAGGGCTATAGTGTTATAGCCTATTCCGACCACGACAAGGTCGTTCCGCATCCCGAATTGATGGATGAGAATTTCATTCCGCTAACAGCAGGGGAATATAGCCTTTATGACCGCTCCGATAAGGTCTTCCCGTGGTACACCATCCACACATATCATCTCAACTTTATTTCAAAGGATATAAATCAGTCGGCTTTTCCTGAACACAACAAGTATATGTATGGCGTAGAGCACGCCAATAAGCTTATAGCTGCCGCAGGGGAAATGGGCTATATGTGTCAGTATAATCATCCGCGCTGGTCGGCGCAAACTGCGGAGGATTTTATAGGCCTCAATATTTTCTCTTTCGAGGTTTATAACACCGGGGCTGAAGCTCACCTTTGCTGTGGCGATGGCGAATATGAATACGAACTTTTTTGCCGCGCAGGCGGAAGAAGCGGCGTGTCGGCTAATGATGATAACCATAACGACGACCATCATTTCGGCGGTTTCACAATGATAAGCGCTCCCTCGCTTACCTATGATAACATTATATCCGCGCTCGAGCAGGGCGATTTTTATGCCTCGCGAGGCCCCGTTATCAAGGAAGCTTATGTTGAGAACGGAGTTCTTCATATAGAATGTTCGCCCGTTTGCCGAATCGCCCTGCAAACCGAAACTCGCGCAGGTCGCAGGGTGTATTCGGAGGATAACACCGATTCAATAACAAGCGTAGATATTCCGCTCGATTTCAAGCACCAATATATCCGTTTAGTGCTTGTTGATTCTTTCGGCAAGCGCGCTTGGACACGCGCCTATTATGATATATAAGGAGTGTGGCAAAATGAAAAAATATCTTTTCGACCCCCAAAACAATTTCTATAAAGCCAATATGCATTGCCACACAACTATATCGGATGGCAAAAAAACTCCGCAGGAGATAAAGGATGAATATAAGGCAAAGGGTTATCAAATCGTAGCGTTTACCGACCATCGCGTTGTAGTGCCGCATCCCGAACTCGAGGATGAGGATTTCCTGCCCATAACCGCAAGTGAGTTCGATTGCAACGCTCCCGATATTGAATGGCCCGCAACCCCCACATATCATCTTAATTTTTATTCAAAGGATAAAAACCGCACCGAGTTCATCCCTTTCACGCGCGTTCATTCGCCCGAGGGGATAAACAAGGTTATCGCCGATGCCGCTGCCGAAGGCTTTTTGGCGCAGTATAATCATCCGCGTTGGTCGATGCAGCAGCCCAAAGATTTTTTAGGACTTGAGGGTCTTGTATCCTTTGAAATGTATAACCACGGCTGCGAATTAGGCGAAGGCTTTCAGGGTGATGCGGAGTATGAATATGAGCTTTTTTGCCGCCTCGGCAAGCGTTGCATCGTAACCGCAGGCGATGATAACCATAGAGCCTTTGAGCAGTTTGGCGGTTTCACAATGATAAGCGCGCCCGCCCTCGAGTATGATGCCGTTATAAAGGCGCTCGAGCAGGGCGATTGCTATGCCTCGAACGGTCCCATAATCAAGGAGGCATATATCGAGGATAATGTTCTTCATATAAAAACCTCGCCCTGCAACCGTATCGCCGTTTTGAGCGATAGCCGTCGTCGCGGCGCGGTGTGGGGAGAGAATATTGAGTGTGCCGAGATAAGCCTCGATTTCCCGTATGAATATATAAGAATCGTTGTTTGCGATGAAAGAGGCCGCCGCGCCTGGACTCGTGCGTATTTTGGAGTGTGAAAAAATGAGAAAATATTTATTTAATCCCGATAATAAATTTTATAAAGCAAATCTTCATTGCCACACAACCGTTTCGGATGGGCAGTTCAGCCCCGAGGAAACCAAGCGCCGCTATATGGCGGAGGGCTATAGCGTTATCGCCTTTAGCGACCACGATAAGGTTGTGCCTCATCCCGAATTAACGGATGAAAATTTTATTCCTCTAACCGCAGGGGAATATAGCCTTAACGACCGCTCCGATAAGGTCTATCCGTGGAGCACCATTCGAACCTACCACCTTAATTTTATATCCCGAGATATAAATAATTCCGATTTTATCGAATGGGATAAAGATATATACGATATTGATAGTGTAAATAAGGTTATTTCCGCGGCAACGGAAAAGGGCTATATTTGCCAGTATAACCATCCGCGCTGGTCAATGCAGGAGTCGGAAAATTTTTTAAAGCTTAAGAATATTTTTGCCTTCGAGATTTATAACACGGGCTCGGAGTTTGATATGCTTTGCGGCGACGGCGAATATGAATATGAGCTTTTTTGCCGCGCAGGCGGCAAAGCGGCCGTTTCGGCCTGTGATGATAACCATAGGGAAATGCACCAGTTTGGCGGCTTTTCTATGATAAGTGCGCCCTCGCTTTCCTATGATAATATTATAAATGCCCTCGAAAAAGGCGATTTCTATGCCTCAACAGGCCCTATTATCAAGGAAGCGTATATAGAGGACGGAGTTTTCCACATAGAAACAACTCCCGCAAAGGCAATAGCCGTTTTGAGCGATTCCCGTCAGCACGGCATAGTTTGGGGAGAGAATTTGGAAAGCGCCGATATAAAAATAGATTTTGATTATAAATACCTGCGTATTGTCGTCTGCGATGACAGGGGCAAGCGCGCTTGGACCCGCGCATATTTCGATATTTGATTTATTTTTAACACTTATTGACAAACCAAAATGCGGGTGCTATAATACAAAAAAATAAAGGAGTTTTCCAATTGAAAAGGCACGATTCTTTCGTGCTTTTTTTGTCCCAAAAAGGGGGAATAGTAATGCGAAAAAAGAAAGAAAAACGCTTAAAACTGCCGCTTCGCCGCATAGCGTCGGATAATGTTTTTGTGCTTCGAATGGTGCATAAAGCGGCTCCCGGTCTTATCGCCGTAAGGCTTGGCCTTATTGCGCTCAGCGCGGTAACAAATTTCCTTTCGGGCGCCTATCTCCTTCGCTATGCAATTAACGGAATAGAAAGCGGAAAAGAGTTTGCCGAGATGGCGTTTTTTGCCGTTGTTATGCTTATTGCGAATGTTATTGTTGAGGTAATTCACAATATTTTAAATAACGGATGGATTCAAATAAAAACCTATAATTCGGTTCGCTTTGTTCACGATGAGGTTTATAAAAAGGCGGCATCTGTTGAGCTTGCCTGCTATGAAAATCCTGCTTATTACAACACACTCCAAAAGGCTGTTGATGAGTGCCAAAACCGCGTTAATGCCGTGCTTGACACTGTTTCGATGACCACCTGGCGACTTATAACCTTTTCGGCGAATTTGGGTCTTCTTATCGCTATCGACCCTTGGCTTTTGATTTTTATAGTTGCGCCGCTGCTTTTAACCCCGCTAACCGCCCGAGCTAATGAACTTGGCTATCAGCGAACAATGGATACCAAAGAGGTTAACCGCCGCCGCGATTATTCCCGCCGCGCGTTTTATCTCTCGGATTATGCCAAGGAAATGCGCCTAACCGCGATGCCCGCGTTGCTCATAAAGCGCTATCGCGAGGCAGGCGATGAAAACATCAAAATCCTTAAGAAATATGGCAGGAAAATAACCCTTCTAAACTACATAAATTTAGAGGTTAGAGAGCTTTTCTCCTGCGTTGCCGCATTCATTTATGCAATCTATAAAACCATTGTCAAAAAAACAATGAAATATGGCGATTGCATCGTTGTTATTGATTCCATCGGTCAGGTTGCCTACACCCTTGCCGACTCGGCAAACCTCCTGCTTCAATTCCAAGAAAACGCGCTCTATATCGAGAATTTGCGCGAATTTTTGGATTATGAAAACAAGATTAAAAGCGGAACTCGCGCCATAGAGGGAAGGGGAGATATCGTTTTTGAGAATGTTTCCTTCCGATATGACGGCGCCAAGGATTACACCCTTAAAAATGTTAATCTCCGCATAGGCGCAAAGGAAAAAATAGCCATAGTCGGTCATAACGGCGCGGGCAAAACAACCCTAACGAAGCTGTTGCTCCGCTTCTATGACCCCGAGGGAAAAATAACCTATGGCGGCACCGATATTAAAGAGCTTAAGCTTTCCGATTATCGCGAAATCTTCTCCTCGGTTATGCAGGATTATCATATTTTTGCGCTATCGGTTGGCGAGAATGTTATGCTCCGACCGCTAACAAAGGGCGATGAAAAAACCATAAAAACCGCCCTCGAAAAGAGCGGAATTTCTGATAAAATCAAATCTCTTCCGCAACAGGAAAACACCGTTTTAACCCGCGAATTCGATGATGACGGCGTTCTTCTTTCGGGCGGCGAGCAGCAAAAATTGGCGATTTCCCATATCTATTCAAAGGAAAACCGTTTCGTAATCTTGGATGAGCCTTCGAGCGCGCTCGACCCCATCGCGGAGCACGAAATGTATAAAACTATGCATAAGGCATGTTCGGACTGCGGTATGATTTTCATATCCCATCGCCTTTCCTCCGCAGTCGATGCCGACCGAATTTATCTTATGGAAAACGGCGAGGTTTTAGAGGTTGGAACCCATAAAGAGCTTATGGAAAAGAACGGCCGCTATGCCGAAATGTTCCGCCGCCAAGCCGAGAATTATGCGGAGGTGGATTATGAGAAATAGACCTCCGAGAGGATATAACCTCCGCGATAAAAACGCGCCCAAAATCTCGAGAAAAACCGCCTTTTCCAACAACCTTTGGATGTATCGCCGCATCTTCCGCTACACCCCGGGATACATCATTATGGTGCTGTTTGAGGGCATTATAAGGGGCCTTAACGGCAGCATTGAAATCCTTTATGTTAAAACGCTTTATGATTTCATAGGCAAAAATGTTGAATTTAAGCACGCTGTTTATCTCATAACGGTTTACACGATTTTCAGAACCGTTTGGTATTTCTTCAATGCTTGGTTTTGGCAGGTTTATTGGACCGTTGCGCAGGAAAAACTGCATATAGCGCTGCATAGCGATATGTTCCAAAAGGCAGTAAGCCTCGACCTTGAAAAGTATGATGACCCCAAGTTCTATAACGACTTTATTTGGTCGATGGATCAAGCCTTTCAGCACGCCGTTGGACTGATGAAGGACACGGGAACAATGGTTTTCCGCATTGTTTCGGCGTTTGCCATAGCGGGTATTTTATTCACGGTTGACCCCCTTATTGCCGTGATAATTTGCTCCTTTGCACTGTTTCGCTCCTTCCTCTCAACCAAGTATAACAAGGTTCGACTCTCTTTCTATGATGAGCTCAACCCGTTTTGGCGCAAGGAAGGCTATGTCCGCCGCATCTTTATGCTGCCTGATTATGCTAAAGAGCTTCGCGCAACCTCCGTTTCTCAAAACCTGCACGAGGAATACCGCAAAACGGTTGACGGCAAAAACGAGATTGTTAAAAAATATAGGCTGAAGAGCGCGACCCTCGCGGTGCTTCTCAACACCATTATGCTCTTCTCCGAAACGGGAATATTTATTCTCGTTTTATATAAGGTTTGCAACGGTCAAACAACCCTTGGCGCCTTCTCGGTTGCCATGGGCGCGATTTGGCGCCTTTCTTGGACAATGCGCGACCTTGTTGCAACCCTGCAGCTGTTGCATGAGCATGCCGTTTTCACCGAAAAGGTTAGAAAATTCACCGAATGCGAGCCTAAAATTATCAGCGGCAGCATTCCCGCCGAAGCCTTCGAAAAGCTTGAAATTAAGAATGTTTCTTTTGCCTATAACGATGGCGAAAAAGAGGCGCTCTCGGATGTTAATTTAACGATAAAGAAGGGCGAAAAAATCGCTATAGTCGGCTATAACGGAGCGGGCAAAACAACCCTAACCAAGCTGATTTCGCGACTCTATGAAGCAGGCAGCGGCGAAATCCTTTATAACGGCAAAAACCTCAAGGATTACACCGTCGAAAGCCTTCGAAACCGCATCGCGGCAGTATTTCAGGACTATCGAATTTTCGCCTCAACCCTCGCCGAAAATGTTGCGGGAGGGGAATGCGATGAGGGCGATTATGAGAAGATTTCAAAGGCGCTCGAAAGCAGCACCTTCAGCGGCAAACTCGAGAAATTAAGCGAGGGACTGAACACCCAGTTAACCCGCGAATTTTTCGATAACGGAACGGTTCTTTCGGGCGGCGAGCAGCAAAAGGTTGCAATCGCCAGGGCGTTTTATAAGGATGCCGATTTAATCATCCTCGATGAACCCTCAAGCGCGCTTGACCCGGATGCCGAATATGAACTTAACCGCTCCATCTCGGAATATGCCGATAAGAAAACGGTTATCTTCATTTCCCATCGCCTGTCAACAACCCGCCATGCCGACCGAATTTATATGTTCGAGCAGGGAAAACTTATTGAGGTTGGAAATCATGATGAGCTTATAGCCAAAAACGGAAAGTATGCTTATATGTTCAATCTTCAGGCGGAAAAATATCGCAAAAAATAAATTAAACTGCCGACGGGAGCATTCCTGTCGGCAGATATTTTTTGTTACTGTTTTTTAATTGACTTTATAGGGCGTATATAGTAATATAATAATAATAAAATATTATCAAGGGTGTGTTAATATGAAACCGATTTATAAGCGCGTGCTCTTAAAATTGAGCGGCGAGGTGCTTGCGGGTCAAAACAAGATGGGATTTGATTTCTCGGTTGTTAACTCGGTTTGCAAGTGCGTTAAGGAATGCGTTGATATGGGCGTTGAGGTTGCCATCGTTATTGGCGGCGGAAACTTTTGGCGCGGTCGCTCCAGCGGCAATATGGACCGTACCCGAGCCGACCATATGGGAATGCTCGCAACAACCATCAATTCTTTAGCCCTTTGCGATGAGCTTGAGCAATTAGGAACTCCCGCCAAGGTTTTGACTGCAATTGAAATGCGCCAAATAGCCGAACCCTTCACCAAGCGTGATGCCGTTAACTATTTAGAAAACGGCAATGTTGTTATCTTCGGCTGCGGAACGGGAAGCCCCTTCTTCTCAACCGATACCGCTGCGGCGCTTCGCGCTGCCGAAATCGGCGCTGATATCATCTTTAAGGCAACCAATGTTGACGGCGTTTATGATAGCGACCCCAAGAAAAACCCCGATGCCAAAAAATATGATACCCTTAAGTTTATCGATGTTTTGAAGGATGGCCTCCATGTTATGGACAGCACCGCTGCCTCCCTTTGCATGGATAATAACATCCCGATTCTCGTTTTCAATCTTAACGACCCCAAGAATATCGTTCGCGCAATGCAGGGCGAACATAACGGAACTATAGTTTCTTAAATAAACGGAGGAAAAACAATGGATACTATCTTACTTACCTGTGAAGAAAAAATGGAAAAAACCCTTTCGGCGCTCGATAGCAATTTTGCAACCGTTCGCGCAGGAAGAGCAAACCCCTCTATCCTTGACCGTGTTCAGGTAGATTATTACGGCTGCCCCACACCTATCAACCAAATGGCATCGGTTTCGGTTCCCGAACCCCGCCTTCTTCAGATTCAGCCCTATGATGCTTCTACCTTAAAGGATATCGAAAAAGCAATCAATGTTTCGGATATCGGCATCAACCCCAACAACGATGGCCGCGTTATCCGCCTCGTTTTCCCGCCGCTTACCGAGGAGCGTCGTCGCGAGCTTGCAAAGGATGTTCGCAAGATGGCTGAAGATGGCAAGGTTGCAATTCGTTCGATTCGCCGCGATGGCATTGAAAAGATTAAGGCTCTTCGCAAATCCAACGAGATAACCGAAGATGATCAGGCAGCAGGCGAGAAGGAAATCCAAGAGCTCACCGATAAGTTCTGCAAGAAAATCGATGTTGCAAGCGAGAAGAAAGAAAAAGAAATACTTGAGATATAACAAAAGCCCCATCGGATGTTATTCGTCCGGTGGGTTTTTGGGAGTGGGAGAATATGTTCTTTTCTAAAAAGAAAAATGTTAGCGCCGAGCGCATCCTTCCGCAGCATGTTGCTATCATAATGGATGGCAACGGCCGCTGGGCAAAGCGCCGCCACCTGCCTCGAACCGCAGGTCATGCCGCAGGCTCCAAAACCTTTAAGGATATCGCGCGCTATGCCAACAAAATCGGCATTAAATATATGACCGTTTATGCCTTCTCAACCGAAAACTGGAAGCGCCCTCAAGAAGAGGTTGATAACATTATGGGAATCCTTCGCCAATATTTGAAGGATACCGACCAGTTTAAAACCGAGAACATAAAACTAACCTTCATAGGCGGCCGAGAGCGCCTTCCCGAGGATATCAAGGAGCTTATGGCAAAAGCCGAGGATGACTCCAAGGATTTCACGGGGATGCATCTAAACATCGCCGTTAACTATGGCGGCAGGGATGAAATCGTCAGCGCGGTTAAGAAAATTGTTGCTTCGGGCGTTCCCGCCGAGGAAATAACCGATGAGCTTATTTCCCAAAACCTCTACACGGCAGGGCAGCCTGACCCCGATTTCATCATAAGACCCAGCGGGGAATACCGCCTATCGAATTATCTTATTTGGCAGTCGGCCTATGCCGAGTTTTGGTTTTCCGATGTGTTGTGGCCCGATTTTTCGCCGCGACATTTGGAGGAAGCGCTTGATAGCTTCAGCGAACGCAACCGTCGTTTCGGCGGCGTATAAAGGAAAGGAAGTTTCTTTATGAAAACAAGAATTATTTCGGGTGTTGTAGGAATTTTGCTTTTTGCGGCAATACTTATTTTTAGCACCCCTATTGCACTTGATAAATATTATCCTTGGATATTAAAGGCAGCGGTTGCCGTTTTGGCAGCCATCGGCGTTTGGGAGATTTTGAACAATACCAAAATTGTTAAAAACAAAGTCATCTCCGCTTTATCCGCCCTTTGCGGCGCAGGCCTTGTTGTTCTTTTCTCGGGTAACTATGGCGAAAAAGCCCTGCTCGCATATTTTTTGTTTGTTGCAGTGCTCTTAACGGTTTCGCTCTTTATCCATGAAAAAACCTCGCCCGCCGAGCTTGCCGCATCGCAGGCATACACCCTGTTTATCTCCTTCTCCTTCGCCGCGGTGCTTAATCTTCTTTCGGGCTATGGAATGTTCGCATTCTTGCTCGTTTTCATCTTCGCTTGGGCAAGCGACACCTTCGCTTATTTCACAGGCGTATTTTTAGGCAAGCATAAGCTTTGCCCCGCCTTAAGCCCCAAGAAAACAATCGAGGGTGCTATCGGCGGCATCGTTGGCTGCATGGTAGCGGTTGCAGTTGCCTGCATCCTTAACGATATTTCGATTAACGATACAACCCTTTGGACTCTAACTCTTTGCACTCCCATCTTCTCGGCTATGGGAATGGTTGGCGATATAAGCGCATCCTACATCAAGCGCCACGCAGGCATTAAGGACTACGGCAATCTTATGCCGGGTCACGGCGGCGTGCTCGACCGTTTTGACAGCGTGTTGCTTATCGCCCCTGTATTCTATGCATTACTTCGTTTCTTCCCGACTATAATGATATAAAACAGGAGCGCAGTATGAAAACGATTTCAGTTTTAGGCTCAACAGGCTCCATAGGAACGCAAGCATTATCGGTTGCCCGCGAGGGCGGAATGCGCGTTTGCGCCATTGCCGCAGGAAGTAATGTTGAGTTGCTCGAAGCCCAAGCCCGCGAGTTTTCGCCCCGCATAGTTGCGGTCTATAGCGAAAAAGCCGCGGATGAGCTTCGCCTTCGCTTAAAGGACACCGATATTTTGGTTCTCTCGGGTGAGGATGGCGTTCTCGCCGCCGCAACCGCGAAAGAGGCGGATATCGTTCTTAATGCTATTGTCGGTATTGCGGGTCTTCGCTCGACTATGGCGATTATAGAGGCGGGCAAAACTTTAGCCCTCGCCAATAAAGAATCTTTGGTAACCGCGGGCACACTCGTTATGAACGAGGCTCGCAAGAGGGGAGTCAGCATTCTTCCCGTTGATAGCGAGCATTCGGCTATTTTCCAATGCCTGCAGGGTGTTCCCGAGGGTTCTCTCTCTAAAATCCTTTTAACCGCTTCGGGCGGTCCCTTCTTCGGAAAAACCAAAGAAGATTTAAAAAAGGTGACCGTTGCGGATGCGCTCAAGCATCCTAACTGGAGCATGGGCAAAAAAATAACCATCGATAGTGCTACACTTATGAACAAGGGACTCGAGGTTATCGAAGCAGCGCATCTTTTCTCGGTTTCGGCCGATGATATTGAGGTGCTCGTTCATCGTCAAAGCATTATCCATTCGGCGGTTGAACTCGCTGACGGAGCGGTTATCGCCCAGCTGGGAACTGCCGATATGCGCCTTCCCATTCAGTATGCAATAACCTATCCCGAAAGAATGGCTTGCCCTTCGGGAAGGCTCTCGCTCGTTGATGTTGCAACCCTAACCTTCGCAAAACCCGACACCGAAACCTTCGAGTGCCTCGCCCTTTGCATCGAGGCTTCAAGAGAGGGCGGACTTAAGGCGGCGGCGGTAAACGGTGCCAACGAGGCGGCAGTTGCTCTATTTTTAGAAGAAAAAATCGCATTTTTAGATATTCCGCGCCTTGTAAGACTCGCTTATGAAGCGCAACCCCATGTCGAAAGCTATAATCTTTCGGATGTTTTCGCTGCCGATAAAGCAGCCCGTGAAATTGTTTCGAAAAACTATAAGTAGGTGGTCTTATCCTTTCGTTTCTCTCTTCCGCTTGGCCTTATTTGGTCGCAATAATTATGTTCCTTTTGCTCATTTTGGTTCACGAGTTTGGACATTTTATTGCCGCTAAATCGGTTGGCATTAAGGTTAATGAATTCGCTATTGGCTTCGGTCCCAAATTATTCCGCTGGAAAAAGGGCGAAACCGAATATAAAATCAATCTTGTGCCATTCGGCGGCTATTGCGCGATGGAAGGGGAGGACGAAAACAGCACCGACGGTCGCGCCTTTTGCAACAAAGCGGCTTGGAAGCGCGCTATTGTTGTGGTCGCGGGCGCAGTTTTCAATCTCATAATCGGTTTTGTTATTATCGCCTTAATGCTTTTGCCTCAAAAGCGTTTCGCAACAACAACCATTGCCCGCTTTGATGAAAACGCAGTAAGCGCCCAAAGCGGACTAATGGAGGGCGACCGCATTATTTCGGTTGATGGCAGGCATATCTTTTCAACCATCGATTTAGGCTATATGTTCACAGGCGTTGATGACGGCGCCATTGATATGATTGTCGTTCGCGATGGCAAAAAGGTTTATCTTGATGATGTTAAATTTATGAGCGAGGAGATTGACGGCGTTGATTTCTTGACCATAGATTTTAAGGTCTTCGGCAAAGATAAAAACTTCGGCTCCCTAATTTCCCAAACCTGCCGCACAGGCATTTCCTATGTTAGGGTGGTTTGGTTCTCGTTTGTTGATTTAATAACGGGGAAATACGGCATTTCAGCAATGTCGGGTCCCGTTGGCGTAACGGCAACGATAGGCGAGGCGGCAAAGCAAAGCCTTTCCTCTTTGTGGCCTATTATGGCGCTCATAACCATAAATTTAGGCATCTTCAACCTGCTTCCCATTCCCGCACTAGATGGCGGCAGGCTCTTGTTTATCCTTTTCGAAATGATTTTCCGAAAAAAGGTTCCCGAGCGCTATGAAACGCTGGTTCATACACTTGGATTTTTACTACTCATACTCTTTATGATTGCCATAACGGCAAAGGATATTTGGGCTTTGGTGGTGTGAAAAAATGTTTAAAAGAAATGAAACCCGACAGGTTAAGGTCGGCAAATATCTTTTAGGCGGCGGTGCGCCCGTGCTGATTCAGTCGATGCTTAATGTTCCCGCTCATGATTTTGAGGGAAACATAAGGCAGGCTAAAGCGCTCGAGGCTGCAGGCTGCGAGATTGTTCGCGTTTCGGTTCCCGATAAGGAAACCGTTGCGCTTATTCCGTTGCTCAAAAAGGAGCTTAACATCCCCGTTGTTGCCGATATCCATTTTGATTATCGCCTGGCGCTTGAGAGCGTTGCCGCGGGCATTGATAAGGTTCGCATCAATCCCGGAAACATTGGCGATGAAGCAAATGTTAAAAAGGTTGCCGATGCCTGCCGTTTGGCGGGCGTGCCCATTCGTATCGGAGTTAACTCCGGTTCGGTTGAGAAGAGCATCCTCGCAAAATATGGCGGACCAACCCCAACCGCTCTTGTTGAAAGCGGGAAATATCATATTTCCTTGCTCGAAAAATTTGATTTCAACGATATCGTTTTATCGCTCAAATCTTCCGATACTCAAACTATGTATGACACCTATGTTTTAGTAGCCGAAACGGTTCCATACCCGCTTCATTTAGGCGTTACCGAGGCAGGAACTGCCCATATGGGTCTTGTTCGCTCGGCAGCAGGTATAGGAGGCCTTCTCCTGCGCGGCATAGGCGACACAATCCGCGTTTCCCTAACCGATGACCCCGTTAAGGAAATTGCGGCTGCCCGCGATATTTTGGCGGCAACAGGCATTCGTTGCGAGGGCGCAAGAATTGTTTCTTGCCCAACCTGCGGAAGAACAAAGGTTGACCTTATCGGCATCGCAAACAGGGTTGAGGAAGCCCTGAAAGGCTTCAAAAAGAATATAACAGTCGCAGTTATGGGCTGCGTCGTAAACGGACCGGGCGAGGCTCGCGAGGCTGATATCGGTATAGCGGGCGGCGATGGCTGCGGTCTTATCTTCAAAAAGGGGGAAATTATCCGCAAGGTAGCGGAGGACGAGCTTTTCCCCGAGCTCATTAAAGAAATTAAGAACGAATATGGAGAATGGTAATGCCAGTAAATAAATTCACCGATGTATTCGGCGATTATGTTTCCTCAAAAACGGGGGAGGCAATGTCGGCCGCGCGGGTGAACGAATGTGAGCTATCGATTGAGGAACGCCGTTTGTCCCTTAAGCTCACCGCACCGAAATACATACCCATGCAGCTTCGCAACACAGCGCAAAACGAGCTGAAAGCGGCCCTCTCGCTGGATAATCTCGATTTTGAGATAACCTTTGAACAGGATTCTCTTAATCTTGATGCCATCATGGATATAACCCAAGAAACAAAGAATAAAAACGCCGCCTATAACGGTTATTTCAACTGCGCCGAGTTTTCTCTTGAGGGCTCAAAGGTTGAAGTAAAACTCCATTTTGGCGGACTCTCCGCGGTTTCAAATCTCGGATTCGCAGCCCAGCTCAGCAACAAGGTTCGCGAGCTTTTCGGAGTCGAGATTAGCGTTGAGTTATCGGGAGTGGATGAACTATCCGCCCCTGAAACTTTGGAAGAAGCGCCCGCCCCCGTGCAAAAGGCGTCCGCTCCCGCGCAGCCTAAAAGTGCCCCCGAGGCTCCGAAGCCCCAAAGGGTTTTCTCGGGCAAACCGCAGGATGGCTTGCCTGTCTATCTCGAAAGCGCGCAGCTTTTCTATGGCAGGGGACTTGACCGCAACATAAAACCGCTATCCGAATATGTTCCGCTCGGAAACCCCGATGCCGAGGCGAAATTCTCGGGCTGGGGCAGGGTCTTTGATTTCGATTCGCGAACGGTTAACACCAAGCGCGGCCCTATGCTCAGCTGCAAGTTTTGCTTCAGCGATAATACCAATTCGCTTCAGGCAAGCTTGTTTGTTGATGAAAAGCGCAAGGGTGAAATTAAGGCGCTCAAAAACGGCGCTGCCGTTTTGGTTAACGGAACATATCTCTATGATAAATGGATGGGCGATTTTATCGTTAAGGTTTCTTCGCTTGCAACGCTTGAGGAATATTTTGAAACCGATGACTGCGAGGAAAAGCGCATCGAGCTGCATTGTCATACCAATATGTCAGCCAAGGATGCCGTTTCAAGCGCAGGCGATATTATAAACTATGCCGCAAAGCTTGGTCATAAGGCGATTGCCATAACCGACCATGGCGTTGTGCAGGCATATCCATCCGCCGCAGGAGCGGTTAAGAAGCTTCGCAAGAACGAAAAATATGCCGATTTCAAGGTAATCTATGGCGTTGAAGGCTATCTCGTTGATGATGAAGCAAACGACCTATCAAAACTAAACGGCAAGGAAATTGGCAAACTTCGCCGCCATATTATAATGCTCGTTAAGGATTTCGTGGGTCTTAAGAACCTCTATAAGCTTGTATCCTATGCTCATTTAGAGGATTTTTATGGTCGCCCCTGCACCTTGAAGAGCAAACTAAAGGCTCATAGGGAAGGCCTTATTATCGGTAGTGCTTGCGAGGCGGGCGAACTCTACACCGCTATTATCGCAGGCGAGAGCGATGAAAAGCTCAAAGAAATTGCCTCCTTCTATGATTATCTCGAAATCCAGCCGCAGGGAAATAACGAATTTATGCTCCGCGCGGCAACCGAACCCGACCATGTTGATAAGCGAACAGGCATAGTAACTCCCAACCGCTTCCGCCATGTAAAAAGCTTTGAGGTTATAAAGGACTTTAACCGCAAGGTTGTTTGGCTCGGAGAGGAATTAAACAAGCCGGTTGTTGCAACGGGCGATGTTCATTTCCTTCGCAAGGAGGATGAAATCATCCGCAAGGTGTTGCTTGCGGGACAAAACTATGCTGATTTTGATTATCAGGCGCCCCTTTGGCTTCATACAACCGCCGAAATGCTCGAGGAATTCTCCTATCTCGGCGAAGAAAAGGCAAAGGAAATTGTTATAACCAACCCGAATCTTATAAACGATATGATAAGCGGAGATGTTATTCCCGTTCCCGAAGGCAACTATCCGCCCGTTATTGAAGGCTCCGATGATGAGCTGCGCGATATTTGCCGCAAGCGCGCCCGCGCGATGTATGGCGACCCGTTGCCCGAATATGTTGAAAACCGCCTTGAAAAGGAATTGGGCGGCATTATCAGCAACGGTTATTCCATAATGTATATGGCGGCGCAAAAGCTGGTTAAATATAGCGAGGATAACGGCTTCTTGGTTGGTAGCCGTGGTTCGGTTGGCTCCTCCTTCGTTGCAACGATGGCGGGTATATCCGAGGTTAACCCGCTCGCCCCGCATTACTATTGCCCCAAGTGTCAATATAATGAGTTCTTCCTAAAGGGCGAGGTCGGCTCGGGCTTTGATTTGCCCGAAAAGGTTTGCCCCAAGTGCGGCGAGCCTCTTTGCCGTGATGGCCACGATATCCCGTTCGAAACCTTCTTGGGCTTTAAGGGTGATAAGGTTCCTGATATCGACCTTAACTTCTCGGATATTTTCCAGTCCGAGGTTCAAAAATACACCGAACAGCTCTTCGGTCGCGAAAATGTTTTCAAGGCGGGAACCATTTCGACCATAGCCGAGAAAACCGCGTTCGGCTTCGCAAAGGCTTATGCCGAGAGCAAGGGCATCGTTTTGAACAATGCCGAGCTTAAGCGCATAGCGGGACTTTTGCGCGATAGCGAAGTAAAGGCAACAACGGGTCAGCACCCTGCGGGTATGATTGTTGTTCCGCGCGATAAAGAGATTTATGATTTTTGCCCCGTTCAGCATCCCGCTGATGATGTTAACTCCGATATTATAACAACCCATTTCGACTTCCATTCGATTCACGATACCATTCTTAAACTCGACGAACTGGGCCATGTTGTTCCGACAACATATAAATATTTAGAGGAGTTTTCGGGCATCCCCGTTGCATCGGTTTCGATGAGTGACCCTGCGGTTTATTCGCTCTTCACATCTACGGAGGCGCTGGGCGTTACTCCCGAGGAAATATTCTCCCAAAACGGAACATTTTGTATTCCCGAATTCGGAACCGATTTCGTTCGCGGAATGCTGCTCGACTGCCGCCCCAAGAACTTTGCGGATTTATTGCAAATTTCAGGTCTTTCCCATGGTACCGATGTTTATCTCGGCAACGCTAAAGACCTAATCGATAACGGCACCTGCACCATTTCCGAGGTTATAGGAACCCGTGATAACATCATGGTTTATCTTATTCATCAGGGTCTTGAGAGCGGCCGCGCCTTCAAGATAACCGAAACCGTTCGTAAGGGTCTTATCGCCAAGGGTGCGGTAACTGCCGAGGAATGGAATGCTATGGCGGATGAAATGCGCGAGCATAATGTTCCCGAATGGTATATCGAAAGCTGCCGCAAGATAAAATATATGTTCCCGAAGGCACATGCCGCGGCATATGTTATTTCGGCGCTCCGCCTTGCTTGGTATAAGGTTCATAAGCCGATTGAATTCTATTGCGCATTCTTCACAGCCCGTCCCGAAGATATCGAGGTAACAACCGTTATGAAGGGCAAGGAGGCTGTTCGCGCAAGAATCAAGGCAATAGAGGCGCTCGGCAACGATGCTTCGGCCAAGGAACGCGATGTTCATGATAAGCTTCTTATTATAAATGAGATGCTCAGCCGCGGGCTTGAGATTCTCCCCATCGATATAAACAAATCCCATGCAACTCGCTATGAGCTTGAGGATGGCAAAATGCGCCTGCCGTTTTGCGCCCTTTCGGGTGTTGGCGATAAGGCGGCGATAGCCCTCTATGAGGCGGCGAGGGAAGGGGATTTCATCTCGAAGGATGAACTTCAAACCGCCGCAGGCGTGTCTAAAACGATAATTCAAAACCTTGCCGATATAGGCGCGCTCGGTGATTTGCCCGATTCTAACCAAATGTCATTCTTTTAATAGGCGTTTTAACTAATTTATACATTAAAAGTGCATAACTTTTGACATTCTAAACAAAAATCAGTCCTAAAGGTTGCAATTTTGTAATAACTCGGTATAATAAAGGTAACACGAGGTTACAAATTTGTAATTTTTCAAAGGACTGATTTTTATTTTAGAACACCTTAAAGCCCTCCCGGGGCAGGCAAAGGATATTTCGAAAAATATAATAATCGCACTCCGCGGCGCCAGCATCCGCGTTAAGCTTGTTGTTGCCGTTGGTATTATGATGCTCGCAACCTTCGCAGTTACCAGCGCGTTTGGCGTTCAGTTTGCCTATCGCGTTACCTATAACGGCGAAACCGTTGGCTATGTTGAAAGCGCCGAAGAACTCGGCGAGGTAAAGAGCGAGGTTATAGGCGGCATCAAGGCTGAAAACGCCGAAGCATATGTTGGCAAAACCGAGCTTAAGCTTTCCTTAACCGTTGGCTCCAAGATTAAAACTGCCGCAGGCGTTGCCGAGAACATATTATATAATGAGGATTCCCTTAAAAAGGTTCCTGTACTTACTGTTGATGGCGAAACCGTTTTAGCGGTTGATGCCAAGAAATCAAAGCTCGAAAACGCTTTGATTAAACGCCTCGTTTCCTTCACAAAGGGTGGCGAGGATGAGGTTTCCTTCGTTTCCAAGGTTGAAATCGTTGATGCATTCGTTCCCGCAAAGGAAGTTAAAACCTTTACAACCGCAAGCGCATATATCGATTCTATCGATGTTAAAACCGTTAAAACCGAATCTTATGTTGATGAGATTCCCTTTAAGACCGAACAAACCAAGAGTGATTCATATTTAAAGGGCTATGTTAAGGTAACCAGCAAGGGCGTTAAGGGCAAGGCCGATGTAACCGCAGTTGTAACCTGCGTTAACGGCGTTGAAACAGGTCGCGACATTATTGAGAGCACAACCCTTTCCGAACCCGTTGTTCAAAAGGAGATTGTTGGAACAGCCACTATTTCCAAAACCTCCAACACCCAGTATGCATCGGGCAACTCCAAGCTTATATGGCCCCTTGATAACTCGGTTCGTCAAACCATAACATCCTATATGGGTGACGGAAGAGGTCATAAGGGTCTTGATATCGCCTGCGTTAAGGGAACCAAGATTTATGCCGCTATGGGCGGAACAGTTGTTTATGCCCATTATCGCAGTGATTACGGTAACTTCGTAGTTATCGACCACGGCAACGGCTACAGAACCGTTTATGCTCATGCAAGCAAGCTGCTTGTAAAGGCGGGACAGGTTGTTGAAAAGGGCGACAATATCGCGCTCGTTGGCTCAACAGGTCAGTCAACAGGCAACCATCTCCACTTCGAAGTTCGCATAAACGATAGGGCAGTTAACCCCCTCAGCTATGTAAATAAATAAATGCTTTAAAAGCCGCTCATTGGGCGGCTTTTTTGTGCTTTTAATGCTAGTAAAACTTGACATAATACTATATATAGTATATTATATAATAGATAACTTATGCGAGGTATATGTATGGCTAAAAAGACCACTTATGACAACGAAAGTATATCCAGTTTAAAGGGTGCCGACCGTGTCCGTAAAAGACCCGGCGTTATCTTCGGCTCCGATGGTTTAGATGGCTGCCAGCATTCGGTAGTTGAGATTATTTCCAACTCTATCGATGAGGCGCGCGCGGGATATGGTAAGAAAATAATCGTAACCCGTTATGCCGACCATTCCATCGAGGTTGAGGACTTTGGTCGCGGCGCTCCGGTTGACTATAACTCCCGCGAGGAAAAATATAACTGGGAATTGCTTTATTGCGAGCTTTATGCAGGCGGCAAATATAACGATGAGCAGGGAAGCGGATATGACTTCTCGTTGGGACTCAACGGTCTCGGCCTTTGCTCAACCCAGTATGCCTCCGAATATATGGATGTTGAAATTAAGCGTGACGGCTATAAATATAACCTCCATTTTGAAAAGGGAGAAAACATAGGCGGTCTTCATAAGGAAGAATTTGCGGGCAAGGCAACAGGAACCTGCACCCGCTGGAAGCCCGACTTGGATGTTTTCACGGATATTAATATCCCCGCCGAGTTCTTTGTTGATTTTATCAAGCGTCAGGCTATTGTTAACGAAAACATTCTTTTTGTTTTCCGTAATCAGGTTGGCAACAAGTTCGAAACCCAGGAGTTTATGTATGCCGATGGTATTCGAGAATATGCAACCGAGGTTGCGGGCAACGATGCGCTGACCGGCGTTCAGCTTTGGCAAACCGAGCGAACAGGTCGCGACCGCGAGGATATGAACGACTATCGCGTTAAAATCAATGCGGCAGTTTGCTTCTCCAATCGCAATCAAATTAAGGAATATTATCATAACTCCAGCTGGCTTGAGCATGGCGGCTCGCCCGATAAGGCGGTTAGAAACGCATTTGTTTATCAAATCGATTCTTATATCAAGCAAACGGGCAAATATAACCGCAACGAGAGCAAGATAACCTTTGCCGATATCGATGAATGCTTGGTTATCGTTATCTCCTCCTTCTCAACTCAAACCTCTTATGAGAACCAAACCAAAAAATCAATAACCAACAAGTTTATCTATGAGGCGATGAACGATTTCTTCCGCCGCCAGCTCGAGATTTATTTCATCGAGAACAAGGCCGAGGCGGACAAGATAGTTGATCAGGTGCTTACCAATAAGCGCAGCCGCGAAAAGAGCGAAAAAGAGCGCCTCAATATTAAGAAAACCCTCCAAACCTCGGGCAACGATCTGCTTAACCGAATGGATAAGTTCGTTGATTGCCGCAGCCGCGACCGCGAGATTCGCGAGCTGTTTATCGTTGAGGGTGATTCGGCATTAGGTTCGGTTAAGATGGCGCGCAACGCCGAGTTCCAGGCGGTTATTCCTGTTCGAGGAAAGATTCTTAACTGCCTTAAAGCGGAATACGACCGCATATTTAAAAGCGAAATCATAACCAATCTCATCAAGGTTTTAGGATGCGGAGTTGAGGTTAAATCCAAGGCAAGCAAGGACCTTTCAACCTTCGATTTAAATGCCCTGCGTTGGAACAAGATAATAATTTGTACCGATGCCGATGAGGACGGCTTCCAAATCAGAACCCTGATTCTAACAATGATTTATCGCCTTATCCCAACCCTTATTGATGAGGGAAAGGTATTTATCGCCGAAACCCCGCTTTATGAAATAACTGCCAAGGATAAAACCTATTTCGCATATGACGAAAGGGAAAAAGCGGACATCATTCAAAATATGATTGGCGACCAAAAACACACCATTCAGCGTTCTAAGGGTCTTGGTGAAAACCAAGCCGATATGATGAGCCTTACAACCATGAACCCCGAAACCCGACGCCTTATCAAGGTTAACGCCGAGGATGCCGAGGTAACCGCCCGTATGTTTGATGTTCTTTTGGGCGATGATATTGAAGGTCGTAAGGAAATAATAACCGAAAAGGGCTATATGTATATAGCCGATGCTGATATCAGTTAGTTTTTAGAAAGGCAGGTATTTTATGCCTCCGAGAAAGAAGAAAACCGAAAATAAAGCGTCAGTCCCCATGGCTAACGCCTATATAGCAGGTGCGGGAACGGTTGTTGAACAACCCATAACCGAAACCCTCGAAATTAACTATATGCCCTATGCGATGAGCGTTATCTTGTCGCGCGCTATCCCCGAGATAGATGGCTTCAAGCCCTCCCATCGCAAACTGCTCTATACGATGTACGGTATGGGACTTTTAAACGGCGCAAAGACCAAATCCGCCAACATTGTCGGACAAACTATGCGCCTTAACCCCCATGGTGATGCCGCCATTTATGAAACAATGGTGCGCCTGACCGAAGGCAACGAAGCGCTGCTTCATCCCTTTGTTGAGTCCAAGGGTAATATGGGTAAGGCATATTCGCGCGATATGGCATATGCCGCACCGCGTTATACCGAGGCAAAGCTATCCGCCATCTCGGCCGAGCTTTTCCGCGATATCGGCTGCGATACGGTTGATTTCGTTGATAACTATGATGCCTCTATGCAGGAGCCAACCCTTTTCCCCGTAACATTCCCGACCGTTCTTGTAAACGCCAACAAGGGAATCGCGGTTGGTATGGCAAGTAATATTTGCCCATTTAACCTCCGCGAGGTTTGCAAAACCGAAATCGAATATATCAAGGATGAGGATATCAATATTGCCGATTATCTAACCGCTCCCGATTTCCCGGGCGGCGGCGAGATTCTCTATGACCGCGCCGAGATGGAAAAAATCTATGCAACCGGTCTTGGCAGCTTCAAGGTTCGCGCAACCTATGAGTATGATAAATCTCAAAACTGCATAGATATTAAGCAAATTCCTCCAACCGCGACTATCGAGGCAATAATCGAAAAAATCGTTGACCTTGCAAAGCAAAAGAAGATAACCGAAATCAACGATATCCGCGATGAAACCGACCTTGCAGGTCTTAAAATAACCATCGATTTAAAACGCGGAACCGATCCCGAAAAGCTGATGCAAAAGCTTTTCAGAATGACCCCCCTGCAGGATAGCTTCTCCTGCAACTTTAACATCCTCGTTGGCGGAACTCCGCGCGTTATGGGTGTTAAGGAGATTCTCTCGGAGTGGACAGCTTTCCGCGTTGAATGCGTTAAGCGCCGAATTTATTATAACCTAACCAAGGCGAGGGAAAAATATCATCTCTTAAAGGGTCTTCAAAAAATCCTTCTCGATATCGATAAGGCAATTAAAATCGTTCGCGAAACCAAGGAAGAGCGCGAGGTTGTTCCCAACCTTATGATTGGCTTCGGCATTGATGAGGTTCAGGCCGATTATGTAGCCGAGATTAAGCTGCGCCACCTTAACCGTGAATATATTCTTAAGCGCCTTGAGGATGTTGAAAACCTCGAAAAGGAAATAGCCGAACTCGAAGCAACCCTTAACGACCGCCGCAAGGTTTTGCGCATAATAATCAGGGAACTCGAAAAGGTTGCCGAAAAGTATGGCAACGATCGCAAAACCGCTATCATCTCGGCGGAGGAAAACCAAATTGCTGCCGAGGAGGAGCAGGTGGCTGATTATCAGGTTCATCTCTTCTTCACAAAGGAAGGCTACTTCAAGAAGATAACCCCCTTGTCGCTTCGAATGAGCGGCGAGCAAAAGCTCAAAGAGGGCGATGTTATAACCCAAACCTTCGATTCCAACAACACCCACGAGCTTTTATTCTTCACCGATAAATGTCAGGTCTATAAGTCAACCGTTAACGAAATGGCTGACGGTAAGGCAAGCCAAATGGGCGAATATATTCCCTCAAAGCTCGGCTTTGAAGAGGGCGAGGGAACAATCTATATGGTCGATACGGTTGATTATAAGGGCTATATGCTCTTTGTCTTCGAAAACGGCAGGGTAACCAAGGTTCCGCTCGATGCCTATAAGACCAAGACCAAGCGCAAAAAGCTTATAAACGCCTATTGCGATAAATATCCGTTGTCCGCGATTTTGTATCTACCCGAGGATGCCGATGTGCTATTGACCTCAACCAACGGCAGGATGCTGCTTTTAGGCAGCGGAATGCTCGCTCCCAAGGTAACCAAGGATAGCGGCGGCGTTGCGGTTATGACTCAAAAGAAGGGTCAGCGCATCTATTCCGTTGAGCTTTATTCCGATGGAATGCTCTCCGACCCGCATCGTTATCGAACCCGCAACCTTCCCGCTGCGGGCGCTATTAAGCGTGATGGTATTTCGGGCGAGCAAATGAGTATATAAAAATGAGCCGCGCAGGCAAAAAACCCGTGCGGCCCGTCAGCCGAATTACAAACGCAAGCATATAAAAATCGTCTGACAGTATTATTAATGCTCAAACGAGGAAAAAATAAACCTTCCAATGTTTGACAAATGCTATAATTTGATATATTATTATTTGAACAATAATTGTTATGGGGGATTCTCATGCAAAAAGAACTTGCAAAAACCTACGACCCTAATGAGGTTGAAGAACGACTTTATAAATTTTGGCTCGATGGCGGCTTTTTCCATGCCGAGGTTGACCAAAACAAAAAACCTTACACAATCGTAATTCCGCCTCCCAACATCACGGGTCAGCTTCATATGGGTCATGCACTTGACCAAACCCTTCAGGATATCCTCATTCGCCATAAGCGTATGCAGGGCTATAGCGCATTATGGATGCCCGGAACCGACCATGCATCCATAGCAACCGAGGCAAAAATTGTTGAGGCTATGCGCAAAGAGGGCATCTCGAAAGAAGACCTTGGCCGCGAAAAGTTTTTAGAGCGCGCTTGGGAATGGAAAGAAAAATATGGCGGAACAATCATTTCGCAGCTTAAAAAGCTTGGCTCCTCGTGCGACTGGGAGCGCGAGCGCTTCACATTGGATGAGGGCTGTTCCAAGGCAGTTCGCGAGGTATTTGTTCGCCTTTATGAGAAGGGACTCATCTATCGCGGCGAGCGCATCATCAACTGGTGCCCCCATTGCCATACATCTATTTCCGATGCCGAGGTAAGCTATGAAGAGCATGACGGAAACTTTTGGCATCTTCGCTATCCGCTTTCGGATGGCAGCGGCTGGCTCTCGCTTGCAACAACCCGTCCCGAAACAATGCTCGGCGATACTGCCGTTGCAGTTCATCCCGATGATGAGCGCTATAAGCATCTTATCGGCAAAACCGTAACCTTGCCGCTTGTTGGCCGCGAGATTCCCGTTGTTGCCGATTCCTATGTTGAAATGGACTTTGGTACAGGCGTTGTTAAGATTACTCCCGCCCATGACCCCAACGACTTTGAGGTTGGCCTCCGTCATGACCTTCCCGTAATCAATGTTATGACCGAAGACGCCAAGATGACCGCGGAATGCGGCAAATATAGCGGACTCGACCGCTATGAGGCTCGCAAGCAAATTGTCAGCGACCTTGAAGAGGGCGGTTATCTCGTTAAGGTTGAGCCGATGAAGCATAATGTTGGCTCTTGCTATCGTTGCGATTCGGTTGTTGAGCCCCGCATTTCCAAGCAGTGGTTCGTTAAGATGGAGCCGCTCGCAAAGCCGGCTCTCGAATCGGTTAAAAACGGCGATATAACCTTAATTCCTTCCCGCTTTGAAAAGACCTATTATAACTGGATGGAAAACATCAAGGATTGGTGCATTTCGCGTCAGCTTTGGTGGGGCCTTCGTATTCCCGCTTGGTATTGCGAAGGTTGCGATGTGGTAATCGTTTCTCGCGCCGAGCCGACCGTTTGCCCCAAGTGCGGCAGCGTTCATCTCCGTCAGGATGAGGACACTCTCGACACCTGGTTCTCCTCCGCGCTTTGGCCGTTCTCAACCCTTGGTTGGCCCGAGGAAACACTTGAATATAAGTATTTCTATCCGACCAACACTTTGGTAACCGGCTATGATATTATCTTCTTCTGGGTTTCCCGCATGATTTTCTCCGGCCTTGAATACACAGGTAAAGCCCCCTTCGATACCGTTTTATTCCACGGAATCGTTCGCGATGCCGAGGGAAGAAAGATGTCGAAGTCTTTAGGCAACGGTATTGACCCGCTTATTGAAATTGAGAAATATGGTGCTGATGCCCTCCGCTTCACCCTTGCAACAGGTAACAGCCCCGGAAACGATATGCGTTATTCGCCCGAGCGCGTTGGCGCAAGCCGCAACTTTGCCAACAAGATTTGGAATGCTGCCCGTTTCGTTCTTATGAACCTTGATGAAAACGAGCCCGCTCCGCATCTTCCCGAAGACCTTGCGATGGAGGATAAGTGGATTATCTCCAAGTATAACGAGGTTGTAGCTGCGGTAACCCAAAACCTTGATAAGTATGAGCTCGGTCTTGCAGTAAGCAAATTATATGATTTCATTTGGGATGTCTTTTGCGATTGGTATGTTGAGATTGCAAAGATTCGCCTAAACTCGGATGATATAAATGCAAAGAACACCGTTCGCGCAGTTTTGGTTTATGTTTTCTCGAACACAATGAAGCTGCTCCATCCGTTTATGCCCTTCATAACCGAGGAAATTTGGCAGTCGCTTCCCCACGAAGGCAAGACTATTATGACCGCCGCTTGGCCCGAATATAGCGAGGAATTAACCTTCGCAAATGAGGTTGCCGAGTTCGAGAAGATTATTGCCGCCGTTAAGGCAGTTCGTAATCTCCGCGCCGAGATGAATGTTGCTCCTTCCCGCAAGGCAAAGCTTTGTGTTGAAACCTCTTCTCCCGAAACCTTCCAGCAGGGTGCTTCGGTTCTTATGAAGCTCGCAAGCGGTTCCTCCGTTGATGTTGACATCGAGATTTCCATGCCCGATGCCGTTCGCGCAGTAACCGATGATGCAACCATCTATATTCCCATGAATGAGTTGGTTGATTTCTCCGCCGAGCTTGCCCGCCTCGAAAAGGAACTTGGCAAGGCATTGGCTGATAAGGAGTTCTCCGAGAAGAAGCTCAACAATCCCGGCTTCGTTGCAAAGGCTCCGCAGGCTCTTATTGAAACCCAGCGTGCGCAGCTGCAAAAAACTCTTGATAAAATCGAAATGCTCGAGGGCAGTATTGAGGCTATCAAAAAGCAAATGTAATATTAAAGACCGTGTGTTTCGCACGGTCTTTGATTTTAAAGGTGATAAAAGTGACCTATTTGGAGAGTTTGGAATATATCCATTCCTTGCCTCGTTTTAAGGGCGAGGCAACGCTTTGTAGAATAACTGAACTTATGAATGCCCTTGGCAACCCGCAAAAGGAACTGAAATTTATCCATGTAGCGGGAACCAACGGCAAGGGTTCGGTATGCTCATTTTTAGCATCCGCCCTTAAAGAGAGCGGCAAAAAGGTCGGACTTTTTGTATCTCCCTATATCATCGATTTTTGCGAGCGCATTCAAATAAACGGCGAGTTTATCGAAAAGGATGACCTCGCAACCTTCGCAACCGAGGTTAAAAATGTCGGAGTGAGTGTAACCGAATTTGAGTTTATAACCGCCGTCGCCTTCCTATATTATAAATATAAGGGCTGCGATGTCGTTGTGCTTGAAACGGGTCTTGGCGGCAGGTTTGATGCAACCAATGTAATCCCCGCGCCGCTCGCTGCCGTTATAACCGGCATCGGCCTCGACCATACCGAGATTTTAGGCGACACGGTCGAGAAGATTGCCTATGAGAAGTGCGGCATTATAAAAGAGGGTTCTATCGTTGCCACCACCTTTAACCAACCCGACAGCGCTTTGCGCGTGATAACCGCCGTTGCAAAAGCAAAGGTCCCGCAAAAAGAAAAGCTAACGGTAAAATCCGCTTCGGCTTGCGGCAACTCATTTATATATAAAGGTATAGAATATAAAACCGCGCTGATAGGCGAATATCAAATCGAGAACGCCGTTTTGGCAATCGAAACACTTGCCGCATTAGGCGTTGAATCTAATGCCATAGTAAAGGGAATAGCAAATGCGCAAATCCCTGCAAGACTCGAGCTGCTCTCCAAAGAGCCCCTCGTCCTGCTAGATGGCGCCCATAATCCCCATGGCGCCCGCTCCCTCGCCGAGGTGCTCAAGAAAAACCGCGGCGCTACCGCCATAATAGGAATGATGGCGGATAAAAACTGCGATGAAACGCTGGCGCTAACGCTGCCGCATCTCGAAAGAGTAATAACCATAAAGGTTGATAACCCCCGTTCGCTAAAGGCGGAGGAGTTAGCAGCCAAGGCGAAGAACTATTGTGCTGATGTAACCGTAGCGGATAGCTTGGAGCAAGCCCTCGAATTAGCGGGCAGGGAAACCCCCGTTTTCATTTTCGGTTCGCTTTATCTCGCTTCCTCAATTCGCTCGCTTGCCAAAAAGTTCTATTCTTAAAAAATATTCGACAACTGATTTTGTCAAAATTCAAAACGGATAAGTCTTATACTTATATGTATAGGCTTGTCCGTTTTTTATTTTTAAGGAGTGATTTTATTGTCGGTCAAAATTGAAACAAACGGCGAGGTAACCGTAGCATACTTAAGCGGCGAACTCGACCACCATTCGGCAAAACCCATTCGCGAAGAAATCGATGCCGCAATCGAAAGCAATATGCCGTCGCTTTTGGTGCTTGATTTTAAGGATATAACATTTATGGATAGCTCGGGTATAGGGCTCGTTATGGGTCGCTATAAAATTCTATCCAAAAACGGCGCCGAGCTTGCGATAACCAACCCATCGCCGCAAATATATAAGGTAATGCAGCTGGCGGGTCTTGCGCGGCTTGCAAAAATTGAGAAAGGCGGAATCAAAAATGCAGCAATTAAATAAATTCACGGCAACCATCCTCTCCCGCTCCTCAAACGAGGCGTTTGCCCGCGTGGCAGTAACGGCGTTTTTGGCGCAGCTCGACCCAACCATAGAGGAAATAAACGATATCAAAACTGCCGTCAGTGAGGCAGTAACCAACTGTATTGTTCATGCCTATAAAAATGAACTCGGCAAGATCTACATATCGGTTGCCATCTTGGAATGCAATATAGTCGAAATCAAGATTCGCGATAAAGGCTGCGGCATCGAGGATGTTGAGAAGGCGATGGAACCCCTTTATTCTTCCGAGGGCGGCGAGCGTGCGGGTCTTGGCTTCACAGTAATGCAAAGCTTTATGGATACCCTTCGCGTAACCTCTCATGTGGGCAAGGGAACAACCGTAACAATGAAAAAGCGCATCAGCGTTAAATATAAAGCAAATGCATAACCGCGATGAGTTTGTCCGAGATAATATGGGACTTGTCCATTCCTGCTGCCGCCATTTTGCGGGCAAGGGCATAGAATATGATGATTTGTTTCAAGCGGGATGCATTGGTCTTGTGAAGGCGTGCGACGGATTCGATGAAGAGCGCGGCTTTTGCTTTTCAACCTATGCCGTCCCCGTGATTTTGGGCGAAATCAAAAGAATGTTTCGCGATGGCGGGAGCGTTAAGGTTTCTCGGAGCGTGAAAGAATTAGCGCTTAAGATTAAAAACGAGTGCGAGCGCGCCCAAAAGAGAGGGGAAGGCGAGCCGAGCGTGTTAACCCTCGCGTCCCGCCTTTCGGTAACCGCCGAGGAAATAACCGAAGCGCTTTGTGCAACCCAACCAACGGTGTCCCTAACCTATGAAAGCGAGGATGAGGTTCATGAACTCGATTTGGCGGTTAACGATAACGGCGATATGCTAACCGACCGCCTGCTTATCGATGAAATCCTCGCGCGCCTTCCTAAAAACGAAAGCGTTTTAATTAGATTGCGCTACTTCGAAGGCAAAACCCAGCAGGAAACCGCCAAAGCACTTTCAATGACCCAAGTTCAGGTTTCTCGGAGCGAAAAGAAAATATTGTGCCGTTTGCGGCAAATGCTTTGTGAATAATGGTGGGTTTTGATGGGAATAATTTACCTATAATAACGCATTTTAGCCAAAGTCAAAAATTTTTAAAAATATTTGTAAAAAAGTGTTGACAATGGTGTGGGGTTGTGGTATTATAATCGGGCGCCCGAAAAAAGGAGCGCGGTTGAACCTTGAAAATTAAACAACGATAAGAAATTAAAGGACCCGACAATTCCAAAGAGATTTTGGAGTAAACAAGGACAAAAATGATACGCTAGTAT
>JAZRUI010000003.1:0-73121 GCA_045652465.1 Acutalibacteraceae bacterium | reverse complement strand
CAGCCCGCAAGGCGGCTGACCCGACCTGCACCGCACAGGTTGACTATGATTTCGTAACCGCTCTTGAATATGGTATGCCCCCCACAGGAGGACTCGGCTTCGGCGTTGACCGCCTCGTTATGCTCCTCACCGATTCGGCATTCATCCGCGATGATCTCTTCTTCCCCACAATGAAACCGTTAGATTAACAAATTGCCGCCAATACTGAGAAAGGTATTGGCGGCGTTTTGCAAAGTATAGAGGTATTTTTTATGGCAAAGTATAAAATCGTTTGCAGCGATTTAGACGGAACACTAGTTAATTCACAATCAAATATTAGCGCGGAAAATCTAAAGGCTATCGAACTGATGGCTGAAAAAGGTGCTTTTTTCGTTCCGTCAACGGGGCGCGCTTTTTGGGATTTGCCGAATGAACTGCGAAACAATGAGCATATTCGCTATTTTATTTGTTCGAATGGTGCGGTGGTATTTGATAAGCACACCAAGCAAAGCCATTTGGTGGGCATTCGAAAAAAACTTTCACAGGAGATTTTTGCAATACTTCGCAGCTATGAGGTGCACCTCAGCGTGCGCGATTCGGGAAAGTGCTATGTTGATGAGAGATATATAAACGATGAAGCGTTTGATTATTATAACGTGTTTGCTGCGCACCGTGCGGTAGTGAGTGAGTTTGCCTTAAGACTCAAAGATTTTGCACCATTTTGTGATGCGCTTACTAAGGTTGAAGCAATTTCGGCATCGTTTCACGACCGCGCCGAGATGCTTGCCGCGCGCGAAAGGCTGGAGCGCCTTGGCGGTCTTCGCGTTGTTGATGCCAGCGAATATATGTTAGAAATTGTGAATGTAGAGGCAGGCAAGGGAAACGCTTTGCTTTGGCTTTGTGAACATCTTGGCGTTTCAAGGGAGGAAAGTATAGGCGTGGGTGACAGTGATAACGATAGCACTATGCTTTGTGCGGCAGGCTTAGGCTTGGCGGTTTCCAACGCTTGCGAGTCCCTTAAGGAAACGGCGGACGAAATAATTTGCTCCAACGATGAACACGCCATTAAATATATTGAAAACAATTTTTTAACCTTATAATTAAGCCGAAAGGTGGCGCAGCAATCCTGCACATTTTTTCACCTCTTATTGCAAAATTAAAATCCATGATATATAATAACAAAAAACAAAATGAGGTAATATGAATGAACAATAAAATAAGAAAAATCGTTATGGCATCGCTTATGGCTGCATTGGCTTGCGTTGCAACTATGATAATTAAGGTGCCTTCACCCTTAAAGGGCTATGTTAATTTGGGCGATTGCATTGTGCTTTTAGCGGGTTGGACACTTTCGCCCGCATATGGCTTTCTCGCCGCAGGCATCGGTTCGGCGCTTGCCGATATCTTCTCGGGTTATGCCGTTTATGCTCCCGCCACCTTTGTTATTAAGGGCTTAATGGCACTTGTTGCATATTTTGGTTTTAAGCTTATAGGCAAAAGAGTTGGCTCGCTTTGCGGCCGCATTTTAAGCGGTATCGCCGCCGAAACGGTTATGATACTCGGATATTTCGTGTTCGAAGGATTTTTATATGGCTTTGCTCCGTCGCTTGTGAACATTCCTGCTAACGGCGTTCAGGGTGTGGCAGGCATTATTGTTGGCATTTTGCTTGCCAAGGTTTTCGAAAAGGGAAAAATCAGTTTTGAATAAATTAAAGTTTAAAGGAGAAGCATATGAACATTTGGCATGATATCGACCCCAAGAGAATAAACCCCGATGATTTTGTTGCTGTTATTGAGATTTCAAAGGGCAGCAAGAAAAAGTATGAGCTTGATAAGGAAACTGGACTTATTATGCTCGACCGCGTTTTATACACCTCGACCCACTATCCCGCAAACTATGGTTTCATTCCGCGTTCCTACGGCGATGATGGCGACCCGCTCGATGTTCTTGTGCTTTGCTCCGAGGCGCTCGAACCCTTAACCCTTGTTCGCTGCTATCCGATTGGATATATCTCGATGCTTGATGGCGGCCGCAACGATGAAAAAATTATCGCTATTCCGTTTGGCGACCCCACCTATAACAAATATAAGGATATAACCGAGCTGCCGCCCCACATTTTCGAGGAAATGCGCCACTTCTTCAGCGTTTATAAGGCGCTTGAGGAAAAAGAGGCGGTTGCCAAAGAGGTTAACGGTCGCGATGCTGCAACAGGCGTTATCTCCGCCGCGCTCGACCATTATGTTGAAAACTTTTGCAGATAATTTCTAACCGAAAAATATCGAAAGAGAGGCATGGGTAGGCTTTGAAAAGAATTATAATCATTTTGCTCTGTGTTTTGCTTTTGGTTTCTGCGCTTATTATTTATCCAAATATAGAATTCAAAAAGGGCGGAAAATTCTATGCCTTCCGCTATAGCGGCGATATCGAGCAGTTTGAGGATGAACTCTCGCCCGATGAGCGCTATGGATATTATAAAAAAGCCGATATCTCGGTTAATAATTATAAGGTTAAAAAGTTCCTTTTCTTTTATTTAATCAAGATGGATTATATCGAAGGCAACTATATGGACAGTATGTATTTTATTGAAAAGGAATATATAGATACTGTTTTAGACAGCGCCAAGATTATAGAGAATACGGGAAATATTGACCTTAAAAAACTTCTCGAGGGCAAAACCGCTATCGAGGGAAACACAAAATATCCGGGCAACGAATATGATAACGAAATCGTGTTCAAGCTTGATGGCGAAACGCAAACTTTATTTGTTTATGAATATGATGGTATGGTTTGCATTCAGGTCGGCAACACCGATGAGGGACCGAAATATATAGCATATAAATAATAAAAGCGGGCTGCTGCCCGCTTTTTGTCTTTTCTGTAAACATTTTTCAAACCGCTTGAAGAAGGGCGCGTTTTTTGGTATAATACTTTGGTAATATATAAAAGGAATGATTCTATGGCAGGTAAAGATTTTTTAGAAGAACAGCGTCGCCGTCAGCGCGAATTGGTTGCGGCTCGTGCCGCGCGCCAAAACCCCGAGGCTGCCCCCGCAGTAGTGCGCGAGGAAAAGCCCTTGAGCGCGGGCGAGAAGCTATCAAACTTTTGGTTTTATAATAAGTTATTTGTGTTGGGTGCGCTTTTGTTGGCGGTTATGCTCATCATAGGCGTTAAACAATGCGCCGATAGAGAAAACTTCGATACCGAGGTCGTGCTCTACACATATCATACCTACACGCCCGACCAAATCGATGCCCTCGAAGCCGAACTCGAAAAATATGGTGTTGATATAAACGGAGATGGCGAAGTTAACTATCAAATTCTTGATTGCTCTTATGATAAAAAGAACACGAGCTTCGACCATAAAAACGCCAAGGGCAGCAAACTGACCGCTAATATAACCTCGAATAAAAAGGCGATTATCTTCATAACCGATAAAGAAACCTTCAGCCAGCTGACCGACCGCTATGCCGAAAACGATATCGAGTTTTTCGTTAATTGCGGACTCCCCGAGGATGGCGGCAAGAGCCTTTTGCTCAACGAGGATTTTTATAAGAGCGTTAACGAAAAATCAACAGCAGGAATCAAACTCCCCGAGGGACTCAAGGTTTCCCAGCGCATAACGGGCAAGGGTTTAACCATCGGCGAAGCCAAAAAGCAAACCGAAGCGGCTAAAGAAATGTTCGCAAAAATGCAGGCAGGAATTAAAAACGAGGCAAAATAATTTTGCCTTTATCCGCCCGTGGCGCAGCTGGATAACGCAGCAGATTCCGATTCTGAAGAACGGGGGTTCGAATCCCTTCGGGCGGGCCAATAAAGCAAAAAAGCACGACTAAAGGTCGTGCTTTTTGTTTTATTACTAAAAGATAAGGGATTCGAACAAGGAGGGAGCGAAGCGGAAGAAAACGATTCGGGGAATCGTTTTTGCCGACGCGGGCAACGAGCAAAGCGAGGCGATAGGCGCGTTGCGCCGGAAAAATCCCTTCGGGCGGGCCAATAAAGCAAAAAAGCACGACTAAAGGTCGTGCTTTTTGTTTTATTACTAAAAGATAAGGGATTCGAACAAGGAGGGAGCGAAGCGGAAGAAAACAGTTCGGGGAACTGTTTTTGCCGACGCGGGCAACGAGCAAAGCGAGGCGATAGGCGCGTTGCGCCGGAAAAATCCCTTCGGGCGGGCCAATAAAGCAAAAAAGCACGACTAAAGGTCGTGCTTTTTTGCTTTATTACTAAAAGATAAGGGATTCGAACAAGGAGGGAGCGACCGTGTGTCATCAAACATTATTGCACACCGCAGTAATCCGTGTTATAATCTAAACATATTGGAAAGTGAGGTAAACGCTGTGGCATTCGATATTGTTAAAAACAAATTGGGCTTTGGCTGTATGCGACTTAAAATGGATGGAGATAGGGTTGATTATGCGGAGTTTTCCAAAATGATTGATTCCTTTATCGCTGCGGGTTTTAACTATTTCGATACTGCCCATGGCTATATCGATGGCAAAAGCGAGCTCGCCATTCGCGATTGCCTTTCCGCTCGCTATAACCGCGAGGATTTCATTTTGGCCAACAAATTATCCGATTGGTTTTTCGAAAAGGAAGAGGATATTGTGCCCTTTTTTGAGAACCAGCTTAAATGGTGCGGCGTTGAATATTTCGATTTCTATTTGTTCCACACCTTAACCCGCACCAACTACCAAAAGCACAAAAAATGCAACACCTTCGAGATTGTTAAAAAATTAAAAGAGCAGGGCAAAATCAAGCATATCGCGATGTCGTTTCATGACACTGCCGATATTCTCGATATGATTTTAACCGAGCAACCCTTTATTGAGGCGGTTCAACTGCAAATAAATTATCTCGATTTTGATGACCCTGCCATCCAAAGCAAGGCGTGCTATGATGTTGCAGTTAAGCATGGCAAAAAGGTTATCGTTATGGAGCCCGTTAAGGGCGGCGCCCTCGTTAACCTGCCCAGCGAGGCCGAAAAGATATTAGATGATTTAAATGGCGGCAGCTATGCCTCCTATGCGCTTCGTTATGCCGCGAGCTATCCCGAGGTGTTTTTGGTGCTTTCGGGTATGGGCAATATGGATATGCTTGCCGATAATATGAAAACATTCGGCGATTTTGCTGCCTTGAATGAGCGCGAATTGAAGGCGACCGACCGCGTTCGCGAGATTATCCGAGAAACCAGCCAAATCCCCTGCACAGGCTGCAACTATTGCGCCGAGGTTTGCCCCCGGAACATCCCGATTTCGCAGCTTTTCTTGGGCTTTAACCAATATAAGATGGCTAAAATAACCGCCGCCGAAGCAAAGGAGAATTTCCCAAAGGATAAACCCTCGGCGAGCGACTGCATCGGTTGCGGCAAATGTGAGGATATTTGCCCGCAAAGCATTTTGATTAGAGAGCATCTAAAAACCATCTCTAAAATGTGATGCCCTTTTGCTTAAAGGAAGTTTCAGTTTATGAATAAAGACACCTTGCGTGCTAAAGAAATTTTAACAAAAAACGGCTACACCTGCGTGTTGCTGGCGGGGGATGAGGTTCATCATTCAACCCTTCGCGGCATTAAACCGTTAATCGATTTTTTGGAATCGGGCGAAGAGTTTTCAGCCTTCAGCGCCGCCGATAAAACGGTTGGTGCGGGTGCGGCGCATCTATATGTCTTGCTCGGGGTTCAAGAGCTTTGGGCAAACATAATAAGCGAAGAGGGGAAAAGGGTGTTAGATAGAAACGGTATCGCCGTTTTTTATGAAACGCTTGTGCCCCATATTATTAACCGTGCGGGGGATGGAGTTTGCCCCATTGAGGGCGCCGTTATGGGAATAGAATCTTCCTGCGAGGCGCTCGATGAAATAAGAAAAACGCTCAAAAAACTTGCCGCTAAATAGAGGATAAAAAATGATTATTTTAATAACAGGTGCATCCCATACGGGCAAAACCTTGCTCGCGCAAAAAATGCTTGAGAAACATAGCTATCCCTATCTATCCATAGATCATCTTAAAATGGGGCTTATTCGCAGCGGTAACACCGATTTAACGCCTTTAAGCTCGGATGTCGCCCTAACCGATTATCTTTGGCCTATCGTTCGCGAAATGGTTAAAACCGCGATAGAAAACAGGCAAAATCTAATCGTTGAGGGCTGTTATATTCCGCCAAACTGGGCGGAGGACTTCGAAGAAAAATACCTCGAGGAAATCAAATATTATTGCCTTATTATGAGCGAAGATTATATCAAAAATCATTTTGAGGATATTAAGACCCACGCAAGTGCAATTGAAAAACGCTTATGCGATGACTGCAGCCTTGAGAATGTTTTAGCGGATAACGCAAACTTTTTGGCAAACGCACAAAAGCATGGCAACAATTATATCCTTATCGATAAGGCTTATGATATTAACATCTAAACAAAAACAGCAGCTCTTTAGAGCGTCACTCTAAAGGACAGTTTTCAAAAATACGGTATATCTCGAAAGAGGTATGCCGTATTTTTGCAGTTGTGGACACAAATGCAGTGCTTGTCAGTAAAATTGACAAGCTATAGGTGAACAAAAAGGCTCCCTTGTGTAAAGGGAGCTGTCAGCGAAGATGACTGAGGGATTGTTCTACGAGGTGATCGATATATTCACAAACACCCCGAAAGTTTTTATGTACTTCAGTATTCGGTATTCTTATTACTGTCAATCCGTATTCCTTAAGAAAGGCGGTTCTTTCTTCATCATATTGCTGTCCTTGCTCGGTATAATGCCCTGAACCGTCAAGCTCTATGATAAGTTTTGCCTCTGCACAGTAAAAATCTACAATATACCTTCCGAGAACCTTTTGACGAGAAAAGCGAACTGGATATGTGCGCAAAAAATCATACCAAAGGTGTTTTTCTTCTTTGGTCATATTCTTTCTCAACATTCTTGCGGTTGGTACGATGTCTTTGTTATGTTTTCGCTGCATTACAATCCCTCCGTCACGCTTCGCGTGCCACCTCCCTTTACACAAGGGAGGCATTTCTATCTCCCGGAAGGTGAGCAAAGAACCTTTGCCATATCAATGTCAAAAGTGCATTTGCGTTACTTATGTCATAGAATTATTATTTCGTAAAATTATTTTATTCGACTATCTGTTATAATGCCGTAAATATAAGCTCGCCCACGGAGATTGATTTCAGAAGGTTTGGAAACATTCATTTCCAAAGCTTTCTCAAAATTTGTTTTTGAAATTCTCGTGTGAGAAGGTATGCTAACAACAGTAATGTAATTATCTTTAACAACATATTTGATTTCTTTATTTGTTACCGTGTAAAACACTTCTCCCTCGTGCTTGCAAATATTCGTCCACACTTTGTCAATGTTATTTGACTCCCATAAACTCATAATCTTACCTCAATACTTGTTTTTGAAAAAAATTCCTCTTATAAGGCCGACCATTGCACCGCCTATAAATAAACCTGCTCGTCTACCAAGTCTACTGTTTCTCTTTGCCATAATATGCCTCCATTAAACGTTATATTGAATTTCAATAGTTGACGAATTGCCACTTGGAGTAGTGTGCAATACAATATCACCCTCGTTCATAGATTGCCGCATTGCATTGCAAACCTGCGGCATTGCGCTTTTAAGCCCCAACACCTTGTGAATATCACCCGATTTCAAAATGATAAAGTTCTTTCCTCCATCTTTTGCTGCTATTTTCAATTCAAGAATATGCTGACGAATGTCATCTGTAGAAATCTTCTTCGCATTTTGCTCGGGAACTTGATTTTTTTCTTGCATCAGTATCGTCACCTGTTCCTCAAGCACTTGAATTCTTCCTAACAATTCAACTATAATCTTTTCGCAATTCATAGAATTTTCTCCCAACTTTTGTATATTCTATTAGAATTCTATCGCAAATTCTAAAGAATGTCAAGAGGATTTTGAAAAATAATATATTTTACGGCAATAAATATTGGCCTAGGCATTTTATACCCAGACCAATAGATTTTTCATAAAATAACATTTGTAGTAATCTTAAAACTGTCCTTAAGAGTACTCCTCTTTTGAGCTGCTGTTTTTTTATTAGTTCCAGTAATCAACCTTGTGCGGCAGGTTAATATCCGATGCCTTGAAGGTTGGCTCCTTGCCCTCTTTTCTTTGCGCCGTGAAGTTGTTGAGCGCGCGGAAGGCATATTTGCCGAGGAAGATGATAATCGGCATATTGATAAGGGTCATAAGTCCCATCAAAACATCGGCAATTCCCCATAACAGGTCGGCGCTTAATGCCGCACCAACCAAAATAACTGCCGAGGCGATAATATAATAAATGGTGTTAAAGGTTTTGCTCGGGGTTTTCTTTAGGATATAAGAAAACGCCTTATCAACATAATAAAGGTTGCCGAGCAGGGTAGTGAATGCGAAGAGAATCATAGCCGCAGTTATGAAAACGGGGCCGAATTCGCCGAGAGTTTTGGAAATCGCTAATTGAACATAGGGCGCGCCCGAAATTGCGGAGGAGGGCTCGATTCCCGATGCCATGCATAAAAACGCGGTTGCCGAGCAAACCAAAATTGTATCAATAAATACCGAAAGAACCTGAACAAGACCCTGCTTTGCGGGGTGGCAAACCTCGGCGGATGCCGAAGCGTTGGGCGCCGAACCAACACCTGCTTCATTAGAAAACAGTCCGCGCTTGATGCCGAACATAATGCAAGAGCCCGAGAAACCGCCGAAAATCGCCTTGAAATCAAATGCCTCTTTAAAGATGCGCTCGAATATCGAGGGAAGGAGATTGGCGTTCATAAGGGTTATGGCAAGCGCAACTAAAATATAGGCAATGCCCATAAAGGGAACGATAAAAGAGGTTACCTTAACGATTCTTTTGCCGCCGCCGAAGAGGCAAAGCGCAACAAGAACGGCAACGATTCCGCCTATAATCCAAGGGGTTTTCTCGGCGTTATAGAATTTATAAACCGAGAAGGTTGACTGAAGGTTATAGGATGCCAGCATATTAAAGCCAACGCCATAGGTCAGCACCAAAAAGAGCGAGAAAATAACGGCGAGAAAACGCTTCTTGGTTGCCGCCTCAATATAATGGGCGGGACCGCCATAGCTGCCATCGGGACCGCGCTTTTTATAAATTTGAGCCAGCGTGCTCTCAACGAATGCCGATGCGGCGCCAATAAAGGCGATAACCCACATCCAAAAAACCGAGCCGAATCCTCCAAGACAAAGAGCGGTTGAAACGCCGACGATGTTGCCCGTTCCAACGCGCGAAGCGGTCGAAACCATAAGCGCCTGGAAGGAGGAAACTCCCTTGCCGTCAGCCGGCTTTTCGGTTACGGCGCGAAACTGCTCGGGCAAGAGCCTGAACTGAACGAATTTTGTGCGAAGGCTGAAATAAAGTCCGCCAAGCACCAAAACGATTATTAGAATGTAGCTGTAAAGAGCATCATTCATTGTGCCGATAATTTTCTCAAACATAATTAACTCCTATTATATAATTTTCTTTAAAAAATCGGTTAAAACTGCTGCCGCCGCGCGGTGACCCTCAACCGAGGGATGCGCCTTGCCGCCGTCATAGTTTTCGGGTAGATTGCAAAAATGAATTTTGTCCCCCTTTGAGGCCTCGAAGCGTTTAATCGCCTCGCCATACCAACGATAGAGCGGCTCATGAGCTGTTTGGTTGGTCATCATTCCAACCGCAACAACCATCTTCGGGGAATTGTTAAACTCATAAATATCGCAAAGAACTTTATGAATGGTTTCGATGAAATCCTCATCGCCGAGGGTCGGCTCGCGTTCTTCGCCTAAAAATTTATAAATATCGTTTGTGCCTAAATTGATAACAACAATATCCGCAAGGCGAGAAGGGCAATAGGGGGTGTTGTCGCGATAGAAGTTGTTCAAGCGGTAAACCCTTGGTATCGCGCCCATGGGGTTGGTCAAAAAGTCCCATCCCGCAACGATTCCCGTTCCTTGGCGGCTTATCATCGAAAAATCGAGCCCTAAAGCGCAGGCGGTTAGATAAGCATACGACTGGGTTGCATCCTCAAAATCCGATGTGCGGCAAATTTCGGGGTCCATATCGGCACTCGCGAGGTTGGCATAGCCGCAGGTTATAGAATCGCCAATGAATTCAATAAGAAGCTCGTTATCCTCGGGGCGCTCAAGATATTCGCCCTCAAACTCGATATCCAATATTTTAGCGCAACCGCGCTCGGCTTCGCTTTGGCGGATGAGAGCAATATTATAGCGTCCCACCTCGAGACCTTGAGCAACGGGAAAACGGAATACACCCTTTTTATCGGTGGGGAAATCTTTAACGCAAATGCGGCTTTCCTCGCCGTTTATATATGCGGTAAAATAAAGATTTTCTTCGCCCCAAAACTCGGCGGTAACAAAAATATCGCCCGAAGTTTCGGCGGTAAACTCAATTCCCGCAGCGCTCCAATCGGCAGTGATGCCATTATCGGTTAGGCTGCGACCATAGGTCTTTATTTTATCAATGTTAAGCATAGTATCAACTCCGTAGATATTTTACAATAAAACATAGGCTATTGCAACAATATAATAACGCCGCTTACAACTTGACTATTTTAGCTCCTCGCTGTAAAATAAATAAAGAGCTAAATCTAACTATATTTTTCAAGGAGAGAATTTCTATGGCAAACAGATTTGTACTCAATGAAACCAGTTATCATGGCAAGGGTGCGATCGCCGAGATCGCAACGGAGATTAATGCGAGAGGCTATAAAAAGGCCTTTGTGTGCTCCGACCCCGACCTTTTAAGACTTGGAATTTCGGCTAAGGTAACCGATATTCTTGATGCTGCATCCATCCCCTATGAGATATATAGCGATATTAAACCAAACCCGACCATTGAAAATGTTCAAAACGGAGTTGAGGCATTTAAAAAGAGCGGCGCTGACTGCATCGTTGCTATCGGCGGCGGCTCCTCTATGGATACCGCAAAGGCAATCGGCATTATAATTGAAAATCCCGAATTTGCCGATGTTAAGAGCCTTGAGGGCGTTGCTCCCACCAAGAATAAGTGCACCCCCATTATCGCCGTTCCGACAACTGCAGGTACAGCCGCAGAGGTAACCATCAACTATGTTATTACCGATGCCGAGCTTAACCGCAAGATGGTTTGCGTTGATGTTCATGATATTCCCGTAGTAGCAGTAGTTGACCCTGATATGATGGCATCTATGCCCAAGGGTCTTACCGCCGCAACAGGTATGGATGCACTAACCCATGCAATCGAGGGCTATATAACCGGCGGTGCTTGGGAAATGAGCGATATGTTCCATATCAAGGCGATTGAAATAATCGCAAAATCGCTGCGCGGCGCAGTTGCAGGCGAGGATGCAGGCCGCGAGGGTATGGCTCTCGGTCAGTATATCGCAGGTATGGGCTTTAGTAATGTAGGTCTTGGCATCGTTCACTCTATGGCTCATCCGCTCGGCGCCCTTTATGATACAGCTCACGGAGTTGCAAACGCTATAATTCTTCCCACTGTTATGGAATATAACGCTCCTGCAACAGGCGAGAAGTATCGTGATATTGCTGTTGCTATGGGCGTTTGCGGCGTTGATAAGATGACAATCGAAGAGGCTCGCGCTGCCGCTATCAACGCGGTTAAGAAGCTTTCCGCCGATGTTGGCATCCCTGCCGATTTAAAGGATATCGTTAAACCCGAGGATGTTGATTTCCTCGCGCAGTCGGCTTATGATGATGCCTGCCGCCCCGGTAACCCGAGAGCAACCAGCGTTGCCGAAATCAAGGAGCTTTATTTAAGCCTTATGTAATTATCCTCAAAACGCCGAGTTTTAAGGCATTTTATTATTGACTTTAGACCACTCATATGGTAACATTTATATAATGAAAAAACATGGAGGTGCTATTATGGAGCACATTAAAACCATCGAAACTCGCAACCTTTGCGAAAGCGCAAAGAATGGCGGCTGCGGCGAATGTCAAACTTCTTGCCAGTCGGCTTGCAAGACCAGCTGCGGTATTGCTAACCAGCCCTGCGAGAAAAAGGCTGACAAGTAATTGTAAGGTGTAAAATGCCGCCGTTTTCGGCGGCATTTTTGCATAAGGAGATTTTTTATGATACATCAGTATAAATTAGGCGGCTATAACATAGTTTTGGATATTTGTTCAGGCTCGATCCATGCTGTTGATGATGTTGCCTATGAAATCATTTCGCTTTTTGAAAAATCGCCGCGTGAAGAGGTTATTGCCAAGGTTTCGGGTCTTTTTCCCGATATAGCCTCGGAGGAGATAGCCGAGTGCTATGTTCAGGTTGATAAACTGAAGCAGGCGGGCAAACTTTTCACCCGCGATACCTTTGAGCCTATGGCGGGAGAACTCAAAAACAAGACCGCAGGCGTTGTTAAGGCGCTCTGCCTCCACATAGCGCACACCTGTAACCTAAACTGCGCCTATTGTTTTGCAAGTCAGGGTAAATATCATGGTGACCGCGCCTTGATGAGCTTTGAGGTTGGAAAACGCGCGCTCGATTTTCTTATAGAAAATTCGGGAACGCGCCGTAATCTCGAGGTGGATTTTTTCGGCGGCGAGCCTCTTATGAATTTCGAGGTTGTTAAGCAACTGGTTGCCTATGCGCGCAGCATTGAAAAGGAAAAGGGCAAAAACTTCCGCTTCACCCTTACTACCAACGGTGTATTGGTTGATGATGATGTTATCGATTTTGCCAACCGCGAATGCTCGAATGTAGTGCTCAGTCTTGATGGTCGAAAAGAGATACACGATCGCTACCGCGTTGACTATGCAGGCAAGGGCAGTTGGGATAACATAGTTCCCAAGTTCCAAAAATTTGTTGAATCGCGCGATGGTAAGAACTATTATATGCGCGGCACATTTACCCATGCAAACCCCGATTTTGTTAAGGATATCGAGGAGATGCTTTCTCTTGGCTTCCGCGAGTTAAGCATGGAGCCTGTGGTTTGCGCCGAGGGCGATTCCGCAAGGCTGACCGATGAGGATATGCCCATAGTTAAAGAGCAATATGAAAAGCTTGCCGAGCTTATGATAAAGCGCGATAAAGAGGGCGACCCCTTCACATTCTATCACTATATGATAGATTTGGCGGGCGGTCCTTGTATCTATAAGCGCATTTCGGGTTGCGGCTCGGGAACAGAGTATATGGCGGTAACTCCTTGGGGCGATCTTTATCCCTGCCATCAGTTTGTTGGCGAGGAAAAATTCAATCTTGGCGATATATGGTCAGGCGTTACCAATATCGCCGCTCGCGAGGAATTCGCCGAGTGTAATGTTTATTCCCGTCCCGAATGTCGCGAGTGTTGGGCGCGCCTTTATTGCTCGGGTGGCTGCGCGGCAAACTCCTATCATGCAACAGGTTCCGTAAAGGGCATTTATGAATACGGCTGTGAATTATTCCGCAAGCGTATGGAATGCGCTATTATGGTTGCGGTTAACCGCGCTTTGGGAGAATAAAATGAACACACCTATTTGTGATTTTGTTCGCCGCTATGCGGAGAGTGAACCTATTCGCCTGCATATGCCCGGTCATAAGGGCAGGGGAAATATGGGCGTAGAGCTTATGGATATAACCGAAATCGATGGAGCGGACAGCCTATATGAAGCCAAAGGAATAATTGCGGAGAGCGAAAAAAACGCTTCCGAATTGTTCGGTGCGCACACATTTTATTCAACCGAGGGCTCCTCGCAATGCATTCGCGCGATGTTGTATCTTGCGGTGAAATATGCAAAAGCGCGGGGAATAAAACCCTTGGTGTTGGCGGGAAGAAATGCCCATAAGTCATTTTTATCTGCTGCGGCGTTGCTTGATTTCGAAGTAAATTGGATATATCCTGATGCGGATGAAAGTTATCTTTCATGCTTGCCGAATGCAAAGCAGCTTGAGGATATGATAGCTGATGAAAAGCCCGCGGCAGTCTATCTTACGAGCCCTGATTATCTTGGCAATACCGTTGATATTGCCCAAATATCCGAGGTTTGCCGAAAAAATGGGGTATTGCTGCTTGTTGATAACGCCCATGGCGCATATCTTAAATTCCTTGCGAAGTCTTTGCATCCTATCGATCTCGGAGCGGATATTTGCTGCGATTCGGCGCATAAGACCTTGCCGGTTTTAGGCGGCGGCGCATATCTCCATATCTCAAAATCCGTTTTCGGGGAGTTTGCCTTTGAGGCGAAAAATGCGTTATCCATTTTCGGTTCAACAAGTCCCTCGTATCTTATATTGCAGTCGCTCGATGCGGCAAATGCCTATCTTGCAAACGGCTATCGCGAAAAGCTATCAAGCTTTTTAGGAAAACTCGATAAACTGCGCTCGAGGCTTATAGAAAACGGCTATACCGTAATTTCCAATGAGCCGCTCAAACTCACCATATCCTGCAAGCCCTATGGACTTACAGGTTGCGAAATGGCTGATATCCTCGCAAAGCAGGGTATTGTTTGCGAGTTTTGTGACCGCGATTTTCTTACCCTTATGTTCACACCCCAACTTTGCGATGGCGACATAAAAAAATTGCAGGATATATTGCTCGGGATTCCCAAGGGTGTGGCAATAAATGCTTTAGCGCCCAAGGCAACCATTCCCGAGAGAGTAATGTCGGTGCGTGAGGCTATGCTTTCTCCGTGTGAAGAGGTGAGCGTGGAGGAAAGTGTCGGCAGGGTGCTTGCATTTGCGAGTGTGTCTTGCCCGCCTGCGGTGCCTATAGTTGTTTGCGGCGAGCGGATAGATGCGAGCGCAAAGGAACGATTTGAATATTACGGGATAAACTCCGTAACCGTTGTAAAATAAAAAAGACCGATGGAAAACCATCGGTCTTTTTTTATTAGTTTTTAAGGCTTTGCATGGGGGCGGGGATTTGACCGCCGCGGGAGATAAACTTGAGCGGCGAGGAGGTGTTAACCCTCATAACGGGGCCTTCGCCCAAAAGTCCGCCGAAGGAAAGGCGGTCGCCAACCGTTTTGCCGATAGCGGGGATAACGCGAACGGCGGTTGTCTTGGAGTTAACCATACCAATAGCCGCCTCATCGGCGATAATGGCCGAGATAACCTCGGGGGGAGTATCTCCGGGGATGTTAATCATATCAAGACCAACCGAGCAAACCGCGGTCATAGCCTCGAGCTTTTCGATAATAAGATTGCCGCTTTCAGCCGCCGCAATCATGCCGGCATCCTCGGTAACGGGGATGAACGCGCCCGAGAGTCCGCCGATTTTGGAGGACGCCATAACGCCGCCCTTCTTAACCGAGTCGTTGAGCATCGCAAGCGTTGCGGTTGTTCCGCAGGCGCCGCACTGTTCAAGTCCGATTTCTTCTAATATGTGTGCAACCGAGTCGCCAACTGCGGGGGTAGGAGCCAAGGAAAGGTCAACAATTCCGAACGGAACGCCAAGACGCTCGCCCGCAAGCGTTCCAACCAGCTGACCCATACGGGTAATCTTAAACGCGGTGCGCTTAATTAAATCGGCAACCTCGGTTATGTTGAGACCCTCGCTCTTTTGGAGCGCGGCTCTAACAACGCCGGGACCCGAAACGCCAACATTAATAACGCAGTCGGGCTCGCCAACGCCATGGAATGCGCCCGCCATAAAGGGGTTATCATCAGGAGCGTTGCAAAGCACAACGAGCTTGGCAGGACCAATGCAGCCGTTATCCTTTGTCAGTTCAGCTGCTTCTTTAATAATATTGCCCATAAGAGCAACGGCATCCAGGTTAATTCCTGCCTTGGTGGAGCCGATGTTAACCGAAGCGCAAATATGCTCGGTTTCGGCAAGCGCGCGGGGAATGCTTGCTATCAGCTCGCGGTCGCCGGGGGCAAAGCCCTTTTGAACCAGTGCCGAATATCCGCCGATGAAGTTAACGCCCGTTGCTCTTGCGGCGCGCTCGAGCGCATAGGCGAATTTATAGGTTTCTTTAGATTCGCAGGGGGCGGCAACAATGGCAATCGGGGTAACCGAAATGCGCTTGTTGATAATCGGAATGCCATATTCCTTTTCAATGCCCTCGCAAACGCTAACCAAATTTTTAGCATAGCGGGTTATTTTATCATAAACCTTTTCGCAGGCAACATCGATATCCTTATCGGTGCAGTCCAAGAGCGAGATGCCCATAGTAACTGTTCGAATATCGAGGTTTTCCTCCGAAATCATATGTATGGTTTCTAAAATTTCTTTGGTGTTAATCATTTTATGCCCTCTATATTCTATGCATCGAATTGAAAATATCCTCGTGCATAACGCGGATTTCCATTCCTATTTCTCCGCCGAAATCCTTCATAAGTTCAGCGAAATCGCCGAAGGGAACCGAAACGGCGCTGATGTCGAGCAGCATAATCATCGTGAACAAATCCTGCAAAACGGTTTGCGAAACATCCTCGATGTTAACATTGTATTCGGCGCATTTTGCCGAAACGGAAGCGAGAATGCCAACCTTATCTTTACCTATAACGCTGATAACAGCCTTCATAATAATTCCTCTACCTTTCTAAAACTGCAATTTTATCAATTCTTGTTTGATGGCGACCGCCCTCAAACGGAGTTTCCAAGAAAATATCAACGAGTTCGAGCGCAAGCCCTGTGCCCAAAACTCTGCCGCCCAAGCATAGAACATTGGTGTTGTTATGGAGGCGGGTGTATTTAACCGAGAAATGGTCGGAGCAAACAGCCGCGCGGATGCCCTTCATTTTGTTAGCGGCGATCGACATTCCGATTCCTGTTCCGCAAACCAAAATTGCCTTTTCGGCATCGCCCTTTTGAACCTCTTCGCAAACGGGCTTCGCAACATCGGGATAATCAATCGAATGATTTTCATAAATTCCCAAATCATTAACCGAGATGCCCTTTGCCTTTATATGTTCAACAATGGCATTTTTGAGTTCAAGACCACCGTGGTCACATCCAATAGCTATCATAAAGATTCGCTCCTTTTCTTTAATTCTCTTTCGGCTTGGGGAAGCCTTAAATAATAAGCGCCGAGTTCCTCGGGAGAAACCGCGGAGCATTCCGCCGCCGCAAAACCAACGCCTATGGCGTTTTGGTATCTTTGGTGTTCGGGCGCTAAAACAACATTGGGGGAAGAGATTCTCTCTTTAATTAAATGGGCGCCATCGCCAACTAAAATAACCTTGCGCTCGATTCCCGAAAGCTCGGTTGCGAGTTCATCGAGAGAAAGCGCTCTATCCTCGCAAAGGCGTTCGATTCTTCCCGCGCTTGCTCTAAAGAGAGCGTTATAAACCTGCTCGCAGCGAGCATCCATAACGGGGCAAATAAAGGCGTTTTCATATGAAAACATATGCGCCATAGCGAGCAGCGTTGAAACAGGGTAGCAGGGGAGTTTTTTTGCCGCCGCCAAGCCCTTAACCGCGCTGATGCCGATTCGAATTCCCGTGAACGAGCCGGGGCCCGCGGCAACTGCAAATCCATCGATGTCGGCAGGTGTGAGCTTTATGGAGGATAAAACATTTTGCATCATCGGCATTAAGGTTTGCGAATGGGTTAGCGGCACATTGCTGAATGCCGAGCCTAAAATTTTCCCATCCTCTAAAACGGCGCAGGATGCCGCCTTTGCCGAGCATTCAAACGCTAAAAGCTTCATTTCAGAATGCACCTCCGCTCAAAATAATCCTGCGGATGTTTTCATCCAGCTTTTCGATTTTAATAAAAAGGGTGTCCTTCGGGAGGGCGGAATAGATATTCTCGCTCCATTCAACAACCGTTATGCCGTCGCCGCGCTCGGTGTATTCGAAATAACCTGTTGTTTCCAAATCATCCCAGCCGCTTATGCGATACATATCGAAATGGTAAATGGGCATCTTGCCGCCTTCATAAACATTAACGATTGCGAAGGTGGGGGAGGAAACCTCGCCCTCATATTCGAGTCCCTCGCAAAGTCCATGGGTAAAACAGGTTTTCCCCGCGCCCAAATCGCCTAAAAAGGCAATAACCGTGCCGCGGCTTAATTTTCCTGCTAAAACCTTGGCGAAAGCCTCGGTTTCGGCGGCGCTTTTTGCAATATATTCCATAAACCTGCCTCCCTTCTTAACATACACAAATATTATAACATACTTTTTTCTAATATAAAAGAGTAATATTTATATATTTTAATGTTTTCTGCCACTTGATAAGGGGCGGAAATTTTAGTATAATGTTAAAAACGGAGGTGAGCGAAATGAGTAGGCTTTGGCTTAAAATAGCCGATTATTGGCGCGAATGCGATAAAATGCTTTTAACCCTTTGCTTTGCTGCGGGCAGCTATGGCTGCTTGGCGGTTTTGTCGGCAACCCGCTCATCAGGCTCATATGGCGATTTTTTCATGCAGGCGGCTGCGCTTTTGATTGGCATGGCTGTGGTTATTTTCCTGTCGGGCTTTGATTATCGCCGATTATCCCGATTTTGGCCGCTGATTGCCGCCTTAACGGTTATCCCCGTTTTGCTAACCTTCTTTATCGGTTATGCCCCGGGCAATACCGATGATAAAGCTTGGCTTATGATTGGCGGATTTTCGTTCCAGCCCTCCGAGCTTTTAAAGATTGGATTTATAATAACCTTCAGTCTTCATTTAGGCCATGTCGGCAGCGAGATAAACAAGCTCAAAAATGCCCTGCTTTTGGCGGTGCATGGCGGCTTCCCCGTAGCCCTCATCTTTGTGCAGGGCGATGTTGGAACGGCCATTATCTTCGCGCTTATGTTCCTATCCATGATGTTCGCCGCGGGACTCAAGGTTTGGTATTGGGTAACGGCATTCGGCTCGGCAATAATTGCCGCCCCGCTGGCATATTTCTTCCTGCTTAATGATGACCATCGCGAGCGAATCCTAAATATGTTCAATGTTGAAGCCGACCTTTTGGGAGCAGGCTGGCAGCAGTGGCGCGGTCGAATCGCGCTCGCCAACGGCGGATTCTTCGGCAGGGGCCTTTTCCGCGGTCCTCTAACCCAAGTTAAGGATGGCATCCCCGAAGGCCATAACGATTTTATCTTTTGTTCTATAGGCGAGGAGCTCGGCGTTCTCGGCTGCCTTGCTGTTGTGCTTTTGTTGGTTTCGATTTGCATTAGAATTTTAAAAATCGGCAAGAGCACGAGCGAACCCTTCGGCAGGTTTATTTGCATCGGAGTTTTCGCGATGTTCGCGGGTCAAACCATAATAAACCTCGGAATGTGTCTTTCGGTTTTGCCGGTTATCGGCGTAACATTGCCCCTATTTTCGGCGGGCGGAACCTCGCTTTTGTTCCTCTTTGCGGGAATTGGTCTTGTTATGAGCGTTCATATGAACCGAAGCTCGCTAAAGCTTCATTTGCATGATATATAAAATAAAAAAGCACCGATTAAATCGGTGCTTTTTTTAATGCGAGCTTACCTATAAGCCGAGTTCTGTCGTGGACGACTATCTATCTCGACAGTAAATCGCTTTACTGCTCCAGCCGCTTTTCAAGGCACATCAGGCGAATGTATAGCCTTATTTAGCGTTGCATCGGATAGGGTTTACAGGACCGATTCGTCTCCGGTCGGTCGGTGAGCTCTTACCTCGCCTTTCCACCCTTACCTCAAAAATGAGGCGGTATATCTCTGTTGCACTTTCCCTTAAGGTCACCCTCGGCAGCCGTTAGCTGCTATCCTGCCTTATGATGCTCGGACTTTCCTCAGACACCAAAAAGTGTCCGCAGCCGTCTAGTATGCTCGCAAGCAAGATTTTAACATAAAAAAGCCTAAAAATCAACACCAAAAACCTCATTTCCGAATAGTATGAAGGGAAGAGGAGTGATTAAATGTTTGATATAACAACGCTTTTCAAAAGTTTTTTGGGCGCCAATTCGGCAGTGGGATTTTGCTCATTTTTTGCCGATAGCTATAGCGCCGACCTTGGCTGGCGCGCCTACATAATAAAGGGCGGACCCGGAACGGGCAAATCCTCGATGATGAAGGCATTGGCGGCGCATTTCGCCGAAAAGGGCGAAAGGGTTGAGCTTTGCCCCTGCAGCAGCGACCCCGATTCGCTCGATGCTGCTATCTTCCATGATAGAAAAACCGTTATAATGGATGGCACCGCGCCGCATATTGTTGACCCTAAATATCCAGGCGTTTGCGAGAGGGTTATAAACCTTCTTGATTGCCTTGATAATAATGCACTTGAGGGCAGCGAGCAGGAGATAATCGCCCTAACCCGCCAAAACAAAACGGCGCATTCCCGCGCTTCGCGTTATATCGCCGCAGCAGGGGAGCTTCTCGCCGAAAACCGAAAAATTGCCGCCTCGCTTTTGGATGAGCAAAAAATAAAAAAGGTGGCTCAAAAAACCTGCCATCGGGTTATGAAAAAGGGCGCCGCAGCCCGCGAGCATAAGCGTTTTTTATCGGGCATAACCCCCAAAGGGCTGATATTTTTAAAAAACAGCATCGCGCCCTATTTTAAAACCGTTATTGCTATTGAGGATTCGAGCGGCGCGGTTTCGCAGTGTTTTCTTTTGGAGATAAGAAGGCAGGCATTAAGCTTGGGTCAGGAAATCATAACCTGCTATAATGCCATCAGCCCCGATGTTATTGACCATATTTTAATTCCTTCGCTTTCGCTCGCGTTTGTCAGCGAAAACCGCTATACCCATCCCGACGGAATAACCCGCCGCATTCATGCAAGGCGGTTTATGGATATGAAGGGGCTTGCAAAGCATAAGCAAAGCTTGGGCTTTAACCGAAGGGCAAGCGAGGAGCTTTTGCGCGAGGCAATTAAGATTATTGCCCAAGCCAAGGAAATCCATGATGCTCTCGAAGAGCATTATATCGCCGCGATGGATTTCGAGCGCGTTGGCGAAATAGCGGAAAAGGTTGCTCAAGAAATCGAAAAGAGATAATAAAAAAAGCCTCCATCAACGATGGAGGTTTTTTGTTATAAAAGATAGATTCCCGAATCAAGCAAAACGATTTCGCGCATACCGATTTTAATATATTGATGAATCGGCTCATCAAACTCGCGATAAACGCTCATCGCATATGAAGAAAGGTCGATTTCAAAAATCTTTTGCTCAACGGGGTCGCAAACGCGCATCAAGGAATCGGCAATATAGATTCCCTTGGGGGCGGTTATAACGGTGTTTTTTCCGCCGCCGAGGCGAAGCTCATCGCGCATTGTGCGGGTGTTATAGCGAACTAAAATGCCGCTGTCCTTATAAGAGCACCAAATTGAGTTTCCGTCAACCGCAACGCCCGTAACAGGGGAGTCCTTATGCGAGAGGTTGCCGCTCCAAACAACCGAAACATCGCGGTTGATTATCTTGCATTCGCCCTTATCATCGGCGATAAAGAGGTTGCCGTTGGGCAAATATGCAACCTTGCAGGTAACGGGATTGGTTAGCGAGGATAAAAACGATTTATATTTTGCGCCAAACTTGGCAATCGAGAAGAAATCGGGAGTGACATTGGACATAGCGCCGTTATCAAACGAAATAGACTTAAAACCAACCGTCATGCGTTCGTTTTCGAGCGAATGGCAATAGGCAAAAAGCATACCATCGGATAGCGGGAAAATCGAGAGCGCCGAGCTATCAAAAATTCTTGTCACAATGCATCCTCCTTTCTAATCATCATAGTATAATATTACATTAAAACAAAATTAAAATCAACCAAAACCTAAAAAATAATTTCAGCGTTTTTGCCGAAGTCCTTAAAGCCGAATTTTTTATAAAACGGAACTAATTCATCCGAGCAAATCGTGAAGGTCGGGCGCGCAAGTTTTTGAACGGTTCCCGCAACGCACATTCCCGCAAAACCGCTGCCGCGAGCACCTTTTTCGGTTGCAACGCCGCAAATAAGCGCGCCGCTGTCGGCTATAAAGGGAACAACGCAAACCGCGGATTTATAAACCGCTGCGAGCGCGGTTCCGTGGCGCATGCGGTGGGACAAATCGGCAATAAACGCGGTGCGCTCGGGGAGGATAATATCCCCGTCCTCTCCCTCTTTAAGGAGGTTATAAACCTCATCACAGGAGGGCTCGAAATCAGCGGGCACCGAGAGTCCCTTCTCGCTTATGAGAACATTATAGGTCTTATATTCATAGCAAAGCATTTCGGCGGCGGCAACGCTGCAGGTGAGCGTTTTTGCGCCAACCGCGGCGATAAAGCTTCGCATCTCCTCGGGGTCAAAATTATCGCCATAGATGGTCATATTGCCGTCGATTCGGCAAATGAGGGTGTCGTTTTGCTTCCAAGCAAACAGGAAGGGGCGCTCAAGTCCGTAAGCGCGGATGCTGGCGGCAATTTTTATGTAGTTGGGGTCGGCTATGTTGCCGCCCTCAAACCTTGTTAAGAGTTTAATCATTTTGTGAGTCCTCCGATTGCCGAAATCATTCCCTTTGCGAGCTCTAAAACTCCCTTGATATCTTCGCGGCTTGCAAGGCAGGAAGCCGAATGAAGATAGCGGCAGGGCGCGGAAATTGCGAGGGTCTTAACCCCTGCGCGGGATTTATGAATAGCGGCGGAATTGTTGCCTCCCGCAACTGCGGTTTTAACTTGATGCTTAATGCCGAGGCTTTTCGCTAAATCGAAAAGCGAGCGGTCATAGAGGGTGCCGCGGTCCATAAACGAAATAACGGGACCGTTTCCGATAAGGCAAACCCTTGCGCCGCCATCAACGCCTTCAATATCGGAGGCGGTTGTAGTTTCAAGGCATAGGCAATAGTCGGGCGCAACCGAATAAGCGGCGGTTGCCGCTCCGCGGGTGCCAACCTCTTCTTGGGTCGTAAAGGTGGCATAAAAATCATATTCGCTGTCCTGTTTTATAAGCTCGATTAAAACAAGGCAGCCTGCGCGGTCGTCGATAGCTTTCGAGGTTATGATGTCCCCGTTTTCTTGGAAATCGGGCGCAAAAACTGCGGTATCTCCGAGCGAAATATGCGCCTCGGCATCCGCCTTATCCTTTGCTCCGATATCAATATAAAGGCTATCAACCTCGGGCAGCTTTTTGCGCGCATCAGCCGAGAGAAGATGCACGGGCTTGTTGCCGATAACGCCAACCGTTCCGTTTTCGAAAACAACGCGACTCGATAGAATACATTCAGTATTAATCCCGCCAACAGCCGAAAAACTAATCAGTCCCTGCTCGTTTATATAGGTTGCAATAAAGCCAACCTCATCCATATGAGCATCGAGCATAATTTTTTCAGCGGGTGTTTTCTTGCCCTTTTTAAAGGCGATAATATTGCCGAGCGGGTCGATTCTCCAATCGCAAAAACCGTCTATTTCCTTGATGATTCGCTCGCGAATTTCGGTCTCTCGACCCGAAGTGCCGTTTAGATTGCAGAGGTCTTTAAGCAGTTCAAACATTCTTTTGACCTCCGTTTAAAATATATTCGGCGATGACTTTAGCCGCCGATTCGATGTCAGCGGTGTCAACAACCTCGGTGGAGCTGTGCATATTGCGAAGGGGGATAGAAACGAGCGCCGTGGGGATGCCCTCTTTGCTTATCGAAACAACATCGGCATCGGTCGAGGTCTTGCCGCCCATAACCTCATTGGTATAGGAAATGCCGAGCTTTTCGGCTGCGGCTTTAAGGGCGCTTGTCAATGCTCTATCCAAAATCGGGGAATTGCCGAGCATCGGTCCGTTTCCGAGCTTGCCGCTCTCGGCGGGCGAAACTCCCGGGAAATCGCCGAAGCTAACATCAACGCAAATCGCTTCATCAGCGCCCAGCGCAAACGCCGAAGTAACGGCGCCGCGTGTGCCAAGCTCCTCTTGATTGCAAAATAAAATCAAAACATTAACGGGCAGCGTTTTTCCGCGAAGCAGGTTTGCAACCAAAAGGAGGGTTGCAACGCCCGCGCGGTTGTCGAGCGATTTGCCCGTAACCCTTGTTCCCAAAAGCTTTTGCGCGCTTTGGCGATAGGTTATGAAATCGCCAACCGAGATAAGCTCCTTGGCCTTCTCGCCGAGTCCCGTGTCGATATAAAGCTTTGAAATATCATCGAAAACGGCATCATCCTTCGAGAGATGGGGAGGAATGCTCGTGAAAACTGCGGGGATGTCCTCCTTGCCGTGAACCGTAACTCGGGTGGCGGGCAGCGCGCGAAGGTCGAATCCGCCCGCGGCTGCAACGCTTAAAAAGCCGTTATCCGAAACCGAGGTAACAGTGAATCCTATTTCATCAATATGAGCTTCGAGCAAAATCGTTTTTTCGCTCTCGCCTTTGATTAGAAATGCCTCGTTGCCGCCGAAAAGATTTTTGCGCTCGGCAAAATCGCCAAGCATTTGCTCGGCGATTTTCAGTGCATCTCTTTTGTGTCCGATAAAAACGCTGTCAGACAGCTGTTTTAATAGTTCGATAGTGTCTATCAAAGTTTGTTCACCAGTTCCTTAAAATAGTTGCCTCTTGCGGCAAAATTGGGGAAGGCATCAAAGCTCGCGCAGGCGGGGCTTAAGGTTACAACATCGCCGCTTTTTGCTCTCTTATGAGCAACCGAAACCGCCTCGGCGAGGTTTGCAAGCTTAATAATCTCGCAGCTGCCTGTGTAGGTGGGGTCGTTTTTAACCGCGGCTTCGATAGCATCGGCAGTCGGACCCGTTAAGAGCAGCAGTTTTACCTTATCGTTAATATAGGGTGCCATCGGCTCAAAGGGAATATGCTTATCATATCCGCCCGCGAGCAAGATAACATTCTTTTCGAAAACCTTAAGACCTGCAATGGTTCGAGTCGGGCTCGAGGCGATGGAATCGTTATAATATTTAACCCCATCCTTTTCGCGAACGAGCTCAATGCGGTGTTCAACGCCCATAAAGGTGCGGGCAACCGTGCGAATGCAGTCGGCGCTGACATATCCCCAAACCGCTGCGATGGCGGCGAGATAATTTTCAACATTATGGTCGCCTAAAATTGCGATTTCCTTGCGGTCGAGAATCGGAACATCGATTCCGCGATAGCACATATGAAGAACGCCCTCGCTATCCAACCAAGAGCCGTTGCCAACCTTGCGCTCGTGGCTAAAGCCGAGCGATTGACCGCGAGCATCGGCGCGGAAGCCATAGGTTATTTCGTTATCATAGTTGAGAACGGTGCGCGAGAAGGCGTTTTGATGGAGAATAACATTGCGCTTTGCCTCAACATATTCATCCATATCCTTGTGAACATCGAGGTGGTTGGGCGCAACATTGGTAACAACCGCAACATCGGGGCTCTTGCGCATGGAGATAAGCTGGAACGAGGATAATTCAACAACAACGAAATCCTCGGGCTTGATTTTATCAATGATGGGGAGCAGGGGAGTGCCTATGTTGCCGCCAACATGAACCGTCTTGCCTTCGCATTCGAGCATCTTGGCAATAAGGGTTGTGGTTGTTGTTTTGCCATCGGAGCCTGTAACGGCGAAGATGGTTGCGGGGCAAAGGTCGAAGAAAACCTCCATCTCGCTTGTAACGGCGATGCCCTTTTTGCGGGCGGCTGAAAGCTCGGGCAAATGGAAACTCATGCCCGGTGTGCGGAAGATTATGTCAACCTCTAAATTGTCGAGGTAGCCCTCTCCGAGGCGAAGCTCGGCGCCTGCCGCCTCAATGCGGTCGGCAAGTTCGCCTATTTGCTCGCGGCTGCGCTTATCGCAGGCATAAACGCGAGCGCCTTTATTTAAAAAGTCAAGAATGAGCGGCGAGTTGCTAACTCCAATACCGCACATAGCAATTTTTTTGCCTTCAAGATTATCCCAGAACTGTCTAAAATCCAAAACCCAGTCCCCCTAAAAAGTTATATATAATTATTATACTTATATAAGTGGAAAATATCAACAATAAAAACAAAAGAAAAGGAGCGGCCTCCCGCTCCTTTTTCTTTAATCAATATACTCTGAACAATCATCATAATCTTTGTGATTGGCTTCTTCAATATCCGTATCCGATGCACCATAGTTAATTCTTTTATTGAAATAGTTCACGTTTAAAATATACCACAATAAAAAGTAAATAACAAATAAAACCATAAATGAATTAATAGCCGTTTCGGTTTCAAATAGATTTGAGATGTATTGCGTTACCGCTTGTTGGTAAGCAAAACTAATAGTTTCAAAGAATAAAACGACTTTCACAAAAGGAACAAAGTCAATATATCTACCACGAGATTTTATAAATACAGCGATACATAATATGGAATGTAAAATTTTGAAAACAAAAGATAGTGTCAACCACCAATATTGCATATATAGGTCGGTATATTCCGCGAACTCTCCGATGCTTCCGAAGATAAAAAAGAAGTGTAACCAAGGTTTTACCTTGGTGTAAAACATGAACCATTTAGTGCCGAGGTTTCTGTTCATCGTAATATCAATGTTTTGTTTTGTCATTTTTAACTCCCCCACAAAATAAAAAAAGTGTGTCTCGTGAGAGACACACCGAAAAAGTGAAGTCTCTCATTGTTGTCACACAATTTCAATACCCCTAGGCATATGAAGAAGAGAGAAACACCTTTTACCAAAGTATGTTTCCCTAGGGGTTTAAAAATATGAAACTGTGTGACAAGGAAATTATAGCATATTCATATTTATTTTGCAACAAAAAGCAGCGCAGGGGAGAGCCCGCCCATTCCGCAAGCATTATCCGACCTTAACGGAAGATATTCCGCAAAACAACAAAACAAACGCAAAAACCCTAAAAATCGCCGAGCAAAGTCCCGTTTTGCGGACAGTGGAGAGATTATAATAAAAAATGTAAAAAGGGGGTTGACAAATTAAAAGCCCCGTATTATAATGAGATTAAAGAAAAAGAACAAATGTTCTTTTCGGGAGGAAACGAAAAAATGACTACTAAATTCTTAATCCAAACCATAATCGAAATCGTGCTTTTAGGAGCTGTTATTTTATCCTTTTGGAAGGAGAAGGCGTTAATCGAATTCGAAGATAAAATCGCCGAGCGTTGGCGCTGCCGCAAGGCTCGCAAGAGCGGCGCTAAAACCTATAGAGTTCATGAGGGCGGAAGAGGCGCCCATTGCGCATAAATCGCTTTTTCATTTTGTTGAAGACACTCCATCAATCTTTCTAAACCGCAGGCATTCTCTTTGCTTTTTATGGCGAGGGGAATGCCTGTGGTTTTTTTAATTCATAAGCCGCTTTTTGGCTCTAAATAATGTTGCTTTTTGGCGATTTTAATGGTAATATAAAGGTGTATAAACAAATCCCCTTCGGAGGTATTTTTATGGATATAAAAAAACTGCTCGCAAACGAAAAAAATCATCGCTCCCTTCCTTTCTGGAGTTGGAATGATAAGCTGGAGGAGGATGAAATCCGCCGCCAGGTAAACATTATGAACGATACCGTTAACGGCGGCTTTTTCATGCATGCCCGCGGCGGTCTTCAAACCGAATATTTAAGTGAGGAATGGTATCAAATGGTTGCCGCCTCCATCGATGAGGCGAAGAAGCTCGGCATGGATGCCTGGGCTTATGATGAAAACGGTTGGCCCAGCGGCTTCGCTGATGGTCGCGTTCCTTCGCGCGGACTCGATTGGCAGCAAAAGAAAATGACCTCTAAAATTTTAGAGGATGAAACCGTTCCCGAGCATTTAATCGGTCTTTATAAAGTAACCGATGAGGGATATGAAATGACCGATAAGGCCGAGAAGGGCGTTCTCGCGATTTATTTCATTGTTAACAAATATTATATCGATGCCTTCAATCCCGACAGCATCAAATATTTCGTTGAGGTTACCCATGAGGAATATTATAAGCGCTTCGCCGATGAATTCGGCAAGACCTTAAAGGGCTTCTTCACCGATGAACCCCAGTATAACAACACCCTTAACTTCCCCTGGTCCCATGTTCTCGAAAACGATTTTCAGTCGCGCTATGGCTATAGCCTTATCGAGAATCTTCCCGCCCTCTTCGGCACCTATTCTAACACCTTCGCGGTGCGCTATGATTTTTGGAAGATGATTGGCGAGCTCTATCGCGAGCGCTTCCTTAAGGTTATCTATGATTGGTGCGAAGAGCATAACTGTATGTCAACAGGTCATGTTATGTGCGATGTTCAGCTCAACACTCAGGTGCGCGCCGTTGCCGATAGTATGGCTTGCTATGAATATTTCCATATCCCTGGAATTGATTGGCTCGGCCGTCAGATAGGCTGCGCCCTTGCTGCAAAACAGCTCGGAAGCGTTGCCGCCCAGCTTGGTCGCCAAACCATAACCGAATCCTTCGCCCTTTGCGGCTGGGATGTTTCGCCCAACGATTTGCGCCTTATCGCAGGCTGGCAGTATGTTAACGGCATATCCATGATTTGTCAGCACCTCGAGGCATACACTCTTCGCGGTCTTCGCAAGCGCGATTATCCTGCGGCGCTCTTTATGCAGCTTCCGTGGTATAACACCGCCTATGCCGCACTTAATACATATTTTGCAAAGCTCGGCTCAATGCTCCACACCGCTGCCGAGCCTGCTCCGCTGCTTGTAATCCACCCGATTTTCACAGCATCGCTCTTATTCGCAAACGAAAACTCCCGCTCGCTCGATTATTATAGCGATTATTATGATGCCTTCACCGATAGGCTCAACGATGCCCACCTGCTCCACCACTACGGCAGCGAGGTTATTATGCGCCGCTTTGGTAAGGTTGAGGGCAACAAGCTCGTTATCGGCAAATGCGAATATGAGAGCGTGCTTATCCCGAAACTTTCGGTTATCGATGAGCATACCTATGAAATGCTTTTGGAATTCGCCGAAAATGGCGGCAAGCTCTTTGCTATCGCTATCCCCGAGATGATTAACGGTCGCTATGATGAGCGCGTTGAGAATTTGCGCAAATATGCGGTTATGATTGATGAAGAGGATTTATCCCCGCTCCACACCGCTGAAATGCCCTCTCTCAAAACCGAAAACGGCGAGCTTGCTCGCGTTCATATCGCCGAGCGCCATGTTGATGATGAGAAGTTCTTCTATCTTATCAATCTTGAGAACGATGTTCGCGGCGGCGTTTTCGAAACCGTTGGCGAATATGCGCTTTCGCTTTTCGATGTTGTAACCGAAAAGGAGGCGCCGATTGCTTCTAAAGTTGCGGATGGCAAAACCATCGCCAACCTCGAGTTTGCTCCTTGGGAGGCAAAGGTTATTTTGGCTCGCAAGGGTGGCGCCGAGGTAGCCGAAGAGAAGGCCGAAACCCTTAAGTTTGCGCCCGAATGGAAGCGCGAGGGCGGCAGCCTCAACACCCTAACCCTCGATAGCTGCGAATATTCGGTTGATGGCGGCGAGTGGCAGCCCAAGAAGGCTGTTATAACCCTATTTGGCGAACTCTTGGCATTAAAGAAGCCCTGCCGCGCAAAGCTTCGCTTTAAGTTCTTTGCCGAGGAGGTTCCCTCAAAGCTTTATCTTCTCTCCGAAACCCCCTCGCAGTTTAAGTTATCTATAAACGGTGCCGATGCCGAGTTTGAGGATATCGGCTATGAGGTTGATAAATCCTTCCGCAAGATGGATATAACCGCCTTTGTTAAAGAGGGCGAGAATGTTATCATCCTCGACACCGATTTCTATCAAAGCCAAAAGGTTTATGATGTTATCTTCGGCGAGAATGTTGATGAAACCGAGCGCAACAAGCTAACCTATGATACCGAAATTGAGAGCATCTATCTCTATGGCGATTTCGGCGTTCGTTCGTTGGATGAGTTAACCTATGGTCCGCGCCGCTCCATCTTCGCAGGCGAGAACTTCGCGTTAACCGCCCGCCCCGAAACCGTTAATATCAAGTCCGTAACCGAGGATGGTCATCTCTTCTTCAGCGGCATTTTAGAGCTTTCTCAAACCATTAATGTCGATAAGAAGGACGACACCCGTTATAAGATTTCGCTTGCCGCGCTTAACGCCCCCTGTGCCGAGGTGTTCATAGGCGGCAAGAATGCAGGAATGTTTATGTTCACTCCCCATGTTCTCGATGTTACCGATTATCTTAAGAACGGCGAGAACGAGGTTGTGTTCAAGCTTTATTCGGGCAACCGCAATATGTTAGGACCCCATCATAAGCCCGCTGGCGAGGTTTATGATGTTGGCCCCGCAACCTTCACTAATAAGCATGGTTGGTCGGATGACCCCAACAAGCCTGCATGGACCGATAATTTCAGCTTTGTAAAATTCGGCGTAGAGTTTTAAGGTGTTATAAATGAATTTTAGAATAGAACATGATTCTATGGGTGAAATCGAGGTTGGCAGTGATTGCCTTTGGGGCGCGCAAACCGAGAGAAGCCGCCGAAATTTTAAAATTTCGGATGAAAAAATGCCCCTCGCAGTTATAAAGGCGTTTGCCGTTTTAAAGGCGGCTTGCGCCAAGGCGAACTGCGCGCTCTCGAAGTTAGAGCCCGAAAAATGCGAGCTTATTTGCCGCGTTTGCGAGGAAATCGAGAGGGGAGAGCATGATAACGCTTTCCCGCTTCTCGTTTGGCAAACAGGCAGCGGCACCCAAACCAATATGAATCTAAACGAGGTTATCGCCAACCGCGGCAACCTTATAGCGGGCGAAAAATTGCTTCACCCGAATGATACCGTTAATATGTCGCAAAGTTCAAACGATACCTTCCCGAGCGCGATGCGTTTGGCGGCGGTTTGCGAAATAAACGAGAAGCTAATTCCCGCCGCAACCGCTCTTATCGAGGCTTTTTATGCCCTCGAGGAGGAAAACCGCGATGTTATCAAGGTTGGCAGGACCCATCTTCAGGATGCCGTGCCGCTAACCCTCTCGCAGGAAATCAGCGGCTGGCGCGCATCGCTTGAGAATTCGCTATCGGCGGTTTTGGCGGCGCTTCCCTTTATTTCGGAGCTTGCAATCGGCGGAACCGCAGTCGGAACGGGGCTCAATGCTCCGAGCGGCTTTGGCGAAGAGGTTGCCCGAGAGATTTCCTCTAAAACGGGCTATCCCTTCAAATCGAAGGAAAATAAATTCTCCGCCCTAACCTCGCTTTCGGATATCGCGTTTGCCCATGGCGCTCTGCGCGCGCTTGCCTGCGACCTTATGAAGATAGCCAACGATATTCGCTTGCTCTCTTCGGGTCCTCGCGCGGGAATAGGAGAGCTCTTCATTCCCGAAAACGAGCCGGGCAGCTCGATTATGCCTGGTAAGGTTAACCCGACCCAATGCGAGATGGTAACAATGGTTGCCGCCCGCGTTATCGGCAACGATACAACCGTTTCGCTAGCCGCTTCTCAGGGCAATTTTGAACTTAATGTTTATCAGCCCGTAACGGCTTATTCTTTCTTGCAGTCGGTAAATCTTTTGGCGGATGCTATGGTGTCCTTTAAGGATAACTGCGTTGTTGGCATAAAGCCCAATAAGAAGCGCATCGAGGAAAACCTTTCGCGTTCTTTAATGCTTGTAACCGCCCTTAATGAGGAAATCGGCTATGAGAATGCCGCGCGGGTTGCAAAATGCGCCTATAGCGAGGATATAACCCTTGCCGAGGCGGCCGAAAAGTTGGGGCTTTTAACAAAAGAAAAGGCCAAAGAGCTTCTAAACCCCGAGAAAATGATATAATAAGAAAACACACCAATGAAAATTGGTGTGTTTTCTTTTTTTTAGAGAGTGTTTGCGGAGCGGAAAAGCTCTCGCGCCGCCGATAGAAGGGCGGGATATTCCGAAAGCGCGGGGTCAGCGCTTATAAGCGCCGCCGCTTCATCGCGGGCAACGATAAGCGCGTTCATATCGCTTTGCAGGCTCGCAATTTTAAGGTCGGGAAGACCATGCTGCCGCTTGCCGAGGAAATCTCCGGGACCGCGAAGATTGAGGTCGGCCTCGGCGATTTTAAAGCCGTCCGTGGTGTCGCAAATGGTTTTAAAACGGGTTGCGGAGTTCTCGCTTTTTGCATCCGAAATGAGAATGCAGGTCGATTTATGGCTGCCTCTTCCAACCCTTCCGCGCAGCTGATGCAGCTGCGAAAGGCCGAAACGCTCGGCGTTTTCAATAGCCAAAACCGTAGCGTTGGGAACATCAACGCCAACCTCAACAACGGTTGTTGCGATAAGCAGCTTGATTTCGCCATCGGCAAAAGCCTTCATAACGGCATCCTTGTCCTTGGCGTTCATTTTGCCGTGAAGAAGACCTATGGGGTATCCCGAAAACTCGCCCTCGAGCAGTTTTTTATGGTATTCCTCCGCCGAGGTGAGGTCGGTTTCGCCCTCCTCAACCAAGGGACAAATAATATATGCCTGCCTGCCTTCGGCAATGTTTTTCTTTATGAATTTATAAATTCTCTCGCGAAGCGCGGTTCCAACCTGATAGGTTTCAATCGGAGTGCGCCCTGCGGGAAGCTCATCAATAACGCTTATGTCAAGGTCGCCATAGATAATAAGTCCCAGCGTTCGCGGAATCGGCGTTGCCGACATAACGAGGGTGTGAACTCCCAGTTGCTTGCCCGAAAGGCGGTCGCGCTGCGCAACGCCGAAGCGGTGCTGCTCATCCGTTATGAAAAGGGCAGGGGAATTAAAGGAAACATTATCCTCAATCAGCGCATGGGTGCCGATAACGATGTCGATGCTTCCGTTTAGAAGTTCCTCTTTGATTTTATCCTTTTGGGATTTCTTTGTTGAACCGGTTAACAGCGCAATATTAAGAGAATCGCCAAAAAGCTTTTTGAAGGTTTTAAAATGCTGCTCGGCTAAAATCTCGGTCGGCGCCATAAGAGCCGATTGGTAGCCGCCCTTGGCGCAAACGAACATAAGCGCCGCGGCAACCGCAGTTTTGCCCGAGCCAACATCTCCCTGCACTAAGCGGTTCATTTTCTTGCCGCTTTTCATATCGTCAAGGCATTCGCCTATAACCCGCTCTTGCGCCGCAGTCAGCTTATAGGGCAGGTAGGATAAAAACTCGCCGAGCGGGGATGGGTCGATAACCGCGCCCGATTTTTGTTCTTTTCTTTGCTTTAGAAGGCAAAGTCCCGTTTGCAAAAGAAAAAGCTCCTCAAACATCAGCCTTCTTCTCGCCGAGGCAAGCGCTTCGGGCGAGGTTGGGAAATGAATGTTAGCAAGCGCCGAGGAAAGGTCGGGCAGCTTATATTTTTCTTTTAGATAGTCGGGTAGCGGGTCGATGATAGGAAGCGTTAACGCGGTTTTAACCAGCTTTTCGATGGTCGAGGAGGAGATGGATTGGGAGGCGTGGTAAACGGGGTGGATTCCCGCAAAGTTTTCCTCCTTAATCTCGGGCGAGGACATCTCGCGAAGGAAAAGTCCGCCATTCATCTTGCCATAAAAAAGGTAGGTCCTACCCATGTGCAGCTTGTTCGCGAGGAATTTTTGGTTAAAGAGCGTAATGCTCATTTCTCCCGTTTCATCCGCCGCAGTAAAGCGGTAGATAACCATTCCTTGGCGAACCTTTTTCTCCTCAATGGGACTAACTATTTCGGCCTTAACGCAAACCGTTTCATAGAATTCGCAGTCGCCAATATCCTTAATGTTTTGATAATCAACATAAGCGCGTGGATAATAGCGCAAAAGGGCATCGACCGAATCGATACCCAGTTTTTTAAGTAACTGCGCTCTTTTTTCGCCAACGCCCTTTAAATATTGAATGTTTTGCTTCATCTTTACTCCACCGAGATGATAAAGTAGTAAATCGGTTGCATACCCTTAATGAAGGTAATCTCAACCTTGTTGCCGAACTTGGCCTTCATCTCCGATTCGAGAGCCATGGCCTTGTGGTCGGGAACATCTTCGCCGTAGATAACGGTAACGAAGCTGCTGTCGCGGTTAAGCATTTGCTTGGTCAATTTATGAACGCAGTGGAAGAGGTCGGTATCGGTAAAGGAAACCTTGCCGTTATCCAATGCGAGCAGCTCGCCCTTCTTAATTTGGTGACCCTCAAAGTCGGAGTCGCGGGCGGCAAATGTGATTTGACCGGTGCTAACCTTCTTGTAGGCGGCGCGCATGGCAATGGTGTTTTGCTCATCGTCAGCCTCGGGGTCGAATGCGAGCATTGCCGAAATACCCTGCGGGATGGTTCTTGTGTGAAGAACGATAACCTTGCGGGTGCTTATCGGGATAGCCTGCTCGGCAGCCATAATGATGTTTTTATTGTTGGGTAAAACAAAAACGGTTTCGGCGGGGGTCAGCTCGATGGCCTTTAGAATGTCATCGGTGCTGGGGTTCATGGTTTGACCGCCGCTAACGAGCGAATCAACGCCTAAATCGCGGAAGAGTTCCTCGATTCCGTCGCCTGCGCAAACCGAAACGAAGCCAACAGGATTCTCCTTGGGAGCGGGCTCATAGGTCTCGGTGCGAGCGCGATTTTGAGCGGGAGCTTCCTTGCGCTCCTTCTTATCGTGCTTTTGGCGCTCATGCTGGTCGCGCATATTTTCTATCTTAAGGTTAACGAGCGGACCAAAGGTAAGACCATTTTCAATGGCGTTGCCGGGATGGTCGGTGTGAACATGAACCTTAATGATGCTCTCATCATCAACAACAACAACGCAGTCACCTATAGTTTCAAGGTAAGCGCGAAGCTCGGCGGGCTCTTTCTTGCATTCTTCATCGCGGGTAACGATGAACTCGGTGCAATAAGTGAAGGTGATTTCGGTTTCAAGCTCGGCTGCAGCGTTGCGAACTTCAGCTTCGCCTTCATCATCGGCGCCGCTTGCGGCAACAATAACGCCATCCTTAAATACCGAATACATACCCTCTAAAATAACGCAAAAGCCCTTACCGCCGGCGTCAACAACGCCTGCTTTTTTAAGAACGGGAAGCATTTCGGGGGTCTGTTCGAGCGCCCAGTTTGCGCCCTCAAGAGCAGCCTCAAAAACTTCTAATGCATTCTTGCCCTTGACGGAAGCCTTGGATGCATATTCCGAAGCGATGCGGGCAACGGTTAGAATGGTGCCCTCGGTCGGCTTCATAACAGCCTTATATGCCGATTCAACGCCATATTTAAATGCTGCGGCGAGGTTTTGAGGAGTTATCTCATCGGCACCCTTAAAGCCTTTAGAGAAACCGCGGAATAAAAGCGAAGTAATAACGCCCGAGTTTCCTCTTGCGCCGCGAAGCAAAGCCGAAGCGGCAACATCGGCAACGCGGCTAACGCTCTCGCCCTCAAGGCGGGCAAGCTCGCGAGCAGCATTTCCGATACTCATAGACATATTAGTTCCTGTGTCGCCATCGGGAACGGGGAAAACGTTGAGTTCATCAACGCGTTGTTTGCAGTTAGAAATATTGTTTGCGCCCGAAATAATCGCATCGCGCAAAGCATTACCGTTAAACAAAATTAAAACACTCCTTCAATTCGGTGCGCCGAAGTTATTCTTTAATGCCGTCAACCTTAACAATAACCTTGTTAACATTGATGCCTGTAGCTTCGGTAACAGTATATTTAACCTTATGAACAATGCTCTTTGCAATTGCGTTTATGTTCATACCGTATGAAACAATTATGTGAAGTTCGATATCAACGCCATCCATACCGCCTTTAACGGTGATGCCGCGGTCGATATATTCTTTCTTGGAAACAAGACCAAGGATTTTTTGCTTGCTGCCATAGGGAACCATACCAACAACGCCGAAGCAGGATGTAACTGCCTGACCGATGAGCTTGGTCATATACTCGTTGGAAAGGGTGACAGTTCCGTGGATAGTCTCGTACGAAATCATTACATAACCTCCTAATTATTAAAAGAATAGTTATTGATACCTAAATAGATGTCGCAGGCCGAGCTTTCGGGCACGGTCTTTAACTTATGCGTGAACATAATAACACCGCTGCGGTAGCAAACGGGAATTATCGGCATTTCGGAAATAAACGCGGTGGCAACATCGCCGAGCGTGTATTTTCCTTCATAGAAACCCATAACCGCGTTTGCGGCGGTGAGGTTAATGCCATCGGCGCTTACGGGCTCGCCCTCAACGGGAGCGGCAGCGGCATGGTTAATTCCAAAGGCCATAGAGCCGCCGGGAACAACCAACTGCGAAAGCTCCATATTGTTAAGCAGGTTAACCTCGGCGAGATATAGCTCAAAGCTGCCGCTCTTTAAAAGCGAGAGATATTCGCTATAGGGAACCGATTTGAGTTTAACCTCGATTCCAACCGCCGAAAGCTGCTTAATAATAAGGTTTGCAAGGGCAACGCGGGTAGCGTTATCCGAGTTCACAAGAAGCGATAGAGAAACCCTCTTACCCGCGGAGGTAAGTCGGTATCCATCATTATCTAAATTATTATAACCTATTTTTTCTAAATTCTCAATAGCAATTTTTTTATTGCTCTCAATTTCCAATGTTTGGAAGCCCGCAGCCGCCTCCCAAAGCGGGTTAAAGGGACCGCTTGCGGGGGTCGCGTTGCCATAAAAAACATCATCAACTGCTTTTGTTCGATCGAGCGCGCTCGATATCGCATAACGCAGGTGTTTATCCCGAAGGAAGGTGTTTTTCATGTTAATGCCAACGAAAACGAGGTTGTTAAGCGGAACATTATCTTTAATTCCGCTCATTCGCGGAATGGAACTGTCGCTATAGTCATCGTAGCAAACCGAAACCGCTCCGGTTGAAACATAATGCTCGGCGCTTTCGGCATCGGGCGCGTTAATAAGCCCGATTTTTTTAATGCTCATTTTCTCGCCGCCATATAGCGGGTTGGCTTCGAGCAGGGAGTTCTTTTCATCCAAAACATATCTTCCCGAGCCGATGGGAGGCAGCGCGATGTTATCGCCGCTTTTGTTGTTTTCGCTGCCCGCTTTAATAATGGGGAAGGTTAGAAGGTTTGCAAAATAGGGGTCGGCCTTGTGCATCGTGATGTTAACCGTGAAACCGTCGGGAGCGCTTTTGCTGTAAACATTAGATAATAAATGCTTATAGTTTTTGGATTCGAGCGCGAGATTCATCGAATAGATAACATCGTTAGAGGTTATCGCCGAGCCATCGGAAAACTTAAGGGATTTAAGCTTAATGGTGCAGTATTTGCCGTTAACCGTAACCGACTGCGCGATTTTATAAACGGGGGAGAAGGTGTTATCAATAGTCAGCAGCGGGTCGAACAATAAAAGACAAAGCTCTTTGTTTTGCTTGCTTTCGGCCGTGAAGGGGTTGAAGGTGTCGGTCTGGTCGAAGATTAACTGCATATTATAGCCGCTCTCGGCTTGGGTGGTGTCGCTGTCGTGGGTGCTGCCGTTATCGGCGGCCTTTCCGCAGCTGCAAAGCAAAAGCGCGAGCGCCAGTATAGCGCAAAAAACAGCGCGCAACTTCATATTGACCAACTCCTTTCTAAAAAATAAAGCTTAAAAATTAAACGCGAACTCGCTTCGCCTTAAAGCAAAGACCCGATTTGTCATCAACCGTGAAAATGCAGCCATCCATGGCGCATTCGCCCTCGGCTTGGTCGAATCTTGCGGGTAATTTATCCTTGAATTTAGCAATAATAATTTCAGGCTTAACGCCCAAAACCGACTGAACAGGACCTGTCATACCAAGGTCGGTAATATATCCCGTGCCGCGGGGCAGGATTTGCTCATCGGCGGTTTGAATATGGGTGTGGGTTCCGAAAACTGCCGAAACGCTGCCATCGAGCATAAAGCCCATCGCGCGTTTTTCGCTGGTTGCCTCGGCATGGAAATCAACAATAATTATCTTTGCGCCATCGGATTTTAGTTTAGCAACAAGCTCTTCGGCGGCGCGGAAAGGGCAGTCCAAACTTTCCATATAGGTTGTTCCCAAAAGATTAATAACGCCAACCGTCGTTCTTCCGAAATCATAGATGCGAGCGCCTGTTCCGGGAACCGAGCGCGGCATATTGGCGGGGCGCAGGAGGCGCTCCTCGCTTTCGAGATAATCGAAAATCTCGCGGCGGCGGAAGGTGTGGTTTCCGCCCGTTATAACATCAACCCCGGCATCAAAAAGCGCCCTCATCGAGTGGGGGAGGATGCCGTTGCCATCGGCGGAGTTTTCACCGTTTGCTATTATAAAATCGATTTTTTCGTTGCGTTTAAGGGTCGGCAGCACCTGCGCGAGATGCTCGCAACCCGCGTGTCCGCAAACATCGCCGATACAAAGAATATTCATAAAGTCTCCAATCAACAAAAAATGCCCATAGTTTATAATATTATACTATAAACATATGAACATTTCAATAAAAGATTGTTGACAAACCCCCGCCGCCTATATTATAATCAAACGGCACTAAATTCAAATATCGGGGTGTAGCGAGCCTATAGCCGAGAACCGCAAGAGGGCTCCGCTCGATGAACGATAAACATTAAAAAAACAAATAAACAACAAATAAAAATCGGGGTGTAGCGCAGTTGGATGCCTGCCATTTTTGAGCAGGATGCAAATGTGCAACTTTAAGAGTTTTAAAATAAAACAAGAAGAATAAATATCGGGGTGTAGCGCAGTTGGATGCCTGCCATTTTTGAGCAGGATGCAAATGTGTAACCCGACGAGTTTTAAAATAAAAAAAGAAGAATAAATATCGGGGTGTAGCGCAGTTGGATGCCTGCCATTTTTGAGCAAGATGCAAATGTGTAACCCGACAAGTTTTAAAACAAAACAAGAAGAATAAATAACGGGGTGTAGCGCAGTTGGATGCCTGCCATTTTTGAGCAGGATGCAAATGTGCAACTTTAAGAGTTTTAAAATAAAACAAGAAGAATAAATATCGGGGTGTAGCGCAGTTGGTAGCGCGCCTGGTTTGGGACCAGGATGCCGCGGGTTCGAATCCTGTCACTCCGACCATCTCAAGCAGCAGCCTTTTGGCTGCTGCTTATTTTTGTGTGAGAAAGGGTATTTAACTTTTGCATTCCATAAATTTTAAACCCCTTCGGAAACAAGATGCTCCGAAGGGGTTTGTTATTAGCTTATCGATTTTTTATGCTTGGCGTTGAGCCTTACCAGCTTTTCAACAACCGCCATTTTTTCAATAATGGTCTTAATAATTCCGTCAAGCTCGCTGCCCTCACGGTAGTCGGCCTCGGTGATAAAATCCACGCGATTTTCGGCTATCAGCTGGGCGGCAACCTTTTTCTCGCGTTTGGGGAAAACGGCTATCGACTGTCCCTTATTGCTTTTAACAAGCTTCATGCAGGGAACATCGGTCAGTCCGTCGCCTATGTAAATCATATTTCTGAAAGGCACGCGTCTTTCCTCCTCGGGCACAAAAGCGTTGAGCTTTTTATCATCCCAAACATCGAGCACGCCCTTGTTGATTCGGAAAAGGAACTGGGTTTTGTTGGTGTAGTTAACCGCCAACTTGGGCCAAACTGCCACCTTATTCTCATCATATAAAAATTCGCAGGCATAGATTTTTTTGAAATGCTTTTTTATGGAGGAGCCCTCGATTATCTCCTTAATACCCGAGGAAATAACATAATGCTCTATGATAACCCCGTTTTCTTTTCCGTAGTTATCGATGCGCTCGAACCATTCCTCAACGCCGGGGAAATATTCAATGCCCTTTCCGAGCGAAACAAAGGTGTCACGCGTTACGGGCACACCCTTTTCCGAAGCCTTTTTGAGCATGTGGCGCAAATAGGCGAGTATCGGGTCCATATTTTCGCTCTTTTGCAGTTTATCCACCTCGCTCCAAAACTCGCCCGAGCTAATGCCGAGATTTGGAATAAATCCAAACTCCTGCATATCCTTGGTTGATAGCGTTTTATCGAAATCATACATTATGGCAACGATAGGCTTAGCGGGTCTTGACATTTTTTCTCCCCCTTAAAGTTTTAAATGTGTACCTTAATAGCTTCCGAAATAAATAGCGCGGTGCCTTCGCCGTTGCGGTCAATATTCGCCCTAAAGCGTTCATCGCAAACATACATTTGACCGAGGCCGCGCAGTATCTCATCGGTGCAGGTGTAGTAATTCTCGGTGATGAAAGCTTGAAGCGATTTAACCAGCGCCTGCGCTTCGGTGGAATCGGCTGTGTGGCCATTTTTTTGACACTCAGCAAATCGAGCGAGCACGGCCTGCAGTCCATCGTTTACCTGCTGCCACTTATCGGCAGAGTAGTTTTCCGTTTTCTTTTCATATTCCAAAAAAGCCTCGCTGCCGCCAAAGCGGGTTTTGGCTTCTTCTTTATAATTTTCCACGGTATCACCTCAAAAATCGAATGCAAATCAGATACTTTATTATACCATCTTGCACACCGCTTTTTCAATAGCCCAAAACGACTATTCCTCGGGGGATTCTCCATCCTCATCGCTATCGTTTTCACGCTCCAAGGAATCCACCATATTCATAAAAAACGAAAATTCCGCCGCTTCCTCGATAGCATCCATTTTACCGTCGCGGTTGAGGTCGAACATATCTCCGAAAATGCCCATAAAAAACACTCCTTAAACGATTATAAATTCTAAATGCCGAATGCCACCAAAACAGCATAGAATAAAAAGAACAAAGCCAAACCTGTAAACATATTAGCGCCTCCTTTTTTATTGTGCTTATATTATAAAGCATCGTATGTCCCAAAAAACGGACTGTGGCTGGCATTTTAGGCTTAAATAGTCATCAAAAATATTTCCGCAAACCCGAGAGAACCAACGCGAAAAAACGCTTATTTTGTCCCACCCTTCGCTTTTTGGCTTTCTTTTACTCACTTGCCGCTTTTCGTTGATATTACCGTGTGTTTATGTTTTTAAAAGGTTAAAAACCTGCTTTGCCGATAGGCGAAGTAGGTTTTTTATTGACATAATAGGTAATGATATATTATTATATAAATGCATTTTGCTATTGAAATTTAAAAGGGGTTTAATATGGTTAAAATTCTTGTGGACTCTGCTTCCGATTGTTCCCGCGATAGATTTGATTATTTTGCGCCTATTTCAGTAACTATCGGAGAGCAAAATTATAGGGATGGAATCGATCTTGATGCGAACAGCTTTTATGAAAAACTGACCGCAACCGAGGACTTTCCGCACACTGCTCAACCCTCGCTGCAGGACTTTATCGATATCTTTGAGCAAGTAAAGGAAAATGGGGATGAGCTGGTTTATTTTGCGCTCTCTTCGGCACTCAGCGGCACCTATCAGGCTGCCTGCCTTGCCAAGGATATGGTTGAATATGATGGCATTTTTATAATCGACACCAAGACTGCAACCCATATGATAGCGCTTCTTGCGACCTATGCCGAAAAGAGAATAGGCGAAGGCGCAACCGCTGCCGAGATAGCCGATGAATGCGAGCTTCTCAAATCCAGGGTTAAGGTTTATGCAGGTCTTGACACCCTCGAATACCTCCGCCGCGGAGGTCGCCTCGGCAACGCAGCTGCGGTTATCGGCAGCCTTGCGAAAATCAAGCCGATTGTTACCGTTACCGAAGAGGGAAAGGTTGAGGCTATAGGCAAGGGTCTTGGCGTTGGAAGAGCGATGCAGTTCATAATAGAAAAGCTTTCGGCTCATGAAATCGATGAGAGTTTCCCCGTTTGGGCGCTCTATACCTATGGAACCGAAAATGTTGAGGAACTTAAAACTCGCATTGCGGAAAAGGGAATTTCGGTTAGCGAAACCCGCCAAATCGGCTCAACCATCGGCGCTCATATAGGCCCCGGTGTTTATGCCGTTATGTTTGTTGAAAAATAAAGGGGAAAAGATATGAAAACAATTATAATTTCGGATTCTTCATCCGATATTCTCGAGTTTGATGCCGTTGAATATAAAAGCGTTCCGCTTAAAATCATAACCGATGAGCGCGAATATGTTGATAACAAAGAGCTTGATGTTGACGGTATGATAGCCGACCTTAGAAAATATAAGCGCAAATCCCATACCTCCTGTCCCAACGCTTCCGAATGGTTTGCCGCGATGGAAGGCTATGACCGCGTTTTTTGCGTTACCATAACAAGCGGCCTTTCGGGCAGCAACAACGCCGCTAACTCGGCGCTGGCTATGTATCTTTCCGAAAACGAAGGAGCCGAGGGATATGTTATCGATACCCTCTCAACAGGTCCCGAAAGCGCTTTAATAATCGAAAAGCTCGCCGAACTTATCGCGATGGATTTGGATTTCAAGACCATCGTTAACGAGATAGACGCCTATCGCGTAACAACCCATTTGACATTTTGCCTTGAGTCGCTTCGCAATTTAGCCAACAACGGTCGCGTTAATGCCGCTGTTGCTAAAATCGCAGGCATATTGGGTATCCGCGTTGTCGGCGTTGCCAGCCGTGAAGGAACCTTGGAAATCAGCGAGAAGGCTCGCGGTGCTGAAAAGGCCTTATCGGCAGTACTTAAAAGTGTCCTCGCCAACGGTTATATGGGCGGCAAGATAAGAATTCATCATTGCCAGGCCTATGAAACCGCCGTTGCGCTCAAAAATGCTATTCTCGAGCGTTTCCCGCATGCCAACCCCGTTATCGCAAAAACAACTGCTCTTTGCAGCTTTTATGCCGAATCGGGCGGACTTCTCGTTGGCTTCGAAGGCGCTAAAAAGAACTAAAATTTAAACAGCGGGGAACAACATCCCGCAAATAAAAAAAGAACCCTTGAAGGGTTCTTTTTTTATTTTGTCATCTTCTCTTGTTTAACCTTTTTATCAATAACATGGCGGGAAGCAAGCTCGTTATGAATATCGGCGAGCGAAATTCCGTTTTCAATCATCAAGACCATAACATGATAGCAAAGGTCGGAAATCTCATAAATGGTTTCAGCCTTATCTTCGGCCTTGGCGGCGATAATAACCTCGGTGCATTCCTCGCCAACCTTTTTAAGAATCTTATCAAGACCCTTTTCAAAAAGATAGGTTGTATAAGAGCCTTCCTTTTTATCGGTCTTGCGACCCTCGATTAGTTTCATTAAAGCATCAAGCGAGAAATCTCTTCGCTCTTCGCTTTCATAAACGGGAGCGGTGAAACAACTCTCGGTGCCTGTGTGGCAGGCAGGACCATCGGGAATAACCGAAACAACGAGGGCATCCTTATCGCAATCGGCGGTTATCGAAACAATATGCTGATAATTTCCGCTGGTTTCGCCCTTTAGCCAAAGTTCATTTCTCGAGCGGCTATAGAAGCAGGTTAATTCCTTTTCCATCGAGATTTTAAGGCTTTCGCGGTTCATATATGCAAGTGTCAGCACCTTGCCGCTAACCGAATCGGTAACGATAGCGGGAATAAGACCGCGGTCATCAAATTTAAGTTCATCAATGTTTATCATAACTTTTTCTCCTTAAAGTCGAGTGTAGATTCCGTTTTTGCTCATCGCATTCTTGAGGTCCTTAATTGCAACCTCGCCGAAATGGAAGATGGATGCCGCAAGACCTGCATCAACCTGCGGCAGGGTTTTAAACAGGGTTATAAAATCGTTTATCGAGCCGGCGCCTCCCGAGGCAATAACGGGAACGGAAACCGCCTCGCAAACCGCTTTTAACATCTCAAGGTCGAAGCCTTTTTTAACGCCGTCGGTGTCGATAGAATTAACAACAACCTCGCCCGCGCCGTTTCCAACGCAGCGTTTAATCCATTCAATGGCTTCCATTCCGGTGTTTTCGCGACCGCCCTTGGCAAAAACGCGAAAAACTCCGTCAACCCGCTTTATATCAACCGAAAGCACAACGCATTGGTCGCCATAAAGCTTTGCCGCCTCGCCTATGAGGTCGGGGTTTTTAATTGCGCCTGAATTAACGCTAACCTTATCGGCACCGCATTTAAGAACGCGGTCGAAGTCGGAAACGGTGTTGATTCCGCCGCCAACCGTTAGCGGAATGAAAACGCTTTTTGCGGTTTCGGTTAAGATATCCGTGAATAGTTTGCGACCATCGGAGGAAGCGGTTATATCATAAAAAACCAGCTCATCCGCGCCGCAGCTGCTATAAAATTTTGCGAGCGAAACGGGGGAGGAAACATCGTTTAGTCCCTCAAAGTTAACGCCCTTAACAACCCTGCCATCCTTAACATCAAGGCAGGGAATTATTCTTTTTGTAATCATTTTGCCACCTCAACAGCGGTTTTAAGGACAATCGCGCAGGTATAATAGGCTTTGCCGATGATAGCGCCGTAGAGGTTTTGGTCTTTAAGGCGAACAACATCATCGAGTGTGCTAACGCCGCCCGAAGCGGTAATGTTAAGCGAGAAACGCTCCGATAACTCTCGGTATAGCTCGTGGTTGGTGCCCTGCATGGCGCCATCCTTGGAAATATCGGTGCAAATGAGGGTTTTAACCCCCATATTCTCCATCATCGAACAAAACTCAAATGCCTCGAACTTCGATTTTTCGAGCCAGCCCTTGATGGCAACAAAACCATCCTTAATATCGATTCCAACCGCGATTTTCTCGCCGTATTTCTCAATAGCGGCTTTTAAAAATTCGGGATTTTCAACAGCGGCTGTTCCCAAAATAACGCGGTCGATTCCCGCCTCAATATAGCGGTCAACAACCTCCATATTGCGAATTCCGCCGCCTATTTCGCAGCATAGTCCGCTTTGCTGCTTGATTTTCAAAACGGTTTCGAGGTTTGGGGTGTCGCCGTTTTTGGCTCCCTCGAGGTCAACGAGATGAACCCAAGTGGCGCCAGCCTCCTTAAACTTCAGCGCAACCGAGGCGGGGTTATCGCTATAAACGGTCATTTGTTCGTAATCGCCCTTATAAAGGCGAACGGCTTTGCCGCCTATTATATCTATAGCGGGAAAAATAATCATAACTAAAAATCCTTTTTTAAATTTCGGCGAATGCCTTTAAAATCGAGAGCCCAACATCGCCGCTCTTCTCGGGATGGAACTGGCAACCGAAGATGTTGCCGTTTTGAACCGCTGCAGTAACGGGAACGCTATATTCCGTATCGGCAATAAGCGAATCCTCGCAGCCTGTAGCATAATAGGAATGAACAAAATAAACGCAGTCGCCATCCTTGATATATTTAAAGATGGGGCTATCGCGATGAATCTTTAGCGCATTCCAACCGATATGCGGAATCTTTAAATTTTTATCAACAACATCAGCGAGCGGCTTAATCGAACCCTTAATAAGTCCCAGTCCCTCGTGAACGCCGTATTCATAGCTTTGTTCGAATAAAAGCTGCATTCCGAGGCAAATGCCCATTAGCGGCTTGCCATTTTTTGTTTCTTCCTTTATAACCTCGCAAAGACCCGAGTTTTTAAGCTTATCGGCGGCATCGCCAAAAGCGCCAACTCCGGGCAGGATTATGCGGTCGGCTTTTTTTATAACCTCGGGGTCGGAGGTAACCGTAACGGCGGCGCCGATAGCCGCAAACGAGCTTTCGAGCGAAAACAGGTTGCCGACACCATAGTCAATAATGGCAATCATTATAAAACTCCCTTTGTGGAAGGAATATCATCCTTGAATTTTTCTTCGATGGTAACGGCATCGCGAATGCTGCGACCAACCGATTTATAAATACCCTCTAAAATATGGTGGGTGTTTTCGCCAACAACCTCCATAATGTGCAGGTTGCATTCGGCTGAGCGAACAAAGCCATAGAAAAATTCTTTAACAAGCTCCGTATCAAAATCGCCAACCTTTTCAGCAAGGCGGTCAACATCATAGCCTAAAAATGCGCGGCCCGAAAAATCGATAGCCGAGATAATAAGCGCATCATCCATAGGCAAAATGGTGTGACCGTAGCGCTTGATGCCCGCCTTGTTGCCGAGCGCCTCGCGTATAGCGTTGCCGAGTGCGATTCCTATGTCCTCGGTGGTGTGGTGATAGTCAACATAGGTATCGCCAACGCAGGTGAGGGTTAAATCGATTCGACTATGCTTGGCAAAAAGGGTAAGCATATGGTCTAAAAAGCCGCAGCCGCTTTTAATTTGGCTGTCGCCTCTTCCGTCAATATTAAGGGTTAGAGAAATGTCGGTTTCCGCAGTCTTGCGGTTTACGGTTGCTGTTCTCATACTGTCTCCTTAAGAATTTTATCAATTTCTTTTATGAGGGTTTCCATCTCGCGGCGGCTTCCGATTGTTATTCGGTTATAGTCCTTAAGGCGCTCGCTGCCGAAATGGCGAACCAAAATTCCGCGCTCTTTAAGCTTTTTATAAAGCTCTTCGCCGCCGATTTTTTCGCTCTTCGCAAAAACAAAGTTTGCGAGCGAATCGGTTGCGGAAAAGCCGCGGGCGCGAAGCTCCTTGAGTGTGTATTCGCGGTTTTCCCTGATTTTTTTGCAGTTTTCTTTGGTGTATTCCTCGTCCATCAAAACGCCGATTCCTGCCGCGGCAGTCATGCGGTTAACATTATATGGGTTGGTGGAATATTTAATGGTGTTAAGGTCGCGGATTAGCTCTTTGCAGCCAATGCCGAAGCCGAGTCTTGCGCCTGCCATCGAGCGCGATTTAGAGAAGGTTTGGGTAACCAAAAGGTTATCGTATTTATGGATTAGCGGAACAACGCTTTCGGCTCCGAAATCAACATATGCCTCATCTATTATAACAACGCTATCGGGGTTTGCAAGTATAATTTCCTCGATTTGCGAAGCCGTTAGAGCAATTCCTGTCGGCGCATTGGGGTTGGCGATGAAAATCGCGCCCTTGTGAGCCTTATAATCGGCTAAATCGATGCTAAAATCGTCTTTTAGCGGCTTGCATTTATAGGCTATCCCGTTTAGCTTGGCAAAAACAGGATAGAATCCATAGGTAATATCGGGGAAAATAGTGGGATTCTCTTCATCGCAAAATGCCATAAAGGCAAAATTGAGAATTTCATCCGAACCGTTTGTGAAGAGGATTTCATCCTCCGCAACGCCAAAGGTTTCGGCGCCTATCTTAACCAAGTCGCGGCATTCGGGGTCGGAATAGAGCTTCATTGTCTTTGCCGCCGCCGATGCCAGCTTAACCGCCTTTTTAGAGGGCGGGAAGGGGGATTCATTGGTATTGAGTTTTATATACTGCATATCCTTCGGCTGCTCGCCCGGTGTATAGGGCGTTAGCGCCGAGAATTTTTTAGAGAAAAAACGGCTCACAGTTATTCATCCTCCGTGCGGATTGTTGCGCTTTTGGCGTGTGCGGTCAGGCCTTCCTTTTCGGCAAAGAAGCCAACATCGGCTGCAACCCTTTTCAGCGCATCGCGTGTGTAATAAGTGTATTGTGTTTTCTTGATAAAGTCATCAACCGATAAGGGGCTCGAGAATCTCGCGGTGCCGCTTGTGGGCAGGGTGTGGTTAGGTCCTGCGAAATAATCGCCCAACGCTTCGGGGCAGTTGCGACCCATAAATATCGAGCCTGCGTGGCGGATGCTGTCGAGATAATCAAAGGGATTATCAACGCAAAGTTCAAGATGCTCGGGAGCAATCTCGTTCGCAATGTCAATCGCCTGCATCAAATTCTCGGCAACGATTATCTTGCCGTTTTTATCAATCGATTCGCGGGCAATATCGGCGCGAAGCAGGGTTGGGATTTGTTTTTCGAGCTCTTGGCTAACGGCGTTTGCAAGGCTTTCCGAATCGGTAACCAAAACGGCGCTTGCCAAACGGTCGTGCTCGGCCTGCGATAGCAAATCAGCCGCGGCAAAACGGGGATTGGTCTCGCCGTCCGCAACGATTAAAATCTCGCTCGGTCCTGCTATCATATCGATAGAAACCTGACCATAAACCTGACGCTTTACCTCGGCAACAAATGCGTTTCCGGGGCCAACGATTTTATCAACTCGCGGAATGCTTTCGGTGCCGTATGCCAGCGCGGCAATGGCCTGCGCTCCGCCAACCTTGAATATCTTATCAACGCCCGCAACCTTGGCGGCAGCCAAAATAACGGGGTTTATCTTGCCGTTTGCCGATGGGGGAGTAACCATAACAACCTCGGGGCAGCCTGCAATTTTAGCGGGAATCGAATCCATAAGAACGGTCGAAGGATATGCCGCAGTGCCGCCGGGAACATAGAGTCCTGCGCGGTCAACGGGGATGATTTTTTGACCCGTAACGATTCCGTTTTCATCGTTGATGATAAAGCTGTTTCTAACCTGCTTGCTATGGAACTTGCGGATGTTTTCCGCCGCTTTTTCTAAAATCTCCAAAAAGCGGGGCTCAACCAATGCCACTGCCTCGTCGATTTCCTCGGCGGTTACAAGCAGGGTGTTAAGCTTTGCTTTATCAAATTTTTCGCAATATTTATAAAGTGCCGCATCGCCGTTTTCTCTAACATCGGCAATTATATCGGCAACAATCTTTGTAACATCAACTTGCGGTTCGGTTCGAGCGAATATCTCTTCGGCTGCAACCTCGCCGTATTTCATTATCTTAATCATGCTATATCAATACCTTTCATAAGTTCGCTTCGCAGGTTGTTTATCTGCTCTGATTTGAATTTGTAGCTCGCCTTGTTGGCGATGAGTCTTGCGCTGATGGGAACGATGGTTTCGATAACCTCAAGGTTGTTTTCTTTGAGGGTTGTTCCCGTTTCAACAATATCAACGATAACATCCGAAAGACCCAAAATCGGCGCAATTTCGATGGAACCGTTGAGGTGGATAATATCAATATCGCGACCCTTTGAAAGGTAGTGGTTAGCGGCAATATTGGAAAACTTGGTGGCAACGCGAAGGGCGGTTCGGTTATCATCGCGGAAACCCGCCTTGGCGGCAACAGCCATTCGGCATTTGCCGAGATTCAAATCGAGAAGCTCATAAACATCGGGCGAGTATTCAAGCAAAATATCCTTGCCTGCAACGCCGATGTCGGCGGCGCCGCGCTCAACATAGATAGCAACATCCGAGGGCTTAACCCAAAAGTATCTAACCCCTGCTTCCTCGTTTTCAAAAATGAGCTTGCGGTTGTTTTCTTTAATTGAAGGGCAGGGGAAACCCGCCTTTTCAAACATGGCATAAACCTTTTCGCCCAGCCTGCCCTTGGGCAGAGCAACATTAAGCATTATCTTCATTCTCCTTCAAAACTCCGCCCTCAAGGAAAAACAGGCGGCCAAACTTAATATCATCGCATAATTCTTTTTCAGCAAGAACGGAAAGACCCTCCGCCTGCAACTTTTCGGTTGCGGCTTTAATGTCCTGAACCTTGCTGTCACCGTAAATTAAGAGCGCATCAACATCGAGGCAGTTCTCTTTTCTATAGAGGCGCTCGAGGGTGTCGTGGTAAACCGCAAAGCCAACTGCATCGCAGTTTCTTCCCATTCTCCTCATAAGGCGGTTATATTGTCCGCCCGAGAGAACTGCGGTTGGAACATCCTTTATAAAGCCTTTAAATACTATTCCGTTATAATATTTGGTGTTGTCAACAACCGAGAAATCAATGCGGATTCTCTCTTTATAGCGCTCATCCATAGCCGAAAGTGCCGCCTCGAGTGCATCAACCGCATCGGTTTCGCAAAAGCCCTTTAAGAGAAGCTTAATCTCGGCTAAAACCTCATCAGCGGTTCCGCTTGTGCTAACCAGTTTAGCAACCAGCGCTATCGCGTTTTCATCAACATTATTGAGCTTTAAAAGCGCGGCAATTTCGTGGGCATTCTTTTCGGCGATAAGGCGCCAAATCTCATCCTTTGCCTTGCCATCGAGCGGCAGTTTCTCTAAAACCGCCGATAAAATATCGAGGTTGGAAACATCCAAAACCCAATCGGGGGATATAGCCGCAAGGCTCTCGGCGGCGAGGGTTATAACCTCGCAAAGGGTGTAGGTGTCGATGTTGCCGAATGCCTCGAGTCCCGTTTGCATTATTTCCTTAAAGGAGCGGTTTCCCTTGCCGATGCGATAAACATTTTCGTTATAATAAAGCTTCTTAACAAAGTTTTCTTTGTCGTTGAGATTCTTAACGATAGAAAGCGTAACATCGGGCTTGAGCGCCAAAAGGCGACCATCCATATCGGTGAAGGTTATAACACTGTCCGAAATAAGGAAGTCCTTGTTTCGCGCATAAAGGTCGTATTCCTCGAATTTGCTCATGCGGTAGTGGGAATAACCGTATTTCTCGTAAAGTCCGCGAAGCGCAAAGGCGATGCCCTCTTCAGCGCTCCAAGAAAGGTTGCGAATATCCATTATTTATCCTCCGCTTTTAAAAGGTCGATTGCTTTTTTATATCCGCCGCTGCCATAGTTTAAGCATTTGCTTACTCGGCCAATGGTTGCGGTGCTGACATTAACCTCTTCGCAAATCTTTTGATAGCTCATACCCTCATAGAGTAATATAGCGGTGTCAAGGCGCTGCGACATATCGGAAAGCTCCTTAATGGTGCAAACATCCTCGAAAAAATCATAGCATTCTTCGATGCTTTTTAAATTAAGAATAGCCTTAAAAAGGCGGTCTTTTGATGCGTTTTGCATTTTTTTCATAATTAAAATACCTCGCAAATTTATTACTTTAACATATTATCACTTTATCATAGTAAAGTCAAGGATAATTTGATAAAAATCGCAAAAAAATAATGGCTCAATCGGGATAACCCTGTTGAGCCATTTAATTTTATTCTTCTTCGGTAACATGAACCTCAATATCGCCCTTCGAAGTGCGAAGGTTGAGGTTGATTTTTCCGCCGAGTTGGCTTTCGGGGAGGTTGCAGGAGCCATCCTGCGCGCTGCAGTTATAGGAATAATCATCGGCAGAGCCTTTTAAACTTCCGCGGATGCTTCCGTTTGCGCTTATAAGGGTGATGCTTTGCTTGGCGATTAGAGAACTAAGTCTAATATCGCCGCTTGTGCATTCGCCGAAGATGTTTTGTGTTGCGCTGACATCCGCCAATGTAATATAACCGCGGGTGGCATCGGCATAAAGGTCTTTAACGCTTATAAGCTGGGCTAAAAGGTTGCCCTTGAATGCCGAAAGTCTTGCGGCTCCCGAAACGGTGTTGTTATAAAGCTCAAGATTGCCGCTCTTTGCCGAAGCGGTAAGGTTGCCTGTGATGGTGCAGCCGATGAGTTTAACATCTCCGGCAGTACCGTTTGCGGTTATATTTTTTGCCTTAATGCTGTCAAACTCAATATCGCCCTTTTGCGATTCCGCCAAAACATCTCCGCTCCATTTTTTGGGGAGCATAACCGTTACAACGGGTGTGCTTCGGGAGAGGTTTAGTTTTTGGGTCCAACTCGGATTGGTCTTGAGCTCGATGCTCAAGATGCCGTCATTCTCCGAGATTTCGTAGGTGCGAATGGTGTTTTCATAATATTTAATATGAATCTTTTTATCGCTCGACTCTATAAAACGAATATCGGCGCCGTCATCCTTAATAACGATGCTGGTGATGCTGCTGTCGGCGGTGTGTTTAATAGGTGTGTAAACCGGCTCGGTATCGAAATTCGAGAAATCGAAGCCGAGCATGGCGAATCCAACCGTGAAAACAATGATGCCGACCAATAAGAAGGCGGCTGCAATAATATAAAGCTTGCTCAGTTTCATACGGAAAGCGCCTCCTTTGCCAAAAGTCCGCGAATCTTGCCGATGATATATCCGCAAAAGAGAGATGTAAATTTAGTGAAGGCGCGTGCGGGGCCCAAGAGGAAAAGCGAAACGGCGGCAACAACAATGCCAAGACCGATAACGCAAACTCCAACGGGAGGATTAACAGCAAAGCACATAAAAGCGCCCGCTCCGATAATCGCCAAGCCGCCGAGGGCAACGGTTATTGCCAGCAAATAAACCGAGAGCAAAAATGCCCAGGCCGCCGCAATAAGCATCATGCAAAAAACAACCGCTGCGGTCGAGAGGGTGAGGCGGAGCGCCGTTGGCATTGATTTGATTTTTTTGGAAAAGCGGTGTTTCGATTCGCTTTTTCCGCCGTTTATGAATTCGAGAGCTGCCTTTTCGGGCGAGCCGAAGGCGGCAATAGCATCCTGCTCGCTGATACCTGCCTCAATTTTACCATCAATAATTCCGCTGTGATAATGTATTGCGCGGTCGCGTTTATGATGGGGCAGATGAGCAAGGTTTTGCTCAAGTTGGTTTAAAAAGTCCCGTTTAAGCAAGAGCACATCTCCTCTTTAAAATACTAATAAAATTATTGCATCATCAGGGTGTTTTGTCAAGAGTATTATGCACTTGACTATAAAGGAAAAAGCGGTTAAAATTTTTATAAAAGGAGGCGATGGATATGCTATATGTTGCGGCTATGCCGAGCGATAACGACCCGCACGCTGCGGCTTGGACATTGCTTAAATATATGCTATCCTCCGTTTATCCCGATTTTTCGGAGGAAAAGGCCTTAAAAACCGAAAACGGCAAACCCTATCTCGCCGAAGGCGCAATAACCTTTTCTTTGTCGCATTCGAAGGGCGCGGTTGCCGCTGCGGTTTGCTCAAAAACGCCGATTAGCATCGAAGCCGCCCTGCCGAAGGAAGCGCAGCTTTTCAAAAAAAGAGTTCGCTTTGGCGAAACGGGGGTTGACATCGAGGGGCATACTCCGCGCGATTATCAAAAAATCGCAAGCGGTTTTTTCTCGGCTGATGAATGCCTTTTGCTTTGCGATGCGCCCGATAAGGCGGCAGCCTTCTATAGCATCTATACAAGGCGCGAAGCTTTATCTAAAGCCTCGGGCAGGGGAATTAGCGAACTGCGACTGATGCCTTCAACTCTAAACCTTAAAAATGTTTTCACATTCGATTTAAAATTCGGCGACCAAAGCTTTTCGCTCAGCGCCGCAGTTATAGAGAAATAAAAAAGAACCCGAGAGTTTTCTCGGGTTCTTTAATTTAATCGGTAAGATAATATTTAACGAGCGACTGAAGCAGCGTATCGCGGTCGATGCGGCGAATGAGGCTTCGAGCGTTGTTATGGGTTGTGATATATGTGGGGTCTTCCGAAAGAATGTAACCAACGATTTGGTTAATGGGATTATATCCCTTTTCTTTAAGGGCATCATAAACCGTGAGCAAAATTCTTCTAATCTCTTGCTCCTGTTCGTTTCCTATAGAAAAGGTCATAGTCTTATCATTCATAATAAACACCTCACAAGCAAATATTACAACAAAATATTAATTTATGCAAGCATAAAAATGGTTAAAATATTTTAACCTCTCAAAGTTGCGCCGATTTCGCCGAGCTTTTTGATGATTTTGCCAACAACGCGGTCGATCTGCTCATCATCAAGTGTTCCCTCAAGAGAGCGAAGAGATACATTATAAGCGATGCTCTTTTTGCCCTCGGGAATTTGCGAGCCGATATAAACATCGAAGAGTTCAACCTTTTCGCAAAGCTTGCCTGCGGCGCTGCGGATGGTGTCCTCAATTTCGCCTGCGGGCAAATCGATATCGCAAAGAAGCGCAAAGTCGCGGCTAACTGCGGGGAACTTGGGAAGGGCTTTATAGATAACCTTTTCCTTCGGGGTCGAGAGAAGCTTATCGAGTTTGATTTCGGCAACATAGGTGCGGTCGGCAAGCTCGAAGGTCTTAACAGTTTCGGGGTGAACCTCGCCGAGAACTGCAACAACCTCGCCGTTAACGGTTGCATATGCCTGACGGCCGGGGTGGAGATAAGGTTCATCAGCGCGGGCGAATTTGGCGGTAACGCCAAACTCCGAGAGCACCTGTTCAACCATTCCCTTTAATGTGAAGAAATCTTCATCGCTGCCGTAAGCACCGATTGACATGGTGGGAAGCTCAAGCGGCTGCTCGGTTATGGGCAGGCTCTTCGGGATGAAGCGCTTGGAAACTTCATACATACGAACGGCGGGAATCTTTCGATTATAGTTGGTCGAAAGAACGGTTAGCAGGCTGGTTATAAGCTGGGTGCGCATGGTTGAATATTCATCGCCCAGCGGATTTAAAATCTTAACGGTGTTAAGGCGCTCATCGCCCTCGGGAAGACCGAGCATAGCGGTTGCCTTGCTGCTGATGAAGGAATAGGTCATAATCTCGCGGGCGCCCATAGCAGTCATAGCTGCCTTAATGCGGTTTTCGGCCAAGCGTTGCGGGAGGAGTCGTCCTCTCATAACGGCGCCGCGCATGGGTGTGCCTATAATGTGGTCATAACCGTAAATTCGCATAACCTCTTCGGCGAGGTCAGCCTTGCCCTCAATATCGCTGCGGATAGAGGGAACGCTGCAGGTTATTTCATCGCCGTTTTGGGTAACGCCGAGGCCGAGGCTCTTGAGAATCTCAACCATTCTATCGGTCGGGATGGAAACGCCGAGCAAAGCGCAAATAGCGCTGCCGCTTGTCTTAATAACGCGCTCCTCGGGAAGTCCTTCATTGCAATCGATAACGCCCTCAACAACATCGCCTGCGTCAAGGTCGCAAATGAGCGAGAGTGCGCGGTCCATGGCATAAGCAACATTAACAATGTCAACGCCCTTTTCGAATCTTCCGCTCGCTTCGGTGCGGATACCGAGGGTTCTGCCTGTGCGGCGGATGTTATCGCGCTTGAATTTAGCCGATTCGAGGAAGAGGTCCTTGGTGTCGTTTTCGATTTCGCTCTCAAGACCACCCATAATACCTGCGAGGCAGGAGGGCTTTTCGCCATCGGCAATAACGAGCATATCGCTGTTTAATTCATAAACCTTTTCATCAAGGGTTTGAATGCTTTCGCCATCTTTAGCGTTGCGAACGATGATGTGCTTGCCCTCAAGCTGGTTATAGTTAAAGGCATGCATCGGCTGGCCCGTTTCGAGCATAACAAAGTTGGTGATATCAACGATGTTATTGATGGGGCGCATTCCCGAAGCCTTCAAGCAAGACTTAAGCCAGCGGGGAGATTCCTTGATGCGGAGATTCTTAACAAATCTACCAACATAGCGGGGGCAAAGCTCATAGTTTTCAACATCGATTTTAATGTAGTCGTTGATGTCGCCGCCAACGGTGGTGTAGTCGGTCTTGGGTGCGCGGAAGGGAACGCCTAAAACAACGCTGATTTCCTTTGCAACGCCGATAATGCACTGACAATCGGGACGGTTAGCGGTTATTTTGAAATCAATAACATAGTCATAAAGGTCGAGCACCTCGCGCATATCGGTACCTGCAGGATATTTATCATCCATAATCATAATACCGTTAACCTCGGCGCCGGGATAATCCGAGTCCTTGAGGTTAAGCTCTTCGCCCGAGCAAAGCATACCAACCGATTCAACGCCGCGGAGCTTGCCTTTTTTAATGTGAACTCCGCCGGGAAGGTAGGAGTCGTGCAGTGCGGCAGGAACATAAGCGCCCTCGAAAACATTTTGAGCGCCTGTAACGATTTGTTGAACCTCGTTTCCAACATTAACCTGACAAATTTGGAGATGGTCGGAATCGGGATGGGGAGTTATGCTCTCAATTTTACCAACAACAACATTTTTCATCTCGGCGGAGAGGTCAACAATTTCCTCAACCTCGAAGCCTGCCATAACCATACGGTCGCAAAGCTCCTCAACCGAAACATTTATATCAACATAATATTTAAGCGCATTAAGCGAAATTTTCATCTCTATACTCCTCCTTTAAAACTGGTCAAGAAAACGCTTGTCGTTTTCGAAAAGCAGGCGTATATCGCTGATTTTATAGCGGGTGGTGGTAAGGCGGTCAAGACCGATACCGAAAGCGAATCCTGAATATTCCTCGGGGTCGATTCCGCAGGCGCGCAAAACATTGGGATGAACCATACCTGCGCCTAAAATCTCAATCCAACCCGAGCCCTTGCAAACGCGACAACCCTTGCCTCCGCATTCGGAGCAGGTAACATCAACCTCAACGCTGGGTTCGGTGAAGGGGAAGAAGGAGGGGCGGAATTTAACCTTGGTGTCGGGTCCGTAAATCTCGTGGGCAAACTGCTCAAGAACGCCCTTAAGGTCGCACATGGTAACGCCCTTATCAACAACAAGACCTTCCATTTGATGGAAAACGGGGGAATGGGTTGCATCAACCTCATCGGCGCGGAAAACGCGGCCGGGGCAAACGATGCGGATGGGGGGCTTGCGGTCTTTCATTGTGCGGATTTGTGCAGCCGAGGTCTGGGTGCGGAGAAGGATGTTCTCGCCTAAATAGAAGGTATCCTGCATATCTCTTGCGGGATGGTCGGCGGGGATGTTGAGGGCCTCAAAGTTATAATAATCGGTTTCAACCTCGGGTCCGTCAACAACATCGAATCCCATCGACTGGAAAATATCAATCATATCCGCCAAAACGGTGTTAAGCGGATGAAGTCCGCCAACAGTGCACTTTTTAGCGGGCATGGTAACATCGATTTTCTCGCTCTCGAGCTTTGCAGCGAGTGCTGCCTTGCCGAGGGCTTCCTTCTTTTCCGCCAAAGCCTTTTCAATATCGGCGCGAACCTCGTTTGCGAGCTGACCGATAACGGGGCGCTCTTCAGCCGAAAGCTGACCGAGCGATTTAAGTATTGCCGAAACCTCACCCTTTTTGCCGAGGAAACGAACGCGGAGTTCCTCGGTGTCGGCGGCGGTTTGCGCTGCCTTGACTGCATCAAGTGCGGTCAGGCGAATTTGCGCTAACTGTTCTTTCATAATAAACCTCCAAAAAAATAGGCTCCGTCCCAAAGATTGGGACGAAGCCGAAAAAATCTTGCTCCGCGGTACCACCCGCATTTTCGCCGAAGCGAACACTCAAAGGACAAATAACGCTGCCTAAACGGTCAAGCCTAATAAAGGCGAAACGCCTGTTTCAGCTAAACTGCTCGGAAGTGAACTTCATAAACCTTAAAACGCAGGTTGGCTTTCAGCCGCCGACCAACCCTCTCTTGGCGCGCAGGAGAACTACTTTTCTTCGTCATAGCATTTAGTGGGAACGAAACCCTTATTCAACTTAGGTATGATACCACAAACGGTAAAATTTTTCAACCCCTATTTATATATGGTTAACGGGGCTTTTGTGACATTCGATAAATGTAACGCCGGGAACCTCGCGCTTAAGAAGAGCAGCAAGGGGAGCAACGGCGATATCCTCGGTTTCGAAATGGCCGCAAACAACGAGTGTAAATCCTGCGTTCTTGGCAGCAACAAAATCGCTGTGCTTTGCTTCGCCTGTGATGAAGGCATCGGCGCCCGAAGCCATAACCTCGCGAAGCATGCTTCCGCCGCCACCTGAGCAAACAACAGCCTTCTTAATGGGCTTTCCGCCATCGCTGAAGGCAATATGTGTTGCGAGCAGGCTATCGCGGCAACGAAGAGCGAGCTCCTGCGCCGAAAGGGATTTGTTCCATTCGCCGCCGGGGATGAGAAGACCATCAATCATAAGGCGCTTGGTTATGTTAAGACCTAACTTTTGGCAAAGAATATCGTTAACGCCGTTTGCGCCTGTGTCATAGTTAGTGTGGGCGCAAATGATGGAGATGCCATTTTTTATTGCCTTGTGAATAACGCTCTCGGCAGTAACATTCTTGAGACCGTCAAAAATAACGGGGTGGTGGGTAACAACTGCGGTAGCGCCTTCGGCGATTGCAAAATCAAGAACCTCATGGGTGCAGTCGAGCGCAACAACAGCCTTTTCAACATCGGCATCCGAGTCGCCAACCAAAAGTCCAACATTATCCCATTCGCAGGCGGTCAGCCAAGGATAATACCAATCAATTTTTTCAACAATGTTTTTGATTTTCATAATAACACCTCGTTATTTTGTTTTAAAGGAATCCTTGAGCGCAACGGTGCGGTTAACGATTATATTGTCGGGTGTTGAATCGGCATCGATGCAGAAATAGCCCTGACGCATAAACTGGAAGCGGTCGCCGCATTTAGCATCAAGCATGCATTTTTCGAGCGCACAACCCTCAAGAACGGTTAACGATTCGGGGTTAAGGTTATCCGCAAAGCTCGAAACGCCCTCTTCATCCGAGGGATTTGAAACATTGAAAAGACGGTCATAAAGGCGAACGGTTGCTCTTGCGCAGTGGTTAGCCGAAACCCAATGAAGGGTTCCCTTAACCTTTCTTCCGTCGGGGGTTTCTCCGCCGAAGCTTTCGGGGTCATAGGTGCAGTGAACTGCGGTAATGTTGCCCTCGCTGTCGCATTCGTGGGAAGCATATTTGAGGTAGTATGCGCTCTTAAGGCGAACCTCGCGCTCGGGGCATAGGCGGAAATATTTTCCGGGAGGATTCAAGCAGAAGTCATCCTGCTCAATATAAACCTCGCGGCTGAACTCAACGGTTCGCTTGCCGAGCTCGGGCTTGTTCGGGTTGATTTCAACCTCAATAAGCTCAACCTTATCCTCGGGATAGTTATCAATAATAACCTTCAAGGGGCGAAGAACTGCCATTGCGCGGTCAGCCTCAACATTGAGGTAATCGCGAACGCAGGATTCAAGCAGCGCATAATCGATAACGCTGTTAGCCTTGGAAACGCCGATTTTATCAACGAAGGCTCTAACTGCCTCGGCGGGGAAGCCGCGGCGGCGCATACCGCAAAGGGTTGCCATTCGGGGGTCATCCCAGCCCGAAACCAAGCCATCGTTAACCAGCTTTAAGCATTTGCGCTTGCTGGTTAAGGTGTAGTTTAAGTTCATTCGCGCAAACTCTATCTGGCGCGGAGGAGTCGGGATTTCCAAAACCTCCAAGAACCAGTTGTAAAGCGGGCGATGATTCTCGAATTCAAGCGAGCAAAGCGAATGGGTAACGCCCTCGCGAGCATCCGAAAGGGGATGCGCGAAGTCATACATCGGGTAAACACACCATTTGTCGCCTGTGCGATGGTGGTGCGCCTTCATAACGCGGTAGATAACCGGGTCGCGCATATTCATATTGGGCGATGCCATATCGATTTTAGCGCGCAAAACGAGGCTGCCGTTTTCGAATTCGCCCTCGGTCATTCTTCTGAACAAATCGCGGGTTTCCTCGATGGGGCGGTTGCGATAGGGGCTTTCCTTGCCTGCCTCGGTGAGGGTTCCGCGGTATTCGCGAATCTCATCGGCCGATAATTCATCAACATAGGCAAGTCCCTTATCGATAAGTTTTAATGCGCAGTCATAGATATAATCGAAATAGTCCGATGCGTAATAAACATTGTCCCATTCAAATCCGAGCCACTTAATGTCCTCCATAATGGCATCAACATATTCGGTGTCTTCCTTGGTGGGGTTGGTGTCATCCAAGCGGAGGTTGCATTTGCCGCCATATTTTTCAGCGGTTCCGAAGTCGATGCAAATAGCCTTTGCATGGCCAATGTGCAAATAGCCGTTCGGTTCGGGCGGGAAACGGGTTTGAACCTTGTCATAAACGCCTTCCGCAAGGTCGGTATCAATAGCATCCAAGATAAAATTGGATGCAACTTCGTTGGTTTTAATTTCTTCCATCGAAAAAACTCCTTATTTTTCTAACTGCTCGGCGGCTGCGCTCATTCTTTCTATGCAGCGCTCCTTGCCCAAAACATTCATAATGCTGCAAAGGTCGGGGGTGTTGCGCCTGCCGGTAACCGCGATGCGGATAACGGTTGAGGCATCGCCCGAGTGAGCGAGGAATGCATCGGGATTTGTTTTGTATTCCTTGGTGTCGGCGGCAAGACCGAGCGGCGGGCAAATAGCCTTAATTCCTGCGAACCATTCGTTGCGGTCCTCGGTCGGCTCATAGGCGGCTATATATGCGCGCAAAATCTTTGCGGCAAGCTCATTGCTTATATTTTCAGGCATCTCATAAGAGGGACTGAAGGTTTCATCATAGAAATAGGAGCAATAGTCGGGTGTGTCGCTCCATTTTGCAATATCCTTGCGGGGCTTGGGAACATCGCGGTCGATAGCGAAAACGCGGCGCGCATAATCGGTATCGCTCGAGAGGATTTTATAAAACTCTTGGTTATATTCCTTCGACCAAGCAAGCAACGCATCAACAACCTCGGCCGAGGTCATGGTGCTGACAACGCGTTTGCTGACATCGAGCAGCTTGTTGCCATCAAAGAGTGCGCCCGAAACGCTCATGCGCTTAAGATTAAACTTAAAGTCGCGATAATGCGCGGTCGGGTTGGCGCGGCGCCAGTCCTCAAAATCGCTGGCGGCAATGGTCATAAGATATTCCATAACGCTCTCGCCCTCAAAGCCCTGCTCTATAAAGTATTTAACGGCGGCTTCGGGGTCCTTGCGCTTGGAGATTTTGCGTTTTGCTCCGGTTTCGTCATCGGTTTTCATAATGGGCGAAACATGGGCATATTTCGGGGGCTTAAAGCCTAAAATGCGGAAAAGCTCAATATGCTTGGGTGTTGATGAAATCCATTCATCGCCGCGGATAACATGGGTCGTGTGCATTAAGTGGTCGTCAATCGCGTGTGCGAAATGGTAGGTTGGAACACCGTCGGACTTAAGCAAAACGAAATCCTCATCATTTTCGGGCATCTCAATCTTGCCCTTGATTCCGTCATCAAAAACTATGCGGCGGCTTTCATCTCCGCCCGAGCGAAGGCGAACAACAAAGGGCTTGCCCTCGGCTATAAGCTTTTCAGCCTCATCGGCGGTAATATCGCGATGGCGCGCCCATTCGCCGTGGTATCCGGTGCGAACCTTGAGCGCCTCTTGGCGGGTGCGGGTTTCGGCGAGCTGCTCTTCGGTGCAGAAGCAGGGATAAGCCAAACCGCGAAGGATTAAATCCTTAACATAGCATTTATAAATATCAACGCGCTGGCTTTGCTTGTAGGGGCCATAGTCGCCCTTTTCCTCGTTGCCCGAGATAAAGCCTTCATCAATGGTTAGACCGAATTTTTGAAGTCCCTCAATAATATCGGCGATGCCGCCCTCAACCTCGCGCTTTTTATCGGTATCCTCAATGCGGGTAAAGAAGATGCCGCCTGTGGTGGTAGCGGTGATGCGGTTAACCATAGCGGTAAAGAGGGTGCCTATATGCAAATAACCCGTAGGACTGGGGGCGATTCTAACAACGCGTGCACCTTCCGGCAGCTGTCGCGCAGGGTAAAGCGCCTCGTAGTAATCGGGGGTTTTATCAATGTTGGGAAGTAAAAGTTCGGCCATGCGGCGGTTGTCACTCAAAGTTTTCACCTCAAATATATATTCATAAAACTATTATCGCAAATTTTAACTGAAATTACAATATATAAATTAAAAAAAGGACCGAAAAATCGGCCCTTTTTTAAAAATTATTGCTCTAAAAGTTTATTAAGCTCAGACATGAATGTTCCAATGTCCTTAAACTGGCGGTAAACCGAGGCAAAACGAACATAAGCAACCTCATCAACGCCCTTAAGTTTATCCATAACAAGCTCGCCAATGCGCTCGCTGGTAACCTCGCGGTCGAGCGAATTTTGGAGGGTTGCCTCGATTTCATCAATGATATGCTCGAGCATATCGATGGAAACGGGGCGCTTCTCGCAGGCACGCATAAGACCGTTTAAGAGCTTATCGCGGTTAAATACCTCGCGGGATTTATCCTTTTTAATAACAATTACGGGAAGGCTCTCTATAATTTCATAGGTAGTAAAACGCTTTTGGCACTTAAGGCACTCGCGGCGTCTTCTAATTCTTTCGCCTTCATCAGTGGGGCGCGAATCGATTACTCGGCTTTCCTCAAAGCCGCAAAAGGGGCATTTCATAAGAATCCCTCCGGTAAATTTTTGATAATTATACCATATATTGTGTATAATTTCAAGGATAAAAAATAAAATACGACAAGCACTTGTATAATACCCTAAAATATGTTACAATTTTGCCTGTAGAAAAACAGTTTAAGGAGAGTTTTTTATGAGTTTTCAAACCCGTTTACCCCAAGATGGCGATACCCTTTGCGTTATGCACACAACCAAGGGCGATATTAAAATCCGCTTGTTCCCCGAGCAGGCTCCCAAGGCGGTAGAAAATTTCTTAACCCATGCCGAAAACGGCTATTATAACGGTCTTAAATTCCATCGCGTTATCAAAGATTTTATGATTCAGGGCGGCGACCCCATGGGAACCGGCTGCGGCGGCGAGAGCATTTGGGGCAGACCCTTCGAGGATGAATTTTCGGAGGAGCTTCATAATCTTCGCGGCTCGCTTTCGATGGCAAATGCAGGCCCCGGAACCAACGGCAGCCAGTTCTTCATCGTTCAGGCAAAAACCGTTCCCGAGCAAATGGTTCCCCAAATGGAAAACCTTATCGGCCGCGGCTTCACCGAGGATTCGGTTGAGGATTATAAAGCGCTGGGCGGAACCCCTTGGCTCGACTTCCGTCATACAGTTTTTGGCTTCGTTTATGAAGGAATGGATGTTGTTGATGCTATTGCCGATGTTGAGGTTGGCGCAGCCGACAAGCCCGTAAACGATGTTTTAATAAACAGCATCGAGCGCGTTTAAAAAACAGTGCTTATAGAGAGGAGTTCATCCTCAAGGATATGATGAAGCACCGTTTTCAGCGTTTCGCATTCGCAAAGAAAAAGCGAATCCTCCTCTTGTTTGGCATAGCTTTCGATTTTGCCAACCGAGATGGTTATGTTATCAACCGTGTTGCGGTCGATAACCGCAACTAAATAATGATGGGCTTTATCCCAATCCGCCTTAATTTCCGCCGCTTTTAAAGCGGCGGATTTTTTGTTTCCATTTTTATATTCATCCTCGCAAACCGAAATCTTTTCCGAAAAGGTTTTGGTGCTTTTTTCGGTCAGCGCCCTTCCGCCTATAATAATTCCAACAAGCAACAGCGCTAAAACCGCTGCGGCAATAAGCCTTCTCATATCTTTTTCTCCTTTTCAACTATTCGCAGGTTTTTGTTGCGGTCGGCGGTTAGGAGGAAAACATCGCTTGTTTTAAGCCCGCGATTTTTGAGTTCATCATCTATCTCTTGCTTGCTTATTTGCAGTTCCTTAAGCGAGGATTGAAGCATTCTTCCATCGCAAATAACGGGCAAGGGGAGAAGGCTTTGCTCGGCTTTTATATTCATATCCTGCCTTGTAACATTTTCGAACCCGCTTCGCTTTAAAACGCTTAAATTTCCGTTAACCTCTAAAACCGCAAAGGCAATCTCGCCGATATCGAAAATTCCGCTTTGGCGCAAAAGCTCGATTAAATCCAAAACGGTTATGCGAACCCGCTTCATGGCCTTTTCATCCAAAACGCCGTTTTTAATAATAACAACCGCCTTGCCGCTCATCAGCTGCCTGAGCGAGCGGCTTTTCATTGTTATAACCGAGATTATAATTTCTAAAATAACCAGCGTGAAAATAGCCGCAACGCCCATTATAAGCGGGGTGTTGCGGTCTTGAAGAGGGATTGCCGCTATTTCGGAAATCAAGAGGGTAACAACCAGCTCGTTAGGCAGCAAATCGCCGATTTGCCGCTTGCCCATAAGCCTTATCGCGAGGGTAACGAAGATATACATAACTGCACATCGAAAAATAGTAGAAATCAAAAAAATCACCGCACATATTATGCGCGGTGAAATGCTGTTTTAACCATTATTTAGTTTAGTTTGTAGCGAAGTGTCATAAGGCTGTCGCCAAAATGCATATTTTCAACCGAAACCGAGGGATGGGCAACTGCAATATCAGCGTGGCTGAAATTCCAAAAAGCCTTAACTCCGAGTCCTATGAGCTGCTCCGAAATGTTGAGCGCCGCATCTTTAGGGATGCAAAGGATGGCGGTTGAGGGGAGGTTTTCGCGACAAAATTCATCCATAACCGAGGTGTTGCGAACGGGTATGTTGCGAATAATCTCGCCGTTGAGTGCCTCGTTTTTATCGAAAATTCCGATAAGTTGAAAACCGAGCTGCTCAAATTTAACATGGTTTGCGATGGCGCGACCGAGATTGCCAACGCCGATAAGTATAGCCTTTTCTTTTTTGTGAAGGCCTAAGATAAGTCCAATCTCTTCATAAAGCTGGTCAACATTATAACCGTAGCCCTGCTGACCGAAACCGCCAAAGCAGTTAAGGTCTTGCCTGATTTGGCTGGCGGTTAGCCCCATTCTTTCGGCAAGCTCGCGCGAGGAAATGCGCTTGATGCCTTCATGTATAAGTTCGCCGAGGAAGCGGTAGTAACGGGGAAGACGCTTTATAACAAGATGAGAAATAGGTTTTGTATTCTCCATATTCAATCTACCCTTTATATATAATGTTATATCACTCTACCTATTATCTACGAAAATCGACATTTTGTCAACAAACATAAAAAAAATTTAAAAAAGTGTTGACAAAATGCAGGGTGTTTGCTATATTATAAATAGTAATCATTCCTATTTAACTTCGAAGGAGGCGCAAACAGTGGCAAGATATTCAAAACAACGAGAAGTTATAAATGATATCCTTAAAGGCACGAAGGCGCATCCTTCAGCAGCCGAGGTTTATGCGAAGGCGCGAGAGATTATTCCGAATATCAGTCTTGGAACGGTCTATCGCAATCTTGATTCGCTGAGCCATGATGGCGAGGCGCAGGCCTTCACGGTGGGGGACATAGCCCACTTTGATGGCAATGTTGCTCCGCATCCTCATTTTTTCTGTCAGAAATGCGGAAAAGTGACCGACCTTGAATGCGATATGGAAAAGCTTATATCGCTGATGGAGGGTCTTGAGGGCTGCGAGGTGGATACCGAAACCGTTCTTTTGGGCGGTATTTGCCGAGCTTGTCTTTAGGGGATTACAAAAATAAAAAATTATAAAAGCTAAAAAACAGTTTATTTAATGGAGGAAATCAAAATGAAAAAGTATGTATGTTTAGTATGCGGTTATGTTCACGAAGGCGATGCAGCTCCTGCTGAGTGCCCCATTTGCCATGCTCCTGCTTCCAAGTTTGCTGAGCAAAGCGAAGATAAGGGCTGGGCAGCTGAGCATGTTGTTGGCGTTGCAAAGGGCGTTGACCAGAGAATCATTGATGGTCTTCGCGAAAACTTCAACGGCGAGTGCAGCGAGGTTGGAATGTATCTTGCGATGTCCCGCGTAGCTCATCGCGAGGGTTATCCCGAAATCGGCCTTTATTGGGAGAAGGCAGCCCTTGAGGAAGCCGAGCATGCTGCAAAGTTTGCCGAGCTTTTGGGTGAAGTTTTAACCGATTCGACCAAGAAGAATCTCGAAATGCGCGTTGATGCCGAGCGCGGCGCAACCTCCGGTAAGTTCGAGCTTGCAAAGCTTGCAAAAGAGTTAGGCCTTGATGCAATTCACGACACTGTTCACGAAATGGCTCGCGACGAGGCCCGCCACGGTAAGGCATTCGAGGGACTTTTAAACCGTTATTTTAAGTAATATTTGATTGAAAACCTATCAAAGATGTGCTATCATAACGGTAGCACATCTTTTGTTTTGGGGTGATAGCATTGAAAAAATATATTTCTTTAGCGTTATGTCTATGTATGTTTTTATCCCTTATAAGTTGCAATGGTAAAACCGACAAACCTATCAATGAAGAGTCTAACTTGACGGGTCAAATTTCTAATAATGTTGAGTTTCGTGTCAGCGATGATAACTCAAAAATTTGGCTTAACAATTCGCATATTGAGAAAATATCCGTAGAAACTGACAACAAAGGTAAAAAGATGTTAGTGTTCACTACTACCGAAGAAGGTAAAACCATTCTTTTTAACGCAACAACCGAAAACCTCGGCAAGCCGCTTTCGGTGTCCGCCGACCATTGCCTGCTATTTTCGCCAATGGTAGTAGCACCCATTGAAGATGGACTTTTTACATTTAATTCTACTCTTATTGATTTTGTTTATCTTTATAATTATTTAACCGATGCAAAGGACAAAATGAGCGGTGTTACACCACCTGACAACTTAATTTCAGAAGAAGTCGCCAAAAATAAAGTTTTTGAACGTGCTAACACCACCGCCAACCAGCTGACTCACCTCAGCATCGGACTTGTCATTGACGAGGATTATTTCGGTTGGAAATACTGTTTTGATTTCACAACCAAAGACAAAGAATATACAGCCGAAGTGAATGCACATACAGGCGGTATTATAAAATTTGTTTGTTAGTTTTGGTGTGACAAAAGTGTGATTCTGAAAACACAAATGTCAAAACCACTTATTTTAAGCGGTTTTAAAAGACAGTTTCAAGACGAAGCTCGTCACGGTAAGGCATTCGAGGGTCTTCTTAATAGATATTTCGGATAATTTCCGAATTACGGCAAAAGATAAATCCATAAAACGGAGGCGAGATGCATGAAAAAAATATCACTCTTATTGGCGGTTTTAATGGTGGCAACGCTTTTTGCGGGCTGCGACCTTTTAGAACGCAGAAGGCAGGATAAGCGCCCCGCGCCGAGCAATATAAACGGCAGCGGTAACGCAGGTGAGAATGTATCCGCCATTAATGCCGATAGAGCAAAAGAAATTGCTTTTGAGCGCGCAGGAATCAAAGCCGAGGACGCTAAATTCTTGGAGGTCGAATATGATTATGATGATGACCGCCGCATATGGGAATATAGCGTTGAATTTGAAGCAGGCGGCTATGAATATGACTGCGAGATAAACGCTCAAGATGGCAGCATAGTTAAGTTCGAAAAGGATAAAGACCTTTTCTAAGCCCCTAAAAAGAACCACCCCTTAATTTTAAAGGGGTGGTTTATTTTTATTGCAAGAGCGGTTTAACTGTGGTAAAATATTTTTAGAAAATATGAGGTGATAAAAATGGTTAATGATACATCGAGATTTGAAACCTTGGTTGAAACTTTAAACGAATGGGGAGTTAATACCGAAGGTAAGGGCTACCGCGAGGCAGTTATTGCCTATCGCGATTTTGCCAAGCAAAAATTAAGCGATAAAGATTTTAAGGTTCTCTTTGGCGACTATGGCATTCTCGCTGCCGATTATGATTTGCTTTTGGATAGCGAATTGGAGGAAGCAAGAAAACAACTGAATGCGGCTAAGAAGACCTATAAGGGACTTAAAATCAACATCCGCGCAATGGCGGCTTTGGGTTATAAAGGCAAAACTATGGCAACCGTTGCCGAGCCTAATCGCGTGCTCTTTGAGCTTACAAACATTGATGAAACCGGCGCTTTGGAAATTGCCGCCAAACTCTCCGACCTTCTTGGTATGGAACTTTTAATCCTCTCTAAATAATAAAAATCCCCTCTCGGTCGAGAGGGGATTTTTTTAATAAGCATAATCAACAAACTCTAAACGATAGGTTCCTGCCGGAATGCAATCATATTTATCAATAATGGTTACACGAAGGTTTGCATAGCTCTCGCCAACGCTTAAGCTGGGAGTGGTTATGGATCCTGTTGCAATAACATTGTTTTGTAAATCGTAGAGCTTCCATGCAAATTGGCAGGTTTTGCTGACGGTATTGCCATCTATGTCATAGGTTTTTGTTCCTGCGAGGGTAAGCTGAATTTCAATATATCCATCATTTTCAGTCATCTTATAAGCGATGGAGTTGATTTTTGATTTGTGGAACACATAGTAAGAATTTTTATAGCTTAATTCGCCTGTGTTTAAAGGAGTTATTATCTTGCAGCCTGCGAGCGGGTCAACCTCAACAGTAACATCGATGCTATCATATTTTCCGCAGGCGGTTTTGGCGGTTATGGTTGCGGTGCCAACGCTCTTTGCGGTAATCTTGCCGGAGGAATTAACGGTTGCAACAGCGTTGTTCGAGCTGCTCCAGGTTATTTTGCTGTTGGTAGCATTAGCGGGCGAAACAATTGCAGTAGCATTAAGGAATTGACCAACATAAATTGTGTGGCGGCTGTTTCCGCTTATGATAACCGAGTTAACCGCGATAAAATTCGGGTCGCTCTCGCCGCAGCGGTCGCAAACTCCGTTCAAGTAGTTGTGGCCGAGGGCAATACCGCGCTTTTCGCCGCAGCTGCAAATTTGCGGATCCACGCAGGTCGATGAGGAATAATCATGGATATGCGAAGAGTTTCCGCCAACATTGGGAACGAGTCCGGAGATGTCGCTTGTAATGCCGCCAACATCGGGAATGAGTCCCGAAATGTCGCTTGTAATCCCGTTAACATCGGGAATAAGACCCGAAATGTCGCTTGTCAGTCCGTCGATATTGCCGAGCATATCGCCCGCCTGATTCAAGGCATCGTTTAACATATCTTCGGGTGTTTTCTTTTTCTTGCCGCAGCCGCCCAGGGTTAAAACCAGGATAAGGCAAAGCATAATAGCTAAAAATCTTTTCATCTTAATCTCTCCCAATCATTTTTGCATTTAAAACCATTTATTTCGAGGGTTATCATCCAAGAAATGTGTATATGGTAATGATACTCCACGAAAAAAAGAATGTCAATTCGGTTTCTTAAAATTATAAAACTTTTGTTCCCGCTTTTCATATGCTGCCCGCATAATTTAAAATTTGTTAACGGGGAAACGGTTGTTTTTTCAAAAATAATATGCTAAAATTTCGGTAACACTAATTTGAGGTGATTAAATGTTTACTAATAATGAGCAACGAAAAATGGCGCGAATGCAAAGCGCTGATTTTGATAGGCTTTCGCTTCGCCAATATAATCTTATAATAGGTTTGGTTGTGCTTTATGGCTTTGTTGTAAACGCCATAATGGTTTGGACTCTTTCGGATTTCTTTATAAAAATGAATCCGGCAGCCCTGCTTATCGGATATTTAGTATTGGTAATTATCGGCACGGTGCTTTCCAATTCCAAAAGTCCGCTTGTGAGCTTTATCGGTTATAACTTTATTGTTGTGCCGATAGGCGCAGTAGTGGCAATATCGGTTCCGAGCTATAGCAGCGCCGCCATATTTTCCGCAATCGTTGCAACGGGCGGAGTTGTTGCAGCAATGATTATAATTTCAACAATCTATCCTCGCATTTTTCATAAAATGGGAGTTGCTTTGTTTTTAGCCCTTGTTTTAGGGCTTGTAGGCGAAATCATCGCAATACTGCTTTTAGGCTACGGCGGCGATATTTTCAACTGGGCATTCGTAATTCTTTTCTCGCTTTATATCGGCTATGATTGGTTCCGCGCCCAGTCCTATCCTCGAACACTCGATAATGCCGTTGATTCAGCCATCGACCTCTATGTTGATGCTATCAACATCTTTATTCGATTGCTCGCCATCTTCGGCAAACGCGATGACTAAAGCAAAACCGCTTAAGGAAATCCTTAAGCGGTTTGTTTATTTTCCTTTATATTTAGGCTCAAAATCCTCGCCCGTTATCAGGTAGTGCACCGAAACATCAAAATAATCGGAAAGGCGCAGCAGCATCTCAAGGTCGGGATTGCGGCGGCCGTTTTCATAATAGGAGAGAGCCTCTCGACTGATATTAAGGTCCATCGCGCATTTAAGCTGACTTAAATTGCGCTCCTTGCGAATTTTGTTAAGTCCGAGCATCTTCATAGAAAAACCTCCCTATTGCTTTGTAATTATTGTAACAAATTGTCACAGCTCTAATGTAACAATATGTTACATAGTTCTATTGAAGCTAAAAAATATGGTAAAATGAAGAAAAGGAGATGAGAGTCCGTGATAAGAAAGGCAACAATCCAAGATATGCCCGAAATCGAGCGCGTTTATGAAACCGCCCGAAGCTTTATGGCGCAAAACGGTAACCCAACCCAATGGGGAACAACATATCCCGAAAAAGAGATTATTTTAGAGGATATCGAAAAGGAACGACTTTTCGTCTTGGAAGAGGGCTCTATTTGCGGCGCTTTTGTCTTTATTGAGGGACCCGACCCAACATATAATAAGATATTCGAAGGCAGCTGGAGCTCGAGCGAGCCCTATTTTGCAATTCATCGCGTTGCGAGCGATGGCAGCGCCAAAGGCTTTTTGAAAACCGCCGTTGCTTTTTGCCGCGAAAGGGCTTCCCACCTGCGAATCGACACTCATAGTGACAATATAGTAATGCAGGGCGCGCTCTTAAAATGCGGATTCGAAAAATGCGGTATAATTTATCTTCTGAACGGAGAAGAGCGCATAGCCTATGAATTTATAGCCGCTAATAGTTAAAGATAATAAAAACGGAGGTTAAAAAATGAAACTCAACTATGGCCGAACAACCCTAATCGGACTTTCCTTTATGTCGATTCTCGCATTTTGGCAGTTCTATGATCAGGTTATTCCTTTTATTTTAGAGGAGATTTTCTCGCTTAAAACCTTCACGGCGAATGCCATAATGTCGATTGATAATATTCTTGCGATATTTATGTTGCCGCTTTTCGGCGCGATTTCCGACCGAACAAACACCCGCCTCGGCAAGCGAACTCCATATATTCTTTGTGGAACGCTGGCGGCGGTTTCTCTCTTGGTTGTTCTCGGTCTTTTCGAGGCAAGCCGCAATTTCTTCGGTTTTATTATAACCTTAATGCTGCTTTTAATCGTTATGGCGATTTATCGAACCCCCGCGGTTGCTTATATGCCCGATGTAACCGAAAAGCCGCTCCGCAGCAAGGCTAACGCGGTTATAAACCTCGTTGGTTATTTGGGCGGAATCTTCACAACCGTTGTTATGATGTTTATGCTCAAAAGCGAGGTAGGGGAGAATGGCGCCTCGACCTATGCCGAGAATCAGTCGTTCCTGCCGCTTTTCTTCACGGTTGCGGCATTTATGCTTATAACCGTTCTTATAATGGTTTTCTCCCTTCGCGAAAACAGCCTGCCGAAGGTTTCGGATGAGCCGAGCGAGGAGACACATGCGGGTCAAAAAATGCCCCGCCCCGTGTTCCGCAGTCTTTGCCTTATTTTATCCTCGGTTTTCCTTTGGTTTATGGCTTATAACGCCGTAACAACCGCATTCTCGCGCTATTGCGTTAATGTTTGGGGAACCGACCTCGGAACCTCCTCAAGCTATCTCTTGGTTGCAACCGTTGCGGCAATAATCTCGTTTGTGCCGCTTGGATTCATATCGAGCGCGGTTGGCCGCAAAAAGACTATTCTTCTCGGCATAACGCTGATGACCGCCTGCTATTTAATCGCGGTCTTCATCCGCTCGCAAACCCCCGTTATGTATGCCATTTTCGGTCTTGTCGGCATCGGCTGGGCTGCAATAAATGTTAACTCGTTCCCGATGGTTGTTGAAATGAGCAGCGGCAGCGATGTTGGAAAATACACCGGATTTTACTATACCTTCTCAATGGCCGCCCAAATAGCAACGCCCCTGCTTTCGGGCCTGCTCATCGATAATTTGGGACTCGGCTATGATATTCTTTTCCCCTATGCCGTGCTCTTCTCGGCGCTTTCATTTATAACAATGTGCTTCGTTCGCCATGGCGACAGCAAACCGCAAAAACGCGCATCCCTTTTAGAAAGTTTCGATACGGAGGATTAAAATGACCGCCCTTTTTATAACGCTGGGAATTTTAGCGGCGCTTATTGCGCTCATCATCTTTTTAATATTTCCCGCCCTTCGCCGCCACCCCGACCGAGAGGTTCTCTCGGGGCTTTACATAGCCCATCGCGGACTGCATGACATTGAGGGTAGCGGACCCGAAAATTCGCTTTCGGCATTTCGATTTGCCGCCGAAAACGGCTTTGCTATTGAAATCGATATCCATATTGTTGCCGATGGCGAGGTTGTCGTTTTCCATGATGACACGCTAAAACGCGTTTGCGGCGTTGAAGGCAGGGTTGAGGATAAAACCCTCAAGGAGCTGAAAGAACTCCGCCTTTTGGGCACCGATGAGCGCATTCCAACCCTTAAAGAATGTTTGGAAACCGTGAAGGGTAGGGTGCCGCTTCTTATCGAGTTTAAATCCTTGGGCGGATGTGCTTCGCTTTGCCGCGCCGCCAATGAGATACTGAAGGATTATGAAGGCAAGTATATCATCCAGTCGTTTTATCCGCCTGTCCTTTCCTGGTATCGCAAGAATCGCCCCGATATTTGTCGCGGCCAGCTTTCTCAAATCCACGGAAAAGATAAGCCTTGGTATTATAATATGGCTTCCTGCCAGCTAACCAATGTTATTGCCCGCCCCGATTTTTTATCCTTTAAGGTTGAGAATAGAAACTTTTTCTTCTTTAAAGCGGTTCGCAAATTAGGCGCATTTCCCGTTGGCTGGACATTCCAAAGCCAAGCAAAAATAGATGAGGTAAAGGGAGAATTAAACACCTTTATCTTCGAGAATTTTCTTCCCGATAGGGGGACCGCCGATGATTAAATCCGAAACAATGAATTTGAAAATCGATGGAGATTTGCAGTATCTAACCTTCCCGCTTTTTGAAAAAGAGGGCGTGAAACACGCTTTCTCAACCCGGCACGGCGGCAAAAGCTGCGGCGAGTTTGGCTCATTCAACACGAGCTTTGACCGCGGCGATGACCGGGATGCAGTTCTTTATAATATGAAAAGGCTGTGCGATGCTATCGGCGCCGATTATAAGAGCCTTATCTATGCGAAACAAACCCATACCAATAATGTTCGAATCGTAACCGCCGAGGATATAGGCAAGGGCATCGTTAAGGAGCGGGATTTCGATGATGTTGACGGACTTATTTCCAACCTTCCGTCGGTCGCGCTCATAACCCAGTATGCCGATTGCGTTCCGCTCGCGTTTTATGATAGGGCTCAAAAGGTTATCGCAACCTCGCATGCAGGTTGGCGCGGAACGGCGCTTGAAATCGGCAGGGTAACTGTTGAGAAAATGCAAGAAGAATTCGGCTCTAATCCCGCCGATATAATAGCGGGAATCGGCCCCTCGATTGGTTCTTGCTGCTATGAGGTTGATGAGCCTGTCTATTCCGCCATGGCAAAAATCAGCTATATGCCGCTCTCGGAGATTTTCGCCTCTAAACCAAATGGAAAATATATGCTCGATTTAAAGCTGGCTAACAAAATAATTCTTATGAATTCGGGCATAAAACCCGAGAATATAGATGTTGCCGATGTTTGCACCAACTGCAACAGCGAGCATCTCCATTCCCATCGCGCAACGGGCGGCAGGCGCGGCAATTTAGGACTTATAATTTCGCTTTAAAAAATAAAACCTCGAAGGATTTTCCTTCGAGGTTTTTTATTATGTGTGAGTGAATGTCGGAACCATTTCCTTTAAAACCTCAACAACGCTCTTGCCATCATTTTCGGATGCAACATTGGCGATGTGAGCAATTTGGCTCTCGAAGAGTTTTTCATCAATCGAGATTTGGTTTCCGATGAAGATGCTCTTGTTAGCGGTTGATTTCAGTCCCTCTTCATCCATAAGGAGCTCTTCGAAAAGCTTCTCGCCCGGGCGAAGACCGATAAACTTAATCGGCATCTCCTCATAAGGCTTGTAGCCATAGAGCTTGATGATGTTTTCGGCAAGTGTCGTAATCTTAAAGGGCTCGCCCATATCAAGAACGAATATCTCGCCGTCATTAGCATAGGCTCCTGCCTGAAGCACAAGTGACACAGCCTCGGGGATAGTCATAAAGTATCTGATGATATCCTTATGAGTTACCGTTACGGGACCGCCGTTCTTTATCTGCTCCTTGAAAAGGGGAATAACGCTTCCGTTACTTCCGAGAACGTTACCGAATCTGACACAGGCATACTTTGTATCTGAATGATTTGCAAAGTTACAGATTATCATTTCACAGATGCGCTTTGATGCACCCATAATATTTGTGGGATTAACCGCCTTATCCGTACTGATAAGGATAAAGCTTTCA
>JAZRUI010000002.1:0-138542 GCA_045652465.1 Acutalibacteraceae bacterium | reverse complement strand
AGTTAAGCTCACTTGTGCCGAAAATACTTGGACGGCAGCGTCCCGGGAAGATAGGTAGATGCCAACACAAAAGTTTGCCGATTTAAGGTTCCCCTTAAGTCGGCAAACGCATATTTGTGCTCAATGCAGCATAAAATATCTTCATCACCTGCCTCAATAGCTCAGTCGGTAGAGCATGCGGCTGTTAACCGCAGGGTCACAGGTTCGAGCCCTGTTTGAGGCGCCAAACAAAAATCCGTTCACGAAAGTGGACGGATTTTTACTTATTACCTTTTCACTCTTCACTTTTCACTAAATAAAACTTTGCAACGGGATTTTTGGAAAGTAAGAGGTAATAGTGAATAGTGAAGAAGTATTGAGGCTTCGCCGTCTTTATGCTATAATACACCTAAGGGTCGGTGATAATGTATGATTAAGAATGACAAAATATATCATATTGCAGGTATTTGCAATTTTTTGTTGCATATATGTCTTTTTGTATTTGTTGTGATTGTTGGTTTTTTGCCGTTTTGTGAAAGACGAAATTTTTATGACTGCTTTATCGGTTTTTTTGGTAAAACTTTAAGCACCTTTCAACCGTATTTTGTAATGGCGATATTGTTTTTATCCTGCGTTGGAGCTTTTTTCGCTATAAAGCGTCCATTGTTTTCGTTTTTGGTAGTTGCTTGCTCTATGTCATTTTTTGTGATAGCCACACTTCCTTATTCTATTGAGGCTATGATAGTTGGATTTGCTTCGCCGTGGATTAGTGGAAGTATGTCAACATATGGAATAGGGTTTGATTTGATTGTTGCCGCTTCATATGTTTTTTATTTTGATATAGCATTTTTTATTTATTCAATTATAACTTTATTTATCAGGTCTAAAACAAATTCTTAAACTTTTTATTTAAAATCCTCGGTTTTCACCCAGTTCTTTTTCGGACACGAATGACAAAGAAAGACAACTCACCTTTCGGTGAGTTGTTTTTCTTTTACTCTTTTCTATACTCGGTCTTGTGCTTGTGCCCCTGCTAAAAACCGCCGCATCGCGGCTGTTAACTGCAACACACGCGACCGCTCGCAGTGCGAGGTGAAGGGAGCGTTTGTTGGCGCAGTCGTCGGTTGATGCAAACGGCAGTGCCGCAGCAACCGCTAACGACAAGAGTATGGGTCACAGGTTAGAGTTACGGCTCGCCTTGCTCGCCAAGACCCTTTTGTCGCTCCGCGACATTTCCCCTTTAAGGGGAATCTCCTGTTTGAGGCGCCAAAAATCCCGAATGCGAAAGCGTTCGGGATTTTACTTTTTCACTATTAACTTTTCACTATTCACTAAACAAAACTTTGCAAACGGGATTTTTGGAAAGTAATAAGTAATAGTGAATAGTGAAGAACTCTTGCGGCTTCGCCGCTTTTATGATATAATACACCCAAGGCGGTGAGTTAATGAAAATCACAAGAAATCAAGCAGAAGATTTTGTTCATTTCGGTGAAGACCATTATTCAAATTTGAAAATATTAAAAGATATGATTTATGTCTATTGGGGTGCCGCTTGGATTCTTTGGATACCTTTTGCTGTTGCTGGTAGGGGATTGGTATTCAGCATAACTATGACGCTATTAGCATTGGCTTATAATATTGCTTTTTGGGCACTAAAGAGTAATCGAACAGAAAAGACATATAGATTAAGATTTTTAACAAATTCAATTTCTTTTTTGTTCATGTATTTATTATTTTATTTGTTTGCTATTTTCTTTATTAATGTTTCAGATGTAGGTAGTACATTATGGCAAGATATTGAATTGACAATTTGCTTCATAACCTTTCCTTTGTTAAATATCTTGTTTACATTCAGAGCGATAAAAAGGAATGTATATGATAGAGAAAAGCCCAAAAGAAAAGCCAGTGAAAAAGCAATGTATGTAGGTGCGGGCTTTTTGGGAATGTGTATAAGTAGATTTTTAGAACCTTTTCTTTCGCAATCTCAAGCAATTTCTATTATTGTTATTTTGGTTGAAATATTATTATTGTTAATATCGTTTGCAAGTCCGAATATTTTAAGATTGTACTTTGCATATAAATATAATATTGTTGCTAGTATTGAAGGCGAAACAACATCCAAATTGTTGATTTGTAATACCTCCAAAAAGAGCATCGGCATACAAGTATTAAAGTCTATTTTAAAATTATTTATTATTGGTTTTGCAATTTTAATGTTATATGCAATGAATCAAGTAAGTTAGGGAAAATCCTCGGTTTTTGCCCAGTTCTTTTTTGGACACGAGAGACAAAAACAGTAGAAGCCTATAAGCTTCTACTGTTTTTTTGTTTTTATTTTTCCCGCGGCTCAACCCGTTCCCCTGCGGGTCACAGGTTCGATAGACAGTAGAAGCCCACAAGCTTCTATTGTTTTTTGTCTTAAAACATAAAAAAAGGTTGAATTTTCTCTTTTAAAGTGCTAAAATAACAAATAGAAACCATTTTTAATTTTAGGAGGTTATATTATGAAAAAACTTACTGCTTTGGTTTCTCTTCTTCTTTGCATTACAATCGGAGGCGTTTATGCTACATGGATTTTCGCCGGAGATACAATTATGTCTCAGACCGATCCTTTCGTAAACAAAATGGGTGATGTAGATACTTCGACATCTGCAGGTTCGTATCATTTTGTAAACAACACCATAAATCTTGTTGTTGAACCCGAAAATGCTGACTCTTATAAAGCCGACATTACCTGGTCCGGTGATGTAACCCTTCAGTTTGCGGCAAACGACACAATTTCTACCGGTCCTCTCAGCAAAGCACTTAACGCAACTATTGTTATTGAGGCAGTAGATATCGCTAACGCTACATATGAAGGCACTCAAATCTACACCTTGAATGATACATTTGAGATTAAGCTCACTGATACTTCTTGGGCTCACGACAGTGCAACAAATACATATTCTTATAAGATTACCGCTGATGCTCTTGCCGATGCAGTATCAATCGGAAACTTTGTACTTGATAACTACGATGAATACCGTGCATTCAAACTCGCACAGGATGTTGTTAAGTTTAAGTTCCGCGTAAATCCCGCTTCGTAATTAAAATATAAAACATATTGAGATATAATCCCATGTTAACGCATGGGATTGTATCGTTTATTAAGAAGGATAGGAAACGAAAATGACAGGGCTTGATATTTATGTCTTGATCTTGTGTCTTATTGTGTTTACCTTGTTAACCGCAGTTTCTTGTGCAATGGTTGCCTTTTATGTAAAGGCAAAAATTAAACTCATAAGTCACGGCATCGAGGATGAAATAATTATAACTGAATATCAAAAGCAAAAAAGTGCAAAACCCGCGGGGAAAATCATTAGTGGCATTTTCTCGGCATTTGTTTTTGCGCTTCTTTTGGCTTTCTTTGTTGTTTCTGTTGCAATAAATCTTTCTTGTGTAAAAATCAAAAAATGTGTTGCTGTGCCACAAGTGGTTATGAGCGATTCTATGCAATATAGAAACGAACACAACACCTATCTTGATGAACACGGACTTTATGACCAAATAAACACATTCGACCTAATCTTCACCGAGAAACTGCCCGGCGAGTTTGAGCTTGAACTTTATGATATTGTAGTATATGAATATAGAGATGAGCTCATTATTCACCGAATCGTTGGAATTGAAGAGCCCAACGCGGCACATCCCGAGCATAGACATTTCTTGCTGCAGGGCGACTCGGTAAGATGGACCGATGAGTTCCCCGTTCTTTACTCACAAATGAGAGCGATTTACAAGGGCGAAAGAATTCCGTATGTCGGTAGCTTTTTTGCCTTTATGCGGACACCGCTTGGATATCTTTGCATACTTTTGGTTGTCTTTTCTATGATTGCAACGCCGATTGCTAAAAAGAAACTCAAAAAAGCAATCGATGAAAGACTTGAAGCGCTAAAGCTTATAGAAAACATAGAAAGCACCGAAGATGAGGAAAAAGAAACAGTGGAGGTTGGAAGATGATTAAATCTATTCCGCTTAAACTGATTTTGTCCTTGCTGCTGGTTTGCACATTGGCAACAGGCGTTTTTGCGGTATGGGTGTATATGAGTCCGCCCGAAGAAAAAAGTGAGGATATTACATCCTCGCTCGGAAGATTCCCTTATGGCACATTGTATATTACCAAGGCTGAGGTTGTTGGGGGAGCATATTCTAATGCGTCGGTCACCAAAAACGGCGACCTCAATATCAATGCCAATCTCTCGTTGAACAAAAACACCGCATCAACCGTTGTTGCAAATGTAACATTCTATAATAGCACCGAGATTAGTTATTACTATAACGAAACGCAAACGGTGTCATCAAACAATTCCAACATAACTTATACGGTGTCGGGCATTGAACAAAGGGAAGAAGTGCCATCCAAGACCTACAAAACGGTGACTGTTACCTTCAAATTCAGCGGGAACAACACATCCAATGTCAGTCTTTTAGGCGAATTGCATTTCAAGTTTGCGGTTGATAAGGATTCTATCGGTATTATTGCCGCACAAACCGCTGTCACTCGATTTGCCGACATTCTCAACAATGTTGTTGCCGATGATTCATATCAAACGCTTGAAAATACTATGAACAACCGAGGAAGAAACTCGTCAGCGGTTTCTTTCATAGGTAATGTTTCGGGCGCAAATGATAGCGACTCCACCTTTATTCAAGAGATGTTCACTAATGAATTCTTGAATATGGACCTTGATGGCGATGGCAAATCCGAACCCATCACACTTATGATTAAGCGTGAAGACCTGGATGGCAACAGTCAGACAGGCGATGAATACACCTATAAAAATCTTCTTGGCATTAACCAGACCGTTTATGGAGCGGAAATGACAATATATATTACTGCGGAGGGCTTTAGTTCAAACACCTTGACAGTATATGCCGCAACATTTACAAAACTTAACAGGTCCGACACCTGGATACAGGTTGTACCTCTTACCAAAGGAACGGCTACTGCCAATAGATATAGTTTTGGATTCGGAGGCAATAACTCTTTCAACACCGATACATGGAAATCGGAAAACAAAGAAACTATTGAAACGCTCGTGGAAAGAGGAATGTCCTCTTTGAGTTAAATATTTATAAAACCGACACCTTATTAAAAGGGTGTCGGTTTTTGTTTTTTTATTTAAATGTGTTTTAAGCCTCGGGTTGAATGGCATCAACGGTCAAAACTGCGGTTATATCTTCGCTTCGGCAAAGGGTGTGCAGCATTTTTTTGCCGATTTTGCTTCTTTCGCAAAGGAAAACGCTTTGCGTTGAATTTTTAAGCATAATTCTTCTTATAAAGAGTTGCGCCTCATCAAAATCCGAAATAACTCCATCCGTAGAATATGCGGCGGTAGTGAAAAAGGAAACATCGACATTGAGCTCTCGGGCATATTGTTCAGCTATGGAGCCGATGAGGCACATATCTTGCTCATAATAGTCGCCGCCAATCAGCACGCAGGGGATATGAAGACTTGAGGCCGTGAGGAGGGCTTGGACGGAGTTGGTAATTATCTTCATATTTTTAAATGTTGCAATGTGGGGGATTATGTATTGGCAGGTTGAAGAGCTGTCAATGTAAATGACCTTATTATCCTCTAAAAAGGGCAAGCATTTTTTTGCAAGAGCCTTCTTTTCATCTTCATCAAACATAATTCGATGGGAGAGCGGCATTGTTCTTTGGTTTGCAATTAGCACGGCGCCACCGTGATAACGCTTTAAAAATCCGCCCTTTTCCATAGCGGAAAGGTCGCGCCTAACCGTCATTTCGGCAACATATAGCCTTTTGGCGAGGTTGGCAACGCTGATTTTACCTGTTTCATATAAAATATCCAATATTTCCTGCTGTCGGGTGTTTAATTCCATATGATAGCTCCTTGTTTTAATAAATGTTCGTTTATGAACATAACGAACACTTATTGACACAAATATGTTCGAATAATATAATTATACACAGGTGACACAGGTGTGTCAATTAATAGTTGGAGGAGATAATATGTTAGTTACAATGAAAGAAATTCTTGCCGATGCCAAGAAAAACCATTATGCAATCCCCGCATTTGATGTCAGCAATTATGAGATGATGAGGGCTGTTTTAGAAGCATGTGAGGAAGAAAAATCTCCTGCTTTGTTAATGGGTTTAGGCGTTGATTTGGAGGGTAAAGGTTTACCGTTGCTCACATCAATGGTAAAAGAAGCTTCAAATTATTTTAATGTGCCGGTATGTTTTCATTTAGACCATGCAACGGATTTTGATTTCATAAAACAAGCGATAGATGCAGGGTTTAGTTCGGTTATGTATGATGGCTCCGTTCTTGATTTTGAGAACAATGCAAAAAATACAGCACAGGTTACAAAATACGCTCATGCACGCGGTATAACCGTGGAAGCTGAGCTTGGTCATGTTGGTAACGCAAGCGTGGGAAGCATTAGCGAAACCGGAACCGATACCGACCCGGGCGAGAGCCTGACCGTTCCCGCTGAGGTTGCGAAGTTCGTTGAAATTACCGATGTTGACGCACTTGCAGTTGCTATCGGAACCTCGCACGGCGTTTATAAGAGCACTCCCGAGCTTAGAATTGATAGACTTGATGAAATTGTTGCTGTTTGCGATAGACCGCTTGTTTTGCACGGCGGAAGCGGAACTCCCGATGACCAAATGCAAAATGCAATTCAGCATGGTATAACCAAGATAAATATTTATTCCGATGTTCTTTATGCTCTTAACAAGGGCCTTAAAGACAAGCTGAACACCATAGATAATCCTTCAACCTGGCCTTTCATTGTTTTCGAAGATGCAAGAGTTATGATGAAGGATGTTGTTAAGAGCAAATTAAGACAGTTTGGCAGCTCGGGAAGAATATAGGGTGATAGCTATGAAAACAAAAGCAGTTAGACTTTACGGCGAACAGGATTTAAGACTTGAAGAGTTTGAATTACCTGAACTTAAAGATGGCGAAATTCTCATAAAAATCATTTCGGATAGTGTATGCATGTCCACCTATAAGACCGCAAAGCAGGGCGCTAAACATATAAGAGTGCCTGATAATGTTGCGGAAAATCCCGTGATTATCGGACACGAGTTTTGCGCCGAGGTCGTTGAGGTAACAAATAAGCATAAGGATAAGTTCAGTGTTGGCGACAAGGTTGTTATGCCGCCTGTTCTTTCTTATCTCGGTGGTATGAAAACCATCGGTTATTCCTTCGGCGAAATCGGCGGAGTTTCCACCTATTCCATCGTTTATGACCACATTGTAGAAAACGGATATTTGATTAAGATTGATAGCGATTCGTATTTTAACGGCTCGCTTATTGAACCTGCCTCTTGCGTTATAAGAGGCTACAAAGCAAATTTGCATTTGGATGATGAATTAAAGCCATATACCAATATTAAGTCGGGCGGTAAGGTTGCAATACTTGCCGGCTGCGGTCCGATGGGATTAGTGGCAATAGATATCGCGTTGCACGGAGATGTTAATCCGTCGCTTGTTGTCGTAACCGATTTAAGCGTTGAAAGATTGGAAAGAGCTAAACAAATATTTAACCCTGAAGATGCTAAAAAGGATGGCATTGAGCTTAAGTTTGTTGCTTCCTCGGATAAAGACGAATTGCTCGAGCTCTCGGGCGGCAGCGGATATGATGATGTGTTTGTTTATGCACCGGTATCGGCTGTGGTTGAATTAGCGGATGCGATTCTTGGATTTGACGGATGCCTTAATTTTTTTGCGGGCCCGTTAGACAAACAGTTTAGCGCTAATTTTAACTTCTATAATGTTCACTATGCTCAGCATCATGTAGTCGGAACAAGCGGAAGCACAACCGATGATATGAAGGATATTGTTCGTTTGATAGGCGAGAAACGCATAACTCCCGCGGTTATGATTACTCATATTGGGGGCATTGATGCAGCGATAGACACAACCCTCCGCTTGCCTGAAATCCCCGGCGGAAAGAAACTTATATACACACATATTAATCTCCCCTTAACGGCGATTAATGATTTCGGAAAATTAGGCGAAACCGACAAGCGCTTTAAAACACTTGATGATATCGTTAAGAAAAATAACGGCTTGTGGTGTGCTGAAGCGGAAAAATATTTGTTATCAAATTTCCAATAAGTTTCTTCTGAAACGATAATGACCAACCTTCGACCCGAGCCCTGTTTAAGGCGCCACAAAAAACCACCCATCACGGGTGGTTTTTCTTCATGTCGATATTATATTTATAATTATTGTTTGTTTTCGCATATTGTGATAGGGGGTAACGCTTTCGTTTCAATTTATGCTCGTGATTCCCAAAAACCGAGTTAACGAAATAAAAAAGGACTATATCCAAAGAACTTCGTTGTTTTTCTTGCATATATTTAACTTCGATGGTATAATTATCTTACAAGTTGGGAAAACCAACACGAAATAAATTTTGAGGAGAGAATTTATGGAACGCGAAAGATTAGGTAGCCGTTTGGGCTTTATCCTGCTTAGCGCAGGCTGTGCCATCGGCGTAGGTAATGTTTGGAAATTTCCGTGGCTTGCGGGAACTAACGGCGGCGGAGCATTCGTTTTAATTTATTTGATTTGCTTGGTTGTTTTAGGCCTTCCCGTTATGGTAACCGAGTTTGCTCTCGGTCGCGCAAGTCAGGCAAGCCCTGTAAAGCTTTATCAAAAGCTTGAAAAGCCGGGTCAAAAGTGGCATCTTCACGGTTATGCAGCACTAGTTGCTAACTTCCTTCTTATGATGTTCTACACCTCGGTTACAGGCTGGATTTTGTATTATTTTGTTTCCTTCTTAAAGGGCGACATGACCGGCATAACCGATACTCAGTCGGTTTCTAAGTTCGGCGAGATGCTTTCGAGCCCCGCCGTAACCGTTGGCTTTATGGCAATCGTTGTAGTTGTTGGCTTCCTCGTTCTTTCTTTTGGTCTCCAAAAGGGTGTTGAGCGAGTAACAAAGTATATGATGGTTGCGCTTTTAGGTCTTATGGTTGTTCTTGCAATCAACAGCTTTACCTTAAGCGGCGCCAAAGAAGGTCTAACCTTCTATTTAAAGCCCGATTTATCCAAGATTAACGCCAATGTTGTTGTTGCCGCCATGAACCAGGCATTCTTCACCTTAAGCCTTGGTATCGGCTCTATGGCTATCTTCGGCAGCTACATAGGCCGCGAGCGCTCGCTCGTTGGCGAATCTATTAACATTTTGGCACTCGACACATTTGTTGCCGTTGTTGCCGGTCTTATTATCTTCCCCGCATGCTTCACCTTTGATGTTGAACCCGGCGCAGGCCCCGGACTTTTATTCGTTTCGATGGCAAAGGTATTCAACAATATGGCAGGCGGCAGAATTTGGGGAACAGTATTCTTCCTCTTTATGCTCTTCGCAGCATTCTCCACCATTATTGCCGTTTTCGAGAATATTCTCGCTTGTGTTCGCGAGCTTAAGAATTGGTCGCGCGTTAAAACCTGTGTCGTTTGCGGAATTGCAGTTTTAATCCTCTCGGTTCCCTGTGCTCTCGGATTTAACGAGTGGTCGGGCTTTGTTCCGTTCAACACCGGTTCCTCGGTTCTTGATTTAGAAGATTTCTTCGTTTCTTATTGCATGCTCCCGCTTGGCGCTGCTTGCTATGTTATCTTTGCAGTTTCCAAGAAGGGTTGGGGCTTCGATAAGCTCCTTGAGGAGGCCAACGCAGGTAAGGGACTTAAACTCCCGCGCTGGATTCGTCCCTATATGACCTATGTATTGCCGCTTATCATTTTCCTTATCTTTATTATAGGCATTCTCAACTTCCCCTTCGCCGATAACTTCACCCTCTGGGGCGAGATAAAGGCAATGTTCTAAAACAAAAACCCTCTCCGCTTGGAGAGGGTTTTTCTTGTTTTCTATCTTTAAAAATGTTAAAATAAACATAACGAAAAAAGGAGTGATACCTTGAAATATATAAAGCCTTTATTTGCAATAATGCTGGCTGCGGCGGTGCTTGTCGGCTGCGGCGGTGCGGCTAAAAATGCGAGCAGCGAGCCTTCGGCTCCGCAGTCGAGTGTTCCCGTGAGCTCGGCCGAGAGCCAACCGACAAATTCAAGCGAGCCAACCGATTCAACCTCATCGGAGCTTGTGCCGAATGTTCAAATAAGCGGGGAGTATGGCGACCTTCTAAAGGAAATGAATGTGTCGGGCGAGCAGCTTCGTGCCTATGGTGACCTGAATAGCGACTATGCCGCTGCGCTCGAAAGCCTTGATATGATTTTGCGCGATTATAATCACAATATTTCGCTTGTTGCCTATTCTCTCGATGGCAAAAAAGCGATAGGCTATAACACCGATGCGCAAATTTTTTGCGCCTGCACCGTTAAGGCGCCTTACACGCTTTATTGCCTTATGCAAATGGAAAAGGGCGCCGCAACCCTCGACACCCAAATGACCTACGAGAAAAAGCATTACGAGCCGGGCACGGGGGATATGCAATATAAACCCTTCGGAACGGTTTTCGATATGCGGACAATGCTTCATAAGAGTATGTCGATAAGTGATAATGTGGGTTATATGATGGCGGTTGATTATTTTGGCCGCGATGGCTATAACCAGTGGGTATCCTCGATTTCGGCACCCTCCATGCAAATAAAACCAACCGTTTGGAGCCTGCGCGCCAATGCGCGGGATTTGGCGATTTGCTGGCGCGAGATTTATAAATATTTTTGCCGTGGCGGCGAATATGCCGAGTTTTTATATAATTCCTGCACCGGCACCGACGGCAACTATTCGACCCAGTCGCTCGATGTTGCCTATTCCCATAAGCAGGGCCACAACCGCAGCGGCGACTGGACATCCTATTCCGACGCGGGCATAGTTTGGAAGGAGGGCGCGCCTTATATCCTCGCGATTATAACCGATGCGCCGGGTCCCTCGAGCTATGATGCGGGCGTTTTTGCCGATATTGCAAAAATCATCCATAACGACCTGTTTTAGCGAAAGATTTTGTTGAAACCATAGGCGTTTTATGGTAGAATATATAGGATAAAAATAGATAGGAGAATTCTCATGGAACAAAAAGAATTCAAGCCTTATGTTCCTGCCGAGAAGATAACCCCTGAACTTACGGTAACCTCTATCGTAATGGGTATTATTCTCGCAGTAATATTCGGCGCAGCAAACGCATACTTAGGCCTTCGAGTTGGTATGACGGTTTCGGCTTCCATTCCCGCCGCCGTTATCGCAATGGGCGTTATCCGCGTTCTTATGCGTAAGAACTCCATCCTCGAAAGCAACCTCGTTCAAACCATCGGATCGGCAGGCGAATCGCTTGCAGCAGGCGCAATCTTCACCATGCCTGCTTTATTCCTCTGGGCAGCCGAAGGCAAAATGGACAAGCCCGGCATTGTTGAGATGACCACCATCGCTTTAATCGGCGGTCTTTTAGGTGTTCTCTTCATGGTGCCGCTTCGCAACGCTCTTATCGTTCGTGAGCACGGAACCCTTCCGTATCCCGAAGGCGCAGCCTGCGCTGAGGTATTGCTCGCAGGTGAAGAGGGTGGCGCAAACGCCTCGACCGTTTTCGCAGGTATGGGCTTTGCCGCAATTTTCAAGTTTATAATTGACGGTATAAAGGCTGTTCCCGGCGAAATTTCCTTCCGCGTTAAGGGCTATTCGGGCGAAATCGGAACCCAAATTTACCCCGCTGTTATGTCGGTTGGTTATATTTGCGGTCCCCGCATTTCTTCCTATATGTTCGGCGGCGGCGTTTTAAGCTGGCTCGTTCTTATCCCGCTTATCGTTCTCTTTGGCGAAGGAACCGTTATGTATCCCGGAACTGCTCCCATCGGCGAGATTTTCGCTTCGAGCGGCGCTTCGGGCATTTGGAGCACCTATATCCGCTATATCGGCGCAGGTGCTTTGGCAGCAGGCGGTATCATCAGCCTTATTAAGTCCCTCCCGCTCATCGTTCGCACCTTCCGCGATTCGATTAAGAGCATGGCAGGCGGCCTCGGCACCAGCGAGGAGCGTACCGCAAAGGATATCAGCATGAAGATTATCCTCGTTGCTATCGCAATCCTCACCGTTGTAACCTGGCTCGTTCCCGCCGTTCCCGTATCGCTTCTCGGCGCAATCATCATTGTTGTTTTTGGCTTCTTCTTTGCAACCGTTTCTTCCAGAATGGTTGGTATCGTTGGAAGCAGTAACAACCCCGTTTCGGGCATGGCTATTGCAACCCTTCTTATCGCAACCCTTATTTTAAAATTAACAAGCGGTTCGGGTGTTGCTGTTGCTGAACTTATGCGCAGCGCTATCGCTATCGGCTCGATTATATGCATTATCGCCGCTATCGCAGGCGACACTTCGCAGGACTTAAAGACTGGCTATCTCCTTGGTGCAACCCCCAAGAAGCAGCAGTATGGTGAGATTATGGGCGTTGTTGCCGCAGCCTTTGCTATCGGCGGAACCCTCTTCCTCCTTGATAAGGCTTGGGGCTTCGGCTCGGCTGAACTCGCTGCTCCGCAGGCAACCCTTATGAAGATGATCATCGAAGGCGTAACCGCCGGCAACCTCCCCTGGGGTCTTGTATTCACCGGTGTGTTCATCGCTATAGTTGTTGAAGTCATTGGAATTCCCGTTTTGCCCTTCGCAATCGGTATCTATCTCCCTGTTCAGCTCAACGCTTGCATCATGGTTGGCGGACTTATCCGCTTGGCTCTCGATAAGATGCGCCGCGAAGAGAAGGAGAAAAAGGCTATTATCAACGATGGTATCCTCTTCTGCTCCGGTATGATTGCGGGCGAAGGTCTTGTTGGTATTCTTCTTGCGGTTCTCGCAGTATTCGGTGTTGGCGAGGTTCTTGATATCTCGGGCAAACTCGGCTTATCGCAAACCGCTTCGAGCATCGCAGGTCTTGCGCTCTTCGCAGTTATCATCCTAACCGTTCTTAAGTTCTCGGTTTGGAAGAAGCGCAACGCAAAGGTAGCAGCTAATGAAGAAAAATAAGGCTTTGCCTAAAAACTATCTTGAGAAAATTCCCGTTCGACCCGACCGAATTTTTTGGACCAAGGATGAAAAGGGAATAGTAACCCTCGAGATTGAAAATACAGGCGCGCTAAACCGCGTTATGCAAAAGCTTTTTAGAAAACCGCCGGTTTCCTATATTCATCTTGATGAAAACGGAAGCTTTGTTTGGCAGCAAATCGATGGCAAAAAATCCATCGCCGAGATTGCCCCTGCGGTTAAAGAGCGTTTTGGCGATGCCGCCAACCCGCTCTATGAAAGACTTGCAAAGTTTTTCCAAATATTAGATAGCTATTCCTTTATTGAATGGAAATAAAAAAATCACCCTGAGGGTTAAACCTCAGGGTGTTATTTTTTTAAAGTTTGCGAGTTACGGAATGGTTATATTTAATCTGAGTGTAGCATAAAAGTTGCCTTGAAAATCTATAAAAATTATGTTACTGTAAAGATAGTAAAAAATGAGGTGTTAGTTTTATGACAATAGAGAAAATTTTGTCCTGCGTTGACCATACTTTGTTATCCCAAACCGCAACATTCGCCGATATAAAGGCCATTTGCGATGATGGAATTAAATATTCGGTTGCCAGCGTTTGCATCCCGCCCTCCTTCGTTCGCGCGGCAAAGGAATATGTTGGCGATAGCCTTAAAATTTGCACGGTAATCGGTTTTCCGAACGGCTATAATACAACCGCCGCCAAGGTTTTTGAAACGGCTGATGCAGTTTCTTGCGGCGCGGATGAAATCGATATGGTTATAAATATCGGTGCGCTCAAAGAAAAAAACTACTCCTATGTTTTAGAGGAAATAAAAGCGATTAAAAAAACGGCGGCGGGCAAAATATTAAAGGTTATAATCGAAACCTGCCTTTTAAGCGAGGAAGAAAAAATCAAGATGTGCGAAATCGTTTCCGAATCGGGAGCCGATTTCATCAAAACTTCAACAGGCTTCTCTTCGGGCGGCGCAACAAAGGAGGATATCGCTCTTTTCAAGGCGCATGTTGCTCCCCATGTTAAAATCAAGGCCGCGGGCGGAATCAGCAGCCTTGAGGATGCCGAGGATTTCATAAACTTGGGCGCTTCCCGCCTTGGCACAAGCCGCATTATTAAAATAATTAAGAACGCCGATACAGGCGTTGGCTATTAAGGAGATAATTATGCCGAATTTATATCCTACCCCTCATATAAATGCCTCTCCTGAGGATTTCGCCAAAACGGTTTTAATGCCGGGCGACCCTCTTCGCGCTAAATTCATAGCCGAGAATTTTTTAGAGAATGCGAAGCTTGTTAACAGCGTTCGCGGCATAAACGGATATACAGGCGAATATAAAGGAACCCGCGTTTCGGTTATGGCAAGCGGAATGGGAATGCCCTCTATAGGCATCTATTCCTATGAGCTTTATAACTTTTTCGGCGTGGAAAACATTATCCGCGTTGGCTCGGCGGGAGCGATGAGAGAGAATGTTAAAATCCGCGACATCGTTATTGCCGCAGGCGCCTGCACCAATAGCAGTTTCGCCTCGCAGTATGCCCTTCCCGGCACATTCGCGCCCATAGCGAGCTATAACCTTTTAGAGAAATGCGTTAAGATTGCAGCCCGCCGCGGCGCGCGCTATCATGTTGGCAATATTCTCTCGAGCGACACTTTTTATAACGATACTGACCCGACTCCCGCTTGGAACAAAATGGGGGTTTTAGCGGTTGAAATGGAGGCTGCGGCGCTTTATATGAATGCGGCTCGAAGCGGCAAAAACGCCCTCGCGGTTTGCACCATTTCGGACCATCTCCTAACAGGCGAATCAACCGATTCGGCCGAGCGCGAATCCTCCTTCACCGAAATGATGGAAATTGCGCTTGAACTTGCAAAGGAACTCGACTGATGAGAAGAGTGTTTTTATTCGTTCTCGATTCCTTCGGCATTGGCGCGATGCCCGATGCCGAGCGTTTCGGCGATGCGGGGGCTTCAACCCTAAAGCGCATTAAAAGCGAAGAGAGCTTTAGCGCAAAAAATCTAAATTCGCTGGGACTTTGCGAAATCGACGGAATCGATTATTTAGGCGAAAATAAAGCTCATCGAGCGGCGGTTTGCCGCCTTTCGGAATGCTCCGCGGGCAAGGATACAACGGTTGGCCATTGGGAGATAGCGGGTCTTGTTTCTTCGGCTCCCTTTCCAACCTATCCAAACGGATTCCCCAAGGAGTTAATAGAAAAAATCGAGCAAAAAATCGGCAAACGATTTCTTTGCAATCAGCCCTATTCGGGAACCGATGTGCTTCGCGATTTTGGCGAGGAGCATCTAAAAAGCGGCAACCCGATTCTCTACACCTCGGCGGACAGCGTTTTCCAAATCGCGGCACACGAGGATGTAATTCCCCTAAACGAGCTATATGAAATTTGCGAAATTGCGCGCAAAGAGCTAATAGGGGAGCATGCGGTTGCAAGGGTAATCGCCCGCCCCTTTAAGGGCGAAGTCGGCGCTTTCTACCGAACCGCAGGTCGCCATGATTTTTCATTGGCGCCAACGGGCAAAACGCTCCTCGATTATATAACCGATGCGGGCAAAACGGTTCTCGCCATCGGCAAAATTTGGGATATTTTTGCGGGGCGAGGAATAAGCGAGCATATCCCAACCGCGAGCAACAAAGAGGGAATGGAGGCGGCGCTTCGCGCCCTTTCCCGCGATTTTTGCGGTCTCTCGTTTATAAATTTGGTTGATTTCGATTCCTCCTTCGGTCATCGCGAGGATGCCGCAGGCTATGCAGGCGCTATAGCCGAGTTTGATGAGTTTTTGCCCTCTTTTTTAGAGGGAATGCGGGAGGATGACCTGCTTATCATAACCGCCGACCACGGTTGCGACCCCGGCGACGGCAGCACGGACCACACAAGGGAATATGTCCCCCTAATAATCTACGGCGAAAAAATAAAGCCGCAAAATTTAGGAACAAAACAAGGCTTTTCGCATATAGCGGCAACGGTTGCCGATTATCTCGGCGTTTCTAACTTCACAAGCTGCAGCAGCTTGCTTAAAGAAATTTATAGAGGTTGATTTTAATGACAAAGGAAAAACTTTGCGAAATGGCAAAAAAGGCGCGCGAGCAGTCCTATTGCCCCTATTCGGGATATAGCGTTGGTGCGGCGCTGCTTTGCAGTGATGGTAGCGTGTTTTTGGGCGTTAACATCGAAAACGCCGCCTATTCGCCAACCATTTGCGCCGAGCGAAGCGCGTTTTCGGCTGCCATATCGGCAGGCAAGCGCTCCTTCCTCGCTATCGCGGTTGCCGCGGGCGGAGAAAATATGCCAACCCCCTGCGGAGTTTGCCGTCAGGTTATGGCGGAATTTTGCTCGGCGGATTTTGCCGTATTGTGCTCTAACGATTCCGCCGTCAGGGAATACACCTTGGGCGAGCTCTTGCCCGGCGCGTTCAAGCTGAATTAAGGGGTAAACTGCTATGCGAATGTATGATATTATAAAGAAAAAGCGCGATGGCGGCGTTCTCTCCCGCGAGGAAATAAGCGCGTTTGTCAGCGGCTTCGTTTCGGGCGAAATCCCCGATTATCAGGCATCAGCCTTTTTGATGGCGGTTTATTTTCACTCGATGAATGATGAGGAAACCGCGATTTTAACCGATTGTATGGCAACCTCGGGAGATACGGTTGATTTATCCCGTTTCGGAGATTTATCGGTTGATAAACATAGCACGGGCGGTGTTGGCGACAAAACAACGCTGATAGTTGCTCCTGTCCTTGCGGCTATGGGCGCCCGCGTTGCAAAAATGACGGGTCGAGGCCTCGGCCATACGGGCGGCACCGCCGATAAACTCGAATCAATAGAGGGCTTTAGAACCAACCTATCGAGCGAGGAATTTATCTCCCAAACCGAAAAAATAGGCATAGCGGTTACCGCGCAAAGCGGAAACCTAACCCCCGCCGATAAACTTTTATATGCGCTGCGCGATGTGACGGCAACGGTTGACAGCATCCCGCTCATAACCTCGAGTATTATGAGCAAAAAGCTGGCGGCGGGCGCTAAAAACATCGTGCTCGATGTCAAATTCGGCAGCGGTGCCTTTATGAAAACCGAGGAGGATGCAAAAATCCTCGCCCGCGCCATGGTTGATATCGGAAAAAGATGCGGCAGGCGCGTTTCGGCGCTCATAACCAATATGGATAAGCCCCTCGGCAACGCGGTTGGAAATTCGCTTGAGGTTATCGAGGCGGCACAGGTCTTAAAGGGCAAAAAAGGCGACCTTTATGAAACCTGCGTGGCGCTTGCAACCGAGATGGCGGCGCTATCCTTATCGCTCTCGCCCGAAGAGGCGAAAAAAGCGGTTTTAGAAACCATCGACTCGGGCGCGGCATTCAAGAAAATGAAGGAATGGATAACCGCGCAGGGCGGCAACTCCGAGCTTTTGGATAATCCGCTGCTTTTCAAAAAAGCGGGCATAGAAAAGCAAATCTATGCAGCCGCTGATGGCTTTATAGCCTATATGGATGCCGAGGGCATCGGCTCGGCGGCAGCAGTTTTGGGCGGCGGAAGACTGAAAAAGGATGATGAAATCGATTATAGCGCAGGAATCATCCTTGAGCGCAAAACGGGCGACCGCGTGAAAAAAGGCGAGCTTTTGTGCACACTTTATACCAACAATCCCGCATCACTGCCCGATGCCGAAAATAGGATTTTGGCGGCAACCGAAATAAAGGATGAACCGCCCCGCGAAATCCCGCAAATTTTGGCGATTATCCGTTAGAGGGTAAAAAAACGGTATTGAAATTTATGTCGCGAAATAATATAATGGCGACAGTAAATAATAGGAGGAACCATTATGGAACTCAAGGGTAAAAAAATAAACTTCCTCGGCGATAGCATAACCGAGGGCGTTGGAGCCAGCAGCCCCGATAAATGTTTCGTTTCGCTCATAGCGGAGAGAACAGGTGCCGTTTGCCGCAACTATGGCATCGGCGGCAGCCGAATTGCAAAGCAAAAGGTTCCCTCAGAAAACCCGCGCCACGATATGTATTTTTCCTCGCGCGTTGAGGATATGGAGCCCGATGCCGATATAATCGTTGTTTTCGGCGGAACTAACGACTTTGGCCATGGCGATGCAAGCCTCGGAATGTTCTCCGATAGAACAGCCGATACATACTATGGCGGACTCCATGAACTTTATCTAAAACTGATTGAGAAATATCCCGAGAGCAAAATAGTTGTGCTGACTCCTCTTCATCGCTGGAACGAGGATAATGTTCGAGGCGACTGCAAGGATAAGCCCTATGCTGTTTTAAAGGCATATGTTGATATGCTTCGCAATGTTGCCGAGTATTATTCGTTGCCTGTCCTCGACCTTTATAAGGTTAGCGGCATCCAGCCCAAGATTCCCGTAATGAAGGAAACCTATATGCCCGATGGTCTTCATCCCAACGACCGTGGCCATGAGCGTCTTGCCAATATGGTGGTTAAATTCTTAACCGAACTTTAAAACAAAAGCCGAGGAAAACCTCGGCTTTTTTGTTTGACATAACCGCCCCGTAGGGTTATAATTAACCCGACAAGTTAATAAAACGCTATGGGCGTTCCTTTTTGGAACTTAATAAGGAACGAGGTGTGATTCCTCGACGAACTCGTCGCCGTAACGGGCAAGCAGGCCGCAAATGCCACTGATATTTTCGGGAAGGCGCGGCAGGCGTTTGAGCCCCCAGTCGGAAGACTTACCTATAGCGGTCGGCGCAGGGTGTCACGAGTTCTTGACGGTCGCAATAAAGCTCATTTCGCAGGTCAGTGCGAAAGGGGCGGCTTTTCGATTCTCTCTTTGTGTCGGCTTTTGTCAAAAAACACAAAAGGGAGATTTTTTTATGAAAAAGCAAACAAAACTCATAATCATTTGTGCGGCAGTGCTCGCAGTGCTTATTGCCGCCGCGCTCATTTTGCCCTCAATGCTTTCTGACCGAGCAACCGAAGGCGACAAGCAAATAACCTTCACCGTGGTTTACCCCGATGGCAAGGACAAGGTCTATAAAATAAACACCGATGCCCTTTATCTTGCCGATGCCGTTTTCGAAGAGGGGCTTATAACCGAGGCGGAATATAAATCCGGATATTATACGGTTATTGATGGCGTTGAAGCCGTTTGGTCAAACGATCAGGCTTGGTGGTGCATAACTAAAGATGGCGTTATGACAACGGTTGGCATGAACGATTTAGCAATAGAGGATGGAGATAAATTTGAAGCAACCTATAAGAGGGGCTAAACTCCCAAATTTAAGGGAAACGGTGCTCCTATCGCTTTTTGCTGCGCTGATGCTCGTGTCTAAAGAAGCGCTTGCGGCGCTGCCGAATATCGAGCTTGTAACGGTGCTTATAATTTTGTTAACCGATAAATTAGGGCTAAAATCGCTTTGGTCGGTTTATATTTTTGTGGGCGTGCAGTTTTTGATTTATCCGTCGGGAATATGGCTTGTGTCCTACACCTATGTTTGGGCGATTCTCGTTTTTGTCGTGTATGCCATTCGCCGTTTCGGAAATCTTATGCTCTATACCATAGTTGCAGGACTTTTTGGCATACTTTTCGGCGTGCTTTGCAGTCCGCCTGCGTTTTTTGTTGGCGGATTCGGCTATGGAGTTTCTTGGATAGTAACGGGGCTTACCTTTGATGTTATCCACTCTATCGGCAACATCCTAACAACCGCTCTTTTGTTTTATCCTCTTCATAAAGCGCTCGATGCAGCATTTAAATAAAAAAGAAAAGCCTTGTCGTTTGACAAGGCTTTTTTTATTATTGCTTTGAGCCCTTTGCTCCACCGAGGCTAACGCCCGAGAGAATGTTGGATTCAAAGGTGAAGTTTAGGGATTTTTGCTTTCGGCTGCGCTTAAAGGCGAGGCCAATCGCGCGGGAGAGCAGCTCCTCATATTTAATATTGCTCTTTTCCCAAAGATAGAATGCGAGCGAGCCTGGGATGGTGTTAATCTCGTTAACATAAACGCGGTCGCCATCCGCAGTGTCGAGCATAAAATCGATTCTTGCGATGCCCGCGCCGCCAATGGCCTTAATAACCTTGCAGGCGAGGGTTCTGATTTCTTCGCTCTTATCATCGGGGATGTTAGCGGGAATAATGCGCGAGAGGGATTGCATTCCCTTGCTGCCGCCGCTCTTTTTGCCGCCGCCCGAGAGATATTTATCCTCAAAGGAAAGGATTTCATCGTGGGCAATCGGCTCTTCGCAGCAGGATGCGATGCATTCATCATAATCGCCGAGCACCGAGCAGTTGATTTCGCGCAGTCCCATAATAGCACGCTCAACCAAAATCTTATCCGCAAAGCTGCAGGCAAGGTTAATGGCATCGTTCAAGGCTTCGATGGTGTCCACCTTGGTAATTCCAACGCTCGAGCCAAGGTTTGCGGGCTTAACAATAGCGGGAAGACCGATTTCCTTTTCGATTTTCTTTAACATATCCTCGCGGTTTTCGAAGAAATCGCGCGAATAAAAGCTAACGCAGGGCAAAACGGGGAGTCCCGCCGAGGCGAGAACATCCTTAAAGATAACCTTATCCATTCCAACCGCCGAGGAAATAATATCGCAGCCAACATAGGGCAGGCGCAGGAATTCGAAAAGACCTTGAATGGTTCCGTCCTCGCAGTTGGTCCCGTGAACAATGGGGAAGGCAACATCGATGCGAACAGGCTTTTGGAAGAGCGAGAAACCCTTCATAACAACATCATTGCCCTCGCGCACCAAGGTAACGGGGCGCAGCTTTTTAAGCAGGGCGGGAAGATTTTTGAAGTTCTCAATGTCGAAAAGCTCGTCGCCTGTCATCATAACGCCGTCCTTGGTAACATAAACGGGAACGAGGTTATATTTTTCGCGGTTAAAGGAGTGCATCGCCTGAACAGCCGAGATAATCGAAACCTCGTGCTCAACCGAGCAGCAACCAAAGAAAACAGCAACATTTATTTGCATTTTTTATCCCTCCAGAGAGAGTTATTTTAAATAGTTATCGGGCAGGTCGTTTTCGATAAGTGTAACGGTTTGCTTATCGGCGAGGTTGCGCAAAATTCCCATCGCTTCGGCGAAGGAGGAAACAACAAAAACATTTTCCTCGGGGAAATGGGATGCAATTAAAGCATCGTGAAGCGGAACCGAGCGGAGTTTGCCCACGAGTATAATTATATCGCATTTTTGCGCTGCCGCAAGACCTAAATTATAATTATATTCATATTCTTTATCGCCCAGTTCAACAAGACCCGGGGTAACGAGAATCTTTTTGCGACCCTCGAAGCTTCCGAGAACATTAACCGCCTCAACCGAACCCTCGGGGTTGGCGTTATAGGCATCATCCAGCATAATCGAGCCGTTGATAAATGACTTCATCTCCAAGCGGTGCTCGGTCGGAGCAAGGCGCGAAACGGCATAGGCTATTGCTTTAGAGGAAAGACCGAGGCGCTTTGCAACCGCAACGCCCGCAGTTATGTTGAGAACATTATGCTTGCCGAGCAATCGGGTTGAAAGCGGGATGCGCTCGTTATCGCAAACGACCGTAAAGTTGGCGCCAAAGCTGCCGTAAGAGATATCCTCGGCATAAACATCGCAGTCGGGGGTTGTGCCGTAGGATGTGGTGTTATATTTTCCGCCGCGGGAGCGGATGATTTCGTTATCGTAGTTTAAAAAGACCTCTTTTGCCGCATCAGCGAGCTCGAATTTGGTGTCGGCAACCGTTTCGATGCTGCCGAAGGTGTCGAGGTGCTGGGGACCCACCGAGGTAATAACGCCGATTTGCGGCGCCGCGATATCGCAAATTTCCTTAATATCGCCGCGTTTTTTGGCGCCCATCTCGCAAATAAAGACATCGCTTTCGGGGCGCAGGTGCTCGCGAACGGTTCGAACAACGCCCATGGGAGTGTTAAAGCTGCCGGGGGTTGCGGTAACATTAAGGCCCTCATCGAGCAAGCCTTTGAGTATAAACTTGGTGCCTGTTTTGCCATAGCTTCCCGTAACGCCAACGGTTGTAAGAGAAGAGTTGGAGCGAAGAATTTTTTTAGCTTCGTTAACATATTTGCGCGCTATAAACTTTTCAATCGGCTTGGTCGCGCCCAAAACGGCAAAGGCAAGGCTCCAGGGAGCGAAGCAGCAAAGCATAAGAAGTGCAACGCCGCTCATAGCAATATAGTAGTTGTTAATAAGAATGATAACAGCGGATAAGAGTAGGCATATAACAGCCGCCGCAAAATACATTCGCTTTACCCTTGCGGTAACAACAAGCGGTTTGATGGAGGAGCGATTTTTTTCGAGCGCGGATTTTGCTTTAAAATATGCAACCAGCAGGGTGATAGCTCCTAATATATAGCTGCATATAATAATAGCGTTCAAAAGGCCTTTAGAGGGGCTTTTGTCGAAAGGAACTCGCGCTATAGATGCTCCGATTAAAGCCGAGAACAACACCGCAAAAACAGGTTGGCGGAATGAAAAAGGCTTGCTTTCTTTAAGCCAGCCGCGATAGCGGGCGGCAAAATAGGAATTTTGCTGCAGCATTTGCAGTTGTCGCGTAACTCCGATGGTTGCAAATATAGAGAGCAAAATTGCAAACACAATTTTGAAAAGTAAATACTCCATCATTTAACCCCTAAAAAACTTTTAATAATAGCGTGGGCAAGGCTCGGGTTTTCGATAAACGACCAATGCCCCGCGCCCTTTATAACGCAAAGACCGCAATCGGGAATGCTCTTTTCGATGATTTTTGCATCGGATAGGGGGGTTGCAGTGTCGTTTTCGCCCCAAATAAGCAGGGTCGATGCCGAGATGTTGCTCAAGATATCTCTAAGGTCGGTGTTAACAAGGCCAACAAGGGTTTGGCGCAAAACAGGGGGCGCCGCGTTATAGTCGGCGGAGCCAAAATGGTTGCGCGCCTTATCGAGAATGCCGGCGCAGGGCTTTTTGAGAAGGGGAAGGGTGCAAAAACCCTTAATAACCTTAAAGGTGCGACCGCGAAGCTTTGTCTTCAAACTCTTTTTGGGGATAAGACCCGCCGCATCAAGGAGAATCATCTTCTTGACGGGAATAATTTTTTCAGCCGCGAGCTTGAGGCTGACTCTTCCGCCATGCGAATGTCCGAAGAGGATAACTTCATCAAGCGCGAGCGCCTCGCAAAAGTCTTTAACAAGGGAGGTGTAATCAGCGAGTGTCCAAGGCTCTTTAATGATTTCGCTTTTTCCGAAACCTGGGAAATCGATGGCTATGCAGCGGTAATCGGATTTTATCGCGTTTATAATTCCGCGAAAACTATCGCAGCTTGCGCCCCAACCATGCAGCATAAGGCAAACGGGACCTTCGCCTTCATCGATATAATTGATGTCCAGTCCGTTTATGTTAATGGTCATAAGCCCACCTCCAAGCAATAAAAATCTATTTTACTTATTATACCAAAAAACTTTCAAGAATAGAAGAGCATTTTTTTATTTTCCCTTATTATTTTAAAATATTGCTTATTTTAAAAATTGTGGTTTACAAGAAGAAAGATTTATGTTATACTAATTAAAACTTATACTCAAAGTGAGGTTAAATATTATGAAAAAGGTTTTAGCTGTTCTTTTCTCTGCACTTTTAGTTTTCACTATGTTTGCTTTCTCGGCTTCCGCCGCAGGCACTCTTGGTGCTAACGAGCAAAAGGTTATCGATTTCCTTTCCACCAAGGAAACCTATAAGGTTGGCGATAAGGATTTCACCTTTAAAATCCCCGCAAACTATGTAAATCAGGCAAAGGCTTATTTTGTAAGCACCGCTGACGATATCACCGCTCAGCAGGCTGAAGCTATCATCGCATTCGTTAAGGAAGGCGAAGCCCTCGTTAAGACAACTCTTGAAGGCGATGCTTCTTATCTTAAGGATGGCGTTGTAGATTTCGTTCATTTCCCGAAGGCAACCCGTAGAGCTATCCTCGAGAAGGGCCAGAAGGCTTGCGAAGTTGTTGGTCTTTCCCTCGTATTCGATGGCGAGCATGTTGTTATCACCGATGCAACAGGCGCTATCAAGTTCGATGATGCTGCTATCATCAAGACAACCGGTGCTTCCTTTAACTACACCGCTCTTGTTATCGTATTCAGCGCATTCGCAGTTGTTCTTTGCGGAGCTTTCGGCGTAGCAAAAAAGGTTAAGCTTTTCTAAGCCGTGCAAATTAAAAACAAAGATTTAAAGTGGCTAACGGCGCGAATATTTGCGCCGTTAGTTTTTGCTTTAGCGGGATATTTGCTGATTTATGCAGCATTTGGTTCCATCCTGTCAACCGTTGACGGAGTTTGGAACTTAATAACAGGCGGCAATTCCTATGAAGCGCAGGAGCTTATGGAAAACCGACTCGACGGATACACCGAAACCGTTCCCTCGAGCGTTGTAACCTTTCCGCAATATGGAGATTGCTATGGCGAGCTTCGCATTCCCACCGCCGATATAACCGCGCCTCTTTATTATGGCGATAACGATAAACTGCTCAAAAAGGGCGTTTGTCAATATATCGGTTCGATGTTTATAGGAAGCGGAACTACTGCGCTGATTTCGGGGCATAATAATACCTACCTGCACACGCTCGACCGCGTTAAGGTTGGCGACCGAATCGAAATCGACACAAACTATGGCGACTATGTTTATGAGGTCGAAACGGTCAGTATCGAAAAAGCGAGCGACAGCAGTTGGTATAACCTTGAATCCGACCATGAATATTTAGAACTCTATACCTGCTATCCCTTCAACGCGCTGGGATTAACGAGGTATCGCTATTGTGTCGGAGCGAAATATGTTTCGGGGCCGAAAATTCTTTTTAACGAATAGGAATTAACAATGAAACGAGAAAACAAGAGGAAAATTATTGCCGCAATCATCGCCTTTGGCGCAAGTGTGACCCTCACTGCCGCAATTCTTTCGGCGGCTGTGGGCGCGGTTTTCAGCCGCCCGTTTTTTTCTTTGCTTACGGGTAGCGGATATAAGCAAAAGGTGAAAACCGAGGTGCTCGAAGAGCTCGAAAGCTATGCCATCCCGGGCGGACTGCCCCATGATTATTTTGAGGGCGAGCTTGATAGCGCGCTGCTTTATAAGGATGTAAATCGCGCAGTTGAAGGAGCCTTCAAGGGCAAAACCGTGACCTTCGAGGCGTTTTCATCCGCGGTGACCGATAGCATAATGCGTTATGCCAAGGAAAACAACATTGAGGTTCAAGCGGGCGATGAAAGCACCGAGGAAAACATAAAGCATATGGCATCGCTTTGCGCCTCGAAATATAAAAAGCTGGTTAACTCCGAAATCTTAAAGGTTTCGGGCGCGGCGGCCCGCTTTTTAAACCCGTGGGCGCTCATAATCGCGGCAGTGCTTTTAGCGGCGTCGGCAGGACTTTTTATTGCAACCTATAAAATAGGAAAAATGCTCTTTTTGCGAATTGCGCTGGGCGGCGCGGGCTTTATGCTATTTTTCTTCCCCGTCTATCTTTTAATATTCAAAAACATCAGCAAGCTCGGAATAACCAGCCCTTCAATGTATGCGCTGGCAACGGGAATAATCTATTCGCTGCTCATAACGCTTATAGTTTTTGCAGTAGTCCTTATCGTGCTTGCTAACATACCCTATAAAAGAAAAAAGTCTGAGGAATAACTCCTCAGACTTTTCTTATTTAAAAAGATGATAATAATAAATTGGCAGAGCGCTCCAACCATGGCATAGGCTTCCTGCGCCGCTAAAATCGGCATGGCCCTTTATGGTTTCCCAAAAGCTTGTAGCGCCTTCTTGCAGCATATATCCGTAAAACTTTCGAATTTCGGCTAAAATATAATCGCGGTTTTTGCTATCCGCTGCGAGCAGGGCATCATATTTATAGGTTAGCATGGATAGCGAGGTCTCTAAAAGGCTTTCATCATTTTTGATGGCGTCAGCTGTTCGGTTGTCGCCGAGGCCTATGAGCAGTGCGAAAGCGTTTCCAAGCTGCGAGCGTAGTTCGGGTCGGTCGTTGCGCAGTTTAAAGGAGCCCGTTTCAGAATCGAAAAAAGCATCGTTAATTGCCTTTTTAACCATGTCGAAATCAAAGCTGAAATCAACGCCTGCCATTTCACAAAGCGATAGGAATTTTTTGCCCGCGAAAACAAAAGCGCAGTTTAAAATCAAGTGGAAGCAATCTTCATAAACATAGTTTGGCGAGCCTGGAATTTTGCCCGCCGAGCCCTCGCTCCATTCGAAGAAATTCCAAAAAGGAGCAGGAAGCGAGCGGATAAGCCCGTTTTCTTCAACACGCGAACGAAGGGATTCCATAATTTTAATCATCGCAGGCATGGTAGCTGTTAAAATATCCTTGTCGCCCGTGTGCTCTATATATTCATAAACCGCAACGGGATACATTGCCGAGAAAAAGGGGATTGGCGCGGCGCCGACGGAGGGGCAGGTGAGCTCTAAAAATCCATCCTCGCGCAGGCTCTTTGCAACAAATTCAAGGTTTGCGCGGGCAAATTTTTCTTCGCCAAAGGCATAATATCCGCAAAGCATTTGGTTGCGCGCATCCAAAAGGAAAAGCGCCTGCTCGCGCCAGGGCGTATCCTCATAGTGGAAATTCATACAAAGGCGCATAGTGCGAACGCAGGTGTCATAAATCCTTTGGTCGAGTGCATCCTCTAATGAAAAAGGCTTTTCGTTAACAGGGTATAGATAGGGCATAATGCCTATTTCCAAAATTTCGGTTTCCTCGGGTAGAAACGCCTGCAAATAACGCCCCGAAATTCTAACAAAATATTGTGTAAATTCGTGGGTGCCCTCGGCAGTGTCGAACTTAAGCGAAAAATCGCGTCCGCCTATAATTCGGCGAACACATCCATCGGAAATGTGCTGACCATAGGCAACAGTGACGGTAGCATCGCAGGTGGAACGAAGTTTAACATATAAATAGCCTGCCGTTTCGCGGCCTAAATCATAAAGATTTTTTTCGCGGTCAATCAGTCGGGCATTGGCAAACGGTTCCGCCTTGGTTTTTAAAACAGGGCGAGGAGCAATATGATAGGATTGAGCAACCTCTACGCAGTTTGTATCGCAGCGATACCCGCCAACACGCATATGTGAGGAAAAACCAATTTGCATGGTGATGGGGTGGGCTTCGTGCTGAACATAACGGTTATCGTAGCCGCCCATGGTGGCGGTGCTGCTATAGGTTATGTTTCCCATTTCGGTATCAAGCGAGAATATAACCCCTGCACCGTTCGGAATATGCGTTAGCGACTGTGCGCCTTCATGCCTAACGGTTAGTGTGAAATAATTTTTTCCGCTATGGCAAAGCGGGGTGATATCGAGCTCATCACAGTATTTGAAATCAGGGTAGTTCGGGAACTGCGAAAATCCTGCAAGCGAGCCGTTAACATATAATATATAATCGGTTTCCGCGCAAACGGAAAAAATGGTTTGCAAATTTGAAAACTCGAATTCTTCCTCGAAAACCGCATATTCATCGGGCTTTGGGGAATCATTAATCCATATCCATTTTGCATTTGAACATAGCATAGTATCACATCACTTTATAGGGTTTACCTATTGTATATCATACCACAGCGTATATTGCAACAAAAAAAGCGGGCAAATGCCCGCTTTTATTTTACATGCATTTAAGAATCATCTCAAGAATTCTCTTTGCGCAAACGGCAACATCGCCGCGTGTCATACGACCCTCCGCAAGAGCCTTTTTAATAACCGCGTTGTCGCGGTTGGGCATCTTAATATCGTTGCCTGCGATAAGCTCTTCTTCGGGAACCGCAAGGGTGCACCAGTCGGTGGTTACCATTCCCTTATAACCCCATTCGCCGCGGAGAATACCTGTTATCAGCTCATAGTTAGCCGAGGTGTAGATTCCGTTGAGCTTGTTATAGGAGGTCATAATAGTCCAGGGGTCGGCTTCCTTAACAACAATTTCAAACGCCTTAAGATAAATCTCGCGGAGTGCGCGCTCGGAGATAATCGAATCGGACTTGTTGCGGTTGGTTTCCTTGTTGTTGCAGGCGAAATGCTTAACCGAGCAAGCGGTGCCGAGCGACTGCATGGTGCGAACCTCTTCAGCAGCGATTTTTCCTGCAAGCAGCGGGTCTTCCGATAGGTATTCAAAGTTTCTTCCGCAAAGCGGGTTTCTATGAATATTGATAGCGGGGGTCAGCCAAATGTTGAGGTTGTTCTCATCCATCTCGCGTGCGCCGCCGAGGGCAACCGTGTGGGCAACATCCAAATCCCAGCTGCAGGCAACCAGCGTTGCGCAGGGCCAGCTTGTGGCATACATTCCAAGACCTGTGCGGAAGCGAACGCCTGCGGGACCATCGCTTGTGTTGGAAAGCGGGATTCCAAGGCGGTCAATTCCGCCCATGCCGCTGGTGTCGGAGAAGCTAAGTCCTTCGTGACCGCCTGTGATGAATATAAGCTCATCATCGGTCATTTGGCAAACGAAATCATCGAGCTCGCAGCGGCCTTCCTTAACATCAAGAAGGGTGAAGGGCTTTTCGCTCTCTTTATATGCGAATTCGGGCTGCTTATCGTGCGGGCGGTTTTCGGGGAAGGAGGGCATCTCTTCAAAGCTGCCATCAGCCAGCATTCTCTTTTCGAGCGAGGAAGGACGGCATTTAGCCGAGAGCTGTTCAACAACGCGGAACTCTTCGGCAACATTATAAGCATAGCCTGTATCGGAAAGATTTCTAACCGAATTGCCGATGAGGATTTTATAGTCGCCCTGCTCGAGAACATAGGCGGATTCTTTAACCTTTCCAAGGTCGTCATAACTTGCCATTTGAGAAATGGGGAAGGAAAGGGTTAGGTTTTCGCTTTCGCCGGGCTGAAGCTTGCGGGTCTTTTTGAATGCGGCGAGTTCATAGCGCGGCTTGCCGAGCTTGCCCTGCGGAGCGCTATAATAAACCTGCGCAACCTCGCGACCTGCATAGTCGCCCGTGTTTTCAACCGTAACCGAAACCGCAATGTTATCGCCATCTTGTTTTGCGGCAATGTTTTTGAGCTTGAATGTCGTATAGGAAAGACCGAAGCCAAAGGGATAGCAAACCTTTTTGGCAGCCTCGGGGAAGGTTTCGAAATAGCGGTAGCCAACGAAAACATCTTCATAATATTTAAGATAATCATCGCTATCGTTGAAATGCTCGGCCGAGGGATAATCGGAAAACTCTCTTGCGAAGGTGTCGCAAAGCTTGCCGCTCGGGGTTTCATCGCCGCAAAGCAGGTCGGCAATCGCGCCGCATCCGTCGAGACCGCCCTGCCAAGCAAGCAGCGCGCCCTTAATGCGGGGGTTATCGGTTATCCAGGAGGTATCAATCATACCGCCAACATTAAGCACAACAACAACATTATCGGTCTTGGCGCAAACGGCATCAACCATAGCCTTCTCGGCATCGGTCAGGTAGAAATCGCCCTTCTCGGCGGTTCTGTCCCTGCCCTCGGTTGAGGTGCGACCAATCATAATAATTGCAACGGCATCGGCGGTGGCAACATCGTTTGCCATAAATTCAGGAACCTCAGGCTCATCGGTTAAAAGTTTGCGGGAAACAACCTGTGGCTCAAGTATTACCTTGTGTCCATAGTAGTGTCCAGGGTAGGTTAAAAGTCTAACCTTGCCTTCACGCATTTTTTCGGTAAAAGCCTCAAATAGGGTAGAAACATGATAGCTCCAAACCTCGCCGCTGCCCTGACCGCCCTTTTGGTAGTCAATGCAGGCGCGACCGAAAAGCGAAACGGCTCTTCCCTTGGCGATGGGGAGGATGTTATCCTCATTTTTAAGTAAAACTGCACCCTGCGCCGCTGCCCAGCGGGAAAGCTTTCTATGCTCTTCGCTCGCGGTCAAAACGGTTTGCTCGAGTGCGGGAAAGGTGTTCATGCGTTCATATCTACTCATAAAATCATCTCCTTAACTTGCATTTTAGGATATTTTATGCTATAATTCAAGTCAAAAATAGTCAAATTCAAGACAAAATATGCTGCGAGGTATTAAATGAAAGATTTTGTTCAAATTCACGAGCAATACAGAAGCAATATATTGAGCAATTTAACATTTCCGCTCCACCTTCACGCCTATGTGGAATTGGTTTATGCTTGGCAAGGGGAATGCGAGGTTAAAATCGATGGTGTTGATTATAGGCTAACCGCGGGAGATATGCTCATAATATTCCCCAACTGTGTTCATAGCTACGGAACCTGCGAAGAAGGCAAATATTTTTGCGCCATTTTTCCCGCCGAGGCAATCCCGCAGTATGCCGAAACCCTAAAAACAACCCGCCCCAAAAATCCGTTTATCCCAAAAGCTAAAATAACCGCCCCCGTTAAAGCCTTGTTGGGTGTTATTTCGCAAAGCGGCGAGCAAAGCAGCGGCATTTTTTCGGGCGTTATGAGCGCGATTCTATGCGAGATATTGCCATACACGGAAATTGCCCGCGGCGGCATAGAGGGAAGCACCAAGAGGGTGCTGGATTTTTGTCTTGAGCATTATCGCGAAAACATTTGCCTTTTGAGGGTTTCCGAGAGTTTGAAAATCAGCCAGTCGCGCATATCGCATATTTTCGAGGAAAATGTTGGGCTCTCCTTCCGATATTATATAAACTATTTGCGGGTGCTCGATGCCTGCCGAATGCTCCTCTCAACCGATGACGGAGTTGGAGAAATCGCGCTTTCATGCGGCTTTGATTCCATTCGCTCGTTTAATCGCAACTTCCTATATATAATAGGGGAAACCCCCAAAACCTATCGAAAAAATGCCCTAAAAAATCAAAATAATATTTTTTGAAAAAAGTACTTGACAAATGAAGAAACGGTGTTATAATGTAATTACTTTAATGCTTAAACGCTTTAAATCACTAAAGCGAGATAAACGGAGGAAATTAAAATGAAAAAACTTATAGCACTTATTCTTTGTCTTTGCCTGTGCGCTCTTTGCTTCGCAGGCTGCGGAAGCACCGAAAAGAAAGATGATGGTAAATATACCATTGGTATTTGTCAGATAGTTAAGCATGAGGCTCTTGATGCCGCAACCAACGGCTTCATGGAGGCTCTCAAGGAAGAGCTTGGCGAAGAGAATGTAACCTTCTTGAATCAGGATGCTGCAAACAGCCCCGATACCTGCGTTACCATCGTTAACGACTTTGTATCCAAGAATGTTGATTTGATTCTTGCAAACGCAACTCCCGCTCTTCAGGCTGCATACAATGCAACAACCGAAATCCCGATTCTCGGAACATCCGTAACCGAATTCGGCGTTGCTCTCGGCCTTAAGGATTTCAACGGAACCGTTGGCTCCAATGTTTCGGGAACATCCGACCTTGCTCCCTTAACCGAGCAGGCTCAAATGATTATCGATTTAGTACCCACTGCTAAAACCGTTGGTATGCTCTATTGCTCGGCTGAAGCCAACTCGGCATATCAGGTTAAGGTTGTTAAGGAATATCTTGAGGGCAAGGGCCTTACCGTTAAGGATTTCAAATTCTCCGGCTCCGAGGATGTAGCTCAGGTTGCTGAGGCTGCAGCTTCCGCTTGCGATGCTCTCTATATCCCGACCGATAACACCGCTGCATCCTGCACCGAAACCATCAACGGCGTTGTTCTTCCCAAGAAGGTTCCGATTATCGCAGGCGAAGCAGGCATTTGCAAAGGCTGCGGTATTGCAACCCTTTCCATCAGCTATGAAGAACTCGGCCGCACAACCGGTAAGATGGCTGCCAAGATTTTAAAGGGCGAGGAAAAGATTGAAGAAATGCCCATCGAGTATGATAACAAGCCCGTTAAGAAGTATAACAAGGATATCTGCGAGGAACTCGGCATCACCATTCCCGAAGGCTATGAAGCACTTCAATAAAACAGTTGATTTTAGCCCTTTAGCATAGTAAAATATAATGTGCCGCCGCAAGTAATTTGCGCCGCGGCACATTTGCGTATATTTAGGAGTAGGATTTATGGATTTCATACATTGGATTAATGCGATGCCCGGCGCTACCGCTCAAGGTATGGCTTGGGGCATTATGGCAATCGGCGTTTATATTACATATAAAATACTTGACCTCGCCGACCTAACGGTTGACGGTTCTTTGGTAACAGGTATGGCAACCTGCGCTATGCTTATGGCGGCAGGCTGGAATGTTTGGCTCGCGATGGCTGTTGCCTTCGTTGCGGGTATGCTTGCGGGTCTTGTAACGGGAATTTTCCATACCATTATGGGCATTCCCGCCATCCTTTCGGGTATCTTAACCCAGTTGATTTTGTGGTCAGTTAACCTGAAAATTATGGGTCAGGCAAACCGCGCTTTGCCCGCGCGTTCCTTTAATGTGCTTATAACCCAGCTTCGCAAATATGAGGCGCTGGTGCACCTTTTCCTCATTTGCGTTGTGCTTATCGCGGTGCTTTATTGGTTCTTTGGAACCCGCTATGGTATGTCCATCCGCGCAACCGGCTGCAATGAAAAAATGGCTCGCGCTCAAGGCATCAACACCAACCGCAACAAGGTTGTAGGTCTTGCTATTTCCAACGGTATCGTTGCTTTCGCCGGCGCGCTTCTCGCCCAGTATTCGGGAAAAGCCGATATATCCGATGGCCGCGGCGCAATCGTTATCGGTCTTGCCGCAGTTATCATCGGCGATGCTATCGTATCGCGTATGGGTCAAAACTTTGTAATCCGCTTAACAGGCGTTTTGGTTGGCGGAATCATCTATTATGTTGTTTACCAAACAGTAATCTTCTTGGGACTCGATACCGACCTGCTTAAGATGCTCTCGGCTCTCGTTGTTGCCATCTTCCTCGCAACTCCCTATATGAAGAAAACCTATGGTCCTAAAATCAAGAGATTTTTCAAAAAAGCGTAAGGGGGAGAGAAGATGTTAGAACTAAAGAATATAACCAAAATTTTTAACGGCGGAACCGTTAACGAAAAGGTAGCACTTAACGACCTTTCTCTAACCCTTAACGATGGCGATTTTGTAACCGTAATCGGTGGTAACGGCGCGGGAAAATCAACCATGCTCAATGCTGTTGCGGGAACCTTCTTTGTTGATGAGGGCAGCGTGACCATTGATGGCAAGGACATAACCCGCCTGCCCGAGCATAAGCGCGCGAAGTTTATCGGCCGCGTTTTCCAAGACCCGATGACGGGAACAGCCGCCGATATGTGGATTGAAGAAAATATGGCTATCGCCATGCGCCGCGGTCGTTCCCGCGGAATGCAGTGGGCGATTAACGAAGCCGATAGAAGGATATATCGCGAGATGTTAGCATCCCTCGATTTGGGTCTTGAAACCCGCCTTTCAACCAAGGTTGGTCTATTATCGGGCGGTCAGCGTCAGGCTATAACATTGCTTATGGCTGCTATGAACAACCCCAAGCTTTTATTGCTCGATGAGCATACTGCCGCGCTTGACCCCAAAACTGCCGCAAAGGTGCTTGATATAACCGAGCGCATCGTTAGCAGCAACAACCTAACCACTATTATGATAACCCATAATATGAGGGACGCCATTCGCCTCGGAAACCGATTGATTATGATGCATGAGGGCAAGGTAATCTATGATGTTTCGGGCGAAGAAAAGAAAAATCTGGAGGTTGCCGATTTGATGGCTCTCTTCAGCAAGGCAAGCAACGGCGAGTTTGCCAACGATAGAATGTTATTAGCTTAATTTTTCAGGGCATTGCTTTTGGGCGGTGCCCTAACTGCATAGTTATGGATACAGGGAAAAACTGGAAGGAATTTTTATGAGAATTGTTGTTAAAATAGGAACCTCAACCTTGACCCATTCAACAGGCAATTTGAATATTCGCCATGTTGAGAGTATATGCAAGGTTTTAAGCGACCTTAAGAATGCAGGTCATGAGATGATATTGGTGTCCTCGGGCGCTATCGGAATGGGCGTTGGAAAGCTCTCGCTCCGCGAACGCCCGCGCGATATGGCGGGCAAGCAGGCGGCTGCTGCGGTTGGTCAGTGTGAACTGATGTACACCTATGATAAGCACTTTTCGGAATATGGCCATGTTATCGGCCAAATTCTTATAACGGGCAGCGACCTGCAAAACGAAGAGCGCCACCAAAACTTTAATAACACCGTTAATCGCCTGCTCGAAATGGGCGCGCTTCCCATCATCAACGAAAACGATACCGTTGCAACCGATGAGATTGCGGTTGGCGATAACGATACTCTTGGTGCCATTGTTGCGGTCAGCATGAAGGCTGATTTGCTTATAATCCTTTCGGATATCGAAGGATTATATACTGCCGACCCCAAAAAAGACCCTGCGGCAACCCTTATTTCGAGCGTTACCGAAATAACCGAGGATATGCTATCCTCCGCGGGCGGAGCGGGCTCGGGCCTTGGCACCGGCGGAATGCAAACCAAGCTTTCGGCCGCAAAACTTTGTATGGAAAACGGAACCGATATGGTTATTGCCTCGGGCGATAACCCCTTCCTGCTTTATGATATTGCCGAGGGAAAAAGTGTTGGAACCCGTTTTTATAAGAAGGGATAATTATGAGCGTTAATGAGCTTTTAAAAAGGGCGGCGGCGAATAAGGCCATTCTTGCCGCAACCGATAACGAAACCCGCAATCGCGCCCTTTGCGAGATGGCAAACTCGCTTAAATTTCATCACAAAGCGATTCTCGCCGCAAATGAAGAGGACCTTAAAAATGCCGATGGCAAAATCAGCGAGGTAATGAAAGACCGCCTTCGCCTAACCAAAGAGCGCATTTTCTCTATGGCTGATGCGGTTTTAGAGGTAACAAAATTGCCCGACCCGCTTGGCATATCTTTAAATAAAAACGAGCGCGAAAACGGCCTTTTAATCGAGAAGGTTTCGGTTCCGCTCGGCGTGCTTGCTATGATTTATGAGAGCCGCCCCAATGTAACCAGCGATGCGGCGGCGCTTTCGCTAAAGAGCGGTAATGTTTGCGTTTTGCGCGGCGGAAAAGAGGCAATCAATTCCAACAAGGCAATAGCTGCGGCGCTGCGTGAGGGCGTTAAAAAGGCGGGTCTCCCTGCCGACTGCGTTTGCCTCGTTGAGGACACCTCGCGTGACAGCGCAACCGCGCTTATGACTGCGCGCGGATTGGTTGATATGCTTATTCCTCGCGGCGGCGCGGGGCTTATTCGCTCCTGCGTTGAAAATGCCAAGGTTCCCTGCATCGAAACGGGAACGGGCATTTGCCATATTTATATTGATGAATTTGCCGATAAGGCGAAGGCGGTTTCGATAGTTAACAACGCTAAAACGAGCCGCCCCTCGGTTTGCAATGCCGCCGAGGTTATGCTTGTTCATTCCGCTATTGCGGGCGAAATTTTGCCGCTTATAAAGAATGAGCTTGTTGAAAAAAGGCAAGAAAACGGACTCTCTCCCGTTGAACTTCGCCTTGATGAAAGGGCAGCAAAAATCATTAGCGGCACCTCCGTGGGAGATAATGATTTTGATACCGAATTTTTAGATTATATTCTTGCAGTTCGCGTTGTTGACAGCGTTTCCCAAGCGGTTTCTCATATCGCCGCCCATTCAACGGGACACAGCGAATGCATCATAACCGAAAATGCGGAAAATGCCGAGCTTTTCACCCGCGCGGTGGATAGCGCGGCGGTATATGTCAATGCCTCAACCCGCTTCACTGATGGAGGCGAGTTTGGTCTTGGCTGCGAAATGGGTATCTCAACCCAAAAGCTGCACGCCCGCGGACCGATGGGGCTTTGCGAACTGACCTCTTATAAATATATAGTAAGAGGAAACGGACAAATAAGGTAGGTAATTTATGAAGATAGGATTTATCGGCTGCGGTAATATGGGCGGAGCCCTCGCGGCGGCGGCAGCGAAATCGGGTTGCGAAATTTTTCTCGCCGATAATATGGCGGAAAAAAGCGAGCAACTCGCAAAAAAATTAGGAGCTGCCGTTTCGGATAACGAATCGATTTGCCGCGAATGCGATTATATCTTTTTAGGGGTTAAGCCGCAGGTGCTTTTCTCGCTTCTTGGCGATATTGCTACCGTGGTTTCGGCTCGAGAAGAGAAGGCAGTCTTTGTCAGCATGGCGGCGGGTTGCGCTTCGAATCAGGTTAGCGATGCGCTCGGCGGCGCTGCGGTTATTCGCATAATGCCCAACACCCCCGTTGCCATAGGAAAGGGCGTTATAGCCTATTGCGGAAATGAACTGACAAAAGAGAGCGATATAAAGAACTTTTTGGAGTTTATGGCTGCGGCAGGAACGCTTGAGTTTGTAAGCGAGGAGTTAATCGATGCCGCAACCGTTGTTTCGGGATGCGGTCCCGCGTTTGTTTATATGTTCATAAAAGCGCTGGCTGAAGGCGGCGAAAAATGCGGTCTTACTGCCGAAAAAGCGCTAAAATTAGCGGCGGCAACCGTTTCGGGCGCGGCCGAGAATTTAATGCAAAGCGAAAAAACCGTGGATGAGCTTATTGATGCCGTTTGCAGTCCCGGCGGCAGCACCATTGAGGGCGTTCGTTTCTTTAGAGAAAACGGACTTAATGATATGGTGCAGGGGGCGGTTAAAAAATCTTTCGACCGCACTAAAGAGCTCGGAAAACAATAATAAAAAGCAGGGAATTAATCCCTGCTTTTTTTATGCTCATATATTTTTATCATACCAAGAAGAACGCTGTTTTCGCTCCCTAAAATCTTTCCAAAATCGCCCTGCAGCCCTGCTCGATTTCGCGATAAACTCCGCAAAAATCGCCGCTATACCAAGGGTCCCCCACTTCGCCGCCGCAGGTGAAATCCTTAAGCAAACAAAGTTTTTCCTTGGTTCCTAAAATGCGCTCGGCGTTGCGCAAATTGTTGCAGTCCATGCAAACGAAAAGGTCATATTTTTCGAGGTCATCGCGCTTTAGCTGAACCGCGCGTTTACCCTTGGGGTCGATTCCGTGGCGCATGAGTTCTTCCCGCGCGGGCGGATAAACGGGGTTGCCGATTCCATTCCAAATCTCCTCCGTGCTGGTGGCGCTCGATGCGATGAAAAAGTCGGTCTGCCTGCCGCAGTCCTCAACCATTTTCTTTAAAACAAATTCCGCCATCGGGCTTCGGCAAATATTCCCGTGGCAGACAAACATAATACGCATTATTATCACCAAGGTTATTTTACCACAGCGCAGGTTGCAAGGCAAGAAAAAACGGACGCGGTTTTCGCGTCCGTTTTATTTTTTACATATTAGGCATATTGTTCATAACGGCTATGTTGTGGGCGGTGTTGTGCATAGCCATCGCGTTTTCGTGGGCTAAATGATGGTTGCGGAGGTGCTCTTGATGGGCGATGTCGTGCATGTGAGCCATATGGTGGTGATGACGGTTAAAGGAGATGCAATCGAGCGCCAAAAAGCCTATAACGAAATTGATAATGGAGCTTTTGTTGCCTTTAATAAGCTTGGCGATAAATACGATGGGAATAAGCGGAATAAGAAGAACTATCTTCAAAATGAAGGTGCGGAAGATATCCGCAATTCTCGAAACAATCATCAAGGGAGTTGTTATGCAAGCGAATGTTTTCTTTAAAAATTTCATAAATATAACCTCTTTCTTTTTTTGCCTTTCGTTAATAAAGGGGAGTGAGGAGAGAAAACGGTTTTATATTTTTTAAAATTTTTTCAAAACGATAAATTTTTCACAAAAAACGCCCTTTTGGGGCGATTTTTGCTTAAGTTTTTTCCATATACCTTAAAATATTTTCCATTGTAAATCTATATCTATACATTATAATAAAAAATAGAACAAAAAAATTGCTTTTTTGTATGTTTTCAACAAAGAAGGAGAGAGGAATCTTATGAAGAAGACATTAGCCATGGCTTTAGCGTTTGTGCTTATTGTTTCCTGCGTGTTCACGGGGATTCAATTCGGCGCGCCCGCTGATGCCGATAGTCCCGAAGGAATAAATTCCGTTACTGTTGCGGTTAAGGAACAGGATGGAAAATTCGGCGGAGCCATAACAACTGAGGAAACCCAGTATATCCCCGAGGGCGAGCTTGCCACCGTTTCGGCAACCCCCTATTACGGCAACGGATTTTTAGGTTGGTATGAGGGCAGCACTCTTGTTTCCAAAAACCTCAACTATTCCTTTGCCCCCACAAAGGATATAACCCTTACAGCAGTTTTTGATATTAAAAACATGGTGGAAAATGCAGATGCCGAGGTTTTTAGCTATCAGAGCGTATTAACCGATAGCATCAACAATTTCACTCCCAAATATAACACCGCGGATTTCGGCACCGCCTCGATTATTTCGAGCGGAGGCATTGCCAACACCGATGATGATTTTGGCGATTATGTCCTTAAGCTGACTCCCTCGCAAGCTACAGGTTCGGGTGCGGCTTCTAAGGTTAAGAACCTCGCTAATTTCAAAATGCAGGTTAAGAAAAACACCGATTACATAATCCGTTTTTCCTATAAGTTTGATGATAATGCCAACTTCTCGACCAGCGGAACAACCTATGCCCTTCATATGGCGGTTAATGCACCCGACAACAGGGGCAAAATTCCTTATAACGATACCCGCCATGGCATTAAGTGGAGCTTCCATTCGCAGCAGCACGCAACCCCCACGGATGAAACCAACAGCAAGTTTAAATCGCTTTATTCTTGGGGCGGCAGCGATGGCTATGATGCCAATGCCGAACAATGCGATAAGTATTTCACCGATAACGGCCTTGGCTCCAAGGCAGTTTGGCAGGATGTTTTCGTGTTGGTTAATCCCGGCGAGGATGCCAATATCTTCAAAAACGGAAGCGATGAGGGCATAATGTTCTTCTCGCTTGGAACCCACTATAACAACACCGATTTTGTTCTTGTTGATAACATCCTCATCAGTGAGGCAAAGGCCAACGATAAGTCGGCCGTTTCCGCGCTCAAGCACGGAAGCGTTCAAAATATCTCTCCCCGCTCCGACGAAAACTACTATACATACACCGACGGCAAGCGCGGCGACAGCGATGTTTTCACAAATCGCGACACCGCAAATGTTTTCTATCCCACAGCCTATGAATGCTTTGTTGCAACCGAGAATGCAGGCGCCGAGTTTATTGGCTGGTTCGATGAAAACGGCGAGCGCGTTTCGGAGGAGAAGAGAGCCTATCTTCTTATGACAGGTAAGGAATACACCGCTAAATTCGCAACCGATATAGCGGCTGAAGGCGGCGGCGTGCTTGTTGACAACGGCGACGGAACCTATACCGCCAAGGCATTCTACGGCAACAAGTTCCTCGGCTGGTTTGATGGCACAACCTCGCCCTATACCTTTGAAACACTGGAACCCACCCTCGAGAAGGCGGGCCACCTTGGCTATGTTGCCGTCTTCACAAACGACAACCTCATCTATGACGGTGACTATGAAATAAACGCAAACACCGCTAAGATTTATAACGATTATATCGATTATGATGCAGCCCACACCGGCGTTAACGCTATTGTTCCGACCCTTTCGGGAAGCAATCCCGAGTTTGGCGCGAGCGCCCTTCAGGTAACCCCCAATCAGGCAAGCCATGCTTCCAAGCGCAAGGGACTTGTTAACATTCCCGTAACGCTCGAGGCGGGCAAAACCTATCTTTGGAAGTTCTCCTATGCGATAACCGCCGCAACCTATAATGCAAACCGCGATTTTCTCTATCTCTCGGTTGACCCTGCCGATGCAAACGGCAAGGTTCCGTGGACCAGCGATGGCGGAACAAAATATTCGTATCATGTTCAGCTCGCTTCTCATAAGGGAGTAAACACCAATAACTATGCTTGGGGCAACTGGCAAAGTGATGCCAAAACCCATTATTCATTGACCAAGGCGGTCTCCTCCGTAAATGAATGGGTTGATATGTTTGTTATCTTCACCGCCGAAGCCAACGGAACCCATTTCTTAACCCTCGGCTGCGATGATAGCCAAACCAATGCCTTCTTGTTCGATAATATGTCGTGCTCTGTTGCTGCGAAGAATCCTGCGGCGCTCGCTAAGGTAACCGCAGGCGAAAACGGCAAGGTTTATTCCTATAGAACCGCCGAAGCAGCTCATATAACCTCGGCAACCCGCGGCACGGCTGATATTTATGCCAAATATGTTGACACCGCAAATTCCTATTATGCCGATATGTATGCCGATTATTTTGCCACACCTGATGTTGGCTTCTTATTCGATGGTTGGTATGATAAGGGCGGCGCACTTGTAACCACCTCTCCCGTTTTGCGTGTTAAGCTTGTAAGCAATGAAGAATACACCGCAAAATTCAAGCCCGACCCAACCGAATACACCGTAACTGCGGGCATTGAAACCGAAAATGGAGTTTATGGCGGATATATAGTTGGCGAGAAAACAGCAAACGTCCGCTATGGCGCAAAGGTAACCTTTACTGCCGTAACATATCAGGGCAACACCTTTAAGGGCTGGTATGTTGGCACTGAAAAGGTTGCCGATACCGAAACAATTGAATACACCGTTCGCAAGAATGCAGAGCTTAAGGCGCACTTTGAAATAGGCAATCTTTATCCCGATTCGGGAATGGAGAATGCTGCTGCGGGTGATACTGTTGGCGAGGCAACCGTTGTTACCAACGAGTTTGTTTCGGGCAAAAATGCTTTAATGGTTAACCCAACCTGCAAAGAGTTCAAGCTTCCCGCTATTGCGGCAGATACAAATAAATCCTATGTTCTTTCCTTTATGTGGAAAGCTGCTTCGGGCGATTTCACTCTTGATTCGGTTAAAATAACCGCTGTAGGCGGCGAGACACTCGCTGAAAAAGCCTTTAATATAGCGGGCTGCGATGAGTGGGTTAAGGTTGTTCTTCCCGTAAACTCGGGCGCGAGCGATGCCTTGACTATCACCGTTAACTATTCCAGCAATCTCGGAACAACCCTTTATTTAGATGATATCGTTATTTGCGATGCTTCGCTTGCGGACTTTGTTGTAACCGCAGCAGTTGAGAAGCAGGATGGAATCTTTGGTGGCTATATTGTAGGCGCAAAAGAGATAACCGCCCGCTACGGAACAAATGTTACCGTTAAGGCTGTTCCCTATGAACGCAACACCTTCCTTGGCTGGTATGATGGCGAAACCCTCCTTTCAACCGATGCGGAATACACCTTCGCTATCGACGGCTTCCGCGATTTGAAGGCCCGCTTCGATATTAAAAACCTTTGGCCCGATGCAGGCTATGAGAACACAACCCCCGATATCTCCCTCAGCGAAAACGGCGATTGGACTGTTCATCAAGGCCTACACGATAACTACGGTTTTGATGTTACCGTAACAAACCAGGGTTCGATTTGGGAGGGCGAGCAAATGCTTAGCGCCCTTCATAGAGGCAACACCTTCAGCACCAAGATTTCGGGACTCAAGGCGAACGAAAACTATTTCTTAACATTCCGCGTTCGCACCCATAAAACCCTCGATAACTGCTATTTCCAGCAGGCCAAGGTTATAGGCACATATAACAAGGAAACGCTGGGAACGGGCTTCGGAACCGCCAACGGCGGTCAGTGGGAGCTCATTTCCGTTCCCTTCAACACAGGCGATAACACCGAGGTGTTAATCGAGCTTATATATCAAGCAGGTGAGGAAGCTTGCTATTTTGATAATTTCGCGCTCTATGAGTCGCATAACATCGGCGTTTATGCGGGCGATGGCGGCAGCGTTACCTCAACCCTTAACGGCGGCGCAAACGGCCCTGCCGTTACAGGAACAAGCGTGACAGTAACCGCAACCCCCGACGCAGGCAACACCTTCCTTGGCTGGTATGACTATAACAATTCATCCAAGCTTATCTCGAAATCCAATCCTTACACCTTCGAGGTAACCGATTCGCAGTTTATCCTTGCGAAGTTCGCAGGAAAGGATGTTGAGAGCGAGAATATGATAGTCGATGGCGACTTCGAAAACGGAGTGTTCGGCGGCTTCATCTTCTCAGGAACAACCGCTACCGCGGATTGCGGTTTCTGCACAGCGCAGATAACCAAAAAGGTTGGTGATATCGAGCCCGTTAGCGGCGATTATATGGTTAAGCTAACCGCTAACAACCGCAAGTCCAACCTTATCGTTGAAAACCTCAAACCCCACACCGACTACACCCTTTCGTTCTATTGGTTGGGCAACGAGTTTATCAACTTCGACTATGTAGCAGCCTATCGTTATCTCCGCGAAAAGGGATATCACCTCGATCAAACAACCAAGACAAATGTAATCAACCCGATGCTTTTATATCAGCTTACCGATATGCGCACAGGCGATTACTACATTTGCAAGGTAGGCGAGGGCGATGGCAAGAATTGGCGTCGCGTTGAGTTAACCTTTAACACAGGTAACCGCAGCGAGGCTCTCATTTCCATCAACTATTCGCGCAAGGGCGGCGCCGATGGCCTCTATCTTGATAACCTAAAGTTAACCGAGGGCAGCAAGTATAGCGATGAACTCCAAAACGGAGATTTCAGCGCAGGCGCGGATGGCTGGTATGGCGATTTAACCGTTAACGATGGAATCGCATCAACAACCGGCAGCTTCTATCAGGGCGCTATTATGGACACCCTCAAGGGCTATACTCTAACCTTCAAGGCTCGCTCGGCAACCTCTGCTCCGCTCAAGTTCGGAATGGCTGCCGCAGGCGAAAAGCTAATTCTCGATAACGGAATGGATAAATCCTATTCGGGCGTTTCTTCGGGCTTCGAGCAATTAACACCCGACTGGAAGGAATACACCGTTTCGTTCTTATCGAGCGTATATTCCCACGGCTATATCGTGTTCCAGTCGCCTACAGGTGAAGCTGTTGAAATCAAGGATGTTAAGTTTGCTCCCGCAACAAATCTTGTGGCAGTTGATAAGATAACCTTCGATTCCGAAACAGTTCGCGATATTTGCAACGCCGCATTCGAGAGCATTCTCTCTCCCAATGCGCACAAAAACCCCAAGAACCCCGATTGGTATGAAATCAGCAATGTTGGTCATAGCGGCGATGGCGCGCTGCTTATGAAGGGCGGCAGCGAGTATGCATATCATCCCTTCTCGCAACCCTTCGCTATCTTCAATCTCCAGTCCGGTCGCAGCTATCGCGTTTCGTTCTATGCTAAGGCGGAAACCGCGGGCGTTGAGTTTAAGAGCGGCATAGTTTATACAACCCCCTCCTATATCCTCGAATACCCCGCAAACGAAACCATAAAGCTTGACACAACCGAGTGGACCAAGGTTAGCTACACCTTCACTATGGGCAATGTAACCCATGCCGCCAGCAATATCGCTAACTGGTTTGTTGACGGAATAGAAGGCAAAACCAACTGCAATATTCTCTTTGATGATGTTCTCATTGAGGAATATGAGGGCAGCGTAATCGATAAGGCTCCCGAAAACCTCTATACTCAAGACCTCTCTCAAAACTATTTCGCTAACTATAGCTTCGAGAAGGCTGGCGATATCTTCGCTCCCTTTGTTAAGTCGGGCGATGCCGCATTCGGCAACCGCTATATAACCTTAAAGGCCGGCGATAAGATTGTTCTCCCCGTTAGCACCAGAACAAGCTATGATTTAACCTGGGATGCAACCTATATCTTCGCGGCTGATATCCGCGGCACCGCGGGCGCAAAGGGAACAGTTTCGCTCTCATATTCGGCTGATGGCAAACAACTCTTCCGCGATGCAAACGGCGATGAGGTTTCGCTCTCAGTGGATACAAACGGCAAGTGGAAGCGCAGCGGCTTCGAGTTTAGCGGCTACCGCCTCGAAACCGAATATCTCTTGCTCGAATGCACCGAGGGCAGCTTTGATGTTGACTATATTGCTCTCTTCAATGCAACCCGCGGCTTCAAGGAAAACACCCATGACCTCTCGGTTTCTCCCTCCAAGGATGAATTACCCGTTAGCGAAATGGGCAACCAAAACAAAAACTATATAACCGGAACACTCACCGGTCTTCCCGAGGGCAGCAAGGTAATCTTTAAGGGCAGCAAAACCTATTCGCAGGTTTTAACCGATGGATTCTATCGTATCGACGGAATCAAGAACGGCACCTATGAGATGTATATTGCTCCCGCAAACAGCGATATTATGACTCTTTGGGGCGATTTGACCGTTGAGGATGGATTCCTCTCGGGTCTTGCAGTAACCCGACTTTACGGCGAAGTAGAGGAGGTTGGCGGCAGCGGTAAGGCTGATGCAATTGTTAAGATAACCGATAACGAAACTGCAAATTCTTACCTAACCGCAACCGATAACGATGGCAACTATGTGGCTTATATCCTCTACTGTGATTACACCGTAGATGGCATAACCTCAGATGAGGCTGTTTTAGAGCAGTTTGGTATAACCCTTGAGCAGTTTGGCGCAAAAAAGGCGGAAGCCGAGGATGAAGAATCTGATGAAAGCGCCGAACAGGAAGAAGAAAAAACCATAACCAAAATAATTAAGGAAAAGGGCAAGAAGGCCGATAACACCCTCTCCGTAATTCTTATGATTGCGGCAGGCGTTGTGGCAGTAGCCGCGGCAGCAGTCTTGCTTGTCTTAAACCGCAAAAAGGAGGTGCGTGGATAATGAAAAATAAAAAGTTAATCTCTATTATTTCAATGGTCCTCGCACTCGTGTTAATTGCTGTTCTTTTAAGCGTCGCTTTCGTTTCCTGCGAAAGCGACGGTAAGGACACCATAAAGCAAATCGTTGAGGTTGTTGGCAAGGGCGATAAGGATGAAACCGATGAGCCCTCGGATGACAACGATGATATAACCCTCGACCTCGGCGATTATGATGGTGAAAAGCAAAGCGCCGATTCGCTCTTTGGCGATGAAGAATATTGCACGCTAACCGTTTATAACGGCAGCGACCCGCTTTGCACCAACTTCCGCGGCCTTACAAGCTCGGTTTATCATTCAACCGAGTTCCTTGATATGGACCCGAACGACCGCAAATATACCGACGAGATGATTGATCTCGAATTCAAACGCTATAAAGAAGCGGGCTTCGACTTTATGCGAACCCAGTTCAAGTCCGATTGGGTGTATTCGGGCGATGATAGTGACCCTTGGGATTGGGAAAACGAGAATATGCAAAACTTCTATCGTTTCTGCAAGAAAGCCGCGGAATACGATATTGAAATCCTCATCGTTTTCGCTTGGTATTATCCCGCTATGTATTATTGCGGAAGCGATAACCACAGCTTCGTTGAGGTTCCCTATCTAATGCCTCGCAAGTTTGATGAAAACGGAAACCCCATCGTTTCCTTAAGCTTCGGCACCTATCATCAGCAAATCGACCATGAAGAGCAAAACCGCCGCTATGCGCAGTGGGGTGTTGAACTCGTTAGAGCCCTCGAAGACCACGGCGTTACCAATGCCTTCAACTTCGTTGTGTTTAACGAACCCCGTGAGGACGGCGGCTCGGCAACGGGCGCCTTCGTTGATTATCAAAAGGCAACCTTCTTGGCTCTCCATGAAGCGCTAAAGGCTGAAGGACTTCGCGATAAGATGACCCTCATAGGCCCCAACCAGTCGGTTAAGACCGACCGTTTAGGTCTTGCATCCGCCTTTATGGCAAGCCCCTGGCATAGAGATATCTTTGATATCTATTCCTCGCATTACACTCAAACCATGCAAAGCCCGACCGATGACCCTTATGGCGAGAGCTACGACCTCTATTATGGTCTTATGAGCAAGGTTGATGGCTATGGCTTTAAGAATGTAAGAGAGTTTTGGCTTGATGAATTCGGAACCGATGGCGATGAATTCCAAAAAGAAACCTGGGACGATACCTGGCTTGCAACCCAGCAGGTTGTTAAGATGATGGCGGCCTTCAATGCAGGCGTTTCGGCGATTTCCTGCTGGCAGTTCTTTGATCAAACCTGGGCCGGCTACTATGGCTCGGGCGGCGAATATAAAAACGGTGCGCAAATTTTGGGAACGGTTCCCTCGCTTTATAACAGCGAAACCCCCTATCCCAACTATTATGCGCTAACCCTGCTCTCCAAATATTTAGATGGCGAAAACGGAAAGACCTATGATGTTTCCTTCTCCGATTCAATCCCCGCAGTTTATATAACCGCGGTTGAGCTTGAGGATGGCAACTGGTCCTTTGTTGTAGCTAATATGAATCAGGAGTCAGTTCCCGTTAAGATAAACCTCGAGAAGGCTTTGGGCGGAAAAGAATTTTGCCGCTATCTCTATTCTCCCAACACCATAAAACCCACCTCGGCAGCAAAAATCATAACTGCTGATAAGATTTTCGAGAATGTAACGGAAAGCATTGTTGATACCATTCCCGGTGGCGGTGTGGCGGTTTATTCAACCATTCAAAACTTCGGTTAAACGAATTGAATGCGGCGGGTCGCGCTTTTGCAACACGGGGGCGACCCGCCCCAACAAAAAAGCACAGCGCCTTTTGGCGCTGTGCTTTATATCGTGAATTTAGATTTGAACTTGCTGGGCGACATTCCCGTTGCCTTGCTGAAGGCCTTGCTGAAATAAAACGGGTCTTCGAATCCCGTTTGTGCGGCAACCGCCGAAACGGGAATATCTCGGGAAAGCAAAATTTCCTTGGCGCGCTCGATGCGGCGGTCGTTAATGTATTGCCGCGGGGTTTTGCCCGTGAGCGCCTTAACCTGCGAAATAAGACTAACCTCGGAACAATGCAGCATATCGCAAAGCGTTTTGTTGGTTATCGGCAGGTGGCAGTTTTCATTCATATATTTAATTATCGGCATAACGGGCGAGGGGATAGATTCCTCGGATAGCGTATAAATGATGTCGCAAATATAGTGCTCAAGCAGCTCATCTATATCGGGATATCTTGCAAAGCTCTTGTGCGAAATAACCTTAAGGTCATCGTGGATGCGCGAGGTTATTCGATAATTTCTCTTGGGCAGGGAGCCATCGAATTTTATCATATGCAGTTCGATAGGCGATAGGGTCTTGCGTTGGAACACCGTGTCCCGCGGGCAAAAGATTATATCCCCCGGTTGCGCCTCCTCCAACGGCTGGTTGCCTATGCGATATTGAAAACTGCCCGCAACATTTAAAAATAAAACCGAACAATCATAGGTTTCCTTATCAAAATCGAATTTCTCCTTTTTTGGAAAATAGAAATAGAGTTTGATTTTAGGTTTTTCCATAAAAATCTCCTTTTCGGGGGTTTTGCTTTAAGTTTTTTCTATAACAATTATATTTAACCTTATTAAAAAAGTAAAGGCTTTTTTGGAGTTGAAAAAGTTATGAATAATTCTTTTGATGTGATAGTAGTTGGCGGAGGCCCTTCGGGAACAGCCGCCGCGGTTGCCGCCGCAAGAAAGGGAAGCAGCGTGCTGCTTGTTGAGCAAACCTATTGCCTTGGCGGAATGTGGACCTCGGGATTCGTTAATCCCATCTTTGATTATGAAAACAAAAAGGGTTTCATGAAGGAGCTTGTTGACGAGCTTAAGAGCAAGGGTCAATGGGGCGGCTTTTGGGAATCCAGCTTTACATATGAATATATGAAGGAAATGCTCGAGCGCAAGTGCCTTGAGGCAGGCGTGACCATCCTTTATGACACCCATTATGAGGGCGCACTGATGGATGGCAATCGCATTGTTGGCGTTAAGGTTAAGAACATCGAGGGCGAGAAGGCATATAACGCTAAAATCGTTATCGATGCTTCGGGCGATGCCCTCGTTGCAGCCGATGCAGGCGCCGAATATCGCGTTGGCGACCAAAAGGGCAACTGCCAGTCGGTAACATTAATGTATCTCGTTTGCGGCATTCCCGAAAAATATCGCGATGGCGCAATGATTTATAAGGAACTCGTTTCGGCATATGAGGCGGAGGGTAGCGGCAAGGAGCCTCCCTTTGAGGTGCCCTATTTAATTCCTGCCCCCGGCTCGGGCTTCGGCGTTGTTCAACTAACCCATATGAATGCTAAGCCTCTCTCGGCAGCCGACCGTACCGCCGCGGTAATTGAAGGCCGCCGCCAAATGCTCGAAACCTTCGAGATGCTCAAAAACTATAATCCCGATTTTGCGGGTCTTCATCTCGTTCAGTCGGCGCCGCTCTTGGGCGTGCGCGAATCCCGCCGCATTGTTGGCGAATATTGCGTCAACACCGAGGATATAATGAACGGCTCGCATTTCCCCGATGCCGTTGCCAAGGTAACCTTTAATGTCGATATCCACGGCAACGAGCAGGAGCAGGTTTGCTGCGATGTAACCGAGTATGAGCTGCCCTATCGCAGCCTTATTCCGAAGGGAATAGAGGGACTTTTGGTGGTTGGAAAAACCATCTCGGGAACCCACACGGCGATGGCATCCTATCGCGTAACGGGCAACTGCTGCGCCATGGGCGAGAATGCAGGCCTTGCCGCCAACTGGGCAATCGAGAAGGGAACAGGCGTCCGCGAAGTTCCCGGCGATATATTTATTATATAAAATTAACCCCCGCTCGTTTGAGCGGGGGTTTTAATTTATCTCATACCAAACTGTTCAATAACGAAATCCATATCCTTGTCGCCGCGACCCGAAAGGTTGATAAGAATCGAACCGTGGTCCATGCGCTTTGCGAGCTTCATGCCGAAAGCAACGGCGTGGGAGCTTTCAATGGCGGGGATAATGCCTTCAAGGCGGGCAAGCTTATAGAATGCATCGATGGTTTCCTCATCATCGATAACATCATATTTAACCCTGCCGATTTCCTGCAAGAATGCGTGTTCAGGTCCCGAGGAGGGATAGTCAAGTCCGCTTGCAACCGAGTAAACGGGGGCGGGCTCGCCGTTTTCATCCTTGAGCATTATGCTGTTAAAGCCGTGCATAATTCCTTCGCTGCCGTATTTAAGGCTTGCAGCGTGGTCGCCGAGCTTTGCGCCGCGACCCAAAGGTTCAATACCGTAAATATCAACGGGGTCGTTAAGGAAGCCTGCGAAAAGTCCTGCCGCGTTGCTTCCGCCGCCAACGCAGGCGACAATCGCATTGGGCAAATGACCTGTCATATCAATAAACTGCTCGCGAGCCTCGATTCCAACAACGCTTTGGAAATCGCGAACCATCATGGGGAACGGGTGAGGACCGAGCACCGAGCCGATGCAGTAGATAGCATCGTTATATTCCTTGCTGTAGGCATCGAACGCAGCGTCAACCGCTTCCTTCAGGGTTTGAAGACCATGGGTAACCTCAATAACATTAGCGCCTAAAATCTTCATTCTTGCAACATTGGGTGCCTGCTTTTTAATGTCAACCGAGCCCATGTAAATATCGCACTGCAGGCCAAAATATGCCGCCGCGGTAGCAAGCGCAACGCCGTGCTGTCCTGCGCCTGTTTCGGCGATAACCTTCTTCTTGCCCATATATTTTGCGAGCAGCGCTTCGCCCATGCAGTGGTTTAATTTGTGTGCGCCCGAATGGTTGAGGTCTTCGCGCTTGGCATAAAGCTGAACCTTGCCGCCCAAGGCATCGGAAAGACGCTCGAGGTGGGTAACAGGTGTGGGTCGGCCTTGGAATTCCTTGCGGATGCGGCGAAGCTCGGCAATAAACTTGCGCGACTGGCAAATCGAGAAATATGCCGAGGTTATCTCCTTCATGGCATCCTTGAGCTTATCATCAACATAAACTCCGCCATACTTGCCGAAGTAGCCCTCTTTATCGGGGTAGTTATTAAAATAGGTTTCGAAATCAACATTGTTAAGTTTCATTTTATTTTCCTCCAAAAGTTTAGGTTAGCCTTAAAATTCACTTTAAGAGTCGCCATCGTTTATCGAGTAACATATAATTTCCTCCGTTCATAACGGCATAAAAAAGTCCTTGACAGAGTTATGCCATCTGCCAAGGACGAATAAACAGTTTATCCGCGGTGCCACCTTGAATTCATAGGAAACCTATGCGCTTTAAAGGATACCATCATATCCCCGACAACTAACGAGTGTCCTCCGTCGCAGAATACTCTGTGAAAAAATCACATTTGACTGCGCCATCAGCGGTCCATTTGACAATCTGTTTCCTACCCGATTCCCAGCTCCACGGGCTCTCTGTGAAGGCATAACTGCCGTTATCTCCGCCTCAACGGTTTAATTTAATTTTAACCCATTATACCCCTCGTTTGCCGCTTTGTCAAGAGGGGGTGCGTATTCAGCCAAAGCGTTTAAAAAAGCTCAACCCGAAAAAATGCGAATGTATAAAGGAATTGGTATTGCAAAGGATGAAAACGGTGGTATAATTTATTTGTGCAAGGGCAAAGGGATTGATGTTGTAGAAAATGAATCCATTTCAAAAGAAATCTATAATCGAGAGACAAGGGGACGGTTATTCCGTCTCCTAACCCCTAAAAAACTAATCATACCCTGAAAAACGCTCGCCCCATAAACGGAGACAAGAGAACCGTCCCTTTGTCTCAAAGGAGAAAAAGATTTTATGGATAAAATAGTTCATGGGTTAGATTTGCCCGACGAAATATGCGAAAAGAACAATAGAATTATGATGGAAAAGTTGGGCGTAACGGAAGAAGAAATCGAATCTTATCCTATTGAGGATTTAGACGATGATGAATAACTTCCAAATCATCTATAAAATCCTCCACACCCTTGAAAGGGCGATGGACTATCCCGAATATGATATATCGCAGCTTGATTATAAACGAGAGACAAGAGAACCGTCCCTTTGTCTCATGAAAGGACTGAAATAAATGTTTAGCGATAATTACAGTTCAAAGCTTTTATTTGAATATGCTGCTGAATATTGTATGGTCTTCCCAAAGGGTTTAGAAAAAACTCATAAAGTGGGCGCAGGCTCGCTTGTTATCGAGGACGATTATTTAATTTATTTTCGCCCTGAAACGCCTGACGATATAAAAGAGCGTTTCATTAAAGATTACGCGCAGTATCATAAGGAACAAAAAGAAAAAAGGATAATTGTTGATTAACCATGAACGATAATTTCAAGTGCATTTAGGAGACAAGGGGACGGTTCTTCCGTCTCCTACCCCTTAAAAAACTAATCATACCCAGAAAAACGCCCGCCCCATAAAGGGACGGGCTGTTTTTATTTGGTGGAGCCGACGGGAATCGAACCCGTGTCCAAAAATCTCTCTCCACAAGCATCTCCGAGTGCAGACGGTCTATTAAATTTCCGCAGCTGCGAGCCGTCCGTCAGGCTTGCTTCGCGTAATCTCCTGCTTCATGACGGAGAGGGGAGAACCCCTCCGTTCACGTTCACCGCTAGTGTGACACCCTTGCCCGCCCGCGGTACTGCGGGGTCGGATGGCTGCCTAATTAGGCAGCGTAAGCAACTGTTTTGTTGTCAGTTAATTTTAAAGTGCGGATTTTAAAGCGGTTCCGCACCGCTACTCGCTTCCTGTGGTTCAAAATCCCTGTCGAAACCTTTACGGCCCCGTGTAAAAAACAGGGGTTACCTGTTTTGTTCTTTAATTGCGCGCTGGATATCGCGGTCGGCATCCTTTTTGGCGGCAACGGCGCGCTTATCATAAAGCTTTTTACCGCGGCAAACGCCGAGCTGCACCTTAAGGCGCGAGCCCTTGAAATAAACCGAAAGGGGAACAAGCGCAATTCCTTGCTGCTTTTGAAGCCCCAAAAGGCGCATTATTTCGCGCTTGTGAAGCAAAAGTCGGCGCGGTCTTAAAGGGTTTTTGTTGAAAATATTGCCGTGTTCATATGGGGCGATGTGCATTTGCTTAATAATCATCTCGCCATCGTCAACCGAACACCAAGCTTCTTTAAGACTAACTCCGCCTGCGCGAACCGATTTAATTTCGGTTCCGGTCAGTTCAATACCGGCCTCGAGCGATTCCTCAACAAAATATTCATGGAACGCCTTTTTGTTGGTCGCCACGGTTTTTAAATTGCTTTTATCCATCCGGTATCTCACCTGCCTTTAGAAAATTTATCATAACAAAAAAGTTTGGTCAAGCAAATAAAGTCGAATCGCGAAAAATTGCGGTCTGCCGTTTCAGCAGACCGCAATAAAAGAATTACTCCTCAATTTTCGGGGTAGCGCTGGGAAGCTGCTGCTTAAGTGCTGCGCGGGTCTTGCGAACCTCAGCGAGGTTTGCCGAAAGACCATCATCGGCGCGGCGCATAATATCGTCAACAAAGTCCTGTGCTGCCTTGCGCATATTGCGGCTCTTGCCCTGAGCGGTAGCGATAATCTCGGCCGCCTTCTCCTGAGCGAGCTTGGTAATCTCTTCTTGTGCAACCATTGCCTTGGCGCGCTCTTCGGCAGCACGGATGATGCCGTCAGCCTCGCGCTTTGCGTTGGTTATAATGTCTGCGCGGTCGGAAACGATGCCGCGAGCCTGCTTAATTTCAGCGGGGATGTTAAGACGGATATCATCAATAACCGCGCGAAGCTTTTCGATGTCAATAACGGTGCGCTTGCCGGGGATTTTAATACCACTGTCCAAAATTTCGTCTAATTGTTCAAGTAATTCATCAATAGTCATTATTTTTCATCCTTCCCATAAAGTCTTTTAGTGATGCTTTGCCTGATTTGTTCGGGCACGAAGTCGCCGACATCGCCGCCCATACTTGCGATTTGCTTAACCATGCTGGAGCTTAAGTACATATTTTCCGCGGCCGTAGTGAGGAACACAGTTTCAACCTCGGAATTTAACTTTTTATTGGCAAGCGCCATCTGGAATTCATATTCGAAGTCCGACATAGCGCGTAAACCCTTGATAATAACCGATGCGCCCTTTTCGCGAGCGTATTCGGCGAGGAGTCCGTCCGAATAGTCAACCTCAATGTTGTCGAGGTCGGCGGTTGCGGCACGAACAAGAGTAACCCTTTCTTCGGGTGTGAAGCTATAGGTCTTTTTGGGGTTGACCATAACAACAACTATAACGCGGTCAAACATTTTAGCCGCGCGTTTAATAATGTCAACATGACCCACGGTTATGGGGTCGAAGCTGCCGGGGCAGACAGCGATGGATTTATGCATAACTACGCCTCCAAGCGTCTATAAACCGAGATGCAAATTTTGCCATAGCGGCTTTGCTTTGCAACGCGGAAATCATCAACCGTTTCGGGCAAGGTAACATCAGAGGGATGCTCGCAAACAATAATTCCGTAGCTGCTCATAAGCGGGGAGAGGAGAGCGAGAGCATCACTATAAAAGCCTTCGTGGTAGGGCGGGTCTAAAAATGCAATATCAAACTGCTCGCGGCAGGAGGATAAAAACATTTTAAAATCCCTTTTTTCAACCCGAGCGTTATCCTTAAGGCGGGTAGCTTTAAGGTTCTCTTCGATGGTCTTGATAGAATCCATCGAGGCATCAACAAAGGTAACGCTTTCGGCGCCGCGGCTCAAAGCCTCGATTCCCATTTGTCCGCAGCCGGCGAACAAATCAAGAACTCTGCGACCCTCAATATCAAATTGGAGCATGCTGAAAACGGCCTCTTTAACCTTTTCGGAAGTTGGGCGAACAGCGTTGCCCTCAAGGGTTTTAAGGCGCATTCCGCGCGCTAATCCGGTTATAACTCTCATAATATCACCTATACACATCTATTATCACATTAAACAGGGGTGTTTGTCAACAAAAATTTGAAATTGTCGCGCAAAAGAAATAAATGTAAAATTTGTAAAATGTTTATTGATATTTCAAACATAGTATGTTACAATATTAGCAATCTATGATTTTGTATAAGGGGGAGTTTGGGGCTTTGGTCCGAAATCGCCTTTGTGCAGGTCAAAATATTAATTTAAGGGGGATTATATTAGATGGTATTAAATGCCGTAAACGATGTCGTAAACACTGCATCTGATGCAGTTTCGAGCGAGCCCGCAATGGGAACCGTTGTTGCTTTGGGCGTTGGTATTGTTTTCATTGGCCTTGTAATTCTTGTTTTCATTACATGGTTTATGGGACTCTTCTTCAGAGGCAAAAAGCCGAAGACCGAAGCCGCACCCGCACCCGCTGCAGCGCCCGCACCTGTTGCTGAGGTTATTCCCAACAAGCAGGAAATGCTCGCTGCAATCTCTGCCGCAGTTGCTGAGGAACTCGGCCGCGATGTATCGCAAATCAAAATTTTATCATTTAAAAAAATGTGAGGTAATTTAAAATGAAAAAGTATAAGGTTAATGTAAACGGAAATTTATATGAAATCACTTTAGAGGTTGTTGATGGCGCTGCTCCCGTAGCTGCTCCCGCTGCCGCACCCGCACCGGCTGCTGCTCCTGCTCCTGCCGCTGCTCCCGCTCCCGCTGCTGCTCCTGCTGCACCCGCTGCAGGCGGCGAAACTGTTGCTTCCCCCATGCCCGGAACCATCCTTTCGGTAAATGTTCAGGTTGGCGCAACCGTTAAGAAGGGCGATGTTTTAATGATTCTCGAAGCCATGAAGATGGAAAACGAAATTATGAGCCCCGCTGACGGTACTGTTTCGGCAGTTAACGTAACCAAGGGCGCAACCGTTGAAACCGGAACCGTTCTCTGCGTTATCGCTTAATCTTTTTTCAAAGGGAGAAAAATAATGACTGAAGCAATTAATAACTTTATATCGCAGACCGGATTTTCTATGTTTGCAAAGAATCCGCTCAGCCTTATAATGATAGGAATAGCCTGCGTGCTTATTTATCTTGCTATCGTTAAAAAGTTTGAGCCGCTTTTGCTTTTATCCATAGCCTTCGGTATGCTTCTTACAAACCTACTCGGTGCAGAAATGTATCATGAGTATCTTTTCGCGGGAGGCCATGTTCATTGGAACCTCTTCAGCGGCGGAACTGTGGTAACCGAGGAGCTTATCGCTCAAATGGCGGCAGGAAACGCTTCCGAAAGCGTTATGAACTTCCTTAACGCCAACCTCGGCGTTGCTCTTCCCGCTGCAGGCCTGCTCGACTATCTCTATTTAGGAGTTAAGCTCGGAATCTATCCTTGCCTTATCTTCTTAGGCGTAGGCGCGATGACCGATTTCGGTCCCCTTATTGCAAACCCCAAGAGCCTCTTGCTCGGTGCCGCTGCTCAGGTTGGTATCTTCGCAACCTTCGTAGGCGCCCGCTTCTTAGGCTTTACAGGTGCTGAAGCCAGCAGTATCGGCATCATCGGCGGCGCCGATGGTCCTACCGCTATCTTCGTAACCGGCAAACTCGCACCCGACCTTTTAGGCCCGATTGCAGTTGCTGCATATTCCTATATGGCGCTCGTTCCGGTTATCCAGCCGCCCATTATGAAGCTCTTAACAACCAAGAAGGAACGCATGATCAAGATGGAGACCCTCCGTCCTGTTTCCAGAACCGAGAAGATAATCTTCCCCATCGTTGTAACTATTTTAGTTTCGCTTATCGTTCCCTCGGCTACTCCGCTTGTTGGTTGCCTTATGCTTGGTAACCTCTTCCGTGAGTGCGGCGTTACCGAGCGTCTTTCCAAGACCGCTCAAAACGAGCTCATGAACATCGTAACCATATTCCTTGGCGTAACCGTTGGTGCAACCGCAACCGCTTCGACCTTCTTAAGCCCCAAGACCTTAAAGATTATCGTTATGGGCGTTGTTGCTTTCGGCGTTGCAACTGCAGCTGGCGTTATCTTTGCCAAGTTTATGAACATCTTCTTAAAGAAGAAAATCAATCCCCTTATCGGCTCGGCAGGCGTTTCGGCTGTTCCCATGGCAGCCCGCGTTTCGCAAAAGGTCGGCCAGGCTGAAAACCCCTCGAACTTCCTGCTTATGCATGCAATGGGCCCCAATGTAGCAGGTGTTATCGGTTCGGCTATTGCCGCAGGCGTTCTTATCGCCCTGTTCGGTTAATGGAGGTAAATTATGGCTAACAAATTATATATAACAGATACCATTCTTCGCGATGCGCATCAGTCTCAGGCTGCAACCCGTATGCGCCTTGAGGAAATGCTCCCCGCCTGCGAAAAGCTCGATAGCGTTGGCTATTGGTCGCTTGAGTGCTGGGGCGGAGCAACCTTCGATTCCTGCATGCGCTTCTTAAATGAAGACCCGTGGGAGCGTCTTCGCGCTCTCCGCAAGGCTATGCCCAACACCAAGCTTCAAATGCTCCTTCGCGGTCAAAACCTCTTAGGCTACAAGCATTATGCCGATGATGTTGTTGATGCATTCGTTAAGAAGTCTATCGAAAACGGTATCGATGTTGTTCGCGTTTTCGATGCCCTTAACGACACCCGCAACATTGCTCAAGCAATGAAGAGCATCAAGAAGTATGGCGGCGTTTGCGAGGCTGCAATCAGCTATACCGAAAGCCCCGTTCATAGCCAAGAATATTTCGTTAACCTCGCTTTAAAGCTCGAGGAAATGGGCGCTGATGTTATCTGCATTAAGGATATGGCAAACCTGCTCTTACCCTATGATGCATATTCGCTCGTTAAGAAGCTCAAGGAGAAGGTTCGCGTTCCGATCCATCTCCACACTCATAACACAACCGGTACAGGCGATATGACCAACCTTATGGCTGTTCAGGCAGGCGTTGACATTGTTGACTGTGCGCTTTCTCCCTTGGCAAACGGAACCTCACAGCCGTCCACCGAGGCAATGGTAGCCACCTTAAAGGGCACCGAGCGCGACACAGGCCTCGACCTCGAGAAGCTTTCCGAGGCAGCAAACCACTTCCGTGCAGTTGCTGACCGCCTAAAGGCTGACGGTATCCTTGACCCGAAGGTATTAAATGTTGATACCAAGACTTTACTTTATCAGGTACCCGGCGGAATGCTTTCCAACCTGCTTTCTCAGTTAAAGCAGGCTAACGCCGAGGATAAGTTCTATGATGTTCTTGCCGAAATCCCGAATGTTCGTAAAGACTTCGGCTATCCTCCGCTTGTAACCCCCACAAGCCAGATAGTAGGCACCCAGGCAGTTCTCAATGTATTGTCGGGCGAGCGTTATAAGATGATAACCAAGGAATCCAAGGGCCTTCTCCGCGGAGAATATGGTCAGGTTCCGGGCGAGGTGAACGAAGAGGTTCGCCGCAAGGCAATCGGCGACGACAAGGTAATAACCTGCCGTCCTGCCGACCTTTTGGAGCCCGAACTTGAGAAATATACTGCTGAGGCAGGCGACCTTGCAAAGTGCGAAGAGGATGTTCTTTCCTATGCTCTCTTCCCGCAGGTTGCAGGTAAGTTCCTTGCTGAACGCAATGCCGCAAAGGACGATGAAAACACCGTTCGCGAGCTCTATGTTCAGGATTTAACCTAAAAATTTTTAAAAGACCCGTGCTAAAAAGTGCGGGTCTTTTTTGTTTTCCTGCATATTTATATATGTATATGCATATAAATTCGGTGTATTTAGTGTATGGCGCATAAATTTACAACTAAATATGCAATTTTATGCACAAATATGCATAAAAATAAATATTTTTCAAAAAACACTTGACAAAATATGCATTTTGAGTTAATATTTATGCATAGCAAAAAAACATTACCGCTTCCGCGGTTAAAGAAAGAGGTTTATTAAAATGAAAAAACTTTTAGCAATGCTTTTAGCACTCACAATGGTATTTGCTTTCGCAGCTTGCGGCGGCAGCGACGACACTTCTTCGGATAAAGCTCCTGCCGATGAGGCAATCACAACCGTAACCGAAGGCAAGTTAACAATGGCAACCAACGCTTACTTCCAGCCCTATGAGTATTACGATGGCGACAAGATCGTTGGTATTGATGCCGAAATCGCTGATGCTATCGCAAAGAAGCTCGGTCTTGAGCTCGTAATCTCCGATATGGCTTTCGACTCCATCATCACCGCTGTTAACGCAGGCTCTGCTGACTTAGGTCTTGCAGGTATGACCGTTACCGATGAGCGTAAGAAGGAAGTTGACTTCTCCATCAGCTATGCAAACGGCGTTCAGGCTATCATCGTTAAGGAAGGCTCCAAGATTACCAATGTTGACGACCTCTATGCTGACGGCGCAGCTTATAAGGTAGGCGTTCAGCTCGGAACCACCGGCGACATTTATTCCACCGATGATTTCGGCGATGAGCTCGTAACCAGCTACACCACCGGTAACGAAGCAGTTAACGCTCTCTTAAGCGGCGATGTTGATTGCGTTATCATCGATAACGAGCCCGCTAAGGCTTTCGTTGCAAACAACAAGGGTCTTGCAATTCTCGAAACCACCTATGCTGATGAAGACTATGCAGCCTGCATCAAGAAGGGCAACACCGCTCTTCTCAACGCAGTTGACGCTGCTATCAGCGAGCTTATCGAGGATGGCACCATCGATGATATCGTTGCTAAGTATATAAAGTAATCAACAAAATTTTATAGCACAAAACAGGAATGAGCAATCATTCCTGTTTTTGCGCGTTGTATGGAGTTATAAAATGATAAAATCAAAAAAGGCAATTAAACCTATAGCAATAGCCTGCACCATTTTGGTGCTCTTGGGTCTCCTTGCGGGCTTTGTTGCCTATAGCTTTATGGATAATAAGGTTTCGCGCGATGTATCGCTTTCCGAAGCGCAGCAATATGTTGATAAAACATTCAAGTCGCTTCCGAAGGTAACCGCCAAGGGTTCAAAGGCAGTTCTCGCGCAAACCGAAATAAAGGTTTTAGATGTTAAAAAGGGAACCGAGCGCAACTTCGTGCTCGAGTGCGAATATTCAACCCTTGATGCAGGCGCGGTAATCTCCGCCAACAAGCAGGCTCTCGTTGATGCCGCCTATTTGCTTACATATAATGCCGAGCAGGAAGGCAAAAAGCTCAACGCAACCAAGATATGCCAGGGCATCGCTCCCGATTTCGAGGCCGTTTTAGCGGGCGCCGAGAAAAAAAGCGGCAAGATAACCCTCTATCTTTATGAGGTATCCGAGGGCAAGTTCTCGATTTGGCTCAGCGATGAGGCGGTTGATGCCTGCATGGGCGGATTAGTAACCGCTGCAAAGGAAATCGACAAAATCAAAACCGCCAGCCTTGCAGGCCGCGAGATTGATATTGCCAATTCCAACACAATCAGAAGCGGCGTTAAGGATTATATCGCCCTTTCCAATTATGATAGCGAAAAGCCCATAACCGGCAATTTCGTTGTTCGTTGGGTTAACGATTTTAAATATGATTTTAACCGCAACTTTTTAGAGAACGGAAGATGGCATTATTTGCTTGAAGGCCTTGGAACAACCTTGGCTATAACAGGCTGCGCAGGTCTTATCGGCGTTTTGCTCGGATTTATTATCGCAATCATCCGTTGCACCGCCCAAACAACAGGCAAGCTTAAATTTGTTGATGCCGTTTGCCGCTTCTATCTAACCGTTATCCGCGGAACCCCCGTTATGGTTCAGTTGCTTATAATCTATTTCGTTTTGCTCTTGCCGATTGGCGTTCCGAAGTTCACCGCGGCGGTTATTTGCTTCGGTCTTAACAGCGGCGCCTATGTTGCCGAGATTGTTCGCGGCGGCATTATGTCGGTTGATAAGGGTCAAAATGAAGCAGGTCGAAGCCTCGGCTTTAACTTCCCGCAAACCATGTGGCACTTTATCGTTCCGCAGGCGTTTAAGGCCGTGCTTCCCGCCCTTGCAAACGAGTTTATAACCCTCCTTAAGGAATCTTCGGTTGCATTCTATATAGGTGTTGCCGATTTAACCCAGGGCGGTCTTAAGATTCGTTCCATAACCTATAGCAACTTTATGCCCTTAATTGCAGTTGCGCTTATTTATCTTATAATTGTTTTGATTTTAACCCGTCTTGTAGGAATTCTCGAAAGGAGGCTGCGTAAGAGTGACCACTAATGTGCTTATAAGCGTTCGCGACCTTCAAAAATCCTTTGGCGAAAACGATGTTCTTCGCGGCATCAATATCGAGATAAACAAGGGCGATGTTGTTGTTATCGTTGGTCCCTCGGGTTGCGGTAAATCAACCTTCCTTCGAACCCTAAACCTGTTAGAAAAACCAACAGGCGGCAGCATCATTCTTGATGAAACCGACATAACCGACAGTAAGGTTAACATCAACAAACACCGTCAAAGAATGGGAATGGTGTTCCAGCAGTTCAACCTTTTCCCGCATATGACTATTCTTAAGAATATGACCATTGCCCCCATGAAGCTTTTAAAGCTTTCAAAAGAGGAGGCTGAAAAGCGCGCGATGGAGCTACTCGAGCGAGTTGGCCTTGCCGACCGCGCCGATAGCTATCCTTCCCAGCTTTCGGGCGGTCAAAAGCAGCGCGTTGCTATTGTTCGTGCGCTCGCTATGCAGCCCGATATAATGCTCTTCGATGAGCCGACCAGCGCGCTCGACCCCGAAATGGTAGGCGAGGTTTTAGAGGTTATGAAGGACCTTGCCAACAGCGGTATGACCATGGTGGTTGTAACCCACGAAATGGGCTTTGCCCGCGAGGTTGCCAGCCGCGTTGTGTTTATCGATGAGGGCGTTATCAAGGAGGATAAACCCCCGCAGGAGTTTTTCCAAAATCCCGAATGTCCCCGCTTGAAGGACTTCTTAAGCAAGGTATTATAAAAAAAGAACCGCCTTTTGGCGGTTCTTTTTATTTAACTATTTCAACCGTTATGTAATTGGTTGTGCTGTGTTGGGTGTAGTTAATCGAAAAGGCGGTGATTTTAACCGTGATATCCTTTTCTATCGAATCCTTAACCTCGATTCCAAGCTGCGAGAGGGGAGAGTTATCCTCGCGAATTATAAGCCAAGAAAGCGGCTCCGTATCGCCCGCAACGCGGGGGAACAAATTGGCATCGGGCGGGTAAAACTGCAGTATATTTTTATAGGTCGTGCTTTTGTTATAACGAACCTTGCCAACAACGGTAACATCCGTAGTGAAGTCGGCGCGAACATTAACCTCGCCCTCATCGGTTTGGCGGGTCAGCAAATTGGTAAGTGTGAAGTTCCCGATTTGTTCGCCAAGTGATAGGGTTTTAACTGCTCCCGCAAGCGAGAAATCGGCGCTTTTGGCGGGCTTATAGTCGAGATATTCGGCGGCGTAGCCATCATAGGTCGATTCGCTTTCGTATCCCTTGTTTCCCGAACAGCCGCAAAGTAATAAGAGCAGCGCAAGGGTCAGTATTAAAATTTTCAAGTCCCTATGCCTCCTTATTCAACTCCGCGGTAGTAAAGTCCGCGGGTGTAGTCAGTAACGGGTGGCAGCTTGCCTTCATAACGCTTTATAATCTCGGCGCATTCGGACTTTTCTTCGATTGTGAAATGAAGAATAGCGTAATCCGCCGAAAATTCATCAATTCGCTCGGCTAAATAGGTCGGGCGAGAATTATATAGCTCGGTGAAGCCTCCGCGGCAACGAAGCGGGAAGGAGATGCCCTTGCGGTCGGTTATTTCGCCTTTGCAGCCTTCGCAGCCTGCGCCGTTCTTTTGCGGGCAGTTGCGCATCAGCATTAAAGGCAGTCTTCCGTATGCCAAAAATGCGGTTGGAACGGGAGAATCAATCTTGCAAAGCATATCGCAACGCGCCTCGGGCGAAATGGTAACCGCCGCAGCGCCTAAATCCTTTGCGGCGTGGGCGCTTTGGCTGTTATAAATGTTCATCGAGAAATCAAAGAACGGTTCGATTCCTGCCTCTTTGCAAAGGGTAACCTCGGCGATGTTGCCGCAAAATGCGGCGGCAACGCCCGCTTTTTTAGCAAGCAACAGGCGCTTTTTGAGATATTCCTCGTTCGCGATTCCTCGCGGGAGAGTAACATAAAGCGGAACCGATAGCGAAAGGCTTTCGAAATCCTCTTCAATCGGCACGGCAACCGCCGAAACACCCGAAAGAATGGAGGGCATTTGCGAAATGTGCGAGAAAACCGCTAAAAACTTCGGGGTCTTGCGGATGGGCGGTTTATCGATAAAATCAAAATCTATATCGGCTTCGGCTCTTTCCTTTTGGCGGAGCGCGCCGAGCTTTTTTAGAGCCTCTCTTCGAAGCTCCCCTAAAATCGCGGCAGGGAAGGCGAGCCCCTCGCCAATGTTAACGGTCAGTTCCTTGAAGAAATAGGGCGTGCCGCCCGTTTTTTCGAGTTTTTCGAGCAAAAACTCCTTATCGAGCGGTCGGCGCTCGGCTGCTGCGGCGCATCCTCCCGAAACGGTAACAGCGTTTTCACCGTCGGAAATCGTCAGCGTTGCGGCGTGACCAACATCAGGAAGCGAGAATTCGCCCGAAATCGCAACGCTTTGGCGCTCGCGCCTATATAATTCGTGCAGCGAGTTTATAACCTCGGCCGACATCATAACATCATCCTTGGTGCGGATGCCGAACATATCGCGACCAAGTTGGTTTTCATAGTATCCGCTTGTGAACCCGCTGCGGGAAAAGACCTTCATGAGGGTTTCTTTTAACTCCTCGCAGGGGATGCCGCTTTCGGTCATCTTGCAAACCGCGGTCGAAGCAGCAACATATTCGGGGCGCTTCATTCGGCCCTCAATTTTAAGGCTTTCAACCCCCATATCGCGAAGTTCATCAATATAATCAATAAGACTTAAATCCTTAAGGCTCAAATCGTATCCCGTTCCGCCTTCAACCGAAAAGGGCAAACGGCAGGGGCCTGCGCAAAGTCCGCGGTTGCCGCTTCGGCTGCCGAGCATCGCGCTCAAATAGCATTGACCGGACATACACATACAAAGCGCACCGTGAACAAAAACCTCGACCGACATATCGAGTGCTTTTGCGGCTTTTGTAAATTCGCAAAGCTCTTCGCGGCTCATCTCGCGCGAGGCAACAACCCTCGAGAATCCGAGCTCCTTTAGCGCGGGCAGCGCGGCAGGGGAATGGGCGGTTAGCTGGGTTGAAGCGTGCAAGGGCAGGAGAGGCAGCTTTTCGCGAAGAAGCTTGGCAACGCCCAAATCCTGAACGATTGCCGCATCGATTCCCGCAGTAAAACCAAACTGCGCCGCCATTAAAGCGCGGGGCAGCTCGTTATCGGATAAAAGAGTATTAAGGGTTAAGTAAACCTTAACCCCTCTTTCTTTGCAGTATTTAACTGCGGCGGCAAAAGCGTCGCGGTCGAAATTATCGGCGTTTCTTCGGGCGTTGAAATCCGAAAAACCCATATAAACCGCGTCGGCGCCCGAGCGCACGGCGGCGGTCAGCATCTCGCTGTTACCAACGGGAGCTAAAATCTCAATATTCTTCGTAAGAGTTTGCTTCCTTTTCGTAGTGTTCCAGTTTGCGTTTTAAAATATCGGCCTCGAGCTTGGCGCAGGCGGTATCCTCAAGGGCGCGCTTAAGCTCGGCGCGAAGCTCGTTGTTTTCGCGCTGTTGTTTTTTAGCGTTGTCGGCGGCTTCAAGAGCGGCAACAACCGCAACCATTGTGGTCGATAAAAAGGGACTGTTTTTGGCAATGCTGTCGAGTCGGCGGTCAAGCTCCGATGCCAACCCCTTAACATACATCTCATCATCATCGGAAAGGATGCAGTATTCAATGCCTCCAACCTTAAATTTAACCGTGTGCTTCATTTTTTAAAAACACCCCTTTATTTTTTCTTAAATCCATTATATAATAACTTTAACGATTTTTAAAGTATTTTATGAAAAGAGAATGATTTATGAAATATTTAGTAGTTTTATGCGATGGTATGGCTGATACCAAAAGCGAAATTTTAGGCGGCAAAACCCCGATGGAGCTGGCGAAAAAGCCCGCTATTGATGCGCTGGCGGCCAAAGCCGAATGCGGCCTTTGCCGAACCGTTGCCGCGGGACTGAAACCGGGCAGCGATGTTGCTAATCTTTCGGTTATGGGCTATGACCCCGCAGTTTGCTATAGCGGCCGTTCGCCCCTCGAGGCGGCAAGCATCGGCGTTGATTTGAAGGAAACCGATGTTGCCCTGCGCTGCAACCTCGTAACCCTCTCGGACGAGGAAAACTATGAGGATAAAACCATGGTTGATTATTGCGCCGATGATATCTCGACTGCCGAGGCCGCCGAGATAATCAAAACCGTTAAAGAGGTTTTCGATTCAAAGGACTACACATTCTATAGCGGCGTCAGCTATCGCCATTGCTTGGTTGTTGAAAACGGAACAACCGACCTGGGCAATATGACCCCTCCGCATGACATTTCGGGCAGGGTTGTAGGCGAGTATTTGAGTCAAAGCGCCAATGCCGCTGCGCTCATTGAGCTTATGAAGAAGAGCTATGATGTTTTAAAGGACCACGAAATAAACAAGAAGCGTATTGCGCGCGGCAAGCGCCCCGCCAACTCGATTTGGCTTTGGGGCGAGGGAAGAAAACCGATTCTCGAAAACTTCCGCGAGAAAAACGGCGTTTCGGGCGGCGTTGTTTCGGCGGTTGATTTGCTTAAGGGCATCGGCATTTGCGCCGGAATGGCAACCGTTGATGTTGATGGCGCAACAGGCTATATCGATACTAATTTTGAGGGCAAAACCGCCGCAGCAAAGAAGCTTTTTGCCGATGGCTACGACCTCGTTTATGTTCATCTCGAGGCTCCCGATGAATGCGGTCATCGTGGCGAGGCGGAAAACAAGGTGAAGGCTATCGAGCTTATCGATAGCAAGGTAGTCGCTCCGCTGGTTGAATATCTTAACGGCTTGGGCGAAGGCTATCGCATTCTCATAATGCCCGACCATCCCACACCGCTTGAAATCAAAACCCATTCCTCCGAGCCTGTGCCCTATTTCATCTATGACAGCACAGTAGCGCTTGGTGGAGTTGAGTGCTTCACCGAGGCATCCGCCAAGGCAACAGGCAATTTCATCGAACATGGCCCCTCGGTTATGGATCGACTCTTGAATAAATAAAAATAAAAGCGTCGCAGTTTTGCACTGCGGCGCTTTTTTGCAACCGTTAGGAATCTTTTTCGGTATTTTCTTTAGCGGGCTCTTCCGCGAGTCCCAAAAGTCGGGCGCGGTCGGCCTTTCTTGTGATATGCGAGGTGTCGAGCGGGATTATCTTATTAAACACGCAGGTGTGCTTCGGTGTAACCGTGCGGTCCTCGTGCATGCTGCCGAAATACCAATGTCTATAGGTGCAGCTGCGGTCGATTTCCTCTAAATATCCGTTAAGCTTGTTAACCTGGTCGGCGCGACCTTGGCGGAGCAGCATCGCGCTTTTAACAAGGCTGGGAGGCTCATGGGTTAAAACATAATCAACATAAAGTCCCTCGTTATCGAGCGCCTCGGCGCCTTCGGCAAGCTCCTTGGGGGAGGGGAACTCCTCCTTCCACCAGCTTTTATCCTTTCTAATCTCAATGTCGCCGCTTTCGCCTCCGCCCATCGTGAAAACGCGGCAACCGTCAAGGTCAAAGATTTGACCGCGCATAAGATGGTAGAGGTTATCGCCGATGCGATGAACAAGACCGCCCTTCCAGCGGGTAACGCGGTGGGAGTTTATTATATCAAAATTTTCATGGGTTCCGTCTAAAAATGCAATGGTGAATTTGCGGCTCGATAAAAATTTAATAGCCTTTTTCTCGCGCTCCGAGCCATCCCAAAGGAATCCGAAATCGCCCAAAACAATGAGCGTATCGCCGCTTTTGAGCTTATACCATTCCTTATCATAGATGCGGGATTCGTCACCGTGCATATCTCCGGTAAGATAATACATTTTATTCCTCCCAAAAAACTTAAAAAACGCTTTAATTTTTTCTCTTTATAAGTTATACTGTAATTAGTATAACATAAACCGAGGTAGAATGCTATGGGAAAAAGAATTTTAAGTGCTGTTTTTTGCATAATTCTTATCTTTTCGGTGTTTGCAGTTCCTGCAAGCGCCTATAAACTTTCGGGCTTTGAGGTAAGCGCCGAGGGTGCGCTGATTGCAAGCCTTGACACAGGCGATGTCCTCTATAAGAAAAATTCCGAAAAGCGACTCTATCCTGCCTCGTTAACTAAAATAATGACCGCTGTTTTGCTGTTGGAAAAAACCGAGAATCTCGATAGCGAAATAATAACCGTAAGCTATGATGCCATCCACGCGCTGGATGGAACCGGCTCTTCTATGGGCGGACTTATAGTTGATGAGCAAATAACCGCACACCAAGCCCTCTATTTTCTAATGCTTAAATCCGCCAACGAGGGAGCAAATGCGGTTGCCGAGCATTATGGCGGAACCATCAGCGGCTTCGTTGGAATGATGAACGAGAGGGCAAAGGAACTGGGTATGAACGGAACCCATTTCGCAAATGCCCACGGACTTCATGATGTCGAGCATTACACAACCGTTGAGGATATGTATATCCTTATAAAGCACGCGCTTTCATTCCCCGAATTCAAAACCGCGGTTTCAACCACTCGCTATACCGTTCCCGCAACCAACAAATCGGGCGAACGCCTTTTGGCAACAACCGTATTTTTGCAGGATAGGCATAACGCCGCATCGCCCTCATATTATTATCCCCATGCCGCAGGCGTTAAAACGGGATATACCGATGAGGCGGGTCGCTGCCTTATCAGCACCGCATCCAAGGGCGGATATAATTATGTTTGCATTTTAATGAACAGCACCGTTCGAAACGATCGCGGCGCTATGGTTCGTTATGAGTTCGGCGATAGCATCGCGCTCTATGAATGGGCGTTTAACAATTTCGAATATAAAACGGTTGTTGATGAAAGCGCCCCCGTTGATGAGGCAAAGGTTAACCTTTGCTGGGAGCAGGATTATGTTCCGCTGCTTTTAGAGGGTGGCCTTTCGGCAATTCTTCCGAAGGATGCCGATTCCTCAACCGTTCAAATCAAAACCTCGACCTATAAAGAATCCTTTGATGCGCCCATAAAGAAGGGAACCGTTTTGGGAACTGCTGAAATTTCCTATGCGGGCGAGGTGCTCGGAACGGTTAACCTCATAGCGGGCGAAAACCTTAAATCCAACTTTATTTTGAAGGCGGTTCGCTCGGTTAAACGCGCCTTCGCATCAACCACATTTAAGCTCATAGTTTTGATGTTTGTGCTGATTTTGGTTGCCTTCATTTTGGCGATTATATTTATGAATCGCAAGCGCCGTTCCCGCCGCGGAAGATATCGCCCCTATAATAAAAAACGAAGATAAAAAATCGGCATCGCCTTTTTGGCGGTGCCGAAAATGTTACAAATTTTTTATAACCCTTGAATATATAATTTAAAAGGTGTAAACTGTTATTCGTAATCTAAAGAAAGGAGAGAACTATAGTGCAAAAAAATCGCAGTTTGTTTAAATCTCATCTGCCCTTTATGCTGCTGTTCCCGCTTGTAACTTTTTATTTTGAGATAATTTTCCATATCAGTACGGTTGGAACTCGATTCGATATAAGCTATTTTTATATTGCGCTTTTCTCCTTTTCCTTTGGTGCAATCGGCTATTTGCTAACCTCGATTTCCAAGAACAAAAAGGTGAATTATTATATAACCTTGGCGATAATGTCGCTAATGGCTGTTATGTTCCTCATCTTTTATTTCATCTATAAGCAGTTTAAAATTGTCTATGACCTTAACACCGTTTTTGGCGGCGCAGGCGATGCGGTTGGCGGCTTCGGCGCCGACATAATCCGACTCGTTTTTTGCTTTGACGGACTTTTTAAAATCCTTCTTTATTTTGTTCCCGTTATTTTGTTTGCCATCTTCGGTCGCCGCGAGCTAACCCCGAGGCAGTCTAACCGCGTTTTCCGCGCTATAGCGGTTGGCTTTATGGTTATATTCTATTTCTTGGGCGTTATCTTTGTGTCGCTCGGTCGAAACGCCAACCTCTATAAAAAGGAATATGAATTCAATATGGCGGTTGGCCGTTTCGGACTTTTAACGGGCCTTCGCCTTGATGCTAAAAATATAATTTTCGGCAGCTCGCAGGGCGCTTTTGAAACCGAGCCGACCGATAAACCGCAGGATGACACACCGAAACCTGTCATTTATCCTGAAAATGTTATGGAGCTTGATTTTTCCAAACCCTGCAGCGGAACAATTAAGAGCCTCAACGAATATGTAGCAACGCTAACTCCGACCAAGCAAAATGAATACACAGGTCTTTTCAAGGGCAAAAACTTGATTATGATAAGTGCCGAGGCGTTTTCGGCGGAGGTTATCGACCCTGAACTGACCCCGACTCTCTATCGCCTTGCAACCAAGGGCATCAATTTCACCGATTATTATCAGCCTGCCAGCGCAGGAACAACCGGCGGCGAATATCAAAATATTTTTGGATTGCTCCCAACCGCGGGCGGCAAATCCTTTAAAAATACCGCAAAGCATCTGAATTATTTCACAATGGGCAGCCAGCTAAATCGCCTTGGTTACTATGGCAAAGCCTATCACAACAACTCCTACACCTATTATTCTCGCAACGAAACCCATATAAATCTCGGCTATAGCGATGGTTTTATGGGCTATGGCAACGGTATGGAGCAATATGTTAAAAATCTTTGGCCGCAAAGCGACCTTGAAATGTTCCGCGGAACAGTTCCAACCTATATCGAAAAGGAAAACTTCAATGTTTATTATATGACCGTCAGCGGTCATAGCGGATATAGCCGCGGCGGAAATATGATGACCGCTAAAAACTGGGAGCGCGTTGCGCACCTGCCTTATTCCGATGCGCTAAAGGGATATTTTGCCGCAAATTTAGAGCTTGAGGATGCGATGAGCTATCTCGTTTCCGAGCTCGAAGCCAAGGGCATCGCGGATGATACGGTTATTTGCCTAACAACCGACCATTTCCCCTATGGACTCGATTCTAACGGAACCCTCGGCAATATGCCCAACCTCTCCGAGCTTTATGGTTATGATGTTAAAAACATCTTCCAGCGCGACCATTCGGCGCTTATTTTGTGGTGCGGAAGTTTAGAGGAAGAAGACCCCATCGTTGTTGATACTCCAACCTTCAGCCTTGACATCCTGCCCACCCTTTCTAACCTCTTCGGAACGGAATTCGATTCCCGCCTTATGGTAGGTCGCGATGTTTTCTCGGATGCCGATGCCCTCGTTTTCAACGCGAGCTATGGTTGGAAAACCGAACTCGGAACCTATGATTCGGCAAGTGGCGGCTTTAAAAAGGCCAGCGAGGAAACGGTTATCCCCGAAGGCTATGTTGAAGAAATCAAAACCATCGTTCGCAATAAAATGCGTTATTGCACAGGCGTTTTGGAAACCGATTATTTTAGATATTTATTCGGATAAGAAAAATCCCTCGAGTAATCTCGAGGGATTTTTTTATTGCTTTTCAAGAACCTTAACGATTTGACCTATTATCATATAATGGCGGTCATCAGCGGGGTAGAGCTCCTCGCATTCGCCTAATGTGAAGCAGTCCTTTTGGAGGCGGCCGCAGTAACGCTTTTTGCAAACGAGAACCAGTCTTGCCTCCTCGAAATAAACGCTCTCATCCGTGAAAACGGGTGTGAGTCCCGTGAGGGCAGCCTTGTCAACATCCCTGCCCGACATCTTGCCGCAAACCGCATGGATATCCTTGGCGTTTTCGCCATAGAATGAAAGGGTGAAATAATCGCTGTTCTCAACAAACTGCATGGTGTAGCGCTGGGGGCGAATTGCAATAACAACCGAATCCTTGTGCCACATTTCGCCGAGGAATCCCCAGCTGGCGGTCATCATATTAAATCCGTTTTTATCTCCCGCGGAAATGAGCATCCATTCCTCATCAATCATCTTTATGGGGTTGCCCTTAATCTCCTTGGGGCTTATTTCTTTGAACATAAAAGACCTCCTAAATTTCGGTTATAAATTATATTAATAATATTTAAAATCAATGCATTCCTTGGCGTTTAAAATGTTTAAGTAGCGTTCGCATTCGCGTTTTGCATCAAGGAGGGATAAGCATTTATAATTGCCGCATTCGGCTCGCGTGTTGCCGAAAATTTGACCCTCGTGGTTAATGGTTTTCTCCAGCGCATTTTTAAGCGCCGCGAGAACCTCATTAGGCTCTTGGTTGCGAACGAGAAGATAAAAACCCGTCCTGCAGCCCATGGGGCCGAAATAGATAACATTTTCGCCGATTTCGCCGTTTCGAAGATAGGTCGCGAGCATATGCTCAACCGAATGCATCGTGCAGTCATCGAAGAAGTCATCCGCGTTGGGTGTCCTTGTGCGCAGGTCATAGGTCGTAATATCGCCGTCAATTCGCGAAATATAAATTCCCGGCACTATCTTATCGTGGTCAACCGAGAAGCTTGCAATTCTTTTAGGTGCGTTCATAATTTTTCCTCTTAAAGTTCAATTTTCTCGCCATCATTCGGCAGGTAAAGCTCGAAGGGGAGGGCGCTTTTTATAGCGTTGAGCTCATCATATTTATCGGCAGGTGCTATATGAATAACCGCCGCTTTTTTATATCCGCTTAAGCGGTTTATAATTTCGCTAACCCCAAAGTGCGCGCATTCGGTTATAACAAGGTCGGCATCTCGTTTGGGGAAATCCTCGAGCGTTGCCAAGAGGTCGCCCGTTATGAGCAGGGTTTTATCCTCCGCGCTGACCGCGAGGGCATAACTCGGCAGCCCCGCCCCCAGCATATGCGCCGTGAGCATCGCGCCTACGGTTATGTTGCCATCGCAGTAAAACTCGCCCGATTTGATAATATCAAGGGAGAGGTTTTTGCATTCGCGGCGATGCTGGAAAAACGCAAAGGCGCTAAAAGCCTCAACCCCGCGCTTTTCGGAGAGAAAAACGGGGCAGCGAATACCGAAATACTCCGCGAGATTCATAATATCGTGCAGCCCGTTCATATGGTCGCCGTGCATATGTGAGATGAAAATTGCCTTGAGCTTTTTGGGCTCAAATCCATATTCGAGCACCGCATCAAGCGCGCCGCTTCCGGCATCAAAAAGATAAAGGTCGCCGTTTTGCTCAACAAGAATACTTTGCTGCCTGCGCCCCTTTTGCGGCGCACCATAGCCCGTGCCTAAAAAGCAAATTTTCATTTATATCACCTCGGTAAGATAATTATATTATAAACATAATAATTTTTCAATATAGCATTCGTTAAAGGGCAGGGTTATTCTTCGCTCTCTCCCGGCTCAAATCCTATTCTTAATTTCACGCAAATAAAAAACAACCCACCAAAAAGGTGGGTTTTTTTTTATGGCGGAGAGAGGGGGATTCGAACCCCCGAAGTGGTATTAGCACTTACACGATTTCCAGTCGTGCGCCTTAGACCAGCTCAGCCATCTCTCCAAACTGCTACCGTAACATTATACACATCACGGTAGTAAAAATCAAGTATTATTTTTAATTATTTAAAATAGTGGGTTTTTCTTTAGAAAAGCGGTTAACGGCCAACCGCAAATATATAGCACCGCAACCTCGCCGATAGCAACCGTTGCCGCCGCATAGAAAAAGCCAACACCGCCCAAAAATATTGCAAGCTCCGCGCCGATTATCAGTCCGTTTGCGATAGCGGGGAAGAGGAGCAATACAGGTAGCGGCAGTTTGTTTCTCAAAAGCCTCATCGAGAGCGCCGCAATCAGCGTTGCCAGGGTGCCGAAAATCATATCAACGGGACCCAAAGAGCTTCCAATGTTGGAAATGATGCAGCCAACCGTCAGTCCTGCGGTTGCATGGGGCGTAAACAACGGGAGCACGGTCAGCATTTCGGAAAGTCGAAACTGAACCGCTCCGTAGGCGAGCCCCAAAGCCGCCGAAACATAGGTCAAAACTGCATAAAGCGCCGCAATAAGCGCGCCTAAAACAAGGCCTCTGGTTTTTTTCTTCATTTTTTATTCACTCCGTAGTTTTGTTTTTCGTCAGGATGGTTTCGAACTGACGTTTTTAAAAAAATTAGTGGCAGTTAGAGCAGGAGCCACCCTCGCACTCGTGGATTTCGCCAACGATGGGTGTGGGGTCGATGCCCTTTTTGCGGTAGTAATCCGAAACGGCTGCCTTAATAGCCTGCTCGGCCAAAACCGAGCAATGAATCTTGTGTGCCGGCAGTCCGCCAAGCGCCTCAACAACCGCCTTATTCGAAAGGGTTAGAGCCTCCTCAATGGTGTGACCCTTAACCATATCGGTTGCAATCGAGCTTGTTGCAATAGCCGAGCCGCAACCAAAGGTCTTGAACTTAACATCAACAATAACGCCGTCCTCAACCTTGATATACATCTTCATTATATCGCCGCACTTGGGGTTACCAACCTCGCCGATACCATCAGCGTTTTCGATTTCGCCCATATTGTGCGGGTTATAGAAATGTTCCATTACTTGTTCGGTGTACATTATTTTTCATTCTCCTTAATTGTGTCCCAAAGGGGCGACATAGCGCGAAGCTTGCCAACTATTTCGGGCAATACCGACATAATATATTCGGCATCCTCCATCGTGTTGCCCTCGCCGAAGGAAAGGCGGAGCGAACCGTGCGCTATTTCGTGGGGCAGTCCTAAACTTAAAAGAACATGGCTGGGGTCGAGCGAGCCCGAGGTGCAGGCGCTTCCGCTCGAAGCGCTAATTCCGTTGAAATCGAGCAGCAGCAAAAGCGATTCGCCCTCGATGCCCTCAAAGCACATATTAACATTGCCGGGCAAACGGCTCTCGCGGTCGCCGTTAAGGCGCGAGCGCTCAATCTTCAGCGCATTTTCGATGATATATTCGCGAATTTCGAGCATTTTCTCGTTTCGCTCTTGCATGGTGTCAACCGCTTCCTTGAGGGCGGCTGCCATACCAATAATGCCCGCGGTGTTTTCGGTTCCGGCGCGGCGGCCGAATTCTTGTGCGCCACCGTTAATCAGCGTGGTAACAACCGTGCCGCGACCGATATAAAGCGCGCCAATGCCCTTGGGTCCGTGGAACTTATGAGCCGAGAGCGAAAGCATATCAATGTTTTGCTCTTTAACATCTATCTTGGTGTTTCCAACCGCCTGAACAGCATCAGTATGGAAGGGAACGCCGCGTTTTTTGCAAATTTCGCCGATTTGCTTTATGGGCTGGATGGTGCCGATTTCGTTGTTGGCATACATAATTGTAACCAAGCAGGTATCCTCGCGGATGGCATCCTCCAAATCCGAAAGCTTTATGATTCCGTTTTCATAAACGGGAAGATAGGTAACCTCAAAGCCCTGCTTTTCAAGGGTCGATAGGGTGTGCAAAACGGCATGATGCTCGAAAACCGAGGTTATAATGTGCATTTTGCCCTTGCGTTTTCCCGCTTCGGCTGCGCCCTTAATAGCCCAGTTATCAGCCTCGCTGCCGCCGCTTGTGAAATATATTTCGCGGGGGCTTGCGCCAAGGCATTCGGCTATAGCTTTTCTCGCCTCATCAACTGCGGCGCGCGCCTTTGTTCCCATCGAATAAAGGCTGCTTGCATTGCCGAAATCATCCGTGAGATATGGCATCATCGCCTCGAGTGCGTGAGCGCTTAATTTAGTTGTAGCCGAATTATCGGCATAAACAAATCTCTTCATTAAACAACCGTTCCTTAAAATCTAAAATCAGCAAAATATATTCTATACCAAAATGGTACACTTTGCAACAGTTATTTACCTAATTTTTGAATTTTTTCGATTCCAAAACGGCGAGCTTATCGCAGCGCTCGTTTTCATCATGACCGTTATGTCCCTTTATCCAGTTGATTTCAACCTCGTGGGTATCAATCAGGTTAAGTAATTTCTCCCAAAGGTCGGGATTAAGGGCGGGTTTTCCGTCCGCCTTGCGCCAACCTCTTGCGCGCCAGGATGCCGCCCAGCCCTGCATAACGCCGTCGGCAACATATTTCGAATCGGTGGTGAGGATAACGCGGCAGGGCTCCTTGAGAGCCTCAAGACCCGCTATCACGGCCGAAAGCTCCATGCGGTTGTTGGTTGTTTCCGCCTCGCCGCCCGAGAGCTCCTTTTCGATTCCGTTATAACGCAAAATAGCACCCCAGCCACCGGGACCGGGGTTGCCTGAACAAGCTCCGTCTGTGAAAAGTTCGATTTCCTTTTTCATAGCGTCCACCTTAATATCTTCTAAAATTGCCAACCACCTTGCCGAGGATTTCGGGCTTTTCGGGGTAGATGGGGGAGTAGTCGGGGTTTTCGGGCATCAAAATAACCTTGCCGTTTTGCAGGAGAAGGCGCTTAACGGTTGCATCCTCGCCATCCATCGCAACAACAATATCGCCGCTGCGCCAGGCAACGGTTTTGTCGGCAATTATTATATCGCCATCCAAAATTCCCGCATCGCGCATACTAAGGCCAACAACGCGCAGGGCGAAAAGTCCCTCCGAGTCCTTTTGCGGATAGGGAATATAATCCTCGATTTCCTCAACCGCCAAAATGGGTTGACCCGCCGTTATCCTTCCAACAACGGGAACAAAGGTTGAATCCGAGGCGTTGGTTAGGCGGATTGCGCGGGAGTTATGCTTATCGCGGGTAATATAGCCGCATTCCTCGAGCACCTCTAAAATCGCGTGCACCGAGGAGGTTGATTTAATGCCGGTCGCGCGGCAAATTTCGCGAACCGTAGGCGGCAGTCCGCCCGATAGTTCACGCGCCAAAAAATTATAAACAGCAACCTGCTTTTCAGTGAGCTTAACATCCTGCATAAACATCACTCCAGTTTATCGAACAAATATTCTTTTTCATAGTATAACACGGAATTTCATTCTTTGCAAGAGCTGCGCGAAAAAAGGCGGGAGAGGCCCATTATTATCAGTATTGCGCCCAAAATTTTTCGCAAAATATAGGTTGGAAGATGGGGGAGCAGCAGCGTTCCCAAAAGCGAACCCAAAATGCCGAGAGGAATCATAAAAAGCAAAAGCCGCCAGCGAATCTTCCGCTTAAATGAATAGAAGATAACCGCAACCGCCGCCGCGGGAACAAAGGTTAGAAGATTGATGCCCTGCGCCGTCAGCTGGGGCAAGGCAGTGAAAACCGAAAGATAAATAAGCAAAACCGTTCCGCCGCCCAAACCCATCGAGGCGGCAACACCCGAGCAAAAACCGATTATAATATCCATCAAAAGAAAAGCCTTCCTCCCGAATAAATCATAAAAATCGCAAAAACCCTTTTAAGCCAAGATGTGGGAATTTTGCCCATAAGGAAAACTCCCGCAACCGCGCCCAAAACTGCGGGCAATATAAATGGGTAGGCATCCGGAAAGGAAACATACCCAAGGCGCAAATAGTTAACGGCGCTTATGGCGCTGATGGGCAAAAGGAGCGCAACCGCCGTTGAATGCGAAACCTTTTGGCTTGTCCCGAAGCTATCGATAAGCGGAACCGCAATAAGTCCTCCGCCTGCTCCAATCGTTCCGTTAATAAGGCCAACCAAAATCCCAAAAAATGAGCTAATAATTTTCTTCAAAAAAATCACCCAATATAGTATGTGTAGTTTTATTTAAAAAACTAAAGAAGCAAATAAAAAATTCCTCTTTACAAAACCTTGCGGCTATGCTATAATACGAAAGCTACCGTTTACTATGCTCGGGGAGTATGCCGCAACGCGGAACTCACCTACCCCTTGCTTGGTTTGCGGCAAATATTTAAATAGAGGTGAAAAAAATGACAAAGGCAGAGAAGCAGCAGATTATTGCAGCTAATGCTACCCACGAGGGTGATACCGGTTCTCCTGAGGTTCAGATCGCAGTTCTTACCACTCGCATCAACGAACTCAACGAGCACTTAAAGGTTCACAAGAACGACCATCACTCCCGTCGCGGTCTTCTCAAGATGGTAGGTCACAGACGTAACCTTCTCGCTTATGTTGCTAAGAACGACATCGAGAGATACCGTGCAATCATCAAGAAACTCGGAATTCGTAAGTAATTCCCCTGAAGCAGGCCGAGTTCATCGGTCTGCTTCATATTCGTTTTATGTTGTCCTATCGGTCCTGCAGAGTTTAGCGGTAAATCGATGCGCTGAAGGCTTCGGCGTATGGATTTATTGCTAAACTGCGGACCTCGAAATAAAAGGAGGTAAAAAAATGTTTGAAAACTACAAGGTTTACGAAACCACACTTGCAGGTCGCCCCTTAAAGCTTGAAACAGGCATGATGGCTCAGCTTGCCAACGCTGCTGTTATGGCAACCTATGGCGAAACTTCGGTTCTTTGTACCGTAACTGCATCCCGCAAACCCCGCGAGGGCGTTGATTTCTTCCCCCTCTCGGTAGATTATGAAGAGAAAATGTATTCGGTTGGTCGTTTCCCCGGCTCCTTCCTCCGTCGCGAGGGTAGAGCAAGCGAAAAGGCAACCCTTGCAGGCCGTTGTATCGACCGTCCCATTCGTCCGCTTTTCCCCAAGGATATGCGTAACGATTGCGGCGTTGTTGCAACCGTTATGTCGGTTGACCCTGATTGCAGCCCCGAGGTTGCAGCAGCAATCGGTGTAAGTGCTGCTATTGCCATTTCCGATGTTCCGTGGGATGGTCCTATCTCCAGCGTTAAGGTTGGTCTTGTTGATGGCGAAATCGTTATCAACCCGACCCTTGAAGAGCGCGAGAAGAGCGAACTCGACCTAACCGTTTCTTCAACTGCTGACCTCGTTGCTATGATCGAGGCAGGCGGTAACGAAATCCCTGATGACCTCATGTTCGAGGCTATCATGAAGGGTCATGAGGTTAACCGCGAGGTTGTTAAGTTCATCAACGACATCGTTGCTGAAATCGGCAAACCCAAGTTCGAGTTTGAATCCAGCAATCCCGATCCCGCCATTATGGCTGAAATCGAAGAGTTTTGCATCGAGGATGTTAAGAAGGCTCTTGACACCGATGATAAGCTCGTTCGCGATGCTGCTTTAGCTCCCATCGCAGCAGCTATCCATGAAAAGTTCGATGAGCGCTTTGAGGGCGAGGAAGCAAAGCTTGATGAGATTCTCTATCTCATTCAGAAGCATGTTGTTCGCGATTGGCTCAAGAAGGAGCATAAGCGCGTTGACGGCCGCGGAATCGATGAGATTCGCCCCTTAAATGCTCAGGTTGACCTTCTCCCCAGAACCCACGGTACCGGTATGTTCACCCGTGGACAAACTCAGGTTCTCTCGGTAACAACATTAGCACCCGTAAGCGAGGCTCAAAAGCTTGATGGCCTCGATGAGCAGGTTGAAAAGCGTTATATCCATCATTATAACTTCCCGTCCTACTCGGTAGGCGAAACCAAGCCCAGCCGCGGCCCTGGCCGTCGCGAAATCGGCCATGGCGCACTTGCTGAGCGCGCACTCTTGCCGGTTATCCCCTCGGTTGATGAGTTCCCCTATGCTATCCGCGTAGTAAGTGAGGTTCTCTCCTCCAACGGCTCCACCTCGCAGGCTTCCATTTGCGGTTCCACACTTGCACTTATGGCAGCAGGCGTTCCGATTAAGGCTCCCGTTGCAGGTATTTCCTGCGGCCTTATTACTGGTGATGAGGGCGTTTATCGCGACTTTATGACCATGGTTGACATTCAGGGTCTTGAAGATTTCTATGGCGATATGGACTTTAAGGTAGCAGGTACTCATAAGGGTATAACCGCTATCCAGATGGACTTAAAGGTTCATGGTCTTACTCCCGAAATCATCAAGGAAGCATTTGAGAAGACCAACAAGGCTCGTATGTATATCCTCGATGAGGTTATGCTTCCCGTTATCGGCGAGCCCCGCGCTGAACTCTCTCCCTATGCTCCCAAGATGCTCACAACCAAGATTGATCCCTCCAAGATTGGCGATGTTATCGGCAAGCAGGGTAAGGTTATTCAGTCTATCCAAGAGCAGTGCGACTGCACCATCAACATCGAAGAGGATGGTCAGGTTTATGTTGCAGGTCTTGATATTGAGAAGGCAAAGCAGGCTATCGCAATCATCGAAACCATCGCAAACGACCCCGAAATCGGTGCTTTCTATAAGGGCAAGGTAACCCGCCTTATGACCTTCGGCGCATTCGTTGAGATTGCTCCCGGCAAGGAAGGCCTTGTTCACATCAGCAAGCTTGATGTTAAGCGCGTTGAGAAGGTAGAGGATGTTGTTAATGTTGGCGATGAAGTTATCGTTAAGGTAACCGAAATCGACGACCAGGGCAGACTTAACCTCTCCCGCCGCGATGCACTTATCGAAAAGATGGGCATGGTTCCCGAAAACGACCTCGATGAAGAGGCTGACCGCAAACCCCGCGGTGACCGTAAGGGATTCAAAAACCGTCGCAAGTAATAAATAAAATCGCAACCCCGCAGTAATTCGCGGGGTTGCTTTTTTGTTGCATATTTGTTTCGTATTGACAAAAAAATATTTTCCTCTATGGTAAAAATCAGGCGGCACTTTTAGTGCTGCTTTTATTTTTAAACCGCTCAAAGGAGGAAGAAATGAAACAAAGAATACTTAACTTTTCGGTCTTGAATCAGCGCATAACGAGCGATGACACATCGGTCGTGGCCGATAGCCGAAATTATCTTGCCGCCCGCTTTTGTTTTGATAACACTTGGCAGGGAGTTGAAAAAACTGCCGTATTTTCGCAGGGCGAGAATGTCTATAATATGTTGCTTGATGGGGATATGTGCCGTATTCCTGCCGAGGTAATAATCGAAGGCGCGTTTTATGTTTCGGTTTTTGGAGGCGACCTTATAACCGCCGATAAAATCCGAATCGATGTAACCGAATCGGGACTTTTAGAGGGAATTGCCCCACCCATTCCAACCGAGGATATCTATAATCAGTTGGTTGAGCGTGTCGCAAGCGAAGCGGCAGATGCCGCGGCGGCGAGCGAACTTGCGGTTCTTTCGAGCCAAATGTCGCAGGAGTTTGCCAATCAAGCGGCAATCTATCAAGAGTCATGCAACAGTTCAGCAGGTCAGGCTATGTCTAGCGAGGCAGCAGCGATTAACGCTATGATGCTTGCCGAGCAGGCATCAACCAAAGCAACCGAATCCGCAAACGCTGCGCAGGTTAATGCCGAGGTGGCGTATTCGAGTTCTCTCGATGCCCAAACCGCTGCATCCGAGGCGAAAAATGCAGCAATCGATGCTCAAGATGCCGTATCACGCGCCGAAGCGGCTAAGTCGTTCAAGCGAGTAAGCGTAGGTACCCTCGATGCAACAACCGGCGGAGTCGCACAAATCAAGGCGGAGCTAACCGAAGAAATCTATGATATGGTAGAACTGAGGCTATATCTCGAGGTGCCCGTGGGAAACCCAACAGGCACATCCACCACGATGTATGTAAATGCGCATATTGATGGCAGCCCTGCACTGCAAAACACCTTTTTAGCAACAACAACTACGTCAAAAATAGTGCCGGGTAACACGGTGCATACCGTTGCGACAGCCGATATTATAACTGATCCCGACGGAAATAGATATGTTCGGTCGGTTGCCAACTCGCTCGATGCAAACTATGGCATCAACGCGCGCGTAAATCCGCTTGCCACACAATGCCCGTGGAGCATATCCAATACTACAAAAAAGAGATATTTATATTTGAATATCTCAAACTATAATTTTGAAAGCGGAACCAACTGGGTATTGGAGGGAAGATAAATGAAACAGGTTATTTTTGATAAAGAAAACCCGAGCGGCAAAATTGTTGAGGTTGAGGCAGCGGTAGAACAGACCGCTATTTGCGCGGATCCCATAAAGGAATTTTTCGAGGGACTTGCATCAAGCAATACTAACTCGATAGCCAAAATTCGCGAACTGGCGCGCGCGTTTTTAAGCGAGGGGGAGAAGTATGGCGGTTAAGGAATATTCATATAAAAAACATAAAAATCTTAATTGTTCGGCACACACCAAGGTGCGCGAAATGCGCTCAGGCGATGGCGCTGATAAAATCCTCATCTCCCAAAATCTTATGCTAAAAATCGAGGAGCTTTTTTCCTATCTTCGCTGCAGCAAATATATCATAACCAGCGGCTATCGCACCGCGGAATATGATAAAAGGGTTGGCGGAAACGGAAAAGGGCAACACACCCTCGGCAAAGCGGTTGATTGCCGATTTTATGATAAGGATGGCAAGCTCATCTCGGCCAAGATAGTTTGTTGCGCCGCGCAGGATATAGGCTTTTCGGGGATTGCAAATATCTCTTCCGCCTATAAAAATGTTCATCTCGATGTCCGCGATAGCGGCAAATATATGGGCGATGAAATCTTCGGCACCAATTCAGTCACCAAAGATTTTTATTCCTATTTCGGTCTTAAAAAGGCGGACCTCGCGAAATACACAGGCATCCTAACAAGCGAGAATTATTTTAAAAGATATGAGGGCGATAGCGTCAGCATAGTAACTGCTTTGAAGGCAATAGGCGAGCAATCGAGCTATTCCTATCGCGCAAAAGTTGCTAAAGCGAACAACATAGCGGGATATTTGGGCACCGCGAAGCAAAACGGCGCGATGCTCACGCTCCTCAAAAAGGGGGAACTGATAAAACCATGACAAACGAAGAGAGAATAGCCGCGCTTGAGGCAAACGAGAAGAATATTTTTCATCAGCTTTCCGAAACAAGGCAGGATATTCGCGTTTTGCAGGAGCTGACAAAGGCGGTGCAAAAAATCGCCGACCGCACCGATAACACCGCCGCACTGCTCGAAAAGGTCGATAAACGGCTCGCCAAAATCGAGCGAAAACCCTCGTTAGAGCTTGACCATTATAAACACACCATAACAGGCGCGCTTATAACCGGTGTGTCAGGAATACTTTTGGGCGCGATTTTTGCGCTGATAATAAAATAAGGAGAATGCAAATGAAAACCTTAATGAAACGCTTTAACTCTTGGGCGCTATGGCTCTCGCTTTCGGCGCTCGTTGTCTTTTGCGTTAAGGAGTTTTGCGGCATAGATATTTCCGAAAAAGCAAACGCGTTTATGAATGTGCTTTTGCCGGTTTTAGTGGCGTTTGGCATAGTTAATAACCCAACCGACCGCAAGAGCATATAAAGGTAATATCTGTTTAACATAAAAAACGGTGATGCGTTTTGCATCACCGTTTTTAATTATTTAAGTATTCTTGTGAATTCGCCGATTAGCGTGTCGGCAAAGCGATACATTCCAAGGTCGTTGGGATGGCAGCCGTCAATGGTGCATTCGCAGCGGTCGGCACCCTCGAAAAGGCGCTTGCCATCAATATAATAAACATTTTGGTCGCCGCGCTCGCGCGCCTTTTTAAAGCTTTGATAGATAATATCCCTGCGGCGGGGAGCGCCGTTGGGGTCGTTATCAAAGTCGGGTTTGGAAATCATAAAGTAGGGGATGTTGGGATGGCTCTCGCGGATTATCTCATACATACGGAAATGGGTCTGTTCAAGATGCTCGAAGGAGGGGGCGTTATGGTCATAATCCGAAACGAAAACGCTCATGGGAAGCCCTGCCATATATCGAACAACGCTTTCCTCGCCCTTGCCGTTGCCGGAGAAACCGAAGTTATAATAATCCATATTGAACCTGCGGGAAACGAGGTTTGCATAGGTAAGACCGGGGCGCGAAGCGCATCCTCCCTGGGTTATGGAAGAGCCATAGAAAATAATGGGGCCGCAGTCCTTATAGCCATCGGTCTTTTCAAGGCGAGAGCCCTTTTGAACGCCGATTTCAATAAAGAGGGGAGCGCCATAGCTGGGGAAATTGATGGTTAAATCCTTCATTCCCTGACCTGCCCAAAGATTGAAAGCATAGGAGGGCTTGTTGTTGCAGGGCGGGCGGAAGGAACCGCGGAAGGTGCTGCCGAAGGCGGTGTTTTCATAGAGGTCGAAGCCACCGGCGTTTACGAGCGCCATGTGCGACATAAAACTTGCAAATTCGAAAGAAACCCTGATGGCAACATTAAGCGAATCGGTCTTAAAACGGATGCGACCGCCCGAGGTCTCGCGCGAAAGGGTGTCAAGCTCGGCGCTTATGGGATTGGAAATTTCTTCGGGCAAACGGCGGAAGCCGTTGTCGCCGCAATCTATAAGTCCATAAAGCGTGAAAGCGTCCTCGCGAATGCTATGCCATTCGAGGTCTTCAGGCAGCTGCGAGCAAACCTCGAAATTCTTATCTATCTTGCTTATATCCATAGAAAAAACACCTCCGAATATGCCTTAATTATATGCTCCATTCTAAAAGGTGTCAAGCATTTTCTTGAGCTGCGAAGGAGTTAGAGAAAGACTTTTGTTTTTAAGCCGCGAGGGCAAAAAATGGGGAAAGTTTTCAGGCCTCCAAACCTCGAATTTTGCGGCGCAAAGGTCGAAATTCCCCCAATTTTTCTTATAAAAAACCGTGTCGCAAATCGGCATAAACCCACCCTCGCCTATAGTTAGTCGCGCCCTCGCGCCTTCGCCGCCCGCGAGCGCGGCGGGAAAGCTTCGCGCCCCCAAATCCTTTAAAATAACAGGGCTTGCGCCAACCCGCTCCAACGCCGTTTCGCAAAGCGTTTCATAAATAGGGCAGGGGGAGAAGATATATAGTGTCCTCGTAACCGTTAAAAGCCTTAAAAGATAGCTTGAATACCGCCCGTCGGGGTCATAAACGAGTGCCGATTTTTGCCCGAGAGCCACCTCGCAAAAGGTGTTAACCAACAAAAAATCCATAAACCTGTCGGAGCTTATCATCCGCTTCGCCATGCGTTGCGGCAGGGAAGAGTCGATAGAAGCAACGGGCAGATGCGAGCCGCAAAGCCTATCCGCGCGCAGGATTTTTCGCTTGCCGCATTTCCCTTGCGCCAAAATCTCAAAATAGAAAAAATTTCCCTCATCTATCCGCCTTATAGTGATGCGCTTGCCTTCTTTTTGCTCTTGCCGCTTAAAATATATAAACATAGCCTTTATATCGCCGCCTTTACTTGACAAATATCCAAAAATAGAATATGATTTAAGGTGGTAATAAAGAATAGTTGTATAGGGCATTTTTATATGATAAGAACGGTTATAACAGTAGGTGCTTTAATATGAATATACTAATCAAATTCCGCAGGACCGTTATGTTCACGGTCAAACTCCTAATAACCCTCACAATAACCTTCAGCTTTATCTTCATTTGGCAAAAGGGTTATCCCGAGGCGATGTTTATCAATGAAGGTAACTATGTTGTTGTTTTTGCATTCCTCTTTTTGCTCCTAACCTTCATAAAGCTGTATGGCGGCTTCAAGGTAGGCGTTTTCAGAATGCATGAGCTTTGGTATAGCCTTGGCATCGCCATTGTCTTTACCAACTTCATAATGTATATGATTTTGTGTCTTGTTGCCCGCGAGCTTTTGTTGCCTTGGATGATTCTCGGCGGAGCGCTGATGCAAATCGCGCTAACCGGCATAAATGTTTATGCCGCGAACAGCGTTTATTTCTCGCTTTATCGTTCCCGCCATATTTTAGCAATCTATAGCGGCGATGAGCATGGCAAAGAAACCATCCGCAAAATGTCCCGCATCCCCGAACGCTACACCATCGATAAGGCCTTATCAATCAAGGGCTGCAAAATGGATAAAATCAAGCGCGAGATTGATAATTATCAGGCGGTTTTGATTTGCGATTTCGATCAAACCAAGAAGGATGCAATCCTTCGTTATTGCTATGAAAAGCGCAAGAGAATTTATCTTTTGCCTTCGAGCACCGATATTATCTTGAGCAGCACCCATCAAAGCCAGGTCTTCGATGCTCCGCTTTTGATGTGCCGCAACTATAGCTTAACCATGGAGCAGCTCATCATCAAGCGCGCGATGGACCTTATCGTTTCCTCGATTATGCTTATTTGCGCCAGCCCCATAATGCTTATAACTGCGTTGGCAATTAAGCTATGCGATGGCGGCCCCGTATTCTTCAAGCAAAACCGCGTAACCCGCGATGGCGAGATTTTCAATGTTTTAAAGTTCCGCTCAATGATAGTTGATGCCGATAAGGATGGCGCCCGCGGTGCAACCGATAACGATAACCGCATCACTCCCGTAGGCAAAATCATTCGCGCCTGCCGAGTTGATGAACTACCCCAGCTTATAAATGTTTTGCGCGGCGATATGTCGCTTGTCGGCCCGCGCCCCGAACGAACCGAAAATGTTTACACATATACCGAAAAATACCCCGACTTTAACCTGCGCCACAGAGTTAAGGGCGGACTTACGGGATATGCGCAAATTTACGGAAAATATAACACAAGCCCCGAGGACAAGCTTAATATGGACCTGATTTATATCGAAAACTATTCAACGTTTTTGGATATAAAGCTTCTCTTTATGACCTTCAAAATTTTATTCATGAAGGAAAGCACCGAGGGCTTCCAAGAAAAACCAGAAGAAAAAGAGCAAGAGAAAGGCAAGGAATCAAAATGAGTTTTAATGCAACACTTGTAGTAATGGCAGCAGGAATGGGCAGCCGCTTCGGCGGTCTTAAGCAGATGGAACCCATCGGCAAAAACGGCGAGGCATTACTCGACTTTTCGGTTTACGATGCAAAGAAGGCAGGCTTCAATAAGGTTGTTTTCGTAATCAAGCATGAAATCGAGAAAGAATTCAAAGAAATCGTAGGCTCGCGCGTTGAGAAGGTTCTTCCCGTTGAGTATGTTTATCAAGAGGTTGATAAGCTTCCCGAGGGCTACACCTATCTTAACAACCGCAAGAAGCCTTGGGGCACAGGTCAGGCTATCCTCCTTTGCCGCGATGTTGTTAAGGAGCCTTTCGTTGTTATAAACGCTGATGACTTCTATGGTGCTTCGGCATATCGTCAGATTTTCGAGCAGTTAAAGGCTGACACCAGCCGCTACTGCATGGTAGGCTTCCGCCTTGCCAACACCTTAACCGAAAACGGCCATGTTTCGCGTGGCGTTTGCGTAACCGAAAACGGTCTCTTAACCGATATCGATGAGGTTACCAAGATTAAGGATTGCAAATACACCCTCGATGACGAAAACTGGATTGAGCTTTCTCCCGACACCGTTGTTTCGATGAATATGTGGGGCTTAACTCCCGATGTATTCGATTATCTCGATCGTGAATTCCGTCTTTTCCTCGATAAGAATATCGAAGAACCCAAGACCGAGTTCTATATTCCGCTTGTTATCGGAACCCTCGTTAAAAACGGCGAAAAGGAAGTTCGCGTTTTAGCAAGTGAAGACCGTTGGTATGGTGTTACTTATAAAGAAGACAAGGCCGATGTTGTTAAGGCAATCGGCGCAATGGTTGATGCAGGCCAGTATGAAGGCATGTAATTCTTAAAAAATCGCCCGCGAGGTTGGCCTCGCGGGTTATTTTTTGCAAAAAAGTATTAAAAAGGTGTAAATTTGTAAATAATTATATTGACCTTTACAAGTAATATAAGTATAATATATACGGAGAAAATTGTGACAAATTTATCAATCTTCAAAAGGAGAAATCGCAATGACAACTAACAAAACTGTTTTAAAGTGGCTCGATGAAGTCAAAGAGCTCCTTACACCCGATGAGGTTGTATGGATCGACGGCAGCGAAGAGCAAATTGCAAAGCTTCGTGATGAGGCTGAAGCAATTGGTGAGTTGCACAAGCTCAACCAGGAAAAGCTCCCCGGCTGCTACCTCCATCGCACCAACCCCAACGATGTTGCTCGCGTTGAGGACCGTACCTTTATCTGCACCAAGACTCGCGAAGAAGCAGGTCCTACCAACAACTGGTGTGACCCCGATGAAATGTATAAAAAGCTTTATGATATCGCTCGCGGCAGCTACAAGGGCAAGACCATGTATATCATTCCCTTCTCGATGGGACCGATTGGTTCGCCCCTTGCCAAGATTGGTATCGAGGTAACCGATTCTATCTATGTTGTTCTCAACATGGTTATCATGACCCGCGTAGGAACCAAGGTTCTCGAGGTTCTCGGCGACAGCAACGACTGGGTTCGTGGTCTCCACTCCCGTTGTGACATCGACCCCGAGAAGCGTTATATCTGCCAGTTCCCGCAGGATAACACCATTATCTCCGTTAACTCGGGTTACGGCGGTAATGTTCTCCTCGGCAAGAAGTGCTTCGCTCTTCGTATCGCTTCTTATCAGGGCTGGAAGGAAGGCTGGATGGCTGAGCATATGCTCATCCTCGGAATCGAAAATCCGAAGGGCGAGGTTAAGTATGTTGCAGCTGCTTTCCCGTCGGCTTGCGGTAAGACCAACCTTGCTATGATGATTCCGCCCGCATATCTCCGCGATAAGGGCTACAAGGTTTGGACCGTAGGCGATGATATCGCTTGGATGAGAATAGGTGCTGATGGTCGTCTTTATGCCATCAACCCCGAAAACGGCTTCTTCGGCGTTGCCCCCGGCACCAACGAAAAGTCTAACTACAACGCTCTTCAGTCCACAATGAAGAACACCATCTTCACCAACGTTGCTCTCGACCTTAACGACAACACCGTTTGGTGGGAAGGCTTAAACAAGAACCTCCCCGAGAATGCTATCGAGTGGAAGGGCAGCAAGTGGGATGCTTCCAAGTTCGACAAGGCCGACAAATCGACCTATGCCGCACATCCCAACTCCCGCTTCACCGCTCCGGCAGAAAACTGCCCCTGCATCTCTGATGAGTTCAACAAGGGCAGCGGCGTTCCGATTTCCGCTATTATCTTCGGCGGCCGTCGTGCAAAGTGCGCTCCGCTCGTATATCAGTCGAAGGATTGGGAGAACGGCGTATTCATCGGTTCCGCAATGGCTTCCGAAACAACCGCAGCTGCTGCAGGTGCAGTAGGTGTTGTTCGCCGCGACCCGATGGCTATGCTTCCCTTCTGCGGCTACAATATGTCGGATTACTTCCAGCATTGGCTTGATATGGGCGAGAAGCTTGGCGACAAGGCTCCCAAAATCTTCAATGTTAACTGGTTCCGCACCGATGACGAAGGCAACTTCATTTGGCCGGGCTTCGGCGATAATATGCGCGTTCTCAACTGGATTGTTGACCGTTGCGAAGGCAAGGCTGATGCTGACCTGACCGCAATCGGCTATGTTCCGAAGGCTGAAGATATCGACCTTACCGACCTTGATTTCGATATCGAAACCTTAAAGAGCATCTTAGAGGTTGACAAGGATGTTTGGACCGCTGAGGCTAACGAAATTGAAGAGCACTACAAGAAGTTTGGCGACAAGCTTCCTGAAGAGCTCCGCAAGCAGCTTGAAACCTTAAAGGCCAACTTAAAGTAAAATAATGTAGGCGGGCAGTGTTTGCTGCCCGCCTATTGTCTTGATTTGTAGCAATTTTTTACATATCAAAAGAAAAATATTCCAAGAATTTGTCAAAATTCATAAAAATGCAAAAAATAGATGATTTTTGCATAAATATGTGTTATAATTGTGCATATTCGGTGCATAAAAAGAATAATTATGCTAATTAGTGATTGGAAAGAGGTATGAACCTTGTTTAAGGTGTTTATTGACGGACGAGAGGGAACAACGGGACTTCGTATAGTTGAGCGTCTTCAAAACAGAAAAGATATTTCGCTTATGCTCATCGATGAGGCTCTCAGGAAGGACCCTGCCGAGCGCAAAAAATATTTAAACAGTTGTGATATAGCCTTTTTGTGCCTGCCCGATGCGGCGGCGATGGAGGCCGTTTCGATGATTGAAAACGAGAATGTTCGCGTTATCGACACCTCAACAGCACATCGCACCAACCCCGATTGGGTTTATGGTTTCCCCGAGCTTAAAACCTCGCTTGCAAAGGCTTTGCCGAGTGCGAAGCGCGTTGCAGTCCCGGGATGCCATGCGAGCGGCTTCGTTGCTTTGGTGGCTCCGCTGGTTGAGGCGGGAATCATCGATAGCGATGCGCTTCTTTCCTGCTTTTCTTTAACAGGCTATTCGGGCGGCGGCAAGAAAATGATAGCCGCATATGAGAACGAAAAAGAGGATGAAATGAACAGTCCCCGAATCTATGCGCTTTCGCAGCAGCATAAGCATCTCCGCGAGATGGCGGCGATATCGGGTCTTAAAAATCCCCCTGTTTTTTCGCCCATAGTCGATGATTTTTATAGCGGAATGCTGGTTTCGGTTCCTTTCTTTGCGAGTCAGGTCAAGGGCGGAATTGAGGCAGTTAAGAAAACTTATTTGGAAAAATATGCATCCCAAAATATGGTGGATGTTTCGGATATATCAGCGGAAGGTTCGGGCGGAATGCTCGGCTCTAACAACCTTTCGGGCAACGATAGAATGCAAATTTTCGTTTGCGGAAACGATGAGAGATTCACCGTTTCGGCAAGATTCGATAACCTCGGCAAGGGCGCATCGGGTGCGGCAGTTCAGTGTATGAATATCATGCTGGGACTCGACCCTGCAACGGGACTTGATGTTTAAAACGGAGGAGAAAATATGATTTCAGTTTCGGGCGGCGTTTGTGCCGCTAAGGGCTATAAGGCCTCGGGAATCCATTGTGGAATCCGCAAGAACAAAACAAAGCGCGATTTAGCGCTTATAGTCAGCGAGCAGCGCGCTGCTGCCGCCGCCGTCTATACAACCAATCTCGTTAAAGGCGCTCCGATTGCCGTAACCCGCGAGAACATAGCCGATGGTTATGCCCGCGCAATTATTTGCAACAGCGGCAACGCCAACACCTGCAACGCAAACGGCATCGAGATTGCAACCGCTATGTGTGATTTAACCGAGCAGTTTGCAGGCGTTAAATCGAATGATGTTATCGTTGCTTCAACCGGCGTTATCGGTCAGCCCCTCGATATAACCCCCATAGCAGGCGGAATGGAAGAACTCGTTGCGGCGCTCTCGAGCGATGGTAGTATTGCCGCAGCGGAAGGCATAATGACAACCGACACCCGCGTTAAAGAAATTGCCTTCGAATTTGAGGCAGGCGGCAAAAAATGCCGTATCGGCGGCATCGCCAAGGGTTCGGGAATGATTCATCCCAATATGGCAACAATGCTTGTTTTCATAACCAGCGATATTGCTATTTCTCCCGAGCTTCTCCGATATGCTCTTTCGGAGGATGTTAAGGATTCCTTCAATATGGTAAGCGTTGATGGCGATACATCAACCAACGATATGTGCTGCGTTATGGCAAACGGAATGGCAGGCAACGCCGAAATCACAAGTGCCGACAGTATTGATTTTTGTGAGTTTAAAAAGGCGCTATTCGCCGTAACCTCCTATCTTTGCCGCAACATCGCCCGTGATGGCGAGGGCGCAACCCGCCTTATGCAGGTTGAGGTAACCGGCGCTGCCGATAAGCAAACCGCAAGAACGGTTGCAAAATCGGTTTGCTGCTCCTCTCTTTTAAAGGCGGCAATCTTCGGTGCCGATGCAAACTGGGGTCGTGTGCTTTGCGCAATAGGCTATAGCGGCGCCGATTTGGATGTTTCCAAAATCGATGTTGATTTCGCATCAGCCGCAGGTCAAATCGCGGTTTGCCGCGGTGGCGCAGGTGTTGATTTCAGCGAAGAAAAAGCAAAAGAAATCCTCCTTTGCGAAGAAATTAGAATTCTCATTAACCTCGGCAGCGGCAACTCCTTCGCAACTGCTTGGGGATGCGATTTGACATATGATTATGTCAAAATCAACGGCGACTACCGAACATAAATAGAGTAAAATTGTTTGTGGCTATGCCTTTTGCTCGGGGCAGTGTAGAAAACACAGCGCCCTCGCATTCGGCTGCACCACAAAACAATTTTCTTTCTATTTTTGATAGAGTAAAATTGTTTGTGGCTGTGCATCCTGTTTGAGGCAGTGTAGAAAACACAGCGCCCTCGCATTCGGCTACACCACAAATCAATTTTCTTTCTATTTTTTGATAGAGTAAAATTGTTTGTGGCTGTGCATCCTGTTTGAGGCAGTGTAAAAAACACAGCGCCCTCGCATTCGGCTACACCACAAATCAATTTTCTTTCTATTTTAAACCAGTAAATTTTTATGGCTATACTTCGCGTTTGGGGTAATAGTCAAAAATCAACATAAACGGAGAATATTTATGGAACTCAATAACGCAGGCAGGGCCGAGGTTTTAACCGAAGCGTTGCCCTATATTCAAAAATACAGCGGAAAAATTGTTGTTATCAAATATGGCGGCAATGCCATGATAAACGAAGACCTTAAATCCGCAGTTATGCATGACATCGCCCTTTTATCCTTAATCGGTGTTAAGGTTGTGTTGGTTCATGGCGGCGGTCCCGAAATTTCTTCGATGCTCTCGCGCGTCGGCAAGGAATCGGTATTTTGCGATGGACTTCGCGTAACCGATAAGGAAACTGCCGAAATCGTTCAAATGGTGTTGGCGGGCAAGACCAACAAAGACCTCGTTAACCTCCTCGGTCGCACGGGCGGCAAGGCGGTTGGTCTTTGCGGTATCGATGGTCAAATGATAAAAGCCAAGGTTTTGGATAAAAAGCTCGGCTATGTTGGCGAGATAACCGATGTTGACACCGCCCCGATTATCGACCTTTTGGAGCGCGGCTATATCCCCGTTATTTCAACCGTTGGTTGCGATGATGAGGGCAATGTTTATAACATCAACGCCGATACTGCCGCCGCTTATATAGCGGGTCAGCTAAAGGCTGAAAGCTTCATCTCCATGACCGATATCTCGGGCCTTATGCGCGATAAGGATGACCCCAGTTCGCTTATCAAGAAAATCAATGTTAGCGAGGCGGCGCTCCTCATCCGCACAGGTGTTATCGCAGGCGGTATGATTCCCAAGGTTGAATGCTGCATCGAGGCTATCCGTCAGGGCGTTCAAAAGGTGTTTATCATCGATGGCCGCATCCCCCATGCAATCCTAATCGAAACCCTAACCGATGAGGGTATCGGAACAATGTTTGTTGGTTAAGAGGAGTTTTATGCAAAGCTTTAAGGAAAAAGATAAAGAGTTCGTTGCCGCAACCTATGGTCGATTCGATGTTGAACTCGTTTCGGGCAAGGGCGCTGAATTTTGCGATGTAAGCGGCAAAAAATATATCGACCTCGGAAGCGGAATAGGCGTTAACATTTTTGGCGCTTGCGATGAGGAATGGGTTGCCGCGGTAACTAATCAGTTATCAACGCTGCAACACACCTCCAATCTTTATTACACCAAGCCCTGCGTCGATTTGGCTGAAGCCCTTTGCAAGAAAAGCGGAATGAAGAAGGTTTTCTTCTCCAATTCGGGCGCCGAGGCAAATGAATGCGCCATTAAAACCGCAAGAAAATATTATAGCGATAACCACGAAGGCTCCGAGGGCGAGATAATAACCCTCAAAAACAGCTTCCACGGAAGAACCGTAACAACCCTCGCGGCAACGGGTCAGGATGTTTTCCATAAAAATTTCGGACCCTTTACCGATGGCTTTAAATTCGTAACAGCGGGCGATTGCGAAGAGCTTAAAAACGCGATAAGCGAAAAAACCGCCGCAGTTATGATTGAGATGATTCAGGGCGAGGGCGGAGTTAATCCCCTAACAACCGAGTTTGTTGAAACGATAAAAACTCTCGCAGCGGAAAAAGGCTTCCTCATAATTGCCGATGAGGTTCAAACCGGCAACGGAAGAACGGGAAAATATTTTGCCTGCGAGCATTTCGGTTTAAAACCCGATATAATCAGCACCGCAAAGGGCTTGGGTGGGGGACTGCCGATTGGCGCAACCCTCTTGGGCGAAAAGGTTGCCGCAACGCTCGGCGCGAGCGACCATGGCTCAACCTTCGGCGGCAATCCCGTTGCTGCTGCGGGCGCGCTATCCATCGTTTCGCGCGTTGATGAGCAGCTGCTTGCTGATGTCCGCGCCAAGGGCGATTATATAAGGAAAACCCTCGATGGCGCCAAAGGCGTTAAATCCATCGCAGGAATGGGCCTTATGCTCGGCATAGAAACCGATGGCGATGCCAAGAAAATCGTTAACGAATGCATAAATCGCGGCGTTTTGGCGCTAACCGCCAAGCAAAAGGTTCGCCTCTTGCCGCCGCTTAATATAACCTATGAGCAGTTGGAAACTGCGCTTGATATTCTTAAGGAGGTAATCGAAAATGAAGCACTTGCTTAAACTTTCCGATTTATCGGTTGGCGAGCTCGAAGAAATCCTAAACCTTGCCGACCAGTTAAAATACGACCAAAAACACGGCATTGACCACCGTTACCTAAAGGGCAAAACCCTTGGTATGATATTCCAAAAATCCTCAACAAGAACCCGCGTTTCGTTCGAAACGGGAATGTATCATTTGGGCGGTCAGGCGCTGTTTTTATCCTCTCGTGACCTGCAAATCGGCCGCGGCGAGCCGGTTGAGGACACAGCAAGAGTTCTCTCTCGTTATCTCGATGGCATTATGATTCGAACCTTCGCCCAAAGCGAGGTTGAGGATTTGGCGAAATACGGCTCCATTCCGATTATCAACGGCTTGACCGACTATTGCCATCCCTGCCAGGTGCTTGCCGACCTTATGACCATTCGCGAGCATAAGGGCGCATTGAAGGGCCTTAAGATGACCTTTGTCGGCGATGGCAACAATATGGCAAACTCGCTCATCGTTGGCGGTATCAAGAGCGGTATGGAGGTTGCAGTTGCCTGTCCCGCAGGCTATAAGCCCGATGCGGGCATTATGGAATGGGCTGCTGCAAACGGCAACTTCACCTGCACCGAGGATATAGCCGCCGCAGTTAAAAACTCCGATGTTGTCTTCACCGATGTTTGGGCATCGATGGGTCAGGAGGAGGAAAAGGCGGAGCGCGAAAAGGTGTTCAAGGATTATCAGGTTAACGAAGAGTTTATGTCGCTTGCCAACAAGGATGCAATGGTTCAGCATTGCCTGCCTGCTCATCGCGGTGAGGAGATAACCGCCGAAACCTTTGAGAAACACGCAAACGAAATCTTTGATGAGGCCGAAAACCGCCTCCACGCTCAAAAAGCAGTTCTCGTTCTCACAATGGGAAGCAAAAACTAATAAAAAAACACCGTTGCTAAAGGCAACGGTGTTTTTTTATTGTGAATCATTTTTGGGATAACTCTTGGTAGTGTATAATCCGCTTCGCAACACAAAGTTTTCACATATTTCATCGTAGGCAGGGACATATATGTTTTTAAAATCACATAAGCCTTTAGAGAATATGGTTATCTCTCCTTTGACAGTTCGCGAAAGAAAATGTTCACAGTAACAACAAGGGACTTCATATTTTCGCACAACGCACCTCACACTAACATTTGTTGGTATATTAAGAATTTTAATATCATATACTGAATTTGTCAAGAACAAATGTAGGTGATGAGTTTGAATAAAATATTATCCGAACGCTTGCGCGCCTGTCGAAAAGAGCGTGGTTATACTCAAGCGCAGGTTGCAATCTATTGTGATATAACTGAAAAGGCGTATCAAAATTATGAATTAATGACTCGCAGTCCTCAAATCGAAATTTTAATTAAACTTGCCGATTTATTTGATGTAAGCATAGATTATCTTGTCGGTAGAACTGATAGCAAAAACTAAAATTAAAGCACCCGATTCACGGGTGCTTTTTTTATTGACTAATCCCAAAAAAGAGGGTAAAATATGAATGGAACCAATTAAAAAGGAGAGAATAAAAATGATAGAGGAATACAATCCCGATATAGTAACCCTAACTGATGATGACGGCAATGAATACACCTTTGAGGTGCTCGATGCAGTTGAAACCGATGAGCATCGCTATTTGGCGCTTCTTCCGGTTCATTCCGACCCCAAGGATATCCTTGATGACAGCGGCGAGCTCGTAATCGTTCGCGTTGCCGAGGAGGATGGCGAGGAATTCTTCGAGGAAATCGAGGATGACGATGAGTATGATACCATCGCCGATGCATTTATCGACCGTCTTCAGGACATTTTTGAAATAGAGGAACAGTAATATCTTCCTACCCTGTGCGTGGACTGCGCTATTATAACCCTACAAGTTTTTTAAAGGGGCCAAGCACTTTGGCGGCAGGTTTGCAGACCTCCCGTCGGCGGCTTTTTGACCGTGTCGATGGAAGAAGGGAGCGCGAAACCGCCTCGTCGGCACCCACCTGCTTATTGCAGGTTATCATTAGCGCATTACGGCAGGGTGGGTTTGTTTTTTCGACAAAAAGGTCTTTACATTTTTTGTAAAATAATGTATAATGTGGAAAACGCGATAAAAATGTAAAAGGGTGGGCTAAAATGAAGGCAACAGGAATAGTTCGTCAGGTCGATAAGATGGGCCGCGTAGTAATCCCGATGGAGCTGCGCAAAAAGTTCGATATTATTGATGACCAGGATAGCTTTGAAATCTTTGTTGAGGATGATAAAATCATTCTCAAGAAGTATCAGCCGGGCTGCCTGTTTTGCGGCGAGACCGAGGGCGTTGTAACCCTTAAGGGCCATGTTGTTTGCAAGGAATGCTCCAAAAAGCTCGCCGAGCTCGCAAGAGATGATTTTTAAAATATAGTAAATAAAAAAGGTGTTACCATTTGGTAACACCTTTTTATTTTTCTAATTCTTATTCTTCGGTTTTGATAATCGAAATCATAAGTTCTTTGAGCTGTGCATCATCAACGGGGGAGGGAGCGCCGCTCATAAGCTCGCTCGAGGTTGCAACCTTCGGGAAAGCGGTAACATCGCGGATAGAGTCAAGGCCGAGCATGGTCATGCAAAGGCGGTCAAGACCGATTCCCATGCCGCCGTGGGGCGGAGCACCGTATTTGAATGCATCGGTAAGGAAGCCGAACTTCTCGTGAGCCTCCTCATCGGTAAGACCCAGCGCGCGGAACATCTTGCCCTGAAGCTCGGGGTCGGTTATGCGGATAGAGCCGCTGGCGAGCTCGGTTCCGTTAAGAACGAGGTCATAAGCCTTGGCGAAAACCTTTTCAGGGTTGCCGTCAAGATAGGGGATGCATTCATCGAGCGGAGAGGTGAAGGGATGGTGCATAGCATCCCAGTTGCCGTTTTCTTCGTTATATTCGAAGAAGGGGAACTCGGTTATCCAAAGCGGTTTATAGGTGTTGGGGATAATATCGAGCTTCTTGGCAACAACGGTACGAAGCGAGCCGAGAACCGAAAGAACGGTCTTCTTGCGGTCAGCAACGATTAAAACAACATCGCCCTTTTCGGCGCCTGCGCGCTCGTAGATGGCTTGCATTTGCTCCGCTGTCATAAATTTCGAGAAGGAGCAAGCGGGCTCATCCTCAACCCAGCGGATGAAGGCAAGGCCCTTTGCGCCAATGCCGCGAACATATTCGGTTAATTTGTCGATTTCCTTGCGGGTAAGGGTTTCGGCAGCGCCCTTTGCGGTAATCGCGCGAACGGTTCCGCCGTTTTCAATAGCTCCCGTGAAAACGCCAAAGCCGCAATCGGCAACGATATCCGAAAGGTCGCGAATGGTCATTTCATAGCGGGTGTCGGGCTTGTCCGAACCGTAGTTTTCCATAGCCTCGGTGTAGGTAAGGCGGGGGAGCGTATCGAGCTCAACGCCCAAAACCTCTTTGAACAAACGCTTCATAAAGCCTTCGCCTATAGCGAGAACATCCTCCATATCAACGAACGACATCTCAAGGTCAATTTGTGTGAACTCGGGCTGGCGGTCGGCGCGGAGGTCCTCATCGCGGTAGCATCTTGCGATTTGCATATATCTATCAAAACCCGAAACCATAAGCAGCTGCTTATACATTTGGGGCGATTGCGGAAGCGCAAAGAAGCTGCCCGGATGAACGCGGGAGGGAACGAGATAATCGCGAGCACCCTCGGGTGTCGATTTAATGAGGGTGGGGGTCTCGATTTCGATAAAGCCGTTCTCATCAAAATAATCGCGGGTTACCTTTGCAATCTTATGGCGAAGCAAAATGTTCTTTTGAAGAGAGGGGCGGCGAAGGTCGAGATAACGATATTTAAGGCGCAAGTCCTCTTTGGCGCCTGTGTCATCCAAAATTTCAAACGGAGGGGTTTGAGCGGTGCCGAGAATCTTTAGAGTCTTAACCTCAATTTCGATATTTCCTGTGGGGATATCGGGGTTTTTAGAGGAACGCTCGCGAACAACGCCCTCGGCCATAAGGATAAATTCCGAACGAACTGCGAAGGCTTTTTCGAAAACCTCGCGCTCGGTGTTATCATCGAATGCTAACTGAACAATACCGCTGCGGTCGCGCAAATCGATAAATATAAGCTGACCGAGGTCGCGCTGGCGCTGGGTGAATCCCGCAACAACAACGGTTCGACCGCAATCCTTTTCGCTTAAAGTTCCGCAGTAGTCGGTTCTTTTCATCGAATCCATTCTATCAAGTTTCATATCTTCCACCTCTAACCTAAAAGTTTGTCAGCATCGCCCGAAATGGCGTTATAATATCCAAATTTGAAGAGAGCATCGCTAATGCTGTCGAGTTGAACCTCGTGCTGCTCGCCGCTTTGCATATCCTTCATGATAGCCTTGTTTTCGGCAAGCTCGTTATCGCCCAAAACGATGGAGAAGCGAGCACCAATTTTATCGGCATATTTCATTTGAGCCTTAAGACCTCTGCCGATTATATCGGTCAGGGCAATAAAGCCATCCTCGCGCAGCGCGCTGCAAATTGCGGAGCATTTTAGCGCAGCCGCCTCGCCCATGGGAGCCAAATAAATATCAGGCTTGCGCTCATCGGGCATCGCGGCGTTTTCAGCCTCCATAATCATAAGCAGGCGTTCAATACCCATTCCGAAGCCAAGTGCAGGTGTGGGTGCGCCGTGCATTTGTTCAATAAGTCCGTCATAGCGACCGCCGCCGCAAACGGTTGACTGCGCGCCAAGGCTGGTCGAAACAAATTCGAAAACGGTCTTGGTGTAGTAGTCGAGGCCTCTAACGATGTGCGGGTCGATGGAGAATTCGATTCCCGCAGCGGTAAGATGCTGCTTAACGCCCTCGAAATGCTCGCGGCATTCATCGCAAAGATAATCAAGAACAACGGGAGCGCCTGCGGCAATCTCCGAGCAAACGGGAGATTTGCAGTCGAGGATTCTCATCGGGTTGCGGTCAAGTCGGTCAAGGCAGGTGCCGCAAAGGTTTTCGCTCTTGGAGCGGAAATATTCCTTGAGCGCCGCATGGTAATTCTTGCGGCATTCGGGGCAGCCGATTGAGTTTATATGCAGGCTATAGGATTTAAGCCTTAAGGTTTTGAGCAAATGGTCGGCAAGCATAATAACCTCGGCGTCCGCCGCGGGCGATTTTGCGCCAAACGATTCGATGCCAAACTGATGGAATTCGCGAAGGCGACCTGCCTGCGGCTTCTCATAGCGGTAGCATCCGCCGATGTAGCAAACCTTTAGGGGCATCGGTCCCGAAAGGAGACCGTGCTCGATAACCGAACGAACAACGCCTGCCGTAAGCTCGGGGCGAAGGGTAATCGAACGCTCTCCCTTATCAAGGAAAGTGTACATCTCTTTTTGAACAACATCCGTGGTATCGCCAACACTCTTGGTGAAAACCTCAGTGTGCTCGAAAACGGGGAGTCTTATCTCCGAAAAACCGAAGAGTCTTGCTGTTTCGAGCATCTTGCTTTCAACATATTGCCATTTTGTGCTATCCTGCGGCAGTACATCGCAGGTGCCTCTCGGCGCTTTATTTATTTCTGCCATATTAAACCTCCAAAAATATAAAATGACCCCGTCCGCAAGGGACGGGGTCAACCCGTGGTGCCACCCTAATTTTTTAAAGGCATCGCCTTTAAACTTTGCTCTCCCTTAACGCGGGAGTAACGGCCTCTTTCAAGGCGCGCTCGGCAAATGTCTTCACACATTCCCTTGCAACAGCGCTTTCAGCCGCGGCGCCGCTCTCTTTGTGCAGGTAAAGGTGCTACTCTTTTTGCGTCATAGCAAATAAATATTTAGTTGCCCTTGAGAATATCGCGCCAATCAAGGTCGCCGCGCTCAAGACCGTGAATCAAAACTTCGGCAGTTGCAATATTGGTTGCAACAGGGATGTTATGCTTATCGCAAAGGCGAAGCAGGTCGTTTTCATCGGGCTCGTGGGCCTTGCGCTGTGCATCTCGGAAGAAAAGTAAAAGGTCTATTTCATCATAGCTTATGCGAGCTGCGATTTGCTGTGCGCCTCCGCTGCCGCTTAAAAATGTAGAAATTTCAAGTCCTGTAGCCTGCTCAACAAGCTTGCCTGTTGTGCCGGTTGCCATAATATTATGATGGCTCAAAATTCCGCAATAAGCGATGCAAAACTGAACCATAAGTTCTTTTTTAGAGTCGTGTGCAATAATGGCGATGTTCATATTTTTTTACTTTCCTTTCTCTATTCTCTTCACCTTTGGAAGGGGAGTTTCATGTCCATAAATTCTATCGGCAATGCGCGAAAAAGCGCGGGCCTTTTTGTTATCCCTCTTAAAAATGCTTAAGGGGTCGCTAACGCAGGCATCATCAAACGGGATAAGTCCCAACAGTCGGCAGCCTGAATTATCGATAATATCATCAATTCCGCCATAGGCCTTGTTTTTTAGATGGCGCTTGGCATATTTGTTGATGATAAGTCGGCAGTTACCGCCGAAGCGCTCGGCATAATTCGCGGCAACAAAGCTATCGCGAACGCTAACCGCATCTCCGCAGGTAACAACCAAAAAATCGGTTATATCGGCAATCGCGCCGATATATGGGAAATCCGTGCCCGCCGGTAAATCGAGAATGATATAGTCATATCCATTGTCGCCGAGCAGGAATTTTGCCAAGGCTTCGCCTTCAATATCCCCCTTGTCGGCAGGGGCGGATAACAAATAAAGATTTTCGCAGCGTTCAACCTTTAAAACGGCATCCGAAAGCGGTCGTCCCCGCAAAACATCGCCCAGGTCGAGCATCAGCTTTTCGGCAACATCAGCCATCAAATCCAAGCAGCGCAATCCGCAGTCAAGGTCAACGAGCAAAACCCGATGCCCCTTCCTTGCGAGCGCAATTCCTATTCCGAGCGCGCAGGTTGATTTACCAACTCCACCCTTGCCCGAAACGGTTGCCAAAATATTTTTCATAAAGGCGAAAACCTCCCTTCGATTTTATCACAACAAAGCATTTAAGTCAATTATTTAAGCGGTGTATTCGGGGTTGTTCCCGAGGAATCTTCTTCGGAATTGAAGAAGTAGGCATCCATAATAGCCTTCATAATAGAACCGCTCGTAAAACTCGAGTCACCGTGCTCCAAAACAACGGCAACCGCGATTTCAGGATTATCATAGGGCGCGAAGGCAACGAAAACATTGTGGTCAGCGCCGCTATCGGTCTGGGATGTACCCGTTTTGCCGCCGATTTTAATAGAATAATCCTTAAACACCCTACTACCTGTACCATCCTCGGTAACCGATAGCATTCCGCGTTTGATTATATCGAGAATGTCGTTTTTAATGTCAACCGTTGCCAAGACCTGCGGTTCGTTTTTATAATAGGTTTCATTAAGGTCATAGGACAAAATTTTGTTGACAAGGGTCGTTTTATAGCGGGTTCCGCCGTTTGCAATGGTAGCGGCGGCGGAGCAAATTTGAATGGGGGTGAATGCGTTGTGCTGACCGATGGCAACCTGAATGGTGTTGCCGGCGAACCAGCCCGATTCGGCCTTATCGAAAATGCCTGCCGATTCATAAACCTCAACGCCCGTTTTCTCGCCAAGACCGAACGAGGAGAGATAGTTGTTGAGCGTTTTAATTCCCATGCGGCGTCCGAGCTCAAAGAAATAATAGTTGCAGGATTCGGAAAGCGCCGTAACGATTCCGATTGCGCCGTGGCGGTGCATGCAGTTGGGAGCAAATCCAACATCCGCATAATAGGAATAGGTTCTTGTGCAGGTTATATATTCATCGAAATTAAGATTGCCTGTTTCAAGCGCCGCAATACCAACAATGGGCTTAATCGAGGAACCGGGGGGATAAACGCCCGCAAATGCGCGGTTGGTTAGGGGGCTGCCCTTTGCGGAGGCAAGCTCGTTATATTTCGAGAAATAGTCGTTGATGTTAAAGTAGGGATAGGTAGCGGCAAGCAAAACCTCTCCCGATTTAAGGTCGATAGCAACCGCGCCGCCGCCCGAAGCCTTTCCGCCCTCGGAATTCAATTTGGTTATAAGGCTGTGGAATGCTTCTTGGGTCTTGGCCTGCAGGTTTTTATCGAGCGAGAGAATAACCGTTTTTCCCGGGATGGGCGCGCGGGTAACCTCGCTGCCGATAACATTTCCGTCACCGTCATAGGTGTAGGTCATTTCGCCGTCAATACCGTGCAACTGTTCTTCATAGGCGGCTTCGATTCCCGTAACACCGATTTTATCGCTATAGGAATATCCGAGCTCCCTATATTTTTCCCATTGTTCGGCGTTCATCGAGCCAACCGTTCCGATAACATTGGAGGCAAGGGTGCCGTCAACATATTCGCGAACGGGAACGGTGCTTATATAAACTCCGTCAAGCATAAATGCCGATTCGCTTATGCGAAGCATTAGCCTTTCCGAAATGTCCGATGCGAAGGAATAGGGGTTTGCAACCGAGAAATCGGCAAGCTCCATAGTGTATCTAACGCCTGCTATAATGCGCTGCTTTTCAGGCTCCATTCCCTCAAGCGCATAGCGCTTTATAAGCAGTTTAAAGCAGTCCTCCGCCGTTGCATAATGAGCAACATCCAAAAGGCGAAGCAGCGCCGATTTGGAAGAGGAATCATCGGTAAAGCCGAAGGGAGCGGTCTTTGCGAGGGGGAGGTCATCATTCCATTCCTCGCCGTATTCATTCATAATATCAATAAGCTTTTGGATTAGCGGGTTAAAATCGCTAACCTTTAGATATGCGCGGCTGAGCACAATATCATAACCGTTGCGGTTAACGGCGAGCTGCCTTCCGTAGCGGTCGAGAATTTCGCCGCGCGCCGCCTTGATAACGGTTGTTTTGGAATAGGCTCCGCGGGCTTGGTTGGTGTATTTATCCGCGTTAACGATTTGATAGTTAAAAAGCGAAAAGGAGTAAAGCAGCATAATGGCGGCAAGCATTAAAGCCAGGGCGTTTGAGCGCTTTAAAAAGGCTTTTTTATTGTTTGGTTTGCGCGCCATAGCGATACCTCCTTTTTAGTTAAAATAGCTTGTCCGTTTTGAAATATATTTTATGAGATAATAAAACGGAATAATGAAAAGGGTGTTATAAATAACTGTCGGAACAACATAGCGCCAAAGATAGGAGAAAACCTCGCCCTTATCGGCGCAAACATAAAAGAAAAACCAACGAACGATAAAATAAAACAGGTTCGAAAAGAACGAAAGCGTGAGAGCGGCATAGATGTTATCGTTAACAAAATGCGAGCAAAACAATCCGCATCCGCAACCGATAACGGTCAGCATTATCATATTAAAGGATAGCGATTCGGCTCCAATCGTATCGAGCAGTATGCCGAAGGAAGCGCCGAATATAAGACCAATCCATTCTCTCGCCGCCATCGAAATTGCAACCAAAAGGGGAATGAGCAGGAGCGGAGTTGCGTTTCCAATGCGCAAAGAGAGCATTGATGTGCTGTCAAGCAGGAAGAGCAAAAATCCCAAAACCGACGCCCATATAAAGAATGACGAGGTGTGTTTTATAGTCTTCATAGCCTATTCACCGCTCAAATTAGTCTGACCCGAGAAATAGGTTATAATCATCATATCGTTAAGGTCGCTGAGGTCGGCAGCAGGCTTAACCTCGGCGAAAATAAGACTGTTATAGTCGTTTCCAACCGCGCTAACCGTTCCGATTAACAAGCCATCGGGGAAAACGCCGCCGCCCGAGGTAACGATATGGTCGCCAATGGCAACGCTGCAGTTGCGCGAGAGATTCGAAAGGCGGGTTGTTCCGCTCTCGGCGGAGGATAGCGTTCCCGAGAGAACGCCAAGGTCGCCAGTTCGCCTGTCAAACGCGGCAATGCTGATATCGGGACTCAAAACGGTTGTTATCTTGGAATAGGAAGCGCCAACCTGCGAAACATATCCGATAAGACCGCTGGAGTTTATAACGGGGTCATAAACCGAAACGCCGTGGAGGCTGCCCTTGTTAACCGTGAAGGTGCCAAACGGGTCGTCGCTGTCGCGACCGATGAGCATGGTCTTTAAAAACTGATAGTCAATGTTGTTATCCTTCATTTCGAGATAATCGCGCAGGAATTTGTTTTCCGAAACGGCTTGCTGATAGTCAAGCAGTGAGCTTGTCAGCTCGTTAACCTGATTTTGCAGCGAAGCGTTTTCGCGCGCAAGCTCCTCGCTGCCGTTAATATCGCGGTTAAGGTCCTTAAAGAAGTTGGAAACCGAGGTGAAAGCGGTTTGGAACGGCGAAATTATCGAACCGAGAATGCTTTGCTGGGGCGAGAGTGCGCCTCCGGCAAGCTGGGCGATAACCGAAAACAAAACAAGCACCGACAATATGGCTGCCGCAATTTTAAAGCGGCGGCTTTTGAAAAAGTATCTCATTGAATCACCTGCCGTGAGGTTTTTTAGAAACTGTTAGTTGAATTTTCTGCCGCGCTTATAAACATAATCCTCGAAGGCATCGGGCTCTTCGATTCGCTTTGCAAGACCGAGCGCTACGCAGTCGAGCGGGTTATCGGCAACGAAAACCGGCATATCGGTCTCGGAGGCAATCAAGGTGTCGAGTCCGCGAAGGAGCGCGCCGCCACCCATAAGGGTTATTCCGCGGTCGATAATATCGGCGGAAAGCTCGGGCGGAGTTTTTTCAAGTGTTGTGCGAATAGCATCAACAATGCTCGAAATGGTATCGCTCATAGCCTCGCGAACCTCGGCAGCCGAAATGGTAACATTCTTGGGCAATCCGTCAACAAGGTTTCGACCCTTAATCTCAACGCTGCCCTCGTTCTCATAGGGAACGCAGGAACCGATTTCAATCTTTAACTGCTCGGCAGTACGCTCGCCGATAAGGAGATTATATTTTTTGCGAACATAGTTGATAATAGCCTCGTCGAGGTCGTCGCCCGCGATTCTAACCGATTGAGCGGTAACAATATCGCCGAGCGAAATAACGGCAACCTCGCTGGTGCCGCCGCCGATATCAACAACCATGCAGCCTGTTGCATCGTTAACGGGCAAACCTGCGCCGAGGGCTGCAGCCATAGGCTCCTCAATGAGCGAAACCTTGGTTGCGCCTGCCTGTCTTGCAGCATCCTCAACCGCGCGGCTCTCAACCTCTGTAACGCCTGCGGGAATACAAATCATAACCCTTGCGCGGGAGAAAAACGAACCGCGAAGAGCATTTCTTATAAATCTTTTGAGCATTGCGGCGGTAACATCGAAGTCGGCAATAACGCCATCCTGAAGGGGTCTAACCGCAACTATTGAACCGGGGGTTCGGCCAATCATTTCCTTGGCCTCGCTGCCAACAGCGCGCACTTCATCGTTGCGAACATCATAGGCAACAACCGAGGGCTCGCGCATAATAATTTCCTTGCCCTTAACGCAAACGAGGGTATTTGCAGTGCCAAGGTCGATTCCCATATCTCTTGAGAACAAATCAAACACATCCTTAAAATAAGTAATTAGTCTTTATCGGGAACAAAGAAGGAGATGGCCGAATGGAGATTATCTATCTCGAACTCATCGCCCTCAACAACCGCTTGCTCGCCATCCAGCGTCCAGGACATACCCTTTTCGGCGCGGATAATAAGCTTATCGGTCTTGAAGAATTCAAATGCGGGATTGGAGAAATCCTTTTTAAGTATGCCCTTTGCAATATGGCGGAGTCTTCCTCCGCGGGCGGGCTTGCGAACCAGCAAAACCTCGAAGAGTCCGTCGTTGAGTTCAACGGTGTTTTCGTCGAGTTTAATAATGCCGCCAACCGAAAGCGAGTTGGTAACGGCGCCGAATATAAATTTGCCTTCAATCTTTTCGCCATCATGCATGAAGCTCATTTCGTATGAGCGAATCTTGGTTAGGCTTTTAGCGCCGTGGAATATATAAGCCGCATGGCCGAAAATATTTTTAACCTTTTGCGAGGTCGCATAGGAGGCATCGGTAAACGCGCCGAACGAGGCAGTATATGTGAAGAATTTATCTTCGAACTTGCCGATATCGAGGGTTATTATCTTGCCGTTTGGAATATCCTTTGCAGCTTCCAAAATATTGCGGGAAATATGAAGGCTGCTCGACCATTCATTAAGCGTGCCCGCGGGAACATAGGCAAGCTTATAACTATTTTTGTTATGCATCATTCCGGTTATAACCTCGTTGAGTGTGCCGTCGCCGCCAACACAAACGATGGTCGAATATTCATCCGAAAGCTCGCGAACAACATCGGTTGCATCGCCGCGGCTCTTGGTAGGATAAACGGTGACATCATATCCTGCCCCCGAAAAAACCGAAACAATATCAAGCAAATTCTTTTTTAGTTTTTTCTTTCCCGAACAGGGATTACCAACCAAAAAAATCTTTTCCATAAAACAGCCTCCCGCGTTAAATAGATATAGATATTTATTATATTATATATAATAACAAGCCGTATTGCAAGAACTAACTGCAAACTTTTCTAACCAAATTATGTGAGCGGGCATAATATGATAGTAAGGTGAAAAATTTCAAACCAATGATTATTTACCGCAAATAAAGGTAACACTAAAATTACCAACATAATTTCGGAGCGTGAAATATAAATGACAGTCAAACGCGGAGATATTTACTATGCGGATTTAAGCCCCGTTGTAGGTTCAGAGCAGGGCGGAGTAAGACCCGTACTTATCATCCAAAACGATGTGGGGAACCGATATAGTCCAACCGTTATAGCGGCGGCAATCACAAGTCAGCATGATAAGGCGAAGCTTCCGACTCATATCAGCGTCAGCGCTGATGATTGCGGCCTTTCGAAGGATTCAATCGTGTTGCTTGAGCAGGTGAGAACCATCGATAAACAGCGGCTTAAAGAGAAGATGGGCTCGCTGGGCGGCGGCGCTATGGATAGGGTGGATAAAGCGCTTTCGGTCAGCTTTGGGCTTGGAAATATGCTATCGTAAGAAGAGAGAGGGAAAACCCTCTCTTTCTTTTTTTATTTGTTGCTTTTTATATCTTTTATGGTATAATTTATTTGAGAAAAAATAGGGGGTAACCTGATTTATGAAATGTGAACTTTTTGATAGCGGAAAATTTTTCATCGGCGTTAACTATTGGGCATCCAATGCCGGTATCGATATGTGGTCGCAATGGGATGAAAATGCAGTAATCCGCGACCTTGATTTGATTGTTGAGGCTAATATTAAGGTTATAAGAATGTTCCCGCTTTGGAGCGAGTTCCAGCCGATTAAGAATCAATTCGGCGGAAACCATCAAAAGCGCTACATATCCATTGATGATATGCCCGAAGAGCATACTGCCGAGTCCGAAGCAGGCATTAACCCCGTTATGTGTGAAAGGCTTGATCGTTTCCTCGATTTGTGCGCCGAGCGCGGAATCGCGGTTATGATAGGCATTGTAACAGGTTGGATGAGCGGCAAGCTTTATGTTCCGCGCGCATTGGAGCATAGCAATTTATTCACCGATCCAACCGCCCTCAAATGGCAAATGAAATATGTTAAATATATGGTTTCCCGTTATAAAAACCATGATGCGGTTGTAGCTTGGGACCTTGGTAACGAATGCAACTGCATGGATATGGCAACCGATGCCGATGAGGCATATACATGGTCGGCAATTATCGCCAACGCTATCCGCGCGGAGGATAAGGAGCATCCCATCATTTCGGGAATGCATGGCTTAAACCCCAACTCGGTTTGGCGCCCGCAGGATCAGGGCGAGCTGACCGATGTTCTTTGCACCCATCCCTATCCCGCGTTTACCGAGCATTGTGAAACCGATGAGGTTAACCGCATGAAATCGGCTAACCATGCCGTTGCCGAGTCGCTTTATTATAGCGGAATCGGCGGCAAGCCCTGCTTCGCCGAAGAAATCAACACTTTGGGACCGATGTTTGCAAATCAGGATTTGATTGCCGCAAACGCCGATATGGCTCTCTTTGGCCTTTGGGCACATGATTGCAACGGCTTTATGTGGTGGTGCGCCTGCAACCAGAGCGCCCTCAATAATGCTCCCTATGATTGGTGCGCCCTCGAGCGCGAGTTGGCCCTCATCTATGCCGACGGAACCCATATTAAAGCCCTCGACAGTATGACCGATTTCTCAAAACTTGTTGAGCGTTTCGGCAAACCCCTGCCCAAGAGAAAGGCTGATGCCGTTTGCATTCTCGTTAAGAATCAGGATTGCTGGGGCGTTGCCTATGGAACCTTCCTGCTCGCAAAGCAGGCGGGAATCGAAATGCAGTTCGCATTTTATGATCAGGAGATTCCGAAGGCCGAGGCCTATTTCTTGCCCTCGCTCTCGCTCTATGGCGAACCCACCAAGCATCTCCAAAACGAACTCCTTCGCCGTGTTCGCGAGGATGGAGCAACCCTTTATATCTCGATGGATGGCGGCATGATGTCGGAATTCCCCGAGGTAACCGGATTCCAGCTCGTATCCCGCAGCGTTGCAACCTCTAAAAAGGAGGTTGTATTCGGCGGCGATAAGCTTAACCTCTTCCCGCAGTATGAAATGAAGCTTAAGGCGTTAACCGCCGAAACCCTCGCAACCGACCAGTTTGGCAACCCCGTTTTCGGCGTTCAAAAAATCGGCAAGGGCAAGGTTTATTTCTGCAACGCTCCCATTGAATACACCGCAGTAACCGTTCCTTCGCTTATCGATGGCGTTAACCACGAGCCTTATTATAAATTATATAAGGAAATGGGCATCGGCAAAAACAAAATTGCCCATAAGCAAAGCCCCTATGTTGGTCTTACCGAGCATATCGAAAACGAAAAAACCGCCTATGTCCTCGTTATCAACTATCTCCCCGAAACCGTAACCGAGCCTATAACCCTCAGCGGCTTCGAGGCAGTTTCTATCGATAGCGTTCGCGGCGATGCAACCTTCGAAAAGACCGAAAACGGCTTTAGCGTCACCCTCGCTCCCAACAGTGGCGCAGTGGTTGAGTTGACAAGGAAGTAAAAATAGCGTATAATTATCCTGTTAATTATTTTATAGGAGGAAAAAGAATGAAATTAACAGCAGTTATCTCTATAGTTCTTTGTTTTGTATTTATCCTCTCATTAGCACTTGTAGGCTGTAGAAAAAATAACGACCCCTATTTTATGAACAGCTCGGAATATGATTCCCTCATTTCGGGAATAGCGGGCGGAAACAATAGCAATGAAACAGGTTCGAATGAAAACTCGGGCGAGATAACCAATCCTCCCGTCCCCGATGAGGATGGCGATGAGATTGATAACTCCTCAACCGTAACCCCCTCTAAAAAGCCCAGCTCTTCTTCCAAGAAGCCGACCTCTTCAAAGGAGCCGACGGCAACCTCTTCCAAAAAGCCGACCTCTTCAAAGGAGCCGACATCAACCTCTTCCAAGAAGCCGGAATCTTCCTCTTCTAAAAAGGAAGAATCGTCCTCCGAGAAGCCGTCATCTTCGAGCAACCCCGCTCCTTCTTCGAGCAATCCCGCACCCTCTTCCAGCAAGCCTTCGTCCTCTTCGTCAACCCCGAATTCTTCCTCGAGCAAAAAGCCCTCGGGCAGCATTTCGGTTGGCTCCAAGCCGGGTGGCGCTATCGACTGGATAGTTTAACAAAAATAAAAAACCGCCTTCAAACGAAGGTGGTTTTTATTTTTCCTATAAATTTAAAGCTTTAGCAATCTTCGCCGCGTTTTCGGCAAGCCCTTCGGCGGAGCATTCAACCGTAACATCGGCATATTTTTTATAGAGCGGAATTCGCTCATCATATATATCGGATAGCGTTTCTCCCGAGCGGAACATAATTCCGCGGGTCGCAAGATTATCAACCCGTTTTTCGAGCTCATCGAGTGCAACATCCAAGAAAACAACGGTTCCAATGCTCTTTAGATGCTTCATGGCGCCCTCGCCGTAAACAACGCTGCCGCCCGTTGCGATAACGGTTTTTTGCGCTTCAACCGAGGCGTTAACTTCGTTTTCAACATTGGCAAAATAATCGTTTCCGCTATCGCGGATAATTTCGAAAAGTTTTCGATTTTCCTTTTCCTGAATCAAAAGGTCGGTATCAATAAAGCGGTAGCCTATAATTTTAGCGAGCAAAACTCCAACGGTGCTCTTGCCCGAACCCGGCATACCGATAAGAATAATATTGTCCATATTCCACCCCTAAAAAAGCCAAATATCTTCCTTCTTTTCCTTCTCTCGTTCGGCAACCTCTTCGCCGAGAAGTTCGGCGATTTGGGCAGCAGTCGCATCGGCATCTCCGCGGTGGGAAAGGGAGGGAACGGAGCAGTCGCTCGCCTTAACATCCGAGAATATAAGCGCATCAACCCCTAAAACATCGCAAAGGATATAGGGCGCATTGGCTTCATCGCAAACAACCGCATAAAAACCATAGTTGCGCAGCGCGCGGCAAAGGCGCGAAAGGGTCATAGAATCGCGAATATCAGCGGTTGCAATGCCAACTGTTTTGGGCATTCCGATTCTCTTTTTGCGGCGAATCGCTTTATCATAATATCCCGTTTCGCGGGCAAAACGGAGGATAACCTCCTTGGCCTCGCGGCTAATCTCGTTGCTGTCCGAAAGCGCCTTGGAAACGGTTGAAATAGAATATCCCGTTAATTTTGCAAGCTCGGTTACTGTCATAATATCAGCTCCTTTAATCTAATGATATTACGCGAGATAAGCTTTGTCAATATTTTTGCGAAAATTTTTCGTTTTATTGACATAAATACCTCGGTGTATTATAATAGCAGGGTAGAAATAGTTCCGCATAGGATGTGATTTTTTGAAAAAATATAAATTATATTTGCTCGATATGGATGGAACCATTTATCTCGGCAACAACCTTTTCCCCGAAACTCCTCCGTTCTTGGATTTCGTTAAGGAAAATGGCGCCGCCTATATGTTTTTAACCAACAACTCCTCCTCGAGCGCTGATAAATATGTTAAGCGCCTGCATTCGATGGGGCTCGATTTTATCAAGAAGGAAGACTTCTTAACCTCAACCCATGCAACGATTGAATATCTCAAAGCCAACTATGAGGGCAAAAAATTCTATGCCTTCGGAACCCGCTCGTTTGTTGCGGAGCTTTTGGATAGCGGCATAAAACTAACAACCGAGCTCGAGGATGATATCGATGCTATAGTTATGGGTTATGACACCGAGCTAACCTATAAAAAGCTCGATGATGTTTGCCAGCTTCTTGTTCGCGGAGTTGATTATATCGCAACCCATCCCGATTATGTTTGCCCAACAAGCTATGGCTTTGTGCCCGATTGCGGCGCCGTTACCGAAATGCTTTATATGGCAACGGGCCGCCGTCCCCATGTTATCGGCAAACCCCAGCCCGCGATGATTGAATTGGCACTAAAGCAGCGCGGCCTAAATAAGGAGGACGCTATCTTTGTTGGCGACCGCCTTTATACCGATATCGCCTGCGGCTGCAACGCAGGAATTGACACCGCATTTGTCCTCTCGGGCGAGGGAACGCTTGAGGACCTCGAAAAGAGCGAGGCAAAGCCCACCTATGTTCTTAAAGATATAGGCGAATGCATCGTTAAAGACTAATAAAAAAAGACCTATGAAAACTCATAGGTCTTTTATTTTTTTACCATAAATTTTTATTAGCGGTCGAAACTGCAACTGCGCCGCTCTCAATGGCAATCTTAACCTCTTCCTCGGTTTCAATAAGACCGCCCGCGATAATGGGAATATCGCTGCTTGCGCAAAAGCGGCGAATAACCTTGGGAATAACGCCCGGCATAATCTCAATATAGGTGGGGCGGAAATTGCCCGCGGCGTTGGCGGAGGTTTGGGTTGCCTGCGAATCGATGGAGAAGATGCGCTGAACGGTTGGAATTCCGTGCTCCCTTGCGGCTCTTATTATGCCGGTGCGGGTGCTTATGATTCCGTCAACCCCGAGTTTAGCGAGAAAAGCAACGCCTGCGCTGTCGCGGCCGATGCCTTCCGACATATCGAGGTGGATAAAAAGGCGCTTGTTTTTTTGTTTTGCGCGGTTTATCCAGTCTTCAACGGTCATAATGTTGGAGCAAAGCAGGAAGATGCACTGGGCGGAACTATCGAGGGCGAGCGAAAACTCCTCCTCGGTTCGAACGGCGGCAATGATTTTTTTATCGCCAAAATCATTCATAAATGACACATCCTTTTTTAGTTCCCAATGCTTTCTCAAATTCTCCAAGGTGAACTTATTTTATAAAATTTTAACATTGCGGCAAATATATGTCAAGCCTTTAAATGCGCACGATAACAGGTAAAACGCCCGCGGGCTCAATATCAATATAGGCGTAGCTGTCGAACCCGTGCCCCTTGCCAACCGAGCCGGGATTAACAATATAAAGCCCATCCTCATAGCGGTTTTCGGCAACATGAGTGTGTCCGTAGAGCGCAATATCGGCGCCCATCGCGCGGGCAAAGCTTTGGTAGCGCTCGATGCCCGATTTAACCGAAAACTCGTGTCCGTGGGTATAAACTATTTTTTTGCCCGCGAGGGTTATCGTTTTGGTTGCCTTGGCGAGCGGCGAAAAATCGCAGTTGCCGGGAACGATATAGAATTTTTTGTCGGGATATAACTCCTCTAAATGTTCAATATCCGAAACCCTATCTCCCAAAAAGAAGATGTGCTCGGCGGTTTCCTGCTCGAGAATGGCTGCCTCAACGCGACTGCCGCGCCCGTGGCTATCCGAAAAAACGAGAATTCGCATATTCTACACCTCACAAAAAGAGCATATAAATAGTATATATAATAACGGTGGTGATTTCAATGCAAAACAATAATTTAGACCGCAAAAAACTCATAGAGGCAATAGGAATGCTCTCTAAAAACCCGAATCTCAGAGAGGCGGTTTCAAAGGGAGAATATGCATCGATTCTTTCAGCGCTCCCAAAGGAGGATGCCGCCGAGATAGAAAAGATAATGAAGAGCAAAGAAGCGCGCGATAGTCTTTTATCCTCTCCGCAGGCCAAAGAAATTTTATCGAGGTTAAAAAAGGATGGAAGGTAACCTCGCCGATAAAATTTCCGAGCTCTTGGCCGACCCCGAGGGAATGGCGAGAATAGAGGCTATGGCGCAGTCGCTTTTGTCGGGGGAGCAGGAGGAAAAAAGGGAAGAGCCGCTGCCGAATCCCGCGCAGTTTGCGGGAATTCTTTCGGCGCTGAAACAAAGCGGCGGCGATGAGCGCAGCCGCCTTCTTTTGGCGCTTCGCCCGCATTTAGGGGAAGAGCGCCGCGCGCGGGTCGATAAGGCGATAAAACTTTTGCGCCTTGCAAGCGTGATGCCGCTGCTTAAAGAAAGCGGAATTTTGAACGATATTTTGTGATAAGGGGGAAGAGCGGTGGCTGAAAACGGATTCTTTAGGTTTGGCGAATCGGAGGTGCCCAAAACGCCCGATTTTATAAGGATTAGAAACGAGCCCCAACCCCCGCCGCCAAAACCGCCTCCGCCTTCTCCAAAACCGCCCCCTCCGCCTCAAAAGAGGGAAAGCAAAGGCTTTAATTTGCTTAAAATGCTAAATCTTCGCTCCTTTGATTTCGATGCCGACCGCAAGGTAATAATCGCGGTGATGCTCTTGCTTTTAGGCGAAACCGAGGATGAGCTGCTGCTCCTCGCCCTAATTTATATAATGCTTTAAGAACCAACATAAAAACGCTCTGATAAAACATCAGAGCGTTTAATTTTATTTTTTGTTCATTTGCTTTATAAACATAAACGGAATCACGAGCACAATAGCCACCGCGGCGGCGAGAAAAATATTCTCATTCGGCACAAAGGAGGTGGTGCCGTCGTTATTAGTGATAACCGCGGCATTCTCCAGCACCTTTTTGCCTATCACAGGGCCGATAACACCGGGCACCAGCACTTGAGAGAAGATGCGAACACCCTGCAGCCTGCCCGATTTGCCATCAGGCGTGTTATCGCGTATCACGGCGCCAAACACCGCCATACCCGCGAGATAGCCGCTCATCATAAGCAACGAGCCTATAAAAACGGGCAGGGTAGAGCGGAATAAAAACAGCACGATATATCCGAGCAGCAGCGCGCCTACCGCAATAATGCCCGAAAAGCTAAAGCCGCGCTTATCATAAACTCTGCCCCACATAGCCGTAACGGCAGCCGCCACAATAATAGCGGGCGCCATTATGAGCACATAATTGCTCATGCCGAGCGAAACCTCATAATAAATGATAAGATAGGGCATAAAAATTTGAATCGAAATATTAAAGATTATAAACGCCGCCAGCGCAAGATAAAGTTGCGGATTATTGCGCACCGTGCTCGGGCGGAAGCCATATATTATGCTTTTAAAATAGGGCTCGCGGCTCGGCGCAATTTGCGGCTCCTTAATAATAAAGAAGCCCAGCACTCCCACCGCCAAAACCAGCACACCGATAGCGGTGAATATAACGCTCCAGCTCGAGGCCTTTTCAAGGTCGAAGAACATAAATGAGCCAAACACAACCAAAATGCTCACAAGCGGCATCATAGCGTTAATGCCCTCGGCGGCGCCGCGGTTGGAGGAATCGGTCGAATCGGTGAGCCACGCGTTAAAGGCGGCATCGTTGGCGGTCGAGCCGAAAAAGGTCATCACGCAGTCGAGAACAATGGTAAGACTCACACCAACTGTCGCAGCCGAAACCGTAAGCCCGAAAAGCTTGCCGATAATATCGGCGCGCAGCAGCACAAAGCTGAAAATCGAAACACCCCAGAGTATGTAACCCGAGCAGATAAATAACTTACGCTTGCCCACACGGTCGGATAACGCACCCATAAAAACGGTGGTGAGCGTAGCCGTAACCGCCGAGGCGGCAACCATAGCCGAAATATCGGCAGCGCTCGCGTTAAACATTTTATAAATAAAAACATTAAAATACATATTTTCAACAACCCAGGCGATTTGTCCCATAAGGCTGAAAATAGTGATGGCAAGCCAAAACCTGCCCGAGAGCTTCTGTTTCATAAAACCCCTCCTTGCTATATTTTAAGTATATTGCAAGCCGCCCCTTTTTTCAAGAAATAATCACACCACCACATAAAAAAGGCATAAAAAAAGGAGCGGCTTCCCGCTTCTTTTTATTTTTACTGAACTATAAAGTTTTCGGCATATCTAAAATAACCTCTAAACTTTTCCTTTTGTGCCTTTATTGTACCACCATCACTGCCCCCAAACGGGACTTTGGGGTTATTTTTTTGACATTGGCTCTTGCCTTGCGTACAATAACATCAAGGCCATAATTCCTTAACTGCTCAAGCTATGATGTGCTTGACTCGGTTCTAAGAGGTATGGCTTTATTTTTTTGCAAACAAAACCCCCGCCGATTTCTCGGCGGTTTTAATTTTATCTTATCTTATAAAACCTTTTTAATAACAGGCAGTTTTTTGAGCAGCGCGATAACGGCAAAGCCGATTAAGAAAACGCAAACCTCAAACAAAAAAACGGCAAAGAGCGGATGCATATGAGCGCAGGCCTTGATATATAGCGGGTTTAGCAGGTCTATAGTCATATCCGAAATGAGATATATGCCGAATGTGTGAGCGCCGATAAAAGATATAGCTCTCGAGGTTTTTTCGGGGAGCTTTATGAAAGAAAAAATATAAAAAACGCAAACGCTTTGCAAAACAATGGGCAGGAAAGCGCGGTTGTCGAAAAATAGATAACCGTAGCTTGATTTTTGGTATTCAAAAAATGTTGCCGTAACATTAGAGGCGAGCATTATCAAAAACAGCACAGCGGCAATAAAAAATCCTGCCCTGCTCTTTTTTATTTCAAATCGCGAAAAATATCCGCCGATTAAGAGCATGGCAATGTATGCCCCAAAAATCGGCAACCTAAACTCGCCGTAGATTATAACCTTGGGGAAATAGTGGCTGAATATCGGCAAAACCGAGTAATAAAGCCCCGAAACCGCAAAAAATATGTGGTAATCGGTTCGCGACATCGCGGCGGTCATTTTTTGCAAAAACGGCATCATAACCAAAATTCCCAAATAGGCATATAAATACCATAACGCGTTGGAGGGCGACTTGCGATAAACGGTTAGCGCCTCTTTAGCTATGTGCAAAATCGAAATATCGCCGCCCGTGTTCAAGGCGCGATAGGTTGCATAAATAAAGCTGCAAGCGAGCAAAACTATAGCGATGCGGAAAATCCTGTCTAAGGTTTTCTTCCAGGTGTCGCACTTGTTAAGCATAAGGTATCCCGAAATCATAAAGAATATGGGAACGGCTATTTTAGAAACAAAAAAGTAGCTAAGCGAAACGAACCAAGATAAATTTTCGGGCGTAGCGGAAAGGAAAATGCTGCTGTTTGTGTGATTAACGATAACCAAAAAGCAGGCTATGATTCTAAGCAAATCCAAAAAACACTTGCGCGACTTTGTTGTGACTGCCATTTTAATTCCCCCTCGTTCAGCTTGGTTTTTCAAATTATATCATATAATCCTAAAAAAATAAAGCAACTAAAAAAACTCGCCCCGCCCACCCCGCAAAAGGGCATATATTTCAATAGCTCACGATTGTGAAAAAAGCATAAAAAAAGGAGCGGCTTCCCGCTCCTTTTTATTTTTACTGAACTATATATTCAGGCTTTGAATCTTTAAAACGTTCCCTGAACTTTTCTATTTGTTCCTCAGATTTGAAATAAACGGTTTTCAAATTTTTGCAATTGCCGAAAGCCCTGTATAAAATAGAGGTAACGCTACCGGGTATTGTAACTGAGGTTAATGAAGTGCAATACGAGAAGGCATCTTCGCCAATAGAGGTAACACCATTCGGTATTGTAACCGAGGTTAATGAAGTGCAACCCGTGAAAGTACCATAGGCAATAGAAGTAACGCTATCGGGTATTGCAACCGAAGTTAATGATGTGCAGAACATGAAAGCGCCGACGCCAATAGTAGTAACGCTATTTGGTATTGTAACCGAGGCTAAGGATTCGCAATTAGCGAAAGCGTTGTCACCAACAGTAGCAACACTATTAGGTATCGTAATCGAGTTTAATGATTTGCAGCAGTCAAAAGCGGAGTCACCAATAGTAGTAACGCTATTTGGTATCGTAACCGAAGTTAATGATGTGCAATATAAGAAAGCTCCCTCGCCAATAGAAGTAACACCATTCGGTATTGTAACCGAAGTTAATGATGTGCGGAAACTGAATGCTTCTTCGCCAATGGAGGTAACCGCAAAACCTTTTACTGTTTTAGGGATGTCAACAACCTTTGCCCAGCCTTCATATTTAGCTAGCTCAACATCAACCTTGGAGTCTTTACGGGTCAATTTGAAAGAAAAATCACCTTCATTAACGCTAGCAACATCGCTGTTAGCAAATATATCAGGATTGCCGGAAGTAGGCTTGTTCGAAGAAGTAGGTTTGGTTGAAGAGGTAGGCTTATTTGAAGATATAGGCTTATTTGAGGATGTGGGCTTATTTGAGGATGTGGGCTTGTTTGTTTCGGTAGGTTTGCTCGATGTGTTAGGTGTGTTTCCCGAAGAAGATGTATTGTCGCTTGAGGCATCTTCGCTGGGAGTTTCCTCCCCCGCATCATTCATCGCAGCACCGCAATGACCGCAAAAAGCAGCATCCACCGCCATACTCTCGCCGCAAGCAGCACATTCCTTTCCCGCCTTTGCCTCATCCTTGCCGCCACACGCAACAAGAGAGAACATCATAACAACCGCTAACAAAATCGCTAAAACTCTTTTCATTTTCCATTCCCCTAACTGAAACTTGGAAATTTTTACAAGCCCATAGTAGCACTTATCTTAACTAATGTCAATGCAACGCGCAAAGGGGGTTAAAACTTATCCTCGTGCTCCTTGAAAAAATCAAAGTATGCGCGCACATTTTCAAGCTCGGTCCATTCCTTTGTCACAACGGGAACGCTGTCGAGGTCATAGATTTTCGCACCCTCTATCGCCAGCAGAACGGGTGAGTGGGTCGAAATGATAAATTGGCATCCGAAATATCTTGCCGAATCGCTTATATATTTCGCTAAATCAAGCTGGAACCTTATCGAAAGGCTATTTTCGGGCTCATCCAAAAGATAAACCGCATCGCGGTCGATATGCTCGGTGAAATATCGCATAGCCGTTTCACCGTTAGAGAACATATCAACATTTTTGGCAAGTCGCTCCTTAACAAATTGCGATTGTGTTTTTGATAAAGCAGAGTGAACCTCTTTCCAACGGTCGTAATCCGCCAGTCCGTTAAGATTAATATATCCCGGCTCGTTTCCTGCCTTTAGCATGTGCAAACCATAGCCCTTAAACAGCTCTTCGCGGTGGAAATCCACATTGTTGTTTAAATATCTCATGTTCATAACATAATCAAAAACATCATCGCTGGAAAGGATTTGACTGTTTTCGGGAATATCATCTCCGTATGTTTTGCAAAGATTAGTGTATTCCTCGAAGAAGGCGCTTTTGTTATATTCCGAATGCCTGATAGCGTTTATCTTTTCCGCAATTATATTGAGCAGCGTGGTCTTGCCTGAACCATTTCCGCCATAGAAAATAGTAACGGACGAAAACGAAATTTGCTCGAGCTGCTTTTCGGGGAAAATTTTGAAAGGATAGCGGGTCCCGAAGCAGGTGCGCTTTTCACTCAATATCGCATTAGCCTCTTCCGTTTTCGAAGCGAGACGCAGTTCCTTTAAATATACCATAGTTACCCTCCTGTTCATCTTATCAAAGAGTATGATACCACGCACTATGTCCCCAAAACGGTACACAAAACCCCCGCCGCAAACGCGGTGGGGTTTGTTCCGTTTTTAGCGAGCTGCGCCGGGTTTTTCCATAAAGGAAACTGTGTTGTTCGTAGTCGATTTAATCGAGCCAAAGGTCTTGTCTGCAGGGTCAACGCTCCAAACGATATTAATGTCATTACCGTCAGCAACACCCGCAATTACGCCCTCAACATTTTTCTTGGAATTTTTGGTTATAAAAACGGGGATTTCGAAGCGTTCCTCATCAACCTTAAATGTAACGCTGCCGCCATCGGCAACCGGCCTCGGCCTGCCGTTCAATATAATGAGGAATGTGACCGAATCTCCTATTGAGCTGTTATGCTCTCGCTCGATTGTTATATAATAAGGATTTGAAAGTGACATATTGACTTCCTCCAACAGGAATTTTCACAAGGTATCATAGCAAATATTAGGTGAACAAACCAACCTTGCAAAGGCTTTTGGGATGAACCGTTTATTTGCTTGCGTTTTCCTTTTTTGCCATTTTTCTGGCGGCAACAATAAGAACGATTCCAACAATTATCAACGCGGCGGTAACGCCAATGCTCATATAGTGCTTTGCGCCAAATGCGGAAGCATTAGAGAAATCCAAGACCGAGTTGCTGATGTAGGCATCGCCTATAAAAGCAATTAAAATAAGAGCGATTCCGCTAATTAAATAGGATGCACTTTTTTTCATAATAATATCTCCTTGACTCATTTAACCTGAATTTGCGGAATATAAGTATTACATATATTCAAAAGTAATGGTCCACTTATCGGCGAAAAGGGGAGGGGTGATATAACCGTGAACATCTCCGCTTCCTGCGTTGATAACAAAGGTTTGGCTCTTGAACTTGCCGCCTAAATTGTTTTGATGAATATTAAGCGAATGTGATTCGCTGGAGATATTAACGGTCGCCTCGCCGCCGTTTGAAAGGCGAGCCTGCTCAACGCCGTCAATTAAAATTGAAAGGGTAACGCCGCAACCGTAAAACTGCTTTTTTCTTTGTAAAAACAGTTTTCGCTGTGTTTTGGCAGGTTGAATGTTGGAATGGTCAGAAGCGGGTTGGTCCGAAACCTGTTTGCCGCATTTAGAACAAAAGGCAGCATCCGCATCGAGTTGATTGCCGCAATATTTACAAAACATATTTTTGCTCCTTTATTACGATTTATAAAATCATTGTATCATAGAAATTTCCAAATTGCAACACACATAAAAACCCCCGCTGACTGCTCAGCGGGGGTTTTGAAAAACTGATTTAGATTCTTTTTGCATCTTGTGCAGCTGCGCGCAAAGAGCGGGAGAATCATTATAAAACAATGGTGTTGAACGACATCGGCTTTAAAACATAATTGTTGCCCTCAATGGTAACAACCTTTTCGTTGTTATAAGGGTTAATCATAACTGCGGCAACCGAGCCGTCGGGATTTTTGAATACTGCGGAATTGCTCGAGTGAGCTCCCTCGGTCTTGAGCATAACCGCACCCTTTTTAACAAAATGCGAAAAATGCTTAACGCAGTAGAACTCGGGAGTTTTTTCGTAGTTGCCGTCATTAACGGTGAACAACGAGTTTTGACGCCAGCCCCAGGTCGATAAGCCGCCCGCCAACAGCACCATGTTCCAATAAACATTAGCACGAGCGCCGCCCTTGCTTGAGCGCCTGTAAAGCTCAAAAACATGCATAGCGTGACGCCATGTGTTTTTTCCGTCGCCGCATTCGCATTCGGTGTGAACGGCGTTCTTATCGGGATAATCCTCGCAAAACAGTTGGATTTCCTCGGTTGCGCTCCATTGGAATCCGGCGCCCTTGATAGCATCTCTTATCTTTTTGTTTTGCATTATGGTGCTATAAAGGAAGGTGTAGTTATCTCTCCAGCAGTTGGTGCCGAGCCATATCTCGCATAAATCGCCGATTTCATCAATAAGATAGTTGGCCATAAAGTTTTCCATCTCTGCGGCGTTAAATTGGCAGGAGGGGAATTTTTGGTCGCATAAAAATTCGTTTTGAGGATAGAGGTGGGAGATTTTAATGCCCTCCTTCGCATATTCCTCAACGAACTTCTTCAAATAAAGTGAATAAGCCTTTAAATTCTCCTCGGTTTGAACCAGCTTGCCGTAATTGCAGGCCTGCGGATATTTCATCCAGGTGGGAGGGCTCCAAGGCGAAGCGAAAAACATCATATCGGGGCAACGCTCCTGCGCCCTTTTTATGGCGGGAATAATATAGTCCCTATCTCTATCGATTGAGAAGTTTTTCATCTCGTAATCGTATTTTGTGTCATTATAGCTATACCAATCCTCCGCAAAATCGTTAGCGGCAATCGATATTCTGTTATAGCGAAAACCGAGTCCGTCCTCGGAAAAGAGCTCATCAAAAATTTCATCCTGCATATCGGTCGGCAAAGAGGCAATCGCCTTCATGCCTATCTCGTTAAAGCAAGCGCCAAATCCATATATCTCCTTGCCAATGGGCTCGCCGATTTTCAGCTCTTCGCCCTTCTCGCTCGCAAAAGAGTTTGCTTCGGCCCATTTTTCATTTTCGGTTGTTGAAATCCATTTCATAAAATCACCTCATTGACATTATAATATACAATAATTTGACTTTTCTCGCCATAAGCTGTATAATAAACAGACATAATTTTACTTTTGGTGATTTATATGATTTATGAGCTCGCCCATTTAAGCAGTGCTGACTATTTTAAAAAAATATATTGTGAAAATTTTTCTTTCCCGCCGCATATGCATAACTGCTTTGAATTTGTTGTGTGCTTGTCAGGCAAAACGCATATGACGATAGATGAAAAAACCTATGAATTAAAAGCAGGGGAATCAGTGCTTATATTCCCGCATCAACTTCATTCGTTTACCTATAGCGAAAGCCGCCATATGATTTGCATATTCTCGCCAAAAACAGTGGCAGCATATTTTAATCCTCTTTCAACAGTGAAGCCAAAAAGCAGCAAGTTTGTGCCTGATAGTGCGCTTATTACGGCACTGAACAATTATAAATGTGATTCTCAGAGGCTTTTTGAAAAAGGTCTTCTATATTTGATATGCAATCAGTTCGACAGTATAGCGGAATATGAGGAAAATATAAATAAAAGCCTGTTAGACAAGATATTTTTGTTTATAAATGAAAACTTCACCGAGGACTGCTCGTTGACCACTATTGCCGAGCATATCGGCTACAACGAATCATATATTTCAAGATACTTTAAAAGCTGCGTAGGTATCAGCCTTTGCGATTATGTAAATATAGTGCGGCTTAGTAATGTTTGCTACCTTTTTGAAAAATCGAACGACACAATTCTAAATTATGCACTTAACAGCGGTTTTACCTCCCTGCGCACATTTAACCGCAATTTTAAAAAGTTTTATGGTGTTTCTCCCAAGGAATATTTCAGTGTTAAAAGACAACACCGATAATCTTTTGCAATATATGCTACCCCCCGCCGATTCCACAGCAGGGGGATAATTAAAGAGGGATTTACAATCATCACTCTCTTAAGTTCTTTAAAGCATGCCAAAGCCCCACAAACGCAATTGCTGCGGAAACAACAGTAATTAGTATTGAAATTACTTTGGCAAACAAAGAGCCATTAAAGAATTCTGCCATCCTCCCAAGTGAAGCACTAATACTCACGTATAATAGACCTATCAAAATACCCTTTTGTTTTTCAAGTTTTTGGGTTCGTTCCATCAATTCCATTATTTGCTCTTCGTCGTACATGCGTATGCTTTTTTCTTCCTGTTCTTCGCCGTCCATTAGTTCAGATATCGTAATGTCTAATTCTTCACAAAGTGATTCAACAATGGAATAGTCGGGCATACATTTCCCTGTTTCCCACTTTGAAACTGTCTTATTAGACACCAAAAGTTTTTCTGCGAACTGTTCTTGGGTTAAGTTTTTTGCTTTTCTTTTTTGTGCTATGAACTTACCAATTCTTGTTTGATTCATTTTACACCCCTCCTTTTTGTTTGATGTAATTATATATCTTTTTAATAAAAGTTTGCACCTCTTAAAAAGAGAAAACGAGTGGAATTGATTATCAATACTGAAATATGTTTATTGCATATTCTCCGTTGATGTTTTTAGCATGTTATAAAATAAATTTTTTATTAAATCTTTTGTTTAGTGCAAAAGCAATAGAGCGATAATCAAACCAATTCATATTATTCATCCTTTCTATTGATAAATATATGATACCATCTAATATGTCCCATAAAACGGACTTTAAAAAGGAAAACCCCACCGATTTCTCGGTGGGGTTTTAATTTGCTTTATAAAGTCAGCAATTACTTTCTTTCCTTTATATCAGCCTGTCCTGCAATACACAAAAGAGGAAAATTACCCTTTATTCGTATTCATCTTTTAGTTTTAAAATCTTTTCTTCGATTTTTTTGATTATTATCTTGAATTCCTCATCCGTTTTTCCTGTGGGGTCGGTCAGTTCCCAATTATCATCAAATTCTCTGCCAATAAAAGGGCAGCCAACATTACAACCCATCGAAATTGCCACATCGGGATTTGGAATATCAGTAATCAATTTTGAATACTGTGTTTGTTCCATATCAATCCCGTAAAGCTCTTTCATAATTCTAACGGCATCTTGATTGATTTTGGGTTTTGTCTCCGTTCCGGCTGAATATGATTCAAATGCATCCGGCGCCAAGTATTTTCCCATAGCTTCCGCAATCTGACTGCGACACGAATTATGAACACAAATAAAGGCAACCTTTTTCTTTGTCTTTTGATAAAAAGGGCATTTTTTCGCTATGCACTGGTTGTTCATATGAGAACGAGAACAGGTTATCTCATTAAGTTCCATCTTAACCCCTAATTTCTCGTTTGTGAATTTGATTGCTTCAATAATAGCGAGATAAGAATCTCTTTTGCAACAACGAGGGCCACCATTTTCTCCAATTGCTTTCAAGGCTCTTGCTGTCATTTGATTGGAAAGTCCCCAAGCCTCTTTTGCAAGCGGCGTTGCTTTTAATGCAATGGAAACATACATGCCCGTGCTGACACCTGCTCCACAGGCACCCCAAAATCCACAAGCACCACCGGGAACTTGTTTTCCTCTCTTTTGCATTTCATAAAGTGCGGCGTTTAAGTCTATATCCCCGCCCGCATTTTTATAAGCAGTTAAAAGTGCAGAGCCAACCATGGTGTGATGTTCGGGACCGTGCATATGGCAAGACGGCAAACCCATCATTTTTTCCATAATCTCAATAGGATTTTTGGATTTGCTGTTAAAGCATATCGAAATGATTTCATCCATTCCGCTTGTATGACATTCATCACAAACGAAATGTCCGTTTATACACCTTGTTTTACTGCTTTGCTTTTTATGGCAAAGTTCACATTCCAGCTCTTCATCGGTATCAAGATATTCTAATGGAGCTTTGCATATTAAGCATTCTTCGTTCATAAAAATTGCCTCACCAAATCGTTGTTTATCGTTTTAGTAGATTTTATTGTATCACATCGTGCTTAAAAAAGAAAGGATTTCACATAAAAATCGCCCCGCCAAAATCGGCAGGGCGATAGTTTCGCTTTATAAATCTAATTACTTGCTTTCTTTGATAGCAGCCTGTTGTACTATACGCAAAAGAGGGGAATTATTTAATCCGTTTTTCACACCAAGCGAACAGGGTTTCGGATATTTCATTAAAGTCGATTATTTCGCCATCTTTCAATTTTATAAAGGTGTCCACTATCACTTTTTCGTCAATAGATACCAATGTGGATAATTCGCTTTGATGACGAATATATTTTCCCGTTTCTTTAAAATACATCGCCTGTATCACAAAAGAAGCAGATTTGTATAGTCCTTTTAAGATGTCCTCACTCTTTTCATAGAGCATATTATGAACACAACCGTGATAGATATTGCACACACCAATTTTGATTGCTCGGTTAATCGCCGTGTCGTTAATTAGAGGCAATAATTCATCAAGACTTCCCTTAATCGGCTTTGTATCATAATAGAACTGAAAAAGGTCAGAAGGCTCCCAGTTCAAAATCTCGTCTTTACCGGAGAGAAAACCGCAAATCAATTCTCTGTGGGGCAAAGTATCCAGCATCGCATTATAGACCTGAATATCCAAAGCAGACAACTCATCAAGTATTACAACAATATCTATATCGCTTGTGTCACGCGCTTCGCCACGACCATAACTTCCTTGCAAACCAACAAACCATACACGATTTTCAAAGGTTTGATTTAATGCTTTCAAAAAAACTTCTATCCAAGTTTTAATATCTATCATTTTTCTTACCTCATGGATTTTTTATAGTTTGTGGTATTATATCATATAAAAGGAAGAATTTCCATAAAAAACCCCACCGATTTCTCGGTGGGGATTCGTTTAACTTTATAAAGTCAGCAATTACTTGCTTTCCTTGATAGCAGCCTGTGCAGCAGCAAGGCGGGCAATCGGAACGCGGAAGGGCGAGCAGGATACATAGTCAAGACCAATCTTGTGGCAGAACTCAACGGAAACGGGGTCGCCGCCGTGCTCACCGCAGATACCGCAGTGCATGGTGGGACGAACCTTCTTACCGAGGGTTACAGCCATATCCATGAGCTTGCCAACGCCGTTCTGGTCAAGCTTTGCGAACGGGTCGTTCTCATAAATCTTGCTATCATAGTAAGCAGAGAGGAACTTGCCGGCATCGTCACGGCTGAAGCCGAAGGTCATCTGAGTGAGGTCGTTAGTACCGAAGCAGAAGAACTCAGCTTCCTTAGCAATCTCATCTGCAGTAAGACATGCACGGGGGATTTCCATCATGGTGCCTACTTCATACTTAAGGTCAGCGCCTGCAGCAGCGATTTCAGCATCAGCGGTTGCAACAACGATGTCCTTAACGAACTTCATTTCCTTAACCTCGCCGGTAAGAGGAATCATAATCTCGGGAACAAGGTTCCAATCGGGATGAGCCTTCTTAACATTGATAGCGGCGCGGATAACAGCAGCGGTCTGCATCTTTGCAATTTCAGGATAGGTAACTGCAAGACGGCAGCCACGGTGACCCATCATGGGGTTGAACTCGTGGAGACCCTGGATGATGTTCTTAATATCCTGAACAGTCTTGCCCTGAGCCTTTGCGAGAGCAGCAATATCATCTTCCTCAGTGGGAACGAACTCATGAAGCGGGGGGTCGAGGAAGCGGATGGTTACGGGGCAGCCTTCAAGTGCCTCGTAAAGCTTCTCGAAGTCGCCCTGCTGATAGGGGAGAATCTTATCGAGAGCAGCCTCACGCTCTTCAACGGTATCTGCACAAATCATCTCGCGGAATGCGGCGATTCTGTCAGCCTCAAAGAACATATGCTCGGTACGACAAAGACCGATACCCTCAGCGCCAAGCTCACGAGCCTTCTTAGCGTCGGTCGGAGTGTCAGCGTTGGTGCGAACCTTAAGGGTACGGAACTCGTCAGCCCATTCCATGATGCGGCCGAACTCGCCTGCGATTTCAGCGTCAACGGTCGGGATGATGCCGTCATAGATGTTACCGGTGGAACCATCGATGGAGATGTAGTCGCCTTCGTTGTAGGTCTTGCCTGCGAGGGTGAACTGCTTGTTCTCTTCATCCATGATGATGTCGCCGCAGCCGGATACGCAGCAGGTACCCATACCACGAGCAACAACGGCAGCGTGAGAAGTCATACCGCCGCGAACGGTAAGAATACCCTGAGAGGCCTTCATACCGGTGATATCTTCGGGAGAGGTTTCAAGACGAACGAGGATAACCTTCTCACCGCGGTTGTTCCAAGCTTCTGCATCTTCAGCAGTGAAAACAGCCTTACCGCAAGCAGCACCGGGCGATGCGCCGAGGCCCTTACCTGCGGGAGTAGCAGCCTTAAGTGCCTTCTGGTCGAACTGGGGATGGAGAAGGGTGTCAAGGTTGCGGGGATCGATCATAGCAACAGCCTGCTTCTTATCAATCATGCCTTCGTCAACGAGGTCGCAAGCAATCTTGAGAGCAGCCTTAGCGGTTCTCTTACCGTTACGGGTCTGGAGCATGAAGAGCTTACCGTGCTCAACGGTGAACTCCATGTCCTGCATGTCGCGGTAGTGGTCCTCAAGGATGCCGCAAACCTTATTGAACTCTGCGAAAGCCTCGGGGAACTTATTAGCCATTTCAGCAATCGGCATGGGAGTACGAACGCCGGCAACAACGTCCTCGCCCTGTGCATTGGGGAGGAACTCACCCATAAGGCCCTTATCGCCGGTAGCGGGATCGCGGGTAAAGGCAACGCCGGTACCGCAATCATCACCCATGTTACCGAAAGCCATCATCTGAACGTTAACAGCGGTACCCCAAGAATAGGGAATATCGTTGTCACGACGGTAAACGTTTGCGCGGGGGTTGTCCCAAGAACGGAAAACAGCCTCAACAGCGCCCATTAACTGCTCTTTGGGATCGGTGGGGAAGTCCTTGCCGATCTTGTTCTTGTATTCAGCCTTGAACTGCTCAGCGAGGGTCTTGAGGTCGTCAGCGGTGAGCTCAACGTCCAAAGTAACGCCCTTCTCAGCCTTCATCTTGTCGATGAGTTCTTCGAAGTATTTCTTACCAACCTCCATAACAACATCGGAGTACATCTGGATAAATCTTCTGTAGCAGTCATATGCCCAGCGAGCATTGCCCGACTGAGTAGCCATAGTCTCAACAACTTCTTCGTTAAGACCGAGGTTAAGAATAGTGTCCATCATACCGGGCATGGAAGCGCGAGCGCCGGAACGAACCGAAACGAGAAGGGGGTTTTCCTTATCGCCGAACTTCTTGCCGGTGATGCCCTCCATCTTGTCGATGTATTCCATAATCTGTGCCTGGATATCATCGTTGATTTTTCTTCCGTCCTCATAATACTGGGTGCAAGCCTCAGTAGTAACGGTGAAGCCCTGCGGAACGGGAAGACCGATTTTGGTCATCTCAGCAAGGTTAGCGCCCTTACCGCCGAGAAGCTCACGCATGGAAGCGTCGCCCTCAGAGAACAGGTAAACAAACTTGTGACTCATTAGAATCTCCTCCTAAAATATTTTTGGCATAACGCCATTTCTAACAGTTTAAGCCCGCATAGCACGAGATAATGCCGCAAGCTAGCACTTTATTATAACATCTTTTTCTCAAAATGCAAACATTTTTTTAATAATATGTATATATCTATGTAACATAACCGCATAAAAGATAGAAAAGACTATCTTCCGCGGCTTTGCTTTCTGATTTCGCGGGGGGTTGTTTTGGTAACGCTTTTAAAAACTTTGCCGAAGAATTTTAAGCTATCGTAACCGCAGCATTCGGCAATTTCGGTTATGCTCATATCGGTGCTTGCCAGCAATCGGCACGCCTCCTCGATGCGGCGATTTTGCAAATACTGCGTAAAGGTGAATCCGGTTTCGCGGCGGAATTTTGCGCTGATATAAGGCAGGCTGTAGCCAAGCTCTTCGCATATTTTTCCAAGCGTTAGATTGTCGGCAAAATGCGCGTTAATATAACGTATTATCTCGGCGGTTTGCAGGCTTTGCTTGTCGTTGCTGCCAACCTTTCTAATGGTTTCAATAATGACCTGTCCGAGGATATACCGTAACATTTCGAGATAGCTTTCCTTTTGCTGCGTGTATTCCTTGTGCATATTAAGAAAAAGCTGCCCTACGGTGCCGTCATCCTCAAAAACGATATTGGATGTAGGACCGTTTATGAGGCGACCGTTTGTGCGGAAATAATAGCGCTCGCAAAGTTCATTAAAACTCTTGGCATCCGAAAAAACGGGGTCGATAAATTCGGGCAGAAACAGGCAGTTTATTATGGTTAAATCGCTTCGCGGAGAGATATAGTGGTGGGGTGTGTTATAGTCAACAATAAAGTAGTTTCCCCTGCGAAGCTTGCCCGAATGCTCGCCTATCGTGTGGCTCGCCTCACCCGAGATAACATAGGCAATCTCAAGAAAATTATGATAGTGCATAAAAACCCTGTTTGTATCATCGAGTCTTGTAATCTCGATTTTCTCATTCATTTCTCTTTTTATGGTAGCATACATTAAAATCACGCCCTAAACTATTAAAATGGGGTATAGATTTATTCTATAGCGCACGGTATAATTATGTCAAGAAAAACGGAGGTGTTTTTTATGCTTAATGCAAATTGGATTCGCACAGCCGAGCCGATAGGCGACATTTGCGCCATCTATCGCAAGGAGTTTTCGGTTCAAAAGCCGATAGCTTCAGCAACGCTTTTTGCCTCTGCAAAGGGCGTATATGAGGCGAGCCTTAACGGAAAACGTATTGGCGATTATATTCTCGCCCCGGGCCGCACCGATTACACAAAACGAATTCAGTATCAGACCTATGATATAACAACGCTTTTAGCCGAGCAAAATGTGCTTGATATTCTGGTTGCCGAGGGCTGGTGCTGCGGCAGGATTTCCTATGGCGTAAGAAAACCCCACACCGCTGTTATTGCCAAGCTGCAGATAGAATATAGTGACGGCACAAGAGAGGTTATCTATACCGATGACAGCTGGACTGCCGCCAAGAGTGGACTCGAGTTTTGCAAAATTTGGGATGGCGCTGTTTTTGATGCGCGTATAAAGCCCGATTTTTGCTTAACTACGGTTATCGATGAGGATAATGATAAAACCATACTTGTGCCCCAGCAGGGTGAAAGGATAGTGGAACACGAGCGCCTATCGGCGGCACAAATTATCCGTACCCCGAAGGGCGAAACGGTTATTGATTTCGGCCAGAATTTAACCGGCTACGTTGAGCTTAAAATCACTGCCAAGGCGGGGGATAGAGTCAGCCTCTCGTTTGCCGAAATTCTCGATAAGGACGGCAATTTTTATAACGAAAACTACCGCTCTGCCGAGTGCCGTTATGACTACACCTGCCGCGATGGCGAGCAGTCCTTCAAACCCACCCTCACGTTTTACGGTTTCCGCTATATTCGCATTGATGAATTTCCCACCGAGCTGAGTCTCGATAACTTCACCGCCATTGCGGTTTATAGTGATATGAAGCGTACCGGCTATATCGAAACCGCCGACCCCATGCTCAACCGCCTGTTTCAAAACGTTATTTGGAGTCAGCGCGGCAACTTTCTCGATATTCCTACCGATTGCCCCCAGCGTGATGAGCGTCAGGGCTGGACGGGCGATGCGCAGGTGTTCATCAAAACCGCGTCTTATAACTATGATGTTAAAAAGTTTTTCCATAAATGGCTGAGAGATATGCGCTTGGGACAAGGCGAGAATGGTGCCGTCGGCGAGGCTGTTCCCAACATTTGGGTACTTAAGGCCTGCTGTGGCTGGGCCGATGCTGTTACCATTTGCCCGTGGCAGCTTTATCTCACCTATGGTGATAGAGAAATCCTTGAGGAAATGTTCCCTGCAATGAAAAAGTGGGTTGATTACGTAATAAGTGTCACCACCAAGAAAAACCTATGGTTCGGCGGCTGGCACTATGGCGACTGGCTAGAACTCGGCGCACCCTACGGCAATTATAAGGGACCAACCCGCGACGACCTTGCAGCTTCGGCATATCATGCTTATTCAACCGAGATTTTATGCAAAGCGGGCAAGGTGCTCGGAGAAGATGTATCTTTCTACGAACAGCATCTTGAGAACGTCAAAAAAGCCTTCCAAGCGGAATTTGCGGAGAACTATAAAACCCAAACCGAATATGTGTTGGCGCTTCATTTCCGCCTTACCAAAACTCCGCAGGCAACGGCTGAGAGGCTGGTTGAACTAATACATAAAGATGGCGATAAGCTGCAAACAGGCTTCTTGGGAACGCCCTATCTTTTGCACGTTTTAAATAAGTTTGGTCACGCCGACCTCGCATATAAGTTGTTGTTACGCCGCGAGTATCCGTCGTGGCTCTATCCCATAACCAAGGGTGCCACCACCGTTTGGGAGCATTGGGACGGCATTATGCCTAATGGCGATTTATGGCCCATAAAGATGAATTCCTATAATCACTATGCCTACGGTTGCGTTGCTGATTGGCTTTATGAGGTGGCGGCAGGAATCAGAACGATTGAACTTGAGCCTGGCTTTAAAAAGGTTAATTTTGTTCCCGTTGCAGATAGCCGAATAGATTGGCTCCGCGCCGAAATCGAGACCGCTTACGGCACCGTGAAATCGGGTTGGAAGCATGAAAACGGCAAGGTTATCTACGAGATAACAACTCCTGTTTCTGCAACCGCCAAAATAGCGGGTAAGGACTATATTTTAGAACCCGGCAGTTATACTTTTGAAGAATAAAAAACAACCCCTCGGAAATCCGAGGGGTTTTAATTATCTTTTTATTGCTTTGGTAACGCGCAAGAGGGAGGGGGCGGCAATTAAATTTGCCGTGAACTCAATAATAAAGTTAACGCCGACAAGGCCCACCAAAATATAAGTAACGAGGTTGGTTCCGCCTGCCCAAGAAGCCAAAATATCCTTAAAGAATAAAAGCATCGAGAGCACGAAAAGACCCGTGTTAACTATGGGTGCTACCGCTGCGGTGAGGATTATCGAGAGATAACTGTTTGCGTTTTTCAGCGCCTTTGCGGTGAAGCCTGAGGCCATTCCTGCGGCAATGCCTTTAACCATGCAAACTGCGGTGGTTAAAAAGGGACTTGCGGAAATAAGAATGTTTCCGCCCGCGTCCATACCAGTAAAGCAGCAAATGGTAACGGTGAGGCCGAAAACACCGCCCAAAATCGCGCCAACCTTGGGGCCGAACAAATAAGCGGCGAGCACCAGCGGAATGAGCACGAGCGATAGGTTAAAAGCGCCTATCTTAACAACATAGCTCAGCAGCTGCAGCACTACTATTACCGCGCCGAACATACCGATTAAAGATATGTCCCTGACTAACTTTCTTGTGTTTGACATAAAAATACCTCCGATGCCGTTCCTTTCGGATACAGCTCATATTATTTTACCACCGCGAAGGGTGGGTTTTTACCGTCAAAAAATTTTAGTTATTCTTTTCGTAGATTAAGCGAAGACCATCGAGCAAGAGGTTTTCGTTTAGAATAATATCGTGGCGGCAGCAGGAGATAATCTCTCTCGCTCTTCCGCCCGTTGCAACAACTGCGGCGCGTTCGCCGAGTTCATCCTCAATGCGGTCGATAATTCCGTCGAGCATTGCGGCAGCGCCTAAAACAATACCCGATTTCATGCAGTCAACGGTGTTGCGGCCGATAACCGATTGCGGCGCTTCGAGGTTTATAAAGGGGAGTTGCGAGGTGCCTGTTGCCAGGGCGTTAAGGGTAAGACCAACGCCTGCAGCGATAACGCCGCCTATGAATGCGCCGTTTCTATCCAAAACGCTAACGGTGTTGGCGGTTCCCATATCGATAACGATGCAGGGCATAGTGTATTCATGCAGCGCACCGACAGCGCCTGCAGCAAGGTCAGCGCCGAGCTGGGCAGGGTCATCGATTTTAATGTTTAAGCCTGTTCTGACTCCGGGACCCAAAACGAGGGGAACAATATCGCAAAGCTTGCTTATAGCCGAGGTAACAGCGGCGCCGACAGGGGGAACAACCGAGCAAACGATAGCATCCTCAATCGCCGAAACATCGGTTCCGCCCAACTGCATAATGCCGATAATTTCAACGGCATATTGGTCGGCGGTGCGGCGAATATCGGTTGCGAGTCGGCTCGTGAAAACGAGATGCTCTCCATCGTAAACGCCGAGGGTTATATTGGTATTGCCGATATCAACAGCTAACAGCATAAAACAAACTCCCTTTTGCTTATTTGACAGTATTTTAACATATAACCCCAAAAACTGCAACAAAATTATTGACAAACGCCTTCTCGTTTGATATAATCGTTAGGCTATTGGTGGGATTATGCCCATATGATAGTTCCTTGCCGACCTCGAGTCGGCCAAAAGTCCAGAAGGAGGTGCAACAAATGATTACCAACAAGTACGAAGCAGTTATGATTTTCTCCGTAGCAAACGGCGATGAAGCTGTTGCAGCATTAGCTGAGAAATTCAAGGCTCTTATCGAGGCTAACGGTACCATTGAAAATGTTGACGATTGGGGTAAGCGCCGTCTTGCCTATCTCATCGACGATGAAGCCGAAGGTCACTATGTTATCACAACATTTGAGAGCGCAGCAGAGTTCCCTGCAGAGCTTGAGCGTGTTGCGAAAATCACTGATGGTGTTCTTCGCACTATGATCATCAAGAAGTAAAAAAGTTTTTAATGGAGGTTAGCGCAATGTTCAATCTTGTAGTTTTAACCGGCAGACTTACTGCCGACCCCGAACTCAGATACACAACCAATAATATCCCGGTAACTTCCTTTTCCATCGCCGTTAACCGCCGCTATAAGGCAGGCGAGGAAAGCCAGGCAGATTTTATTAACATTGTCGCTTGGAGACAGACTGCCGAATTTGTTACCAAGTATTTCAAAAAGGGCAGCATGATAGGTATCGAGGGTGCTATTCAGACCCGCAAGTATGTTGATAAGGATACCGGCAAGAACAGAACTGCATTTGAGGTTATTGCCAACAATGTTCAGTTTGTTGAATCTCGCCGCGATGATGCAGGCGCTCAGCCCGCAGCAAGCTTTAACAACACCGATGCTGGTGAGTTTGAAGAAATTACCACCGACGATTTGCCGTTCTAATTCTAATTTAAGGAGGCTTGTTTCTCATGGAGAAAAATGATAGACCCGCACGCAGAAAGCCCCACAAGAAGGTTTGCCACTTCTGCGTTGATCGCGTTGAAGAGATAGATTACAAGGATGTAGCCCGTCTTCGCAAGTTCATTTCTGAGCGTGCAAAGATTCTTCCCCGCCGTGCTACCGGCACCTGTGCCAAGCATCAGCGTGAGCTTACAACCGCTATCAAGCGCGCACGTCAGGTTGCATTATTGCCCTACGTAAACGACTAATAAATCTTAAAAACCGTCCGTTTGGGCGGTTTTTTTGTTTTATATGAAAATATAATTGTTTACTCGAGATGGAAAATTTAAAAAAACACTTGTAATATGCAAAAAATAGTAGTATAATGCATAAAAATGAATATTTTGAATGACGCTTGCAGGAAAGGCAAAGGTTTTGCGCCGAAGGAGTAACGCTCTCAGGTTTCCCGCTTGGGATGAGGACTGTAAGCTGACAAAACTTTGGAGAACCCCATTAAATTGGGTGCCGAAGGTGCAAGGCGTTTAGCGCTTAATCTCTCAGGCAAAAGGACAAAGTCGAAAACTTTTTCTTTTGGAGATATTGTGCGAGTTGCCTTGTGCGACTCGTTTTTATTTTGCGGAAAACCGCGTTAATTTCAAGGAGGAAACTATGCAAGCATTTTTAGACAAAGTTGCAAGCATAAACGGTGAGGTCAACGGCTTCGTATGGGGCGAGTGGGGCCTTGTTTTGCTTGTAGGCTCGGGTATATTACTTACCCTCGTAACAAAATTTTTCCAGGTATTCCATGTTGGTCACTGGTGGAAAAACACCATCGGAAGCCTTTTTGGCAAGAACAAGACCGCAACCAAATCCAGTGATGCCAAGAGCATCTCGCAGTTCCAGGCACTTTGCACTGCGCTGGCTGCAACCGTTGGAACAGGTAATGTTGTTGGTGTTGCAACCGCAATAGTTGCAGGTGGTCCCGGTGCAGTTTTCTGGATGTGGTTCGCAGCATTCTTCGGAATGATGACCAAGTATTCCGAAATCGTTCTCGGCATTTTCTATCGCCGTAGAAACAAGGATGGCGAATGGTCGGGCGGCGCTATGTATTATCTTACCGATGGTCTTGGCGCAAAGAAGGGAATGAAGGTTCCTGCAAAGATTTTAGCAGTTTTATTTGCTGCCTTCGCAGTTCTCGCTTCCTTCGGTATCGGAAACATGGGCCAAATCAACAGCATAACCGAAAACATCAAGTCCGCATTCTTATCGAATGCAGCTGCAACCAAGGAAGTAGGCGGCGTTAACCTTTCGGGTCTTATTATCGGCGTTTGCTTGCTCATAATCGGCGGAATAATCATCATCGGCGGTCTTAAGAGAATCGCTTCCTTCGCTGAAAAGGTTGTTCCCTTTATGGCAATCTTCTATATTATCGGTTCGCTTATCGTAATCGGTGTTAATGTTGATAAAATCGGCGCTATATTCGCTTCCATTTTCAAGTATGCGTTCACTTCTCGTGCAGTTGGCGGTGCTGTTATCGGAACCGTTATTATGGCAATAACCAACGGCTTCAAGCGCGGCGTATTCTCGAATGAGGCTGGTCTTGGCTCCTCCGCTCTTGTTCATGCTTCGGCTGATGTTAAGGAGCCTGTAAAGCAGGGTATGTGGGGTATCTTCGAGGTATTCTTTGATACCATCGTTATTTGCACCATGACCGCTCTCGTTGTTTTGTCCAGCGGATATATCGATCTCGCAAGCGGTATCGCAAGCTCCGAGGTTGCAAGCTCAACCCTCGTATCGTCGGCATTTGCCGGCGTATTCGGTCGTCCCGGCGCATGGTTCGTTGCAGCTGCTTTGTTCCTCTTCGCGTTCACAACCGTTCTCGGCTGGTCGCAGTATGGTGCAAAGTCGATTGAATATCTCTTCGGAACCAAGGCTGTAAAGGTATATAAGGTTATCTTCGTTGCCATGATGATTTCGGGCGCCGTTATGACCGGTGGTCTTGCTCTTGACCTCTCCGATACCTTCAACGGACTTATGATGATTCCCAACCTTATCGGCGTTGTTGCCCTCTTCCCGCTGGTTATGAAGATCACCAAGAACTACATAAACCGCAAACTCAAGGGCAAGGATATCGAGCCTATGCTCTCCTATGACTCCGAGATTCAGGCTGAAATGGCAGCCAATCTTGATGACTAATTAAAAAAATTAAACACCCCTTGGGTTTCCAAGGGGTGTTTTTTTATAGCCTTAATTATTCGGCTCTTAAGTTATCATAAAGGGCAGGGTCGGTCCAATCCTTAACAATCATATTGGTGCCCAAGGTTTCGTGAATCTTGCGCTGGGCATCAGCGTTATCATCAAGGCGGCTAACGCATAAAGCGCCGAGCGAAACACCTGCAAAGATTTCGCTTCTTCCATCGCCAACAACGAGGATGTTTTCAGCCTTAAGTCCCAAATCCTTAATGAGGTTTTCCATAACAACATTTTTGGGAATCTTTTCGGTCCAGGTTGAACCGTAGATGTCTTCCATCATCTCATCGCTGCCGAAACGGTAGCCGAGGGTTTCAACCTCCTCATACATACCCATTCCTTTTTCAACAACAGCGCCGGTAACAAAATAGTTCTTAACGCCGTTATCCTTTAAAAACTTCATCCATTCGAAGGAGCCGGCAACTCTGAAGCGTTCAGGCTCGGTCTTGGCAATTTCGAGGTTTTTATCGCGGCAATAGCCGTTAAGAACCTTCTCATAACATTTGAAAAGGCGGGGAGAATGCTCGGCGAGGAAGGCATCGATTTCAGGCTCATCAGCGAGGTCATCAAAAATTTCTTCGCCCTTCCAAATGCGCTTGATTTTTTCGCTGTTAACCGATTTGTCGCAATCGAATTTAACGGTTCCTTCTTCAATAGCGCGGCGGATGGACCATTCCATTTGGGTCAGCGCCGAAAGACCTGCCGACTCGATGCAAAAACGATCGGTCTCGGGCAGCGGCTTTTCGCCTGCAGCATTAATGAGGCGCTTAACATTTTCATCGCTGTCATAATCTTCGGGAAGACCGTTAACGATAACATCATAAAGCACGATGCTCATAACGGGCGGCCATTCGCGGATAAGGGAATGGGTTCCGTCTATGTCATGGAAAGCGTGGGTTATAACGCGCTTTTCAAAATCCTTTTTAACAATTGATTTGTTTTTGCTTTCGGCAATAATCATTTTAAACCTCCGAGTATGCTATTTTTTTACCATCCTATTTTACAACAAGAATATAAAAAATGCAACAAGGTTTAATCTAAATCTTTGAGCAACTCCGCGAGCGCAGTTCCAACCAGTTGTGCCGAATATTTCGCCTCATCAAAGGAATTAGCATCGGTGCCTATTTCAATGAGCATCGAGCCGCTTGTCAGGTGTTGGTTATAGAGTTTGCTGGCAACAACCATCGGTCGCGCAAGCCCTGGATAAAGCCCCTCAATTTTTTGATGAAACTGCATCGCAAGCCGCAGGTTTTGTCGCCAATTCGGATATGCCGTAACGCTGCCCGTTTGGCTGCCCATAACGAGCATCACCTGCGCCGCGTTTTTGCCGTTTATGTTTTTTATGAGCTTGATTTTATCGCTGCCGCTTGCCAGCGCATCGCGATGAACATCGATAACGATTTTTATCGATGGATATTTTTTAAGATAGTCCGAAACCGTTTTCTTGGAGCGGTCGTAGCTGCCCGAATATGAGGGGTAATCGTGGGCGGTCTTGTCGTGCAAAACCGCGTATCCCGCCGCCTCAACCTTGGCGGCTATAATATCGCCTATCGCCGTCATATTTTTTGCGTTTTCGGTGTTTCTCGAGGCATCACTTTTGAGGTAATAGTCGCGGCTTTCGGGGATATAAGATTCGGTCGTGTGGGTGTGCATAATTAGGATTTGCGGCTCTTTCGTTTTGGCTATTTTAATTTTTGTTCCCGCCGCAAGCTCGGTTTTTATGTCGATTTTTGCGCCCGAGCTATTTTTTAAGTAAACCCCGCCGTAGGAGAGTTGGGCGCTTTTGGGGTCGATGGTTTTTGAGAGTATCTTTCCGAGCACGGTTTGGTTTTGCCCCGTTGCTATCGCCGAGGAGGCAGGCGGCTGCGGCGCGCTCGAAGAGGGGATAGTTGAGGGCGCTTCTTCCTGCGCCGAAAGGGAGGCAGGCGGCAGGGAAGAATAAGGACTCTCAACCGAAAAAGAACCCGAAAAGGCGAGGGTAACGCCGCTATATAAAACGGTAACCGCCGAGATGGCGGCTATAGAAAAAAGTAAAATCAAAGCCTTAATATTCCGCATAATTATCACCCGATAAATTTATATGCGGGATAGCGGGAAGTTATACGAGGGATAAAACCGTTTCGCTGTCGGTTGAGGGCTGGAGCGCGAGATTTATGGCTGCCGCGAGCAGCTCGCTTGCCTTTAGTATGAGTGTGTCGATTTCGCGTGGGGTCACGATAAAACCGCCCTGCCCACCGAAAGCGGCGGAATCGGTAACGGTTGGAACCCCCAAGGCTATAACGGGGAGCGAGAGGGTCTTTTTGCTGATTTCCTGCCGCCTGTTGCCAACCCCCGAGCCGGGCGAAATGCCCGCATCGGATAACTGAACGGTGCTGCAAAGGCGCGATGGCTCGGCGGCGCAAAGCGCATCAATCGCGATAACGGCATCGGGCGAGATTTTATCGCAAAGAGCTAAAAGAATTTCCGCCGATTCGATTCCCGTTTGCCCCAAAACACCCGGCGCAATAACGCTGACAGGCTTTAGCGTTTCGAGTCCCGCGTTTTTAAGAAATTCCTTTTTCAGGTGGCGGGTTGCCAAAACCTTTTCGGCGGTTTTCGGGCCGAGCGCATCGGGGGTTATTTCGGTGTTGCCGAGCCCGATAACCAAAACATTTTCGGCTTTGCCGAGGAGCATTCTTATGTGCCTCGCTAAAATGGCCGCGCCCTCTCTTGTTTCGCCGTTTTTCAAAGATTCGCCAACGCTCAGGGTGATATATTTTCCAACCTGCCTGCCCGCGCGCTTGGCGGCATCCTCGGTTTTTATGTCGGCATAGAAAATTTCCATGCCGTTTTCCTTTGTTTTATTTATAAAAATTCCTGCGCGGTCCTTAATTTTTTCGCAGGATTCATCCGCCAAATCGGTTCTAATCAAAAAATCAACCGCCTTTTTTCAGTATTATTTGGAGCGAAAAGGTGCAATATACCGTAAAAGTTAAGGTTTTTGCGAATAAATTTAAAAAAAGTGTTGCATTCTTGGACGGTTAGTGGTAAAATACTGATACTTGAGATTTTAAAAGGAGGTAGGGAAAATGCCTAACATTAAGTCTGCAAAGAAGCGTGTTATCGTTAACGAGAATAAGGCAATGCGCAACAAGGCAACCCGTTCTGAACTTAGAACTGCTATAAAGAAGGCTGATGCAGCTATCGCTAACAACGCTTCCGATAAGGATGCAGTTGTAAAGCTTGCTGTTAAGAAAATCGATTCGGCTGCTACTAAGGGTATTCTTCATAAGAACAATGCCGCCAGAAAGAAGTCCGCTCTCGTTAAGCGTCTTAACAAAGTAGAGGCTTAAAAAGCGAATTTTGCTGGCATTTAAAGGCTTTGTGATAGCAAGGCCTATTTTTGCTACTTGTAATCAAAACCGGCAGACCCTATCTGTCGGTTTTATTCGTGAATGAAATATAGTTTTCTATATTGAATATATTGTTCCACGCGCGCATATCATTTTTATTAAAAGCAATAAGGAGAAAAACGTAGTGGCTAAAGCAATAAAGCTCACAGCTGAGGGTCTTAAGAAGCTGGAAAATGAGCTCGAATTTTTGAAAACCGAAGGCCGCAAGGATATTGCGGAGAAAATAAAGGTTGCCCGCGGTTATGGCGACCTTTCCGAAAACAGCGAATATGATGAAGCAAAAAATGACCAAGCAAAAATCGAGGCTCGTATTGTAGAGCTCGAGGCTATGCTTAAAAATGTTGAACTCATCTCGGATAGCGAGTCTTCCGACACCGTTATGATGGGCAGCCGCCTTAAGGTGCTCGATGTTGAGTTTGATGAGGAATGCGAATATAAGATTGTCGGCTCTCCCGAGGCCGATGTTCGCAAGGGCTTAATCTCGGATGAATCTCCGGTTGGAAAAGCTCTCCTCGGTCATAAAGCGGGCGATGAGGTTGTTGCCGAAACTCCTTCGGGCAGCATTGTCTTCAAAATCATCGAAATATATTAAAAACTCGGGGCAGTCGGCTTGACTGCCCTTATTTCAAGTAAAGCCAAAGCAAAAGGATGTGTTAAAATGGCAGACTATAACAACGCAGTTGAAGATTTAAGCGAAATTTTAAAGGTGCGCCGCGAGAAACTTGCAAACCTGGTGGCCGACGGTAAAAATCCTTATGAGAAAACCGTTTATGATTTCGATGCTTATGCAGGCGATATCAAGGAAAAGTTTGAGGAATATGAGGGCAAAACCGTTAAAATCGCAGGCCGAATGATGAGCCGCCGCGTAATGGGCAAGGCAAGCTTTGCAGGCGTTGCCGATAGCACTGCCTCAATCCAGCTTTATGTTCGCCGCGATGATATCGGCGAGGAAAATTACGCTGCATTCAAAAAGTATGATATCGGCGATATCGTTGGCGTTAAGGGCTTCTGCTTCCGCACCCAAACCGGCGAAATCTCCATCCATGCCGAGGAGATTGAGCTGCTTTCCAAGTCGCTTTTGCCCCTTCCCGAAAAGTTCCATGGTCTTCGCGATAACGACCTTCGCTATCGTCAGCGCGAGGTTGACCTTATTATGAATCCCGATGTTCGCGAAACCTTCCGCAAGCGTTCGCAAATCCTTCGCGAGATTCGTTCTTATCTTGATTCCAAGGGCTTTTTAGAGGTTGATACTCCTATTCTCGTTCCCATCGAGATTGGCGCATCCGCCCGCCCCTTCAAAACCCATCATAACACCCTCGATATGGATATGTTCCTCCGCATCGAAACCGAGCTTTATTTAAAGCGTCTTATCGTTGGCGGAATGCATCGCGTTTATGAGGTTGGCCGTATCTTCCGTAATGAAGGAATGGACACCAAGCATAACCCTGAATTCACCACCATCGAGCTTTATCAGGCTTTCACCGATTACCACGGTATGATGGACCTTGTTGAAGAGCTTTATAAGCTCCTTGCCGAAAAGATTTGCGGCAGCACCGTTATCGAATATCAGGGCAAGCAAATCGACCTTGGCCATTTCGAGCGCCTTACAATGGTTGAGGCTGTTAAGAAATATGCAGGCGTTGATTATTATGAGTGGGCTGATGATGCCGCTGCTCGCGCCGCCGCAAAGGAAAAGCATGTTGAGGTTCCCGCCGATGCAACAAAGGGCACCGTTTTGGTTGAGTTCTTTGATGCTTATGTTGAGGAGAACCTAATCCAGCCGACATTTATCTATGACTATCCCGTTGAGAACAGCCCGCTTGCAAAGCGCAAGCCCGATGAGCCGGCATTCACCGAGCGTTTTGAGTATTTCATCAACGCAACCGAATTCGGCAACGCTTTCTCGGAGCTTAACGATCCCATCGATCAGCGTGAGCGCTTTGAGAAGCAGGTTGCAGCCCGCAAGGCGGCTGACCCGACCTGCACCGCACAGGTTGACTATGATTTCGTAACCGCTCTTGAATATGGTATGCCCCCCACAGGAGGACTCGGCTTCGGCGTTGACCGCCTCGTTATGCTCCTCACCGATTCGGCAT
>JAZRUI010000001.1:0-12268 GCA_045652465.1 Acutalibacteraceae bacterium | reverse complement strand
TAGGAAATCCGGGATATACGGCAGTTCTAACTGTTGATACGTTAGTTAGTTTTTGGGGAGCCTTAAAATAAATGCTATTATCAATACATTTTTGCTCACAACCTGCTTCACCGAACACCGAACAAATCGCCGCAAGCTGTGATGGTATCACATTTTTTAGTATAATCTCTCCACCTGTCACAGCCGCTGCTGCCATATAACTTGCGGCGACAATTCTATCGGGAATAATCGTATGCTCGGCACCGTTAAGCGAAGCAACGCCTTCGATAATAACGACATCGCTTCCTGCGCCGAAAATCTTTGCGCCTGCCCTGTTTAAAAAGTTTTGGAGATCAATGATTTCGGGTTCGCGAGCGGCGTTATGAATAACCGTTCTTCCCCTTGCTAAAGCTGCCGCAAGCATAACATTTTCGGTTGCTCCAACGCTTGGGAAGGCTAACTCTATCTCCGCGCCTTTTAGGAATCTATGAGCGCAGCAATCAATATAACCATGGTCTTCGCTAATGTTTAGCCCGAGTTTTCTTAATGAATCGATATGTAAATCGATGGGGCGCGGACCTAATTCGCATCCGCCCGGACTGCTGAGCTTTACTCTTCCGAGCCGCCCTGCTATAGCGCCTAACCACACAATGGAGGAACGCATCTCCTGCATTAAATCATCGGGAATATCATAGCGAACGAGATTTTGAGTGTTGATAATCAAGCTATCATTCTCGCGGCGACAGCTACATCCCAAATGCTCTAAAATTTTAACCGAGGAAGCAACATCGGATAAATGCGGACAGTTATGTATCACACATTCTCCGCCGCAAAGCAAGGTTGCGGCAAGGATGGGCAAAACGCTGTTTTTGGCGCCGTGAACTCTAAGCTCGCCGCAAAGCCTTTTGCCTCCGTTTATATAAAATTTTGACATATTATGCACCCTCTCATACGAAACGGTAAATACCTACATTCCATACTATGAGGGTTAAAAAATTATGCTACTGTCAATAATTTCATAATTACATCGTAAATAAGCTTATTGGAATCGGCAATTGCGGAATTTTTCGCTTTTTCGCCCATTTGCTTTAAAAGGATGCTATCGCCCATAATAGACTGAACAACATCAATCAGTTTTTCCTTTGTGAGGTCTTTTTCCTCAATAACTTCGGCAGCGCCGACGCGTTTTAACGACATAGCGTTGTGGAACTGATGATTTTCGGCAACATAGGGCGAAGGAATCAAAATTGCGGCTTTTCCGCAGTTTTGCAATTCGCTCAGCGTTATAGCGCCCGAGCGGCAAATGACCAAATCGGCAGCCGCAAGGCAAACATCCATATCACTTATGTATTCGCGGATATCCATTTGCGGATATTTTTCGGGGTTAATTCCCTCTTCGCGCAAATCGGAAATCATCTTTTCATAGCCGTTCTTGCCTGTTCCGTGGATATGATAAAACGCGGATTTTTCGGCATTCCATTTGATTAAACCTTCAACGGCATCATTGATGGGACGAGCACCCAAACTGCCGCCAAAAGAAAGAATAACGGGCATATCGGTAACACCCAAGCTTTTGCGCGCTTCAGCACGATTTGCATTTAAAACGCTCATTCTAACGGGATTGCCCGTAACGATAGCCTTATTTTTGCATCTCAATTTTGCCTCGGCTTCGGGGAATGCTACCATAACTTCATCAACCATAGAAGACAAAGTTTTATTTGTAACGCCCGGATAGGCATTTTGCTCATGAATGCAGCATTTCATCTTAAGCTTTGCTGCCTCGCGAAGCACGGGACCGCTAACATATCCGCCCGTTCCGACAACAACATCGGGATTAAGTTTTTTTAGAAGCTTTTTAGCCGCTGAAGAAGCGGTGAACATTTTTATAACTGCTGAAAAATTCTTCTTTATATTCTCGAAAGAAAGTTGGCGCTGGAAACCAGCAACCTCAATGGTGTAGAAATCATATCCTGCCTCGCGAACCAAACGCGCCTCAAGACCTTTTTCGGTGCCGATATAACTGATTTTAGCATCGGGATGCTTTTCTTTTATATAACCTGCCACCGCTAAAGCGGGGTTGATATGACCAGCTGTACCGCCGCCTGCAAACAAGATATGCATATATATCACCTACAAAAAAGTTTATGTTTTTTGAATTGAGCTTGAGCGCGAGACCGAAAGTATCACGCCCATTTCGGCAAGCAAAATTATTAGCGCCGTTCCTCCGTAACTAAAGAACGGAAGGCTGATTCCCGTGTTGGGAATTGTGTTGGTAACAACCATGATATTGAGCGCTACCTGGAAGCCTACCTGGAATGTTAATCCAAGAGCCAAAAGCGAGCCAAACTTATCCTTTGAGCGCATAGCGATGGTGAAACCGCGCCAAATGAGAGCGCAAAAAATAATGATAATAATCATCGCGCCTAAGATACCCAATTCTTCGCAAACGATGGAGAAAATAAAATCGTTATGCGGTTCGGGAACCCATAAATGCTTTTGGCGGGATTGACCGAGACCGCGGCCCAAAACGCCGCCCGAGCCAATCGCTAAAAGGGATTGAATGGTTTGGTAGCCCGCTCCAACGGGGTCGGACCACGGGTCTAACCAAGAAGTTATACGGTTTCCGGCATATCCAAGAACCTTCATCGCAACAAAATATCCCGAGATTCCAAGAACACCTATTGCTCCGATTCCTATCGTTACAAGTTTTTTAGAAAGACCGCCAACATAGATTAAAACAACGCCGATACCTGCTATTAAGACAGTTGCCGAAAGATGCGGCTCGGCAACAACCAAGGCGCAAACCAAGCCTAAAAGTCCTAAAAGAAGCAAAACAAAAGTGAAGCGGTCCATTAAATGCGAATTTTTAGAAATCAAATGCGCGAAAATAACGACTATAGCAAACTTCGCAACCTCCGAAGGCTGAAGCTGAATCGGTCCTATTGCAATCCATCGATGAACATTTGCAACGGGAGCGAAGGCATAAACCGAACACAAAAGTATGATAGCAATAACATAAATCGGTATTGCGAATTTCTTATAATAATGATAGTCGATGCGCGATGCCACCCACATGGCGATAAGGCCGATAACTGCAAAAATAGCCTGCTTTACTATAAAGTGAAAGCTGTTGCCATGATAAGTATAGGCATATGAATAGCTGGCGGAAAAAAGCATAACAAGACCGATAATGAGCAAGGTCATTACCAGACCGAAAAAGGTTATATCCATTTTTCCGAGCGGAGCTAACGATTTCTTTGAAAATAAGCCCTTTTTCTTAAGCATTTTTTCGCCTCTTTCATACATTCTTTATGCAAATGCGGCTAAAAGCACCGCTATTGCACCAAAAATAAGGGTTACGCCTGAAAATACATAAACAATTTTTTCTTCTTTCCAACTGCACATTTCAAAATGATGATGAATAGGAGTCATTTTGAAGATGCGCTTTTTGGTTTTCTTAAAATAAGAAACCTGAATAACAACCGAGAGAGCCTCGATCAGATATACAATGCCGATAAGCAACAAAAGAATCGGTTTGCCGCTTGCAAAGCTGATGCCAACAACAGCACCGCCTAAAAACAGCGAGCCCGTGTCGCCCATAAACATCTTTGCGGGATGGATATTCCAAACGAGGAAACCAACGCAAGCGCCTGCAAAAGCAGCCGAAAGGGTGTTTGCCGAATAGAGATTGGCAAGACCGCTTATAAGCATAAGAATGCAACAAACAACGAGTGTTACCGAGCTTGCAAGACCATCTATACCGTCGGTAAGGTTAACGGCATTAACAAAGCCATAAACGAAGAACAAAGCAATTATCCAAAAAATTATTCCAACGCTGCCCGAAATATCAATATATCCAACAAAAGGAATCCATGTTGTTCTAACGCCGATGAAATAAAGCGAAGCTAAATATCCTGCCGAAGCCAAGAGCTGAAGCACGGTTTTTTGGCGAGCGTTAAGACCTAAATTGCGCTTTTTAACAACCTTAATATAGTCATCCAAAAAGCCGATAATGCCCATAGCAACTGCTAAAAACAGTCCCGAAAGCGAAACCGCGAAACGATAGCTTATGCGCTCGTTGGCAAAATTAGTTTTGGAAAAAGCGGATATAGCATATGTAATGCTAAACGCCAATAAAACGCCCGCAATCATTATGATACCGCCCATAGTGGGGGTTCCCTGCTTGCTGTTGTGCCATTGAGGACCTTCTTCGCGAATCGTTTGTCCAAATTTGAGGCGCTTTAGCATCGGTAAAACAGGCATACCTAATGCCGCGGTTACTATAAATGCTATTGCTGCTGCAATAATCGGTGAAAAATCGCTCATTTTAACACTCCTTCAACGCTTCCGCTACAACCTCGCGTTCATCCAAATGAATTGTTTCGGTTGCAAGGATTTGATAAGTTTCATGTCCCTTTCCTGCTAAAACGATGATATCGCCCGAGCAGGCATTCTTAATGGCAAATTTTATTGCCTCAACACGATTTGTAATAACCTTATAAGGCGTTGTTGAACCGCGAAGACCAACCAAAACATCTTTTATGATTTCATCGGGGTCTTCAGTGCGCGGATTATCGCTCGTTACGATAACATAATCGGCAAGTCTTGCGGCAACGCTTCCCATCAAGGGGCGTTTGGTTTTATCTCGGTCACCGCCACAACCAAACAAAACAATCAAACGGTTCTTTTGGCATTCGCGGAATGTGTTTAGAATATTTTTTTAAGCCGTCAGGCGTATGTGCATAGTCGATAATTACGGTGTAATCGGTGTTGGTGGGAACAACCTCCGCCCTACCCTTAACACCGCGCAAATCAGCGAGTGCAGCGCAAATATCAGGCAACTGACAGCCAAGTTTAAGCGCAGCGGTAATAGCGCACATCGAGTTATAAACAGTGAATTTTCCGCCTGTTGATAATCTAACTCGAGCAATAACGCCAAGACCTACAAATTCATATTCAACGCCATCGGGGCGATAAGAGATATTCTTAGCGCTATAGGTTGCATCATCGCTTTGCAAGGAATAACTGAGTTTCTCGCAAACGGTATCGCTTAAGAGTTTTTCGGTGCACTCGTCATCAAAATTTACTACAGCGGTGTTGCAAACCGTGAAAAGCTTGCGCTTTGCGAGCAAATAGTTTTCCATGGTCTTATGATAATCGAGATGGTCTTGGGTTAGGTTAGTGAAAAGTCCAAGCTCGAAACCAAGGCCCTCTACCCTGCGCTGGTCGAGCGCATGGGAGGACACCTCCATAATAACATGGGAGCAACCCGCATCGCGCATTCGAGCGAAAAGCTCGTTGAGCTCATATATTCCCGGGGTAGTGTTTTTTGCCTCAAAAACCTCATCGCCAATCATATTTTGAATGGTTCCGATAAGACCGCACTTATATCCGCAGCGCTCAAGAACCGATTTTAGCATATAGGAAATCGAGGTTTTACCGTTGGTTCCCGTAATTCCAATGAGTTTTAGGGAATCGGCAGGATTCATAAACCAAGCGGCACACATTTTTGCATAAAGTTCTACGGTATCTTCAACTATAATTTGATTTTCCAATCCCAAATCGCGCTCGGCAATAATAACTGAAGCGCCGAGTTCGTTTGCTTTTTGGGCATAATCATGACCATCGGCAAGCGCGCCTTTAATGCAAACGAAGGCATAACCCTTCGAAACCTTTCGAGAGTCACTCGTTATGCCGCAAACATCGAGGTCGGCATAGCAATTATTCACATTTGGGATAAGATTTTTTAATAACATTTGAATCTCACCTGATGTTTAACCCGCTGCAAAATCAACGGTAGAATTATCTCTGAAATATACTGTAACAACCGTTCCGGCATCAACCATTGTGTCAGCGGCAACGCTTTGTTTATACGAAATAACACTGCCACCTGAAATGGTATTTCCCGAAAATTTAACATTTATTCCAACGCTCGCCGCGCTGCTGTTAACAACCGACGGCGTCATACCAACAAGATTGGGAACCTTAACCTTGGCAGGCTCGGTATTATCGGTATAGAGCACGATGCGACTGCCCGATGTTACCGCTTGACCTGCGGCAGGAACCTGCTTAACAACGGTATCGCCGCTGCCGATAATCTTATAGGACATTCCTGCGGATGAGAGCTGCTGTTTTGCCGAGCCAACGGTTGAATCAACAACCGAGGGAACATTAACCGAAAGACTTGCAAGCTCCTTTTCGTTATACTGCGGCTCATAGCCCAGATAAGGAAGAATATCAGCGAGAATTTGACCACCAACGGGAGCACTTACGGTACCACCGTAGTAGCTTCCGCCCTTAGGCTCATCCAAAAGAACGAGGAGCGCAATTTCGGGGTCGTTTATCGGCGCAATGCCGCAAAAAGATGCAACATAAAGGTTATCTTGACCTGTTACATTGATTTCAACCAGCTTTTGCGATGTACCGGTTTTTCCGCCGATGCGATAACCCGGAACATAGGCGTTTTTACCGCCGCCGCCATCAACAACAGTTTCAAGCATCTCGCATAAAAGGTTGCTGGTTTCTTCGGATATAACCTGACGCTTAACAGTCGTCGAGGTGGTTTTCTTAATATTGCCTTCAGCATCCAAAACCTGCGAAACCATATACGGTTCTACAAGATATCCACCGTTTACAGCCGCCGAAATTGCGGTTATAAGCTGAATTGGAGTTATGGTAAATGACTGACCGAAGGATGCCGACGAAAGCTCAACAGGGCCCATTCTATCGGCTGTGTAATAAAGGGATGAAACCTCGCCGGGAAGGTCGATTCCGGTTTTCTTGGTTAGACCGAAGGCTTCAAAATATTTAGAGAAAGAATTAGAACCTAAAAGCGAACCCAATGTTATGAAAGCGGGGTTGCAGGAGTTCGAAATCGCCTGCTCAAGGGTTTGAACACCGTGACCCGAATGCTTATGGCAATCATAATGATGACCTGCAACAACAATATAACCGGGGCAATTATAGGATGAGTGGCGCGAGGTTAGATTCTCCTCGAGCGCCGCCGCGGCAGTAATAATTTTGAATACGGAACCGGGTTCATACGAATCGGAAACCGCTTTATTACGCCATTGTTTATTACGAAGCTCGGAGAGCTTCTTGGTGCGCTCTTCGCCTTCAAGGCCTTCTAACAACTTGTTGTCAGCCTCGGAGATAGTAAAGGGGTCGTTAGGATTAAAATCGCCTAAAACAGCCATCGAAAGGACCGCTCCGGTGTTGACATTCATAACAATGGCAACTCCGCGGTTGGCAACCTTATTTTCAATAACGGCTGCTTCAAGATACTTTTCGGTTACATGCTGAATATAAGAATCGATGGTTAAAACGAGCGAATTGCCGGGCTCGGCGCTGATTACCTTCTCATAACTGAAGGGCATATTTGTTCCCTGCGCGTTTTTCGCGGCAACAACTCGACCCGGAATGCCTGTAAGTTCGGCATTATAATAGCTTTCTATTCCCGAAAGTCCCTTATTTTCATCGCCGACAAAACCAAGCACAACCGATGCTAAATTATCGTTCGGATAATATCTTTTTGTTGCTTCATCAAGACCTATGTAGGAAGAAAGTTCATATTCGCTGAAGCTTGATATAAATTCCCGAACGGCATCAGCCTGCGGTTTTTCAACCTTGCGCTTAACAGTTACATAGTAGCTGTCGGTTTTTTCGGTCATTTTATAAACATCTTCATATTCGAGCTCGAGAATTGTGGATAACTTTTCGGCGATTATGGTTTTAACCGCCTCAAGTTTAGTTGTATCCTTAATTTTCTTTAAGCTGTTGGGCGAAAGATAAACCGTCCAGCAGGTTGCGCTGGTTGCGAGCACCTTCATATTGGCATCATAAATGTTGCCTCTCGGCGCCGCCAAGGTTGTATCATAAAGTTGTTGTTCGGATGCCTTTGCTTGGTATTCTTCCCCGTTTATAACCATTATTTGCGACAAACGGATACCCGTTACGCCTACAACAAGGATTACCAACGCAAGCAGCACTATCATCGAGCGGCGAAGCATAATTTTATTAAGTTTTTCGTTTTCCCTTTTAGCCACACTGCTCACCTACCTGAAAAAATTTTCCCTTTTTAACGCTCGAAAACGAGAGCCGAATTTTTCATTCAACCCTCGTATTCTCAATATACTATATTTATTATACTGTAAATATATTCGCAACGCAATGCCAATATTATCCCACCATTCAATTTGCAGCAGCCGAGAACACGCCATTGGAGGTTTGGGCTGCGTTTGTATTGTTGGTTCTTATATAAATAACCTGCGATTTATCGGTCTTGTTCATGCCAAGAGCCATAGCAGCCTGTTCAAGGTTTTCATAGGAAATTCTATTTTCAAACTCAACATTGAGTCGGGTCTTTTCGCTTTCGAGCTCAACGATTTCGTTTTTAACCTCGTTGATTTGCGAGTTAACCTCGGTAATGCGAACGCGCAAGAAGATATTGGCGCAAATTACAGCAAGAATAAAGCCTATTACAGCAACGGCCTTCATTTTATTGCCAACCGCAGTTGCAGCAGCCTTGCGGGTTGCCTTCTTTTGTGCGGTTTGGGGCATCTTAACTATTTTAGCTTTTTGAGGCTTTTCCTTCGGCAAGAACATATCAAAATCATATGCCAAGCTGTCGTTGTAATACCTGCTGTTATCCATGCCTTTTCCTACTCCTTGATTTTTTCTATCACGCGAAGCTTTGCGCTTCGGCTTCTTTGGTTAATTTCGATTTCCTCGGCGGTTGGCTCGATAGGCTTGCGGCTTACTAAAGCTCCGCGAGGAGTTTTTCCGCAAACGCAAATCGGAATATCCGGAGGACAAATGCAACCTTTGCAAAGCTCGGCGAAGCAACGCTTAACTATCCTGTCTTCTAATGAATGGAAGGTTATTATCGCGATTCTTCCGCCAACATTTAAATGTTCGAAGGCTGCGTTAATTGTTTTCTCAATGCAATCAAGCTCGCCGTTTACCGCGATTCTGATTGCCTGGAAGGTTTTTCTTGCGGGGTGACCACTTCTTTTATATGAAGCGGGAACGCTGTTAGAAATAATTTCGGCAAGTTTGAGCGTTGTTTCTATCGGAGCCTTTTCGCGCTCTTTAACTATCGCCGAGGCTATATTGCGGGCGAATTTTTCTTCGCCGTAATCGTATAGTATTTTGGAAAGCTCCGCTGCGGATAACGAATTAACCAAATCCGCCGCGCTTATTCCCTCTTTGCTCATTCTCATATCGAGCGGAGCATCGTTATGAAACGAAAATCCGCGTTCGGCGTTATCTAACTGATAAGAAGAAACGCCCAGGTCGAGCAACAAACCGTCGAGCTTTTCAATTCCCTCTTCAGTCAACGCTTCTTCAATTTCGGAGAAGTTATGTCTTAAGACCGTTGCGGGAAGGTCTTTAAGTCTTTCGGTTGCAACCGCTACCGCATCGGGGTCGCGGTCAAGCGCTATCAAGCGGCCGCTCTTTAGCCTTTTAGCGATTTCGCTCGAATGTCCGGCACCTCCGGCCGTTCCATCAACATAAATGCCGTCAGGCTTAATATTTAAAGCGTTTACCGCTTCATTTAACATTACGGATATATGTTTAAATTCCATACATACACCTTAGAAGTTAAGTTCTTCCATAATGGAGGCAACCGATTCGGGAGTGTACTGTTTAATCTTGTTATCCCAGCTTGCGCTGTTCCAAATTTCGAGGTTGGTTGACATACCAACGATTTGGGCCTCGCTCTCAAGCTCAGCATACTCGCGAAGTGTTGTCGGGATTAAGATTCTTCCCTGCGCATCGCATTCAACCGTGAATGCTCCGCTATATAAAAATCTTTTAACGCTGCTCGACTTTGTGTTTGGCAGCGTGTTTATTTTTTCAACGAGTTTTTCCCACTCATCATTGGAATAAACGCAAAGGCAGCGCTCGCCCGAAATGCCGCAGCAAATCATAAAGCTTTCGCCTAAACTATCGCGGAGTTTCGCAGGAATGAAAACTCTACCCTTTTTATCAACAGTGTGCTTGTAATTACCGAAAAGCATAGAATTTTCACCTCCATACACACCACTTTTAAACACTTTAGTGGTTTTTCAATCCACTTTAAACCACTACACACATATTATAAGGTGTTAAACACATAAAATCAATGTTTTTTTCGTTTTGGAGCAAACTTTTTTTTGCAAAATTGTGGTCGAATTATGTCGCAACCACAATATCTTGTGGTTGGGCCGTTTTATGTCACTTGATGAAAATTTTTTTAAATTTTTTATTTTTTATTCTTGACATAGTGCACCCGAAATGATATAATACATAGGCTTGATTTGCGAGTGTGCTGGAATAGGCAGACAGGCACGTTTGAGGGGCGTGTGTCCACGACGTACGGGTTCAAGTCCCGTCACTCGCACCAGCAAAAAAACAAGGACGCCACACGCGGGCGTCCTTGTTTTAAGAAATGGGCTTTTATTCCCTTTTAGTTTAATATCGAGATGTGGCTCAGTTTGGTAGAGCGCTGCGTTCGGGACGCAGAGGCCGCAGGTTCGAATCCTGTCATCTCGACCATGTTTAATGTTCATAACGGACTTGACCGTTATGAACATTCTTTTTTTATGCACATTAGTGTTTAGAGCGGGTTTTGCCTGCTCTTTTTTGTTATGCCGGCAAAGCTTTTGGTATATACGAAACCGCCACACCTTGTCTTGTATCCTTTGTTAAAGGCCGAGATAAAGCACTTTCAGGGATTTCAATATAACCCACAAATCGGTAGAATATCACAATCCGTTGAGTTTTATATTTCCCTTCGCCTTCAGTTTCGTGGACTTCAATATGGTCAATTAGTTCACGAATTAGCGGTGCCGTGATGGTTTTCATCTCCATAAATCGCCGAATTGCCGATAAAAACATATCTTTATGAAAAACCTTCTTGTCCAACTCATCAAGCCGCATTTTGAGATTTATAATTTTCTTTTTAAGTTCGGCTTTCTCATTTTCGTACTTGTGGGACAGTTCCATAAAGAATGAATCTGTGACTTTACCCGACACATTGTCCTCATAAAGCCGTTCATAAAGCACGTCAATTTTATTGATTCTTGCTTGGCTTTGCTCTATGGTTGACTTAGTATGCTTTTGCTCGTCTAACATATCTTTGTTGGTTTTGTCGGCAAGAAGTTGAGCAAATCCCTCTTGGTCATATCGTAAGAAATCTGCAAGTCTTTGAAGTTCATAGGTTACTACCTCTTGAATTGCATCAGCACGAACGTAATGTCTTGTTTGGCACGTTCCTCTGTAATCCTTAACGTAGTTGGAACAACTGAAATAATGAATGTCTTTGTTCTTGGTATTAATATGAAACCATAACTTGCTTTTGCAGTCGGCACAGTAAAGTAAGTCCGCAAACATATTCTTGGGAATTTCTTTAGACTTAGGCGCTCTGCGTTTGGTGGTTTTAGTTAGCTTCTGCACCTGCTCAAAGGTTTCGCGGTCAATAATCGGTTCGTGAACATCTTTGAACACCATCCATTCCTCTTTTGGCTTTGGTATGCGTTTCTTTTTCTTAAAGGATATGGAATAGCTTTTAAAGTTAATAATATCGCCGCAATATTCTTGTTGTGAAAGAATCTTTGCAATACTTGTTTTGCACCACTTGTAAGGGTTTGGTTGTTTTATCTTTCCACCTCTCGGCAGTCCTTTGGATTGCCAGTAAGCCATTGGAATTAACACCTGCCTTTCTTGTAAGATTCTTGCAATAGTTTCATTGCCTTTGCCCTCTAAACACATCTTAAAAACATCACGAACCACCGCTGCGGCTTCGGGGTCGATGATCCATTTCTTTTTGTTTTCTGGATCTTTCATATACCCGTAGGGCGGTTGAGATAACGGTTCGCCTGCCATTCCTTTAACACGATGAGCCGATTTCACTTTACGGCTAATATCCTTGGCATAAAGCTCATTCATAAAGTTTCTTAAAGGCGTAAAATCGTTATCCTCTTCGTTAGCGCTGTCTACACCGTCGTTGACTGCAATAAATCGTACTTCCTTTTCGGGAAAGTAATGCTCGGTGTAGTAACCAACTTGCAGATACTCACGACCGAAACGAGACATATCCTTTACGATAATGGTTGAAATATATCCCATTTCAACGTCATCTAAGAGACGTTGCATATCCGGTCGATTGAAGTTTGTGCCGGTGAATCCGTCATCCTCATAAACCTTGATGTTTTTAAAGCCGTTAGTTTTTGCGTATTTAGAAAGCATACGTTTTTGATTGGTGATGGAATTACTTTCTTTTTCAGTGCCATCGTCACGAGATACA